>CAWJSS010000008.1:0-647745 GCA_963845605.1 uncultured Acidimicrobiaceae bacterium
GCGAGAATCGCAAATTGGACTGACATGTCTGGGCCTTTCGCTCGGGGTGGCGGGCGGTCAGCGGCCGAGTTGGTCGAGGGCGCCGAGGACCTGCCCGGGTTCGGTGCGGCTGCTGTAGTCGGGGTGGACGTCGATCCACCGCAGCGTGCGATCGGCGTCGAGGACAGCCACGGTGGGCATAGGGAGCGTCACGGTCCCGTCGGACTTCACTTTCGTCAGGTCCAGGCCGAGTTGGAGCTGGGCGGCCCGGGCCTCCTTCGGAGGGCCCGATGAGGATGCCGAGCTGGCCGGCGATGCGGTTGCCTGGATCGGACACCACGGTGAAGGCCAACTCGTTCTTCTGCTGCATCGACAGCGACCCGTCGGGGGTTTGCGGGCTGACGGCGACGAGGCGGGACCCCCCTGGCTTCCAGGTCGGGGTGCAGTTCGGATTGGTAGGTCGACAGGGCGATGTTGCAGTACGGGCACCAGACGCCTCGGTAGAACACCACCACCAAAAGCTGATCGCCGAGCAGAGCCTGGAGCGTGGTTTCCTCCCCATCGACGTCCACGAGCACAGCGTCCACCACCTTGGTCCCCAACAGTGCAACACCTTTGGGCCCTCGGCGGCCGCCAGCGTAGCCTGCTCACGGCCGAAGACCGCCATAACCTCGTTGGGTGGTTCGGCTGCCCGGGCGGCGTGCATCTGCGTCACACGGTCACTGATGGTCGACGTTGTCGTCATGGTGTGTTGGCGTCGCGGCCGGCGACGGTCTTACCGAGGGTGTTCCGCGGCTTGCCCGGTGGGCCGGGTGATGGGGTCGGGCGCTCAGGAGAAGTGTGTGAGGGCCGTCCGAGCCGGCGGCCGTCGACGACGAGATCGACCTTTTCGTTGTAGAAGGCGACCAGACCGGCGATGGGGAGGAGCTGGCGGGTCGGGAAGTCGTAGGTCGACGCGATGTCGGGGTAGCTGTGGCCGCCGACCTCGGCGGTCCAATAGCCGCTGGTGGTCCTTTTGTACGGGCAGGCCGTGACGGTGTCGGTGGCTGCGAGGTGGGTGAAGTCGACCTCGCTGCGGTTGAGGTAGTAGCGGGTGGGTAGACCGGTCTCGAACACCAGGACCGGCGAAGCGGACTCGGCTACAACCGTGCCATCTAGTTCGACCCGGACGTGGCGGGTGGAGCGCAGGGCGTCCACCCTGGTGTAGGGTTCGCGGGGATGGACGAAGACTTGCTCGTCTTCCTCGTACCACACGTCGATGGCCGCCCATTCGAAGCGGGCGTAACCGGCCAGGCCGAGGTCGGCGTCCTCGCCGTAGACCCATAGCGCGGCGGGCCGTGGCACCCCGCCCAGGCCAGGCCGTAACGGCGGGCCGTGCCCCGGCTCAGCCGCTGCTCGTGGTGCTCGTCGACCAACGCGGTCGGGTCGACATCGCGGATCGGGATGTAGTACTGCGGGTACCGGTTCCACTCCCACACATACAGAGCCGAAGTGGTGTCAGCCACAATCTTGCGGTTCAGCATGGCGCGGATCCGTCGGGGCACCGATGCCGTCTGGTTGACGGTCGGCAGCGGCCGCGGAAAATCCACCTCGGGCACGAGTTGGTCACCTGTCGGCTGCGTCGTCATCGGTTGCGCCCGTCAATCCGAGGAGTCGCTAGCCGCCCGGGCCAGGAGGAGCAGGCCCTCGTAGTCCTGGCGCAGCGCCGCAGGCCAGGAGGTGGGCGGCGACGCCGGGGTATCGGTACGCGGCTTCAGGGCGGTCTCGTCGTCGAGGACGAGGTCGACGTAGATGTGAAGAAGGTTCGGGCCTCATCCAGCCCCACGTCGGGGGGAAGGTCTGCAGGAACCTGTCCAGCTCGTCCCAGCCGGTCATGCCGGGCTTACCTTCTGCACCTCGTCTAGCCGTCCACCCGGTGTGGCAGCCTCCAGGTCTCCGCTTTCGACGAGCACGGCCCGTGCCTACCGTGGGCGTCGAAGATCGTCTTGTAGATGGCGTTGCGGCTCGACCCAGGCCGTATGGCGAGGGCGTCGAGCGGCACACCATCGACGACAAGGGCGACGAACACGTGCCGCTGGTGGTCGGTCAACTCCTCGGTGACGGCCAGACGCACGGCGGCGACCAGCTCGACGCGTTCGGCGTGGTCGTCGGGGTGGGTGCCGAAACGACTAGGGAAGCACTCCCAGTCGGTCGGCTCCATGGCCACGGTCGGGCGTTGCCAGAAGTGCCGGCCGAGTTTGCTGGAAACCTCAAGAATGACGAAGCGGTAGGCCCAGGTCGTGAACCGGCTCTCGCCACGGAACTCGGCCAGCTTGGCGGTGATGGCGACCAGGGCGTCGTCGGCCGCCTGATGAGCGAGGTCGTCCAGCTCCGGGCCGCCCAGCGGATGGTGTCCCCGCCGCCGGCCGATCTCGGCGTACGCCCCTCGCAGCAAGTTCTGGTGAAGGCGAGACAGAGCGTCGGGGCGGCTAGGGTTGGCGGCGTCGAGGTCATGGAGCCACTGGCGGGTGTGGGGTCGAATCTCTCCTGCCGGCGTCGTGCGAACCGTTCGTGCCGGGCGGGACGGGCTTGATGGGTGGGTCAGCCGCGGACACGATCTCGATCCGATGTCGGCATCGAGCCGAAGCTCGCCAGACTCCACAATGGCCGCGAAGCCGGCGCGGATGTCGGCTTCCCAGCAGTCGTACCCAGAGGCCAGCACGGCGCGGATGCCGTCGTCACGCTCACCAAGCTGGCCGAGTAGGTTGGCGATCGGACATCGCCCCTGCCGCCTCGCTCTTGCCGGAAGGCGACGATCGCATCGGCCCATCAAGCATTCCGTCCCAGGTATCGAGTCGGTTGAGGGGACCCCGTTGTCCGTCGAGAACGTCGTCGTTGGTGGCTTCGGCGACCGCCAGCAAGAGGTCGTTCTTGTCATCGAAGTAGTGGTAGAGCTAGCTGCGCGAGGCAGGCGGCCGGGCGCCGAGTTCGTCCGGGCTCACCGCGACCGTAACCGAGCCTCAGCGTCGCGGCGACTTCTACGGAGGTGCGATGGGGACCTGGCGCCTGGTGGAAGGGTACCTCGTCGGCGGGGATTTCCCCTCGTTCCATGCCCCCCACTTATTTGACCAGACGGACAGCAACACGATGCAAGACACTCGGCTCCTTTCACAAAAGCTCATCAAAACTGCGCTTCGCTCGTCGTCGACCGCCAATGTAAGAGGCCTGGGAGCTCCCGGCCCTCTTACGATGGGGAAAGCCTTCGACTAGAAGCCGGCCGAAGCCGGTGGTCACGATGCCAGCGGGGTGGCACCGGCCGGAAGCGCCACGGGCGAGCTGGGGAGCTCGGTGAGAGTCCGCCATTATTGATGGCGAAGGCGCCCACAGTGTCGACTCGGCTCTCGTTCACATACAACGTGCGTCCGTCAGGGCTCACGCTGGGGTCAGTTGCGCCGACCCCGGCAGTGTTGCTGACAACCGTGCTGCCGATGAGCGTCAGGGACCCGTTCGGTGCGATCTGGTAGCTCGAGATCTCACCCGATCCGGTGTTCACCGCGAACAGGTTCCTGCCGTTGGGGCTGATGGCGACCCAGCAAGGCGCCGTCTGGTCATCAGCGACCGGACTGGCTCCAATCGAGGTCAGTGACCCGTTGAAGGCGACACTGAAGGCGGAGACCGTTCCACTGAGGGGCGCCACGTTGTGGGCGTTGGAGACGAACAGCTGCCGGGGATTCGTCGGCCGGAACTCACTGCCGAAGGGCCCAAGCCCCTGAGCGGTGAAGGGCGCGCCAGGAGCCTCGGTCAGAAGCCCGTTTCTGCCAACGGCAAAGCTGTCGATCTCCGAGGTTCCCACCCGGGTCCCGACCAGGTTGGTACCGATCGAGTTGAAGAGGACATCGCCGGGCTGCGAGCCATTCGGAAGCGAGACAGTCGAGTTGGCCAGCGGCTGGAGCTGTCCGAACGGGGACAGAGTGAACCCGGTGTAGTTCGGTCCAACGGCAGCGGCGTTGGCGACGTAGACGAGACCGTCATGCACCGCGACGCTGACCGGCGTCGGACCATCCGAAGAAACCACTCCATTGGGCACCAGCTGCAGACTGCCGTCGAAGTTGATTCGTAGAACCGACAGCTGGTTGCTGCCCGCATCCACCGCAATCAGAAAGCGGCCATCGTTGGTCACCTGGACCGCGCCCTGCGATGCGAGCCCAGCGCCTGTGCCTGCGCCGCCAGCCACGAAGGGAGACCCCGCAAGCGGCGTGAGGGAACCGTCCAGGTGGCGGTCGAAACCGCTGATCGTGTTCGTACCGGCTGTGTTGTCATCGAGATAGACGTGGCCGATGACCGGAGACGGCCCGAGCCCGAACGCCGGTGCGGCGGCTGCATCGGCTGCGCCAGCGCCAAAGGCGCCGAGAAGACCGATGCCACCGAGAGTGGCAACGCCGAGCGCCAGGCGCACGGCCTTGTGTGGTCGCTTTCGCATGTTGATCCTTACCTCCGCTGATCTCGCGGGGTCGAGTTACCCCACACAATCACTGTCCTGGCAGAGGGCTCAGCGTTAAACAGTCCCCGGACAGATTGATCTGACCGGCTCGAGCGGACGAAGGCCCACGTGACTAAAGAGGGAGATCCTCGGCCTCATGAGAGTCCAGATCCGCCTGGAACGCGTTCTTGGCTCGCCCCTGAATGAGTTACCTGCTCGCAGGTCGAGCTGCACGATGCCCAAGAGCTTGCCCCGAAGTGACGAGGAGTGCACGACTCCACGGCCAATTCGGCCATCTCGTGAAGTCGCGAGGCGGTTGGGAATTCTCAGACTCCAGAGCAGATTGCCCCACGGCACTTCATACTCGAGGGACAGGGCACCGGTCTCGATCCGCGTTCGGCTCAGGCTGAGTTTCGCCACACAGACCAACGTCGCCGGTATGCGCGTTACCGGTACAAACCAGCATCTCACGTCTCGCAGGCGAACGATCTGTAGCTCAAGGAGCGCGGTAAGACGTGGACCAACATCGCCACTAACCGTTCGTGATCGTTTGCCTCCACGGCAACATCGGGCTGGTCGCCAGACCCGTGTCGAGGCCAGATGAAGGCGCCTTTGGCATCATGACCTGGGATTTTAGTCACGGGCCTGCGCCTTCGCGGTTTCTGCCCGATCGTTGGCTTCCCGACATGAATCAGCACAAAAGGAGTATCAATGGCACTGCCGCTCCCAAGGGACCTGTTCCCGTTCCGTCGTATGACGCCACCTGACACCATGTCAATCGTTCGGACCATTGCTCTCATGCCGGATGATGTCGTCGGTCTCGTGCGACACCTGCGAAGGAACACCGGTGACTAATGGGTAGACCGCGGACGCCTGACGGCGACGATGAGCTCCTGGAAGGCCTAAGAGCAGGCGACGAGGAGGCCTTCGTCGCCCTCGTTGGGCGCCACAACCATGCTCTGTTCTACGTGGCCCGCTCGTTTGTGCCAAGCGATGCGATTGCTGAAGAGGTAGTCCAGGACACCTGGATGGCGGTCGTGCGAGGCCTAAGCAAGTTTGAGGGTCGTTCCTCGATCAAGACGTGGCTCGTGAGAATTGCCGTCAACCGGGCGCGCTCGACTGGTACACGGGAAAGCCGCGTTCGCCCTCTGAGCAGTTCCGAAGCTGCGGTCGACCCGAACCGATTCGACACAAACGGTCAGTGGATCACTCCACCGGAGTACTTTGTTGAAGACACCGAGGACCGAGTGATCGCGGGGTTGCTGTCGGAGAGTATCCGTTCGTCGCTCGAGAACCTTCCCGAAAGTCAGCGCCAAGTCGTAACGCTACGAGATGTCGAGGGACTTGATAGCAAGGAAGTATGTCAACTACTGGAAATCTCTGAGGTCAACCAGAGGGTTCTCTTGCATCGGGGCCGAAGCCGACTCCGTCAGGATCTTGAAACCAAGTTCGGAAGGGTCCAATGATGTTCCGGCGTGAAAGGGAGCTCGTCTGTCAACAAGCAGTAGAGCTAGTCACCGATTACATCGAGGGCTCAATGTCGCGTGCTGATCGTCGCCGATTCGAAGCTCACCTCTCCTCGTGTCCGCACTGCACGGCGTACCTCGCTCAGATGCGGAGCACGATTCAGCTCACCGGACGGCTCAGATCGGAAGAGTTGCCATCCGAAGTGAGAGAAGAGCTCGTAGGGCTCTACAGCCAGTGGCGCAGCGGCTCAGGTTGACGACGATTGTCCTTTGCCGATGTCTGGTTACCCGGGAGTGATCACGCCGACGGCCAGGTAGTCCGTCCGGACGAAGACGACGGGATCGGCGCCACCACCGAAAAAACCGTCACGACCGAAGTGCGCGCCGACCGGATGGTCGTAGGTAGGTAAAAGGCCGTTTCCGAGACGGTGGCGAATGGACTGCGCTGACCGAGGCGGGTCAGAGCTCACATCGTGGACTCGACCCAGTCGTGAGCACGGCTTCCACGCGATCCCCCCGTCGCGCCGGGCCGTTCCACACGGGGATGGCGCCTGGGCCTCGCCGGTCGGATACTGGATCGAGGCGATCGAACATTAGGGGCCGCGGCCCTGGCCGATTTGCCCGACGGGCCATCGATAGCTACCGGTCGGCAACATCAGGGTCGTAGTATTCCGAGACGTCGAAGGGACTATGTCGAGCAGAGACATGTGCGAGATGCTCTCCATCAGCGAGGCCAACCAACGGGTGATGCTCCATCGGGGTCGATCGCGGATCGTTCGGTCCTCGGTGGCGTGGTTCAGGAGGGCTGACCGTGCGGCTCTTGCCCAGAGACCTGGTATGCCAACAGGCCGTCGAGCTGGTCACCGACTACCTCGAAGGCGCCCTGGGGCGTCGCGACCGGCGCCGTTTCGAGTCGCATCTGCGTGCGTGCCCGAACTGCCGCGCCTACCTGGAGCAGATCAAGGACGACCATCCAGCTGGCCGGTGCGATCGAGCCGCACGACTTGACTCCGGAGGCAAGGGCCGATCTCATCGAGCTCTACCGGCGCTGGCGGTCCGAATAGCACGCAGAGATCCGAATCAGGCTCTCCGAGCGGTCGGCCCTTCGCAGTATTCAGATCGTGAAGGCGAGGTTCTGTGCGACGCGGCGGCCAGGTCGAGGTCGCCATCGAGGCGGATAGTGTCGAGTCCTGGCAGGGCATCCGCACGCCCGCCGGCGAGCCTGACGAAGACGGTCGACGGAAGGTGGAGCGTGGCAGTGGCGGGTCGATCGAGCTTGGTGACCACCGCGGCCCGCCCCTCTACGGCGACATGCACAGTGCGGTAAACGGGGCCAATGAGCTCGATGGTGACGGCTGAGCCGTAGGGGCACAGGCCTGCTTTCCCACAATGAAGCCGAGGGCACGTACCACCTCGTCGACGGACATCTCGGCGCATGGACCGTCCTCGTGTCCAGGTCGTCCGATCGCCGAGCGAATGTCCTGTTCGTGAAGCCAGCAGTCGAAGACCCGTATCTCCATGAACCGGCGATACGGCGCCATCCCGACTGGTGTCTGCGTGGGGGCGTCGAACTCCTCGGGACCCATGGTGCTGAACGACGGTCCGGGCGCCTGGTCACATCATGAAAGCGGAGAAGCATCGCTTCGGGGGCTCGGGGCGGAGTGCTCGGACCCACTGCTCGTTCGCTGCGCCGACGGCATTTCGAACATGAGCAATGGCGGTCACATCGATGGAAGCAGGAGCTCCTCGTCGCCGGCGAGGCGAGATTCGGCGTCTCGGTGGTTGCGGTCATGCGGAGGTCGCCTCGGCGTGGTCGCGGATGTAGCGGATCATGCCGATCACGTCCTCGGGGACCAGCCGGCCGATGGCGCCGCTGGAGTACACACTGACCACCACCCGACCGGTCGGGTCGAGCACGAACCCGGTGGACTGCAAGAACACTGGGTCGGGATTGACGAACGCCCCGGTGGCCTCTGCGACCGCTCGGGCGTTGGCGCTGTGGCCGACCGGGAAGGTCAGGCCGAGTTTGGCCGCCAGCTCACGGCCGGTGGTCTCGTCGTCGACCGACAAGGCGACGACTCGGGCGTCGACCTCGGCCAGGCTGTCGGCTGCTCGCTGGAAGGCCCGCAGTTGGGCGTTGCAGTACGGGCACCAGGCGCCCCGGTAGAACAGAACCACCCCGAAATGGCCGGCTAGGGCGTCAGGCAGCTCCAGGGCGGCCCCGTCAATTAGGGTGACGGCGACTTGGGGGAACTTTTCATTCGGATGCAACAGTGTCATCTTGAATCTCCTTGTCATGGGAATCTCGTTGCCGGGATCGGTATGGGCCGGAAGGCAACGTCCGGGTTCCCGCAGAGCGGCCACCGGTTCCATCAGTTCGGGCTGGACACATCCCAGACCTCGCCGGTGCCATCGGCATACAGATGCGGGACCAAGGACCGGGCTGACTGTTCGGGGGTGATGATGGCACCCTCGGCATAGGAGCGGGCGAACCACTCGTGCAGGGCGGCACCTATCCGCGTTGGGTCCTGGCCCCGGATCCCCGCCTGCATGGCCGTGTCGACCGAACCGGGCCGGAAGGCGTTGACCGTCACGCCGCTACCGACCAACTCGCAGCCAGATTGACGGTGTGGGCTTCGAGGGCCGCCTTGCTCGCCGCATAGGCGTTCATGCCGACCATGGCCCCGGGATGCGCGGCGATCGCGCTGGATACGTTGACGATGCGCCCCCAGCCGCGCTCGACCATGACGGGCAGCACCGCGAAGCTGAGCGTGGCAGCAGCCACCACATTGACGCTGAAAGTGAAGGACCACTCGGTAGGGTCGACCGACACGCTCGGGCCGAGCGGCCCTACCACAGCGGCGTCATTGACGAGAACATCGACCGCCCCCAACTGGTCGATAGCCAGATGGATGGCCCGGGTCACCTGCCTCAGATCGGCGAGGTCAGCAGGCACCACAACCGCGGCGGCTCCGAGGTGTTTCACCCGTTCGCGGTCTCGGCCAGCTGGTCCTCCGAACGCGCCACCAGAGCTACGGCCATCCCCGCCGTGGCCAGCTCAACCGCGACCGCCTGACCAATGCCCCGTCCGGCCCCCGTCACCATGGCAGTCTTGCCCTCGAGCGAAATGGTCACGGACTGTTAGTGACGGCCTGCCGGGGGGTCTTACCCCGACCTCAGCCCGCTGGCGCGCAGCAGGTGCCGCGAGCAAGGTGTGACCATGTCCGATAGAGGGCTGTCAGGGGGGGCGGATTCTCAGGTTCCGCGCTTTGTACGGCCCGGGACACCGGGCGCCAAAGACTTGTCGATCGACGCCTTGCCGGCATCTTCTAAGCGACGCGTCGCAGGTTCGAACCCTGCCATGGCGCACGTACGCTCGCTGAGCAGGGCTTTTGCTTTATCTCAGCGAGGCTGATTAGTCCGGCAGCAGTTTTGGTTGGGACTGGGATCTGTACCGTTGTGGCTGGGCAGGCGGGCAACTCCACCATCGGTGCGGCCACGCCAATGAGCTGGGACACGATGGTATCTGGCTAACCGCTGGCCCTGTCGAGGCAGCGACCCCAGGACCAAGGACATCGCGGTAAAAAAAAGGGGAGGCGCCGTGCGCGATCCGTGCGCGAACGATGCGGCATCTCGCGTCGCCTACTGGCACAAACTGGCAGCTAATGTCCTGGCAGAAGGCTGTTCTTTCTAAACAGCGTGGTAGAGATTTGGCCAGATCTACCTTCGCAACGTAGAAGTCGTGGGTTCAAGTCCCATCCCCTCCAGACACCATCCCCTCCATCACGCCGATTTGCCGATCCCAGGGAGCGGCGAGCGATCGAGACGTTC
Organism: uncultured Acidimicrobiaceae bacterium; assembly: GCA_963845605.1. Lineage (GTDB taxonomy): Bacteria > Actinomycetota > Acidimicrobiia > Acidimicrobiales > Palsa-688 > Fen-671. The sequence goes on from CAWJSS010000008.1 coordinate 9,736, forward strand.
TACCGCTGCGACCTGTTTGAACTAGGCATGTTGGTTCAACGCTCCCAGCAACTGCTGGACCTCGTTAGGAGGCCACAGACGTTGAGCGATGCGACTTCCGCTTCATCGGCAGGCGCGAGGATTTGTCCAGAGCCTCTTCGAAGAGGCTGATGACCAAGCGATGATCCTCACAGGGACGCTATTGGTTTGGCCGCTTCCTGCGTACTGCAAGCGTTGTGAACTGGCTGGCGGCGGGCAGTTGTCGTGAGCGTTGGAGCTTTCGCCACCGTCGTCGGGATCGGCGAGGTCCAGATAAGTAGCGTCCACGGTGGGTCTGGCGACCTTTGGGGTAACAGATGGGCGCTCTGGGGGACCATCACTGTCATTCCGGGTGTCATGGTCCTCGCGTCGGCTGTTGGTTGTGGCGCTATCCAGGCGAAAGAGCGTCGGGGGTTCCCGGACGTTCGTATCGCGATCTTCGGTTTCAGTAGAGTTCCCGATCTATCGGCATTTCCACTCGCTCCGGGGGCGTACGTGCCGCTAACGTCTCAGGAATTCACGCTGGAGGTCCATAACCGGGAACGCTCTCGTACTGCCAGTCTGGGGTTCACCCTTATCCAGGACTTCGATCAATTACCACCGGGCAGCACATCGGCATTTCCGTCGAAAGAGCCACTGCCCTGGAATGTTGGGCCCGACACTGGCCGAGCGGAGAGTCATCAGCTTCGACATGACCCGCCATGTGTTGATCCAGGCACCGACGCGCCAAAGCATCCAAGTCGAAGACTACGGCTCGGGACGGTTCGTTTTGTTCACGATCGGAGAGTCTCTTTTCAATGACAGAACCAATTGCCAGGCGCTGTGACGAGGCTGACTCTCCACAGTTGCCGTGGGCTAGCGAGTAGAAGCCCGACTCCTTACCTGAACACTGAACACCCAGCTACCGATCGGCCGACGCCGACAGCAAAGTGACACGAGCGCTGCGAGCTGTAGGGCTCGAGGAACTGTTGCGTGCCGGGCCGGCCCCAGCCGCGGAGGGGCAAATGGTGGTGCCCAATGACCCGGCCGGACAACGAGACGAGGTCTGTTAGTGAGTAAGTAGAAGGGAAAGCGCTCTTGCACGCTCGCGTTTGCCAGCCGTGCCGACCCGGTCGCAATTACCCAAATTTTCAAACCGGGATGAGGTATTGATGACGCTAAAAAGTTAGGGGTTCCTAAGCTGCCGCAACCGGTCAACGAGTGCCGAGAGCTGGTAAACGGCCTTGACCACCTCTTTAGCGACCTCGACGGCTAACTCCACTTCCTCCTTGCCCACCTGCTGGAATACCTGCGACTCAATATGAGCGGCGTCGTTGCCGAGCAATCTAAGATCGTCCAGGCCGTCGAGCAGCTCTGTCGGGATTACCACTGTTGCGCCGAGAGCCTTGATCTTTCCTTCAGGTTGGGTCCCTTCGCCTGGCGATCGGCGCATAGCTCCTCCAAGGTTTTACGCACCATGATGCCTGCGGCCATGTAACAGCCCGCCGCGTGGCAGGTGACTGCCTCCTCAAGTGACGCGAGAACGGGTGTGGGCAGATCAGTCGCGTCAAAGTCAAGCTGCTCGGGTGGGTACGACTGGATGACCTCACCGCCGCTGAGAACGACGAAAATATGAGCTTTGTACACGGAGTTGGGGCATCGCCGCTGGCCACAGACGTACCCGGATAGTCCGATTAGCGCGCGTCTTGACTGTTGGCGAAAAGTGGTGCGAATGTCCCGAGCTGCCGACACGACGGGCAGCGCAGGCTGACACCACGTTGGTCGTTCACAGGAAGGGGCGACGCGTTTAGCACCTGGATCGTCTGCACGGCCCTGACCCTAGTGGCGCCTTCGCTGTCGCGTCCGCCGTCTCGAGTCTCGCCTGATCGCTCTCGCCGATGCCGCGGTCGTGAGAGGCCCCTGTGAGGTCGGTCTTTATTTGGCGCCCTGCCCTCGGTCGGGACGAGAGCTGCGAGGCGTGCTCGGCGCAGCTGTGGACCAAGTACCAGCGGCCCTGGCCGTCGCTTCGCCAGACCTTGGTAACGGCCGGCTGGGGGCAGTGGGTGGGGCGACCGTCTCCTTCTTCGTAGACGAACCGGTGGCATCGGCCACGGGTCGCCTCCCAGGCGCCGGCGTAGTCCTGCACCGTGGAAAGGGTACTGAGTCACACCGACGAAGTCCTCTGCGGCAAGATGTAAATATGTGTTCCGAACAAGAGACGGCCGAACCCAACCGGCGCCAGTACCTCACCCCGGAAGAGGTTTAAGTCGAGCGCTGCGCCGATGTCCGTGCGCTTTGACCCGGGAGAGCTCGAATGGCATCAGGCCCAGGCCGACACCAAGGGCGTGGGGCTAACCTGGCTAGTCCGGCAGTACCTGCCCGAGGACCTCAGCCCCGCCGATGTGCAACCGAGCCCAACATCGCCTGAGCTGCTGCTCATATACTTCGCGGCGCAGCGCGAGAAGCTATGGACCCTGGCTAAGGATACGTGGGCGCCTGGCCTGCTACGGAAATGGGTGCTCAGCGGCCTGAAAAAGGACTTGGAGGAGGGTCACGCGGACTTACTGGGCATTCTCGAAGCTGAGACGTGACCGCCTGAGGAACAGTATTCCGAATAGTGAGGGGTGTCCTTCTCGCCAAGTAGGGTCTGGCTCTGGGCTTGTCGCGAGGTTGAGGTGTCTTAACAGACCCGCAACTGTAAGCACGTCGATTGCGGACACCGTTACTGCTGACTGGCCGTCGGCAGTGCAAACCGGGTGCCAAGCAGCTCGGCGGCAGCACGGTCGCGCTCCTGAACCGCGTGGGCGTACACGCGGAGGGTGACAGACGGATCAGCGTGCCCGAGCCGACTGGCAACTGTCCGCGCGTCCACACCGCCACCGATCAGTTCCGTCGCCGATAAGTGCCTCAAGTCATGGAACCGGAACGGCCAGGGCTGGCCCGTCTCCCGCTCCAGGGTGTCGCATAGGTGTGCGAACGCTCGCGTGATGCTGTCTGGCGTTCGTGGCGCCAATCCGTCCACGCTTGTCGCCCACACGTAGGCGCCATCACCGACGGCCACCCCAGCCATCCTGGCATCAGTGCCGGCACGCTGGCGTCTAGCGGCGAGCAGCCCGATGCATGCCGCGTCGAGCGCGATCGTGCGCACCCGGTGCGCCTTTGTGTCCTTGACGCCAGTTTCGGAGCGGACTTCCCATACGGACCGCCGGAAGGTGAGCTTTTGGCGCGCCCAATCGATATCTCCCCATTGCACGCCGCAGAGCTCACCACGCCGGCAGCCCGTCATGATCGCGAAGAGGACGATCGATCCAAGGTCGGGTGAGGCCCCTTGCTCAGCGCGCAGTACGAGAGTTTCTGTTTGCTCAATGCTTGGCACGTGAAGTTCGGGCGGCGCGGGCGTAGTGACCGTCGCGTTGAGTGCGACGTTTCGGTCGACCCACTCCCACTTCTTAGCCTGGTTCAGCGCAGCGCGTAATACCCGGTGGTGGTGGACCACGCCCGCTTGACTCATGCCCTCGGCGCGCCAGAGAGCGTAGAGCCGGTCCACGTCGCGCGTACCAAGAGCCGACAGGGCCACGTTGCCGATTGCAGCCTTGAAGCGCTCAGCGCGGATGCTGTAACCGTGCCGGGTCGTGTGGGCCCGGCCGACCGACTCGCAATGCGCCAGCCATTCGTCCAGCACTTCCCCAACCGTCCTGGTGCCCAGTTGGGGCTCAGGGTCGAGCGCTGGCTCGGCTTTGGCATCGCGGGAATAGACGTACCGGCCAGCCTCAACGTCGGCAACGAGCGCGGCGAGCGCTGCGCGGGCGGCCCGGATGCTGGCGCCACGTTCCGCACGGGGCGCCACGAACGTTCGCACGGCCTGCCGCTGAGTCGCCTTGTCGTAGTATCGGAGCTCGTAGTGACCCGCCGAACGCTCCCTGATCGATCCGGTGCCCTTCTTCCGGTTGGTGCCTTGCTGCGGCATGGCTACCTCCCCGCGGCTGCAGACTATGAGTTTAGGGCAAAACTAGGGCAGGGAGCGAGAGTAGGGGCCTTCGGGAGAGCTAACGGCGCACAAAATCCCAGTTAGGGCGCGTGGTGGAATGGCAGACACGATGGACTCAAAATCCATTGGCCGCAAGGCCGTGAGGGTTCAAGTCCCTCCGCGCCCACTCGATTGTCGGCACAAACTCCCTCGTCACAGGCTTGCTAGGACGTCCCACTAGCTCTCGACGCCCTATCTCTACCTGGCCTCTACGCCGCTGGCGGCAAGGTAACAGCCTCCGTTAGGCCGTTGTTACGACCTCCGGCGTACAACCGCGATCAAGGTCACGGGCCAACAGGAGTGCCGCATGACGAGGGCGAGGAGCGACGAGGGCGGTGCCGATCATGGGTGCCGTGGAGATGGCGGGGATGGCGGGCAACGGGCGCCCCGCCGGTCGACCGCAGTCAAGCGGACCACGGCGATGAAGCCTTTACTGGCGGCGGCGGTCGCCCTGTCGCTGGCCTCCATCGCGGCCGGCTGCGGCGCCTCCAGCGGCCCACCAGTCTCCGGCTCAGGTCCCCCGCAGGGACACAGCACGTCTACAAGGTCGTCGGGCGGGGTCATGACGCAAGCCCTGGCGTACGCACGATGCATGCGCTCGCACGGGCTTCCGGGTTTCCCTGACCCCAACCCTCAGGGCGCCTTCGATAGCAGCCAGTTCGACGACAACTCACCCGCGTTTCAGACCGCCACCAAAGCCTGCTCACCACACGAGCCGGCCGGCCCGATCGTTGCAGTGCCTGGTCGTGGGCAGGCGTGACCAACACCGGCCGCCCACTCCGGCCGCCCACATCGGCCCGGGGCGGGTCACGAACGATTAGTCCAGAGCGCGGCTCGGCCGGTACCAGCTGGTCATCAGCGTGGACGAGGAAGCGCCGTCGGGCGGCGCGGGCGTCCCAGGCGTAGACCACTGCGGTCCGCCCTATGAGGTCCTGCAGCGCCCTGTGGTCCTGGCGGAGAAGGATGAGCAAAAAACCGACCCCGAGGGTCACGAAGCTCAGCGGTAGGGCCAGGACGCGGACGACAGCATGTGACCAGCCGACCCGGGAGCCATCCGGCCGGACCACACGTAGGCCCGTCAACGCCATTCCGAACGTCCGGCCGCTAGCCGCCACTGGATAGGTGCAGTACACGAAGGCCCAAATGCCCAGGAATACGCCCCCTCCATAAGGAAGGTTGGAAATTCTCCACGGGCTGCCCGCGAAAGTGGAGACCACGTATTCGACAGCCTTGCCCAGGATGTCGAACAAGACCAGGACCGTAAGGATATCGATGGCGAAGGCGGCGAGACGAGTGACGAAGCCGGCGTAGTGGCCTTGAAGGCTCAGGTCACGCTCGGGCGCCACGAGCAGGGTCACTGGAGCGACGCCTCCGCGTCGCCAACCAGCAGCCGGGGCCCCTTGGGGTTGGGGGAGGAGCGGCGCCTGAAGATTTTGTTGGCCAAGCGCTGCAGCGCGAAATCGAGGCTCACGCCTTCACTGCGAGCCACGTCGATGGCCTTGCTGGCGATCCCGGCGCCGGTAGAAGCGATGATCGACCCGATCTCGGTCCGCTGGAGCAACGCGTCCATGTCGACCCTCGACAACACCGCATTGAGGTCGACCCGGTCCAGGACCCTGTCGATGTCGACCTGCTCGATCACGGCGTTCACATCAATTTGGGCCAACAGCAAATTGACATCGGCCCGGCTCAAAATGGCGTTGATATCGACCTTTTCGATGAGCTTCTCGATGTCGACCTGCTCGATAAGAGCGTTGAGGTCGATCCGGACGAGAAGGCTGTTGAGGTCGGCCCGGGCCAGGACGGCGTCGAGGTCGACAGTGGCCAGGACGGCGTCGAGGTCGACAGTGGCGAGCACCTCGTTGAGGTCAACGCGATCGACCACCCCCTGGATATCGACCCGTTCGACGACGTCGTTGACATCGATGGCGTTCACGACGCCCGGTGCCACCTCGTTAGCGACGGACTGGATGACTCCGGTAGCATCCGCCCACAACTCACCCAGGACCCCCGGAGGGCTTAGAACGGCGCGTCCTCGGCGTCTACGAGGGGCCATAGCCTGATTCTGCCACGTCAGTGGTCCCTCGTGGTCTCCACATCAAGGGCGAATGTAACGTATCGTTAGGCCCAGTCCCAGCACGCAGCGAAAAATAGCCAAGCGACCGTAATTCGGGCGCTGTCCTGTGCACCAGCGAGCCTCAGGAGGTTCTTTCAGGTGTTCGATCGTCTGAGCCCCATCGAGTCCATCATCTGGCGGGTTGGGTACGACCCCGACCTGCGCATGACGATCGGCAACCTCATAGTCCTCGACCACGCTCCGAGCGTCACCGACCTGACGACCCGCCTCACGGCGCTGTCCAAGGACGCTCCCCAGTTGCGGGCACGACCCAAGGAGTCGGTCATCCCGGGGCGACGCTTCTGCTGGGCCAGGGACCCTGATTTCGACGCCAGCCTTCACTTGCGGCGGGCAACAGTACCGGCACCCGGCGAGCTTCGTCATGTCTTGGACCTGTTGGGCTTGATTGAACCCCTTCCATTCGAGCCCGACCGCTCACCCTGGGACGTCACCCTCATCGAGGGGTTGGCCCATGGACGGGCGGCTCTGTACCTGCGCGCCCACCACGTGCTCACCGATGGCATGGGTGGGGCCGCCATCGTCAACCAGATCTTCGATGAGGCCGAGGCGCAACCTGAGGCCACACCGGCAGCCACAGAGTTGCCCACCCCGCCCGCTGAGCAGCCCGACAGCAGCGCGCCCCCGTCGGACAAGGGACGCGGGTCAGTCACGGTGACGCTCGATTTCAACCGTCTCAATCGCGCCGTGCATCCCCTTAATCGCGCCGTGCAGCCGCTGGTCGCCGGCCTCAACGCCAAGGTGGCAACCACCCTGGCAACGGACCCAGCCGAGCTGTTGATCCGCGGTGTCCAAAACGGCCTCGATGTGGCCAATTCGGTCTCGCGCCAAGCCCTCATCGCGGGCGGTCCCCTGGCCACCTGGCCGGACGCGCGATCGGTGACGAGCCGTTTCGAGGTCATTTCCATCCCCGGCGCCCGCTCGGCCGCGCTCGCTCTCGGCGGTAGCCGCAATACGCTCCTGATCGCTGCTGCTTCGAGTGGCCTCGGCCTCTACTTCGAGCGGCAGGGCCAGACCTGCCCCGAGTTGCGCCTGGCCACCCCTACCAGTCTTCGCCACAAACGGGACACGGGTGGCAACTGGTTCGCACCCCTCCGCGTCGAGGTCCCCACCACCCTCGGGCACTCCGCCCCTCAGTTCGGGGTGGTCGGGGAACGCCTGGGGCGGGCCCGCAAAGAACCAGCCCTCAGGGTCACATCGGCGCTCGCCATGACTATCGGCCGGATGCCCACCCGGCTCCTCATCCCCGCGCTCCACGCGCAGGCCGACACCGTCGACTTCGCCGCCACTACGGTCCCCGGGAACCGGAGCCCTCAGCACATTTGCGGAGCGGCTGTCGAGCAAAGCTATCCGTTCGGGCCCAGGCTCGGCTGCCCTATCAATATCAGCGCCTTCGGCAACGACGACCGGCTCGACATCGGCATCTCCCTTGACCCGTCCGCGGTTACCGACCCGGAAAGCCTCCTGGACTGCTTGCACACGGCGTTTGCCGGCTTCAAGTCGGCTCCCGGTCCCCGTAAAGCTGCCGGTAACGAAGGCCCGGCGCGTGCGGCTGCGAGCTAAGGGGTCGCGGATTAGGTCGCATCACGCCTCCTAAGAGGCGCCTCCATGCTCAGCCCTGGGTGCGGTCGGCGCCACGGGGTGTGTAACGCCGCGCCAGAGCGGGCCCGGGCAGCTGGTCAGACCGATACCCGCAACCTAACCAATCTCCGCTATGGTTTCGGTCAGTTCGTTCACTGACCTGAAAGGCAACTCTGGCCCACTGCTGAGAAACCGGCGCCAATACCGTTCGGCCGGTACATAAGCAAAGCCTAAGAATTGCCGGCCGGCAGTTCGCGACAGGGGGGTAGGCTCTCGAAATGCAAGTGACCTGTTGTCCCGGCGCTGAACGCAGCCCGAGCGTTGGCGTTGACTGCGAGACGCCAAGGACGGCAACTTATGCATACCTCCGCCGAGCCCAATGGCTTTACGACCCTCGCCTGGTGGTTTCCCCCTGGGAAACGGCCAAAAGCTTGACCGAATTGTAAAACCGGACACGTTCAATACGGGAGGTCCACATGCTCCGTCCCAAAACACTATTGGCCACTGTTGCTCTTATATCCGTTGGTACGCTGACCGGCCTGCCCGCTGCGTCGGCCTCGTCACTTTCCGCGTCAAAAACGACGGCAACCCACGCCGCCTCCACCCCGACGATTGTGATCGGATCGACCAATTTCACCGAGCAGGTCGTGGTCGCCAACCTTTATAACGACGTCCTCAAGCATGCGGGCTTCAAGACCGACCTTCGCGCCAACCTCGGCACCCGAGCAGAGGTGGAGCCAGCCTTGGCGAACGGCGCCCTCGACCTGTACCCCGAGTACGCGGGGAGCCTGCTCGTGTACCTCAAGCCAAAGGACACGGCTCAAGCCACCCAGCTCTCCACCGACCTGCCGACCTTGCAAAAAGTGCTGGCGAAACAGGGCGCCACGGTGCTCAACCCGGCGCCGGCGGTCGACGTCAACGTCTTCGCGGTGACCAAAAAGACGGCCTCTCAGTACCACTTGACCACCTTGTCCAGCTTGAAGCCAGTGAGCTCGAAACTGGTCTTGGGTGCCCCCACCGAGTGCCCAACGTACGCGTATTGCCTCATCGGGTTGAAAAAGGTCTACGGCCTCAACTTCAAGTCCTTCTCAGGCGTCGAGTCCGAACCGACGCTCGCCGCCTACCTGACGGCGGGCCGAGTGCAGGTAGCAGAGTTCTTCTCGAGCGACGGGACAGTCCTCAGCAACGGGTTCGTCCAGCTGCAAGACAACAAACACCTGCAGCCGGCAGACCACCTGATCCCGATCATCCGCATCTCGTTCGACAAGTCGGCCGTGGCCAAGGCTCTTAATGGTATGGACGCTCTGCTTACCACTCAGGTGCTCGAGAAACTCAACATCGACGTGAACGTCGACCACATGGACCCGGCCACGGTGGCCGCGAACTGGCTGAAGAGCGTGCACCTGACTTAGTAATTTGAGGCGCCAATGGGGGTAGTCGCGTCGGCCGGGCCGATCATCGAGTGGAGCTGGGTGTCCTCAGAGCGCTCGATGATCGTGTCCCTGCTCCTACAGCACATCGAGCTGACGGTCATCGCCGTAGTCGTGGGGCTGGTCATCGCCGTTCCGCTGGGGGTGCTCTCATGGAAAGTGCCCGTGGTCCGGCCCCCTCTGGTCGGGATAACGGGGGCTCTTTACGTGATCCCGTCGGTGGCGTTACTGTCGCTTTTCGCCCCGCTCACGGGGTTTTTCTCGATCACGACGGCTGAGGTCGTGTTGGTCGGCTATACGCTGTTGATCCTGCTGCGAAACACGGTGGCCGGGCTCGATTCGATACCCCCCGACGCCGAAGACGCGGCTCAGGGCATGGGCTATACGCAGGTCCAGCAATTTCTGAAGGTTCAGCTCCCGCTCGCTCTGCCGGCCATCTTGGCCGGTGTCCGCGTCGCCACCGTTACCACCATCGGCCTGGTGACCGTCACCGCGTTTATCGGGCAGGGCGGGCTTGGCCAGCTGATCATCCAGGGTTTCAGCGAGGATTTCAACACCCCGATCTTCGTCGGCCTCGTGCTGTCGGTCCTCTTGGCCGGGGTGGCCGACGCCCTCATAGTGGGCGTGCAGAGGCTCAGCCTGCCGTGGTTACGCCGGCGCAGGGCACCAAGTTGATGACGGCGGCGCGACAGGAAAACAAGGCGGCAAAGGCGATTTGTTACCGGGGACACCCAACCCGCACCGGGCCGAGCCGCCGACGGTTTTGTTTTCGTTTATCACGTTCTTCTGGAGCCAATAAGTGAACTTCCTGTCCCAGGTCTTCCAGTTCCTCACTACTGGTTCTCACTGGACGGGCCCAGACGGCTTCTTGTCGCAAATCGAGAGCCAACTCGAGCTTTCCGTCGTGGCCGTCCTGGCCGCCGTCATCACCGGGGTCGGTCTGGGCGCCCTACTCGGCCACACGGGCAGGGGTAGTTTTCTGGTGCTCAATTCGGCCAACGCGGCTCGGGCCATCCCTTCGTTCGCCCTTGTGACCCTCATCGCCATCCAGCCGGGTATCGTGCGGCTGCAGCAGGGAGGTTTCGTGGCCGCCGCCATCACTATGTTTGCGCTGGCGGTGCCCCCGATCTTGACCAACGCGTACGTGGGCGTCCGTGACGTGGACCCCGCCGTCCGTTCGGCCGCCGTGGCCATGGGAATGACCTCCGGTCAGGTATTTAGGCAAGTGGAGCTACCGCTGGCCCTGCCCATCGTCATGGCGGGTGTGCGCACGGCGTCCGTCGAAGTGGTGGCCACCGCCACCCTGGCGGCTTACGTCGGCGTGGCCGACCTGGGCTTTTACATCTTCGCCGGGCTGGACACGAGGAACAACGCAGAAACGTTCGCCGGCGCCTTCATGGTGGCCGTCCTCGCCCTGGTGGTCGACCTGTTGCTGGCCAGCGTGGCTCGAGCGGTTACGCCGGCCGGCACGCGACGGGCCACCCGGGCGAGCAGGCAGCGCGGGACCGGTTTGATGTGGCGCCACGCGGGCGCCAGAGGATGAAATAGGAAGTGGCCATGATCGCCTTCGAGGCCGTCTCCAAGCGCTACGGCGACGCCTCTTACGCCGTCGAGAACTTCAACCTGGAAGTGGACGAAGGTGAACTGTGCGTCCTGGTGGGGCCCTCAGGCGGCGGCAAGACGACCATCCTGCGGATGGTAAACCGGATGGTCGAGCCGAGTTCGGGACAGATTCTCGTCAATGGACGAGATGTGGCCAAGGTCGACCGGGTCGAGTTGCGCCGGCAGACCGGGTACGTGATCCAGCAGGCCGGTCTCTTCCCTCACCTGAAGGTGGCAGACAACGTGGCGTCGGTGCCCCGCCTGCTCGGCTGGGACCGGGCCGCACCCGGGCGCGAGTCAACGAGATGCTGGACCTGGTGGGCCTCAGCCCGGCGGAGTTTGCCGACCGTTACCCCAACGAGCTGTCGGGCGGGCAGGCGCAACGGGTCGGCGTGGCTCGTGCCCTGGCCGGGGACCCACCAGTCCTGCTCATGGACGAGCCCTTCGGTGCCGTAGACCCGATCGCCAGAGGCCGGCTCCAGCAGGAGTTCCTGGCGCTCCAGGAAAGGCTGCATAAAACGGTCATGTTCGTGACTCATGACGTCGACGAGGCCGTGGTCATGGGCAACCGGATTGCGGTGCTCAGCCAGGGAGGCAGGCTGGAACAGTACGACAGCCCGGCCGAGGTCCTCGGCCACCCGGCTACCTCGTTCGTGGCGGACTTCATCGGAGCCGACCGAGGCCTGCGCCGGCTGTCCGTCACGCCCATTGAGGCGGCAGACCTCTACGTGCCGCCCGCGGTCCGGCCGGGCACGACCATCGCCCAAGCGGAGGCCGCCGTAGCGGCATCCGGTGACCACTGGGCCGCCGTAGTCGACGAGAACGGCAAGCTCCTGGGCTGGGTCCAGCCCGGAGAGGTCGAAGCTCGCTCTGGCGCCGGCGATCGCAGCACGGTGGAACGCTATATGCGGCCGGTCCAACCCGGAGCCCGGGTCTCGATCGGGTCGTCGCTGAAGGCCGCTTTCGCCGAGATGCTCCAGCAGGACGCGGCGTGGGTACCGGTCTTCGACGGGGAGCGGTACGTGGGAGTCATTACGCCGGACACCCTCCACGCCGGGCTGCGCCGCTCGTTGGGGGGCGACCCTGTACCGGTTTGAACCCGCCCTGCCACGAAACATGGCCCTAAATATGGCCCGGGTCAAGATGGCGGCGGCAATATGCGCCTCATGAACGCCGGCCCCGACCCGGAGAAGGAAGATCTCATTCATTTCCTTCAGTACCAGCGTTCCTCGGTGCTGGCGATCGTCGAAGGCCTCGACGAGGAAGCGTGGCATACGTCAGTGGTCCCGTCGGGCTGGACGCCGGCCGGACTCGTCCAGCACCTCGGCGATGCCGAGCGGCACTGGTTCCAGCAAGTGGTCACCGGGGCCGAGGTCGACCTGCCATGGGACGAAGGCCGCCCCCCTTACGACCCCGCCGCCGCCCTCATTTGTGACCGGCCGGCGGCAGAAGTGGTGGCCTATTACCGCGACCAATGCAGGCGTTCGGACCAGGTGTTGGTGGCCACGCCCCTGTCCGCGCCCCACGCGGCCGCCACGGTGACCCCGACATCGAGGATCAGATCACGTCCGTGCGCTGGGTTGTCCTACACATGATCGAAGAAACAGCCGCCCACTCCGGTCATCTCGAGATCGCCCGCGAACTACTCGACGGCCGGACCAACCTGGGCCTGCGGTAGCGGCTCGCCCGTCTGGCCTCAGTTGAAGTCCCGGTCCGCATGAAGGTACTCGTGACCGGGAGCTCCGGGCACCTGGGTGAAGCCCTGGTCAGGACGCTGACATCCGATGGCGACGACGTCATCGGCCTCGACCTGTTGCCGGCGGCGACCACGAAAATAGTGGGGTCGATCGCCGACCGCGACGTGGCCCAGCGCAGCACCAGGGGGGTCGACGCAGTGGTGCACGCGGCTACTCTCCACAAGCCGCACGTCGGCACCCACCACCGGCAGGCTTTCATTGACACCAATATTTCAGGGACCTTGAACTTGCTCGAGGCAGCCGTGGAAAACGAGGTACGCACCTTCGTTTTCACCAGTACCACCAGCGCCTTCGGCGGGGCCCTCTCCCCAGCCCCGGGAGCTCCCGCGGCCTGGATCACCGAAAAAGTCGTCCCCGTCCCGAAGAACATATATGGCGTAACGAAAGTGGCGGCCGAAGATTTGTGCCAACTTTTTCAACGAGATTACGGGCTCTGTGGTGTCGTCCTCAGAGTGTCCCGCTTCTTTCCCGAGCCCGACGACCGGGACGAAGTCAGGGCGCTTTATCCTGACCTCAACCTGAAGGTGAACGAATTGTTGTACCGGCGGGTTGACCTCGTGGACGTCGTATCCGCCCACCGGCTGGCGCTGCGCCGGGCCTCCGAAATCGGTTTTGGCCGCTACATAATCAGCGCCACTACCCCTTTCACCCCCGATGACCTCGGTGCCGTCCGTAGCGACGCTCCCGGGGTCCTCCGGCGGCTATGCCCCGAGTTCGAAGATGTTTACGCGGCGCGGGGCTGGTCCATGCTGCCCACCCTTGACCGCGTGTACGTGAACGCCCGGGCCCGGCACGACCTCGGGTGGCAGCCACGTTTCGACTTCCACTACGCCCTCGAGCGGCTTCGGTCGGGCCGGGACCCACGCAGCGAGCTGGCGTTGGCCATAGGGGCAAAGGGCTACCACGCCGAACCAACTGGCGTTTATACGTCGGGCCGGTAGGACAAGCTCGGCCGCCCTCTTTGGGCTTAGCGAGAAACTTCGCGCTGCCCCCACGGTGAACCGTAGGCGCCGGCGAGCAGGTCGAGGAACGGGCGGGCGTCGAAAGCTTCCGGCCCAAACAACCCGCTCCCTGACCACGACCCGTTGTCGATCAGCTCCAGGGCAACAACGGGGTTGACCGCCGTCTGCCAAACGACGGCCTGCGAACCGTACTCGCGCATAGACCACTCGTTGTCGACCACGTGGTAAAGGTAAGTGGAACGAGGTAGCCCGTCGTTGCCCGTGCCCCTGACCCAAAGCCCGGCGCAAGTCTTGCCTTTCATCTTGTGGCCGAGCGTGGCCGGGTCAGGTAGGCACGCCGCCACTACATCGCGCGGGCTGACCTCGACGTTGTTGACGCGTACCTTGTCAGTACGGTCCAGTCCCAGCTTGTGCAGCACCTTCAGCACATCGATGAACTCCCGGCCAAGGCCGTACTTGAACGTTACCCGCCCGACGTCCAGCCACCGCGGGATGAGGATGACCTCTTCGTGTTCGACATTTACGCATTCGATGGGGCCGATGCCTTCGGGGAAATCGAACACCTCGGGCTCGCTGAACGGCGCAGTGGTGTACCAACCACGGTCCTTTTCGTAAACCACCGGAGGGTTGAGGCACTCCTCGATGGTGGTCCAAATGGAAAACGTAGGTGCGAAGTCATAGCCCTCGACGACCAGGTTGGCACCATCGCGCACACCGGCTTCCTCAATGTGACCGAACAAATTGTCGGCCGCAAACCGAGCGAAAACGTCGGCCAGGCCGGGCTCAACCCCCATACCGACCAGGGCAATACGCCCGCTGGCGGCCCACTCCTCGCTCAACGCGAATTGCTCGTCCCCGAGCTTCACGCCCGTTTTGTTGTATGGGTCCGTCTGGTGCGGCTTTGACAGCGACATAGCCATATCCAAGTAATGGGCTCGACTGGCCAGTGCAGCCCGAAAGATCGGCATGGTAAAACGGGGATCGGTGGCACCCAGCACGGCGTCGACCTTGTACTCGGTGATAAAAGCCTCGATAGCGGCTTGATCGGAAGCATCGAGCATGGCGGCCAGGAAGCGTTTGTCGCCCACGGCCTGCACCACTTTCTCGGCCCGTGCCAGTGCGTAATCAGCCACTACGACATGAGCGGCAAATGCCCGTCGGGCGGCGATGCGGGCGGCCGCGCTACCGACCCCGCCGGCGCCCAAAATAAGTATGCGCACGAGGCGAACCATAGTCCGCCGGGGGCGGCCGGCACTCCAACCCCGCCCGCCTGCCACGACGCCGCCGCCGACGCGTCCTCCACTGATTGGCGCCAGATCGTCAGGCTTTACGGGCCGTTTCTGAAGACCGTTGTATCACCAGGACCCGGCCCAATCCCGGCGGCGGACCTCGAAAAGGGCAATGGCCGCGGCAGTGGAGACGTTTAGGCTCCCCACCCGACCGAGCTGGGGGATAAAGGCGACGGCGTCGCAGGCCGCCAGGGTGCCCGAGGTAAGGCCATGGTCCTCGTTGCCAATAGCGATGCAAGCATCTGGCCCCACAGACAATTGGAAAAGCGGCACGGCATGGTCTGCCAGTTCGAGGCCCACGACTGCGAAACCGTCTTCCCGAGCGGCGTCGGCGGCGTCCGCGCCCCGGTCGAACGTCGACCACGACAGGTAACGTTCGGTGCCGAGGCCGGTCTTGCCCGCCTTGGCGGCTGCCGGCGACGTGGTGCCACCCGCGAGGTAGAGGTGCTCGACCTTGAATGCCGCCGCGGAGCGGACGATGGCCCCGACGTTGAAGGGTGACGTCACCCCGTCAAGCAGCAAGGCAACACGGCCTGTGGACCGCCTGGCCCACTCGCGGTGCAACCGTTTCAGGTCGGTCGGCCCGAGCTTCCTCATTGCGCTGGCCCGTTCATTGCACTGGCCCGTTCATTGCACTGGCCCGGGGCTCGACCGTCTTTCCACCTGGAGCACGCGGTACCCGGACTTGGACGCCTGCCTGTGCACCTGATAGCCGCGCCCTTCCAGCCAGGCCGACAACGAATCCGCGCCCAGATGACGGTTCACCACTAGCCACGCGCTGGCGCCGCACCCCAACCGGGCCAACCAGGTGGTCAGCAGGTCTTGTAGGGCCGTCTTGCCCACCCGTACCGGAGGGTTGGACCAGATACCGCTGAAGGCGACGTCGGCGGGCACCTCGTCGGGCCGGGCCACCCTCACGTTGAGCGCGCCGGTCGAACCGGCGTTGGCCGAAGTCAGCTCCAGCGCCCGCGTGTTGACGTCGACGGCCCAGACTCGCGCCGCCGGTGAGCGGCGGCCGAGCACGCATGCGATCGGGCCGTAGCCACAGCCGAGGTCGAGCAGCTCGCCGGACGCCGGCGGCGCCGGCGACTCCTTCAACAGCGCCATGGTCCCGGGGTCGACCCGGCCGCCCGAGAACACGCCCCGGTCGGCCCGAAGGCTGAGCTCCATGTCAGGCAGACGCAGGTCCACGGTGACGGGATGGGACGGTGCAGCTGGTTCGGCGGAGAAATAGTGCTCGCCCATCGGCGGCTGAGCCTAATGGCTAGTGGCCCCGGCCCGGTTGGCCGGTGGCCAGGTCAGGCCGGCCGAGACACCGCCTGCGAGCTCCCTACCTGCCCGTACAATGTTGCGCCATGGCCCCCTACAGGATCCGGACTTTTGGCGACCCGGTGCTGAAGCGCCGCGCCGACGAGGTGACCGAGATCGACGGGCGCATGGCGAGGTTGGCCGAGGATATGTACGTCACCATGAAAGAGGCGCACGGCCTCGGGCTGGCCGCCCCGCAAGTGGGTGTGTCCCGCAGGCTGTTCGTGTACGAGATCGGCAACAGCGGCCCGCGCACGCTCGTCAACCCCCTGATAACAGAGAGGGACGGGGAATGGGAGCACCAGGAGGGGTGCCTGTCGGTCCCGGAGCTTTACTTCCTGGTCAGCCGGCCCGGACATGTCCATCTGACCGGTTACGACCTTGACGGCCGCGAGGTATCCCTAGAGGCCGACGAGCTGGAGGCCACCCTCTACCAGCACGAGGTGGACCATCTGGACGGCCAGCTCCTCCTGGGCCTGCTCGACGACGACCAGCGCAAGCAAGCCATGCGAGAACTGCGGCAGAGGGCGGAACCGAAGGACCGCAAGGAGGCGGCACCCCGGAAGTGAAACTGGCTTTCCTCGGCACGCCCGAGGTCGCGGCCGGCACCTTGCGGGCGTTGGTCGCGGCGGGCCACGACGTTGCCGTCGTTGCCACCAGGGCCGACAACCGCAGAGGCCGCGGCCCTGCGTCCGGCCCGAGCCGGGTTAAGGCGGTAGCGCTTGATTTGGGGTTGCCCGTCGTGCACAGGCCGGCAGACATTGTGAGCTACAAGCCCGAGCTGGGGGTCGTCGTCGCCTACGGAAGGCTCATCAAACCCGACGTGCTGGCTGAGGTGCCCATGGTCAATGTCCATTTCTCGCTGCTTCCGAGGTGGCGAGGGGCAGCACCTGTGGAACGGGCCATCTTGGCTGGTGACGCCGAGACAGGGGTGTCCTTGATGGAGCTGGAAGAGGGCTTGGACACCGGGCCGGTCTTCGCCCGCTCGGCCATACCGATCGGCGAGGACGAGACGGCTGACGAGCTCCGGCACCAGCTCGGCGAAATCGGCACCGGACTGCTGCTCCACGCGCTATCCGAGGGCCTAGGGCCCCTGTGCCCCAAACGGGCGAGCCCACCTACGCCGCCAAGATAGAGCCCGCCGAGCTCCATCTGGACTTCTCGCTGCCGGCGGACATCGTCAACCGGACCGTGAGACTGGGTCGGGCGTGGACCACCTTCAGGGGGAAACGCCTGCTCGTACACAGAGCGAGGGTACTCCCAGACGACAGGGCTCTCTCGGCGGGTCAGCTCCAGGAGCACACGGTGGGGACAGGCGAAGGGGCCCTCGAACTGCAACTGGTCCAACCCGAGGGAAAGCCCGTAATGGACGCGGCCGCCTGGGCGCGGGGAGCCCACCCCCGGCCGAACGAGCGCCTGGGCGAATGACGGAGAGACTGGCCGCCCGGGGTGCGACGGCGCGAGGGGTGGCCATTTCCGCCCTCATGGCCGCCGAGAGCGGCGAGCGGGCCAACCTCGTCGTCCCGCGGCTGCTCACCAGCTCGGGGCTCGATGAGAGAGACAGGGGCTTTGCCACCGAGCTGGCCTATGGCACGCTCAGGATGTGCAGGGCCTGCGACTGGCTCTTCGGCCAGTTCGCCCACGGTCAACTGGAACCCCAGGTCCGGGCGGCGGCGCGAGCCGGCGCCTACCAGCTGGCGTTCATGAGGGTGCCCGCCTACGCGGCCGTGTCGGCGACGGTGGCTGAGGTCCCTAGCCGCGCCCGGCCACTGCTCAACGCTGTGCTCCGGCGAGTAGCTGCCGTGGTCGAGCCCGGCCCTGTCGTCTGGCCTGACCTCGGCACCAGGCTCAGCTATCCCAACTGGGTTATCCGCCGCCTGGGCGAGGACCTCGGGCCGGAGCGGGCTATCGCCGCCCTCGAACAGATGAACGTGGCTGCGTCTCCCTCCGTACGGGCCGATGGGTACGTTCAGGACCCGGGCAGCCAGGCCGTGGCCGAGTACATGGCGAGTGTTTTGGCCGAGCCCCGAGGGCCCGTCCTCGACCTGTGCGCGGCCCCAGGGGGCAAAGCCACCTTGCTGGCGTACAGCGCCCCGTTCGTGGTCGGTGCGGACCTGGCCCGCTCCAGGGCAGACCTGTTGGCCGGGAACGTCACGCGGTTGGGGCTGGACAACCTGAGTGTCGTGGTGGCCGACGCTCTCCGACCGCCGTTTAGGGCCTCCAGCTTTGCCGGGGTACTGGTGGACGCGCCTTGCACGGGTCTCGGGGTGCTCCGTCGGCGGCCAGATGCACGCTGGCGGGTGCGGCCCGAGGACGCTGAGCGCCTGAGTGAGCTCCAGCGTGGCCTGCTGGCGGCGGCAGTCCCACTGGTGGCACCCGGCGGGGTGCTGGTGTACAGCGTCTGTACCCTGACCCGGGCAGAGACCGTCGATATCGATAACTGGGTGAGCAGTAACTTGCCCCCGCGCTGGGGTGAGGTGATGGCGCCCCCGGGACCCCCCTGGGAACCTCTCGGCCAGGGAGGTTTGTTGCTCCCCCAGGCAGCCGGGACCGACGGGATGTACCTGTTGGCCTGGCGCCGGGCCGAGTAGGCCTTTGCGGGGCGCAGAATATTTCGGACATGATGAGCCCGTGGCTGGCGCACACCATCACCACGATGCGGCCAGGCCCATCGACCGGGTGCCGTACCGGAGGGCTTGCCGGCCATGAGCTATCAGGCCAAAGTGCTCACGATTTCCGACTCGGTCATGCGAGGCGAGCGTGAAGACGAGAGCGGCCCTGCTGTGGTGAAGGCGCTTCAGGACGCCGGCTTCGAGGTGGTCGAGCAGTCGAGCGCCCCCGACGGCGTGGCTTCCGTAGCTGGAGACGTTACGCGAATGGCCTCGGCGTTCGTTGGTCTCGTCGTGACTACTGGAGGTACCGGCTTCGGTCCCAGGGACCTGACCCCTGAGGGGACGGCCGAGGTGGTCGACCGCCCGGCGCCCGGCCTGGCAGAGGCGATGCGGCGTTCGAGCCCCATCGCACCGCTGTCGCGGGGCATGGCCGGTGTGCGTGGGCGGGCGCTGGTCGTCAACCTCCCTGGCTCTCCCAAGGGGGCGCTCGAGTGCCTGGGGGCCATCATTGACCTGCTCCCTCACGCCATCGGCGTGCTGGCGGGCGAGCAGCCGCACTGAGCGCCGTACCAGAGCGGCACTGACTCGGCCGATGGGCCGGACTAACCGATGAGCCGGACTAACCGATGGGCCGGACTGGCCGACGGGGCACGGTGCCCTTCAGGCACTAAGGTCGGCCCGTGCTCCGCCTCGTCCTGCCCAAGGGCTCCCTCGAACGCGCCACCATCGAGCTGTTCGAGGCGGCCGACCTAGCCGTTTCTCGAAGTTCGGACGTTGACTACAGAGCCAGCGTCAAAGACCACCGGATCTCCGAGGTGCGCATACTGCGGCCCCAGGAAATCCCCCGCTACGTTGCAGACGGCCTGTTCGATGTCGGCATTACAGGACGGGACTGGGTCGAGGAAACCGGCGCCGAGGTCGTGTCCCTCGGGGAGCTGTCGTACTCGAAAGCGACGTCTAAACCAATCCAGGTCGTGTTGGCGGTCGAAGCTGGTTCGCCGTGGGCGTCGGTCAGGGATATGCCTGACGGCGTGAAGGTATCGACCGAGTACCCCTCGCTAACCGAGCGTTTCTTTACTTCCAATGGAGTCAAAGCCGACGTCGTGTTGTCTTATGGGGCCACGGAAGCAAAAGTGCCTGAAATCGCCGACGCGGTAGTGGAAATTACCGAAACAGGCCGCGCCCTGCGGGCGGCGGGGCTAAAAATCATCGAGACGATACTCGTTTCATATACGGAACTGATAGCCAACCCCGAGGCATACCTTCGCCCCGAACAGCGCAAGGCCATGGAGGACATCAACACGTTGTTGCAGGGTGCCTTGAAAGCCCGGGGCCGGGTGCTGGTAAAACTGAACGTGGAGGCCGCCGACCTCGATGCCGTCGTGTCGCTGTTGCCGGCAATGCGGAGCCCGACCGTCTCGGAGTTGTTTGGGGGCGGCAGTTACGCGGTGGAGACGGTGGTCCCGAAGGAAGCGATAAACAAGCTGATACCGGAGCTGAAGGATGCGGGCGCATCCGACATTATCGAGTTACCGATAAGTAAGATCGTGGCCTGAGTGCTGAAATTTTGTGAGCCACAAATAGGGACAATCGACGAGTTCGACAAAGAGGTGGGCCTGGGTGAAGTGCGGGCGCACGACGGCCGGCGTTATCGTTTTCACTGCACGGAGATCGTCGACGGCACGCGGGATATCGCTGTCGGGACCAACGTCGCCTTTGTCAGGGCTGCCGGGCATCGTGGTACCTGGGAGGCCAGG
Source organism: uncultured Acidimicrobiaceae bacterium (assembly GCA_963845605.1). GTDB lineage: Bacteria > Actinomycetota > Acidimicrobiia > Acidimicrobiales > Palsa-688 > Fen-671. The sequence goes on from CAWJSS010000008.1 coordinate 30,192, forward strand.
GCCCTTGTGAGCAACAGCTAAGCGCTACGCGGTCGGGCCAAAACGAAGCCCCAGACGGGTCGCTGCAACCGGTTGGACACGGGTTCTTAGGCAAACGGTTACATGTTCTTCATCAGATCCTTAGCGTGACTACGGCACTATGGGCGTTGTAAAGCCCGCTGAGGGCACGGTTCGAGAGACGGGAAGGCGTTGGCAGGCACAACCACACGGCGTCAGTTTTTGGCCTTGACGGCTGGCGTGGCCGGCCTGGGGGCGGCGGGGTTGGCTGGCCGCGAGTGGCCCTGGCCCTCCAGTAACAGCGCGGCGGTACCGGCTAGCACGACCACTACGGCCACGACCCAGTACATCGCCAACGAGGTCACTTTTTTCTACTCTCGGCCCGATCTACAGCCCCCCCGTGTAACGGTGGTGCGCCGGCCCTCGCAGCCCTTCGTACCAGGGCAGGGGGAAGATCTGGTGCTGCTGACGCCCAAGGTGTACAGGCCGCCGGGCCCGGGCCAGGCCGGCCTCATGGTCCTGCAGCCCGACGGCAAGCTGCGCTGGTTCCTCCCCACTCCCAAGCCCCCCTTCGACCTTCAGTACCAGCAGCTCAACGGCAAACCGGTGCTCACATGGTGGGAAGGCACCGTCACGACCGGCACAGGCGTAGGCGAAGGCGTCATCGCCGACCTGAACTTCAACGAGGTGGCGCGTATCGGGGAGGTTGACGGGCTGTGGCCCGACCTTCACGAACTGGTCCTGACTGAGCAGGGCACCGCTCTGATGACCGCCTATAACCCGGTGGCCGCCGACCTGTCGAGCGTCGGGGGCCCGAAGAAGGGGTACCTCCTCGGCGCGGTGGCCATGGAAGTCGATATCGCCACCAAGAAGCTATTGCACCGCTGGGACAGCGTGGACCACGTCAGCGTGGAGGAGACCTACCAGAAGCTGCCCAAGGGCCAGGGGACCGAGAAGGCCCCGTTCGACTATTTCCATATCAACTCGGTAAGCCTCTCGCCCGACGGCGAGTTGCTCATTTCGGGCCGGGATACGTGGACCTTGTACAAGGTGGGGCGGGCCAGCGGCAAAGTCCTCTGGCGCATGAACGGCAAGAAGTCTGACTTCGAAATGGGTGCCGGCAGCAAGTTCTATTGGCAACACACGTCTCGCTACAATGGGCCAACCAAGATCACCCTTTTCGATGATGGTGCTTCGCCCGCCGAAGAAGTCCAGTCGCGTGCCATCATCCTGTCCGTCGACGAGAGCAAGATGAAGGTAACCCTGGAAAAATCGTTTGTTCACCCGGCCCGCCTGCTGGCCCCCAACCAGGGCAGTATCCAGGTCCTGGAAGATGGCGGGGCGCTGGTGGGTTGGGGTGCGCAGCCGTATTTCTCTCGGTTCTCGGCCGATGGGGAGCTAGTGCTCGATGCGCGGTTCCCGACCAACGTCGAGTCGTATAGGGCATTCTCGGCCAGGTTCGACACTAAGCCCACCGACCGGCCGGCTGTCGCCATCGAGGCTGACCCCATAGGTGGGAAGATCGTCTACGTCAGTTGGAACGGTTCTACCGAGGTCGCCGCCTGGGAAGTAGTGGGGGGACCGGCCGGCCAGCTCACCCCGCTGGCCCTGGCTGACTGGGCCGACTTCGAAACCGCCATATCGGTCAACAGCAACGGGCCTCACTTTCAGGTCTTCGCACTGGACCGCGCCGGCAACAGGATCGGGAGCTCCGAGGTCCTGGCCGCGTGAAGCGGGCAGGAGGCGAAAGGCCCTTACACGCGCAACGGCCCGAGGCCCGGTTAGAACGCCTAGAACAGGCGCCCAAAGCCCAGTACGTCGCCCCACCGACAGCGTGGACGGGGACCGCGCTGAACCGGCCCCTCTCTCGCCGGGCACTGCTGGCCCGTCTAGCCATGGGATCGGCCGCCGCCGGTGCTGCCGCCGTGCTCGGCGTCATCGTGGTCGACGAGGCCACTCGGGGCGGCCGGGCCGGGAGACCCGGGAGCTTCCCGGAAGACCTCTCCGTCCCGCTACTGCTATCAGCACCCAGCGTGGCCACCGACGGAGCAGCTCAGGTGTTCAGGTCCCGCCCGGACCTGCGCCCGCCCACGATCACCCTCAACGTCAAGTCGGCCAAGTTCGGGCGTAACGTCGTGCTCACGGACAGCCACGCCGGGCCTGCGCAGCAGGGGCCGATGATCATCGACGGAAACGGCCACCTCGTTTGGTTCCTCCCGCTGTCAGCGGGCTCGGACACCGGGTTGCGCGCTTTCAACCTGCAGACGTGGACGTACAAGGGAAAACAAGTGCTGGGCTGGTTCCAGGGCGCGGTGGTCGAGGCGCACGGCGTGGGCCACTACGAGCTGATCGACTCCAGCTACAACAAAGTCCGCCAGATCAACGCCAAGAACGGCTACCAAGGCGACCTGCACGACTTCGTAATGACACCTGAAGGTACGGTTCTTTTCACGTGCTACGGCCAGGCCCCGGCCAACCTGACGCGCTTCGGCGGCCCTCGCCACGGGAGTTACTTTTACGGAGTAGTGCAAGAGGTCGACCTGGCCACGGGCAAGCTCCTGTTCGAGTGGCGCAGCGACCACCACGTGGGGCTGGACGCGTCCTACAAGCCGGTGGACCCCGACAGCGCGTGGGACTATTTCCACCTCAATTCGGTCGATGTCGACGCCACGGACGGCAACCTCATCATCTCTGGCCGCAATACCTGGACGTTTTACAAAGTCGATCGGAAGACGGGGAAGATCATCTGGCGGTTGGGCGGCCGAAGGAACGACTTCAAGTTGGGCCAGGGCACCCATTTCGCTTTCCAACACGACGTGCGCCGGCACCCTGATGGCACTTTCACCCTGTTCGACAACGAAGGAGGGCCGCCGGCGGTGCAGTCCCAGTCGCGAGGCATCGTGCTGGCGGTAGACGAGAAGTCGAGGCGGGCCACCCTGGTGCGGGAGTACCTGCATTCACCGCCGGTAATGTCGGAGGCGCTCGGGAGCGTACAGAGCATCGACAGCGGCAACAGGTTCGTGGGATGGGGCGAATCGAGTTATTTCACCGAGTACGACGCGGACGGCAAGGCTGTCTTCGACGCTCGCCTGGCCCCAGGGACCGAGTCTTACCGCGCCTTTAAGCGGGCCTGGAAGGGAGTTCCCTCCGAGCCGCCGGCGATGGCGGTCGACTCCGGGAGCAGTGGGGCTACGGTGTACGCCAGCTGGAACGGGGCGACGGAGGTGGCCGGTTGGCTCGTCCTCGGGGGCGCCCACCACAATCAGCTCAGCACCATCGGCAGCGCACGGCGCCGCGGCTTCGAGACCGCCATCACGGTGCCCCACCCGCCGAATTTCCTTGCAGTGGCAGCGATTAACGCCAGCGGCGACGTAATGGCGCGTTCTCGTGCCCAGGCACTGCCTTGAGCGAGACGGTGGCACCGGCTCCCTGGGACCGGAAAATCGGAGGCACGAGTTCCGACATGGCCTCTGCGTGCGTAAAGATAGCGACGTGATGAACAACCCGCGAGACGATGAGCCGCCGGTAATCGTGGTGCAAACCGGCCGCCAGAGCGCACCGGCTGAGGTTGAGGCAGGCCAAGAAGAAAACCCTGAGGTGGTCGAGCAGCCGGCCAAAGTCATGCGGATCGGCTCTATGATCCGCCAGCTGCTCGAAGAGGTGCGCCAGGCCCCGCTCGACGACGCCAGCCGCGCCCGTTTACGCGGAGATCTATGACACCTCCCTCGTAGAGCTGCAGGAGGGCCTGTCTCCGGACCTGAGCGCGGAGCTGACCCGTATGGCGCCGCCGTTCCACCCGGAGAGCGTGCCTACCGACGCCGAGCTGCGTGTGGCCCAGGCCCAGCTGGTCGGCTGGCTCGAGGGGCTCTTCCACGGGATCCAGGCCACCATCATGGCCCAGCAGATGGCTCAGCGTGCCCAGCTCGAGGACGCCCGCCGGCGGGCACTGCCGACCGGCCGTGGCGGACGCGAGACCCGTGAGGACACGCCGATGCCAGGCACCTACCTCTGACCAACCGCGCACTGGCCTGATGTGGCGCGCACCCGTCCGCCGGGCCGCCGGTCAACGGCAACAGGTGCGAAACAGTCACTCGGGCGCGCTACATTCAACATAAGAACATTGTTGTAATATTGTCCACAGGACAACCCACAAGCTGATCGGGCCGGAAGCCGATACGGGCACGAGCCGCGTAGACGATCCTTGTGGACCTCCCTGTGGATGGCAAGCTCCAGCGCCGTGGTGGAGACTTGAAACAAGGAGGAGTGGTTAGTGGCCGGCCCGGTTGGCGCATCATTTGCGCACCTCCACCTCCATACGGAGTTCTCCATGCTCGATGGGGCGGCGCGCGTGGAAGAGGTGGTGAAGCGGGCGGCCTCCGATGGTCAGCCCGCGATCGCCATCACCGACCACGGCAACATGTACGGCGTCCTCGATTTCTACAAGGCGGCCCGGACAGCCGGCATCAAGCCCATCATCGGGATCGAGGCGTACATGGCGGCCGAAAACCGCCTCGAGCGGCCCTTGCGGCGGGGGCGGGTTGACGACACGGGAGGCGATGCAGACGAGGGCGACAAGCTCTACTACCACCTGACCCTTCTGGCCGAGAACGACAGGGGTTACAAGAACCTCCTCAAGTTGTCCTCGGACGCGTACTTGTCGGGCTATTGGTACAAGCCCAGGACCGACTGGCAACTGCTGGAGCAGTACCACGAGGGGGTAATCGCCACTACGGGGTGCCTCGGCGGCTTGGTCAGCCAGGCGCTACTCCGCGGCGACGTTGAGCAAGCGACCATCCATGCGGCCCGGTTGCAGGACATATTCGGCAAGGACAACCTGTTCGTCGAGCTCCAAGACCACGGCCTCGAGAAGCAGAAGAAGACCAACCCGCAGCTCGTCGAGATCGCCCGCCGCATCGGCGCCCCGCTCCTGGCCACTAACGACAGCCACTACACCTCCCGCGAAGACCACCTGGCCCATGACGCCCTGCTGTGCGTGCAGACGGGCTCGACGATGGACGACGAAAAGCGCTTCCGGTTCGAAGGGGCCGAGCATTACCTCAAAACGGCAGCTGAAATGCGGGCTCTTTTCTCCGAGGTCCCCGAAGCGTGCGACAACACGTTGTGGGTGGCCGAAAGGGCTGACGTCACCATCGAGCTGGGCAAGCCGAAGTTGCCGGCCTTCCCCCTTCCCGAAGGTATGGCGACCTCGGACGAGTACCTGAGGCACCATACCTACAAGGGAGCCGAGGAGCTCTACGGGAGCCCGGTACCGGCCAACGTCGTCGAGCGGCTCGACTTTGAGCTCGGCGTCATCGCATCGATGGGGTTCTCGGACTATTTCCTCGTCGTATGGGACCTGATCCGCCACGCCAGGGAGCACAAGATAAGGGTGGGCCCTGGCCGCGGCAGCACTGCGGGGTGTTGCGTGGCGTACTGCCTGCGGATAGTCGACCTGGACCCTCTCCGCTACGACCTGCTGTTCGAGCGGTTCCTAAACCCCGGCCGCAAGCAAATGCCCGATATCGATATGGACTTCGACGAGCGTTACCGCGGTGAGATGATCCGCTACGCCTCGGAGCGTTGGGGCTGGGACCGGGTGGCCCAAATAGTGACCTTCTCTACGATCAAAGCCCGGGCCGCCGTCCGGGACGCGGCGCGAGTGCTCGGCTACCCGTACGGCCTCGGCGACCGTATCGCCAAGGCCATGCCCCCTCTGGTGATGGGCCGCGATACACCGCTGTGGGCTTGCTTCGAGGCGGACCCCAAGTACGCAGACGGGTACAAAGTTGCCTCTGAACTGCGGGAGATGTACGCCACTGACCCCGACGTAAAGCGGGTGGTCGATGTAGCCAAAGGCCTCGAAGGGCTCCGCCGCCAAGACGGTATCCACGCCGCAGCCGTCGTGATCTCGGCCGACCCGCTGACCGACCACCTGCCGGTGCAACGCAAACCGGAGCCGGGAGGCCGCCCCGAGGACGCCCCCATCGTCACTCAGTACGAAATGCACGCCGTCGAGGAGCTCGGCCTGCTCAAGATGGACTTCCTCGGGCTGCGCAACCTGAGCGTCGTCGAGCGGACGCTCGACATGATCGAGTCCAACACGGGCACCAGGCCCGACATAGACCACGTCGACCTCGACGACCCGACGACGTTTGAACTGCTGAGGCGGGGCGACACGGTCGGCGTGTTCCAGCTGGAAGGCTCCAACATGCGGGCGCTGGCCCGGTCGCTCGCTCCCACTGAGCTGGGCGACGTCGCCGCCCTTGTCGCCCTGTACCGGCCGGGGCCAATGGCGGCCAACATGCACAACGACTACGCCGACCGTAAAAACGGCCGCAAGCCGATCACGTGCCTGCACGAAGACATGGCCGAGCTGCTGAGCGATACCTACGGCTTGATGATCTACCAGGAGTCGATGCTGAGGGTGGCGCAGCGCTTTGCCGGCTACAGCCTCGAAGAAGCAGACACCTTGCGCAAGGCGGCCGGCAAGAAGGTCCGCGAGATCATGAAGCTGGAGCGGGAAAAGTTCGTGGCCGGGTGCGAGCGGACCGGTTACGGGGCGGCGTTCGGCTCCGAACTGTTCGACATAATCGAGCCGTTCGCTGACTATGCGTTCGGGAGGAGCCACGCCTTCGGCTATGGCCTGGTGGCGTATTGGACCGCCTGGCTCAAGGCCAACCATCCGGTCGAGTACATGGCTTGCCTACTTACGAGCGTGAAGGACGACAAGGACAAGCTGGCCGTGTACCTGGTCGAGTGCCGGGCTATGGGGATCGAGGTCCTGGTCCCGGACATCAACCTCTCAGCCTCCGAGTTCACTGCCGTCCGCGCCGGCCAAGGTTCTGCCGCTCAGCGCCTGCAGTCCCACGGCGCTGGCCTCGTCCCCTTCGGCCTGTCGGCCATCCGCAACGTAGGCGAGGGACTGGTCGAAAGGATCGTAAGCGAGCGCGATGCGGCCGGGCCGTTCAAGGACTTCTACGATTTTTGCAACCGCGTCGACCCGGTGGTGCTCAACAAGCGCACCGTCGAGTCGCTAATCAAGGCGGGTGCGTTCGATTCGCTCGGGCATCCGCGCCAAGGCCTCTGCCTGGTATTCGAACAGGTGCTCGACCGGACCCTGGCCAGACGGCGAGAGGCCGACCAGGGCGTGCTCAGCCTCTTTGGCGGCTTGGGTGGCGGTGAGCAGGTGTTCGACGACACCCGGGTGCCCGTGCCAGACCAGGAGTTCGACAAGCATCAGAAGCTGGTCTTCGAGAAAGAGATGCTCGGGCTGTACGTGAGCGACCACCCGCTGGTGGGCGCCGAGGCCGCCCTGCGCCGGCACACGGACTGCACCATCCTGGACCTGCGGGAGGAGGGCACGGGGCGTGACCTCGCCGTGCCCGGCACCAACGGGAGCAGCAACGATACCTCCGGGGCGCCGGTATCGGGCTGGTACGGGGGGCGCAACAGCGAGCGCTGGGTCGGTGGCGTCATCACCGGGTTGTCCCGCAGGTATACGAGGAGGGGCGAGCTGATGGCCACGTTCGTCCTGGAGGACCTGCAGTCGTCGATCGAGGTCTTCGTGTTCCCCCGGACCATGACCGAAGTGGGCCACCTCTTGGCCGATGACGTTGTCGTCTGCGTGAAGGGGAGGCTCGACCTGCGCGACGAGGTCCCGAAGATCGTTTGCTCCGAGCTCAAGCGGCCGCAATTGACGGCCGACGGGTCCGAGCCGCTTCAGGTCGTCGTGCCCGTAAACGCCCTGGACGACACGGGCGTGGAGCGTCTGCGGGAGCTGCTCCGGGAGCACCCGGCCCGTCCCCGGTGTACCTGCATGTAGGCACCAAAGTGGTCCGCCTCGCTCACGAGTTCGACGTCTCGATGAGCGCTGGCCTGCTGGCGGAGCTGCGGGTACTGCTCGGACCTGCCTGTTTGTGGAGCAGCGGGTCCCCGAGCCGCTAAACTTGATGCTTGGTCCCCAGTTAGTAAGGAGTGATCAGCAGCAATGATGTTCGATGTCGAGACCAAAGACTGCACAGCGCTTTCAGATTCCGAGCTGGCCGAGATGGCCGACATGGTGGCGGACGGCCCGGCCGGGTTGGACATTGGGTTGCTGTCCAAACAGAGAGACGAGTGGGTATTGATCACCCAGGCCCGTGACCGCGGTTACCTCGTGGGCTTTTCGTTCTGCACTCTGGAGCGCATCGGTGGTACTCCGTGCGTACTGTGGGGCCTGGTCTCTGTGAAGCGCTGTGAGCAGCGCACCGCCATACTGGATACCCTTCGGGCAGACCAGTTCCGCAAGGCGGTGCTGGCGTTCCCTGACGAGGATGTCCTGGTGGCCACGCGTCTTCGCGAACCTGGCGGGTTTGCGGCCTTCAGTGGTCTGGTCGATATCTGCCCTCGCCCTGGTTACAAGGTCTCCGGGGAGGAGCGGGCATGGTCGCGGCGGCTGGCCAAGCGATTCGGCGCCGACGGCCGTGTCGACGACCGCAGCTTCATCGTCCGAGGCGACACCTCGCCATGCCCCGTCTTCGATTACGAGCCTGAGGGCGGCGACGAGATTTCCCCGGACGTGGCCACCGTGATGACCGCACTCGACCAGGGCCGGCGGGACGTCCTCATCGCGTTTGGCTGGGCCATGTCAGAAGGGCTGGCGTCCGGCTTCAAGCTGTAACGCGGCTGGGCGTTACGCCATTCGAGTAAAAGCGACGGCGCCACGTACGAGAAGGCAAGCTGGCCACACTGCGGCCGGCCCTGCCTTTCGGAACGGGCGCAGTGTGACTGGCTCGCTTCGGCGGTCTCCAACGCATTACTAACTACCGTTCAGCCGACTTACACGTGAAGCCACTTCCTCCAAACGGGCCCATACCTGACCCGACTCCATCAGGAGCAAAGTCTTATTGGAGAGACGACAGGGCGGCTGGCGTCAATCTCCGGGTAGGGGCGCCTTCCTTCCGTGTCCCCTCAGCGGCGAGGGACGACCGCTTCCACCACTTTGTAGCAGTGGCCGTCCACCGGCGGCGAGAGGGCGACCACAATGTGGGCACCGGGCCGCATCTGGGCGAATGTCCGCCCCGAGCGTCGGAGCGAGGCAGCCAGCCTGGGGTCGTCACAAGCCAGCACTTGCGGCCGGCCGCCCCAGAAAAAGTGGCACCACAACCGGCCCTCTTCGAAGGTCACGACTACCGGGCCTTTGGGTTTGGCCACGGTGATCGATGGGTGGTCCGAGCTCCGTTCCCAAAACGGGACCGTCGCGCCGTACGTGCCGAGCAAAGGCGCCCGCTCCGGGTGGAGCACCGGGCGGATCAGCCGGCCGGCGGCCCGCCCTTTCACCCGGCCCGAGAGCTCGGGCGGCCCGGCAATCACGATGGCGTCAGGTTCGGACGGGTCGGGGACCAGGTCCGGGTCGCTGGCCACGGTCACGTCGACGACGTCATAGGGTCGCAGGCGCGAGTCGACAGGGTAGGCAGACCACGCCCTTACCAATGCTCCTGACGCCAGGTCGATGCCGGCGCAGTGCCGGTCGCCGGTGGACACGACCATCAGGCGTAGAGCGGTACCGGGCGAGTCGTCCAGCCGAGGCATCGACCTAACCGGCGCTCTCAGTGAGGAAACGTTGCGCACCAATAGCAATAGTGGCTGCTAGTGGCGACCAACACGCGGATGGTCGGCATTTCGGGGCGCGAGTCGTCCATCTGGGGAGTGGGGCGCTCCTCCAGCGGCGAGAAGTCGGTCATGGGGGAGTAGTCGCTGTCATCGGGTACCGGGCCCCGCCGCGTCAGGCTGCGACCCCCTCAGGCCCGAGCCACTCTGGTCGAGCAGAGCCGCGAACTCGGCCGGTCCTGTCACTGGCAGCTGGCACGTGTACGCCTCACATACGAAAGCTTGCCCGGAAGCCTCCGGGCCGGTCCGCCCCTCCCAGACAGGCGACGGGAAAGGCTCGCCCCAGGCGAGCACGGTGTCCGGTAGGAAACGTTCCCACACGGGACGGACGAGGGCCTGGTCCGAGGACGCCACCACCACCTGCCGCCTGGCTGAAGCCAGGTAGCTGCCCACCAGGGCCAGGCCTGGGAAGGCAGCCGGGACACGTGACAGGGGCGAGGCCATCAGGGCCACTGTCTGCACAGCTGCGTCAACGAAGGACGTCTCGCCCGTAAGCTCGCCCAGGCGGGCAAGGGCCAGAGCGGCGGTGGCGTTGGCGGACGGCGTGGCCCCGTCCTGCACGTCCTTCATGCGGGCGATCAGATCTTCGGCGTCGTTGCCGTACGTGAAGAACCCGGCCGTTTCCTTGTCCCAGAACAAATCGAGTAGCGAGCCGGCGGTCTCCGACGCCAGGTGCGTCCAGGAGCTCCGGCCGGTCGCCTCACCGAGACGTGTGAACGCCTCTATCAGCCAGGCATAATCGCCGGCGTACGCCAGCAGGCCTCTTCCCGCGCCCACCTCTCGAAGTTCGTGGCCGTCGCCCGCAACGTCTGCGCCCGGGGTCTCAACCGGCCGCCAAGAGCGCAACCAGCGCCCGTCTGGTCTCCGCAGGCGGGCCAGGAGGACTTCAGCTGTTCTGGCCGCTTCGGCTACCCACTCTGGGCGCCCAAACGCACTGCCGGCGTAGGCCAGGCCAGCAACGGCCATGGCGTTCCACTCCGTCAACACTTTCCCGTCGAGCCCGGGCCGGACCCGGGCCTGACGGTGCTCGAACAACCGGCGGCGGGCCTCGTCTATTTCGGGCGAGCGGGCAATATCTGCCAGACCTGGCCGCCACAGGATGTTGGTCCCCTCCCAGTTGCCGGCGGCGGTGGCACCGTACCACTGCGCCGCGGCCGGACCGCCCACCTCCTCTAACTCGGCCAGGGACCACGTGTAAAAAAGGCCCTCTTTACCTTCACTATCGGCGTCTTCGGCCGAAGCCCAGGCGCCTTCAGGCAAGCGGATGGGCGGGGACAGCAAGTACCCGACGGTTTCTTCGACCACCTGGCGGTAACGGCTCGAACCGGTGAGCTGCCAGGCGTGTGTGTACGCAAGTACGAGCAAAGCGTTGTCGTAGAGCATTTTCTCGAAGTGGGGGACGAGCCAGTGCCTGTCGGTGCTGTAGCGGGCGAAGCCGCCGGCGAGGTGGTCATAGATGCCACCTGAGCTCATGGCATCAAGCGTGCGGGTGAGCGCATCCCGGCTTCGCTCGTCTCCTGACCTCCACCAGTACTGCGCCAGCACCTCGAGGCTGGTCGCTTGGGGGAACTTTGGCGCCGCCCCAAACCCACCCCATTGCGGGTCGTACCGGGCTAGCAGACCCTCGGCCGCCGCAACCAGCGCGGTCCCAAACGCGGCCCCGTCTGCGGGCCCTGCCGCCGGTGCCTGCCCGGGACCACCAGTCAGCGGGGCCGGCGCCGCCCCTTGGCGCACGGCCTCGGCCAGACGGGAGGCGTCCTCCTCCAGGGCCGACCGGTCGGTGGACCAAATGCTGGTAACCCGTTGGAGAAGGTTCAGGAAATTGGCTCTCGGCAGGTAGGTGCCGCCCCAAAATGGCCGACCGTCCGCTAAGGCGAGAACTGTCATCGGCCATCCGCCGCCGCCGGTCAACAATTGCACCGCCTCCATATAGACGGCGTCTACGTCCGGTCGCTCCTCCCTATCGACCTTGACGGCCACGAAACCGGAATTCAGGACCTCCGCCACCCCGGTATCTTCAAAGCTTTCGTGAGCCATCACATGGCACCAGTGACAGGCCGAGTACCCCACAGAAATTAGGACGGGTACGTCCCGGCGGCGCGCCTCGGCGAACGCCTCCGCGGACCAAGGCTGCCAGTCGACCGGATTACCGGCGTGCTGCAGTAGATAAGGGCTCGTTTCCTGGGCGAGCCGATTGGCGCCTGGCATTTCTACACCCTACCTTTAGCGGCTGAGGACCTCTCCGGCACCGGGGCCAGAGGGGCGAGCCGGTCCGCTTGGCGGCGGCCTCAACCGGTAAACGGGCGTGATCCGGAGTGCGATATGTTGAGGCGCGGTCCCGCTCATGAAGACTCGCCCGCTCGAAGGTCAAAAGACGTCCCTGAGGTGGCGTAAGGTCATAAATGATGAGCTACGCGGAGCTTGACAGTGTGGTTGGGCGCCCGGCCTACGTCACTGTGGCGATCCCCGGTGGCAACCGCGCAGGAGAGGTCCTCCTGCGAGTCCGCGGAGGGACTGAGTCCTACATCGCATATTCCGACCAACCGGTCGGGGTAGGGAGCGAAGTCGTCGTCTTGGCCGACCGGGGAGCGCGCTCCGTGTTGGTGGCGCCGCTCTAGCGCCAAATAGAAGAAAGGCACGTCATGTTTGGTTGGCATGTCCCGTCCCCCAATGAAGCAATGCTGATATCCGGTAGCCGGAACCGCGGCGATTCCCCTTTCCGTATCGTCGTAGGTCACGGCGCGTTCGCCCTCCCGGTGCGGAACCAAATTCGGTTCCTGACGCTTTCGATGCAAGAGGCTGAAGTAGCGGAGCCCTGCGTCACCCAGCAGGGCATAACGCTACAGGTGAGAGCGGTTATTGCATTCAAAGTGGGCGACGACAACGACTCGATCGCCAACGCCGGCCGGCGCTTTCTGGACGACCAAAACGCAATGACCGAGCTGGTAGGCCGGATTTTCGCCGGTCACTTACGGTCGATAGTGGGGTCGATGACGGTCGAAGACATTATTCGGGAGCGCCAGAAATTGGCGTCAGAAGTCCTGGACGCATCAAAACCAGAAATGGCGAGATTGGGCCTCGTCGTCGATGCTTTTCAGATCGAATCAATGGACGACGGCCAGGCGGGGTACATAAAGGCCCTGTCCCAGCCTCATATTGCGGCCGTAAACCAGGCGGCCCAAATTGCCCAGGCACAGGCGGACCAGGCGGCGTCAAAAGTGCGCCAGGAGTCGGACCGCAACCAGGCCCAGTACCAACAAGAAACCTCGGTAGCCAAGGCTCAATACCAGGCCGAGATCGACCAGGCCCAGCAAACCGCGGCCCAGGCCGGCCCTCTGGCCCAGGCCAAAGCGCTGCAAGACGTGCTGGCCGAGCAGGCCCTGGTGGCGCAGTCCCAGGGAGAACTGCGACGCCAGCAACTCGTGGCCGAAGTGGTACGCCCGGCTGAGGCGGAGGCCGAGAAGGTGCGCACCATCGCCCGCGCTCAGGCCGACGCCACCCGTTTGCAGGCCGAGGCAACCGCTACTTCGGGCGGCGTGGTGCTCGAGCGGATGCTGGTCGAGAAGATGCCGGAAATCCTGGCTGCCGCCGCCGGCGAGTTGCGCCAGGCCAACGTGACCATCTTGAACGGCGCCGAAGGGCTCGGCGACCTGGTCGCGGGGCTGGCCACCCAGGTCAACTCGATCCTCAACGTGGTCCGCAACAGCAATGGGCAAGGGGGTACGGCGCCGGCCGGCCCGCACCCGTTCTCGAGCCAACCGCAATCACCCTCCGGCCCGCCTACGGGCGGAGGCCCATCCCCGCAGCCTGCCGCCCAGCCTCACCAGCCAGTTGGTCAACCGCAGCCCCAGCCACAGGCTCTTACCGCCAGCGCCCCGGGTACCTCGAGCGCGACGGGAGCCCCCAGTACCACGGGGCCGGGGCCGGCCAGAGGGCCGGCGCGCAAATGAGCTGAAGCCGTCGACGCTGCGCCGGGCGGCCTGATTGCTTACGTCAAGCCGTCCGGGCGCAAAAGTTGTTCTCGTAAGGCTTGCCGTTTAACTTTCCCAATCGACGTCTTCGGGAGAGCCTCGACGATAAGCAGCTCCTTCGGGGCGGCAAAGGGGGCGAACTGGTCAGCCACGAGGGCGCGCAACTCGGCCAGCTCGGGCGGGCCGGCTGGGTGGGCCGGCACCACGCAGGCCACCAGCCGCTCGCCCCACTCAGGGTCGGGCCGGCTGGACACGGCCACCTCCGCCACGCCCGGGTGCTGGCGGATTATGTGCTCGACTGCGGACGGCCACACATTTTCGCCGCCGGTAATGATCATGTCGGAAATTCGGCCCTTTATTTGCAAGCGGCCGGATTCGTCGATCACTCCGGCATCACCGGTGGCGAACCACCCGTCCCCGTCCAATGGTTCGGTGCCGTCCCGGTAGGCACGTAACAACATGGGGCCCCGGAGCAAAACCTCTCCCGCCGGTGACAACGAAATCTCCACGCCGTCAAGCGCCACACCGTCATAGACAACTCCACTCCCGGTCTCCGTCATGCCGTAGGTCGTGACGACGTTGGGGGGCAACGATGCCGGTGGGGCCGACCCGCCGAGCACGACCTTGTAGAAAGCTTCGGCTTTCACGCGGGCGAGCGCCGTTGGTACTAGCGACACCAGGACGTTGACAGCGGCTTCGGCCGAGACCAGGGCCGCTTCGAAGCCGCCGAGGACGGTGAGCGGGGTGCCCGTGAGCATGGCGCGGGTCACGACGGAAAGGCCGCCGATGTGGTTCAAAGGCAGGCACGCCAGCCACCGGTGCCTGGCCGGGTCAACTCCGAGGCGGGCCGACGTGGCTTGGGCCGAAGCGGCCACGGCGGCGTGGGTGAGGACGACTCCCTTCGCCGTCCCCGTGCTGGCACTGGTAGCCACCACCAGGGCGTCACCCGCGTCCACCGGCACACCTCCCTGGAGGTGCTCCGTACCGTCCTCGGTGACGAGCCAGCCGGGCCGCAGCATATCTAGGAGCTGGCGGCGCGCCGGCGGGGCCAGGCGCTGGTCGACGGGGGAGACGGCGTTCCCGGCCTCCCACGCCGCCCTCAGGGCGGCAACGAACTGCGGCCCCCCAGGCAGGTCGATCGCGACGAGGTCAGCCATCTTCGCTAGTTTGCCGCCAGCGCATGTGTGAGCGCGACGCTGGAAAGAGAGGGTCGCAGACAGTGGTCCAGGAGAGCCCGGTACGGCACCCGTGGGTGGTCGGGGCGCGCCCGAGGACCTTGCCCGCCTCGGTGGTCCCCGTACTGGTAGGGACCGGTGCGGCGGTGGCATACGGGGCGGCCATCTGGTGGCGGGCCTTGCTGGCGGGGGTAGTGGCCCTGTCGCTCCAGGTGGGCGTCAACTACGCCAACGATTACAGCGATGGGGTCAAGGGGACCGACGCTGCTCGCGTAGGTCCCATAAGGCTGGTGGCAAGTGGCCTGGCCACACCCGGAGCCGTCAAGCGGGCCGCCCTAGTGGCCTTCGGCGTCGCCGGAGTGGCGGGTTTGGCCCTGGCGGCGGTGGCGGGCTGGTGGTTGGTAGCTCTGGGCGCCGCTTGTGTGGGAGCGGCCTGGTTTTACACGGGAGGGCCCCGTCCGTACGGCTACGTAGGCCTGGGCGAGGTATCCGTCTTCGTTTTCTTCGGGCTGGTGGCCACGACGGGCACCACCTATGTGCAGACCGATATGTTGACGTCGCTCGAAGTGCTGGCGGCCGTGCCGGTCGGCCTGATGGCAGTGGCGCTGCTGGTCGTCAACAACCTGCGGGACATACCGGGGGACAGCGTGGCGGGCAAACGCACGCTGGCTGTGCGAATGGGCCCGGCCGCTACCCGCCGGTTTTACGAGGGCTGCGTCCTGCTGGCCATCCTTCTCGTCATACCCATAGCCCTCATCCGCCCGTGGGCCTTGCTCGGCCTTGGTGCCCTACCACTGGCCATTGTCCCGGTGCGGGCGGTGGCGTCGGGCGCAGACGGGCCGGCGCTTATCCCGGTCCTGGGGGCCACCGGACGGGCACAGCTGGCGCTAGGGATCCTGCTCGCGATTGGACTGGCGCTATGAACCAGAGAGGCCTTGGGCAACAGGCGTAGTACGGCAAAACCGGGTTATGGCCTCGGCCACTGCCAAGGGCTGTTCCAGATGGCAGGGGTGGCCGGCGCCACTCACGACTTCCAACCGGGCCGTGGGCCCGATGAGGGCCGCCATCCGTTCAGCGTGGCCCCGGTAGTTTTGGTCCAGTTCTCCCGCCAGCAGGAGCACCGGCAGCCCTCGTTGCCCGAGCTGGCCGAGCTGGCGCCATAACGGCTCCTGGGCGCCGGCGCCGGCCAACCGCAAGCTGGAAGCGAGCCCGGCGGGGGTATTCGTCAGGCGGTCTTCCAGGCCGGCTTCCTCTGGCGATAGCGACGCAAATAGGGGTTGGGCCAGCCACCATTCCAGGAACCGTTCGGTGCCCTCTTGCTCGACGCGGTTAGCCAGGGCCTCGTCAGCAGCACGCCGAGCGGCCCGCTGGCCCGGATCCTCGATGCCGGCCGAGGTGCTGATGAGGACGAGCCGCTGTACTTGTCCCGGGTGGGCCAGGGCGAAGTGGAGCGCCGTACGCCCGCCCATCGAATAACCCACCCAAGTGGCCGTCACAGGGACCGCTTCGGCCAACAAGTCCGCCGTTGCCCACAGGTCGGCTTGGATAGTCCCGGACCCACCATGCCCGGGCGCATCGGGGAGAAAAACAGAGAAAGGTCGCTGGAGGGCCTCCAGTACCGGCCCCCAGGACGCACCGGTCTGGGTGAAGCCATGCAACAGCACGAGATGGTCCTGCCCCGGCCAGGCCAGGTCGCCGGTAGTGAGCACCGAGAGCTGTCCGGGCTGGGCCTGTCCGGGCTGGGCCTGTCCGGGCTGGGCCTGTCCGGGCTGGGCCTCTCTGGGCTGGGCCTGTCCGGGCTGGGCCAGGTCGTCTGGTGCCTCGGGCGGGGTCGCTAGGTACTGTGCCTGATCGTGACCCTCTTCCGATCGGTGGTCGTTCGGTCCCGGACCGGTCAGTCCCGGGTCGTCGTGGGCCATCGGGTGATTCTGGCTCAATGACGAGACAATTGGCGCCAGAGGACGTACAGGCGGCGTTCAGCGCCGTCCTGGTGGATGAATGGCTGCGGGCGGGGGTGAGGGATTGCGTAGCTTGCCCGGGATCTCGGTCCACTCCGCTGCTCGTGGCGCTGGCGGAGGCAGCGGAGCGAGGCGATCTCCGTTTGCACGTGCTCGTCGACGAGCGTTCGGCCGGCTTCTACGCCCTCGGCCTGGGCCTGGCTTCCGGGACCCCGGCGCCCATCGTGACCACCAGCGGCACGGCCGCAGCCGAGCTCCATCCCGCCGTCCTCGAAGCTCATCACGCGGGGGTCCCTATGTTGGCCGTCACCGCAGACCGCCCTCCCGAACTTCACGGTTTCGGGGCGCCCCAGACCGTCAACCAGATAGGGCTGTTCGGGGGCGCCGTCCGGTGGGAAGCCAACCCCGGGCCGGCGGACCTGGGCGCCGCCTGGTCGTGGCGCTCACTTGCCTCCCGGGCCATCAACGAGGCGTGCGGGGCTAGCGGCCGGCCGGGGCCGGTCCACCTCAACCTGGCGTTCCGGGAGCCCCTGCTCGGTTCGGCCCCCACGGTGCTGCAGGTGTCACCCGGTGAAGCCTCAGGCCAGTCCGCTGATCTTGTAGAGGCGGCGATGGGCGCGGCCGGCGGCTCCGACCGTCAACGAGCTCTGCGGCTCCTGCGCGCGGGCCGGCCGGACCGGGCTCCATGGCACCGCCAGCGCAGGGCCGGGCTAGGGTCGCCGCCAGACGAAGCGGTGGAGCTGTTGACCTCCGCAGGTGAGAGGGGGCTGATCGTAGCCGGGGCGGGCGCCGGCCCTCCTGAGGCGGTGTGGCAGCTCTCCGAAGCCACGGGGTGGCCGGTCCTCGCCACACCCCAGAGCGGCTGTCGCAGCCCCGGAGCGATCGGTGCGGCCGATGCACTCTTGCGGACGGCCACCGTCCGAGAGTGGCGACCCGACCTGGTCCTGCGGGTAGGCGCTCCGTGGGCTTCCCGGGTGGTGAACGAATGGCTGGCAGCACTGGACGCCCGTCAGGTGCTGGTCGGCCCGGCCGGGGCCTGGGCCGCTCCCGACCGTCCCCCGGGAGACGTGGTGAGCGCCAGTCCGGAGCTCCTGTGCCACGCCGCCACCGAAAGGCTAAAGGCCAGCTCAGCCGGCCCCGGGTGGACCCGCTGGCGGCAACAGTGGGCCGAGGCCGAACGTCGGGCTCAGCAGGCCATCGACGCCGAACTGGCGACGCCGAACTGGCAGGGGAAGGCGGGTTGACGGAGCCGGCCATCGCCCGTTCGCTGCTGGCGCAGGTCACCGCAGCCGACACCATCGTCGTCTCGTCGTCGATGCCCGTACGGGAGGTCGAGTGGTGGAGCCAACCCCGCGACGGTGTCAAGGTGCTCGCCAACCGGGGGGCGAACGGGATCGACGGGGCCTTATCGACCGCCCTGGGTGTGGCCAGTGCGGTCCAGCATGCGGGCCCGTCCGCTGGCCCGGGCCAGGTGGTGGCGCTGGTCGGGGACCTGGCCTTCCTCTATGACGCGGGCGTCCTGGTGGCCGCGGCGCGGTCGGGGACCGGCCTCGACGTGGTGGTAGTCGACAACAACGGTGGGGGCATCTTCAGCTTCCTGCCTCAAGCGTCGGGCCAGCCGGCCGACCGCTTCGAGCGGTTGTGGGGAACCCCGCAGGGCGCCGACTTAGTGGCCGTGGCCCGGGGCTACGGGGTGGCCGCGCAGGAGGTGGCAGACCTGAAGGACCTAGCCGCCGGTATCGCAGGAGGGGGCCACGGCCGAGGTTTACGAGTGTTCGTGGCCAAGACGGACCGGGCCGCGAACGTTGCCGTACACCAACGCCTCAATGCCGCGGTTGCATCGGCCGTCGAGAGCCTTAGCTAATGAAGGGTGAAAGCTCAGGGCCTGACGAGCGCGGCCAGGAGAGCCTGGAGCTTGAGCTGAGTCTCACCCAGCTCGACTTCAGGGTCAGAACCGGCCACGATCCCGTTACCGGCGTACATGACCGCCCGGCGCCCGTCGACGGTGGCACTGCGCAAGCCAAGCACCCACTCGCCGTCCCCGTTGGCGTCCACCCAACCAACCGGGCCGGCGTAGCAGCCACGGTCGAACCCCTCGTTGTCGCGCTGCCACTCGATGGCGGCGTCGACCGGGAGCCCTCCTACGGCCGGTGTGGGTTGGAGCAGGGCCGCTAGCTCGAGGCTGGAGGGCAGGACATGGCTCGCGGTTGGCCCAGAGCTATTGCCGTTGCGACTGGTTACGGCCCGATCCCCGGGACCGTCGTGGAGGACCCCGGTGATCGACGTCCCGAGATGAGAGACGTTACGCAGGGGCACGATAGAGGGGACGACCGGCACGTCCAGCGCCGCGAACGGCCTCAACCTGGCGGCTATCTCGTCCACGACCAGTTGGTGCTCGTGACGGTCCTTCGGCGACGACATAAGGGCGGCCACCAGGGCGTCGTCAGTGGCGGGGTCGCCGCTCCTGGCCACCGTGCCAGCCAGGGGATGGCTCTCGATGTGCGCCCCGGTGCGGCGGAGCAGGGTCTCCGGGCTGGCACCAATGAAGCCCTCGACCTGGAACACGGCACAGGAAGGGTACAGGTGAGCGAGGCGGGCCAGAGTTTCGGGCAGGACGAACGGACGATTGGCGACCACCTCGACCTGCCGGGCCAGGACCACCTTGGAGAGAGAACCGCTCTCCATCGCTTTCACAGCCCGGGCCACAAGGTCCTTCCAATCCTCGTGAGGCATCGTGGCCGCCAGCTCGAACCGATCAGGAAGGGAGCCAGACGGCGGCACGCTCAGGCTCGCCAGCCCGTCGTCGACCGCCTTTTCACAAGCCGCCGGAGACGCCTCGCTGGCCGGGAGCACGACGGTGACCCACGCCCCGCCGTCTCGGAGCGCCACTAGAAGGCGGGGCACCGTGAGGTGGCCCGGGGCGGCGGGGTCGTAGGGTAACGCGCCGATGGCAAGCGGGCCACAGCCAGGCGCCGGGGGACCGGTTTCGGCATTGATGGCGGCAAGAGCCTCGGTTACGAGCGCGGTGTGCGCCGGTGCGGCCCAGCCCGCCGGCATCGGCAGCCTCAGCGCCTCGCCGACCCCCAGGATGGCCAGTTCGGCCCTGGCCCACAGGTGCCGACCCGGACAGCCGCCCGCCTTGACCAGGTCGGGAAGCCTGCCGGCGTCGACCTCGCGCGTAAAGGCCCAGAGCTGCTGAGCCTCCGCAACGATTTGAGCGGCAACGACTTGGGAAGCGGTCGCCCGGTCGGAGGACGCGGTGGGCGGGACCGCTCCGGAGGTGGTCGTCTTCCTGCCAGGGGGGCCGGGCTCGGCCGGTGACCGTCATGAGCCACTCACCGGCTGGCGGGTGGCCACGTACAACTGGCTGACCCCGCCCGAGAGCAGTTCGTGCTCCACGGCGCCGAAGCCGGCGTTTTCGAGCAACCTCACCATCTCCGGTGGGGGCGGGAGGTAGGCGAAGCTCCGGGGCAAGTACTGGTAGGCCTCCGCGTCCGAGAGCACTGACCCCACCAAAGGCACGGCGTAGTTGGACCAGTACCGGTGGCCCAGGCGCAGCAGGCCAGACTCGGGCTCAGCCAAGTCAAGCAGCGAGATACGACCGCCGGCACGCACCACCCGGGCGAGCTCGGCGAAAAGGACGCCGAGGTCGACGACGTTGCGCAGCGCGAAACCGCTTACGACACCATCGAAAACGTCGGCGCGGAACGGAGCGGCTAATGCGTCAGCCAGTACCAGGGGTGCGGTTGTGCGGGCATGGGCGAGCATGCCGGGCGAGAGGTCTACTCCGACCGGGCGATAGCCGCGAGCGGCCAATTCCCGGCAAAGGTCGCCGGTCCCGCAGGCGACGTCGAGGACCGCCGACCCGGCCGGCAGGCCTAAGGCGTCAACGCAGCGGTGCCGCCAACCTCGGTCCATGCCGAACGAAACGAGGCTGTTGACCAGCTCGTACCGCCCCGCGATGGCGTCGAACATGTGGCGGACGGCCCGGACCTTGGCGTCGCCCTGGGGCAGGGCGTCGCGCATGTCAGTTGTAGTAGCGGAAGACAATTTCAGCGACACAAGCAGGCTTGGATGTTCCCTCTACCTCGAACGTCAGCTTCAGGGTTACCTGGTAGCCGCCCTCGACCTCATCCACGGACTCGAGCTCGGCGCCGCAGCGGAGGTTCGAACCGATAGGCACGGGGGAGGGGAACCTGACCCGGTTGAGCCCATAGTTCACCGCCAACCGGGGCCCATCGACGACCAGGATCTCGCCCAGGAGGCTCGGCGCCAGGGAAAGGGTGAAGTACCCGTGGGCGATGGTCGTACCGAACGGGCCAGCTTTGGCCCGCTCGGGGTCGACGTGGATCCACTGATGATCGTTCGTGGCGTCGGCGAAGAGGTTTACCTCTTCCTGGGTGACCGTGTGCCAGTTGCTGTACCCGAGATGAGAGCCGACTTTGGCCTTCAGCTCGTCGAGGTCCAGCGTGATGGTGCTCATGGCGGCAGGTTATGTCAACGGGGCGCTTGCGGGCCAGGCCGACGAGCGCCGGACGAGCGTCACCCCTGGCGGGCGATAGCATGTGCGGCTGATGTTCGAGGCCCTTTCTGACCGGTTCGAGGGTATTTTCACGCGCCTGCGGGGCCGGGGCCGGCTCAACCAGGACGACGTCGATGAAGCTCTGCGGGAGATCCGCATGGCCCTGCTCCAGGCCGACGTCAACCTGCTGGTGGTGCGGGATGTAATTGGCCGGTTGCGGGCGGAGCTCGTCGGGGCGGAGCTTTCTCGCAGCCTGTCACCCGGCCAGCAAGTCGTGAAGGTGGTCCACGACGAGCTGGTGCGGATCCTGGGTGGGACGGCGCTGAAGGTCACGTACGCGTCGAGACCTCCCACGGTCGTGCTCCTGGCCGGCTTACAAGGTGCCGGTAAGACGACGATCGCGGCGAAATTGGCCCGTTGGTTCAAGCAGCAAGGACGTAACCCGCTGCTCGTAGGGGCCGACCTTCAGCGGCCGGCCGCCGTCGAGCAATTGCGGGTGCTAGGGGGCCAGGTGGGGGTACCGGTGTTCTCCGAGCCTTCGGACCCCGTCACGGTGGCCAAGAAGGGACTGGCCGAAGCGGTGCGGATCGGCCGGGACGTTCTGATCGTCGACACCGCAGGGCGCCTGCACATCGACCCCGAAATGATGGAACAGGTCCGCCAAATCTCCGAGGCGGTCCAGCCCCACTACACGTTCCTCGTCATCGACGCCATGACGGGCCAGGACGCTGTGACTACGGCCGAGGCGTTCCACGAGACGCTTGACCTCGACGCCGTGATCTTGAGCAAGATCGATGGCGACGCTCGCGGCGGAGCCGCTTTGTCCGTCAAAGAGGTCGTCGGCCGGCCCATCGCGTTTGCGTCAACGGGTGAAAAGGTAGAGGACTTCGAGCTTTTTCACCCCGACCGGATGGCCGGGCGGATCCTCGGGATGGGCGACGTCCTCACCCTCATAGACCGCGCCGAACAGGTCATCGAGCGGGAGGACGCGGAAAAGGCGGCGGCCAAACTGGCAGAGGGCCGGCTCACCCTCGACGACTTCCTCGAACAGCTCCAGGCGGTCAAGAAGATGGGCCCGCTTTCGGGCTTGGTCGGGATGCTCCCCATGGTCCCCAAAGAAGTGCGCAATGCGCAGCTCGACGATTCCATGCTGAAACCGGTGGAAGCCATAATCCGTTCGATGACGCCGGCGGAGAGGGTGGACCCGTCCATCATCAACGGTTCCCGCCGCTCCCGGATCGCGGCCGGGTCGGGGACCACAGTCCAGGACGTCAACGAGCTCCTCGAGCGGTTCAAGCAGGTGCAGGTGTACATGCGCCAGATGCCTGGCCTAGCTGGCGCGGTGGCGCGCCGCGGCGCCGGGAAAAAGGCGGCGGCCAAGCGCAAAAAGCGCCGGTGAGCTGCTAAGCCAGAACCGCCGGCCGTTACTGCCGGTCTGTGTCGCCTACACTTGCGACGGTCCAATATCAACTGGTAGCGCGCCGGCGCAGCCTATGGCGCTCACGGGCAGAGGGAACAAAGGCAAACGTATGGCAGTCAAGCTCCGCCTTATGCGGATGGGCAAGACCAAGCAACCGACCTACCGGCTCGTAGCCGCGGATAGCCGTTCGCCCCGCGACGGGCGTTTCATTGAGATCGTCGGCAGTTATGCACCACGCCAAGAACAGAACAAGGTCGTGCTCAAGGAAGACCGAGTGACGCGTTGGTTGAAAGAAGGCGCCCAGCCGACCGACCGGGTCCGGCGCATCCTGGTCGGCGCAGGCCTCTTGGAGGCGGGGCCAGTCCGACCGGCACCAGCGGCTAAGACAGGCGGCTCAACGGGCAGGCCGGCCGAGAAGGCCAAGTGAGCGACCCGTACAACAGAGCGCCCGGGGGGCGGGCGCGTGCCGTCCTCGAGTACCTGGCCCGCCAGATCGTCGATGAGCCCGACGCCGTCGGTGTCGAAACCGGTTCGGGGCAACCGGGCCAAGCCATAAGGCTCAGGTTGCAGGTAGCCCCAGGCGACGTAGGCAGGGTGATCGGCCGCCGGGGCCGGACGGCGCAAGCGATACGGGCCGTAACCCGCGCCGCCGCCGCCAGGGATGGTGAAGAGGTCTTCGTCGACATAGCGGACTAAGACAAGACCGTGCTGCTGGAGATCGGGCACGTGGGCCGGCCTCACGGGTTGCGGGGTGAGGTTGTCGTCGAGCTGGTGAGCACGGTCGAGGCTCGCCTTTCCATCGGAAGCGTGCTCGAGTGCCAGGGACGCCAGCTGGTGGTCGAACACTCGCAGTTGGTGCCGGGCCGGGCCGGCCCCCGAGGGGGTCGCTGGTTGGTGCAGTTCGCCGGCGTCGACAGCCGCGAGGAGGCGGAAGCCCTGGTGGGCGCCACGCTGCGAGCAGAGCCGTTGACGGGGGCCGAAGGACTGTGGGTCCACGAGCTGATCGGTTCCCTGGTGGTGGACCAAACGGGGCAGGACCACGGGAAGGTGACGGCGGTGGAAGCCAACCCCGCCAGCGACCTGCTCGTGCTGGACAGCGGGGCGCTGGTGCCGCTGACGTTCGTGGTGGCGGCGGAACCAGGGAAGTTGACCGTGGAGGCGCCGCCAGGCCTCTTAGACACGGGCCCATCGAACCCGTGAAGATCGAGATCTTCACCATCTTCCCTGACCTGGTCTCGGAGTGGGCGAGCGCCAGCCTGATCGGCAAAGCCTGGAAGAGCGGTGCCATCGAGATCGCCGTGCACGACCTGCGGGCGGGGACGACGGATCCCCACCGGAGCGTCGACGACAGCCCTTTCGGTGGTGGCGCGGGGATGGTGTTGGCCCCAGAGCCAGTTTTCAGTGCTGTCGAGGCGGTCGAGCCGGTCAGGCCACTGTTCCTGCTGGGGCCGAGCGGCCGCCGCTTCGACCAAGGACTGGCGCGCCAACTGGCGGAGAGCCCCGGGTTCTCATTGCTCTGCGGCCGGTACGAGGGGGTGGACGAGCGTGTCGCCGATCACCTCGCCGATGACGAGCTGTCGATCGGCGACTACGTGCTGGCCGGCGGGGAGGCCGCCTCCATCGTGGTCGTCGAGGCGGTGGCCAGGCTGGTCCCCGGTGTCGTGGGCAACGCCGCCTCCACGGAGGAGGAAAGCTTCGCCGAAGGGCTGCTGGAATACCCGCAGTACACCCGGCCGGCACAGTTCCGCCAGTGGCCGGTGCCCGAGGTTCTTTTATCGGGGCACCACGAACGGGTGGCGCAGTGGAGGAGGGCGACGGCGCTGGCCCGGACGATGCAACGGCGCCCGGACCTGATCGCGGCTCGAGGTGGTCTTTCCCCGAAGGAAGAGGCCCTGCTGGTCGAATGGGGCTTCGATGCTCTAGTCTTTCCTAGCTATGGGCCCGACCGACCTGATCGACCGTGAGAGTTTGCGCGACGACGTACCCGACTTCTCGCCCGGGGACACCGTGCGCGTACATGTTCGAGTGGTCGAGGGCAACCGTGAGCGGGTCCAGGCGTTCCAGGGCGCAGTAATAGCCCGCAAGGGTTCGGGAGTACGGGAGACTTTCACCGTTCGGAAAGTGAGCTCCGGTGTCGGCGTCGAGCGGACCTGGCCGGTGCATTCACCGTCGATTGCCAGGGTAGAAGTGGTCACTCTGGGCGACGTCAGGCGGGCCAAGCTCTACTACCTCCGTGATCGGATCGGCAAAGCGGCCAAAATCAAGGAGAAGCGCGTACCCCGCTGAGCGGGGGCCCAGGGGGAACTGCATCTGCTCGTGTGTGGCACAGCTGAGCCGCTGCCAGGTCCTACCATGCTTGTATGAGGCTGGTAGATGGGGCCTGTACGGGTCGTCGGGGAGGGTGGTATGAGCGCTGAAGATCTGGAGCGCTACGAAACCGAGATAGAGCTGGCGCTTTTTCAGGAGTACCGTGCCGTCCTCCCGATGTTCAAGTACGTGGTGGAAACCGAGCGGCGGTTTTACCTCGCGAACGACGTGCAAATGGAGGCTCACGGCGAAGGCGCTCGAACTTACTTCGAGGTAAAGCTGGCCGACGCCTGGGTGTGGGACATGTACCGGCCGGCCCGTTTCGTGTCCAGCGTCAGGGTGGTCACGTTCAAAGACGTGAACGTCGAGGAGCTGCCGGAAAAGGAGATTTAGCTAGGCGCGGCCCCCTTCGCCGTCACTGCCGGCTGGCAGTGTGGGTGCATGGGGAGTTCCGGCCGGTGGCTTGACGGGCCTGCGGATGGCGTTCGGCGGACGCCAGGTCATCTCTTGGTGGGAAGGTCTGGCGAAGATCTGGCGGCCAGGTGGTACGAAACCCAGGGCTTCGAGGTCTTGGCCCGCAACTGGCACTGCCGGGAAGGCGAGCTGGACATCGTCGCCCGGCGAGCCCGGCTCTTGGTCTTTTGCGAGGTAAAGGCGCGCACGACTGACACTTTCGGGGTGCCGGCCGAGGCGGTAGGACCGGTCAAGCAAGCCAAGGTCAGGCGTCTGGCTGCCCTTTGGTTTGCAGCCCAAGCGCGTTCGAGCGAGGGGGGTCGGCGGAGTGGGCCGGTGCGCTTTGATGTAGCCAGCGTCCTGGCCGGCGAGGTACAGGTGATCGAGGGTGCTTTCTGAAGGTCGGGCCAGGGGCAGCTCGTCTGATAGGCGGGCGCTTCAGTTCCCGGGCCGCCGCCGTTCCCGCATCGTCCAGCAGGACGTGTGCCAATGCCGGCGCAGGTCCGGAGCGTCCCTCGGGACGACCACGACATGGGCGGTGCCCACCGCGATCTCTTGCTGGCAACCGGGGCAGATGTAGGTCTTCCGCGCCTGCGAAGGGTGGATCCGGCGCACGTCGAGGCCGAGAGCCTCGCCGGTAGCGGCCAGGTCGGCGATCTCTTGCAGTTCCTCCACCTTGAGAGGGGCTATAGGACCGCGCCGGCGGCCACGACGTCGCGGGGCGGGACGAGCCACGGTTGACAAGCTACTGACCCTGGCAACGTGGCGCCGTGACCAGGCGGCGGCTCTCGAGGGCAATAACGCCCTTTGCTGCCGAGACAGGTCCAGTTAGGCCAGGCCGGCCGTAGGCAAGCCTCGGTCGTCGGGCTCGGGCCTCCGTTATCAGGCCTGGGCCGATTTGGTCACAGGCTACAAGTACCGTCTTGTTCGCTCGTGGCCGGCACCTGGCCTCCCAAGCTCGGCCCGTTCCGCGGCCTCGGCCCGGTCACAAACTAATTGGGGGTGCCTAATGTTGGCGACGGTTTCTTCGGCCACGCTGGTTGGCGTCGACGGTCATCCCGTCACCGTCGAGGTGCATGTCAGCAATGGCCTGCCCGGGTTCAGGGTCGTAGGCCTGCCGGACGCTTCGTGCCGGGAGGCGCGAGACAGGGTACGGGCGGCCATTATCTCCAGCGGTTTCAAGTGGCCATTGAAGCGCGTCACCGTCAACCTGGCCCCTTCGGGCCTGCGCAAGGCCGGTCCGGGACTGGATGTGGCCATCGCCCTCGGCGTTATGGCCGCTGACGACCAGCTGCCAGCACATTCGCTAGAAGGGCTGGCCTTCGTCGGTGAGCTCGGCCTTGACGGCTCCGTGCGTCGAGTGCCCGGGGTCCTCCCACTGGTAGCGGCGGTGCAGGAAGCAACGGTTGTCGTGCCGCCAGCGTGTGCCCGAGAGGCGGCTTTCATCGAACGCTTCATCGTACGAGCGGCTCCGAGCCTGACGACCCTGGTGCAGGTGCTGAAGACCTCGACGGGGTGGCCAGACCTCCCGGCTGGCTGCGAATCGGAGGATGAGCCCCCGTTGCCCGATCTGGCCGAGATCCGCGGCCAGCCCTTCGGCCGACAGGCCCTCGAAGTGGCGGCCGCCGGCGGGCACCACCTGCTGATGGTCGGGCCGGCGGGGGCGGGCAAGACCATGCTGGCCCGCCGCCTTCCCGGCATACTGCCGGCGCTTTCGCAAGCAGAAGCGCTCGAGGTGGCGAAGGTGCACTCGGCCGCGGGCTTGGACCTGGTGGGGAACGGGCTATCGGTACGGCCGCCGTTCAGGTCGCCCCACCACAGCGCATCCGCCGTGGCCTTGATTGGCGGGGGCGGCGCCAGGCTGCGGCCGGGCGAGATCAGCTGTGCTCATTGCGGAGTCCTGTTCCTGGACGAGTTGGCCGAGTTCCCGGGTTCCGTGCTGGACAACCTGCGCCAACCCCTCGAGGAGGGCCGGGTGGTGGTTTGCCGGGCCAGCGCCGCCGTTGCCTTCCCCGCTCGGTTCATGCTGGTCGCCGCTATGAACGCCTGTCGTTGCGGCGCTGACGGGTCACCGGGCTCGTGCCGCTGTCCGGAGGTAGCCCGCGCCCGTTATGCCGCCCGCGTCTCCGGGCCCCTCCTCGACCGGTTCGACCTACGCATCAGGGTGCGCAGACCAGACGTCGAGGCGCTTCTCGGGAGCGGCGAGGGAGGGCCGGCGCCTTCAACGCCCGCCAGCCCCAACCAGCCTTCGGCCGTCGTAGCCGCCCGTGTGCAAGACGCCCGCCGTCGGGCCGAGGAGGTGCGAGGCGTGCGCTGCAACGCTGAGGTACCCAGTTGGCGTCTGGCCCAAGTGGCACCATTGAGCGCCGGCGCCAAACGGCTCCTCGAGCGGAGGCTGCGAGACGGGCGCCTGTCGGCCAGAGGGCTCGACCGGGTGCGCCGCGTCGCACTGACGGTGGCGGACCTCGACGGCCACGATGGCGCACTTCGGGAGGAGCACGTCCTTTTAGCTTTGGCGCTGCGGGAGCCTGATCCGCTCGGCTCCGACGCACCACTATCGCCGGCCGGTTCCCGAGCCGCGGCTGTTGATTGGGCGCAAGAGCGTGCCCGCCCGGGAGCGGCGCCGCTGCTTGGGCTGGTACGGCCGTGAGCGGTCGTTCGTCGTCCACGCGGGGCTCGCCGGGATCGTCCGGCGGGGCCGATTTGCCGAGCGCGGCCTACGCAGCCGCTCTGGCCTCGTTGCCAGGGGTAGGCCCGGCGTGGCTGGTCGACGTCCTCGCCCGCCACCCGCCCCGTCGGGCGTGGGAGCTGGTGGCCGCCGGTGAACTGGAGCGACCCCCGAGAGCCAGGTCAGGGCCGACCGCCCCGACCTGGTCCGAGACGGCGGAGCGGACGGACCTCAACGCCATGTGGGCGCGATGCCAGAGAGACCGTATCGACGTCACGTGGCCAGGGGCGCCGGGCTACCCGACGGCCCTCGCCGGGGGCGAGGAGCGGGCCGGTGTCATTTTCTCTGCCGGTCGGCTCGGCACGCTGGAAGGACGGCCGTGCGTCGCCGTCGTCGGGACTCGGCGCTGCACGCCCGACGGGGCGGACCTTGCATACCAACTCGCCTATGACCTGTCCAGTGCGGGGGTATGCGTTATTTCCGGCCTGGCGCTCGGGGTCGATGGCGCCGCCCACGCCGGCGCGCTGGCTGCGGTGCGCGATTTGCAGGCAGGCGCGTTGCAAACAGGCCTGGCCGCTGGCTCCACCGTCGGCGTGGCGGCGAGTGGGGTCGACGTCGTCTACCCTAGGCGTCATATTGGGTTGTGGAGAGAGGTTGTCGCCCTGGGCGCAGTCATCTCGGAGACCCCTCCCGGATGGCCCGCGCAAGCGTGGCGGTTCCCGTCCCGCAACCGGGTCATCGCCGGTCTGGCCCGAATGGTGGTCGTGGTGGAATGCCACGCCGGCGGCGGGTCTTGGCACACCGTCGACGCCGCACTACGGCGGGGCATAGAGGTCGGCGCCGTACCTGGTTCGGTGCGCAGCTCGGCCTCAGTGGGCACCAATACGTTGCTCCATGAGGGCGCCACGCCGGTACGCGGCGCCCAGGACGTCCTTGACGCCCTCGGGCTCTTCCAAGACGAACATCAGCGACGGGCTCAGCCAGAAGCGCCGGCCCTTCCCGGCTTTCCGCCCACGCCCGTCAGGCCGCTGAGCGCGCTCGAGGACAGGGTCCGCGAGGCGCTCGGGTGGCGCCCGCTCTGCTTGGAGGAGATAGTGGAAAGGAGCGGGGTACCGGTGGGTGCGGTCGTGGTGGCCTTGGACCGGCTCGAACAGCACGGCCTGGCGGGAGCCCAAGCTGGCTGGTGGTTCAGGACTGCTCACAGGTAGGTCGGGCGTAGATGTGGTTCAGGGGACGGTTGAAGCGGGGGAGGCCTTCGGCCACGGCTCAACGGGTGGCCGCTCACCGCCTAACGTTTGAGCGGGTAGCGGCCCCCTTCGGCGACCCGGGACCCGACTTGGCACTGGCCCTCGATGTGGCGGCCGGGGTGGCTTCGTCGCCGGGACGGATGCACGAATACCTGAGAGCCCGCACCGCTTTTTTCGACCGGGCCGTCGTCGGCGCCCTCCAAAGAGGCATGGCGCAAGTGGTCATCGGTGCCGCCGGTTACGACGGACGTGCCTTCAGGTACGCAAAGCCCGGCGTCACGTGGTTCGAGCTAGACCACCCCTCGACGCAGGCGGACAAGACGGCCCGGCTGGGCAAGCTGGGGGTACAGACCGGCCATATTCGTTTTGTGGCGGCGGATTTCGCCTCTGACCCGGTGGCGCAGAGGCTGCTCGACGCCGGCCTCGAACCGGGGACGCCGTCATTGTTCCTGCTCGAGGGGGTGGCCGTATACCTCGAGCCAAGAGTGCTCGAGCGGGTGCTCCGGCAACTGAGGGAGGTCGCCGGGGGCGGGAGCCGGCTCATGATCAGCGTGTCGACCATCTCGCATGACCCGGTGGCGCGAGCCAGGTTCCAGGCCGCGGTGGCTTCAATGGGGGAGCCGGTTCGCTCGACGATGGATGTGGACGAGGCGGCCAACATGTTGGCGAGCACGGGATGGGAGTTGGTCGCCGGTGATGGCCCCGACCCTGAAACGGGCGACAGCCCGGGGAGAGGTGGTAGCGCGGGAGCGGAGGACCGGCGGGAACGTCTTCAGCGAGCCGGCTTCTTGGTTGCCACCCCGACCGGCGGGCCCGACGGCGTCGATACCCGCTAGGTAGGGCTCCCGGTCGAACGCTCGAACGCTCGAGGTGGGGATCAAGTGTCGAGGAGCGCGGCCTGCCCTTCTGGCGGCACGGTTATACCGCTCCTGGAAAGGTCGCGCTCCAGCGCGTGGACCACGGTCTCGACGACTTTGACCCGGGCGAATTGCTTGCTCTCCGCCGCCACGACGTGCCAACGAGCCCGCGAGTGGTCGGTCCGGGACAGCATCTCCTCTACGGCTTGGGCGTAAGCAGACCGCTTGGCCCGGTTACGCCAGTCCTCCTCGGTCAACTTCCAGCGCCTGAGAGGGTCGTCACGGCGGCTCTCGAAGCGGGCCAGCTGCTCCTCGGGCGAGATGTGCATCCAGAACTTGACCAGCGTGGTCCCCTCGGCCACCAGGCTCTTTTCAAACGAGACGATCTCGTCGTAAGCCCGCTTCCACTCCGGTTCTGTGGCAAACCCCTCCACTCGCTCGACCAGGACGCGCCCGTACCAGGACCTGTCGAAGATAGCCATACCCCCCGCCCCCGGAAGGTTCGGCCCGAAACGCCACAGGAAGTGGTGGCGCTTTTCCCTTTCAGTCGGGGCGGCGTAGGACTGGACGCGCACGTGGCGGGGGTCCAGCCCGGCGACCAGACGCTTGATGGCACCACCCTTACCGGCAGCGTCCCACCCCTCGAACACCACAGATAACCCCGGGCCGAGCCGGCCATCGCCAATCAGACCCCCAGACACGAGGCGGAGCTGGAGCAAGCGCCGCCCCAGGTGGGCGAGACGTTTCTCGCTCTCGGAGCGGGACATCTTCTGCGTAAGGTCGACGTGGTCCAGCCTGCCCATCGCGGCAATTCAACCCGATGGGACCGAGTGGCGCACGCCTCATTCGATCAACAGCGGCGCCAGCGGGGGTCCATGCGCCAGCCAGTCAGCAGTCAGCGAGGCCAAGCTCGGAGGGTAGACCGTTTCCTTCGTAGCCTCCAACTCTGCCAGCGGCCACCAGCGAGAGCCGGTCGTGAACCGCAATTCCAACTCCGTGAGTGCCGTCGGCCTGACTTCGAACCTCGAGGTCTTCACGACGAAAATCGACTCGTGTTGCTCGAACTGGCGCCCGTCGAAGGGGAAGCAGACGTGGCGCACCCAGACGATGGGGCCGAGATCG
Source organism: uncultured Acidimicrobiaceae bacterium (assembly GCA_963845605.1). Lineage (GTDB taxonomy): Bacteria > Actinomycetota > Acidimicrobiia > Acidimicrobiales > Palsa-688 > Fen-671. The sequence goes on from CAWJSS010000008.1 coordinate 61,537, forward strand.
CCGAGCCGGGCGCCGGTCTCTTCGTAGATCTCCCGGCGCACCGCATCTTCCAAGCTTTCCCCGACCAGCGCACCCCCGCCGGGTAGGAACCAGAAACCGGGATCGTTCACGCTCCCCGGTTCGATACCCGACTGCAAAAGAACGGCGTTGCCCTCGTCCAGCAATACCACTCGACCCGCTCGACGGCGGGACGTTACCCGGAGCCCGGAGAGCGCCATGTGGGCAGGTAGCCTTCGCTCGGCTGGCCAGGTAGGGACGGTGGCATTCATTTGATGCTCAAACATGCCCGGTGGCCCTGTCAACTGAACAATGGGACGGCCAAGAGCCGCTGGCAGCGGGCGCTGGTGGCGAAGGATCGGGGGAGAGGTCACGCAACGAGGCTTAGTAGCGAGGCCCGCCCCATGAGTCCAGGCAGTGGGGACGGGCTGGGGCCGGCGTCGGCCTAAGCCTTTAGACACGAAACCTCTTCAGTGACTACCATTACCACCGTGGGTTCCGCTGTTGGCACTCAGAGTGACCGCAAGGTGGCAGAAAGCGGGCAGCAGCGGACCGCGAACCAGGGGCGTACACGGCGAACGAGGGCGGCCGAAGCCGAGGAGACGGGGGTCAGCGCCCGGAGCGGGGCCGCAGAGCTATCCCGCACCACCACCCCCGAGGCGGTTGACATTGACGCGGCTTGGCAGCTTTCCGGCTGGGTCATGTCGCTCACGGACCTGTCCGACGCCAGTAAGCGGGCCTATGAGAACGGAGCGCGCTCGTTCATCATCTGGGCCCAACGGGGAGGGGTCAGGGCTCCGGCGGCGGTGACGCGACTGGTCCTGCGACGGTACCTCGCCTACATGGCGACCAGGCATTATGCCCGTCAGACCATGACGCAGCGAGCGTCGGCATTGAGACGGTACTTCGGCTGGCTCAGCCGTCAGGGCGTGATGACGAGCGACCCGACGGCCAGTCTTTCCGCCCGAGCGGGCCAGTCCCGCCTCCCCCGAGTGCTGTCGAGAGCGGAACTGGGGGTGATCCTGGACCAACCGCCCGAGCGCGCCACCAGCGTGACAGAGGCCGTCCGCCTGCGCGACGATGCCGCCCTCGAGCTGCTGTACGGCAGCGGTTTGCGGGTAAGCGAACTTTGCGGGCTCTCTATGGACGACGTGGACGGGAAGGCCCGCTGGGCCACGGTCTGGGGCAAGGGCGCCAAACAGCGCCGAGTGCCGATTTCCGAAAATGCGGCCAGAGCGGTCCGACGCTGGTTGGCGGAGGGCCGTCCGGCCATGGTGAGAGCGGAGTCGCCAGCCGATGCGCTTTTGCTCAACTCGCGCGGCCAGCGCCTCGGACCACGTGACGTGCGGCGCCTCCTGGACCGGCGATCGCCCTCGCCGACCCATCCCCACGCGCTGCGCCACAGTTTTGCCACCCACATGCTCGATGGCGGAGCCGACCTTAGAGTGGTGCAGGAGATGCTCGGTCACGCCAGCGTAAGGACGACACAGGTCTACACCCACGTAAGCAAGGAGCGGCTCTTGTCGGTGTACGACCTCTCGCACCCGAGGGCGTGATGAACGTAATACGGCCGCCAGGGATCTTCGCCCGGCCACCGTTCGGCGAGAGCCGTCCGGGGGAGCAGATGCCCAGGACCTCAGCGGGTCGAGGGGCGCCCGTTGCTGCCGTACGACCTGATGGAGATAGGACCTGATGGAAACAGAAGCGGAGGCTTTTCCTACTGACGAACTGTGGGCCGAGTACAAACGGACCGGCTCTCGACAACTGCGGGACAAGCTGATCGTCCGCTATTCGCCACTGGTGAAGTACGTCGCCGGCCGCGTCTCGGTTGGTTTGCCGCAGACGATCGAGCAGGCGGACCTCGTGAGCTACGGAATCTTTGGCCTCATCGACGCCATCGAGAAGTTTGACCACCAGCGAGCGATCAAGTTCGAGACGTACGCCATAACCCGGGTCAAAGGGGCCATTATCGACGAGCTCCGCAGCATCGACTGGGTACCCCGGTCGGTGCGGGCCAAGGCCCGAGCGATCGAAAAGGCCTACGCCAAGTTGGAGGCGGAACACCTGCGCACGCCGACGGACGCAGAGGTCGCTCGCGAGCTCGGACTGTCAGAGGACGAGCTGCAGGCCCAGTTCTCCCAGATTTCGTTCGTCGGCATCGTGGCCCTGGACGAGGTGTTAGCCGGCGGCGACCGGGGGGAATCGACCACTTTGGGCGACACCCTGCCGGACCGCGGCGACGGCCCCATGCAGGCATTCGAGGTCGAGGAGATCAAGCAAATCCTGGCCGGGGCCATCAACCGCCTGGGCGACCGGGAGAAGATCGTCCTCACCCTGTACTACTACGAGGGGCTCACGCTGGCGGAGATCGGGCAGGTCCTGGGCGTGACCGAGAGCCGCGTGTGCCAAATCCACACCAAAGCGGTATTGCAACTGCGGGGCCGGATGCTCGTGGCGGACAAGGAGTCGGCCTGAGGCTCCCGCGCTGGCGGGACATGGCCCAGTTGTGACTTCTCCCGGGGCGGGAGGCAGAGCCCTGGGGGGCACCCGATAACCCGGCGAGGGGCGCCTGGCAGCCGGGCAAAGCCGGAGGCGTCGAACGTGTAGGCTGGTGGAGCCCGGCTTTGCCGCGGCCTAAATTACACCCGGGTGCCTCCACGGTCGCCCCTGGCCCTGCGGTTCAGCATGCCAGACGGCGCTAGCGCCCGGGAAACGACAACCGATGGAGAGGAGTGGCATGGCCGTCGTAACTATGCGACAGCTGTTAGAGGCGGGAGTCCATTTCGGGCACCAGACCAGGCGCTGGAACCCGAAGATGAAGCGCTTTATATTCGGCGAGCGCAACGGCATTTACATAATCGACCTGAACCAGACGCTGCAGCGCGTCGATGTGGCCTACTCATTCCTTAGGGACATGGTGGCCAACGGCGGCGGTGTCCTTTTCATAGGCACCAAGAAGCAATCCCAGGACCCCATCGCCCGATCGGCACAGCTGTGCGGGATGCCTTTTGTAAACGAGCGCTGGCTCGGCGGCATGCTCACGAACTTTTCGACCATCGCGCTGCGGGTGAAAAAGATGCAGGAGTACGAGCGCATGCGGTCGGCCGGTGATTTCGAGGCCATGCCGAAAAAGGAGGCGCTCATACTCACCCGCGAATTGGAGAAGCTCGAGCGCAACCTCGGCGGCATACGCGACATGTCCCGGCTCCCCGACGCCGTGTTCATCATCGACATCAAGAAGGAGCACATCGCGGTGTCGGAAGCCAACAAAATGGGCATCCCCATCGTCGCCGTCGTCGACACCAACTGTGACCCCGACCTCGTGCAGTACCCGATCCCGGGCAACGACGATGCCATCCGCAGCGGCACCCTGATGTGCCGGGTAATCCAGGAGGCGGTGCAGGAGGGTCAGTTCATAGCGTCGAGGCGGGGTACCGGCGGGCCCGGAGCCGGAGGACCGCCGGTGCACAGTTTCGAGCCTCCCATCTCGTCGGAGCCAGCACGCGCCTTCGAACCGACGGCGCCGAGGCCGGCCCAGCCAGCAGCAGCCCAGCCAGCAGCAGCCCAGCCGCCCGCAGGCGGCCCACCCCCAACCCAGGAGGCGCCGGCGGCGGCGGCCGGGGCCGAGGCGGCACCAGCTGTCCAGAGGCCCGAAGCGGCGCCGCCTACAAGCCCGGCGCCAGCAGCTGAGCCTGCCCAGCCCCAGGCGTCAACGGGCCTTAATGCCGGCACCACTGATGGTGCGGGCACACAAGAAGATCAAAACGCGACGACCGCGGCCGCGGGCGACGCGGCACCAGCTGACCTTGAGGCAGCGCCGGCCGCAGTCGGTGATACGCCGGCAGATGCCGGCACCGCAGCCGGAGTCGCGGCCACGCCGGAACACTTGAGTTAGGAGCGCTAAGAATGGCAGATTTCACCGCCAAAGACGTCCAGGACCTCCGCAACGCGACGGGCGCGGGGATGCTGGACTCCAAGCGGGCGTTGACTGAGGCGAAGGGCAACCGTGAGGACGCAGTCAAGTGGCTGCGCGAGCGCGGCCTCGGCAAGGCGGCTGAGCGGGCCGGGCGCGAGAGCGAGGAAGGCGCCGTGGCCGTCTCGTCCGACACCAACCAGGACTCCATCGCCCTCGTGGAGTTGCGCTCGGAAACCGACTTCGGCGCCAAGAGCCCCGACTTCGTGAACCTCGCTAACGACCTGGCCACCCTGGTGGCGAGCGAAGGTGAGGAGGCCGTCGACCAACGCAAAGCGGCTATTGAGGACCTCAACATCACCCTCAAGGAGAACATCCAATTGGGTGAGGTAACCCGGTTCCAGGCCGCCCCCGGGAACGTGCTCGGCTCTTACCTGCACGTGCAGAACGACCGCGGCGTCAACGGGGTGATCGTCGAATTGAAGGACGGGACGACGGAGCTGGCCCACGACCTCGCCATCCACATCGCCTTCGGCCGGCCCAAGTACCTGCGCCGCGAGGACGTGCCGGCGGAGGAGGTCGAGGCAGAACGAACCACTCTGGAAGCTGAGAGCCGGCGGGAAGGAAAACCGGAGGCGGCCATCGAGAAGATCACCGAGGGCAAGCTGTCTGGCTGGTTCAAGCGCGTCCCGGGCGGGGTGCTCCTGGAGCAGCCTTACGCCAGGGATGACAAGCACACCGTGGCCCAGACCCTGGGCAAGGCCCAGATCGTGCGCTTCGCTCAAGTCGTGATCGGCGGCTGATGGGCCGTCCGGGAGCGCCCTGGAAGCGCGTCGTCCTTAAGATCTCGGGAGAAGCCATGGCCAGCGGCGCCGCTGATGAAGTCATCAACGGCCGGGTAGTAGAGCGTTTGGCCAGGGAGATCGCCGAGGCGCGTTCCGAGCTCGGGACCGAGATCGCCATCGTAATTGGAGGCGGCAATATCTGGAGGGGAGCGACCGGCTCGGCCAGCGGTATGGACCGGGCCACCGCGGACTACATGGGCATGCTGGCCACCGTCATCAACGCCTTGGCCGTACGCGATGCACTGGAGCGGGCCGGCCAGCCGACCCGGGTTCAGACCGCCATCGGCATGTCCGAACTGGCTGAGCCCTATATACGGGGCCGGGCCATGCGCCACCTGGAAAAGGGCCGGGTGGTGATCTTCGCCGCCGGGACAGGTAACCCGTTCTTCACCACCGACACCGCTGGTGCGCTGAGAGCGGTCGAGATCGGGGCCGAAGTGCTGCTGAAGGGCACGCACGGCGGTGCCGACGCCCTGTACACGGCCGACCCTCGGGTCGACCCCACAGCCGAACCGATCTCTGAGATCAGCTACGACGAGGTGATCGGCAAGGAGCTAAGGGCTATGGACCTGACTGCCATCACCCTGTGCAAGGAAAACTCGTTGCCCATCCTTTACTTCAGCATCATGGCGGAAGGCAACCTTCGAAGTGCGCTCGACGGTGAGCAGATAGGTACGCTTATTCACTGATGGCCGACACCCTGGTAGACGCGGCAGTCGAGGACTGCAAGGAGCGGATGGCACGCGCTCTCGAGCACACCAAAGGCGAGTTCTCCAGTATCCGGACGGGCCGGGCCGCTCCCGCGCTAGTCGAGAAGTTGAAGGTCGAGTATTACGGGGCCGACGTCCCAATGCAGCAACTCGCAGGCCTGCATGTGCCCGAAGCCAGGGTCTTGGTCATAACTCCTTACGAGAAGGGCCCGGCTGTCATCAAGGCCATCGAAAAGGCTGTTCAGTCGTCGGATCTCGGGATCACACCGAGCAATGACGGGAACGTGATCCGGCTGCTTTTCCCGGTGCTCACCGCTGAGCGGCGAAAGGACCTGGTCAAGGTGGCGCACCAAAAGGCGGAAGACGGACGGGTGGCGGTGCGCAATGTCCGGCGGGCGACGAGGAAAGACCTCGAAGCGCTGGAAAAAGACGGTGACATTTCCTCGGATGAGCTCGACCGGGCCGAGAAGGACCTCGACAAGCTCACTCACGATTACACGACCGAGATAGACCGTGTACTAGCGCACAAGGAACAGGAGCTGCTCACCAGTTGAGCTGGCTCGGGGGGCGTCGCGGAACCCGGGACAAGGACCCGGCTACCGGCGTGACGCTCGACCCATGGGGGGAGGCCGGCCTGCCGGTGGAGTACGACCCCGACGCCGTGACCACTCCGCTGGAGCTGGCCGAAGTGGGGGCCACAGGTGGGCGCGGGAGCCATGGCCGGGATAGAGACGCGCCTGGCGGCCGAGCGGCACGCAGGCACCGATCCGAGCGGCAGCATAGGGCTGCCCAGCCGCGCTGAGCTGCATATTGGCGTCAGCACCACGGACACTAAGGAAGGGGGACCAGATGCACACGACGAGACCCTGGAGACGACAATCACGGAACTCTCCAACCAGATGGGGTACCCTCGCGAAGTTGTACCAAGTGCAGAGTTGGTAGCCATTGTGAGCTCAGGAGAGGGTACAGAACTTCCTCATTGGGCGGACCCACCCACAGGCGAGGTCCCGAGTGCGATTGCCGGCCCGAAGAGTGGGGACGACGAGTTGCAGGCATGGAGACTGCTCGGCTCCCGCGGCCTTCATTGGCGCGACGACGTTAACGATTGGTCCGATGGCCCCGGAGTGGAAGACCTCGTGGACGAAGATGACCAAAGGAACGGCATGCCAGAGGAGGGGACGGGGAGCCCGTTCTCTTTCGACGAGGACTTCGAGCGCCTCGAGCATGAGCGTTCGGGACGTGGCGGGGGACCAGTGGAGAACGGAGACCAAAGTGTGCTGCCCGATGGAGCCCCAGGAGTGGCGGAGGAGGCCAGTGACGAGACTGGCGTGCTTTCCTCCGCTGACGGGCCGGGCGAGGTGGCCGCTGGGGGCGACCAGGCGCCGGCCAGCACCGTGATACGTACAAGCCGCAGGGCCAGGAGGCCGGGACGGCCCATGATGGCCGAGCCGGCCATGGCCACAGCCGCGGCGGCGCGCCACACGAGGGGCATGCGGACGCCTTACGATGTCCGGGCCGAAGGGGCCGGGATGGGTAATCGCGACGTTGGAGCCGCCGTCGTCACCGGGATCGTTCTCGTCGTCCTGCTCGTCGTGTGCTACTTGCTGGGGACAGTCGCTCTACTGGTGTTCTCGGCCGTGGCCATCTTGGGGTGCGCCCTCGAAGCGTTCAGCATGCTCCAGCGGGCTGGCTTCCGCCCAGCCACTTTGTTAGGGGTGGTCGGCTCGGCCGGAGCCGTCGCCGCTGCGTACTGGCGGGGGACGGCCGCCTTGCCGGTGGTCATAGCCGTAATCGTGTGCGCCAGCCTGCTGTGGTACCTGGCCCGAGTGGTCGAGGCCCGCCCGGTCGTCAACGTGGCCGTGACGGTGCTCTGCTTTTGTTGGGTAGGGGTGCTAGGGTCGTTCGCCGGCCTGCTCCTGGCTGCACATCACGGCTCCCACCTGTTCCTGGGCGCAATTGTCCCGACGATTGCGGCAGACATCGTCGCGTGGTTCGTCGGTAGCCAGTTCGGGTCTCATCCGCTGGCGCCGGCGGTGAGCCCGAGCAAGACATGGGAGGGCGTGATCGCCGGGGGCATCGCCGCTCTGATCGCCGGCGCGATCATAGGCAACCAACTGGCGCCGTGGGGCGGTGCTCGTCACGGCCTCGAGCTTGGCTTGGTGGTGGCCGTGGTGGCGCCCCTGGGGGACCTGGTCCAGTCGATGCTGAAGCGTGACCTCCGGGTGAAGGACTCCGGCACGCTCCTGCCCGGCCACGGTGGCCTGCTCGACCGTTTCGATTCGCTGCTGTTCGTCCTGCCGGCTACGTACTTCTTGGCGCTAGCACTGCACATCGTCGTCGCCTGAGCGCCAGTGCAAGCGGCGAAGACCGTCAGTATCGCGGGCAGCACCGGCTCTATCGGCACCCAGGCTCTCGACGTCATCCGCGCTGCGGCCGGCCACTTCGAAGTCGAAGCACTGGGAGCACGCTCCTCCGTCAAGCTGTTAGCCGAGCAGGCGCGAGAATTCCGCCCCCGCAGGGTAGCCATTGCTGATGCCAGCCGGGCCAGCGAACTGTCCGCACTGGTGCCCGAGGGCACCGAGGTCCTGGCCGGGGTGGGGGCGCTGGCGGCGGTCGCGTCCGATGCCGACATCGTCCTCAACGGAGTCGTGGGCTTCGAAGGCCTGTCCGTGACCTTGGCCGCTCTCATGGCCGGGCGGCGCCTCGCCCTGGCCAATAAGGAGTCACTTATCGCCGGCGGCCCCGTTGTGCTACAGGCACTGCGCACTCCTGGAGCCGAGATTGTGCCCGTCGATTCCGAGCACTGTGCCGTTCATCAATGCCTGCAGGGATTGCGGATCAGCAGAAATTTAGAAAATGGCCAAACCGGTTTACAACGCATCCTGTTGACTGCGTCGGGCGGCCCTTTCCGGGGTAAGTCACTTCACGAGCTGTCGGAGGTCACAGTCGACGAAGCATTGGCCCACCCCACATGGAAAATGGGGCCAATGAACACGATTAATTCGTCAACCCTTATGAACAAGGGCCTCGAAGTAATCGAAGCTCATCTCCTCTTCGGCGCCGCCTACGACCAGATCGAAGTCGTCGTCCACCCTCAATCCGTCGTCCACTCCATGGTCGAAACGACGGATGGAGCGACCATCGCGCAGCTGTCTATGCCGGACATGCGACTCCCTATTGGCTACGCCTTCTCGTACCCTGGGCGTATGGCGAGTGCTTTCGGCACGATCGACTGGTCGAAGCTCGGCCGGCTGGATTTCGAAGTGCCCGACCCGACCACCTTCCCTTGTCTGGGGCTGGCTTACGAAGCCGGCAGACAGGGAGGCACCGCCCCGGCTTGCCTCAATGGCGCCAACGAGGTGGCGGTCGATGGCTTCCTAAACGGCCAGCTGCGCTGGGTCGATATAGCCAGCGTGATCGAAGAGGTTATGAGCGCCTTCCGGGCCAGCGCACCCCGGGATGTCGACGACGTGCTCTCCGCCGACGCCGAAGGCAGGATTTTGGCTACTGAGGCAGTCAAACGCGTCTCCAGCAGCCAGCCTCTCGTGCCCAGGAGGGCGGCTCCCCGTGGTTGACACCGCTACTCGACCACATCCCTCACATCCGTCCGACACGGAGGACCTGATGGACCCGCGCGAGCAGCGCGGGGCACTGCTCCGGTTGGCCCTCATAATTATCTCTGGCCTGGTGGTGGCGACCTATTTCGGCGCTTTGGCCACCGTCCTGGTCGTCCTCGGGCTGTTGGTGATGATCGTCCTGCACGAGTTCGGCCACTTCGTAGCGGCCAAGCGGGCGGGGATGAAGGTAACCGAGTTTTTCGTGGGTTTCGGCCCGCGGGTGTGGTCGGTTACCAAGGGTGAGACCACGTACGGCATAAAAGCCTTACCCCTCGGGGGTTATTGCCGCATTATTGGCATGACCAACGTCGAAAAGGTCGACCCCGCCGACGAACCGCGGGCCTACCGCAACCAACCCACGTGGCGCCGACTGACCGTCGCTCTAGCTGGTTCGTTCGTGCATTTCCTGCTGGCTTTCTTGCTATTGATAATCCTTTTTGTGGGCCCGGGTGATATCGGCAATTTCGTCGCCAACCCGTCGGCCAGCAACCCGATTGCCGCCGTCGACAGCTTTGCCAAAGGCCCGAGCCCGGCAGAACAGGCTGGGTTGCGCCCCGGTGACCGCATAGTTGCGGTAGACGGCCACCACTTCCAGACGTGGGACGATTTGACCGGGTTCCTGCGCGACCGTCCGGGCCAGAAGGTTACGCTGACCATCCAGCGTGGCGCCCGTACATTCGAGACTGCCACGGTGCTGGCCGACGGGTCCAAGGTGATCGTAAGCGGGGCGACCGAGCCTATCTACACCAAACCGACCGGGCTCCTCGGGATCGAGGCGGGTCCGGTCCGCTTTAGCTTTTTGGGGTCGATAAGGCACGCCGGCCTGGCTTTTGGAGCCACGGCGGTCTCCTCGGTAACCGGACTAGGCCACGTCGTAAGCGACTTTGGGGGCTACGCCCACATGCTGGCCAACCAGAAGGCCGCAGATAACCCCCACGCCGAAAGGTTCGTATCTCCGGTGGGCGTCGTGGTACTGGCCAACCGGGCCACCCATATAGGGATCTCGGAAGTCCTGTACCTGTTGATCCTCATCAATATCTTTGTCGGGATCTTCAACCTGGTCCCCCTGCTACCGCTCGACGGCGGCCACGTTGCCATCGCTCTGTACGAAAAGGCACGCAGTTTGGGGCGTCGCCGGCCGTATCACGCCGACGTCAACAAACTGGCCCCGGTCTTGTACGCCGTTCTGGCCGTGCTGGCGTTTTACGCCATCTCGTCACTGTTCCTCGATTTGCGCGACCTGCTCGGCTAACAGGTGCCGGTGGTTAGCCACCGACGCTGTAACGTGGCCGGGGAGACTAACTGGAGGAACTGACTGTGCCGCGCTACCCCCGCAAGAAGACCCGCCAGATAATGGTCGGCTCGGTTCCGGTGGGCGGGGACGCTCCAGTTACCGTCCAGTCGATGACCACGACCAAGACGGCCGATGTGGAAGGCACGCTTGGCTCAGGTCTATGCCCTGGCGGCGGCGGGGGCGGACATCGTGCGCTGCACCTGCAACGAGCGCGAAGCGGCCGAAGGGTTGGCCCGCATCGTCCCCCGCAGCCCTGTACCCATCGTGGCGGACATCCACTTCCACGTCGAGATGGCGCTCGCGGCCATCGAGGCAGGGGTGGACTGCCTGCGGCTCAACCCGGGCAACCTGCGCAAGCCGGAAGAGATCAAGCTGGTGGCGAGCGAATGCAAAGACCGTGGTATCCCGGTGCGCATTGGCGTGAACGCCGGCTCGTTGGACAAGCGGCTGTACGACAAATACGGCGGGGCTACCCCTGAAGCCCTGGTCGAGTCCGCCCTCATCGAGCTGAGCCTGTTCGCCGAGGTCGGCTTCGACAACGTGAAGATATCCGTGAAGGCCTCCCGGGTCCCGCTCATGGTCGAGGCCTACCGTCAGCTTTCCGAGCAGGTGGAACACCCCCTCCACCTCGGGTTGACTGAAGCCGGCCCGCCGCCAGCCGGGATCATCAAGGGCACCGCCGGGATCGGCACGCTATTGATGGAGGGGATCGGTGACACCATCCGCTACTCGCTGACGACCGACCCCGTCGAGGAAGCCAAAGCAGGCCGGTCCCTGCTCGAGTCGCTCGGGCTTCGCGAACGCCGCAATGTCGACCTCATCGCCTGCCCGTCGTGCGGACGAGCAGAAATAGACGTCTACAAGGTGGCCCAGGACGCCCAGGCAGCACTGGAGAACCGGGAGATCCCGCTCCAGGTGGCCGTCATGGGTTGTGTCGTGAACGGGCCCGGCGAGGCACGCTCTGCGGACCTCGGGATCGCGGCGGGCAAGCACAGGGGGCACCTGTTCATCAGAGGCCAGATCATAAGGGTGGTGCCCGAGGACGAGATGGTTTCCGCCCTGGTCGAAGAGGCCGAGAAATTGGTCAAGGAGGGCTTTGACGCCCGCTTGGCGGCGGCAGACGAGGGCGCCGCCGGCGAAGCTGAGGCTGACCGCTTGGCTCTACTCGATATCCAAGGATCCGACGCCAACCACAGCGAGGCTCGGGTCGAGCTGATCAACCGGCGCCTGGCCGGCGGCTCGTCGGAGAGTTGACTGGCCTTTGACCCGGCCTCCGCGCTGGCCGATGTGCGCCAGTCGGTGGAACGGTTTGACGCCCGGTCTCCGCGTGAGGTGGCCTCTCGCCGGCGCTTCCTGGTCGAACTCGACCGGCTACCTGACCCCTTCGACCGGGACGCTGACGGGGTACATGTAACCGGATCAGCAATTGTGGTCGGCTCCCGGGGGACGGTGCTCCACTTGCATAAGACGCTGGGGTTCTGGCTTCAACCAGGCGGTCATGTAGACGCCGGCGAGGCCCCGTGGGACGCAGCCGTGAGAGAGACCAGGGAAGAGACCGGCCTGCAGGGCCGCCACCCCGAGGCCGAACCGCTGCTGTTCCATCTTGATGCCCACCCGGCCGGCGCTCATTTCCACCTGGACCTGAGGTACTTGTTGCTCTGCGACGACACCGACCCGTCGCCGGCGGCGGGCGAGAGCCAGGACGTGAGGTGGTTCGGGCTGGACGAGGCGTTGGCCATAGCGGACGAGGGGCTGGTGGACGGTTTGCGACGGCTGAATGCTGGGACGGCGACCCCCGCGAGCCGGAAGGCCCTGGCATCGCGGGTGCCCGCACCCGGGCCAGGGCCAACTGCCGCGGTTGGCGCTGCTCAAGGTTCAGACGCCTTAGACGCTTCGAACCACCCAGACGGCCCAGACGGCTCAGACGGCTCAGACGGCTCAGACGGCTCAGACGGCTCAGACGGCTGAAACCGAGGGCGGTTCCCAGGCTTTCAGCCACGGAGAGGGCGGCCAGTTCTCCGCCGCTGCCATCAGCGGGTACGCCGTGGCTCCGTCCACCGACTCGCGGACAATGTCCGCGTGGCCGGCGTGGCGAGAGGTTTCTTCGATCAGGTGTAGGAGGAGCCACCTAACCGACCAGTGGTCCACATCCGTCGGGAACCAGGGCACGTCTCGCGGCACCGGCACGAGGTGGTCGGGACCGAGCGACCGGGCCACGCGTTCCGTCTCCGACCCCACTTGTTCATAGCGGTCAAGGACGCCCTGAAGGGTCTCGTCCCCTACGAGCCGAAAAGTATCGGAATAATCGTGGTCGCTATCGTTTTCAGTCGGTTTCTTGCGACCAGCCATGATGTCGGTCCAGGATTCCTGCACTTCGGCCAAGTGCTTGATAAGGCCACCCACGCTGAGCGAGCTGACCGAAGGAGCCATCCGAGCCTGTTCGTCGGTCATCCCGAAGGCGGCGAGACGCACTACGTAGCGTTCTTGCGAGAGGAAGGCGAGCAACTGCTCCAACTCTTCATCGTGCGGAGGCGGCAGTCCGGGCATTTGGGTCTCCTTTGAGGGTTGTCGGGCCAGCCCGTCGGGCCGACCTGTCGAGCGAATGTGCCGAGTGAGTGAGCCCAGCTGGAATGCCAGGACATTGTTTGCCTGCCACGTTCCCCATTGACAGGACGGGACAGGACTTGACAGGGCGGGATAGTCAAGACTGACCTTGGCCGTACTGATCTTGTCACATCAAAGCGGCCACCTTCTGGCCTATTTTGATGCGAAGCTGGCCGTATGCGTGCAGACCGTTTGGTGGCCCTGTTGCTGTTGTTGCAGCAGCGGCAACGGGTCACGGCGGCCATGGTGGCCGAGGAGCTGGAAATCTCGGAGCGCACCGCTCGCCGCGACCTCGAAGCCCTGTGCATTGCCGGGCTACCCGTCTACTCTGAGCGGGGACGAGGCGGCGGGTGGCGCCTGCTGGGCGGGGGCCGCACCGACCTGTCGGGGCTTACGGCGCCCGAAGCGCGGGCGTTGTTCCTGGTCGCGGGGCCGGCGTCGGCAGCCACGCCCGAGCTGAAAGCCGCTCTGCGCAAGTTGGTCCGGGCACTTCCAGAATCGTTCCGCTCGAGCGCGGAGGCAGCCGCCTCGTCGGTAGTGCTCGACCCCCACGGCTGGGGCCGCAACCGGCCCGCGTACCGTCCAAGCTACCTGGACGTTCTACAAGAGGCGACGACTGAGGGGGAGCAAGTCCACCTCGGGTACTCCGACCGCACAGGGAACGCGACCGTTCGCACCGTCCACCCGCTCGGTTTGGCGCAAAAGGGGACCACCTGGTACCTGCTTGCCGGCACGGAGGAAGGCTTGCGCACCTTCCGCGTCAGCAGGGTCAAGTCGGTCGAGCTGACCGGTGAACCTGTGGTGCGCCCAGAAGGTTTCGAGCTGTCCCGTTCCTGGGAAGAGGTGGTCGAGCGCGTCGACCGGTTGCGCTCTCCCGTCGAGGTCACGGGCCTGGCAACCCCGGACGTCGTTGACGCCTTGCGTTGGTTTTTTGAGGGGCAATTGAGCGTAGGTGACAGCCAACCCGGCGAGCGGGTCCCGGTCACGGTGCGGGGGCCAAGAGTCGAGATGATCGTGAGACAGCTCTGCGGGTTTGGGCACCACATCGAGGTCCTGGCACCGCCCGAAGCCCGTCAGCTGCTGGCCCGGCTGGGACAGGAGCTGGTAGCCACGTACGGCGAGCCAGTCTCCGAAAGTCAGCCAGCCGAGGCGTAATCTCGATCGTGTCCAAGTTGAAGCTCGATCTGCACGACATCTACAACAGGGGCGACCAGATCGACCGGGCTCTGCGTGAGGTGCTCGACGAGGCGGCGCGGATCAAGGCCAGCCAGGTGGAGATCATCCCGGGAAAGGGATCCGGCCAGTTGAAGAAGAAGAGTTTTGCGCTTCCTCGACCAAAAGGAAATCCGCCCGCTTTACCACCGATTGGAAAAAGACTCCGACAACTTCGGTCGCATTTTTGTCTACTTCCGTTGGAAGTGACGGGTTATTTTCTCTCGGCCCGGGCGCGCCGCGGCCAGGATCTGCTGGGCTAGCTAAAGCAAGACGTCGCCGGCGCCGGGCTCGCCTGGGCCCCGAGCGTTGCGGGGATGCCTCGGGTCGTCCGGGCCGACGAAAGCTCGTTTGCCTTTGCCCCCCACCAGCTCCCAACCGAGGTTAGTCTTGCGCCAGTGGTCGAAGCTACACAGCCGGTCGAGTTCCCCGAGCACAGTCACGTGCGTCTTGGCCCAGCCCACGCGGTGATCGGTCTGTAGGATCTCGCCTCTGGCCCCGCACGCCTCGTTGGCACAGGTCGGGTACAACCAGTCCAGTGCCGTCTTCTGGTGGGCGTGCGCTCGCCGGCTCAAGTGAGCCACCCCCACCACGTCCTTGCCCTTGGTGACAACTGCTTTGAGCACGGGGTCGCCGCCGGCGATGATGTCTCGCACCGCCTGCACGCTGACAGGACCGAGGCCGGCCACCTCGCACACCTCGTCGCCTTCGGGGTAGCCCCGGGCCATGGCGTCGTAGTCGACGCGGAATAGCACTTCCCCGCGTGGCGCCGCCGCGCCGCCGGAGGTAGCCAAATCCACCAGGGCGTCCCAGGCGTAGGCCTCGGGGCGCTCACGGCGCCCCTCTTTGCGGGCCGTGCGGAAAGCCCGGTCGGCCAACGGCTTGAGCGCCGCCACCACCAGGGCGCCGTCCTCGACGGTGCCTTCGGCGTGAAGATGAAAGGCGCCCAGCGGGTCGGTGTACCACCGGACCGAGCGGGCCGCGTGCACCACCCGGCGCCGCTGTTCCAGGTCCAGCTTGGCCGCCTTAGCCCGAGCACACTCCGCCTGCAGCTCGCCAAGGGCCATGCGGCTCGCCTTTTCTACCAGGTCGGGGGCGGCCTCTGGGTCGACTGAGACTGCGTCGGAGATGAGCGCGGCCTGACGTCTCGACAACTCTCCGTCCCGGGCGGCCGCAGCCAAGTCAGGCTGCTGCGCTATCGCCTTGCCCACTTCGATGGCCCGGCGGGCGTCCTCGAGCGACGTGCCGGCCGCCGCCGCCAACTCCCGTTCGGCATGGCGTTCGGCCACCCGGCGCAGAGGCCCTTCGCCGTCTCCGCCGGCGCCGGTGGCCATTCGAGCGGCCAGCATCGAGCACAGGGCAGAGGCCAGCTTTTCGATCCGGCCGGCCGACCGTAGTGCCGGCCCCAGCTCTGACGGCGGGAGTTCCCCCACTTCGAAAGCGGCGGCGTAACTGCTCATCGCCTCTTCGATCTCACTAAGGCCCTGGCCCATCGGCAGCTCCTCAGGCATGCGCAAACAAGCACGCAGGATGGGTATCGAGGCCAGCCAGAACGCCGGCAAGCTGCGCCCCACTCAGCCATCAAAGTGGAGCCCGAGCCTGAAGCTACCAGCGATCAGTGACCGCTATACCACAGCCGCTATAGCGACGGCTGCGAGGAACGCGGTCGGCCAGAGTGCTCTCAGCCAGATCGCGGGCGGCCAGACGGGATGGCCAAAATGCGGGCGCGCATCGTTAACGGCCAGGGTATAGCGGGACCGACCTGGGCTATACTACTCGTTGTTATCGAGGGTGATGTTGGGCGTGGGCTTGCCTGCCTGGCAGGTTGCCCACGCTTTTGTTTGATGGACCTTGACCGCAGAGGAGGTGAGATGGGCGCTGAAGAGCAGATTGCTGAAGCGCTGAGGCCGGCAGTGCAGGCCGCAGGGCTCGAGATCTGGGACGTAGAGCGTTCCGGTGCAACCGTGCGGGTCTTGGTGGAACGCCCTGGCGGGGTCGACCTCGACTCCATCTCACAACTGAGCTCGGCCATCTCGGCCACCCTCGACCAGCGCGACGAGCTCGTCCCGGCCGGGAAGTACCTGCTCGAGGTATCGAGCCCCGGACTGGAGCGCCGGCTGCGTTACCCGGAGCACTTCGCCCGGTACATCGGACAAGAAGTGACGGTGAAGACCGCGGAACCGGTGAACGAGATGCGCCGCCTGCGGGGTACGCTCACCAGTGCGTCCGAGCAGGACATCACGCTCCGGGTAGAGATTTCTTCAAACGAGACAATGGAAATCCGGGTCCCCCTGGAGTCGGTCCAGCGCGCCCACACCATTTTCACCTGGGGTCAGCCGGAGAAGGGCGCCAAGCCCAAGACGGCCTCCAAAAAGTCAGCCAAAGCAGTGACCGACGCCCCGGCTGCGACGGCTGGGGAGGCCATATGTTGAGGGACAATATGGCGTTTCTGGACGCCCTCCAGCAGATCGCCAAGGACAAAGGGATCAGTGTTGACGTCCTGTTGGACGCCCTGGCCAACGCGCTCGTGGCCGCCTACAAGCGCATGCCCGGCGCGGCCGAGGAAGCCGTGGTCACTATCGAGCCCGATTCTGGCGAGATCCGGGTGTACGGCCAGGAACTGGACGAAGACGGCAACGTGGTCCGCGAGTGGGACGACACGCCCAAGGACTTCGGGCGCATTGCCGCTCAGACCGCAAAACAGGTTATTTTCCAACGGATCCGGGAAGCCGAGCGGGATCTCAAGTACGAGGAGTACGCCGGCCGGGAAGGCGACATCGTTACCGGGATCATCCAGCAGAGCGACAACCGCTACACGCTGCTCGACCTGGGCAAGGTCGAGGCACTGTTGCCGCAAGCCGAGCAAGTTCCCTTCGAGCACTACGAGCACAACGCCAGGCTGAAGGCTTACATCGTCGAGGTGCGCAAGACGAGCAAAGGCCCTCAGATCGTTGTGTCGCGCACGCACCCGGGCCTCATCAAGCGCCTCTTCGAACTGGAGGTGCCCGAGATCGCCAACGGGATCGTGGAGATAAAGGCGGCGGCCCGGGAGCCGGGCCACCGGACCAAGATCGCCGTCTGGTCCAACGACCCAAACGTCGACCCGGTCGGCGCCTGCGTCGGCGCCCGCGGCGCCCGCGTCCGCATGGTCACCACGGAGCTGCGTGGAGAGAAGGTCGACATCGTCCCGTACTCCGACGACCCCCGGGAGTTCGTGATGCGGGCCCTTCAGCCTGCCAAGGTGAAGGAGGTCATCCTTGACGAGGAGTCGGGGACGGCTACCGTCATCGTGAACGACTACCAGCTCTCGCTGGCCATAGGTAAAGAGGGCCAGAACGCCCGCCTTGCTGCGCGTCTGACTGGTTGGCGCATCGACATCAAAAGCGAGAGCCAGCTGGCGGAGGAAGAGGCCTATGCCGCTCAGGAATGGGCCGAGGGCGAGTGGGTCCAAAACGAGGCGGGCGAGATGGTTTGGCAACCGGCCGGCGGAGGCGAGGCCCTGTCCGCCGAAGAATGGGAGGCGCGCGCCGGCGACGGCGAGAAGGCCGAGGGTGAGTGGACGGCCGACGCTGACGCTGGCACCCAGGCCAGTAAAGAGGCAGGCGAGGTAGAGGCAGCTGAAGCCGTTGGTGCCGACGCCCAGGCGGTCAAAGCTGACGCCGAGGAGGTCAAAGCCGGCCCGGCCGACGACCTCGCCGACGATCTCGCCGACCACCCGGCCGACCAAAGCGAAGAGCAACTCGAACCGCCCGAAGCAGCGGGACCGGAAGGGGCACCCGAAGCGGCGGCTTCAGGGGAAGGAGTGGGGTAGACGCCAGCCCCCGTCCGGACCTGCGTAGGCTGCCGCGCTCGAAAGGGCACCGGTACACTGGTCCGAGTAGTCCTCGGCCCCGCTGGCCAGCTCGTAATCGACCGAAAAGGCCAGGGCAGAGGTGCTTGGCTTTGTAGGCTCGGAGGAACCGAGTTGGCCGAGCCCGACTGCATCAGTAGAGCCGGTCGCCGCGGCGCCTTCAGCCGGGCCTTGCGGGCCGACATCCGCACGGCCGACGTTGAACTGATGTTCGCGATGGTCTCTGAACGTGCGAGGATGGGATTGAGAGATGACGCCGCCACACGATGTAGCGGCCAGCAGGACGAAGAACTGAAGAACTGAAGAACGAAGAAAGGTACTGACGAGGAACTTGGCCAAGAAAATCCGGGTATACGAACTGGCCCGCGAGCTCGGCCTGACCAATAAAGAGGGCCTCGAGCTCGCCCTGTCTATGGGCATAGGTGTTACGAGCCACTCCTCGAGCATCGAGGAGGCGCAGGCCGACCGCGTCCGGCGGAGGGCAGAGCGCGACGGGCTAAAGCGTACGCACCCGCCCGAGGAGACCGCGCCAGCACCCGGGTCCGAGGACACGGCGGCCCAGGTCCCTGCCGCTGTCGCGGCGGGCCGCACCGGGACTGCCGACTCGGCCGCCGTCCATCAGTCTGGACGGGCCGGCAGCGGTATAACCAGTAGCACTAGCGGTACAGGCGTAGCCGCGCCTCCTGGCGTGGTCTCGCCCGGCACAGAGCCACCTCTGCACGACCGGCCGAGCGGTCGCACCTCGCATAGCGACGCCGCGCCCGTTCCGGCTGCTGGGCCACCTCTAGCAGCCAGTGCCCCGTCGCCTATCGAGCACGCACCCGCTTCCGGTCGGCCAATACCGCCTCCGCCCGGCCTCCGCGCACCTGCCGGAGGAGGACAACCGGCCACCCGGCAAAGCAGCAGCGGTGAGGCCGCCGGCTGCACCAGCGGGCACCCCCTCGCCGGTGCACCGTGACGCCGCCCACCTCGCTTCCCAGGTGCCCCAGGCCAAAGCGGCACCCGCGCCCGCACCGGTCAAGGCGGCGCCCCCGCCGGCCGAGGCTGTACCAGCGGTACCAGCTGCGTCGGCCCCACCGGCCGCGCCAGCTGCGCCGGCGCCAGCCAGGGCACCGAGCGCGCCACCAGGACAGGCCCGACCGGCCCAGCCCGAGCGCGCCTGCTCACGGCCCGACTCCGCAAGGCCCAACGACACATGGCCCGGCGACGCACGGGACAGCTGGCCAAGGAGGCCGGAGCCAAGGTCAAGGTCAAGGACAAGGGCAAGGACAAGGGCAAGCGGCACCAAACCGGGGCGCCGGTGCGGTCTCGCCGATGACCGGCAAACCGATACCACCGCCCCCGGGTTTCCGTGGGCCGCTGTCGCCGCTGACAGGCAAACCGATCCCGCCTCCGGCGCGAGGCCCAGCGGGTGGCCCAGATGACTCTCAACGGGGCGGCCGCGGCGCGCCCATCCAGGGAAATGGACAGGGCCGTGGCGGTGCCGGCGGAGGTTACGGCCGCGGCGGGACCGGCCAGTACCCGGGAGGCCCAGGCAACGGCGGCGCTCGTTACGGGGACCGGCCGGGCCAAGGGCGTCCACCGGCGCCCGGTGGTCGTCCAGGTTTCTCCCGAGGCGGACCAGGCGCTCCTGGCTCCGGCGGCCCGCGGCCCGGCATGGGCTCCGGCCCGGGACCGCGCACCGGCGCTCCTGGAGGCCCGGGGGCACGGCCCGGCCCTGGCGCTCGACCGGGGGCTCCCCGGACTGGCCCGCTGTCGCGCGGCGGTCCCGATGCGACCTACCGTGCACCTACCAACCCGTCGCCATACCGGACGGGTGCCGGCGGCCCCGCAGGCGGCCCAGGTGGGCGCGGCGGCGTCGGACGCCCTGGCGGCTTCGGTGGCGGCCCAGGTGGTCGCGGCCGGCCGGGCGGCAATAGGCGCCCGCGCAGCAGGAAGCGGAGCAGAGAAGAGCTCGAGGCCCAGACGCCGTCGACGTACATCCCGTCGCTGGCGCCCGTGCCCGAGGGCGAGGTCATCGTGGAGCGCGGCTCTACGGCTCAGGATCTGGCCCCCAGGCTCAACCGCAGTTCCGCTGACGTCGTGCGCTTTCTACTGACCCAGGGTGAGATGGTCACGGCCACGATGTCGCTCTCAGACGACATGATCGAGCTGTTCGCGGCCGAGATCGGCGCCAACGTCCGCCTGGTCGAGCCGGGCGAGCAAAAGGAAGCCGAGCTCCAGGCGCGCTACTTCGGCGAAGAGGAGGACGAAGACCGGCCCGAATTGCTCCGTCCGCGCCCTCCTGTAGTGACGGTCATGGGCCACGTCGACCACGGCAAGACGACACTGCTCGACAAGATCCGGGAGGCGGATGTCGCCTCCGGAGAGACGGGCGGCATAACGCAGCACATCGGTGCCTACCAGGTGACGACGGCTACTGGAGACGTCATCACGTTCGTCGACACGCCGGGCCACGAGGCGTTCACAGCCATGCGGGCTCGTGGTGCCGACGTGACCGACATCGTCGTCCTGGTCGTGGCGGCGGACGACGGGGTGATGCCCCAGACCGTCGAGGCATTGAACCACGCCAAGGCGGCCGATGTCCCCATCATCGTCGCCATCAACAAGATCGACCGTGCCGATGCCGACCCCAACCATGTGATGCAGCAACTCTCCGAGCTCGGGCTGGTACCTGAGCGATGGGGCGGCGACACGATCATGGTCGAGGTCTCCGCGCTGCAAAACCTGGGCATCGACGACCTGCTGGAACAGCTGCTCGTGGTGGCGGAACTGGAGGAGCTGAAGGCTAACCCCGAAGCGCGGCCGCAGGGCATTGTCCTCGAGGCCAACCTCGACCCCGGCAAGGGCCCGTGGCCACCGTGATCATCCAGAACGGTACTTTGCGGGTCGGCGACCACGTTGTGGCCGGCGCCGCCTGGGGCCGGGTAAAGGCGCTCATCGACGACAAGGGTGACAACATCAAAGAAGCCCCGCCGTCCTTCCCGGCCCAGGTGCTGGGCTTCGACTCATTGCCGGGCGCCGGCGACGAGCTGAGGGGTGTGGCCAGTTCCCGGACCGCCCGGGACGTAGCTGAACAACGAGAACAGCGGTTCCGCAGCGCAGACCTACGCCGGAGCTCGGCCGCCACCAGCGGTGGGGCCAAGCTGGAGGACATTTTCGAGCAGATCCAGCGGGGCGAGGCAGCGACCTTGAACCTGGTCGTGAAGGCCGACGTCCAGGGCTCGCTCGAGGCTGTCACCGAAAGCCTGCGCAAGCTGGAGCGAGACGACGTCAGGCTGGCTTTTGTGCACCGCGCTGTCGGCGGCATCACCGAGAACGACGTCGCCCTGGCGGCGGCGTCCAATGCCACGATCATTGGCTTCAACGTCCGGCCCGGCCGTGATGCCCGCGCCATGGCCCAAGCTCAGGGCGTCGAGATCCGTACCTACGAGATCATCTACAAGCTGATCGAGGACATACAGGCCGCGATGGTCGGCATGCTGGCGCCCGAGTACGAAGAGGTGCTCACGGGCGAGGCCGAAGTCCGCGAGATCTTCCGCATACCCCGGATCGGAGCCGTTGCCGGTTGTTATGTGCGCAGCGGGGTCATCACGCGTGGTTCCAAGGTCCGGTTCCTCCGCGACGGGGTGATCATCTGGAAGGGCGCCATCACCTCCCTACGGCGTTTCAAGGAGGACGTGCGTGAAGTTCACGAGGGCTTCGAGTGCGGCATTGGCCTCTCCAACAACCAGGATCTGCGCGGCGGGGACATCATCGAGACCTACGAGGAACGGGAGATCCCCCGCACCTGAGCCCTTTGCACGCTGCAGCCCTGAGCGTCGAGCTGCATTTACCGCAGTCCCGCTCGCTAAAGGAAAAGCGGGCGGTACTGCGGCCGATACTCGAGGGGTGCCGGCACCGTTTCGGCGTGGCGGCGGCGGAGGTGGGCAAGCAGGACCGCTGGCAAGCGGCCGAGTTGGCCATGGCTGCCGTGTCGTCGACGCCCCGCCACGTCTCCGAAGTGCTCGATTCGGTGGAACGCTTCGTGTGGTCGTTCCCGGAAGTCGAGGTCATCTCGTGCGAACGGCACTGGTGGGGGCCGTGAGCCAATCGACAGAGGAACCTCCGTGAGCCCGCATAAGCGCTCGGCCTGGCCGAGCCACCGTCATTACCCCCGCATTGCCAGAGTCAACGAGGTCCTGCGCGAGGTCCTGGCCGACGAGATCGAGCTGGTGGCCGGGTCCGACCCCCGCCTCGAGCTGGTGACGGTAACTGCGGTCAGCTGCGAGCCCGACCTGCGTCACGCCACCGTCCTGCTGGCTTCCTTGCCGGAGCCCGCCCACACTGCGCTCGTCGAGGCCCGCACCCGGCTGCAGGCCGCGGTGGCGCACCAAGTAAGGCTGAAACGGACGCCACTGCTCAGCTTCGAGGCCGACCCGGCCGTCGCCCACGGGGCACGGGTCGAAGAGATCCTGCGCGCCATCCACGCCGAGGAGAAAGCCAGAGCACCCGACGACCCTGAGCCGGGTGAACCTGAGCAAACCGGGGGCCAAGGCGCGGAGGCGTGAGCCCCGCCGACGGCCTCCTGGTCGTAGACAAACCGACCGGGTGCACCAGCCATGACGTGGTGGCCCGTTGCCGCCGTATCTTCGGGCAACGCAAGATCGGCCACGCCGGCACGCTCGACCCCGATGCGACAGGGGTGCTGCTCGTAGGTCTGGGCCAGGTGACCAGGCTGTTGCGCTTCCTCTCGGGACTACCCAAGCGGTACTCGGGCGAGGTCGTCCTCGGGTTGGCGACCAGCACGCTCGATGCTTCCGGGGAGGTGACCGGGACGTGGGACATGAGAGCGGTGACGCTCGAAGCAGCCCGAAGCGCGGCGGCCAAGCTGACCGGCGAAATCGAGCAGGTGCCCCCCATGGTCTCCGCTTTGAAGGTGGGAGGCCGGCGGCTGCACGAACTGGCCCGGGCGGGGGTGGAAGTGGACCGGCCCCCCCGGCCGGTGACGGTGTGGCGGTTCGATGTGGTCCGGTCAGGAGAGGAGGCGACTGGGCCGGTGCTCTCCATAGACGTGGAGTGCTCGTCGGGCACCTACGTGAGGAGCCTGGCCGCCGACCTCGGTACCTTGCTCGGCGGGGGAGCCCACCTGCGCCGGTTGCGGCGCGAGGCAGTGGGGGAGTTCACCACCAAGGAGGCCCTCACACTGGAGGCCCTGGAGGATTCGCCCTCGAGAATCCGAAGCCTTGATAACGCCCGCCGAAGCCCTGCGGGGCCTGTCGCGAGCGGTCATCGGGGCGTCCCTAAAGGCGGCCATCGGGTATGGGCGAGTACTAGCCGTCGAGGACCTGCGCCAGGGCGGCGCCACGGGCCGGCCCTGGGCGGTGGTGGGCGAGGACGCCAAGCTGCTGGCCGTCTACGAGGCCTACGGGCCCCAGCAGGCCAAACCGGCGGTGGTGCTATCCCCAGCCGGGTAGTGCTTGGCTACGCTCTGGGCGTGGAAGTGGCGGTCTGCACATCTTGAAGCCAATCGCACTGAGGCTGCTGGCCGTTCCCGCCGCCCTGTGGTCCTGCTTCGCTCTGTTCGCGATGGAACCGGCCGTGGCCTCGCCATCGCAGGCGTTGGCGTTCACATCCCTTACGGTGACGCCGCAACGGGGTTTGGTCGACGGGCAGCGTGTCACCGTCCGCATCACAGGCGGCTCCTACGGCACCACTTACGCAGTGGTCGACTGCGACCCCAAGGCGCTCGCACTGCTCCTCCAACCTGGCGCCTCGGTCGAGGACGCGTGCGACAGCCGGCACAACTCGGTCATGACCGTCGGCGCCAACAAGGTGGCGACGACGTCACTGCCTCTGCCGGCGGTGCTAACCACTGCGCTCGGTGGCGCCAACTGCTTGAAAGTGAGCTGCTTCGTGGCCGTTGAGGCCATCCACTCGACAGGCGGCGCCAGCACCCTGGTCCAGTACTTGACCTTTGCCGCTGACGCGTGCTCGGCCCCTGGGTCGTGCGCCACCCCAGCCGACGCCTGGGACCCGAAGCTCGGCTCCCCACCAGTCCGCTCGAGCGCTACCCCGCTAACGACCGTTACCACGCCGGGCTCGCCAGCCGCCACTGGCCTTTTGGGCCGCCCCGGTAATCCTCTCACGGTGTCACTCACGCCCACCGCCGCCGGCAACCTCACGGCCCCGGGCTCGGTTACGGGCCGTTCAACGGTCAGCTCTCACCCGGAGCCGCCGCGGCCACCACCACTACGGCCACACCACACGGCCACCACCACTACGGTCGCCGCCACCACGGTCCCCACCACCTCTACTACCTCGCCCCTTCTCGTGACAGGTGAGGGCCTCCTGCGGCTGGCCCTGGCCGCGCCGGGCACCTCATGGGGCCTGGCCCGCCCACCTCTACCGTGGTGGACGTCACCCTCACGGATCTGGCCACTCATCAGACCGCTCCGAAACAGCAGTTCGTTTTGTTCTGGGGTGCGTCCCCCTTTGTTTACGCCGCCTTCGTCGGCCCCATCCGCAGCGCTGACGCCTACTCATTGACCATATCGGTGGGGCCGCCGGCAAGCCAGGGTGGCCTATCGCAAGTAGCTACGGGCACGAAACCACAGGTGGACCTCCTGGCCAGCCAGCTGGAACTGGTCGCCCCGAGCAACCCGCAGTACCTGGCCTATGCCTATGCGCCGGTCTTATACGGGCGGTCTACGTCGGCTCTCCATGACGTCCCGTTGCTGGCTTACGCGTCCGTGCGCCAGCCGCCGGCGGCGGCAACCAGCTGACCTATGTAATTGTCTGGAGCCACGAGGACGCGGGGACGGGTTTCTTGCCGTTCTTAGAGTGGGGGACCTGGGGCCGGATGACCGATATCGAGAACGCCATCTCCTTCACCGTCAAGCCGGACGGTTCGGTCTCGGGCGCTCGGTACCTGTGGGGCGGGGAGCCGTTGGTCGGCTTCCCGGACAGCCAAAGCGCCCTGAAGGAGGTGGACAAGCCGTTTGCCGGGACGTGGTGGGGCCACCACCCGGTCATACGCGACGCCACCGGCAACAACGACTTTTCCGATGAGGGGACAACGCCTTTCCGGTTCCAGCTCGCCCCCGTGGCGGCGCCCGCGCCCGGCCAGGCTCGCGATGCGGTGATGGACGCCAACCCGTTCACATACCAGGTCATGGGCAACGAGGTGGCCCGCTGGTACGCCGACACTGCGACCAGCCCGACCTCTCCCGAGCCCGGGAAAGCATCGCAGTACGCCCTTGTCGACCTCAACACCATCGGCAAAGGGGTCTCGTCGGTGGCCGTCGACGTACAGTTGGCCGGGTACTCCGGTTGGTTCCAGAGCGACTTCGGCTGGGGGTACCCACTCGTGTCCGCCGGCCACGTGCGCACAGTTGTGAAATTGCCGTTGGACTGGTCGGCACACCCGGTCACCGGTGTGCGGGTTGCAGTAGAGCCTCCATCGGCGGCCGGCGGGGTAACGGTCCGGGCGCTGCATATCGAGCGGTTCACTGGTACTGCCGTCGTCCCTGTGCCCTTCCCGGCGCCGGTCGTCATACCCGAAAGCCTGGACGTCACTGCCGGTCCCTAGGTCGGCACCCGTTCTCCAATCCCTGCGTCGGCCGGCTCAGCTCACCCTTGGGGGAGTTCGGCTTAGGTAGGCTTCCTTCGTGCCAGAAGGACTGTCCGCCGTAGAAGCCGGCAAAGGGCTGGCTGAGCACGCCGAGCAGGACGAAGAAGAGCGAGAGAAGAAACTCAACCGGACCATCTCGATATTCGAGGCGGCCCTGTTGGCCATCGTGGCCGTACTGGCAGCCTGGTCGGGGTATGCGGCGGCCAAGTTTTCCACCGATTCCTCATTGCTTTTAGCCACGTCCAACGCGGACCGCTCGCAGGCCAACGCCGCCAACCTCGACGCTCTGAACAGCCTCAACTTCGACCTGACCACGTTCAACGACTGGTTCACCGCCTACGTCGCAGGCAACAAGACGGCTATGGCCATTGCCGAAAAGCGGTTCAGCCCGAACTTCCACAACGCCTTCAACGCGTGGCAGGCCACCGACCCCGAGACCAACCCTGACGCCCCGCCCGGGCCGACCTACATGCCCGAGTACCGACAGCCCCAAAAGGCCCTAGCGGCCAAGCTCAATGCCATGGCCACCAAGGACTACAACGCCGGCCAGAAAGCGGGGGCCAACTCGGACAGCTACGTCCGCACCACCGTCTACCTTGCTACCGTCCTGTTCCTCGCCGGGATCGGGAGCCATTTTAGCTACCGGATCATACGCTATGGCCTCGCCGGCGTTGGCTGCGCCATCCTGGTCCTCGCTATCGTGCTCCTCGCCACCTCGCCAAAGCCCGCGTAACCGGCCCATGACGAGGCGCGCATCCGTAGGTGCGCCGGCGGACGGTCTCAGAACCGCATGTCACTGAGCCGCCCGAGGAACGGTTGACAGTTACCACCCGGCCCACTACGTTGCTGAGATCGGTTTCTGAAATCGGTATCATGCGCCCGCCGACACGCCCAGACAACGACCACGTTTACGTCGCCTCCGGCGACATACCCGACGAGTTGGCACCGGCCCGCCCATTGTTGAGCACGAACCTCGGACCTCCGCCGGCCGACCAGCTCTTCCACCGCAGCCCCAGTGACCATCGCGTCCCCGCGCTCCGGCTGTCAGCCGCAGAGTGCCGCGCCCCGCCTCGGTGACTTCTGACGCACGTTAACGGCGCCCATTCCACGTAGCGAGGACTACTCGCCAGCGTCCACTTAGGAGCGAGGCCCGCTCATATCGCGCTACAGTGCGCGTAGCTGAATTGGCTCGAGAGCCAACAGCACGGGCTCGGCGACTTCCAACTGGTCTCAGGGGGGTTACCAACGATCAAACGTTTCTCCAACCGTCTGCTAACCAGGGCTATCGGCCGCCGACCGCGTGCTTTCGCCGCCGGACAGGCGCCCCCGCCGTCCCCGTATCCGCACCCTCCCCAGCTAATTACTGGCTCCGGATTACCGGCCCCGGCACGCGCTCCTCAGCCGAATTCTGCCTTTATTGCCCTGACCTATCGAACCACCAGCCCGAAGGAGGGGTCTAATGAAAACATCACACCCGACCGCAACCACCTTCACGGCCGCGCTGACGGCCACCGCTCTACTCACGGGCGTGCTGGCAGGCCCTGGCAGCTGGCAAGGCTATGCTGCCGCCGCCAACCTGACCGCCTCGGCCAGCAATAGCTCGGTCACTATCGATACCAGCTCGCCGCCAAATTTCCTGGACCCTCAACTGGGCTACACCACCAGCGCCGGCGAAGCCGACTGGATCGTTTATACGCCACTGCTGACCTACGCGCATAAGAGCGGGTTGGCCGGGACGCAGATCATACCTGGGCTGGCTACCTCGCTCCCCAAGATCACTGACGGGGGGAAAACGTACACGCTAACTTTGCGCTCCGGTTTGAAATATTCTGACGGCACGCCGGTCAAAGTCTCTGATGTCAAGTTCGCCATCGAACGCGCTCTTCGGCTGAACTGGGGAGCGAGCTCATTCTTGCAGCCGATCGTCGGAGCCACTGCCTACCAGGCGGGGAAAAGTTCGAACCTCTCCGGGGTAACTGCGAACGATGCCACCGGGACCATTGTCATCCACCTGACCAGTTCGATCGGTGACTTCTCCAACATTCTGTGCTTCCCCGCCACTAGCCCGGTGCCCCAAGGTACGCCGATGAAAGCCCAGACGACCAAAATGCCGCCCGGCGTCGGTGCCTACATCCTCACGAACGTCCAGCCGAACGTGTCGTATGAGCTGGTGAAAAACCCGCTGTTCGCCAGCTTCCATATACCTGGTATACCTCTCGGGCACATTGACCAGATCCACATCGACATCGTCTCCAACCCGACCACGGAGACCGAAGCCGTGCTCGATAACCAGGCCGACGCCATGGATATTACGGACACCGTGCCGCCGGCGCTGATCGCTCGCGTCGAAAGTGAAGCTAAAGGTCGTTTCCAAAAGGAGGTCGTCGCCTCTACCAACTACTTCTTCCTCAATCAGGACCTTTCGCCGTTCAACAACCCGCTGGCCCGCGAAGCGGCGGCTTACTCCATCGACCGGAGTGCCCTCGCCCGATTGGGCGGTGGGTTTATCACCCCGACTTGTTACTTCATACCCGAGGGCATACCCGGGCACCCTACTGTGCCCTGCCCCTACCCGTCGCCCAACGTGGCCAAGGGTAAGCAACTGCTGTCTCAAGCCCATCTCGTCGGTGCCCCCGTCTCGGTGTACGGCTTCTCCGGCCCCCCGCAGAGCTCGGAAGCTCAGTACTACGCCAGTGCTCTGCAGTCGGTCGGTTTCAAAGTAACGCTGAAGTTGGTCAACCCGGCCATCTACTGGACGACCATCGGCAACGTGAAGACGGCCGCTAATACCGGGGAGGCGGGCCAGTTCCTCGACTTCCCCAACCCGGCCGACTTCCTGATGCTGATCGACGCCCGGAACATCCACCCGGTGAACAGTGACAATTTTGGCAACGTAAACGTGCCTCACATCCAGTCGACGCTAGAGCGGCTCGAGGCCGTGCCTGCGGCGCAACTGATGGGGGTGGCCAGCCAGTGGGCGGGCCTGGACGAGTACGCGGCGAAGCACGTCGACTATATCGTGTGGGGTTCGAACGAGTTGGTCAAGTTCTTCTCGACCCGGGTCAACTTCGCCAGCGCCGTGTTCCAACCGTTGTTCTTCAACGACTATTCCACCTGGCGACTGAACAGCTAAGTACTTTGCTAAGCAGATAACCGGGGACAACTGGACGTGGCCTTAGCGAGGGAAGTAGCGCTAACTCACACCGACGTTGCAGAGCCGGTCCCCCCTCTGACCTCGGGGGGGGACCGGTCCCCGGGCAGCGCAGCCGGTGTCGGCCCCTACCGCCTGGCTTTATCCAAGCTTCGGAGGGACAGGGCCGCCATCGCAGGTGGTGTTTTCTTCCTGATAGTGGTGGTGTGTTGCGCGGCCGCCCCTTTGTACGCGCAGTACGTGGCCCACACCGGCCCGAACACAGAGCACATCACCGCCACCGTCCGGGTGCATGGCCGGCTGGAAAACGTCGTGTCGACTATCGGCATCCCTATCGGCCCCACATGGCACAGCCGGTTTTTCTTCGGCGCCGACTTCAACGGGCGTGACGTGGCCGTACGGCTGCTTTATGGGGGCCGTACCTCGCTATTGATCGGTTTCTCCGCCACGTTGATCACCATGGTGTCGGCCACAGTGGTGGCCCTTCTGGCTGGGTTCTACCGGGGCTGGCTTGACAGCGTGCTGGCCCGCATGCTCGACATTATCTGGGCCTTCCCGGCGGTGTTGCTCGGCGTGGCTATTGGCACCACGCTGACCCTCGGGGGCTTGTCGATCGGCCCCCTGACCATTAACAGTGGCTCTCTGGCCATACCGGCATTGATCATCGGCTTCGTCAACCTGCCGTACGTGGCCAAGCCACTCCGCGGTCAGGTTATCGCCCTGCGGGAGAGAGAGTTCGTCCAGGCGGCCAGAACGCTCAACGAAAGCCCGGTGCGGATCATGCTCTCAGAGATCCTCCCGAATATCAGTTCCACAATCGTAATTTTCATACCCTTGATGATTGCCAACTCGATCCTGCTGGAGGCGGCACTCTCGTTCCTCGGCGCTGGCGTCCAAGCCCCGAATGCCTCATGGGGCACCCTTATCAGCGACGGCGTCCAGCTAGTCACGTCGTCACCGAGCCTGCTCCTGGTGCCGGGCCTGGCGCTCGTCCTAACCGTGTTGAGCATCAATTTGTTTGGGGAGGGCGTCCGCGACGCCCTCGACCCTCATGTAAACAAGAGGCGCAAATGGCCCGCTTCGTAGTCCGCCGTGGCGTACAAGCGTGCATCGTGCTGTTCCTGGTGTCCGTGTTCACGTTCTTGATGTTCCAGGTCATACCGAACGGCAACCCGGCCGAGCGCCTGGCCGGCCGCACGGCCACCCCGGCGGAGGTGGCGGACATCGCTCGGGCCTGGGGGTTCAACCGGCCCCTATATTTCCAGTACGCCACCATGATGGAGAAGATTTTCACGGGCACCGTGGTCTCTTATAGCCAACAGGTAAATGTCGCAAGTGAAATTGCCAGGGGCTTCGGGGCCACCGTGTCCTTGGCGGTCGGCGCTTGCATTATCTGGCTGTTCTGGGGGATCATCCTGGGAGTGGCGGCCGCCGCCAAGCCAAATGGGTGGGCCGACCGGACGCTGGCCTTTGCCGCGTTGACCGCCATTTCTGCCCCTGTGTTCGTGATCGGTGCCGTGGCTTTGTACTTGTTCAGTTATGTCTGGCATATTTTCCCCAACGGCGGTTACGTCGGGCTCCTGCAAAACCCGGTCCAGTGGTTCTGGCACATGGTGCTGCCGTGGTGTTGCCTGGCCCTCCCTTTCATCGGCTTTTACTCGCGTATCCTGCGGTCCAACCTTTTGGACGCCAGGAACGAAGACTTCGTCCGGATGGCGCGGGCAAAAGGCCTTCCGAAGTCGCGCTTGATGCGGTCCCACGTCTTGAGGACTTCTTTGATACCCATAGTGTCCTTGTGGGCGCTCGACTTCGCCGGGGTGATCGGAGGGGGGGCCATCCTGACCGAGAGCATCTTCGACCTCCAGGGCATCGGCCAATACGCCGCGCAGTCGATCCAGACACTCGACGTGCCGCCGATCATGGTCATAGTTATGTACACCGCCGTCTTGGTCGTGCTGATCGGCGCCTTCGTCGACATCCTCTACGCCTACCTCGACCCCCGGATCCAGCTGGGGGCGTAATGGCTCACCTATTGGACGTCCGGGGGTTGAAGGTCGAGTTCTTGACCGATGAGGGCGTCGTTCGCGCCGTGAACGATGTCAGCTTCTATGTGGACCCGGGTGAAGTGGTTTGCCTGGTGGGGGAGTCCGGCTCAGGCAAGACGGCTACGTGCATGACCATACTGGGCTTGACCCGGGGCCAGAACTGTCGCTGCCGCGGCGAGGCCTATTTTCACGGCACGGAACTGGTGGGGGCCAAGGAGGCGGCGTTGCAACAGGTGCGGGGCAGGCAAATCGCCTTGATCCCGCAAGACCCGATGAGCGCACTAAACCCTGTGCACCGCGTTGGCGATCAGATCAGCGAGCAAATCCGGGCCCACGAGCCGGTATCGGCCCGGGCCGCTCAGGAACGTTCCATAGAACTGATGCGTAGGGTTGGTATCCCGCGCCCGGAGGAACGGGCACGCGCCTTTGTCCACGAGTTCTCTGGCGGTATGCGCCAGAGGGTGATGATAGCTATGGCCTTGTCGTGCTCTCCGGAGCTAATCCTGGCGGACGAACCCACGACCGCGCTCGATGTGACAATCCAGGCTCAGATCCTGTCCGAACTCGACGAGCTGTGCCGGGAGGTCGGCGCCTCCTTGCTGTTCGTGACCCACGATTTCGGGGTGGTGGCCGAAATCGCGGCTCGTGTCATTGTGATGTACTGCGGCCGGGTGGTGGAGGAAGCTTCAGTGGCTGCCCTCTTCGACGACCCGATGCACCCTTACACATGGGGTCTTCTTGGCTCCGTCCCTCGGGCCGACCGCCCCCGCACGAACCGATTGCCAGCCATCGGAGGGTCCGCACCGTCGCTCCTGAACCCCCCCGTAGGGTGTAGCTTTCGCCCCCGCTGCCCGGTGGAGTTCGACCGTTGCCTCGAGGTGCCTCCGCTCGTCAGCGCGTCAGGGAACGAAGCCGCTCACCGGGACCGGTGCTGGCACACGGCCGACGACAAAAGGCGGTTGCGCATTGTGGATGGCGCAGTGGCGCTGAGGTCGAAATGAGCCAAGACCTCATCGGTGCGAAAACAGGCGCCGAACCGGCCGCCTCGTCGTCGCCATTGTTATCGGTGGAACATCTAACGGTTCACTTCCCGGTTAAAAGGGGTGTGGTCGTCGACCGCGAAGTGGCCCGGGTCCGGGCCGTGGATGACGTGTCTTTTACGTTAGGGCCACAAGAGACCCTTGGGGTGGTCGGCGAATCCGGGTGCGGGAAGTCGACATTGGCCAAGTCTCTCCTGCGGTTGATCTCGCCCACCGGAGGGACAATCTCGTTCCGAGGTCAAAACGTCTCGAAAATGAGCCATCGTGAGGTCGGGGCGCTGAGACGAGAGGTCCAGATGGTGTTCCAGGACCCCCAGGCGTCCCTCAACCCCAGGAAGCGGGTGGTCGACATCCTGAGCGTTGCCCTGCGGCTCCGGGGGGTACCGCACGCGCGGATGCGGAGCGAGGCCGGCGACCTGCTGTCCCACGTGGGCCTGGACCGCGATCACGTAAACCGGTTCCCACACGAGTTCTCAGGAGGCCAGCGCCAAAGGATCGGCATCGCCCGGGCCGTCGCGGTGCGGCCGAGCCTGATCGTGCTCGACGAGCCGGTGTCCGCCCTGGACGTGTCGGTCCAGGCTCAAGTGATCAACCTGCTGAGCGACCTGCAGGAGGACCTCCAGCTGGCCTACCTCTACATCGCTCATAACCTGGCCGTTGTCCGTCACGTCTCGGACCGGGTGGCGGTCATGTACCTCGGGAAAATCGTCGAGTCGGCCTCGGTCGATGAGCTCTACGAGCGCCCGGGGCACCCCTACACGGCCGCGCTGCTGTCGTCCATACCGGTGCCCGAATTGAAGGAGAAGTCTGGTCGACGCGACATTGCCGCCGGGGAGCCGCCCAATCCTCTGGAACCACCTAATGGCTGCCGGTTCCACCCTCGGTGCCCCCGGGCGGCCGAAGTTTGCCGCCAGACAGAACCGCCTTTGACGTTGTACCCGGGCGACCACCTGGTCGCGTGCCATCGTCCCATGAACATCGG
This sequence comes from uncultured Acidimicrobiaceae bacterium, assembly GCA_963845605.1. GTDB lineage: Bacteria > Actinomycetota > Acidimicrobiia > Acidimicrobiales > Palsa-688 > Fen-671. Next base: position 94,409 of record CAWJSS010000008.1, read on the forward strand.
CGCCCACGAGCTGGCCAACGCCCGCCGGTCAGAACTGAGCCCCCTGACATCAGGGGATACAGAGCCCGTTATCGAATGAAGCGGGCGCGGAGTAGCTAAGGAGGATACGTTGCTGGACGAGCGTTTTTCGGAACCCTTCGAGACCGTGGGGTCATTCACGCGCGAGACATTCGACAGTGCTGCGCTCGAAGGGAACCCGCTGGGTGACCCCGTACGACGCACCATGTGGGTGTACACACCCCCTGGTTACGCGGCCAGCACTCAGCGGTACCCCGTCATATATTTCCTCCATGGCTATTTGGGACGGGTAGATGGCTACTGGAACTGGGAGGGTTGGCGGCCCGGATTTCCCCGGCTCATCGACGACCTGTTCGCCGACCCCTCGGTACCGCCGGCGATTGTCGTGTTACTGGATGCTTGGACCAAGATCGGAGGTAGCCAGTACCTGAACTCGCCCGCTACCGGTCAATACCAGGACTACCTGGCGCACGACGTGGTCGGCACCGTCGACTCTCGCTACCGGACGATCGCCGACCGGGACCACCGGGCCTTGTCCGGGAAGTCAAGCGGCGGGTACGGGGCCATGGCCGGGGCCATGATGCGGCCGGACGTGTTCGGCGGGTTCGCCAGCCATTCAGGGGACTCCGCCTTCGAGTGGGCTTACTTGTTTGACGTTTCTGCCGCTGCCCGCGCCCTCAAATATATCTACGACGGTTCGTACGATCGCTTCTTCGAGGACTTCTATTCTCGCTCGGCTCGCATCCGGACGGCCCGGGACCCGGACCATGTGCTTATCAACATTTACGCTATGGCCGCGTGCTATTCGGGCGAGCCAGACGGCTCGGTGTCGCTACCGTGGGACACCGACACGACAAAGTTCCGCGACGATGTATGGCGCCGCTGGCAAAAACTCGACCCCGTAAACATGGTGCCCACTTACGCCGACGCCCTGCGCTCGATGCGGGCCATATGGCTCGACTCAGGACGCCAGGATGATTATTACCTCGACCTGGGCGCGCAGGCGATCTCCGCTCAACTCACGGCCCTGGGCATCGAGCATAACTTCGAGCTATTCGAGGGGTTCCATGCCGGCGTCGAGCACCGTTACCCGCTCGCACTTCGTTTCCTGGCCGCTCGGCTCAGCGAGGACCTGAAAGACAAATAACCTCGAGCCGATTGAGCGGCCCAATTCTGGCGCCGAGAAAAAATGCCACTCGGCCAGAGCGCTGCGCCTCGGCGCACTGAGCGGCTGTCGTGGCCATCACCAGCTTGTCCAGGTACCGGCACCATCCAACACCGGGGCCTCGCTCAGCTAGGACAGCACCTGGCTGAGCGAGGCGGGGACTGAGCCATGAGCTGATCGCTCGCCGTCCTCGCACGGCGAGGCCCAAAATTAGAGGGACCTGAACCCGGCCACGATGTGCAGGGCCTGTGGCAGCGTTAGCATTGACGTGTCAATGAACATTTGCGTTTGCTTCTTCGGGCTGGTGCCGAATTTGTACGGTTGTGCCCACTGGAGCACGTAACCGTTCTTGACCCCCGAGGCCGTCGTGCAGCTATTGAACTGCGCCGGGTCGCAATAAACGGAAACGTGAACTTTCACCGACCCGTTCGGGATCCCGACCGTCCAGACTCCCACCTGTTTGGCGGTACCCGGGTTGGCACAAATGAACGGGTAACCTTCAGCCACCGAAAAACCCTCGACCTTGCCGTAATTCGAAATGGGGGTGTAGGCCTTACCGAACGTGGCGAAAATTGACTCGTCTTGGCCGCCTGAGCACGGCAGCAACTTGAAGCTGCTCATCGGGACGGAGAGGAGGGTCTTGGGTTGATAGACCGGGTAGGTGAGGCCGACCTGCGCGCCGTCCCAGGGGTTCGGGTTACCCGATGCGGCGGCCGGGATGGCCAGGGCGGCGACGACTGCTGCGGTGCCGGCTCCGGCCACCAGGGCTCGGGCCAGGAACCCGTTTTGTCCCGGCCGCCTCCGGGGCGAGAGAGGCGCGGCACTCGTTTGAGCGGCCGGCCCCGTGCCCCGGCGGGCACCACCTTGCCTGCCGGCGTCTTGTGTTCCGGCTGGTGCGCCGGTCAAATCGTTGGCGTACTTGAAATCGGACATTTCGGTCTGCCTTTCTGGTCGTTATGTCGTGTGGCGTGCTCAGGAACGGCCAGTCGCGCTCGCGCTGTCCCGAAGAACGGTACCCCGCTGTCGCACCGGGGTGGCAGCAGCGCGATTTCGGCCTCTACCCGCTTTATCGCTTGAGAGCACGATCTCCAGCCAGACGCGGTGTCTGGTCTGCAACCACGCCAAAGACGTCGAGGTGCCCACCCTTCTAATGTCCACTATTTCGGCCCCCCGCACCCTAGGGAAAATCCCTAAGTCTGTCGGGTACCGGTTGGGCTGCAGGGCCTCAGGCGACGGGGAGCTCGGCGCCCCGCCGCGTCTTCAGAGCGACGTCGCCCTCCAGCTCGGGCACGCCTCATGGGTCGACGGCACCCAAAGCCGACCTTTTTTGCCGACCTCTCAAGTGACGTGTGCAGAGGCTTGCGCCAACGCTGCACCTTTAAAGCGGCGAGGGTCCTGGATGCGGGCTCCGGACTAAAGCCGGCCCGTCACGTGGCTACGACGTAAACGACTTGTAGAACGCGGTACCGGCGCTGACGGTGGCCCGGCCCAAACGGCGGCCGATCTCGCTTCCAACGATGCCGCCGACTGCGGCCCCCACAATTGGGCCTACGAAGGGCACGCGGATGAGCGGACCAATGATCTCGGCCCCGCTGACGCCACCCGCCACCGTCCCTGCGGTCCCGGCCGCCTTCTCCGCTCGGTCCTCGAAACTCTCGTCCATACCTAGCTCCTTGTTCGGTGGGACATACCGAACGTAGCGCTGCCGAGGGCGGCCGTCAGTCAGGGTTTACCCTGGCAGATCCCCGATCGTGGACGGCCCTCGAGCGCCCTGGCTGCCAGCTCAGCGCCGCAAAGAGCGGCTACTTTTCGGAGCTGGCCCGCTCGCGACGCACCTTGTCCCAGAAATTTTGTGGCATCGCGTCGTAGTGGTCGTGGTGGGCTTTGAACCGGCCCCGGCCACCGGTCAGGCTGCGCAGGTCGATGGCGTAGCGGACAAGTTCTGAGGTCGGGACAAGGGCCGTGATTATCGACTCACCCGGCTGGCCCGTCTCGGTGCCCTGCACCCGGCCCCGCCGGCTGTTCAGGTCGCCGAGGACGTCGCCCTGGTAGGCGTTGGGCACCGTGACCTCGAGCAAAGAGACCGGCTCCAGAAGCACCGGGCCGGCTTTGGCCAGCGCTTCGCGCACGGCGAGAGCGCCCGCCATTTTGAACGACATCTCCGAAGAGTCGACCGGGTGATGTTTCCCGTCAAACGCCGTGACCCGGATGTCCACCACCGGCCAGCCGAATATACCCCCGTCCGCCATGGCCTCCTCGGCCCCTTTTTGCACGGCCGGAATGTACTGACGGGGGATGACTCCACCGACGATGTTGTCGACGAACGCAAAACCCTCGCCCCGCTCCCTGGGCTCGATCCGGACGGAGGCCACGCCGAATTGACCGTGCCCGCCCGTCTGCTTCTTGTACTTGCCCTCGGCTTCGGATTTGGACGTGACCGTTTCCCGGTACGGGATTATGAGGTCCTCGCTCTCCACGGCCACGCCGAACTTACGAGAGAGCCGCTCCATGGCGATCCCGAGGTGAGCCTCACCTGTACCCGATAGCACCGTCTGGTGAGTCTCGTCATCGCGCCGCACGACCAGAGTCGGGTCCTCCTCTTGCAAGCGATGGAGGGCGGTCATGAGCTTGTCTTCGTCGGCTTTGCTTTTAGGCCGGATGGCAATTGAAAGTACGGGTAGGGCGACGTCGGCCAGCCACGCCGTACTGCCATCGGCGTAGCCGTCGCCGCCGGTCGGGAGGGCGGCCGACCCGGGCAGGGCGGGCCTCACCAGCGTCACCGGCTGGTTGCGGGGCGTCAGGGTGTCCCCGGTGTTGGTCGCCGTCAATTTGGCCACCGCACCGAGATCGCCGGCCGGGATCTCGGTCTCTGGCAACTGCTCTTTCCCGCGCAACGTAAAAAGGGCGTGGAGACGCTCTTCTTGCTTGGACCGCGGATTGAAGAGCACGGCGTCCGGACGCACCGTGCCCGAGACCACTTTGAAAAGGGATATTTTCCCGACATAGGGGTCGGCGACCGTCTTGAACACCAGCGCCAGCGGTTGCCCGGCCGCGTCCACGGCCACTTCGACCGGGTCGGTGCCAGCGGCCGCCTGAACCAGCGCCGGAGGGCGCTCGAGCGGCGAAGGGGCTACATCGCAGATGGCGTCGAGCAAACGGTCGATGCCCACCAACTTCGTAGCCGACCCGCAGATTACGGGGAAGACCTGTGAAGATACGATGCCCCGGGCCAGTGTCTTGGACAACTCCTCAGCCGATATTTCCTCCTCGCCCTCGAGGTACCGGGTCATGAGCTCGTCGTCGGCGACCACGATGCCCTCGACGAGCGAATCCCGCACGGTGTGCTCCGTCTCGGCGATGGTGTCCGGGATGGGGCCCTTCGTAGCCACGCATTTGCCGGTCTCGTACAAAAATGCCGTGTCCGAAAGCAGGTCGGCGATCCCGTGAAAATCGTGTTCCTCTCCTATGGGCAGTTCGAGAGGGGCCACACCGGCACCAAAGCTGTCGTGCAACTGTTGCAGGACGTTCGAAAAATCGGCCCGGTCCCGGTCCAGTTTGTTCATGAAAACGAGGCGCGGTATCCCTAAGGCCGCGGCCGCTCGCCAGATGATCTCCGTCTGGACCTCGACGCCGTCTACGGCACTGACCACGAACACCGCCAGATCGGCCACCGTAAGGGCGGCCAGGGCTTCGGGGACAAAGTCGGCATAGCCGGGGGTGTCCAGGACGTTGACCTTGTAACCGCGCCACTCCAGGGCGGCCAGCGTGAGGGAGGTCGACATGTGATGAGAGTGTTCTTCCGGCTCGAAGTCAGAGGTGGCCGTCCCGTCCTCCACCCTGCCCACCCTGTTGATGGCGCCGCTGCACAGCAGCACGGCTTCGGTCAGCGTCGTCTTGCCGGAGCCACCATGGCCTACGAACGCCACGTTGCGGACCTTCGCTGGTGGGTACGCCTTCATGCGGACACCTCTTCTTTATTTTCCCCCGCGGGTCATCCCGGCGGTATTCCCCTAGCTGGCCGGAGCCAGGCCTGTCCCGTTAGGCTACCGAATCAGATGGCTCGTGTCCGCAGGTCAGGCTTACCAGCGGCGATGGCCGGGACCAGGGCCTGGTCACCGTCGTCAAACCCGGGTGATGGTAGGCTGCGACCAGGACCAAGGGGCCAGCACAGGAGCAACTAGTTGTTCGACGCACGCTTCCGGACAGCGGTAAACCGGGTCGTGAGCCCAGCCGGCCAGGCATTGCGGCGCACCGGGCTTTCACCAGACCAGTTGACGGCCGCCGGTATCGCGCTGTCGATCCCCGCGGCCTGGGCCATCGCCACCGGCCGCCTGATCGTTGGTCTGCTGCTGTTCATAGCTTCAGCGTTACCAGACCTCTTCGATGGCAGCCTGGCCAAGGCGAGCGGCCGCACGAGCCAGCGGGGCGCGTTCTTCGACTCTGTTGGCGACCGGGTCAGCGACGCCATCGTCCTGGTCGGCTTCGCCTGGTACGTCCAGGACCGGTTTGGCGGTCACGCGGCGTTGATACCCATGGCCGTGCTCGGTGCCTCGCAACTGGTGTCCTATATAAGAGCCAAGGGTGACGCCCTCGGGATCGACGCCCAGACCGGCCTCATGGAACGCGGCGAGCGCATCTTTGTACTGTGCTTCGCGCTGGTCTTCTCGGCCCAGATGCTGTGGTTGCTCGGGGTCATCTTCGTTCTATCGGTGATCACCGCGGTGCAGCGGTTCGTGAGGGTCTGGCGCCAGGCCAACAAACCCCCGGCTCCCTTGCCCGTCGAACCCACCACAGTTGTCCTGCGTTGGCGGGCCTGGAGAGAAGAACGGGCCGGCCGCGACGCGTCCTGGTGGGCCCGCGCCCGCGGCCCAGGGTCGTCGACGAGCGGCTTCTTCGCCGGCAGCCGCCGCCCCGGCAGTGGCGCAGGCGGTGGGCGCTGGCACGAACGGCGAGTTGAGCGGCGCAAGCGCCTCCGCGATGAGCCCCGTTTTGGCACCAGGGACGCGTCAGGAGAAGCGCAGGTCGACCTGACCGACAAGGTCCCTACCCGGCGGCATACGAGCCCGGGCCAGGGCTGAGCCCCTCGGCCTACCTGTAATAAAGGGCGGCCTTGCAGTGATGAACAGGCAGCTGGCCATGTACCGCGCCGGGACGGTGATCGCCTCGGCCATGCCCGGGGTCAGCGCCTATCGGCTCGGTCAAGGCCTTGGGTGGGTGCTCGGGCAACTCCCCGACTATGACGGTCGTCGGGCGGTCGTCGGCTCGCATATGGGCCGGGTACTGGGCCACCCGTTGACCAGGCAGGAAGAGCGGCGGATGGTGGCCGACGTGTTCGCTAACTTTGGCCGCTACTGGGCCGAGAGCTTGCGGCTACCGACACTCTCACACGCCGAGGTGGCGGCGGGTATCGCCATGGTCGGCTTCGAGCACGTCGAATCCGCCCTCTCCGCGGGCAATGGGGTGATAGTCGCCGCCCCTCACCTCGGGGGATGGGAATGGGGCGCCATGTACCTGGCCGGGGCCGGGATGCCGGTAACCGTGGCCGTCGAGCCGCTCGAACCTCCGGAACGCTTCGAGTGGTTCGCCCGCTTCCGTGAGCGCCTCGGGATGCAGGTGGTCGCGGTGGGACCCGGCGCCGGCGCCGCCATACTCCAGGCGCTGCGAGATAACCATATTGTCTGCCTGCTCTCCGACCGCCTGGTGGGGCCGACCGCCGGCGTCGAGGTCAGCTTCTTCGGCGCCAACGCCAGGCTGCCGGCTGGCCCGGTGACCATGGCCGTGCGCTCGGGGGCGCCGCTACTGGCGGCTGCCATCTACTACGGCCGGCCCGCCATCTCCCACACGATCGTCTTTCGCCGGCCCCTTGAAATTGTTGCCGGCCAGCGCTTCAAGACCACAGTGCAGGCCGGCACCCAGGCATTAGCCAACGAGCTGGAACAGCTAATCCGCGAGGCACCGTCGCAGTGGCACATCACCCAGCCCAATTGGCCAGGAGACCCCCAGCTACATCGTCCCTGGGCATGGCCCCGGGTTGCGGGCCGGTCCCACGCCGCCGCCACCGCCAACGCAGGGGACGAGTGAGGACGGTGGGGACGGGGCGAACAGTAAGGGTCGGAATGGTGTGCCCCTACAGCCTGACGCTGCCTGGCGGCGTGCAGGGACAGGTCGTTGGCATCGTGCGGGCCATGCGCAGGATGGGCGTCGAGGCCAGGGTCCTAGCCCCGTGTGACGGGCCGCCACCAGAAAGCTGGGTCACGCCCCTGGGAGCCTCTGTCCCGGCCGCGGGGAATGGGTCCATCGCTCCCATCGCTCCGGACCCGTCGGCGGCGCTGCGGACCATCAGAGCGCTGCGCGACGAGCGTTTCGACATCGTCCACCTCCACGAACCCTTCGTCCCCGGCCCCACGATGACTGCACTCCTGTTCAACGACGGGCCCCTCGTCGGCACCTTCCACAGAGCCGGTGCCATCGCCTGGTACCGGGCCATGCGTGGCCCAGGGCGCTGGGCCGCCAAGAAACTGGCCTTGCGCTGCGCCGTCTCCACCCTGGCCCTGGAAACGGCCCGTGACGCCTTCGGCGGCCATTATGAGCTCGTCTGGAACGGCATCGACGTCGGCGTCGTTTCGGCCGCCCAGCCGTGGCCGACCACTGGCCCGACCATCCTCTTCATCGGTCGCCACGAACCCCGAAAGGGCCTGGCCGTGCTCATAGAAGCGGTGGTGCGCCACGGGGTCGAGGCCCGGGTCTGGGTGGCGGGTGAAGGCCCTCAGACCGCGGAACTGAGGGAGCAGACCCTCGGCGACGCCCGGTTCGAGTGGTTGGGACCGATCGGCGAAGACGAGAAATTGCGCCGGTTGCGGGGAGCCGACGTGCTGGCGGCACCTTCGCTCCACGGCGAAAGTTTCGGTATCGTCCTGCTCGAGGGGATGGCCGCTGACACCGCCGTGGTGGCCAGCATGATCCCCGGGTATGCCAACGTCGCGCGTCCGTCTAAAGACGCCCTTTTGGTCCCGCCCGGTGACCCCGGATCCCTCGCCACGGCCCTCCGAGAGGCCCTCGCTGACGGCCCGGAAATAAAAACGATGCGCGACTCCGCCTTCGAACGGGCGTCCGAGCACTCTCTTGACGCCTTAGCCACGCGCTATCTCGACCTCTACGACCCGCTGCTGTCTCGTTTGTCACGTTGATGCGTCGAGCTTTCGCGCGGCGCGCGCGAGAGACCGGGATCGCGGCCGAGTTCCGTGGCTATTTCGACAAATGTACGGAGCCGAGCGCATCCAATTAGCTCAAAAAGGGCCTTGGCATGGTCACTTTCGGGTGCTAAGACTTAGGTCCAGTAGCAACGCTTGGGCAAGGGGATGGGGTTAGGCCAGCGTAAGGTTGCGCTCGTTTCGCTACGCGCCCTCGAGCCTCGGCGCTCGCCACGATAAGAACTTTTTGAAATTCGGCACCCTCGAAGGCCGGTAATAAGCAGAAAGGTCGGCCACGTGGGGACCATGGAGGCAATCGGCATATCTCTCGCAGCTGGCATCTGGGCCGGCGTCGTAGGGTGGTGGTTCCGCGCCAGCACCCTGCATCGGCGCTGGATCGCAGACGCTCGCAACTGCGCGCCCCTGGCCAGCACCCCGTCGGAGCTGTCCGCTTGGCGTAATCGCACCCCGTGGCCGGTATGCCCGGTCCTGACCGGTGTGTCCGCAGCCACTGTCGCCGCTGCGTTGATCATGGGACGGAAGGCTTCACTATGGGTCATCCCGTTCCTCGTGGTTTGGGCCAGCGGCCTGGCCATTCTGTCATTTATAGACCGAGAAACGCTTCTATTACCTAGCAAACTTATATATCTCTGTGCGTCTGCGGCCGGCTCACTGCTCCTTGTCGCGGGGGCCGTGACCAGCAAATGGCATTATCTCTGCAACGGGCTCCTGTGCGCCATAACCGCTCTCATAGCCTTCGGCTTATGCACATTGTTGCATCCTCGTAACCTCGGGCTTGGCGACGCCCGTTTAGCCTCGCTAGTTGCCCTGGGAGCCGGCGCCCTTTCGCCCGTAGTTTGCATAGTGGCCCTTGCGTGCGCTCCCGCCGTGGCCGCCGGCTTTTCCACTTTCCGTTGGAAGTACAGACGAACCGACCTGAGCGCACCCATAGCATTGGGCCCGTTTTTGGCGCTGGCGGGGATCGCGGTGGTGCTTGCCGGTGCCTTCTGAACGGGCCACATTGCCAAAAGAAGCCGGCGATGAGCGTCCCCATGCTGCCGACGAGCGCCCGAGGGGACGTCCCCCGTCCCGGCTTACCGCCGCGAGCGTGGTGCCGGTTTTGCTGGCCCTGCTGGCCGCCGCCTTTGCCTATGGGGCGTTGCAGGACCGTTCCTCGATGACAAGCATCGTGGTGGCCAATTCGTTGGTGCCTGCGGGCGCCTCGGTTAATTTCCAAGACACCCACGCCGTCAGGGTGCACTCGTCCGATTCTTCGTTGGTACAGGGAGTATTGACGCCGGCAGAACTAGGGCATGGGTGGGTGGCGTCCGTGGCGCTACGGCCGGGCGAGCCATTGACTTTGAGCGAGGTGGAAAGGCCTTCCCTCGTCCCTGCGCTCGGTGAAATGAGCATCGCCGTCCCGTTGGCGCAGGCCGCAGGAGGCAAGATCGCAGCCGGCGACCTCGTCGACGTAATCGCGTCCACCGGCACCGAAGGTGCCTATTACGTGGCTCAGAGCCTCCGGGTTTTGAGCGTAGCCTCTGCTTCCACCACTAATGGCGTATTGAGCGGCGGCGGTAGTTATTTCGTCGTCGTTGCCGTGGACAAACAGACAGCCTTGCGTATTGCGGCCGCGCTCGGGGCCGAAGGGGGAGGGGCAGCGGGAAACGCCATCGAAATCGTCCGCTCTACAGGCGAAGCGACCACCGCTCACTTGCGCTACGAGACATCGCCGCCAACCGTCCACAAGGCGACGTAATGGCGGATCTCCTCATCGGGCTGGCAGCCACCAAGGCCGCCTGGAGCACGGCGTTGCGGTCATACGTCCGGGACCACACCCAGGGGATCGCGGTCGAGATAATCATGGACCGCTTTGCTTTGGCGCGCTCAGGCCCAATCTCGACCTACTCGTGGTCGACGACATCATGCGTACCTTTTCGGCTTCCGAAATAGCCAGCGCTCAGGAACTTGGTATTCACGTCCTCGGGCTGTACGACAACGGCAGCGGGATGGGACGCGAGCACCTGGTTCGTCTCGGTGTCGATGAAGTGGTGCCGGCGACCACACCCCCAGCCGAACTGGTGGCGCTCATCTCAGAACGGCAACCGAGCAGGAGCCCCGCGCCGGGCTCAAGGCACGGGACAACCAGAGCGGACGCCGTTCAGCCAGGCGAGCGTGAGAAGCAGACGGGGCTTGGTATTGGCGTGGACCAAAGTGAGCGGGGGCGCCGGGCTGAGCGAGGCCATGGTGGCTGTTGCCGAACACCTGGGAAAGAGGGCTCGCACACTGCTGATCGAGGCCGACGAAGTCGGGCCCGTCCTCGCGTCGCGCTTGCTGCGCTCGTCGGATACAGGTTTGGCCTGGGCGGTTTCGCGCGCTGCCCACGGCCAGAAAGCACTGCCAGACGGCCTGTCAGGACGGAGAGAGGACGGTACCGCTCCCGTCGGGAACTTCGACGTTGTATGCGGGACGCCCGGCGCCGCCCAGGTTATCCCCGCCGCCGAACTCCTCCGCCTGGTCGAGGAGGCAGTGGCGTCCTATGACCGGGTTCTCGTAGAGACGAGCTGGTTGGTCGGCGCTCCCTCAGGTCGAGAACGGTTCGGCGCCGCCAGGGCCATGCTCGCCACCGCCGACCGAGCCGTCGTCCTGGCTGCGCCGGACCCTGAGGGCGCCGCCCGCTTGGTCGAGTGGAGAGCGGCCGCCATGGCGCTGGGCTGTAAAGCGCCCTGTTGGGCTGCTTTCGGTCGGGCTCGCACCAGCCGTTACGAAAGGAGCCATTTAGCCGATTTGCTCAAGGCAAATACCGGGCGTCACCCCTTCGAGGACGTGTGTTTCCTGCCCGAGGACCCGACGGTGGGTAGGGCGCGCTGGAATGCGGAGCTGGTCTGGAAAGGCCCCTGGCTAAGAGCGGTCAACACGCTGGCGGATGCCGTCGCCGCCCAGGCCCGGCCCGTCCCGTCCCAGCGCCTCTTCCGACGCCCACTCACCTCGACCGCCGCACGGACTGACCGACCAGCAGAAGCGGCCACGCGATGACAACTACCGCATTCGACCAGCTTCGGTCGCGAGTCCTTGGCTTAGTTGCGGCGCGCGACCTCGACGTCGCTGAGGAGGGCGCACTCGTCCACCAATTGATTGAGGCCGAGACCGAGCGCTTCCAACGAGAGCTGATGCGCGGTTCGCTACACGGCTTCTATCCCTTTGCTAACCCGCCAGATGTGGTGGCCCGGCTCGTACAGGAATTGACGGGGATAGGCGCCCAGCTCGACGAGGTAGTGGCCGACCCGGACGTCGAAGAAGTATATGGGGTCGACGGCGAGATCACGGTCCGCCTCGTAGGTGGGGAGACGACGTGCTCCGATAGCCCGGCCCAACCCCAGGCCGTGTTGGCCGTTTTGCAGCGTCTTATCACAAATGCCGGAGAGAACATCGACGCCTCGCACCCCAAGGTCGATGGCATTCGCGTGCTTCTGCCCAAAGGAAGGCAGGCCCGCCTTTCGGCATCCATCCCGCCCCGAATCGACGGCGCCGTATCGTTTAGCTTGCGGGTCCCACAGAAGCGGAATACCACGCTCGCCGACCTCATCTCGTTCGGGTCGCTATCAGCCGAGGCGGCCGCCTTCCTTGGCGCCCTAATGAGGATCCGCCGTGCCCGCATCCTCGTCGCCGGGCCGCCCGGCGCCGGCAAAACCACAATGATCGAAGCGCTTTTACGAGCGGTACCGCCACGCCGGCGGGTCATATGTGCCGAAGAAGAGAGGGAGCTAAATGCCCCTCTCCTCAATGGCGAGTACTGGCAGACATCAAAGGTCGAGACCTTGGCCGACCTCGTCCGCTCGGCCCGGGTCGCCTCCCCCGAACTCATCGTCCTCGGCGAACTCAAGGGGCCCGAGGCGTGGGAACTATTGATGGCCGGGACACTGGGCATCGGGGTCATCGCCGCTGTGCATGCAGAAGACGCCGCCGGCGCGTTCGAAGCATTGGCCGTTTGTGCAACCAAGGCCGTACCGGCCACTCCCTTCCAGGAACTGGAACTCCGTTTTGCGGCCATGTTCGACGTTGTCGTCTATTGTGACCTGGACGACACGGGCGAGACGGTCCAGCGCCAAGTCAGTGAAATCTCGGTGGTACCGCCACAGTTGTCGACCGCTGGCAACGGCGTCGCCGTAACTCCGATATTTGCCCGTGACGACATCGGTGAGCCCCTGGAACTGCGCAGCGGAGCGGTAGGTGAACGGCTCGAACGTCGCTGCAACCGTCTCCTGGCTCGTTACGGTCTCGACGTCTCAGAAGTTCTAAAGGGAGCCGAGGTGCTCTGGTGAGCCTCGTCGCCGCTGTCTTTCTCGGCGCCTTGACCTGGATGGTCGTCCGGAGGCTGCTTGGCGGGGAAGTGCCCCGTCAGGACTCCCCGGCCCGACACTTCTCTCTAGGCAAGGCTCTAGCACGGCGTCGGGGCCACCGAAAGAGCTTTCAGGTGTGGCTGTCTCAAGCTGGCGCCGCGGTCACTCCGGGCCAGTTCTGGGCGGTGTCGACTGGGGTGGGCGCCGTTACTTTCGTTGCGCTGTTGGCCCTTTCGGGCACCGTGGTCGTTTCGGCTCTCCCCGCGGTCGCATTGGCCGCCACTCCGTACGCGTACTGGTCCTCGCAACGGCGCAAGCAGGCTGCGGCGCGTAGCGCTGCGTGGCCAGACGCGTTGCGCTACCTGGTCGGGGTGCTCGGGGCCGGTGTAGCCACGCTCCACGACGCACTGGAGGAACTGGCTAAATCCGGACCCGAACCGCTACGCCCGCCCATTTCCCGTTATGTTCGCATGTCAGCGCGCGTCGGAGACCGCCAAGCACTCGAAGCCGTGCGGGCAGATTTAGCTGACCCGATCTCGGACCCGGTGCTGCTCGCCTTCGAGGGCGCCGTAGAAGAAGGCACGGAGACAGTCCTCCGCGTCCTCACCGACCTCAGCGCTCAGATAACATCCGACCTCCAGTTGGCGGAGAAAATACGCACGCTGCAGACCCAATCCCGCGCTGCCACATGGGGCTGCTTTGCCTTGCCGTACGTCGTGCTCCTCTTTCTTTGCGCCACCAACAGCGCCTACAGGCAGTTTTTCGCCACTCCGTTCGGTCTCGTTCTTGTGCTGATCGGGGCGTCTCTGTCACTGGTCGGCCTCTTGGTCTGTCGTCGTCTGTTACATCCCACTGCCACTTCGGACAGGGTCTTCGACAGGTCGTGGGCTCAATGACCGTGCAGGCCACATTGTCGGCACTGTTTGCGGGAGGGTCGGTGTGGTGGGCGGCGTGCCGCGTGGCCCATGCTCGTCGCTCTCCCGCCGCCCGCATGTCGCTCTACCTTGAAGTCCCACGAGCGCACCTCGGAGGCCCGCCGGCACAGACTGCCGGAGCGCCTGTCGGGGCCGAGGTGCTCCGCCGCGTCCTCGGGCCCCTGGCTGGGGGAGTGATTTCCTCCGTATCCCGGATGGTAGTGACCGCCCCGGACGACGTCCTCGAACTGTCATTGCGCCAGGCCGGACTGAGCATGAGCGTGGGCTCGTACCGCCGGCAGTACCTACGCTGGCTGGCTCTCACGCCTTTGGTCCTCGGGGGTGTGGGCGCGTTAGCGGGAAACGCAACCTATGTGGTCATATTTTTCTTCGCCGGCGTCTTCGCCGGCGCCCGGCGCATGCCCGAAAGGGTAAAGGCGGCGACGAAGCGAAGACGCGAGAGAATGAGAAGTGACCTTCCGACCGTGGTGTCGGTATTGGCCCTCAAGATCGAAAACAACAAGAGCCTGGTCGTGGCCGTCTCGGACGTCGTTGCCCAGGGCTCGGGACCGGTGGTTGAAGAACTCGCCCGAGCGATGCACATGATGAACGCCGGCTACGGTGAAGCTGCTTCGTTCGACCTGATTGCCCGTGAAACCTCCGAGCCGGCCGGAGCCCGTTTCTACCGCTTCTTATCGGCCGCGACAAGTGGCGGGATCGACGTTGGCAAAGTGCTGCTCGACCAGGCTTGCGAGTTGCGTGCTCAGCGCCGGGAGGAGGTGGAACGCAGTGCTGCTCGCCGCCAAATGTCATTGGTCGTACCCAACCTTGCCTTTATGGCACCCGTGCTCTTTGCGTTTCTCCTTGCTCCACTTCCCCAACTTCTGTTCGGAAAATAGCCCGGAACTTGAGAATGCCGACCCACAGCCCGAACATGAAAGGACTACAAAATGGCCAGCCCAGTAGAGACCGCACCTACCCTCCCCAAACCAACACTCCGGATGCGGCTGCGCGAGACCAGAGCGCTCGTTCGCACTCGTCTCCGAGACCAAAGAGGGAGCCAGATAACGGACAACCTGGGGCTCATCGTTATTGGCATCGTCGCGGTGGTGGCCATAGGAGGCCTGATCTCCGGCCTGGACTCCACCGTGTTCAACTGGGTCACCAAGCAGCTCGGCATCGGCTAAACGGTCCGGCTTGTCGCGAATCGGGCTCCGCTATCGTCCCCGGCGCTATGGCCATCGCCATCTTGATGATCGTCTTTATAGGCGGGCTCAACTTCGTGCTCGATGAGTACGCCAAGGGGGCCATCCACACTGCCGTCGACGATGCTGCCGAAGTCGGCGCCACCGCCGGCGGGTCCCTGTCTGCGTGCCAAGCCGAAGCGCGTCAAGTTCAGGGCAATCTGCTGCCCGGCCCGTTCGGTAGCGGCATCTCGGTGACGTGCAGCGAGGACGGAGTTGAAATGGTGGCGTCTGCCACGAGGCGCCCTGCCCAGTCTCTTGCCTCTGGTGCCTCGGGTCCACATTTCGTTGGTCGGCATCTCGATCATCGCGGAGACGCCGAGCCAATGAGGGTCCGACTTGACGCCTGGGACGAGCGCGGGTCAGCTATCCCGCTCAGCCTGTTGCTGGGCACGACGCTGATCGTTATGCCGGTAATGCTCCTTGTTCTGACGCTGCCTACATGGGAACAGCGGGTTGTGGACGCCCAGGACGCGGCCCGGACTGCCGCCCGAGCCCTGGTTACGGCCGACAATTGGGGCGACGGGGTTTCGGCCGCGAATGAAACCGTTTCGCAATTGGCAGAAGGGGATGGTCTGCCGCCAAGCGACCTTTCGGTCACATACTCAGGGTCCCTCGACCCAGGTGGCACCGTCAGTGCAGCGGTGACCGTCGTCATACCCGCCGGCAACTTGCCCGGCCTTGGGTTCGTCGGGGAGCTGCACTACACGGCAAGCTCGACCGAGCATGTGGACTCGTACCGGGACTCCAGCACGTGACTCGGTGCTGGCGACGTACACGCGCCGACCTTCGGGACCTCTGCCATCGCCTCTGGCCCGTCCACCACGACGAGCGTGGCGACGCCATGATCGTGTGGTGCCTTCTCATCGCTTTGATGCTCCTGCCACTAGGCGGTCTCTCGATCGACCTGTGGCGCGGCATTGCGGCGCAACGTTCCCTCGAGTCTGCGGCGGAAGATGCCGCCACCGCCGGTTCCTCCGGGATAGATGTGCAGCAATATCGGGCCACGGGCTGCCTGGTCCTCGACCCGTCTTCGGCCGTGCCAATGGCAGAGGCAAACTTGGCCTCGCAGCGCAATCTCGGCCCGCTCGCCACCGTCAACGTTTACGTGAGCCCTGACGACCGGCAGATATCGGTAAGGCTGCAAGAAGACGTGCACCTGACCCTGCTTTCTCTGGTCGAGGGCAATCGGCCGCTGGTTGTCACAGCGATGGCCTCGAGTTCTGCGGAGGGTTCCGTAATCGGGAACCGATGCTCGTGAAGAAGGGGTGGGGATAGCCATGACAGAAATATGGCCTGGGAGAAGGGCCGCACTCGGAGGCGTCGCTCTTTGTGCGTTGACGGTGGTAGGTGGTTGGTCCGATCCGCCGGCGTTGTCCGCTACGGAAAGGCCTTTGCCAGCCGTCGCTGCGGTCGTTCAGGCTACAACCAAAAGCAACCTCTGTCGCTACGCCGAGCCAGACGGCGACCTCGGCTGGAGCCAAGGAGGTGACCGCCTCAGCTAGACGTCGCCTCCCGACAACCCCGCGCACAACCTCGACAACCGTCATGGGAGGCGGCAATCCGTCCACCTGGCCGGCGGCGAGGGCGAAGGCGCCGAGCCTTGCCGGCGCCTACAGCCCCAACTTGAAAACCGCCTTCCTGGCGCTTAGTGAAGTACTCGGATTGGTTCGGCATCGCACCCGAAGCCGAAACTCGTCAAGAAGTTCTGCCGCTCCGACTTCAAACATCTACCGCCCACAGGTGTACTTGATGCGCACGCATGGTAGCTCGAGGTTGGCACATACCACCCAACCCGACGCAAGTCGACTTTATTCTCGTAACGCAACGCCCGAGTCCGCGAACGGAGACAACATCAGGAAAGTCGTACATCGCGGGCGTGTCATTCGTATACTGATCAGGCACACTCGATGTCGTTATACAACAAATAACCGAGACCTATACCTCAATCCGTGCCGGGAAGATTGTCGGACACACGCGCTGGAGGAGGTGCCACGGCCTATGGACCGTGACCCTTGTCCAAGATCAGAGCAACGGACTGCTTCAGAATAAGTGAATGCCGGAAGTTCGCAAACCGTGCCAGGGAATACAGCGCATGGGAGCACAACTTGGAAGCCTCGAACAATGAAGCACACTGCTCTCGATAATCTTTTTCAGCTGTCTCCTTGTACTTGGCATGGGTAAGGTCGCTGTCGCTGGTGCGGCCGATGGCGGAGGAGGAGGGGCAGGCTGTGGTGGATACGGGAGGCATCGGTCCGACCGTAGGCGCCGGCGTAGGCTGCGCCGGCTCACCCACCCAACCCACCTCCAATCGGCAAACCGATCCAAAGGCCGACACGAGCGGCACCGGTTACACCTACAAACCCGCTGATAACGACTGGGGCTACATCACCTGCCCTAACCCCACCGGCCCTAATATGCCGGATAGCTTCCAAGAGTATGGGCCGAACGGTAAGCCGATTGGCACGCCCGTCGTCGTCTGCCCACAACAGCAACTGCCCAAACCCGGAGTGCCACCTCCACCTCCGCCGACCCCGGCTGAGGTGTGGGCCAAGTGCCGCTTTCCTCGCCGGCATTCGCCATCAGCCCATCCAGAGTCGGCATCACCCAGCTCCCGAGTTGGTTTTGGGTTACGGGTGGCCGCAGAGCAGTCACTGTTACAGCGGACATAAATGGGTACTCGGTTACCACCACCGCAACCCCAGTTGCGTACGAATGGAGTTTCGGCGACGGTTCCAGCGGTACCAGCCTGGCACCAGGGGGCGAGTCGAGCCCGTCGGTCACTCACACTTACACCTACAAAGGCACGTACATTGTGACGCTTTCCGTCGACTACTCGGGCACGTACTCTTACGCCGGCCCGGGAGGATCGGGGACGGAGAGCCTCGGCAACTACGTACCGCCAGCAACAAGCACGCCTTACGTGGTTCAAGAGGTGCGGTCTGTGCTAGTGCCAACCCAGGGGGGCTGAAAGTGACGGCACGGAGGCCGGTTCTCGGCGCGCTCGGTCGCTCTCGGCGCGTTTCAGAGCGAGAATGGCCAAAAAATGCACCGAGTCCCAATTATTACACCGAAAATAGAGAGGTCGGATCACGCAGACTGACGAAACACTCCCTTTGGCAGCTCGCCGGCGTCCAGGCTTCAGCCTTCAATAGAGCCAACGGCTCGGCCAGGAAAGGGCAGCTCACCTTCAGGTTGACCATGTTCCTCGCTCTGGCTGTTTATAAGCGCAGGACACACCCATCCGGGCGGGCTGTTTGCCTTCTCGGGCTTCGCTACCACCGCTTGGTCGCCTTCGTAGCCGCCCTCGTGCTCGGCATTATCGGCGTGGGGTTGCTCTTGCCGTTGGGCGGCATCGCATTGGCAATCGTCATCGTCGCCCTCTTATTGCCCGGATCCTACGATGCCATCCGAGCGCGGGCGGGGAAGCGCCAGCTCGAGCGTCTGACGCCACCCGGGCAGCACCGTTACCTCCATTCTCTAGCCAGCACGCTACCCGGAGCCGGTGCCGACCTCTTGAGAGAGCTCACGGGCGAGGCCGACCGTAAAGGCTGGTCTTTATCGCTTGACGCCACTAATGAGAACCTCGTGGGTTACTACGTGAAGTTCGGCTTCACCGCCTTGGGTCCCGCCGTCCCGATGCCCGACGGTAGTTGCCGTGTCCGGATGTGGCGCCCTGCCACTGCTCGAAAAGGGGAACCGTGATGGCTGGCAATAGGGTTCGGCGTTACTCGGATGCCATCTGCGTCCTCGCGTGTGAGATGGTGGCCCTCGTCTTCTTTCTGAGAGCATCGACCCTACTGGGGACGGTGAACTTCTCCCACCTTGGAAGGTGGCTCGAGTCGACCAGTCCAGAGCTGGCGTTGACCTCGATGTTCCGCCTGTTGGGGTTGGCCATCTCAGGTTGGTTGCTACTCAGCACTTTGCTTTACGCGGCTGCCGCCCTGAGCGGCAAACGGAGCGCGATTGCGAAATCTCGTCTAATAACATTGCCGGCCCTTAGACGGGTGATTGACTCCGTCGTCGTCGCGTCGGTGGCGGCGTCTTCCATTGGCTCGGCTGCCGCCGTGTCTGGAGCAACGCCGACCTCACACGTAACGACGATCGCTCGACCGATTGAGCCTGCTCGGCCTGGCCCAAACCTGCCGGCCCGACAGAGGGCAACTCCCAGAGGGCCGGTGCGCGTGAGCGCTACTGCCATGGGCCGTCACTTTCCCCACCCCGGCCGGGTCGACCACTTGGTGCCAGAAGCGGCCCGCATCGCCGAGAAGGTGAGCGAAGTGCCTAGCGAGCAGAACGGTTTCGCCGGATTGCCCCGAGGTACCAAGGTCGTCGTCGTGCAAACAGGAGACTGTCTTTCCGTCCTGGCCGAACGGCATCTCGGTGACTGGCGCCTGGACAGTGAGATCGAAGCCCTCAACTACGGGCGCCTCCAACCTGATGGCCGCGCCTTGGTAGACGACCACTGGATATACGTCGGATGGGTTCTAGTGATGCCGACCGACGCCGTCGGCACCATTGTTGTAGGGGGATCAACCACGGCTCGGCCGCCGGAAAATGCCGCCAGACCTTCGGAGCGCAAAGACCCACACACGAGAGAAACGCCGGCCACCGCCGTGTCGCCCCACCGGGTTGACCCTGCGCCGCTCGAGAAAACGACGCCGTCCAGCCCGACGACGACCAGGTCCAAGACGACGGCGTCCACGACTACGACCACGTCCACGACTCCCAGCCAGCCTGCTACCAGCGTGACTACTGCCACGACGACGAACACCAGCGCCACCACGGCCGCCATGACGCCACCAAACCCGGCTTCAGTAACCACAAGCACCGCGGCGGCAAATCCCGCGGCCGACGCGTATATCCACCCCCAGTACGACGGCCGACAGCTCGAAAACTCCGCTCTCGGCGCCCGCTCCGGCCAGGCCATCCGACCCACCACACCAGAGCAGCGAGCGACGCTGTCGACCGAGAAGATCGCCCGCTCGAGCACGCAAAACCAAGTGATAGTGCTGCGCTTGTCTTGGCCGCTGGCATCGGTGCCATCGCCGGCGCCAGCATTGTCTGGAGCCTCGATCGTTCTCGCCGAAGGTTCGGCCATTGGCGGCCGAAGGATCTGCCCGTGCCGCGCAACAAACCGGACGTCGAGGCAGCTGAGCGCCGAGCACGAGCTATTGCCAGCCCGGAGAAGCGCCGGTGGGTGGACCAGAGCCTCCGCTACTTGAGCGGCCTGGTGGAAGAAATCTCCCTCGACGGAGGGACTCCACCACCAACTCTGGTGTTTGTCCGCGTTGGGGAATGCGGTCTGGAGGTGTTTCTGACGCCTGCTGTGACTAATGCGCTCGGTTGGTTTTCACCCACCGGAGACGGGACCACCTTGCTGTTAGACCCGGACGTCACCCTGGAGGAACTCGAAGCTCTGGCGGCAGAGCATTGGCCCGCTTGGCCGGCGGTCGTAACTCTGGGCGAGACCGACGAAGGCGAGCTTCTGCTCAACCTCGAGTACGCCGGCTCGGTTTCGGTTGAAGGACCTGACAACTTGGTAGCAGGGTTACTGGACCGGATGCTGCTGGAGCTGGCCAGCCAACCTTGGTCAGACGAGATGCTGGCGGGCTTGTACGCCATTGGCGGTCCCGCGTCGAGCACCGTACCGGGAGTGCAAAAAGTGGCCAAGGACAATGCATTCGACCTGGCCGAGAAGTTAGACGTTGTTTCAGGGGCACAGCAGGAGCTGGCGGCGACCGTGCCGATCTCCGCCTTACGGGCGATGGCCTGTGAAGCGCTGCCCAACGTGGTGGTGGCGTTCGCTGGTACCCCGGGCGGCGCGCTTCAGTGCCTGGCCGAAGCGGCCACACCCGAAAAGAGCGGTGTTGCCGTGGCCGGCGCCGGGCCTTACGAGGGGGCTCGGTGGAGAGTCGCCATCTCCAGCGACGGTCGGGCCACGGTCGACGGGCAACTTGCCGGCGTCCCAGTGTCCTTTCCGTTCAGGATCGGTTGCGACCCCGAGGAGGTTGCGTTGTTAGGGAAGGCTTTGGCTGTTGCCGCTAACCCCGAAGCAAACGGAGGAGCCACCACATCCGGCCCGGCCGAACTGCCGGAAGAAGACCCAATGAACAACGGCACCAACGGCAGCCCTGGCTCCGGTGCTGGGTCAGAGAAACACCTCTCGGAGCCAGAACTCTTGCCGCCACAACAGGGCGACGTCGAGATTTCCGTTCTTGGTCCCGTAGAGATAAGCGGCGGTGACGTGAGTGCGCTCGAACCGTCCCGCCGCATGGCCGCCCTGGCCTTGCTTGCTTATATGGCGGCGCACGACCGCCCCATCACCGCCGACGAGATCGCCGGCGCCCTCTGGCCGCTCGACGCGTCCAAGGACGACATCAACGGGCCACAGAGAAAAACAGTCATGAATGTCATCTCCCGCGCCAGAGCGGTCCTCGGTTACACCGCCGCCGGCAAAGAACGCATCGTCTATTCCTCCCAGGGCTACCGCCTTGCCGGCGATGTCACCTCGGACTGGGACCGTTTCGAGAAGTACGTGGCCAATGCTCGACGGCAGTCACCGGATGGGGCGATGAGCAGCCTTCGTGAAGCGCTCGAGTTGGTCCGCGGAGAACCGTTCGGCGGCGTGCTGTCCAGCCAGTTCTTCGAGTGGGTAGCCAGTGAGCACCTCGACATGACGTTCTCGGCCAAAGCCGTGGACGCGGCGCAGGACCTGGGCCAATTTGCACTCACTGCCGGCGATCTGGACGGCGTGGTGTGGGCGGTCGAAAAAGGCCTGCAGCTAGAACCCACACGCGAGGAGCTGTTCTGCCTGTGGATGCACGCCCTTGGCCGCCAAGGCCGCTCGGCGAAGGTGGACGACGTCTACCGGCGCCTCAAACTGGTGATCCGCCAACGCCTCGACCCCCTGCAAGAACCCCGAGCGGAGACCCGCGAGGTGTGGCGGCTGTACACGGCCGCCGAGCTCTCTAACAGCCAGGGACAACGAAGCAGTTGAACCTCCGACAGCGAGTCGCTGTGGACGGTTTATTCGGCGTAAGAGACCGTCCAAGACGGCGACGGCAGACGCAAAACGGCGAGGGCAGACCGCAAAACGGCGAGGGCGACGGCAAAACGGCGACGTCGGAGCACCGAGAAGCCGGGTCAAAGCGACACTGACCCGGCCCCGGCCCTTCACTACGCTATGCGCTGCTCCCACCCGGAGATGAAGTCTTGCAGCGCCGCGTTGCACAGGGCGTGCTCGCTCTTCGGCAGGGTGCACGTCTCCATGGCGCTCCCGTACATACTGTCGGGCGAGCGGTCCTTGAACGTCACCAGCCCATAAGCCGGGTTGGTCCCTCCCGAAGGCTCACCGGTCCCGAGAACACCAACTCGGGTCCGAGAAGGCGATGACGCTCGAGGTGACCCGCGACACGCCTTGGCCCGAGGGGAGGGGAGTGCAGTTGAGCTGCCCGCTGAAGTCACGCACAAGGTCGTGCTCGGCCGACGGGAAGAACGTGCACGCTTGGCCCACGAAGCAGGCATAGCAGGCGGGCAACAGGTCGCCGGTCACCGCCTGGGCCGACTTCGGCCAGCTGTGGCCGAGGGCGAACTGCGAGGTGCCCACCTCACCCGGAGGGTAGACAGCGATGGAGTCGTTGCCGTCCGCGCCCAGGGTGGCCTGGCACGTCCAGCCCAGCGGGGCCAGCAGGTACATATCGCCTTGGTCATCGGTGTAGGCCGCCACCTTTTTGACCAGGGCCGCCGGCACGTTGAGCGCCTTCGTACCGGACATGGGCTTGGGGCCGAAGCAGTCCCCATACCGGTGACGCACTCGACCAGGGGTATCCGGGAACTCGTGAGCGCCTGAGCACTGGCCACCCCCGACAGCAGGAAGCACAGGACGGCGACGGCGGTGACCGCTACCCCGTAAATGGTCCGCACGCTGGTCATCTCCATCTCTGTACCCGTTGTGCGTCAATTATCGCGCACCAGCCGCCACCTGCCTCCAGAGCCGAGGATCGGCACCAGGCCCGCCGGCACCGGCTAACCGACAGGCAACCCAAAAAAGGACCCCACCACGCCCACGGCGCCCGCCGCCAGCAGCCCGATCACCACGTTGCCCCGCAGGGCCAGCAGGTACACCGCCGCGGCCGCCAGCACGCCGGCCTGCCAGACATGCTCGAGGGCCAATGACAGGGGGATGGCCGACCCGGCGATGGCGCCTATCGCCGCCGGCCCCGCCCCCGACAGGAACGCTTGCACCCTCGAGTTGGCCCGTACCCGGTCGAAATAACGGGCGCCGAAGAGGACAAAGCAGAACGACGGCGTAAACGCCACCAGGGAGGCCAGCAGCCCGCCGCCCACCTTGGCCACCGCGTAGCCGACCACCGCTACGGTCTGGACGACGGGTCCCGGCGTGATCTGGCCCAGAGCGACGGCGTTCAGGAACTGGGTGTTGGTCATCCAGTGGTAGTGGTGGACTACGTCGCTCTGCATCAGGGGGATGATCACGAACCCGCCCCCGTAAGAGAGGGCGCCCACCTTGAAGGCCACCCAGGCCAGGGCGCCGAGCCCTCCCAAAGGGACCGCCGCCGCCAGCAGAGTGGCGAGGCCGGCGGCCCGGGCACCCCGCCCCCGGGTGGCTCACCGCCGGTCGAACGGAACCCCACCTCGGCCACGCCGGCAGCCAGCAGCACGAGCACCAGGTAGGGGCCGATGGTCGCCGCCGAAGCCCCACCGGCCAAGGCATAGGCCAACCAGCGCACGCGCTCGAGCGCGGCCCGACCCGGCCCGCCGCCAGCTGGCGGGCATGAGAGAGATAGCCGCTTTCACCGCCACGGCCGCCACCGCCGCGCCGGCCCCCGCCTCAGCCCCTCTCACCCACGTCGATGGGTGCTTCCCGAGGAACAGGGCAGACAGAGCCAGGATGACGACCAAGCCGGGGACGATGAAGCAGAACCCGCCAGCGAGAGCTCCGGCCCAGCCTCGCAGCCGCCACGCACAGAGGATGGCCAGTTGCGTCGACGCCGGCCCGGGCAGCAGGTTGCAAGCGGCGATGCCGTCTTCGAACTCGGTGGCCGACATCCACTCCCGGTCGTCCACGCACAGCCTGCGCAGGAGGGCGATGTGGGTCGGCGGCCCGCCGAACCCGATGCACCCGATCCGGCCCCACTCACGAGCGATGGTGGTCAGGCGCACGGGCTCGCCGGTGGCCTGCATCGTGAGGAAAGGCTACGCAAACCTGGGCGCTCAGGCCCCACCGAGAGCCCGGCCATTCACCCGTCCGGTCGCCCGAGTGCCGGCGCCTCTACGGCGGGGGCGGCCAGTTCAATACACCAGCTCAATACACCCGCCGGATGGTCCTGGCCAAGCACCTTTCCGGTATGTCGGGGGCGCGCGGACACGCCCTCTTATCTGAGCTAAACAAGTAAGAGCCCGGCATAGCCGGTGCCGCTCGGAACCGGTCACGAGCCCCGGAAGGGGTGGCGAGGGCTCGTGACCGGCCCGACCCAGGGTTGAGGGGGGCTGCCCTGGGCGTGCCGCCATCCTGCGCGGCGTTACTCACTTTACCGGCCGAGGGTTTCTCCGATGCAACCGTTATGTTGCGGGCAAGTAAATTCCTGGGGCCGCAGCCTTGGCTCCTGTGCCGGCGGCCATGCCGAAGCTTGCCGCGCGACCGGCCTTAAAAGGAAGGGCCGTCTGCCGGCAAGAAAAAACTTGCAGGCAGACGGCCAATCCCCGCTCGGGAGCCGTAGAGAGGGGGGGACTCTTATCGGCTCCAGGGAGGATAGCGGGGAAAGAAAGACCTCTCGGTATTTTTTCGGCGCTGGCCCGAGGTAGTTGAGGAGGAAATTTGCCAGCTGATCGAGGGGGCCTCCGAGAGCATCTTCTTTCTCCATTGACCAGTATGCGACCGCTTTTTCAAGAAGCGCTGAGCGCTAGCTGAGGAATCCCTGAGAGACATGGAGGCGCCGGAGGGGTAGGGGAGGGCTCCCCGTCTCTTGGTAAATCGTTGAACCATTGGCTGTTTGTCGCCTAAGGTTGTTTAAGGCCGTCCCTGTGCCGACGTGGGACGACGGGGCCGAGGACCCGTCGTTCATATCTGGTTGTGCGCGGTTGGGGTGGGCAAGAGCCAGATCTGGAGAGGGTGGTCCCAAGCGAGACCCGCATTAAAAGGACAGACGTGACAACATCGCGCCCCTGCGGGCCCCCGAGGTCCCGCTAAGCGCGACGACAACAACAAGTAAAAACGACGAAGCGGCCGCCCGCCGGCAGCGCGCCCAAGAGGGCTGGGCTTTCATGCGCAGGGCCATGGCGGGCCACTGGCACGTCCTGTGGTCGTCGGTGTTCTGGGCGTTGATGGCTGCGGGGGCGGCGGCGTCGATCCCGATCCTGTTAGGTGACGCCGTGGACGAAGGACTCATCTCCCGCCAGTGGCACAGGTTCGCCGTCTACGTCGCCCTGATCGCCACGTTGGGCATCGTCCAGGGGCTTTCTTCCGGGGCCAGGCGCTGGTACAACGGGGTGGCCTCTCGTCACGTCGAGTCCGAGCTGAGGCGTGGGTTCCACGACCACCTCCTCACCCTCGACGTTGCCTACCACTCCAATATGAACCGGGGCCAGCTGCTGTCCCGGGTGACCAGCGACCTGTTCCAGATACAAGCGGTGGTGGCGTCGGCCCCGTTCTGGGTGGCCAATGCCGCCCTGGCGGTGGCCGTTGCCATCATCCTGCTCGTTACCAGCCCCATCCTCGGGGTAGTGGCGGTGGTGGCCCTGCCGTTGGTAGCTATCACATCGCAGCGCTTTTCCCGCCGTGTCCGGGAGGCCATCGCCGACCTGCAACGCAAACGTGGTGCATTGGCCGGCGTCGTCGAAGAGACCATCTCCGGCATCAGGGCGGTGAAGGGCTTCGGCGCCGAACCGATCATGGAACGCCGTCTGGCCGCCTCCGCCGACGAAGTCCAGGTCGAGGCCATGAGGGTGGTGACGACCAGGGCTCGCTACCTCCCCACGTTGAACACGGTCCCCATGCTGGAACTGGCCGCGGTCAACTGGGTCGGCGGCTACCTGGTCATCCATCACGAGCTGAGCGTGGGGATGCTCGTCGCCTTCAACGCCTACCTGGCCATGCTCACCGGGCCGCTGCAGTCGATCGGGGCTTATATCGTGATGATCCAGCGCGCCGTGGTGTCCGGTTACCGCCTGGACACCATCATGAAACGCCAGAGCGCCGTGGCCGAACCGGCCCACCCCCGCCCCTTGCCGCCCGGCCCGGGCACGGTCAGGTTCTCCGACGTCGCCTTTTCTTACCCGACTGCCGGGCCTACGCCACCCAACGCCCGGCCCGCGCTGAACCATTTCAACCTGAACATCGACGGCGGGGAGGTGGTGGCCATGGTTGGCGCCACCGGGTCTGGCAAGACCACCGTCCTTTCCCTCCTGGCCCGCTTGTACGACACCGGGAGCGGCTCGGTGACCCTGGAAGGCGTGGACGTGCGCCACCTCAGCCTGCCAACACTGAGGGAAGCGGTGGCGGTCGTGTTCGAGGACAGTTTCCTTTTCAACGACACCATCGCCTCCAACTTGCGGGTGGGGCGGGCCTCGGCCACGGACGCAGAGCTGGCGGAGGCGGCCCACCTGGCTCAGGCCGACGAGTTCATCGAGCAGCTACCGCTCGGCTACCAAACCGTGGTCGGCGAACGCGGGCTGTCGCTGTCGGGCGGGCAGCGCCAACGCATCGCCCTGGCCCGGGCCTTGT
Source organism: uncultured Acidimicrobiaceae bacterium (assembly GCA_963845605.1). Taxonomy (GTDB): domain Bacteria; phylum Actinomycetota; class Acidimicrobiia; order Acidimicrobiales; family Palsa-688; genus Fen-671. The sequence goes on from CAWJSS010000008.1 coordinate 121,023, forward strand.
TGGCCAACCCGCGCGTCCTCGTCCTCGACGACGCCACCTCGGCCGTCGACGCCCCCCGCGAGCTGCAGGTGGTACGGGCGCTGGCCGAAGCCAGGACGGGCAAGACGACAATAATTATTTCCCACCGGCCGGCCACCATCGCCGCCGCCGACAGGGTCATCCTGGTGGACGGGGGCCTGGTGTTGGCCGAGGGCAGCCACGACCAGCTGTGCCTCGAGTCATTGCGTTACCGGGAGGTCCTCGGCCTGGAGGACCTGGAAACCGAGGCCGGGAGGTGCCCCGCATGAGCTGGGCCAGCCGCCGCCAGGCCGAGCGGGCTCGTGCCACCCAACCGTCTCCAGGGTTCCTCAAGCCCACCTTGATATCGCTCCGCCCTTACCGCCGCCGCATTGCCGTGGCCATGGTCGTCCTCCTGGCCGGCCTCGGCACCACGTTGGCCGGGCCGGCGATCGTCGGGTACATGATCAACAACGGCCTCGTCGCCCATCAGTCGATGATGACGGTCACGATCTGCGGCATCGCCTACCTCGCGGTCAGCGCCGCCTACTTCGTCTTCACCCGGCTGCAGACCCTCCAGGTCTCAGGTATTGGTGAGTCCTTCCTGAACGACTTGCGCAAGCGAGTCTTCAGCCACCTGCTGGCCCAACCTTTGGCCTTCTTCGAGACCGAAAGCTCGGGCCAGTTGCTGTCCCGTATGACGGCCGACATCGACGTCCTGGAAAGCCTGGTGCAAAGCGGTCTTTCCAGCTTCGTCACCAGCATCGGCCTCTTTATCGCCGTCATGATCGTGCTGCTGGTGATGTCGCCTTTGCTGTGGGTCGTGGTCCTGCTGTCCCTGGTGCCCATCTTCGTCGCCGCCGCTCATTACCGGGTCGCCTCGGCCCGGTCCTACAGCCGGGTCCGGGACCTTATCGGCGACGCCCTCTCTTCGCTCGACGAGAGCCTGGCCGGCGTGCGGGTGGTCCAGGCCTTCAGGCAAGAGGACGCCACCATCGAGCGGTTCAAGCAGGTCAGCGGCACTCAGCTTGAAGGCGAACTGGATACGGTACGGCTATCGTCCCGGTTCTTCCCCAAGGTGGAGGCCTCGGGAGTGCTGTCTGCCGCCATCGTGCTGATCGGCGGCGCCTTCCTGGTCGAGGCCCATCTCACCACAGTGGGTGTTGTGGCCGCCTTCGTGTTGTACCTGGCCAACCTGTTCAACGCCATTACCAGCCTGTCCGCCTTGTTCGACCTGCTCCAGTCGTCCGGCGCCGCTTTGGCCACCATTTACAAGGTGCTCGACGTGGAGCCCACGATGGCCGACCCCGAGCGCCCCTCCGCTCTGCCCGCACAAGGGACGCTGGAGCTTCGCACCGTTGACTTCGCCTACGGCGCCAGCCCCGACGACGACCCGGAGACCCTGGAGGAACGCCGGGTCCTCGAGGGCGTAGACCTGCGCATCGAAGCCGGCGAGCGTCTGGCCCTCGTCGGCCCCACCGGAGGGGGGAAGTCCACGCTGGCCAAGCTGGCCGGGCGCCTGTACGACCCCCTCGCCGGCTCGGTCCGCTTCGGCGGCGTCGACCTGCGCATGGCCTTACTGGCGAACATCCGCGAGCGCATCGTGGTGCTGCCTCAGGAAGGGTTCCTCTTCCGCGGGACGGTGCTCGAGAACATCGCTCTCGGCCGTCCCGGCGCCACCAACGACGAGGCCCGGAGAGCCATCGCCAAACTGGGCCTTTCGGGCTGGGTGAACAGCCTCCCTGACGGCGAAGACACCGACGTGGGGGAGCGGGGGTCGCACCTCTCGGCCGGCGAGCGCCAACTGGTCAGCCTGGCCCGCGCCGCGCTCACTGACCCGGCCGTGCTCATCATGGACGAGGCCACTTCCAGTATCGACCCGGGCACCGAGCGCCAGGCCGAGGCGGCCCTAGCCACCCTGGCCGCCGGCCGCACGGTCGTAGTGGTGGCCCACCGCCTGACGGCGGCCGAACGGGCCGACCGGGTAGCCGTCGTGCGGGACGGGGCGCTAGTGGAAATTGGTAGCCACGAGGAACTGATCGAAGCCGACGGCCATTACGCTCGACTTTTTGCCGCCTGGAGCGGCGGCGAACTGGAAGCTTGACCGGCCGAGGCCGCGTCCGTTGAACTCTTATCGCGAAAACGCATAAGAGGCGCTACAGACGCCGCCGGGCGTCGAAATATGCACCAGACGGTGGCCCCAACCAGCCCGTCGGTAAGGGTCTTTATACGTCCAGCTCGACCCCGGTCGTTTCTAGCGTCAGCAAGATCGCTTCCGCCAGGGAGCGGGCCGAGGCGGGGTCGAGCTCGACTGCCACCCGCGCCGAGGGGCCCTGCTCAGGGTTGATGAAATCGACGTTCAGGGTGTGGGCTGCCGGAGCGTGGACAGGGTGGTCGAGGTAGACCGAGGCGCTCGTCAACGCGAACCACCCGGACGCCCCCTTCCCGCTGCCGCTTACAGACACCCGTTCGGTTTGGTATGTACACATGGCCAGGCTCTCTAAGAGGCGAGGTAGCGGCCGAAGAAGTCGTGAATCTTACGCCAGCCGTCCAGGGCCGCCTCCGGGCGGTACGAGGGGCGGTCAGCGTCGAAGAAAGCGTGCCCGGCGCCCTCATAGGAATGGAACTCGTACGTTTTCCCGTGTTCCACCAATGCTTTTTCGAGTTCTGCCACCTGGTCCGGTGCGGGGAACTTGTCGTCGGCCCCGAATAGGCCGAGCAGCGGGCAGGACAGGTCCTTGGCCCGGTCGACCAGTGGCGTCGCCTTCATCCCCGAGCCCTCAGGCGGCAACCCCACCACGAAGGCGCCATAACAATCCACGGCGGCGTCGAGTTTCAGCGAGATAGCGGCCAGGAACGACTGGCGGCCTCCCGAGCAATAACCAATGGTCGCCACCTTGCCGTTGGCGCTGGAGAGCGACTTGATCTTTTTCATGGCCGCGTCCACGTCCCCAACCAAGCGATCGTCAGGCACCCCTCCAGCAGCCCGGGACGCGGCGGACGCGTCATCGGGGCTGGCGCCTTTGCCCTCCCGGCTGTGCAGGTGGGGCATTACGGCGATCAAGCCCTCATCGGCGGCGAAGCGGCGGGCGATCTCTTTTGAGCTTCGGTCGAAACCGGGCATGTGGTGGATGACGACGACCCCGCCGTAAGGGCCGGCCCCGGCGGGCTGAGCCATGTAGGCCTCGATTTCGTCCCCGTTGTGACCAGCCAGCGTAATCGTCTCAGCTTTGATGTCGAAGGTCATGGGGCGAGGCTATCGCCGGCTCGTAAGGTGCGTCACCTGCGCCCAGGGCCACCCTTGGGCGGCCCGGTGGAACGGGATCAGGCCGCCGAGCCTCCCGTCCCTCCCGGGCCGTCCGAACCGCCCGGTCCACCCTTCCAGCTCGGGTGAGCCGGCATCGTCGTCCCCCGGTGCGCCTTGACCTGGGTTACGTCGAGGACTCTTTCGGCCGTAACACTGGAGCCACTAACCAGGCCCTGGATACTTACGGTGTCGCCCACTTTCACGGATTGGATCCCGTTGGGCTCGGCCAGCACGATAGTCGAGGACCCGATCACGTAGGTCTGGCTGAACCCGTCGGCGCTCTTCACGGTTATCGAACTGGAACTCACGGCTTCCGTCGTGCCGTACTGCGTATCGATGGTCTCGTAGGTACCGCTCGGCCCTTTGACCGTGAAGCTGCCATGGATGGTGCCACCCATGCCGAACATCCCCAGTGGGCCCGCGCCAGGCGGCGCCTCCGGGCCAGGGCCGGGCGGGAAGAACCCCCGCCGCACCGGGCCGGGCGCTCGCGGTGGGTTGGTAGGAGAAGCCGAGGCGCTGGCCGCGGGCGTAGTCGAGCCCGGCCCCGCGCTGGTGGCAGAGGCTACCGCCGCCCCTCCCGCACCCGCCCCGAGTATGACGGCCAACCCGGCTGCCGTTTTGGTGAGCCGCGAGCGCCGGCGTGGACGCGGCGCCGCCTCGGGACGCGGCGGGGACGGTGTGAACTGGTAAAACTGGGCGTCCTTGTCGTCATCGCTCATACTGGTCGTTCCTCCCTACTCCGGAGTCACTTCGGCGGCCGGCGCCTTCGACTCAAGTATCAACGCCGGAGATGAAGGAAAGCTAAGCGCAACCTGAGCATCCCCTTGCTGAGAGGGCTCTATGCCCTGGCGAAGTCCCGGAAGACCATGCCCGTACGAGGCTTGGGCCAGAAAAAAGTCGTCTTGGGCGGCATCCGTTCCCCGCCCTCGGCGGTCCGGGCGATCTGGCCGATGGTGGCCGGCCGGCACAAAACGGCGGCGTTGGCCGCTCCCGACCGGACCTCTGCCAGCGCCCGGCCGGGGTCGTGCTCGTAGACGAGAGCGTGCGGTGGGAGGCGGTGCAGGGTGGCGTCGACCCGGCTCGAATCGAGCTCATAGCGAGCGTCGGGCCCTCCGGGGCGAGGCCGCGCCAGCCAAATGCCGCTTTGCGTAGCCACGGCCAGGGCGCCTTCTCGCACCATCTCAGCTAGGAGGTCACCCTCGTCAGTGGTAGTCGGTTCGAGCTCGAAGCTGTCACCCAAAACCCCGAGGAAGTCGAAATCGGCCGGCATGCCAGACACCAGGCGGTGGATGGCCAGGACCTGAAGGTGCTCCTCGGACAGCTCGACCACAAACGCCAATAACGCGTCGTAGCCGGCGCCGCCGCCACCGGCATCGCCTCCGGAGCTCAGGACCTCGGCCCGCTGCTCGGCCTGATAGGCCAAAGCCGTTTCGTAGCGATGGTGACCGTCGGCCACCAGCAACGGCCTGGCGGCCACGATCTTGGCCACTTCCAGCCTGGCCCGCTCATCGTCGATGGGCCAGATCTCGTGGAGCGTACCGTCGTCGTCCCGGGCGCTCGCTATGGCCGCTTTTGCGTCGGAGCCGCGTGGCCCGGAAGGTCCTCCCAGCGCCTCCACCAGGCCCGGCTCGGTGCACAGGCACCAGATCGGTGACGTGTTGGCGTGCACCGCCCGGATGAGCTCGAGCCGGTCGCCCTTGGCCTTCGGCGTCGTTTGCTCGTGAGGGAGGATGCCGTGGCCGGGGGGCTCGAGGACCAGGGCGCCCATCACCCCGAAGGTGTGCCGGGTCTCCCCGCCGCCGGCCTGGTAGGTCATCCGGTAGGCGTAGAGCGCCGGCGTCGCTTCGCGACCAAGGGCCCCGTCGTTCTTCCATTCGTCGAACAGCGTGGCCGCCTCGGCGTAACGCCCGTCAGGCAGTTCCACCCGGACCACGTTGAAGGGGCTACGGCTCAAAAGCTCGACGCGCTGTTCCTCGCTGATGATGTCGTACGGGGGGCAGATGACGTCATCGAGCGGGCCAGTGATGGCCGTGTTCGGGCGTAGACCGGAGAAGGCCAAGAGTGCAGGCATGTGACCTACCTACCAGCAGCCAGAGGCGGGGGCAACTTATTCAGGCCCGAACCGGCCTTGAGCACGCCACGGGGGTGAGAGGTGGCCACGGCCTTGGCGTCATAGTGGCCTGGTCGTACCGGTATCTTGGCAGTATGAGATGTTTCGCCTTCCTGACGGTTTGCCCGTGGAACTAAGGGGCTTCAAATGGGGGACCGAGCCGGAGGACGACAAGCCGGGCTGGCCGACCAACGGCGCACCCGATGATCACCCCGACGGCGCCCCGGGGCCAGCCGACGGCCAAGCGTCGAGCTGGTGGCCCGAGGCTGCCGACGGAAACGGGACAACGGGCTCCAATGGCGCCGGCCCCTATGGGAATGGCGCGGCCGGCGCCCGCTGGGGCATCAGCGGAGACAGTGGCCCGGGCGCCTCGGCGCCCCCGGAGCCGGCCTTAGAAGGGTTCGGCGGCCCGTTCGGCCAGCAGAGCCCTGACAGCCCGACTAGGAGCGGCACGGCGCCATGGGTAGCGGGCGGTAGCCTTCCGCCCCCGAACGGCCGGGCTCAATCGGGCCTGGCCCGACCACCACAGGCAGGGCCGAGCACCAGGCCGCAAAGCGCGTTACGCCGGGCATGGCAACGGTTCATAACCGCCCTGGCCGCCGTCGGCGCCTTTTTGGCCAAGTTTGGCGCTCTGCTACTGAAGGTCAAGTACGTCGGGCTGGTCCTGTCGATGTTGGTTTCCATCGTTGCTTATTCGCTTTTTTTCGGCTGGTCATTTGCCGTCGGGATCGTGCTTTTGATCCTGGTACATGAAATGGGCCACGTAATTGAGCTAAGGCGCCAGGGGGTCCCCGCATCGGCACCCCTTTTCATCCCCTTCCTCGGCGCATTTGTCAATATGCGGGGCAGCCCTCGCAGCGCCTACCAGGAGGCACTGTCCGGCCTCGCCGGTCCGCTGATCGGTACGGCGGCCTCCGTTGTGGTTGCGTTTTGGGCTAACGCCACCGGCTCGAATTTCTTGATGGCGCTCGCCTTTTTCGGGTTTTTTGTGAACCTTTTCAACCTGTTGCCCGTCCTGCCGCTGGACGGGGGCCGGGCCGCGGCCGCCCTGCACCCGGCTTTGTGGTTGCTGGGGCTGTTGGCCCTTCTCGCCTTCGAGTTCATCTACCCGAGCCCTGTAATCCCGATTGTCCTCATCTTGGGGGGTATCGAACTGTGGCGGCGCTGGCGGTACCGCAACACTCCCGCGTCCCGGGCCTATAACGCCTTGCTCCCTCAGCAACGGCTGGCCATCGGTGCGTTCTATATAACGCTGGTGGCGATCACGATCGTGGGCGCCCACGCCACCTACATCGCCCGCAGCCTCTAAGCCGTTGCCGGCCTCACTGGGCGGTGTTGGCGCGGCCTCCGGAGGCGGCGACCGCGGACCAGGCCTCGACCCGTCCGGCGCCGGCGCCCCTTCATGACGTGGGCGCTCGACCTCGACGGTGTGGTCTGGCTGGCCGGCCGGGCCATCCCCGGGTCGGCCGAGGCCGTCGCCGAGCTGCGCTCAGCCGGCGAACGAGTGGTGTTCCTGACGAACAATTCGGGGCCACAGGTCGCCGCGCACGTCGAGGCTCTGGCCCGGGCCGGCATAGATTGCCAGCCGGCCGACTTGACTACCTCCGCCCAGGCGGCCGCTTCCCTGCTGCCGCCCGGGAGCCGGGCTGCCGTTATTGGTGGCGAGGGGATCCGGGAAGCTTTGGCCGCGCGCGGGGTCACAGAAGTAGGACCTCACGAAGCACCGGAGGCGGTAGTGGTGGGCCGGACCGTTGAGCTGGATTACTGGGGCCTCAGCGCCGCCGCCGGCGCCATCCGGGACGGGGCGGCGTTTGTAGCTACGAACACCGACGCCACTTTTCCCACCGGCAACCACGGCACTGCCGGTGACCAAGGAGGTTCGGCCGGAGGTGGCAACCAGCTCGTGCCCGGGGCCGGGGCCATCGTCGCCTTTGTCGCTACCGCGTCAGGCCGCCAGCCGCAGGTGGCCGGCAAACCGCACGAGGCGATGGCTTCTCTGGTCAGAGCCCGTTACGGGTCGCTCGATATGGTCGCGGGGGACCGGCCGGATACCGACGGCCTCTTCGCCGTCCGCCTGCGGGCCCGGTTCGGGCTGGTGCTCTCTGGCGTCACCCGGCGCGGCTGACCTCCCGGTCGATCCGGCGCCCAACCTTGTCGGGACGGATTCTTCAGATCTGGTACGGCAGGCTCTGGCGCACTAGCTGTTCCTCCACCGGCGCTGGCGCCGCCGCCGTTCACGGCCCGTCTCGTACGACGGCCCAGGATCAGGCCCGGTAGCTCGGCCATGTCCTTGAACACATAGTCTGCGCCGGCCAATTTCTCCGCCGGGGTGTGGGCGGCGAAGCCAAACACGGCCATGCCCGCCGCCCTCGCCGCCTGGACACCGAACTCGGCGTCTTCGACCACCAGGCAGTCGGCCGGCGGCGTAGACATCTTTTCCGCCGCCAACAGGAAAAGGTCTGGGGCCGGCTTGCCGTGGGTAACGTCCTCCGCCCCCCACCAGTGGTCGCCAAAACGGCCCAGCAAACCGACCGTCTCCAACGCGTACTTGACCCTGTCCCGTCTGCCCGACGACGCCAAGCAATAAGCGACACCGGCGCTGTCGAGACGGTCAAGGACCCCCTCGATCCCGGCTACGGGCCGCAGTTGGGTCCGGATCAGCTCGTACAGGGCGGTGGTGTACTGGTCCTCGAACTCCAGCGGCAAAGGCCGGCCGCTGCGTTCCTCGATGATCCGGCGGGTGGCGACGAGCGTCGCGCCGCGGAACGCGTCCCCGCATTCTTCGGGCGTCATTGGGTACCCGGCCGCGGCCAGGGCGCCCGACATGGCCTGCTCTGCTAACGGTTCACTGTCGACGACAACGCCGTCATTGTCGAAGATGACCAATTTCCAAGGAGAACCGCTCATCCGGCCGACGCTACCAGGCCCATCTTGGCCCCGGTCGGGCTCGCCTCTGCACGTCACCTGGAGGGGGCCGTACACTTTCGGTATGAGCACAGAAGACGACTTGAAACGCCTGGGCCAGGCTGCGGCCGCCCTCGCCGGGGTCGCGGCAGGGCGCGCCAAACAGGTCGCGGAACAGCTGTTGGCCCCCCATGACAAGGCACGGGAGGAGGCCAAGCACCGCGCCGGGGGCTTCGTCGAGGAGGGCCGCCACGCCGCGGCCGATGTGGTTAGCGCGCTGCGACGGGAGGCCGCCGTCATTCTGCGCGACCTTGAACACCTCGAGCAGGCCCTTCGTTCTCGTGAGGGTGGCCCGTCGGGTACGACTACCGCGCGGACGGCGCTGGAGGCCAGCGAGCAAGCACCTGCCAGCAAGAAGGCGACGGCAAAGAAGTCGGCCCCGAAGGCGAAGGCAGCCCCTCGCAAAGCAGCTGGCACCAAAACGCCAGGTAGCAAAACGGCCAAAAAGACGACCGCACAAGCAAAATCGGCCGGCCCACGCAAATCGACCGGCGGCTCGCCCCGCTCGTCGACCGAGGGGCAGGGCTGAACTGGGCACCAGGAGGAGGCTCGACGTCGAGCTCGTCAACCGGGGCCTGGCCGCCGATAGGGCACAGGCCACCTCCCTGGTGGAGGCGGGGCGGGTGCTGGTCGGCGGGGCGGTAGCCGCGAAGCCGTCGCGCCAAGTCAGCCCGTCGGAACCGCTCCTCGTCCTCGGCCCCCCACCCCGCTTCGCCAGCCGCGGCGGGGAAAAACTGGACGCCGCTCTCGAGCACTTCCGCGTGTGCGTGGCCGGCAAGGTCGCCCTGGACGCCGGTGCCTCTACGGGGGGGTTCACCGACTGCCTTCTCCAACGGGGCGCGGCCCAGGTGATATCGGTAGACGTGGGCCACGGCCAGTTGCTGACACGGCTGCGCGACGACCCTCGGGTCGAGGTAATGGAAAAAGCCAACGTTCGTTACATGCAGCCCGACGACGTCGGGGGCCGCCAGTTCGACGTCCTCGTCGCCGATTTGTCATTTATTTCCTTGATGATCGTGGCGCAGGCCTTGCTTGGGCTGGCTAAGCCAGCCGCCGACCTCGTCGTCCTGGTGAAGCCGCAGTTCGAAGCGGGCAAAGCCATCGTCTCCAAAGGCAAGGGTGTCGTCCGCGACCCGAAGGTGTGGGCGGGTGTTTTGTGCGACGTCGCTGGAGCCTTCGAGGCGGGCGGCGCCACCGTAGTCGGGGGTATGGCGTCGCCGCTGCTCGGAGCGGAGGGCAACGTCGAGTTTTTCTTGCACATGCGCACAGGAAAAAAACCTGGGCTCTCCCTCATAGCCAGTTCCTTGAGCGAGATTGCCTTCGCCGCCGGGCCACCAGGTCCAGGCGGAGGTAAGAACGAACCCGGCTTGAGCGGGCCCGCCTAACGATGGCCACCATCGGTTTCGCGCCCAACTCTGAGCGCGCCAGTGCGGTCGAGCTGGCCAAATCAACGGCCGCATGGCTCGAGGACGTGGGCCACGAGACCGTCATCTTCCCGGACCAAACGCCGGCCCGGCCCGATGGGGGACGGGCTACGATGCCGGGCACCGAGGACCTCGACCTCCTGGTCAGCCTGGGCGGGGACGGCACCATGTTGCGAGCGGTCGGCTTGGTACTGGGCGCCGACGTCCCCGTTTTGGGGGTGAACTTCGGGCGGTTCGGTTATTTGGCGGCGGTGGAACCCGACGGTTTGCACCGTGCTATCGAACGTTTTCTGGTCGGCGACTACGAGCTCGAGCGACGGATGACGGCGGACGTTTGCGTGATGCTGAAAGGGACCAAGAGCATCCGGTACCGGTCAACGGCGCTCAACGACATAACCCTGGCCCGTCCTTCCGGAATGCATACGATAAGTGCCAGCGTCTCCATCAGGGGCCAACGGTTCCTCAGTTATGCCGCTGATGCCATGATCGTGGCCACGCCTACGGGGTCAACCGGCTACAACCTTTCGGCTCGGGGGCCGATAGTGTCGCCGAAGGTACGGTGCTTGGTACTGACGCCTGTGGCGGCCCACATGTTGTTCGACCGCAGCCTCATCCTCGACGGTTCAGACGAGGTGTCTTTCGAACTGCACGGCCGTTCGGGGGCGGACCTGATCGTTGATGGCGTCCCGTGCGGGCAGCTCGAGATCGGCGAACGGCTGATCTGCAGCGCCGGCGCTCACGACGCCGTCCTGGTCAGCTTCGGGGGTCGGACGTTCGAGAGCATCCTGAAAAACAAGTTCCACCTCACCGATCGTTAGCTTCCGATGGGTATGACCGGGCCATGCTGAGCGAGCTCAGGGTGAGCCAGCTCGGTGTGATCGACGACCTTGCCATCGTGTTCGCGCCGGGCCTAACTGCCCTTACGGGCGAGACCGGTGCCGGCAAGACCCTTGTAGTAGAAGCGATCGAGTTGCTCCTTGGCGGGCGCGCCGAGGGTATGCGGGTCCGGCCGGGAGCCGCCGAGGCGGCGGTGGAAGGTCGCTTCGTCGTCCCCGCCCGGTTCGGCCCGGCCGGCGAGGAGGGGGAGGGCCTCGAGCAAGAAGTCGAGGTGGTCCTGGGACGGGTGGTCCCGGCCGAGGGGCGCTCGCGCGCCTACATCGACGGGAAGATGGCGACGACGGCTGCGCTTTCCGAAGTCGGTGACCGCCTCGTCGACCTTCATGGGCAACACGAGCACCAATCTCTTTTCTCGGCGGCGGCCCAGCGCGACGCCCTCGACCTGTTCGCCGGGGCCGACCGCGGCCCACGCGAAGCCGCCCGCCGGCAACTGCGCCAGTTAGACGAGACGATAGCCAGCGCCGGCGGCGACGGCGCCAGTAGAGGCCGGGAAGCGGAGCTGCTGCGCTATCAGCTGTCCGAGCTGGACGCCGCCGCGCTGGTCTCATCCGAGGAGGACGACGACCTGGCCGCCGAAGAAGAACGGTTGGCCCGGGCGGCCTCGCATCGCGCCGCTGCACGACAAGCGTATGAACACCTGTCGGGCGAAGACCAGCTCCGGGACAGGCTGGGAGAGGTGGTGGCCGGTCTGGCCGGTCACCCGCCGCTGACAGGGATCTACGACCGGCTGCACGCCTTGAGTGCCGAATTGGCGGACATTGCCGGCGAGGCGCACGACGCCGCCGAACGGCTGGAAGAAGACCCCGAGCGATTGGCCGCGGTTGTGGCCCGCCGGGCACAGTTGCACGAGCTGCGGCGTAAGTATGCCCGGCCTGGCGCCCGTCCTGGTGGCGGCCTTGATGAGGTGATGGCCTTTCATCAGGAGGCCAGGGAACGCTTGGAGGAATTGGAAGGCCTCGACGCCCTCGCCTCACGGTTGGGCCAACAACGAGCTGCTTGCCTCGCCGAACTGCGGTCGGCGGCCGAGGAGCTGGGCCGGGCCCGGCGCCGGCAGGCGGCGGCCTTGGGCCGGGCGGTGGAGGCGCAGCTACGCCTCCTGGCCATGCCAAACGCCCGATTCGAGGTGACGGTCGGCGCTGACGTGCCCGACGACGACTTGCGGGCCATGTCGGGAGAGGAGGTGACCTTCCTGCTGGCGGCCAATCCCGGAGGGCCCCTCCTGCCATTGGCAAAAGTGGCGTCGGGCGGGGAGCTGGCCCGGGCCATGCTGGCCCTCCGCTTGGTGCTACTAGCGCTCCTCGGCACCGAGGAGGCCGGCCCCATGACTCTCGTCTTCGACGAGGTCGACGCCGGCATTGGGGGTGAGGCGTCGTTGGCGGTGGGACGGGCGCTGGCGGACCTTGGGCGGCGGTACCAGGTGCTGGTGGTCACCCACCTGGCCCAAGTGGCCGCTTTCGCCGACGCTCAGATCGCGCTGAGCAAGGACGAGCGGGACGGGCGGAATTTCACGGTGGCACGGTCGGTCGCCGGCCGGGACCGGGTGGTCGAACTATCCCGCATGCTGTCAGGCCAACCCGATAGCCGCACTGCTCGCCTCCACGCTGCTGAGCTCCTGCAAGCCGCTCGAAGAACCAGCTAAGCGCCAGCCGGTCCACCAAGTTCGGCCGGCCGCTGGGGTAGGATGGTGTGGCCACCAGGGACGGTTTCCATCGTGGTTCTACTGTGAGCGCGTGGGCTAGGGCTCGCGGGTTCCGTTCACGTGGAGACGCGCCTCCGCCGGCCGAAAACATAAGCCGATCGTGGAGGAAATCTTGGCGAAGCACATTTTCGTGACCGGGGGGGTGGCGAGCTCATTGGGCAAGGGCCTTACGGCGGCCTCGCTCGGCCGTTTGCTCAAGAGCAGGGGCCTCCGGGTGACGATGCAAAAGCTTGACCCTTACATCAACATTGACCCGGGGACGATGAACCCCTATGAGCATGGCGAGGTCTTTGTCACCGAAGACGGGGGAGAGAGCGACCTCGACCTCGGCCATTACGAGCGGTTCATCGACGAGTCCCTCACCCGCGACTCCAACGCCACCACCGGGTCCATATACCAGTCCGTCATCGCCAAAGAACGCCGGGGCGAGTACCTGGGCAAGACCGTCCAGGTCATCCCGCACATAACCAACGAGATAAAGCTCCGCATCCACAAACTGGCCACGGAGGACGTGGACGTTGTCATCACCGAGATCGGTGGGACCGTCGGTGACATCGAGATCCTCCCGTTCCTGGAGGCCATCCGCCAGATCCGGAACGAAATAGGGCGAGACAACGTCTGCTATGTCCACGTGACCCTGGTCCCGTACCTCGGGCCGTCGGGTGAACAAAAGACGAAACCGACGCAACACTCTGTCACCGAGCTGCGTTCACGGGGCGTTCAACCAGACGTCATCATCTTGCGCAGCGACCGCCCGATACCTAAAAGCCTGAAGACCAAGATTTCGCTTCAGTGCGACGTCCCGGAAAAGGGCGTCATCTCCAACATCGACGCCCCCAACCTCTACGAAATCCCGTTGGCCCTCCATGAGGAAGGCCTCGACGACTACGTCTGCGAGCTACTCAGGCTCGAGGCCCCCCGTGACGGCAGTGAACCAGCTTCGGCCGGGCACGGTGCCGTAGACCTGTCCCACTGGTACGAGTTGATGCGCAGGGTCGAGTCCGCCTCCAAGCCGGTGCGGATCGGTCTCATCGGCAAGTACGTCAACCTCCCCGATGCTTATTTGTCGGTCGTCGAGGCCCTGCGGCACGGCGGATATGCGCACGGGGCCAAGCTGCAGCTCGACTGGGTCCAGGCCGAGGAAGTCGAGGGCCTGATGGCCGAGGGGCGCCTTCGGGACCTCGACGGCATGATCGTGCCCGGCGGGTTCGGCGCCCGCGGCATCGAGGGGATGATCGCGGCGGCAGGCTTCGCCCGCGAGCACCAAATCCCGTGCCTGGGCCTGTGCCTGGGGTTGCAGGTGATGGTGATCGAGTACGCCCGCAACGTGGCCGGCCTCGAACGGGCCAATTCACGTGAGTTCCAGCCCAGCTCGCCGCATCTGGTCATCGACCTCATGGACGACCAGCGTGAGGTGGTGAGCCAGTCCAACTACGGCGGCACCATGCGGCTCGGCACCTATCCGGCCAAGCTGCGCCCGGGCAGCCAGATGGCCGGAATATACGGCTCCGAACTGGTCTTCGAGCGCCACCGGCACCGCTACGAGGTGAACAACCGCTACCGCAGCCGCCTCGAGCAAGCCGGCCTCGTGTGCTCGGGTGAATCTCCCGACGGTCGCCTGGTCGAGATGATCGAACTCCCGGGTCATCCGCTGTGGGTGGGCACCCAGGCGCACCCGGAGTTCAAGAGCCGGCCTGATCGCGCCCACCCGCTGTTCGCGGCCCTGGTGGGAGCGGCGCTGGCTCGGGCTGAAGGACGGCTACCTCACCTGCTCGACCCGGACGCTCTAGGACCGCAAAGGCTAGACCATGGGTTGCTCCAGGAAGCCCCTGGGGGCGCGGAGGAGGCCGGCGTTGCCGTCGGATAACTTTCGCAAGATTGGTGAACGCCACGTTTTCGATAGCTACTTGCTCCACGTAGCCGTCGGCACTTTCGAGGCACCTGGCGGGGAAACGTTCGAACGGGACCTCGTTCACCACCCCGGAGCAGTGGTCATGGTGCCGGTGGACGAAAAGACAGGCGAAGTGGTTTTCGTCCGTCAGTTCAGGGCGCCTTTGGACATGGAACTGCTGGAGATCCCGGCCGGCAAGCGCGACGTCGAAGGCGAACCCCCCGAGGTCACAGCCGCCCGGGAGCTGGCGGAGGAGACGGGCCTGGAGGCCGGCCGCCTCCAGCTGATGGGGCGCTTCTACAATTCGCCGGGCTTTTCTGACGAGTTGTCGTGGTGTTTCCTGGCCACCGACCTCAAAGAGGTGCCCGACGGGAGGCACGGGATCGAAGAGCAATACATGACCGTCGAGCGTCACCCCCTGGTCGAGGCGATGGACCTCATCCGAGCAGGTGCGATCACGGACGCCAAAACCATCGTCGGGTTGTACTGGGCGCACAGCCTGCTCTCCTGAGAAATGGGGGCGCCCTCGGCCACCCACCCATCGCCCGCCGACCCGAGGTGGCGCGCCCCGCTCAGCCTCCCGGCGGAGGAGCTGCTCAGCTGGTTGGCCGTTGAAAAAGGCCGCAGCGCCAACACCTTGGCTGCCTACCGCCGGGACCTTATGAGCTATGAATCCTGGCTGCGCAGCCAGGGGATCGACCCGGCCAGCGCCGTTATCAATGATGCCGGAATGAATGATGGCGGTATCAATGACGCCGGAATCAATGACGGCGGGATCGACGAGGGGACGGTGGCGCGCTACGTTGCCCATCTCCGGGCCGCCGGCCTCGCCCCCGCGTCCGTGGCCCGGGCCATGGTCGCCGTGCGTTCATTGCACCGGTTCATGCTGGTGGAGGGGTCCTCGGTGTCCGACCCGGCGTCGAGCCTCAGGCCGCCTCCCGTACCGCAGGGGCTCCCCAAGGCGTTGAGCGAGGAGGAAATCGGCTCGCTGCTCTCGGCGGTCACAGGCGAGGGGCCGGCGCAACGCCGCGACCGGGCCGTCCTCGAACTCCTCTACGGCACGGGTATGCGGATATCCGAGCTGACGGGCCTTTCTCTCCCCGACCTGGCCATGGACGAACAGCTCGTCCGGGTCCTGGGCAAGGGCAACAAGGAGCGGCTGGTGCCGGTGGGGCGGTACGCCCGTGAGGCTCTGGGCTTCTGGTTGAGCCCGGCCGGCAGAGACGCCATGGTGAACCGGAGAGGGGTAAGAAGGGCCGATTCGGCCGCCCTATTTCTCAACTTCCGGGGTGGGCGGCTGACCCGGCAGGGAGCCTGGGGGATAGTCCGCCAGTACGGCCGGCGAGCCGGGTTGGAGGGCAAACTGACGCCCCACGTGTTGCGGCACAGCTGCGCCACGCACATGCTCGACCACGGTGCCGACATACGGGTGGTCCAAGAACTGTTGGGCCATGCCTCCATCGCGACGACCCAGATCTACACGAAGGTCTCGTCGGACCGGCTGCGGGCCGTTTACGACTCCGCCCACCCCCGAGCGTTGGCCACGACGGCCAATACTGGTGCCACGACAAGGTCCGCTGGCTGAACACAAGTTGTCTTTGGGACGTCGCGGAGCCCCCACCAAGGGCTACACTGCCCACGATGGAGGCAGGTACGACAAGTGCTCTGCGCGAGGAACTCGAAGCGCAGCGGACGTCGCTCCGGCGTGAGCTGGAGGAGCTGGGATATGGCAGCGAAGGCCTGTCGTACGACCCGAACTTCGCCGACTCGAGCCAGGTGACCGCCGAGCGAGGCGAGACCGAGGCGCTGGCGACGACGCTGACGACCAACCTCGGCGACGTCGAGCATGCCATCGAGAAGATCGACGCCGGCAAGTACGGGACGTGCGAGGCCTGCCACGGGGAGATCTCTCCCGCCCGGATGGAGGCTATGCCCGCCGCCCGGTTCTGCATCAACTGCGCCGCCAAGCGGCGCTGAGGTCCCGGAGGGACCTAACCGCTTCCGCTTCTCGTTTTTCGCGGTTCGGTACGTCCCCCCGCCTGGGCGCAGACATCAGCCAAATCTTTAGGACGCTCCGGAAAACGCGCGCAATACTGGTACGCAACGCGAACAACGGCCAGCTGGCTTCACTTTTGAAGGGAGCGTCAGAGATGGACCGTTTGCGGCTCAAGCAATACCTGGAGGCGGCGGGCGTGGCCGAGGACAGGTACCTCTTGGTGGGCGTCGACCCGCCCCGCGCCGTGCGCGAAGGTGCCTGCATCGTGCGGCCCAACCAACACAGCTGGGAGGTCCTGGTTTGGGAACCGGCCCGGCTGGCGGCGTCGCTCAGTTTCGTCAACGAGGACCAGGCTTGCGGTTACGCGCTCGACGTGCTGACGCCGCCCGCCAGCCGGCACCGGCCCGTAAAGCTGGACGAGGCGGTAGCCGTGACGCCCAACCCGGAGGCGGAGACCGCGCCCAACGTGCCGGCGGCGCTTTTGCCGGTGGCGCCGGCCGTGCTCAGCTCGGTCGCCGGGAAATCACCGGTTCACCTCTAGCCAAGTCCGGAGCCGTCTTTCTGGTCGGCTTCGGTAGGGCCTGTCGGACCTCGGCCACCAACCGGGTTGGTTCGCTGATGACTGCCTGCCAGTCGTAGACGAGCACCGTGAGACCACGCAACCGCAATTTGTTGCGACGGGCATCGTCGTAGCGCTTTTGCTCAGGGCTCCAGTGGTAGGCGTAGCCGTCTACCTCCAAGAACAACTGGTCTTCTAGTTGGATGTCCAGGCGGTAACCAAGTTCCTTCAGCACCACCTCGCGGTTCATCACCGGTACGCCGGCCCTGGCCAGGACGCGCAGAAGGCGGCTCTCCAAGACGCTGGGGGAGGGAGCGCCGGCAAACCCCCGCTGGGTCAGGCACTGCAAAAGCCGCGCCGGACCTCTCCGGCCCGGACGCTTCAGGCGCATCGCCTCGGCGATGAGCCCCTCGACCGTTACCAGCCTCCGCGCCAACGCGGCGTCTAGCGCTTCGTCGAGTAAGGCGCGGGGCGCGTCGGCGGCCATGTCCACCAGGCTGCGAAGTGGGTTCGTAGTCGGGACTCCCCGACGGGCCGATATGCAGCCTCCCACGAGATCCGTGCTCCGGTGCACAACAATGCTTGGCCACGTGGCGGTCGTTGCTGTGTGCCCAGTTGCGGGCGCCTGGTGCTTGTGCGAGACCGAGACGACCGCTTTAGAGGGCTCCGCCCGCAATAGCCCCCAGAGCCAGGCTGCTGAGTCATGCGAAGCTACGCCCCCCGTCAGCAAGCAAGCGGCGAACAGTCGACGACCTGGGGCGTCGGGCCAGTTCGACAGCGCGTATAAACCTGCTATGGGGCGCAGCCAGCGGCCCTGAGCGAGCGCTGTCCTGATCTGCTTAGCGGAGACACCCTGCTCGAGCAATTGAGCTCTCGTAGCCAGCCCGTACTGCGTCTTGAAGACGCCGCCCTCAACCGAGACGAGACGAGAACTGGGCGAACTAGGCACCGTCTCATGCTATTTCATGCTGTCCCAGACGCGCTCCCACGTGCGGTATGCATCCCTCGGCTCACCCGCCTCGCGTTCTAGGTCGGATCGCGGCCCCTAGGGGGCCGCGATCCTACCGAGGTCGCGGTTACCGATGTCCAGCCCCGATCTCACCGGCCGAGACCCCCTAAAAGAACCCGTTTTCGCCGGGCTTAGCGGGGGAGCAGGCCGATGGCCGACCGGGCTCGCTCGAACGTCTTGGCCGCCATATCGCCGGCCCGGCTGGCCCCATCGGCCAGGATGGCCTGGACAGACCCGGGATCTTGAGCGAACTCGCGGTAGCGCTCCTGAAGTGGCCTTAGTGTCTCCACCACAGCCTCGGCCGCGTCTGCCTTGAGCTTTCCATAGTTCTCGTAGCCAGCCGCGATCTCCTGGGGCCTGCCGCCCTTAATCGCGGCCAGGATCTCGAGCAGGTTCGAGACTCCCGGCTTCTCCTGCAGGTCCCACCGCACGACGCCCGGCCCGGGCGGGTCGAGGTCGGTCACGGCCCGCTTGACTTTCCGTTCGATCACCTTCGGGTCGTCGAAGAGGTAGATGAGGCCGGCGTCCGATGCCGTCGACTTGGACATCTTGTGCAACGGGTCCTGCAGGTCCATGATCCTGGCCCCACCTCCGGCCGGCGGGATGGCCGCGCTGGGGATGGTGAAGGTGTCCCCGTAGCGAGTGTTCCAGCGCTGGGCCAGGTCGCGGGTGAGCTCGAGGTGTTGGCGTTGGTCATCGCCCACCGGAACAAGATCGGTGTCGTACAGGAGGATGTCTGCAGCCATTAGCGCGGGGTAGGCGAACAGGCCGACACGAGCCGACTCCTCTCCGCCCTTGGCTGCCTTGTCCTTCCACTGCGTCATCCTGTTCAGCTCACCCATGCTGGCGGTGCACTCGAGCAGCCAGGCCAGCTCTGCGTGCTGGTGGACGTGGCTCTGGACGAACAGGATGCAACGAGACGGGTCGAGGCCGGCAGCCAGCAAAAGCGTGGCCATGGTCACAGTGGCCTTGGACAGCTCTTCAGGGTCGCCCGGGACCGTCAGCGCGTGCAGGTCCACCACGCAGTAGAGGGCGTTGTACCGATCCTGGAAGTCAACCCACCAGCGCAGTGCCCCGAGGTAGTTGCCCAGGTGGGGAGCGCCCGTCGGCTGGATCCCCGAGAACACGGTTTTGGTGGCTGGTGCGGTACCCACGACAAGGCAGGGTACCCTGCCCGCTGCCGGCCTGGCTTGGTATTAACCCGCCTGACGAGGGATGCCGGTGGAACGGCGGTGCGATTGGATGGCGTGCGCCGGCTGCGACGTATCTGACAGCCTCGGAGGCAGGGCTTGGGGCACTACGACGGTCCGCTCCACCGCCGGCGGCATGATGACATGCCTGGTAGCGGGTGGCGTTGCCTCAGGGTCGGCCACGGGATCGGGTGGCGGTCCCTCACCTGCTGGTGTCCCGTCGGGCTCAGCCCCACCCGCCGGCCCGTTCCCAGCCGGCCCGTTCCCAGCCGGTTCATCACTGTGCTCCTGGCCTGCAGGCTCCCGGTCCGCCGGCACCTGGCCACCATCGTCACCTGCGCCGACCTCGTCACCCGCGCCGCCCTCGTCACCCGCGTTGCCGACATCCCCCTCAGCCGGCTCCTCAACCCCAGCGTCTCCATCACCAGGTTCGCCGCCACCGTCTTCCCCGCTCGAGCGAACGTCCCTGACCGTCTCCACCTTGGCCGGATGCCACATAACCTCGATCAACGGCGAGCCGCCCAGGCCACCTTCGGCCATAGCGTGCCGCGCCCGTCGCTCCCATGGCCCACGCTGATTTCCCCCCACCGTCGCCCAAATCGTCTTCTCCCATCGTGTCCTCGACGTCCTCGATCGTCTCACTTGGTCCTTCCCCCGCCTCCAGAGCCCCCTTGACCGAGGCGGGCCGAAGCGCCGGCGGCGCCCCCGTCAACTCCTCCGGCTCCCACACGACGTAGGGCGTCTTCGGCCAACCCGAGGCCTCCTCGATGGCCCGCAGCGCCTCGGCAAACGATGCTGCCGAGCGCGGACGGCGGCCCGGATCCTTGGCCAACGATGCCTCCAGGAGGTCAGCCAGAGCGATCGGCATGGACCCCAGCGGGGGGCGGGGGGCGGGGTCGCTCAAGAGCCGCAAGATCACGGCGGCCGGCGCCTCGCCTGGGAAGGTGACGAATGGGCCCCGGCCAAGGAGCAACTGGTACATGGATGACGCCAGCCCATAGACGTCCGCCGCCGGCGACAACCCCGCCCCCTCGAACGCTTCCGGCGCCGAGTGCAGGGTGGACTCGCCGGCCAAGTGTTCTGTCGGCTCTGCCGCTGCTTGCAGCCTGGCCAGGCCAAAGTCACCGACCAGCGGCTCGCCGACGGCCGAAATGAGAATGTTTTCGGGCTTCACGTCCCCGTGCACGATGCCCGCCAGGTGAGCCGTCTCGAGCGCACCGGCCACCTTGATGGCGAGGGGCACCACCGTCGACGCCGGCAGGGGCCCACTGCGGCCCAAGTGCTGGGCGAGGGACTCCCGGCAGAGCTCGCTAACCAGGACCGGATGGCCTTCAGGGGTGAAGAACGTCCGGTACAGCGTGACCACGTTCGGGTGCTTGCTGAGCAGGGTGAGCGTCTCCAGCTGCTCGTTCAACGGTTCGAGGGCTGGTTCCGAGGCGTCACCAAGGCGAAGCACCTTCAACGCCACCGGCCTTGACGTGCCCAGCTCCACCGCCCTGTAAACGGTGGCAAAGGCACCGTTGGCGATAGCGACGACACTGGCATAGCCTGGGAAGGACACGTTCGGTGCCGGCTGCCGGCGTTCCTTGCGGAACTTCACTGCCGCCCTCTTTGCTCCCCGCCGCTCACATCGCTCATATCGCTCATATGCCTCACGTCAGTGCCGGTCGTCAATCGAGCCATATGACCCGACATCGACATGATGCACCTTCGAGATGTCCGCCTGACTGGCCCCTGCCTGACCCGTCCCTGCCCGACTTGTCCCCTGCCCCACTGTCCCCTGCGTCATTGGCCGCTACCTGAGTAACTGCTCGAATAACCGCTGTTCGAATAACCGTTCCCGGGCTCGTCGTTGCCTCTGTGGCCGTTCCCCGAACCCTCCCTGATCTGCGGGCGCGGGTCCTGCTGGCTGGGCCGGGCCGGGGCCGTCCCGACCCGCAGTAGCGTCTGCGCCGCCGCCTCGAACCCGACCGTGTGGCGCATGGCCTTGTACAGCTGGCGCTGGGAGTCCCAGGCTGTCCGGGCACGGGCCTCTTCGAGGGGCCAAACCGTACTGTAAAGAGCCTGGTCGGCTGCGTCACCTACAAAGCGGGCGGGAGGGCCGAAATCAGCGCCGAAGCGTTCGGCCACCTGATCGGCCACTTCGCCGCTCGTGGCAGATGGGCTCACCTCCACGCCCAGCCGCGACAACCCGTCGAGCAACTCCAACCACGCCCCGGCCGCCAGCAACGACGGGTCGGCTGGCTGGTGCCGCGCCACCCTGCGCAGTCGCCGACGGATGGCAGGCACGAGTAGAGCTCCCGCCAGGACCCCGACGATGATGGCGGCCGGGATCCCGATACCGAGCAGGAGCGGCCAATTCGGATGGACTGGCTGGTTATGGGGGACGTTGGTCGGCTTGGCGATGGCGTGGGCGGCACTGTTGCCCGGGAGCGCCGTGGCCTGCTTGGGGATGGTGGTGGGAGAGGCCCGGACCTGCTCGGGGGGCGGCGATGCCGCAGTGGTGGTGGTCACCGGAGTGGGGTCGACCGTGACCCAGCCCACGCCCTCGAGCGGGATCTCCACCCATGTCCAGGTGTCGCGGTCGGTCAGCGTGTAGGTGCCGGCCGGCACCGCCGTCTGATGGCTCGGCACCGGCACCCGGAAGCCCGTCACCACCCGCGCCGGCACGCCCAGGTAACGCGCTACCACTGCGTAGAAGGTGGCGAACTGTTCCGGCGTCGCCGCCCGGTCGACTGTCACGGCGTTGATCACCTGCGCAAGCGAGGTGCCCGCCAGCGTCGCCGAGGTGACCTGGTGGCTCTTCGTAGTGGCGGGCGGTACGACGCGGCGCTCGTGGACCCGCAACTGCTCGGCCAGGGCCTGCAAGAAAACGAGCGAAGGAGTGCCTCCGGTGCCCGTCAAGTTGGCCGAAAAGCGCACGCCCTCGGCAATATCTCGGTCCGAACCGGCCGGCAGGTCCGTGTACGAGGCCGAGTCGCCACCGGGGACAAGGCCCCCGACGCTATCGGCGTTGTCCGGTTGACTTGCCCCAGCGTCCCCGGGGCCACCCGCGACAGAACCGTGTACGACGCCGGCAAAGCCGGCGAGGCGGCCAGCATCCCGGTGGTGGCGTCGGCGGAGACCGACAAGCCACCTACCTGCACCGGGCGGTCAAGGCCCGGGAGGAACGGCAGCCCAAAGGAGCGCAGGAGCGTATAGTGCTGCACGACCTCGTCCCCGGGCTGGTCCGCGCCGTCCGCCGGTGAAGGCACACGTCCTCCAGTGGGCCGGAAGGTGGCCGTGAAACTCCACGAGTCCCCGTCGTACTCATCGAGGTCGGCCACCGGCAGGTAACCACTCCACGGCGCTTCCACCTGCACAGTGAAGAACGTCTTCGGCGGGGCGCTCGGGTCGTACCTCCGCAGCGAGGCCAGAGAGTCCACCGGGTCCACGACGGTGGTCGAGAGCACAGGGGTCGGACGCGAGACCGCTTTGGGTTTGCCGGCTAACGACAGCGCCCCGGGCACCGCCAAGGTGAGAGCGGCCGCCAGGAACACGGCCATAGCCGCACCCGCCGCCGCCCACGTCATGGAGGCCGAACGTAGGCGAGCGCCTTCGCCCCCGGCCTCGACCAATGCCCGCCGCCGCTCCAGGATGGCGTGCCGCGCCAGCGCCCAGAGCATGAGCTCACCCAGCAACGCCGCCGCCTCGGCCACGCTGTTCCCGGCGGGCGCGGACGTGGTGAAGACGAAAGCGAACACGAAGCATAAAACCGGCACCAGCGCGGCGGTGGCAGCCGGGCGAGCTGGCCTGACCGAGAGCTCTGCTGACAATGCCCCACAGAGCCAGGTCAGCACGATGGGGGCGGACAGGAGGTAAGGCTGACCGCTCAGTGGGAGCGTTTCCGTAAGCAGCTGTGCCGGGACGTGCACCAGGCCGTCCCAGACATGGCTGAAGTTGAAGTCGTTCGTCAACCCCAGCATCAGCAAGAGCCCCACCAGAGAGCCTGCGTACGAAAGGAGCGCCGGCAATCGCAAGGCGCGAGAAAGAGCGGCCGCAATGGCGATGGGCAACACGGCGGCCAGCGCCAGTATCAGAGGCGCTCTGGCTACCTGGTACGCCCGTAGCCACGGGGTGGCGGCGATGAACGCGGCAACGGCTAGCGCCGCCAGCACGCAGACGAGCAGCACATCGGTTCCCTGCGCCACAAACTCGGCGGCATCCTCGTCCGGCTGGGCACCGGGGAAGCGCCCACTGGCGCCGATGGGCCAATCCTCGGGAGGAGGCGGTGGCTCGTCCACGCGGGCCAGTACGCGAGTGCCCGAGCTCCAGTTGCCAAAACTTGGGTGGCCAGAACCCGAGCCGCCAGAACCCGAGCCCCCAGAACCCGAGCCCCCGGAACTCGAGTTGCTAGAGCCGAAGTCGCCTGGGCCCGAGTTGCCAGGTCCCGAGCTACCAGAGCTCACTTTGCCACCTGGGCTTCCCACGCCCGGGCCAGGTCGTCTGCATTGGTACCGACCAGGATGGTGAGCCCGGGGTAGATCGGTGCCGGGGTGGGCCGCGGGACGAGGGACGCCACGATCACCTGGTCGAACCGGCGGCGCAGGGCGGCCACTTCGGGCAAGGAATCAGGTTGCGCTACTCCGGTCACCACGACGAGTGCGTTGCCACCGCGCTCACGCCGGAGCGCCACGAGTTCGCCCAATAGGGAGCCCTCGGAGCTGGCTTCCAGGTTGGTCAAGTAGTCGACGAGGACGGTCGGGTCCGACTTGCGGGTGCCGCCCAGGCGCTCTCCTGTCGTTGTCCGCAGCTGTACGGGGGCCTCGCCGCCGGACATCGACGCGACGACGGACGCAGCAACGTCTATGGCTTCCTCGAAGCTGTCGGGCGAATAGACCTCCGGGCGCAAGTCGATGACCACCACGGTGTACGGCTGAGCCGTGTCCACGTACTGGCGGACGACGAGCTTGCCCAGGCGGGCCGTCGACGCCCAGTGGACTTTGCGCAAGTCGTCGCCAATTACGTACTCGCGCAAGCGGTGGAATGTCACGCTGCCCTGCGGTGACATGTCGCTCGAGGGGCCCTCCAGGTTGCGCGACGTCCCACTGGAAATCGGCCGTAGTGCCAGCACGCGGGGATGTACGGAAATGACTTGCGGTTCTCCCAGGGCCGAGCCCTGCGGCACAGGCCGAACGGGTCAGCCCTTGGCACCTCCACTGGGCCGATCTCGTACGTGCCCCGCCGCGACGTAGGAAGCCGGTATGTGCGCAGGCCCTGCTCGCCCTTGCGCAACCGGGGAAGCTCGGCCCGGAACACCGTGCTGCCGAGGCGCTGTTCGATGGGCACCGAAGCCAGCGTCCGCCGCGACAGGTTGGTAGCCCGGATGACGGCGATGGCGGGCCGGCGTTTCTCGACTCTCGGCGGCTCGACGGCGCGTTCGAGGGCCAGCCGGGGCGAGCGGAACACGTATGCCGAGCGCGCCGACGGCCAGTATGACCAGACCCGCCCCCAGGGCGAGTAGCGGAGGCCAGCTCGCGCCCAGGCCCACGCCCAGGAGCACCAGCCCCACTACCAAGGCGCCCCAGCCCAGGCGAGTCACAGCCGCTAGCGGAGGACGGCTCTGGGGACCGGGACCGCCTGGACGGCCCGGGTCACGATCTCTTCCTGCGTCCGTCCCTGTATTTCCGAGCCGGGGCGCAGGATTACCCGATGGGCCAGGGTGGGGACCGCCATCAACTGCACTTCGTCAGGGGTGACAAAGGGGCGGCCGGCCGCGGCCGCCGCCACCCGTGCCGCCCGCAGCAACGCCAGGCCGCCGCGCGGTGACACACCGAGGCTGACCTCTGGCATCTCTCTCGTGCGGGCGCAGATAGCCACGATGTAGTTCTCCACCGGCAGCGAAACCTCGACCGAACGCTTGACGAAATCGATCATGCCGAGCAGGTCGTCACGGTCCATGACGGCTTCGAGGTGCTCAACGCTGGGGGAGTCGCGCTCGGTCCGCAGCACCTCCGCCTCTGCTTCGGGCGACGGGTAGCCCATCCGCAGCCGCATGAGGAACCGGTCGAGCTGGGCTTCGGGCAGGACGTAGGTGCCCTCCAGGTCGATCGGGTTCTGGGTGGCGATCACGATAAAGGGCCGAGGGACCGGGTAAACAGCGGCGTCGGTGGAGACCGTTTTGTCCTGCATCACCTCGAGCAGGGCTGACTGGGTCTTCGGTGAGGCCCTATTTATCTCATCGCCGAGGACCATGTTGGCGAACACGGGCCCCGGCCGAAAGCTGAAGGTCGCCGTCGCTTGGTCGAAGACGGTGACTCCCGTTATGTCGCTCGGCAAGAGGTCCGGGGTGAACTGCACCCGGTTCCAAGTCAGGTTGATGGACTTGCAAATAGCCCTGGCGAGCGAGGTCTTGCCCACCCCGGGGACGTCCTCGATGAGCAAGTGGCCCTCGGCCAGGACGCTGATGAGCGCGGACCGCACCACGTTGTCCTTGCCATGAAGAGCCTTGGTCACATTGGACACCAGGCTCTCGAACATCCGGCCGAAGAGCGCTATGTCGGGCCCGCCGGGATGCGACCCTTGCTGGGCCTCCCACGGGCCCGTTATAGGGCTCGTTGTGCTCACGACGTTACCTCCGTTGCTCCGTAGGCTCCGAGGCGAGCCTTAGGCCTCCTGCTAATTCCCCAGGCTAGGGAACCCGCGCACACCGCGCCCGCCATTACGGCAAAAGCCACCCACAAGTCGATCGTCTGCCATGGGCCCGACGACCCCGCCGGCGCCGTCGGCCCGCGCCCGGCCGCCCGGGACCCCCCCACGTGGGGACCGCAAGGCAGCCGCGCCCAGCACCCCGGCGGACGACGACGCCGTCGTGGTGGAGACCGACGTCGTAGAGGTAGTCGTGCTGACCGACGTCGTCGTGCTCACCGAAGTGGTGCTTGTCGTCGTGCTGGCCGAAGTAGTCGTGGTCACCGAGGTGGTCGTCGTCGTGCTCGGCGGCGTGGTCGGCTGCGTTGTCGGAGGGACCGTGGTGGTAGTCGTCGTAGGCGGCGGGCTCGTCGTCGTGGTGGTCGGCGCCGCCGTCGTCGACGTGGTGGTGTTTGGGGCCGCCGTGGTCGTCGTGACCGACGTCGTTGCCGTGGTGGTAGGCAACGTGGATGTAGGTGATGCGGCCGTCGTCGGGGTGGTGCTCGTGGACGGGCAGCCTGGCCCGGTGCCATGTGTACAAGGCGCGCTGGAAGTACTGGTGGGGGACGCCGTGGTCGTCGTCAACCCGCACGGGTTGGCCCCCCCGCCGCCTGTGCACGCCGTCGTCGTGGTCGTTGGGGCGGGCCGAGAAGTCTTGGTAGTTGCGGACGTTTTCGTGGTGGCGGTGGTCGTCGTAGTCGTCTTTGGGGGCCGGCTGGTCGTCTTGGTCGTGGGTGTCGTCTTGGTCGTGGGCGTCGTCTTAGTCGTCTTAGTCGTAGTAGTGGTCGTGCTCGACGTCGGGGGTATGGGCACGACCGCCGGGCTGGCCGAGGCGCTCGCCGGCTCGCCCAGGTACACCCAGGACACCAAGACCGTCGGCAACGGGCAGCTGACCGGCCAGGCCAATTTGTTCGGGAAATCGGCCACGGCGACCTCGGGCAGGCTGGCCGTACAGTCGTCCTTGCCCGACGCCTTGGCCGAGACCCGCCAATCGGTGCCCGCCGGCTCGCCTGTCCCGTTGTAGCTGACGAGATAGTTGCTGGTGGCGCAGTGGTGCAGGCAAGGTTTACCGGCGGTCACCTGGAAGGTGTAGGACTGCGGCTGGCCGATGGAGAACGGCGACACGAGGTTGGGGGACGGGAGGCCGTACGGGTCCGGGTCCGCTGTGTCTTGCAACGTGACCGAAACGGAGCAGCGGCCACCCATCTGGTCAAGGTTCATGCCTGTGCCCACCTGGCCGTTGGCTACTACTCCGCTTATGGGTAGGGCCTCGGACCCGCAAGTGACCAGCCCCGACGCCTTGAACGCGCCAGCCGGCAGGCCAGGGAACGTGACGAGCACGCTGCCGGAGTTGGGGTCGGCGCCTACGGTCCCGGCTGCCTGTGCTCGGAGCCCCGCCGGCCATGGGATCGTCTTGGAGAACGCCCGTCCCGTGATCGTGACCGCGGCAGACAGGTGCCCAATGGGCGTTACCACCACTGTGGGGACATAAGACTTGGCCGCAGCGAGGCCCGGGACGGTGACCTGGGCCGCTGAAGTCGGGCCTACGGTGTGGCCGCCCACGTTGTAGGTGAACGTGACCCCGTCCCCGCCGTACGCCAAGGCCGCACCGCCGCTGGCCACCACCTGAAGGTTGGCCGTGACCGTCTGCCCGCTGGGGCTGGCTGCCGCCAATAGCTGGATGGCGCCGGGGTCGGGGGGCTGCCACGCCTGCGTGCATGCGTGGTCGGAGGTAGGCGCGCCCACCAGGCCGGTACTACCCACCCCTTCCACGCTGAAGGTGAGCTCGCTACCGAGCAGCTTCTGGTCGTCACCGGCGTTCACGGTGACGCTGGTGCGGGAGGCGGGCAACTGCAGCTCAGGGGGCTGGCCGACGAAGGCGGTACCGCACGAAGAACCGATTACGGTCCAGGCCGTGGCGGGCGCAAAACAGTTCGGCCCGGCACACGGTGCCCAGCTGACCAACCAGCCACCATGCCCGTCGGCCTTGGTGGTGACGTAGGCCGGGGCACCCGGCCCGTGGGCTGTGGTCGTGAAGTTCTTTGGCTCCGAGGGCGTCGATTGGCTGTTGATGTAAGCGGTGACCACCACCTGGTAGTTGGTCCCGGGGTGGAGCCCTGTGAACAGCAGTTGCTGTTGCCCGTTGATCACCTGAGTGGGCCGGAGCGGTTGGGAGGCCCCTCCCAGTGCCGTCACCGTCACCGACCAGGTCCGGGGCAAGCAGTCTTGCTCCGAGAGAAGGTGGTAGCTCCATACCACCAGCGCCGATTCATCCGACGCGGAGATGGAGCTCACTTGGGGCGCGTAGGGTTTCTCGGTGGTGGCGGCGCAGTTTGCCTGCTGAGTTACTGGTTGGGTGATGGGTGGCGCGACAGTCGTTACGGTAGTTGTCGGCGTGTTGGTGGCCGGTTGTGAGGTGGTTTTCGTCTTTAACGGCTTGACGTTCACATCGCCGGGGCCAACTGCGCTCACTACCACGGCGTTCGACTTGTCCACGATGACAGGGGCGTGGCTGCCGTCGGTAAATATGACCACCGCCAAGAGGCTCTGTGGGTTGTTGAAAATGACCCGCGGCCCATCGACCAGCACCTCGGCGCCTTCGAAGCTGGCCTTTTCGGTAACGCTTTTGGCGGGGTACTTGGCCGCCCCCCGGACCGGGCCCATGGCCCCTGTGGCCGGGTTGATCGTCCACAGTGTGGGTTGGCCAGGCTGGGCCTGGTCGAGGGTGTAAATCCTCCCGGCGGAAAAGGCCGGCACCGCCGGTTGGGCATCCGGGCCGAACGCCCGCAGGGCGAGAGGGGACGTGACCTGTCCGTTGGGGTTGACGCCTACCACCGACCAGCCGGACGGCAACCTGGCCAGGTACCAGAGATCGCCGTCGCTGCCCTCCACCGGCATGAAGGCGGTGGCGGTGGCGATGGCCGGGTCGCGCACGTACTTGACCACACCATGAGGCTCGAACAGTTCTACGCGCCCTGGCATCACCAGCCCGACGGTCCCGGCCGAGCTTTCGAGCGCCGCCGTCGAACAGTCCGTTTGCAAGGCGGAGCGGCGGGTCGCACTCAACCCCTCGAGGTGCTGAGGGGTAGGGGTCACCTGAACGAGCTGGCAGTTTTCTCCGGCGCTGGCCAGCACCCACAGATGGCCGTCATTGACGGCGGCACCTCCGGGCACGTTCGCCAACCGGCTGGTCACGTGGACGAACCCGAGCGGGCGAACGGTGTGGGCGGAGCGCGTCGCCAGAGCCTGGGCACCGGCCACGGCCGTCGACGAGTCCACCAGCGAGACGGTGCTGGTGGGCCCGTAACGGAGGATATAGGTCGAGCTCCCATCGGAGAAGCCGGCCGCCCCCGAAGCGCCGGGCAGCCCCCCGAGCGAAATGCCGTTGTTGGTCGGGCCGAGCACGTAATCGTCGTTGCCGAGCATGTTGAACGTGCCCGTCCGCCGGTTCACCAGCGTCGTCCCATCCTCCGTAGCCACGGCCTGGACATCGCCGTAGTTGGTCGCGCCCACCTGGGCGTAGACACCCTCGAGTTGCACCGTGACCTCGCCTGTGGCCAGGTCGATGACCGTCAGCGGCCGGTAGTCGTCGAGCACCAGGGAACCACCGAATATTTTGGGCTTTTGCGAGGCGGGCGCCTTTCCCGTGGCCGCCGCCCACACGATCCCGCCCACGACCAAAGCGATGAGGACCACGCCTGCCAGCGCGCCGATGGCGCCGAAGCCGTTGCCCGGACGGCGGCCCGAGCTGGACTGCCCGAACCGGTCGCGGCCTGCCGCCGTAACACCTGCGGGGGTCGACCGGGGCGTTGTCATGGCGAGGAGATCATTCGTATGGTATCAAAGGGCAGCTCAGAGGGGTCGCATGCCTTGGCCGTGGTCGCCACGTACCGGCGGCCCCCTTGCTAGCCGTCTTACGGGCCGTCGCCACGTGAGTATCAACGATGAGGGGGCGAGGTTACCAGTAGGCTCAGCTCGGTGGGGTACCAGGTAAGCACTCCGGTGTTCGAGGGCCCCCTGGATCTTTTGCTCCACCTGGTCTCCAGGGAACAGGTGGACATCTGGGAGCTCTCTCTGGCTTCGATTGTTGACCAGTACATTGCCAGTCTCGAGCACATGCAAGCCCTGGACCTGTCGGTGGCCACGGAGTTCTTGCTAACGGCGGCCGTTCTCCTGGAACTGAAAACGCGACGCCTTCTGTCAGACGGGTCGGAAGAAGAAGACGAAGAAACGCTGGCCCTCTGGGAGGAGCGGGACCTCCTCCTGGCCAGGCTGCTCGAATGCAAGACGTTCAAGGACGCTTCGCTTTCCATGAACCGCCTGATGGACGCGGCCCAGCTCTCGGTCCCCAGACGAGCCGGCCTGGAGGAGCGGTTCCTAAAGCTGGCCCCCGACCCTATGGAAGGCGTGACGGCGGCGGACCTGCGCCAGGCCCTGGTGAAGCTGCTGACCCCGAAGCCGTTGGTCCGGGTCAACACCGAACACGTGGCGCCGGTCCGGGCCAGCGTGGCCGACACAGCTCGAGGAACTGGTGGGCAGGCTGCCGGCCGAGGGGCGCACCACCTTCAGGCGCCTCACCGCTCAACTTCGCCAGCCGCTGGAAATCATCGTGTACTTCCTGGCCATCCTCGAGCTGTACAAGCGGGGCGCGGTCGACCTTGGCCAGGCCGGCAAGCTCGGGGAGCTGCACGTCAGTTGGCTCGGCCTGGACGACAGCGGGCTGGACGGCGAGGGTGGGACGACCGTGCTAGTAGACCAATACGAGGGCTGATTGGAAACCGAGGAACGCCGCGCCATCGAAGCCGTCCTGATGGTGGCCGAGACGCCCGTTGAGCCGAGCCTCTTGGCGCAGTTGCTCGAATTGACGCCCGCCCGGGTGGCCCAGATCTGCGAGGAACTGGCTCAGTCCTACCGTGACGAACAGCGCGGGTTCGAGCTGGTGCGAGTGGCCGGCGGCTACCGGTTCCAGAGCCATCCCGAATTGGCGCCGTACATCGAACGTTTCGTGCTCGAAGGTCAAACCGCCCGACTTTCGGCGGCGGCCCTGGAGACCTTGGCCATCGTCGCCTACAAGCAACCCGTATCAAGGGCACAGGTGGCGTCGATCAGAGGCGTCAACTCCGATGGCGTAATACGCACTCTGTGCCATCGGGGGTATATAACCGAGGTCAGCCACGACCCGGGGCCTGGCCAAGCCGCCCTCTACGGCACCACTCCGCTGCTTCTCGAGCGCCTCGGCCTCGACCGGGTCGACGAGCTCCCTCCGCTCGGCGACTTCGTCCCTGGGCCTGAGGTCATGGACGCCCTGGAACAGGGGTTGCGGCCACCCCGCTGACGGTTTGCGGTTGGGCGAGGCACCACCGGGGGGTGCGGCCACAACCCCTGAAGGCCGCGCCCGCCCAGCGCTCTAGCTCTGACCGCTCGCCGGTTCACCGGCCGGGCCACTCGGGGTTACCGACGGATCCCGCCGGCCCCGTGCTGGTCGAAGCAGTGCCTGCGGGACCAGTGCCCGCCGGCTCGCTAGCCAAAATGGCGTAAATGCGCCGCCGGGTCTCGTCGAGCAGTTTGGCCACTTCCTCGTACTCTCGGGGGCCGCCGCTCATCATGACCTGGCGGACCACCGGCAGGAGCCTGACCAGTGACTGCCGCAGCGCCCGAGCACCCTCCGGCGCACCAGCAGCTACGGCCTCCCAAGGAGCCGGCCCCTGGGCGACCTCAGCCGCCGCTCGTTGGCCTTCCTCAGTCAGCACATAACGGCGCTTGCCCCCGGCGTCGTCGGGTTGGGCCGTAACCAGGCCCTCGTCCTCGAGCAACTGGAGTGTCGGGTAGATCGAACCGGGGCTCGGGCGCCACAAACCGTCCGTGCGCTCGGCCAGCTCGCCAATGATCTCGTAGCCGTGCATCGGTCGCTCCGCCAGCAGGGCCAGGATGGCGCTACGGATATCGCCGCGACGAGCCCGGCCCCATGGCCGGCCACCGCCACGGCCCCGACGGCCGCCGCCCCAGCCTCCTCGGCCACCGTGGCCAAAGGGCCCACCTTCGCCAGGGCCAAAGGGGCCTTCACCGGCGGACCACATCCGGTTCGGGCCACCCGGCCCACCATGCATCGGGCCGGGCATGTCAGCGGGCCGGCCCACGGGCCGCCATACCAGCCTCGGCCTCGGCCTCGGCTACCTCGGCCCCAATCGGGGCCTTCGTCAAATCGTTCATGTGAATGCATTTTTCATTGCCTCCGTTCGCTGCCGGCTCCTTTCGGCCGGCTCATGTAATAACTATATCGCGATATATCGTTAGCGGGCGAAAAAATCATCGCCGGCGCGGTCGGGGTTGCCTTTTTCGATGATCGGTACGCTGGGGGCCGGCTCTTGGAAGTGAGGAACGGGCTTGCCGGCCACCGGCACAGAGGACATGCCAACAGGGGAGCGGCTACAGAAATTGCTGGCTAAAGCCGGCCTCGGCAGCAGACGCGCCTGCGAGGAGCTGATCGAGGAGGGCAGGGTTACCGTCAACGGGACGGTGGCACACCTGGGGCAAAGGGCCAATGCCGGCTCTGACCGTATTGCTGTCGACGACATCCCCCTCCCAATTCGGGAGGGCATCGTGTACTACCTGCTCAACAAGCCGCTCGGCGTGGTTTCCAGCGCGTTCGACCCCGAGGGCCGGCCCACTGTGCTCGATCTCCTGCCCGACGTGCCCCGCGTCTTCCCGGTCGGCCGGCTCGACATAATGACCGAGGGGCTTCTGGTCCTGACCAACGACGGCGAACTGGCGCACCATCTCGCCCACCCGAGCTTCGGTGTCCTGAAGGAGTACGTCGTCGAGGTCGAGGGACGTCTGTCCAGAGAGGCCATCGGCCGGCTCCGTCGCGGCGTCGAGCTCGAGGATGGCCTTACCAATCGCGCTCGCGTCACCTTCGTTGGGCCCCCATGCTGCCCGGATCGCCATTCACGAAGGGCGCAACCGCCAAGTCCGGCGCATGTGCGAGGCCGTCGGCCACCCGGTCCGGCGACTGGTGCGGACCCGCATCGGCCCCGTCTCTGATCGGGCCCTGGCGCCTGGCCGATGGCGCTACCTGACCACGGGAGAGGTGCGGGCGCTTTGGGAGGCGGCCCAGGGACCTCGTCCTCGGTCCGTCGCCGGGGCCGGCCCGGGCCAGACTGCCCAGGGCCAAACTCGTTCCGGGTAGGTGTCGGCGAGCGCGTAACCTAGCCATCGCGAATGCCTGCCCAACCTGCCCACAGCCCTGACGCGGACGCCACCTCCATGCCGCCCCAGCTGACGCCGGCCCAATCGACGCCGGCCCAGTCGATGCCAGCCCACGCGATCAAAGCGCCGCCGCCTGCCACCGGCTGCGGGTCCGCGCTCTACGCGGGGCCACCACCGTCGACGAGGACAGCTCGGCCCAGGTCACCGCCAGGACGCAGGAGCTATTGAAAGCCATGCTGGCCCGCAATGGCGTCGAGCACACCGACATTATTTCTGTGCTGTTCACGGCCACCGACGACGTGCACTCGATGTTCCCGGCCACCGCCGCCCGGGCCATCGGGTTTGGCGACGTGCCCCTTTTGTGCGCCCGTGAGCTCGACATCAAGGGGGCACAACCCCGTTGTATCCGGGTCATGATGCACGTCGAAACCACCCGAGAGGAGCTCCACCACATCTATCTCGAGGGTGCTCGGGGGCTGCGCGATGACCTCCCCGAGTAGCGCTGGTTCACACGGTCCGGGGATCAAACGATCCCGGACCAAGCGGTCCGGGCCTACCCGGCTCTGAAGAAGGACCGGACGCGTCGTTGTCTGCCGGCGGGGTGCGCCGGGCCGCCGTTATAGGCACCGGGCTGATTGGTGGTTCGGTCGGGATGGCGTTGCGCCGGCTCGGCTGGTTGGTCAGTGGCGTCGACAAGGACCCCGCCAAAGCCCGGCGCGCCCTCGAACTGGGCGCCATCGACCGGGTCGGGGATGACCCGGCCGCCGCCGCCACGTTCATAGCCGTGCCGGCCGGCGCGGTGGCCGAGGTGGCCAAAGTTGTGTTGGCCCAACAAGACGAGCACCACGGGTCTTCCGCCCTCGCACCGCCCGGGCAACGGGCCCAGTTCGTCACCGATGTCGCCAGCGTCAAAGAGGGTATCGTCAGCTCGATCGGCCACCCTCGTTTCGTCGGGGGCCACCCCATGGCCGGCTCGGAGCAGGAGGGCGTGGACGGGGCCGTCCCGGACCTGTTCCTCGGGGCCACGTGGGTGCTTACTCCTGGTCAGCACACCTCGGGCGAGGCTTACTCAGAAGTTCAAGCTCTTGTCCGGCAGTTCGGGGCCAACCCCGTGGCCCTGGAGCCCCGCCGCCACGACGAACTGGTCGCCCTCGTGTCTCATACTCCTCACCTAACTGCGGCTGCTCTCATGAACCTGGCCGTCGACGCCGCCGCCTCGGACTCGATCCTCCTTCGCCTGGCCGCCGGCGGCTTCCGCGACATGACGAGGGTGGCCGCCGGCCATCCCGGCATGTGGCCAGACGTGGTGGTCGAAAACCAGGACGCCATCCTTTCCGCCCTGGACCGCCTCTCGGCCAGCCTGGACCAGCTGCGTACGGTCGTGGCCGAGCGGGACCGGGGCCAGCTGCTCGAGCTACTGGAGCGGGCCCGGGACGCTCGCATTAACCTGCCCACCGGGGCCCCTGCCCTCAGTCAGGCCAGCGAGCTGAGGCTGCCCGTCCCCGACCGGCCCGGCGTGATCGCAGAGGTCAGCACCCTGCTCGGTGGGCTGGGCGTCAACATTTTCGACGTCGAAATTGCGCACTCGGCCGAGGGCGACAGAGGTGTCTTGGTCTTGATCGTCGATGCGTCGGCCGAAGAGGTGGCCCGCAAAGCCCTCGCGCAGCGGGGCTACCGGGCGTCGGCCCGAAGGCTGGAGCCATGAACTGCGGGCCGGCCCAGGCCGTTCGCACGAGCCCGAGGAGCAAATAGTGAGCAGCGCGGCCCCAGGACCTCTCGGCAGCGAGAGGGGACAGCTTTCGGTGGAACCGGCCGATGGTAGGTCCTTAAGAGGGCGCCTCCGGGCGCCGGGGGACAAGTCCATCTCGCACCGCGCTCTCCTGATCGCAGCGCGCGCCGAAGGACGCTCCGTGGTCAAAGGCTTGTCGAACGGCCAGGACGTGCGGCACACCCTGGAAGCGGTCCGTGCCCTCGGGGCTCGGGTCGAGCGGGCCGGCGCCGAGATCTACGTGGATGGCGGCGTCGATCGCCTAATTGAGCCCGAGCACCTCATCGACGTAGGTAACTCGGGCACCGGGATCCGCCTGTTGACCGGGTTCGTCTCCGCTATCGACGGGCTGACGGTACTGGAGGGCGACTCTTCGATCGCCAAGCGGCCGATGGACCGGGTGGCGGTACCGCTCCGGTTGATGGGCGCCCGGGTCGACGGGCGCCAGGGTGGCCGCTTCCCACCATTGGCCGTGCGCGGTGGTCGTCTTCAGGGCATCGAGTACACGCTGCCCGTGGCCAGCGCACAGGTGAAGTCCGCGGTGCTCTTCGCCGGGTTGGGAGCAGAGGGCACCACGGTCGTGCACGAGCCGGTGGCTACCCGGGCCCACACAGAAGAAATGCTGGCCGCCGCGGGAGCAAACATTGACGTCGCCGTCGGCGAGGTAGGCGCTACTGTCACCCTGCGTCCCGGCCCGCTCCGGGCCACCACCACCGACGTCCCCGCCGACCCCTCCCAGGCCGCCTTTTGGGCCGTCGCTGCATGCATAACCCCGGGCAGCGACCTCGTGTTGGAAAATGTGTACGTCGGCCGCGGCCGGGCTGGGTTCATCGACGTTTTACTCCGTATGGGTGCTCGGCTCGAGCTCGTGGACGAGGACCCTATCCGTCACACCGCCGATATCCACGTGCAAGGCGGGCCGCTGATGGCGACCGACATCGGGGGGCCCCAGGTGGCTTCGCTCATCGACGAGGTCCCGGTCCTGGCTGTGGCGGCTGCCTTTGCGGAAGGGACAACCAGGTTTTCCGATGCCGCCGAGCTGCGCGTGAAAGAGACTGACCGGGTGGCCACCACGGTCGAGCTACTGACCTCCTTGGGCGCCCGGGCCGAACCCGCCCCCGACGGCCTGGTCGTCATCGGTAGCGCCGGCGCCCCACTTCGCGCTGGCACCGTCGACTCGCACGGGGACCACCGCATCGCCATGGCCGGCGCGGTGGCTGCTTTAGGCGCCACCGGGGCGGTGAAGGTACGGGGGTGGGACGCCACGGCCACCAGCTACCCGAGCTTCGAGGAGGACATGAACCTGTGCCTACGCTGAACGCGCCCGGCCAGAAAGTCATTGCCATCGACGGCCCCGCCGGTTCGGGCAAATCGACCGTGGCCCGGGCGGTGGCAGTCAAATTGGGGATGCCTTATCTGGACACCGGGGCCATGTACCGGGCCGTCGCATTCAGCGCCATACGCCGCGGGATCGACCCAGAGGACGCCCCCGCCGTGGCCAAACTGGCCGCCGAAATGAAATTGGAGGTGGCCGACCGGGTGCTCGTGGACGACGTCGACGCCACCATAGAAATTCGCAGCCCTGAGGTGACGCGGGCGGTAAGCGTCGTCGCGGTCAACCCCAACGTGCGCAAGGAGCTCGTAAGGCGCCAGCGCGAATGGGCCGAAACAGAGGGCTCTGGGGTGATTGAGGGACGCGATATCGGGACCGTGGTATTTCCCGAAGCTCCAGTAAAGGTCTATATGACGGCCAGCGACGAAGAGCGGGCTCAGCGCCGCAGCCAGGAGCTGCTCGACATGCACTACGACGAAGTGGCGGCGGACATTGCCCGTCGCGACCACATCGACTCCACCCGGCCGCTTGCGCCGCTGTCGCGCCATCCGGACGCTGTCGTTGTAGACACGACCGAATCCACGGTCGAGGAAGTTGTCGACCTCGTCATGCTGCTGGCGACCAAGGCAGGCCTGGTTTGAGCACAGAAATGGCGCCGCCGGCAGCGGCTGCTCATCCTCCTTCCGAGCGGCCCATCATTGCCCCGCCGACGCGCGGCGAACTGGCGTGGTACCGGTTCGCGCGCGCCGCCGTTATGACCCCCTCCTGGCTTTTATGGGGGATGAGGTTCACAGGGACCGAAAACCTTCCCCAAACGACCCCTTACGTTCTGGCCCCGGTCCACCGTTCTTACATCGACACCTTGTTGGCCGGGTACGTGTCCCCCCGTCGGGTCCGCTTCATGGGAAAAGAAGAGATGTGGCGGAAGCCATGGGCGGCCAGGCTCTTCAATTCGCTCGGCGGTTTCCCTGTACGGCGAGGGGCCCCGGACCGTGAAGCGCTCAGAATTTGCGAACAGATACTGGCGGCCGGCGAGCCCGTCGTGCTTTTCCCCGAGGGTTCTCGTCAGTCCGGCCCGATCGTTCAACCATTGTTCGCAGGCCCGGCCTTCGTCGCGGTCCGGGCCAACGTCCCCATCGTGCCGCTTGGTATTGGGGGGAGCGAGCGAGCCATGCCAAAGGGCGCCAAATGGCTCCGACCGACCCGGATAGCCCTCGCTGTCGGACGGCCCATATGGCCACCGCCGGCCACCGAAGGAGACCGAGTTCCCCGCCGTGTCGTCCAGGAGCTCACCGACCGCTTGCACGCCGAACTTCAAGAGGTTTTCGACACGGCTCAGGCGCTCACAGGCGTGTGAACTCTCGCTGACGCGTTCTCTACCCGGGGCGCATCGGTCTTTTTTCGGGGGCTTCATAAACCCACCTCTGCCAGTGGCGGGCTAACCGCGAAGAGGGGCGGCGCGGATGCCATGCCCTTCTTCCGCCTCTCCTCCATTTATCCCGTCCTGCTTAACCGTCCGTCATTGGCTACGTCTTCACAAGGTGATCACATTTTGGCCGAGTAAAGCTCACATCTCATGGGGAGGGCAGGAGTAGCAGGTTCCAAACGTTTGGCGATATCGCTCTGGAGGAGGGCATATGACCAACAAAACTCGAGGCAAATACTGGTTGGGCGCGCTCAGTGTGGTGGCAACAATCGCGACAGTGGGCGCGTCGTTCACCACTCTGGCCGCGCCGGCCTCTGCCGCTTCGAGGCACCATACGACGACAGCCAGCGCGGACCGGAAAACTAGCCGTGATGACCCTCGTGGGGACCAGGGGAGCAATTTCGGCGCCAACAGCAGGTGTAGCCGGTTCCGGTTCAACCGCAGTTTCCGTGACGGCCGCGACGTATGTGTCTGCCTCACCGTAGGCCATCGCCATCACACCACTCTCCGTTGCGTGCTGGTCCCGGCGCCCAAGCGGCGGCACCCCTTCCCTACGACGACAACGACCGCGCCTCCCATGACGACAACGACAGTGGCTCCCACTACCACCACCACGGTGGCTCCGACCACGACTACAACCGTGGCTCCGACGACGACTACAACGGTGGCTCCGACCACGACTACAACCGTGGCTCCGACCACGAGTACCACGGTGCCGACTAGCCGCAACTGTGCCGCCACGCTCAGCGGGGCGGCTCTAAGCCGCACCGGGTGGGTAGCCAGTACCAACTCGGCGTCAACCGGCTCGGATGTGCCTGCCAATGCGCTCGACGGCAACTTGGCCACCCGCTTCAGCACGGACCAGCTTCAGACCCCGGGCTTGCGCTTCGAGGTGAACATGGGCTCAGTGCAGACGTTCAACGAGCTCGTGATGGAATCCCCGAACTCGGCCACAGACTACGCCAGGGACTTCTCTGTCCAGGTCTCGAATGATGGCGTTACGTGGAGCCACGTTGCCAACTGCACGGGCACGGGACCCTACGAGGTCGTGAGCTTCCCGAGCCAGACGGTTCAGTACGTTCGGGTCGTACTCACCTCCGGCCTGACTACCTATTGGTGGTCGATCGACGAGTTCTATCTGTACAAGAGCTAGTTAGCTCATAAGCCGCTTCAACCCGAGCCCCCGGTGCCGGTCCCTGAAAGGACCATT
This sequence comes from uncultured Acidimicrobiaceae bacterium, assembly GCA_963845605.1. Classification (GTDB taxonomy): domain Bacteria; phylum Actinomycetota; class Acidimicrobiia; order Acidimicrobiales; family Palsa-688; genus Fen-671. The sequence continues at coordinate 159,675 of CAWJSS010000008.1, forward strand.
ATCCGGGGGCTCGTTTCGTCTTGAACCTAAACGAATAAGGGCTCGACCCCTTTTTGGCTTATCAATGATTGCATTTCCTCGTCGGATGGCCTCGACGAAAAGCGTGACGCGGCGTCGAGGACCAGCGGCAGCAAATCCATGTCAGACACACTGTTCAGGAACACTTCGGGCCGGCCCAAAACCCACCAGACCGCTCGGTCGATGTCGGCCGGGCTCTCGAAGGGTTCGTACCATGGCGCCCGTGTGTGCGGACGGTCGCCCCAAGGTGCGGCGGCGATCGACTTTATGGTTTGTACGGCCGCGTTCCGCTCCTTGCAGGTGGCCACGAGGGCGTCGAAGTTTTCGTCGTAATAGCGGTCTTGCACCGTTATGTAGTTGTACGGCAACAGCACGGAGTCAAAATCGAACCGTTCGAGTGAGCGCCTGTGCGTTGCTGCCACTTGTAACCCGTGCCCGGTAACACCGATAAAGCGGATCAGGCCCTCATCTCGAGCGGCAATGGCCGCCTCGAGCGCCCCCCCGGAGCTGAGGGCGATGTCCCACTCGATAGGGTCCACCAGGTTGTGCAGCTGCCAGAGGTCGACGTGGTCGACCCCCATCCGTTCAAGCGAACGCTCCAGCTCCTTGCGGGCTTCGGCTGAGGTGCGTTCGCCGCTCTTGGTGGCCAGGAAAAACTGCCCCGGAGCTCTGGCCAACCACGGGCGGATGCGGTCTTCGGCGTCGCCATAACTGGCGGCGACGTCGATGTGGTTGAGGCCGGCTTCGACGATGACGTCGAACGTGCGGTCGGCCTCGGCCTGGCTGGCGGCCCCAAGTGCGGCCGCGCCGAACAGGACCCTGGTGCTCTCATGTCCCGTTCGCCCAAAAGGTGCCTTCTGGATCGTCATGGCACCGTTTTAGTCCCAGAATCAGCCCAATGTGGTCAACACTTTGGCGGCCGGCACGTCGCGCCCATCCAGGGGGGTGCTTTCGCGCCCCGCTCGCTCCGCCGTCCCGGGCGGGGCGAAGGCCACCGCTCCCAGGGCGCCCGCTACCGAGCGCAGCACCTCTCTCAGTTCCCGGGGGAGTGGGAAGTACTCGTCCTCAGGCACGGCGTGCACTTCTTCGGTGCCCTCGGCTGGGGCCAAGCGCTCCAGTACTTCGTCGACCAGGGACTCAGGCGCCGACGCGCCGGCAATGACGCCCACCACGCCGGCCAGGTCGTCGGGCAGCTCAGCAGCTCGGTTGGCCCGCATGACCCGGGGACAGCCGGCGGCCCGGGCCGTCCTTACCAGCGCCAGGGTGTTGGAGGAATTGTCACTCCCGATGACCACCATGGCGTCGCAGCGCCCGGCGATGGCCCGTAGGGCGGCCTGACGGTTGGTAGTGGCGAAGCAAAGGTCGCTCCGACCCGGCACCCAGAGGTCGGGCCATCGGCGTTCTGCGGCCTCGAGGATGCTCCTCCATTCGTCTACGGCCAGGGTCGTTTGGGCCAGAAAGGCCACCGGCCCGTCCGGCTCCGGGAGCGCCTCTACCTCTGCCACACTTTCGACTCGCCGCATGGCCGCGGGAGCCACCGCCATCGTCGCCACCGCCTCTTCATGGCCCTCGTGGCCGACGTAGACGATGGAGTAGCCCTTCGACGCCCTCAGTTTGACCTCGTGGTGGACCTTGGTCACCAGCGGGCAGACCGCATTGACGACCGCCCCTCCGCTGGCCCGGGCCGCCTCGACCACTTCGGGGGCAGAACCATGAGCGGACAGCATGAGCGGCCGGCCCGGCGGGACCTCGGACACATCCTCCACAAAGACCACCCCGAGCTGGCGGAAACGCTCCACGACCACCTGGTTGTGAACTATCTCGTGGTAGCAGTAGACGGGCGGTTCGAACACCCGCACCATCCAGGCGAGGGCCTTGATCGCCATCTCGACGCCGGCGCAAAAGCCACGAGGGGAGGCGAGCAACACCTTTTCGACTTCCACACCCCCAAATTACCCGGTCGTCTCAGGGCTCGTTCCCGGACTACGGCACGCCCAGTCCCCAGGCCAAGACGCGCATGGCCGTTCCCCCCGCCGCCGTCTATCGTGGGAGGCGCCATGGCCCTCCCCAGAGTGGTCGCGGTGGCCCCCGGGTCGCCCGCCGACCGGGCCGGCGTCCTCCCCGGCGATGAACTCGTCGCTCTGGACGGCCAGCTCCCCAGAGACATCATCGAATACCAGCTGCTGGCCGATCAGGAGAGCCTTGGCCTGGAGGTAAACCGCGGCGGTATCGAGCTGTCCCTGCAGGTGGAGCGGGAGGGCGGGGAGCCTCTCGGGATGGAGGTGGACGCGGCTCTCTTCGACCGGGTGCGGACGTGCGACAACCACTGCGAGTTCTGCTTCATCCACCAGTTGCCCAAAGGCATGCGCAAGAGCCTGTACGTGCGCGACGACGACTACAGGCTGTCGTTCCTGTACGGCAACTTCACCACGCTTACCCGTTTCACGGAGGCCGACCTCGAGCGGGTCCTAACTGAAGGCCTATCGCCCCTTTTCGTGTCCATCCACGCCACCGACCCCGAGGTCCGCGCCCGCATGCTGCGCAACCGGCGGGGGGCCAGCAGCCTGCGCTGGTTGCGGGCGCTCCTGGATGGTGGGGTCGAAGTGCACGGCCAGGTCGTCGTCTGTCCGGGCGTCAACGACGGCGAGACCTTGGAAGCCACCCTGGCGGGCGTCCTCGACGAGTACCCGGAACTCGCCAGCGTCGCCTGCGTCCCCCTGGGAGTGAGCCGCTTCAACCGGGAAGGGGCCATGCGGCCGCACACCCCCGCAGAAGCGGAGGCGGCTATCGACCTGGTGGAGGACTGGCAGGCCATATACACCAGGTGCCTCGGTCGTCGGCTGGTGTACGCCGCCGACGAGTACTACCTGGTGGCCGGGCGGCCGTTCCCAGCCCTCGAGAGCTACGGGGCGGTGGCACAGCACGACAACGGGATCGGCATGGTCCGAGCCTTCGAGGCGTCGTTTGCTGGGCTGTCCGTTGACGAAGACCCGGCCGACATGGGCCCCAGCGGCTTCTTCCGCTCCATCGAAGGCGCGCCTGCTTTGGGCTACCGGGCCCCACGCACCTGTGGGGGCGTGACCATGCTCCCGAGGCGAGGTGCAGGTGTAACTGTGCTCACCGGGGAGTACGGCGCCAGGGTGTTGTCACCACTGATCGCCGGCTGGCCAGGCGATGTGGAGGTGGTGGCAGTGCGCAACGAGTTCTTCGGCGGGAACATCGCCGTGGCCGGCCTGCTGACCGGCGCCGACCTGGCCACCGTCCTGGCCACGCAGCCCGAGGGACGCCGTTACCTCATCCCGGACAGCTGCCTGACCGGAGGAAGGTTCCTGGACGGCATGGCCCTTGACGACCTTCCCCGTCTGGTGGAGGCCGTGCCCGCCAACGGGGCATCACTGCGCCAGGCGCTAGTCGCCCAGCACGACCGAGACCTGGCCGGCACCAGATGACCCCGGGTTATGGCCAGGGGTGCTCCATTGAAAATGAGCATCGGGCCAACCTGACGTGCCTGCTGACGAATGACATCTAACCGGCCCGTCGTGGCCGTCGTGGGGCGGCCGAACGTGGGCAAATCGACGCTCGTAAACCGCATCGTGGGCCGCCGCGAGGCGATCGTGGAAGAGCGCCCCGGGGTGACACGTGACCGCAAAGACCTGGAGGCCGACTGGACCGGGCGGGAGTTCACGGTGGTTGACACCGGGGGCTGGCAAAGCGGTGGGGTGGCGCTCGACAAGTTGGTCTCCGCCCAGGCCCAGCGGGCCATCGAGGAAGCCGACGCCATCCTGTTCGTGGTGGACGTGACGGTAGGCCCGACAGAAGAGGACGCGGCTGTCGCTCGACTGCTGTTGCGTTCGGGCACGCCGGTGGTGCTGGTGGTCAACAAGGTCGACAACGAAGCTCGTGAGGCCGAGATCTGGGAGTTCGCCGGGCTCGGTTTTGCCCAGCCCTGGCCCATCTCGGCGTTGCACGGACGGGGCGCCGGCGAAGTGCTCGACGCCTTGGTCGTGGCGCTCGACGGTGCGGGTGCTTCTCCTGCTGACGGGCCCTGGTCTCCAGAGGGGCCAGAAAGGCCAGAGGGGCCAGAAATGCCAGCAGGGCCAGAAGTGCCCGTGGACCACCCCGAAGGGCTGGAGCCGATCTCGGTCGCCATCGTCGGGCGGCCCAACGTCGGCAAGTCGACCCTTTTCAACCGCCTTATAGGGGACGAACGGGCGATCGTGCACGATATGCCCGGTACGACCAGGGACGCCATAGACACACTCGTCGAAACGGCGGAAGGACCGGTGCGGTTCATAGACACCGCGGGCATGCGCCGGCGGACCAAGGAAGCTGAAGGGGCCGAGTACTACTCGATGGTGCGGGCCTTGAGGGCCATCGACCACGCCGCCCTGGCCCTCCTCGTGATCGACGCCGCCGAGGGGCTGACCCGCCAGGACCAACGGTTGGCCGAACGGGTCGACGCCGCCGGCAACCCGATCGTGGTCGTACTCAACAAGTGGGACCTCCTCGACAATGACGCCAAGGCGCAGGTGAGGGCGGAGGTGGCGGACATGCTCGGGTTCATTTCGTACGCCCCTGTGCTCGAAGTGAGCGCCAAGACAGGCCGCGGGGCTCAGCGGTTGTACCCGGCGCTGGCTAATGCCGTCGACGCCTACCGCCGGCGGGTGCCGACAGCGTCCTTGAACCGGGCTATCGCCGCCGCTCAGGCCGCCCAACCGGCTCCCCATGGGGCCAGAGTGCTGTACGCCACTCAGGGAGCCACGGACCCGCCCACGTTCACGCTCTTTACCTCCAAGGAACTACCGGCCAGCTATATGCGCTACCTGGAACGCTCCATCCGCGAACATTTCGGCTTCGGGCCGACGCCTCTGAAGCTGAGAGCCCGGCGCCGCGCCAGCTGACCGGCCCCCGGTGGGCCCGCCCCGCACCTACTGACGAGGGCGCGACCCGCCTCGAGGTGACTGCGGGACCCCTGGTCAACCGGCACTACCCGGCGCGGCTAGGCCGGTCTCGTATGCGATAACCACGAGTTGAGCGCGGTCACGCGCCCCCAGCTTGTTCATGGCCGGGCTCACATGGGTCTTGGCGGTTAGCGGGCTCATGTAGAGCTTGGCCGCGATCTCATCGTTCGTAAGGCCCTGGGCGGCCAGGGATAGGACCTCGCGCTCGCTCCGTGAGCGGTTCCAGCACGTTGGCCGCCAGGTGGGGGCGTTGAGCGCCCCGCTGGCGGGCGATGTCCTCGACCAGCCGCCGTAACGCTGTCACCGGTCCCGCTGGCCACCGTCGGCCTCGCCTCGACTGGCCCCGCATCCGGGACGAGTCCAGGCCCAGCCGGGCCTGGAGCGCGTGGGCCACAGCCATCGTGCGCCATCGGGGCGTGGCCGCCGTCGTTGGAACCGTCCTTACCCTCGCCCTCGTTTTTCCCATTGACCAACCTGAATATCGGTGAACCACGGACTTCTGCTCTGGCCACGTCGGGCTCCGCCCACTCGGCCCTGGCTGGCCTGTCGTCCGCCGGCGTCCCCACGGGTGTGGTAGCGCCCGTCGAGGTCCTCGTAGCCCAGCGAGACGCCAACAGCGTGGCCCGTTCGCTGGGGCGGCGGCCCGGCGTGGCACAGGGCCGGGACGGCCATCGTCGAAGTGGTGCCCGCCGGAGAACCCAGCTCTGCCCAGGGTTCCGCCACGGTTACGGCCATAAGAGAGGCGGCCAAAATTCGGACGCCGTGCTCGGAGCTTGGAGGCGCGGGGCCTTCACAGCAAGATTTCTCCCATTCGATATACGGCAATTTCCCGCTGATGCTCACTCTTATTGCGTTGGCCACGTTCCTTCTGCTGACCCGTGCCTTCCGCAGCGTGGTGCTGGTCGCAAAAGCGGTCCTGTTCAATATCCTTTCGGTGTGCGCCGCTTACGGGACGATGGTGCTTATCTGGCAGTCGGGTTACGGCAGCAAAGCAGTGTGGGGCATCCCGGCCACCGGATCTATTACGGTCTGGGTCCCGATAATGGTTTTCGCTTTCTTGTGCGGCCTTTCCATGGATTACGAGGTGTTCATCCTGTCGCGCCCACGGGAGGCTTATGACAACGACGCCTACGCGTCAACGGGCCCGCCGTAGTGGCCGGACTGTCTCGCACCGGGCGGTTGGTAACGAGCGCAGCGTTGATACTGTTCCTCAGTTTCCTCTCGATGTCGAGCGCGCCCGACACCGACGTGAAGGTGCTCGCCACCGGGCTGGGGCGGCGCTAATCCCGGGCACCGCCAGCGCCGCAACGTCGGAGCCTTATGACCGCGCCGGCTGCTCCGTGCCGCAATATTTGCATTTGGAGGCGGCGATCGGGAGGTCGTCCGACAAGCAGGCCGGGCAGGTTTTGACCGGCGGCGGGTCGCCGAAAACAGTTATACCGCGGCGGGCCTGGACAGCTTTGTAGGGGACGACGATCAAGAAATAGACGACGGCAATGAATATGACGAAGTAGATGATGGCCGAAATAAAGGCACCGATGTTCAAGAAAGTTGCCGGGTTGCCGGCTTGGCCGAGCTGGACACCGAGCCCAATCGTGTTCTTCCCCTGAATGCGGGTTATCACCGGGTCGACGATGCTCGTGGTAAACGCCGCTATCAGCATGCTGAACGCCAACGCCACGATCAAGCCGATGGAAATAACCACGACGTTGCCCTGGAGCAGGAAGTTCTTGAAGCCTTTGATCACCACTGGCTCCTTTCTCGATCACATTTGCAGGAAGGTGACGGTGGGCGGGACCGCTCCCGTGCCCCGCCTGAGCATAGAGCGTTCGCCCGGCCCGAAGGGTGGCCGGACGGCTTCAGACTCGCCGGATAGCCAAAATGGCGACGTCGTCCGCCAGTGGGGAGGAAAAGTCCCGAGCCGCCTCCAGCAACGTCTTGCAAATGATGCTGGTGTCTTGACCAGGGTCACGTCGCACTATGTGCGCAATCCGCTCTTCACCGAAGAGCTGGCCTCCCGAGCGCGCTTCCGACAACCCATCTGTGTACAGGACGACCAGGTCCCCGATCTCTAGCGGTAGGTCACGCGAAAAGTACGTGGCGTCGGGGTCGAGAGCCAATAGCGGCCCGGTGGCGCGGAGGGTGCGCATGTCGCCGTGCTGCCATACAAACGCCGGCGGGTGACCGGCCGAGGCATGGCGCATCGTGTTGGCTTCTGTGTCGAATATCAACGTACAGACCGACACCATGTCTTCGGGTCGCCCTGAAGTCGAAAGCGTCCGGTTGAGTTCTTCGAGAGCCTGGGCCGGGTCGCGGTACTGGCGCAAGAAAGTCCGAAGGATGTGCTTGACCTGGAAAGCGGTTATCGAAGGTTCGATGCCGTGGCCGGCCATATCGCCGATCACCACCGCCAGCCGTCGGGGGCCGGTGGGAAAGACATCGTAGAAATCTCCCGCCATCATCCCCGTACCAGCCTCGTAAACACGGCCTATATCGAAGCCCTCGTAGACCGGCAACGTTTCAGGGGCCAAGCGGGCCGCCCAGCGACGGGGAGCAAGCTGTTCCTGGGCCAGGACTTCTTCGGCTCGCCGCTCCAATTGCGAACGCTGCTCGGCCAAGCGCGCTTCTCCCAAAAAGCGCGGTGCGTACCGGATCGAAAATACCGCCGGCACGCTCACACCCAGTACCAGCAACTCAAACCAAGGCGAGGTGGAAAACGAGGCCAGGATGAGCCCGCCGCCGAGCACGGCATAAAGGACGGTGGCGTGAAGGTCCTTGTTGAAAGCGCTCCGCGCTAGCTCCGCCGCCTCTCCGCTTGTCCCGGTCGTCAGCGATTCTTCGTGGATCCGCCGGGCGGCGCGATTGAGCCGGGAGGCAGCCCGCCCCCAGACACTGGCGGCGATGCAGCACACTATCCCGGCCGCCGCCAGCCACGGCTGGGGGATTACGCTCTCCCACCCAGAAGATGCACTTGCCATGAACAAGTGCTGCGCCAACAACGCCGAGCCCAAGACCGGCATGTCTAGAGGCTACCGGAGCATCGGGTGGGCCAGTGATTGGCCGGCGCAGGGGTCTTCAACGGTCGTTATGCGAGCCTTGTCGGCCACGCCCTTAGCTGGTCGTGCTGGACGAGGCGTCAACCGAGGCCGCCGTAACCGGACTAGAGGTGATCGGGCTGGTCGAAGTCGGGGTCGTTGTAGTTGGGCTGGTCGTAACCGGGGTGGTAGTCGGGCTGGTCGTAGTCGGGCTGGTCGTAACCGGGGTGGTTGTAACCGGGGTGGTTGTAACCGGGGTGGTCGTAACCGGGGTGGTTGTAACCGGGCTGGTTGTCATTGGGCTCGTGGCCGGCGGCACTTCGCTCATGCTGGTAGGGACCGAACTTGTCGTCATAGAAGTCGGCGGTGAGGTCTCTGCCGTCGTGCTGGACGGAGCCACAGTGCTCGGCGCCGAGCTCGTACCGTCGGGGCTCGTCCGGCCGGGGCCGCCCGGCGAGGCGCCGCCGGTTGTCGGCTCATTGACACCCGGGCGGGTAGTGGTCGGGAAGTTGGCCCGAGGGGTAGTCGTGCTGCTAGGGCCTGTGCCAGAGGGAGTGCCGCCCTCGCCTGCCCCCCCGGGAGAGCCCGGGCCAGTCCGCCCCGGTGACGTGGTAGTGGGGCTCCCAAAGGGTGTGCCCCCGGGGGTGGTGGTGGACGAGGGGGCACCCAAGTTGGCACTACCGGGGTGGGTGGCGCCCGGCGATCCTTCCGTCGGGCTGTTCCCGCTGGGTGAGCCCGCGGCCGGCGAGCCATTGCCTGGCGAACCATTGCCCGGCGAGCCATTGCCTGGCGAGCTAGTGCCCGACGTGCCACCCAGGCCGCTTGGCCCCGTCTGGCTGGGTGAGTTGGCTCCCGGAGTGGTGGCGTTAGGCGAACTCGTGCTCGGGCCTGAGGGCGAGCCGCCAGGGGAGCTCTCGCCTGGATTGCCCGGCGAACCCCCCTCGGGCGAGCCGGTGCCCGGGCTCGAGGTCGGCGTACTACCTCCTGGGCTCCCGGTCCCCGAAGTGGCCCCTGGAGTGTTGGCCCCGGGGGTGTCGGCGCCGGGGGAGCTCGCCCCCGGGCTCCCCGGGCTGCCTGTGGTCGGTGTGCTGCCTCCTGGGCTACCGGACGCACCGGGGCTGCCGTTCCCTGGGCTGCCGTTCCCTGGGCCGGCGTTGCCTGGCGTTGATGTCGACGGTCCCGACCCGTTCGGCGAGCCCCCGCCGTTGCTTGGGATGGTGCTGGTGGTACTAGAGCTGGGCGAGGAACTTGGTGGCGAACCACCCGGGCTCGACGACAACCCCCCTGACAACGCCGCCCCGGGGGGAGCGGTTGTGAACGAACCTGACCCAGTGGCCACCAGCCCCGTGCTCCCTTTGACGGTGTAGTCGACCGCATAGGTGGTCCCGGGCTGCAGAGCCGTAGCCGACCGCCATTCGTGTCGCCCCGACTCGAAATGGCCCGCCACCAATGACCTGAACGCCAGAGCCCGCAGTTCGACCCTTTCCAACTGCAAGTCGCTCGTTTGCAAGACGACGACGGTGCCGGGGCTCTGGTCGACGGCCCCGTTTTGGGGTTCCATCGTCACGTCGAGCAGCAGCGCCGCCTTGGCTTCAGCCCTGTCGTTCGAACCGCCGCCGAGCGCGGCAGGGCTTCCGCCAAAAGCGTTCGTGACGAGGAGGGCGGCGCCGGCAATGAGGGCGGCCCCGACCACGACCGCGCTTGTGGCGATCCAGAAGGGCCGTCTTGGCGCCGGCCTCGCTGATGGTTCAACCGAAGGCTGCACCTGCCACCACCGTGCCCTTTGTCAAAGATGAGCCTTGCGACCCCGCGTCCCCAAACCCGGTAACCGTCCCATTGGCGCTTACTACCCAGTAACCACCCCCGTCGCTCGTGGGCACGACTGTGACCGCGGAGCCATGCGCTATCCCGATGGCTGACCCGTAGAACGTGGCCGCACCGAAGGAAAAGATGCCGCCGTCCTTACCCACCAGCCAGTACCCGTTGCCCTGTGGAGTTGCTGCCATACCGACGATCGGCACCGGAAGGCGGAGGTGGCTCGTCGACCCGTAGGCGGTCGCCCGCCCGAAAGAAAACACCTCGCCGTCTCTGCTCACCAACCAGTAGCCCTTGCCCTCCGGCGCCGCTGCGATCGCCACCACCGCAGCGTTCAGCCGGGTGGCAGGCTGCGACCCGTAGTTGGCGGCGTCGCCGTAGGCGTAAACGGCACCGTCCGCCGTGGCCAGCCAATACCCGTGCCCGTCAGGGGTAGCAGCCATGCCCACGACTGGACCGGCCACGTGGGTACCGGCCACATGAGGACCGTACTTGCGGGCATCTCCGTACGTGTAGACCGCACCGCTCTTGGTCACCAGCCAGTAGCCATGCTCGTCAGGAGTAGCGGCGATGCCCACGACATGGCTGGGAGCCCCTTTGCCAGACGGAGCGCGGTAACGCGTGGCGCCCCCCGAGGTCAGGACCTGGCCCGTCTCAGTGGCCAACCAGTAGCTGCCGGCTGGATTGGCCACGTTGCCTTGAGACCGGGCCGCATTGACCATTGCGAAAGTGGCCATGCCGGCCAGGCCCGCCACCCGGGCCGTCACCAAGTACCCGCCGGCCGCCTCGTTGGCGGAAAAGTTGGGCGCTACTGCTACCCCTTTCGAACTGGTGATGACCGCCACCGCCGGGCCGTGACCGGCGAAGACGCCGCTCGGCCCGCTGCCAGGCGCGCTGAACGTGACCTTGGCCCCCGCCACTGGGTTGTTGTTGACGTCGGTTACCGTGACGGCCAACGGGACCGCGAAATCGGTCCCGAGTGGCGCCTGTTGGGACGTCCCGGAGCCGGGCGTGATCGCGTACGGGGCCGAGGCACTATCAGTGAGCGTGAAGGTGACCGGCTGGCTCACCCCGCCGACGCTGACCTGGACGGTGAAGGTGCCGGCGGTCGAACCGGCCACCAGCAGCGGACTGGTAGCAGTGCCCGCGGTATCGGTCTGAGCTGAGGCGCTCGTCCCCCCACCGACAAAGCTCGCGCCGGCGCCGTTCGCAGGGATAATCGTAAAGCTGACGTTTGCGTCTCCCACAGGCGTCCCGTAGGCGTCGACGACGTTGACGACGAGCGGGAGCGAGAACTGTGCGCCGACCTTGGTTGATTGGCCGTTGCCTGAGCCGGCCCGGACGCCGACAGCCACCCCCGATGTGGTGTTGGTGAGGGCGAAGCTGGCCTCGTACCCCGTGCTCGGGACTTCCGCCAGGACCGCGTATGAGCCGCTCACCTGGTTCGCCGTGAGCGACGGGGCGGTGGCCACACCGTCTGGGCCACTGGCCACGGTGGCGGTAGTCGCTGAACCGGGGAACGTGCCCCCGGCCCCGCTGGTAGGCGCCACGAACTCGACGTCGACGTCGGTCAGCGGACAACCACCGGTGTCGACCACCTCGGCCGCCAGGGGGTCGGCAAACGCCGTCCCCGCCCTGGCGGCCTGGCCGGATCCGCCGCTCATCAGGAGCCCGCCAAGGGTGCCGGTACAGGCCGGGGGAGGCGACCCAGTGGCCGCTCCTGCCGGCGCGGCCGTGCCGGCCAAAGCCATTACGGCACCAATGACGACGGCAGGCAGAGCCGTAGTAACCCAGTGGTTGTGCCGCTCCGGCGATTTGTAAGCCGGCGGCTTGTGAGCCGGCACCTTATGAGCCCGCACCTCGCCGCCACCACCTGGCCGGCTCGGCCTGGGGCGGCCCTGCCGGGCTGAAATGCCGGGTTGGGGTGTATTAGCCACGAGAAGTTCCTTCCGTTCGTTCCTGCCTTACCGCCTGGCGCACATGTCTTCTCACGATCAGATGGCCCAGAGGGCCTCTGTGGGCGACATTCGGGCGGCTCGCAACGCCGGCAGCAACCCGGCCACCGCACCTATTAAAAGGGCGGCCCCGAAGCCGCCGGCCCATGCGAGCAGGGGTATGTCTACGAGCTCGCCCTTCGTCTTGGCGTAAATGGCCGTCGATAGGCCCCCGCAGCCACGCCGACGGCACCACCCAGCAGCGAGAGCAATACCGCCTCGGACATGAACTGGATGCGGATATGCCCCTTGGTGGCGCCGAGGGCACGCCGGAGCCCGATCTCGGAGCGCCGTTCCAGTACGGAGATGATCATGATGTTGGCTACGCCCACCGCGCCGACCAGGAGCGACACGGCCCCGAGGCCCAGGAACAGGCTGTTCAAAGCGGCCTTCGCGTCGACCTCTGCGGTCAGGGCCTGGGAGGGCTGGGAGACGTCGACCTCGTTGGGGCTCTCGGGGTTGGCCGTGTCGGCCAGCACCGAGTAAACGGCGTTGACCTCTGAGGTCTGGGCCCTCAGGTAGATCTCCGACGGATGGCCGTCAAAGCCGAGGTAGGTCTGCGCCGCGGGGAAGCCGACGAACACGGAGGAGTCGATCTCTGGCGTCAGCACCGCCTGGTTGAGGATGCCGATCACGTAAAACCACATCCCGCCCACCGAGATGCGCTCACCTGGGAAGACGTGGTCTACCCCGAGGCGCTGGGCGGCGGCGGCGCCGAGGACGGCCACCGGCTCGTTCTGGTTGGCGCTGTTGAGGAACTGACCCTGGGCCACAGTCGCCCCCACTACACCAGGGAGCCCCAAGCTGGCGGCGTCGACCGACAGGGCGTTGGTGTCGACGGACGGTATCAGAGGGCTCTTGAACACATTGGCACTGCTTATGGCCCCGACGTACTGGACATTGGTGACCGGCCCGATGCGCCCTATCATCCCCGGGGCGGCTTCAGGCAGCTCAGCGGTCTGGCCGAACAGAGTCTGGCCGTTGGTGACAGTGAGCAGGTTGGTGCCGAGCTTGTTTATCTCGTTTAGCAACGCCGCCTGTGACGAAGCCGACAGGCCCAGAACGGCCACGATGGCGGCGACGCCGATGGCGATGCCGAGGGCCGACAGGCCTGCTCGCAACTTACGGGTGCGGATGCCAACGCTTGCCAGTCGGGCCATGTCCCGCAGGCCCAGGTGCGCAGGTACGGGAGGCGCCGGGTTACTCATCGGCCGTCCCTCCGGGACCTGAAGGCGCTCCGGCCGGTCCGTCGAAAACGACCAGCCCGTCAAGCAACCGCACCACCCGGTTCGTGCGCGCCGCCACCCCCATGTCGTGGGTGATGATGGCGATGGTGGAGCCTTGCGCGTTGAGCTCGGCGAACAACTCCAACACCGAGGCGCCGGACGCCGAGTCCAGGTTCCCCGTGGGTTCGTCGGCCAGCACGATGGCCGGGCGGCCCACGATGGCCCTGGCGATGGCGACCCGCTGGCGCTGGCCACCTGACAGCTTCGTGGGCAGCGAGGCAAGCTTGTCCGCCAAACCGACTCTCATCAGGGCCTGGGAAGCCGCCCGCCGGCGATCTGACAGCGAAGCGCCGGCGTAGAGGAGGCCGTCCGCCACATTGTCGAGGACGCTTTGGTGCTCGGCCAGGAAGAACTGCTGGAAAACGAAGCCGATCCGCGTGGCCCGCAGAGCAGACAGCTCCCGGTCCGCCAGGGTGGCCACGTCGAACCCCGTGACCAGCACCCTGCCCGTGGTTGGACGGTCGAGAGCGCCCATCAAATGGAGGAGCGTCGTCTTACCGGACCCCGACGGCCCGACGATGGCGAGCAGCTCCCCCTGGTGGATGGTGAAGCTAACCCCCCGCAAAGCCTCGACGGGCGGCTCGACAGGGTAGACCTTGGTCACCCCCTCGAGCTGCAAGACCGGCGGGGCGGCGCCGTCAGCGACGAGCGTGCTCGCCCCGGGGCTGGGGAGAGGCCCCGTGACAGGCCCCGACAGAGGCCAGGTCATACGTTTGGCACCACCACTCGCTGGCCCACGTGCACGCCGGACCCGCTCACTTGCACCATCCCGTCGGCGTCGTCGAACTGGCCGACGGTGACGGCCTCGAGGTAGTGGGCGCCGTGGGACGGGGCCACCTCCAGCGCATAGCCACCGCCTGCCAGCGCGGTGAGCGCGTCCACCTGAACCACGAAGGCGTTCGGGACGGTGGACTGCGTGATCCACACGTTGACCGGTAGGTCGTCCAGGTTGCCGGTGGCGGCCGGGTCCAGCGGGGTGACGTTCACTTCAATAGTGGGCGATCCCGAACCGCCGTTTTGCGACGACGGAGTCGTGGCCACGGTGCCCACGTAGGACACCACTCCAGGGGTCGTCGAGTTGTTGGGCATGACAATGCTCACCTGGTCGCCCACGGCCACCTCGGACTGCTGAGAGGCGTCGAGGGCGATCTGGACCTGCCGGGCGGTGAGGGTGACCTGTAAAACGGCCTGCCCGGGAGACGGGGTGGAGCCCATCGTCGGGGTGACGGAGTTGACTTCTATTTCCCCAGGGTCGAACAGCACCGAGCCGAGGGCCAACTGGCCCGTCGGCGTCATATGGTGAGCCGCCTGGAACTTCAGCACCGCCGACTCCGTGGCTCCCGTGAAGGTGTCGCCCCGGGCGCCGTGGCCATAGCCAAGGGCGTCCAGGTTGGCGTTCAGGGCGGAGACGTCCGGACCGGGCGCCATCCCGGGCATGAAGGCTCGCCACGGGGTCACGTCGCCATAGAGCAGGATGCTCGGTTGCCCGTCGATTGCGAACAGCTCTTGGCCACGGCTGATCACTTGGCCCACCTCGGGGAGGTCCGTGTAGGTCGGGCTGCCGGCCCCGCCAGCAGTACCAACGGCCGCGTCCGCCCGGTCGTTGGCCAGCGCGGACTCGTCCTGTGAGAGCGTCATCCGAGCCGCGTCTACCTGCGCCTCCGCTTGCTGAGCCGACTTCTGATTGTTGGTCCTCGTGGCGGTAACACTCGCCTGCGCGCCAGACAACTGAGCCTGGGCTTGCTGCATCGACTTTGCGTTGTTGGTCTGGGCCGCCGCCACGCTCTCTTGGGCCGCCTGCAACTGCGCCTCGGCCTGCTGCTCCGACTTCTGGTTGTTGGTCTTGGTGGCTGCGACGGTCGCCTGGGCTGCCGCCAGCTGGGCCTCGGCCTGCTGCACCGTCTTGTCGTTGTTGGTCTTGGTGGCTGCGACGGTCGCCTGGGCTGCCGCCAGCTGGGCCTCGGCCTGCTGCACCGTCTTGTCGTTGTTGGTCTTGGTGGCTGCGACGGTCGCCTGGGCTGCCGCCAGCTGGGCCTCGGCCTGCTGCACCGTCTTGTCGTTGTTGGTCTTGGTGGCTGCGACGGTCGCCTGGGCTGCCGCCAGCTGGGCCTGGGCCTGCTGCACCGCCTTGTCGTTGTTGGTCTTGGTGGCTGAGACCGTCTGTTGGCCCGCCGTCAGCTGGGCCTGGGCCTGCTGCACCGACTTCTGGTTGTTGGTCTTGGTGGCTGCGACCGTCTGTTGCGCCGCGTCCAGCTGGCCCTGGGCCTGTTGGAGCGACTTCTCGTTATTGGTCTTGGTGGCGGCAACGGTTGTTTGGCCTGCTTGCACCGTGTCGTTGTCAGACGTGGTCTTTTGCTTGTCACTGGTGACGGCGGCCTGGTCCTGCGCCACCTGGGCTTCGTCGGTCGAGCAGGCAGACGCAGAGGTCCCGCCGCCCGAAGGCGCCGCGGAACCGCCGGCGGCGCAGTCGGCCGCCTCCTTCTGCTGGTCCGCTGAGAGCCGAGCCTCGTCGGAGGTGAGCTGGGCCTGATCGGCTCCCAGTGCCGAGGTTGCTACCTGGAGCTGCTGCTCGGCCTGGCCGAGCGACTGCGCGTTGCTGATCTCAGTGGTCTTCAGCGCCGCCTTGGCCTGGGTGACTGCTTGTTCGGCCTGGGCCAGGGCCTGCGAGTTGCTGGTAGTGCCCGACGCCAGCGCCGCCTGGTCCTGGCTGACTGCCTGTTCGGCCTGGGCCAGGGCCTGCGAGTTGCTGGTCTCGGCCGTCTTCAGCGCCGCCTGGTCCTGGCTGACTGCCTGTTCGGCCTGGGCCAGGGCCTGCGAGTTGCTGGTCTCGGCCGTCTTCAGCGCCGCCTGGTCCTGGCTGACTGCCTGTTCGGCCTGGGCCAGGGCCTGCGAGTTGCTGGTCTCGGCCGTCTTCAGCGCCGCCTGGTCCTGGCTGACGGCCTGTTCGGCCTGGGCCAGGGCCTGCGAGTTGCTGGTCTCGGCCGTCTTCAGCGCCGCCTGGTCCTGGCTGACTGCCTGTTCGGCCTGGGCCAGGGTCTGCGAGTTGCCGGTCCTGGTCGACCTCAGGCTTGTATTGTCCGCGCCGACTGGCTGTTCGGCCTGAGTCATGCCCTGTAATTCGGAGGTGTTGGCCAGAGCCAGGCTGGCCTCGTCTGCGCTTACGGCCTGCTCCGCCTGGGACAGGCTCTCGGCGTTGGCGGCCCCGGTTGACTGGAGCGCTTGTTCATCTGCCGAGAGGCTCTGATGGGCACTGGCAGCCAGCTGCTCGGCCTGCTGGATAGTGGACGTGGCTGTGCCAGCCGGAAGGACCACGTTGGCGGTCGTGGTGGTGTTGCTGGTGCTGGCAAAGGTGAGGGTGCCCGGTACCTCGGTCTGCGATTGGAGCGTTTGCTGCTCGATCGTGGTGTAAGAGACCGGGTAGGCGTTGTCGGCCGCGCCGTTGTTCGAGCTCGACGGGCTCGCAAAAGGGTCGGTAACCGCCACAGCGATGCCTGCGGCGGCCAGGAGGGCGACGGCGGCTCCGCCAGCCACCAACCTACGCCGGCGCCGGCGGCGGTCGAGAGGCGCCCCACCGCCCGGGGGGGCAGCGCTTATCGATGAGGTGCCCACTGGGGGGGTCTCAGTTGTGGCTGGGGGAGTGCTAGTCATTCGAGGGCAAACCTCCATTGGCAATGCGGGGAGCCAGCAAGCCAAGTTGTACAGAATTGGTGGTTACAGCACCGTGACAGCCGTTGTGGCCGCTCTGTGACCTGGGTTGCGCCAATGGACCAGTCGGGTGGTCCATTGGCCGCGTCCTTCTTTGCGACGCTGAGCGGCGTTGTCCTCTCCGATGGCGTCGAAATGGCGGCCCGTGCCTCACGGGTTCTCGTCGGTTGAGCTGTAGGGGAGCCCGTTCGGGATCAAGTTCTGGCACACATGCCGGGCCGCCTCGAACTGGGTGGTATTTGGGTTCATGTTCTGGGGTAGAGGGAACCGGACGTTGCCGCCGGAGAAGTCAGGGTCGGGGAAGCCGTGTATGCCGTGTGCGCGCATGCATTGGGCCGCCTTCAGGTAGTCCGCCTGCTGCGCGGTTGTGAGGTTCTGGGTCGTGGGCCCCGCCGGTGCGTACTTCCGGCAGGCCTGAGCAGCCTGTCGGAACTGCGGCGAACCTTTGTCTGGCCCGGCCACGCTGGCCGAGATGTGGAGGGAGACGCCGCTGCTGGAAATGATCGGGTTAGGGAAGTTGGGGACCCCGTGAGAGCGCATGCAAGCAGAGAACTTCATGAGGTCGGCACCGAGGGCCTGTGGGCTGGGGTTCGCGCCTGTCGAGGCGCCGGCGCCCGCTGCAGCGCCGGACGCCCGACCCCGAGCCCAAAGTCGTTGTGGTCGTGCCGAGATGGGCCACCGCGTTGGCGGAGCCACCTGCCCCACCCGAGCCACCGCCGCCGCAGGCCGTGGCCAGGACAGCAATGGTCGAGAAGGCGAAGGCGGCGATCCCAGCGGTCCACACCCGCCGATGGGGACCAATGAGTTGAAAGCGGCGAGTATTGGTCATGGGAGCATTGTCCTTGCTGTTGACGCGAGAGGAAATGGGGAGGATCCCCGACTGGACCCGGAAAGAACCTGTTCATTCCTCAGGGCTTTCCTGAGCATGATACTCAGTATATAATCGTCCGGACTGGCCACCTGGTAGCCAGGGGAGCCGGTATGCCCAATCATTTCAACCCGCCACTGCGCCGGACGGCGACTTGGATTGGCCGTGGGTCGAAAGACCGCCCTTAGGACCGCCAGGACCGCCCCCGCATGCTGTCTGGGCGGACTGGAACTGAGGATTTTGAGGGTTGAGGTCGCTACCAGGACCGCCGCGGAGGCTGATACTGATGCGACCGCCTCCAGCAGACTGAGGGTCGGGGAAATCTGAAATGCCGTGAGAACGCATGCACTGGGAGAACTTGAGGGCCTGGGCGAGGGCTTGGGCCTGCTGGGCGGGGGTGGGTTGGCCGCCGTTCGGCAACAAGTGCCGACAGTCCTTGCTGGCGGATTGGAAACTGGGCGAGCTGGGGTTGATGCCGCTTGCCTGCACCACTCCCTGCGAGTTGGGTTCGGGGAAGTTGGGCACCCCGTGGGTTTGCATGCAGTGTGAGAAGGCCAGCATCTGGGTTTGGTTGCCGCCCGCCATGGCAAATTGTTGGCCCGGCCCGGCCACCACTGGGCCCCGCACTCGACCCGGAGCCGGCGCCTGACCCGGAGCCGGCCGCCGACCTCGGGTTGCCGTTGTGCGAGCCGGCGCCCTGCGTGGTCGTCGTGGCCCTGAGTTGGGCCACCCCGGCGTCGTGGCCCGGACTACCCCCGCAGGCGGCCAGTAGCAGGGCACCGCCTGACAACACACTCAACAGAGCGACCCATCGCGGCCTCGACGCGAGCAGTGGCACCAGCGTTTTGGTCATGCGGCTGGTTATAAGTCGGACGCGGTAACAACGCCGCAACAATCGCTGTTAATTTGCTGTTACTCGCCATCGGTCACCCTAGTAGCGAAGGAGGGCCTGTGCAGGCGCCACGATCTTGGTTGCATCTACCTCGGCGAACGATCCGTCTGCGCTTGACCGCGCTTTACGGGGCGTTGTTCCTGGTTTGTGGCGTGGTCCTGCTCGCCATCACCAACGTTCTGATAGTCGCGCGGCCGGAAATCACCGCTTTCCGGATCGTCAGCCGGAACGGCGGCGTCTTCAAAGCCGTAGCCGGGCATGCTCAGGGAACCGCTAAGTTGTGCAAGGCATTCGGCCCGCTTTGCCAAATCAAAAACAT
The DNA here is from genome assembly GCA_963845605.1 of uncultured Acidimicrobiaceae bacterium. Lineage (GTDB taxonomy): Bacteria > Actinomycetota > Acidimicrobiia > Acidimicrobiales > Palsa-688 > Fen-671. The sequence continues at coordinate 178,568 of CAWJSS010000008.1, forward strand.
AGGCGCTCTTCCGGGGGGCAGCTCGACCCCTTTTAGCGGCCCTGCTCCCTCCGTCCTGGCCCATCCTCCCGGCGTCGGGCAAATAATTGCCACACTGCCCACCGCCGCCCAACGTCACGACTTACTCGTGGTATCCCTGATCGCCCTCGGGATAATGGGCTTCGTATCGATCGCTCTTGGTTGGTTCATGGCCGGGCGCGTGCTGCGCCCGTTGCGCACAATGACCGCCAGCGCCCGCGAGATCTCCGAGGTGAACCTGCACGAACGCCTCGATGTCCGAGGGCCGGACGACGAGCTGAAGGACCTCGGCAACACCATCGACAGCCTGCTCTCCCGTCTGGAAACAGCCTTTGAGGCGCAACGCCGATTTGTGGCCAACGCATCCCACGAACTGCGCACACCCCTGGCCATGATGCGCACGTCCGTCGACGTAGCCCTGGGCAAGCCACAGGCCCCACCCGAGGTGGCGGTGCTGGGGGCCAAGCTCGAGGAGGGGCTCGATCAGGCAGACAAGCTTCTCGAAGGCCTCTTGGTGCTGGCCCGGGCGCAACGGGGCGCCTTGGGCGAAATCAGTGAGGTATCGCTGCCGGACCTCGTGTTCGCCGCCCTCGTGGCAGAACAGGACGAGATCTCACGCCGTCGCCTCACGGTACTGGACGGGACGTTCCCCGCTGAAGTGATAGGCAATGAGACGCTTTTGGCCCGGCTGGTGGCCAACATCGTGAACAACGCCGTCCGTCACAATGTGGCGGACGGGATCGTCGTCATCTCGAACGGCAACCGCGACGGCATGGCCTACCTGATGGTCGATAGCGGGGGACCGGTCCTGGACGAGGAGGCGGTACAGGATCTGGCCCAACCGTTCCGAAGGCTGGGGCCCGAGCGGGTGGCGGACAACAAGGGGGCGGGACTGGGGCTCTCGATCGTGAGGGCCATCGCCGTCGCCCACGGGGGTGCCCTGGAGCTCCACGCTCGGCCCGAGGGTGGGCTACGCGTCATCGTCAAGCTTCCGGCGGCAGTACGGGTATGAGGGTCCTGGTCGTCGAGGACGTCCGTCGCCTGGCCGACGACATTGCCGAAGGGCTGCGGGACCAGGGCATAGCCGCCGACGTGGCCTACGACGGCCTGGAAGCGGTGGGCAAGTTGGGCGTCAACCTTTACGACGTTGTCGTGCTGGACAGGGACTTGCCCGGCCTACACGGTGACTTGATATGCCAGATGATCGCCGACGGCGAACGGGCTGTCATGGTCCTGATGCTGACGGCCTCGGGGACACCCGGCGACCGGGTGACCGGCTTGAAACTGGGCGCTGACGACTACCTGAGCAAGCCCTTCCATTTCCCGGAACTCGTCCTCCGGGTAAGAGCGTTGGCCAGACGACAGCCGACCGCGCAGCCTCGGATACTCCGCGCTGCCGGGATCGAGGTCGACCCCATGCGCCGGACGGTCAGCCGGGATGGGCGCCATATCGAATTGTCGGTGAAGGAACTGGCCGTGCTCGAGGCGCTCATGAAGGCCAGCCCTGCCTTCCTCTCCGCCGAGGATCTCCTCGAACGGGTATGGGACGAGAACGCCGACCCGTTTACCAAGACGGTGCAGGTGACCATTGGCCGGCTCAGGCGCAAACTCGGCGAGCCGCAGGTTATCGAGACCCTGGCGGGTGCCGGGTACCGAGTGGCGTAGACGTCCGCCAGCTCGGTGCGCGAATTTGGCGGTAGGACGCCGCCCGTCCAGCGCCGACAGGACGGTTTTTGCTATTGATATGCCGCACAATTTACCGGGACACGGGCGCGGACTGGGAGAGCCATCTGACGGGTGGGCGGAACATAGCCTATGCCCGCAATCTTGTGGCAATTACGTGACTTGGTCGTAGGAAAATGGTGCGAGACAGCATGCTTCGCAACCAAGTGACTAAATTGCCGCCAGATATAAGGGCATTGCCGGCGGCGAGGGATGCCTGTACCTCGGGACAATTACGTGACTTGGTTCTAAGAAATGGTGCGAGACAGCATGCTTCGCAACCAAGTGACGGAATTACCGCCGAATCTAGGGTTCCGGCCCGGGCCTACCCAGTCAAGGTCCAGCCACCTCGGACCTCGTTCCCGCTCCCGTGACACGAGCCAAAACCGACCGCTCGAGGCGCCGGCGCTCAGCCACCCGTGACTGTTGTCGTCGAATTGGCCCCGCGGCGCCTCTCACCCAGCCGGCGGGCCTAGCCTGGGGAGCATGGAGGGCATGCCCGTTGCCATGGTGTAACGACTGCAGCAAGTTCTGGAACCCGCCGGACATGGGAGCCAACCAGACATGCCCGTCGTGCGGGCGCGTGCTGGTCCCAGGCGGTGGGGGAGAAGACGGCCGCCCGGTCGCCCCCACCAGTAATGGGACCACGTCACTCACCAGAGCCAAAGGCGCTCCGTGGCACTTCAAGCTCATGGTCCTCGGGGTGACGGTGTACATGGTCTACCGGATCTACTGGTTCATCGAGTGGCTCCCGAAGCACATCTGAGCTTCCCGGGATAGCCCAGCTCGTTCGCGCTGGCGCCGGGGAGCGCCGGCTGGGGTGAACTGCTAGCCTCGGCTGTCGCACCACGCACGGGCGGTGGCGCAGTTTGGTAGCGCACCAGACTGGGGGTCTGGGGGTCGCGAGTTCAAGTCTCGCCCGCCCGACAAGAAAGAGCAGGTCAACGTAGGGACGGCGGTTCGATTGAGAGCCGCCAGCCGCCGATGTCAGCGGGATATAAGGGGCTTCCCCCAGAAGCGGCCGACTTCGGCCTTCCCATTGTGCCTATTGAGGCTCGGCTGTCGTCGCCCTCGGAATGGCCGGATTGCCCATGAGCCCGTACTGCATGGCGCGCATGGCGGCCGCCGCCCGGTTGGACACACCGAGTTTGGTGTAGATGTGCTCCACGTGGTTGCCAACGGTTTTCGGGCTGATGCCGAGCTGGCGGGCGATCCCCTTGTTCGGTTGCCCCTGGACGAGCAGCACGAGAACATCGCTCTCTCGGGCCGTCAGGCCCGCCGGCCCGCCCGCTCGTGACTGGCTCCCGCCATGGCCGCCACTTCCAGGACTGCGTCCACCGCCACGGCGTCCAATCGTCCCTCGCGCACATCGCGCCGCAGCTGGCCGGCAGCCTCCTCGGCGCTCAGCGCGCTGCGATGAGGCCGTGGCTGTGTCATCGCGTGGTACGAGTCAGCGGCTGCCAGCAGACGGGCGGCGACCGAGAGCATTGTCCCGTCGACGCCGCGGTGATACCCGGAGCCGTCCATGCGTTCGTGGTGGGCGGCCGCGAGGAGGCCTATCCGGCGCAGGGGCTCTGGTCGGGTGAAGATGCGCTCCACGTAGTAAACGTGCATCCGCATCCGTTCCCGGTCGCGCTGGTTCAAAGGCCCGGGCCTATCCCATACTGACGCCGGAACACCAAAACGCCCGAGGTCATGGACGAGCGCGGCGCGCCGAGCGAGTGTCGCCTCTGCGGAGGAAAGTCGCAGCAAAGCGGCCGCCTCCGCTACTAGCTCCGCCGTCCCGCCGCCGTGGCCAGCGAAGTACGGGCAGCGCATGTCGCAGAAGTCCCCGACCGCCTCGAGGGCGCGGTCGAGTTGCTCTTCGCTCAGCGGTGGCCTCTCGATGGGCTCCGCGTTGAGGATCTCATCGAATGTGTCGTCGTCGAGCCCCTGGAACAGCGGCCCGGGGTCGTCCGTGACGGTGGACGCGATCGCGGGGTCGAAGTGGCTCCCACTCCTCGAGCGCACCATGTGCACCGCGTCGTCGACGCCATGTGTCCGCTCGATCACCTCGCAGGCCTCGGCCACGTGGCCGATGCGCGCCGCCAGCGAGAGCCTGTCCCCGGACAGTTCGGGTGGGACGCCGCGCCCATCCCATCGCGCGTAAGCCTGCTCGATGCCGGCTCGCACCGCCGGCGCCAGCTGCAGTCGCTCTGCGAGCTGGCCGGCAGCAGCGCAGTGGTTGGCCATCTGCTGCGCCACCGCTTTGCCGCGAGTCGCCACTATCCCCGCCGCCTGGCGGCCGCGGTTCAACGCCGATGTACCCGAGCCGGCTCGGCCGAGCATGAACCTCATGGCCGAAAAGCCAGCCAGGTCGACCTCGATGGCGTGGGCGCGAAAGTCGATGTCGTCACCAAACAAAATCGCCGCCTCGTTCCCATATATCGGACAGCCCACATAGGTGAGGAGGCTGACGTCAAAAAGGGTGGCCAGTTCGCCCTGCGCCAGTCCCAACCTGTCGCCAATCCTCATGCTTATCCGCGCCGACCTCAGCATGTGCTCAGCCGGCTGCCCGAAGCCGAGGTCGGTCGCCAACGACAGTGCGACCAGTACCTCGCTGAGGCGCACGCAGGAATCAGCCATAGCCGAAATGCTACGCGTGGCCGGCACCCCACTATTCAGCGCGGTCAGGGGGGTGAATGCCTCATGACCGCCGCCGGGCTTATCCGTACCCTTTCTTCAGAGGAGTTGCGGTAAAAGGCTCCCGATTAGAAGACCCCAATAAAAAGGAGGAGAACGGAAATGCCTAAATTTGTCATCGAACGGACCGTCCCGGGCGCGGGGTATATGGACGACGCCGCTCTGGCCGCGATCGCCGCCAAATCCAACGGAGTCCTACGAGACCTGGGGCCTGATATCCAGTGGGCCCACAGTTACGTGACGGCTGACAAGATCACGTGCGTTTATATAGCTGCCAACGAGGAATTGATCCGCCAGCACGGCCGCTGTGGCGGCTTCCCTGTTGATGCGGTTTACGAGGTCCGCGCTGTTATCGACCCGGTGACGGCGGAGGTGGCTCAGTGAACCGCGCCGCCATAAGCCTCACCACCGGCCTGGAGGATCCGGAGAAGGTCACTGTGGCCCTGCTGGTGGCCGTCGGCGCCGCTGAGACCGGCCGCAACACGCTCACTTTTCTGACCAAAGAAGCGGTGCGGCTGGCCACCCAGGGGTTCGCCATCGGGACGGCCTGCGACGGCTGTCCACCCATCGCTGAGCTGATGAAGCGTTATGAAGCGGCGGGCGGCCAATTCTTGGCCTGTCCCATCTGCTTCAACGCCCGCGGTCTTGATGACTCCGCGCTGATGTCGAACGCAAGATTGGGCGGCAGCCTGCCACTATGGGAGTGGATCGGCGACGGCGCCACCACGTTCAGCTACTGACATGGCTGAGCTTGCGCCGGACCTGATGGCCTGGGGGAGCTGGGCCCCAGTGGCCGAGACAACCCGTTCCCCCTCTTCGCCGGGGCGCGGTCATCTTGCCCTGTTCAACCCGTGCGGCTGGCCGACGGGCGAGAAGCATCGGTGGTCCTCGGCTACGCCGAAGCCCGCACTGCTCTCAACGACCCGCGTGTGTCCAAGGACATGCTGGCCGCCCTCGAGGCTGACCCCGAAGTGGTCGCTGGGGGGCTGCCCGGCCCAGCATTCTCTCGCCACATGCTGAACGTCGACCCGCCCGACCACTCGCGGCTCCGCAAACTGGTGGCCAAGGCCTTCGTACCCACGAGGGTAGCGACCCTCGAGCCCGCCATCGCCGCCCTCGCCGATGAGTTGCTGGACCATCTCGACGCCATGGGGCCCGGTACCATCGTCGACTTAGTCGAGGGTTACGCCCGCCCGTTGCCGTTCTCGGTCATCGGTGAGCTGTTAGGGGTGCCGCCAACCGATCGGCCTGACCTTCACGCCTGGTTCCGGGCACTGCTACAGCCGTGGGCCGGGGAACCCCCGGCTGAGGCGGTCGAGGCGTCGGCGGCGATCGTCGCCTACCTGACCGACCTGGTGGAGGCTAAGCGGGCCGCGCCGGAAGAGGACCTTGTCAGTGTCCTGGTGTCGGCCACCGACGACGGCGACCGGCTGACCCACCAGGAGCTTCTTTCAAGCCTGCTCCAGCTGATCGTGGCGGGGCACGACACCACGACCAGCCTGATTGGTAACGGCGTGGTGGCGCTTCTGGACCACCCTGACCAGCTCGCCCTCCTCTCGTCCCAGCCGGACCTGCTGCCGTTCGCCGTAGAGGAGCTGCTCCGCTTTGACGCGCCCGTCCCCCATGCCACGTTCCGCGTGACCACTGAGGAGATCGACCTGGGCACTGCCGTGGTCCCCAAGGGCAAGCAGGTCCTCGTGTGTTTAGGAGCGGCCAACCGCGACCCCGGCCACTGGGCCGACCCCGACGTCCTCGACCTGCGCCGGCCGCCGCGCCCACACCTTGGGTTCGGCCACGGCATCCACTTTTGCCTGGGGGCCCCGCTGGCTCGCCTGGAGGCACGCGTCGCCTTTGGGAGGCTCTTGCGCCGGTTCCCTCGCCTTCGTCTGGCCGTGTCCCGGTCCGAACTGGCCTGGAGCCACGGCGACGGGCTCGTGCTCCGCGGCCTCGCCAGCCTTCCCGTCATCCTCGGGGACCGAAACAGCCAATGAATCCCTGTGCTGGACGGGGAAACGTTCGGCACGGGGCGGACATTCGCCGTCTATTGCAGTGGCAGTGATCAGCCGAAAACGAGTGACTACGGTGCGATCTCGATCTCGGCGGCGATGACGACGGGCAGGTTGAGCGGCAAAGCGACGGCACCGATGGCCGTACGGGCGTGGGCCCGGCATCGGCCCGTACAGGTCGAGGATGAGCTCGGAGACGGGGTTGATGACCGCAGTGGTCTGGTTGTAGCCGGGATCAGCGTTGATGTGGCCGCTGACGGTCATCCAGGCGGTGACGCGATCGAGGTCGCCGAGGGCGTTCTTGAGGCTGGACAGGATGGCGAGGGCGGCCAGCAGTGACGACTCTCGGGCCTCTTCCAGGCTCACCTCGCTGGGGACCTTGCCGAAGGGGCCGGCTGGTGACCCGTCGGGGCCGAGGGCGCCGTGGCCTGAGATGTGGGCTCGGCTCCCTCGGACGCGCACCCAGGCGAAGGGGATTTCGACCCCGGCCGGGAGCCTCGCCACGGCCGGCAATCCGATCCCCAGTTCCTTCAACCGCCGCTCGATCTCCATTCTCCCAGCTTGCACGATCGGGCATTCGCAGGGTGCAGATGCGGTTACCAAGCGGGTTGCTGGTGGCCTGGCCACGGAATGGCGCCAGAATTTCAACCGGCTCGATCAGCCCGCCTGAGCCTCCGCAGTGCCGGGGCCCTACGGGGGAGAGGAGGCCGGGGACGTATACGCCGACCCGGGAGGCCAGGGTATAACTAATGATCTGCCCCGACTGTTGCTCCTATTCCGCCGTGACCGATAGCCAGGCCCTCACCTCCAGGTTGGGCCCCGCTGGCCTGGCGTGAGCGGGAGGCTGTCCGAGCCCGGCGACGGCCCCCTCCGGCGGCCCGTGAGGCCAGGTGGGTAACGACGGGCGTGAATGGGATGAGGGGTGCAGTGCGCCACCTGACAACTGAGCCCCCGCCGGAAGGGCGGTCGCTAACGGGCCCGGCAGCATGACCACGCCCACTGTCGCTGTTGAGGGCCCCGCCCTTGCCCGCTGGCGAAGAGCGATCACGACTGGCTTCGGGGTAGGTGGGGTCACCGTAGCCGCCTGGGGCCAAGGCTCCCGGCAATCAAGGCCGCGCTCGGTATAAACACCGCCACCATCGGCCTGATCCTCGCCAGCGTGACGGTCGGGGCCCTGGCCGGCCTGGTCCTGTCGACGCCCGTCCTCCATTGGTTCGGGAGCCGGCGAGGTGTGACCGGTTCGATCGTGCTCATCGCCGTAGCTCTGGCCGTTATGGGTGTGGCGGTCACGCTGAAATCTGTGCCGTTGCTCACCGTAACTTTTGTCACGGTGGGCCTGGCCATCGGGACCCTCGACGTCCTGATCAACGTGGACGGGTCGGCCATAGAACGCGCTGTCGGCCGCACCCTCATGCCTCAAATGCACGCGGCTTGGTCCATCGGTGCTGCGTTGGGTGCGGGCATCGCTGCGGCCTGTGCCGCCCTCAGCATCAGCCCCTCCGTGCAGTTCATCGCCGAAGCGGCCGTCATCTTTGCGGTGGCGCTGGCCATGGCCCCGGCCATCCCCGCCGGGACCCGAGCGCAGGAGGAACGGCCTCCGCAAAAAAAGCTGGAAAAAGCTCGCCAATGGTTACGTGGCTGGCTTGATTGGCGCCTGTTGCTGATTGGTGTCGTCATGCTCGGCGTCGAACTGGCCGAGGGGTCGGCTAACAACTGGCTCACGCTTGCGGTGCACAACGACCACGGCCAGAGCGCCGCTATTGCTGCCCTCTTCTTTGCCGCCTTCGCGTCCGGGGAAGCCATGGCCCGTCTATTCGGAGGCCCGGTCGTCGACCGGCTCGGCCGCGTCCGTGTAGTCCGTTGCACCACCGCGCTGGGCGTGGTCGGCCTGGTGCTTTTCATCCTCGCCATCAATGTTTGGGTTGTGTTCATAGGTACCCTTTTGTGGGCCGTCGGGGTGTCGATGGGGTTCCCTCTGGGCATGTCCTCGGCCGCCGAGAGCGGGCCGACCCGGCCGCTCGCGTGAGCGTGGTCGCCTCTATCGGGTACTTCGCCAACCTGGCGGGACCGCCCGCTATTGGCATACTGGCCGAGGCCTTCGGTCTCCTCAGCGCCCTGTGGCTCCTGGTCGCGCTGTTCGTCGTTGCGTTCGCTGTCGCTGGGTCATTGCGCCCGCGGCTCCACCAGCCCCGAGTGGCCACGCCGTCCGGCGACTAGTTCTCTGAGAGTGTGCCCTTGTGACGCAGTCCCGACTGGGCTGAGCCCGCCGCTGCTCGACTATTGATCCCTGTGAGTGGCAGGATCTGGCGCGTGGCGAACACGCCCGCCGAGGCTCAGCACTTGCGTGACCTGGCGTGGCTCCGCCGCGTCCGCGACCGGATCGACCGGGAGTACGCGCAACCGCTAGACGTCGAAGCGCTGGCCCGCGGCGCGCATATGTCGGCCGGGCACCTGAGCCGTCAGTTCCGGCTCGCCTACGGCGAGTCGCCCTACAGCTACTTGATGACGAGGCGCATCGAGCGCGCCATGGCCCTACTGCGGCGGGGCGACCTGAGCGTTACCGATGTTTGCTTCGCCGTGGGCTGCGCTTCTCTCGGCACGTTCAGCAGCCGATTCACCGAGCTCGTCGGCATGCCGCCGAGTGCTTACCGGGCCAACGCCCCTCGGCGCGACGGAGGGAATGCCGTCCTGCGTGGCCAAACAGGTCACCAGACCGGTCAGGAATCGAGAAGCACCGGTCGCCGACCCGGGCGTAGCTTGATCTTCATGGACATCACGATTCACTCGACTTTCCTCCCACACCTCGACCCGGAGGCGTCGGTGTCCTTTTATCGCGACACCCTCGGCTTCGAGGTCCGCAACGACGTCGGTTACGGCGGGATGCATTGGATCACAGTCGGGCCGCCCGACCAACCGGGCACGTCCATCGTCCTGTTCCCACCGGGCGCCGCCCCCGGCATCACCGACGACGAGCGCCGCACGATCTCCGAAATGATGGCGAAGGGCACGTTCGGCATCATCGTGCTGGCCACCAAGGACCTCGACGCCACCTTCGAGCGGGTGCAGGCCAGCGAGGCCGAGGTCGTGCAGGAGCCGACGCAACAGCCGTACGGGCTTCGGGACTGCGCCTTTCGTGACCCCGCCGGCAACATGATCCGCATCCAGGAGCAGACCTGAGCGTTCTGGCGGTCATATTCAGTCTCTGAACGAGGGGTTCACAAAACGGGCCTGAAAGCGAGGCCGGCGGGGGCCGACCCGGTCACTCTTCCAACCGGGGCCCGGCTACTGGCAGGCCCGACCCGCGTGAGGCAAACAAATCGCGTCGCCGAGAGCTGGGTGACGCAACGTCGACCATGAAACGTAACTCCGTTCTCCCGGCAAATACAATACCAACGTCAAAAGGAGGCCACCATGGCGAAGAGCATCAAACTACTCGTTTACCCGGTAAGCGATGTAGAGAAGGCAAAGACCTTTTACAATGCGTTTTTGGGAGTAGACCCTTATGCCTATACCCCTTACTACGTGGGGTACAGGACCGGGGACCTAGAAATCGGCCTGGACCCCCACTCAAAGGACGGTCCGATCGCTTATACAGATGTCGACGATATTCAAGCCAGCCTCGAGGAAATGACCAACGCCGGGGCTGAGGTCGTACAGGATATTACAGACGTGTCCAACGGTCTGCTGATAGCCCAAATAAAGGATACAAATGGGAACGTCGTCGGTTTGAGGCAGGAGCCCTAATCGGCATTGATGGCGGCGTCCCCGACTTTGTCCCCCAGGCGACGATGCCTACCGCCGTCCCTCCAACCACAGGCCGCGAAAGCGGCTGCCATACAGACGGAAGGAGCCATCATGCCTAAGACCACGAAGTCGGGTACGCAGTCACCGGGGCCACGCCTAGCCGACAGCCACGACCTGATCCGCGTGCATGGTGCACGCGAAAACAACCTGAAAGACGTCAGCGTCGAGATCCCCAAGCGCCGGCTGACGGTGTTCACCGGTGTCTCGGGCTCGGGCAAGAGCTCCTTGGTGTTCGCCACCATCGCCGCCGAATCGCAACGGTTGATCAACGAGACCTATAGCGCCTTCGTGCAAGGCTTCATGCCTACGTTGGCCCGGCCAGAGGTCGACCTCCTCGAAGGGCTGACGACCGCGATCATCGTCGACCAGGAGCGAATGGGCGCCAACGTTCGCTCGACGGTCGGCACCGCCACGGACGCCAACGCCATGCTACGCGTGCTGTTCAGCCGCCTCGGTAAACCGCACATCGGGTCGTCAAACGCTTACTCTTTCAACACCCCCTCGGTCCGAGCCAGCGGGGCCATCACGGTCGAACGCGGTGGCTGCGCAGACCGTTAGGAAAACCTTCACCCGCGTCCGGCGGTATGTGCCCGCGCTGCGAGGGCATGGGATCGGTCACGGACATCGACTTGTCCCAGCTCTACGACAGCAGCAAATCGCTCAACGAGGGCGCCCTCCTCGTCCCGGGTACAAAACGGGCGGTTGGAACTTTCGGCTTTATAGCGCTTCAGGCTTCTACGACCCCGATAAGCCGGTGTCCAAATTCACCAAGACCGAGCTACACGATTTACTCCACCGCGAGCCGACCAGGATGAAAATCGCCGGGATAAACATGACATACGAGGGCCTGGTGCTGCGAGTCCAGAAATCGATCCTGTCCAAGGACAAGGAATCGATGCAGCCGCACATCCGGGCCTTCGTGGAGCGCGCCGTCACCTTTACCGCTTGTCCCGATTGCGGCGGCACCCGGCTCGGCGAGGCGGCCAGGTCGTCCAAGATCAAGGGGGTCAGCATCGCGGACACCTGCGCCATGGAGATCAACGCCTTAGCCACGTGGGTGCGGGACCTGGGCGAGCCATCGGTGGCGCCCTTGCTGGCCGCGTTGCAGCTGAGCCTCGACTCGTTCGTGGAGATCGGGCTGGGGTACCTCTCGCTCGACCGGTCGTCGGGCACCCTCTCGGGCGGCGAGGCGCAGCGCGTCAAGATGATCGGGCATCTCGGCTCGTCTCTGACCGATGCCACCTACGTCTTCGACGAGCCCACCACCGGCCTCCACCCTCACGATATCCAGCGCATGAACGACCTGCTGCTGCGGCTACGGGACAAGGGCAACACGGTGCTCGTTGTCGAGCACGAACCGGAGGCCATAGCCATCGCCGACCACGTCGTGGACCTCGGCCCCGGGGCCGGGACGGCGGGCGGCACCGTCTGCTTCGAGGGCACCGTCGAAGGGCTCCGCGCCAGTGGCACCCTTACCGGTCGCCACCTCGACGACCGGGCCACTCTAAAAGAGACGGTACGGACGCCGTCAGGGGTGCTGGAGGTGCGCGGCTGCTCGCCTGCACAACCTGAAAGACGTGGACGTCGACATCCCCCTCGGCGTCCTAGTCGTCGTTACCGGGGTCGCCGGGTCCGGCAAAAGCTCGCTGGTACATGGGTCGGTGTCCGGGCGCGATGGGGTCGTGACGGTCGACCAGGCCGCCATCCGGGGGTCACGACGGAGCAACCCGGCTACGTACACCGGCCTGCTTGACTCGGTCCGCAACGCGTTCGCCAGGGCGAACGGAGTAAAGCCGGCCTTGTTCAGCGCCAACTCCGAGGGCGCCTGCCCCAATTGCAACGGTGCCGGAGTGATCTATACCGACCTGGCAATGATGGCGGCCGTCGCCACCACATGCGAGGAATGCGAAGGGAAACGGTTCGAAGCATCGGTGCTCGACTACCACCTTGGCGGCCGTGACATCAGCGAGGTGTTGGCCATGTCGGTGACCGAGGCGGAGAAGTTCTTCGACGGCGGCGAGGCGAGGACGCCGGCCGCTCATGCCGTCCTCCAACGGCTCGCCGACGTGGGGCTGGGCTACATCAGCCTGGGCCAGCCGCTCACCACACTGTCCGGCGGCGAGCGGCAGCGGCTCAAATTGGCCTCCTACATGGCCGACAAAGGGCCGTGTTTACGTCCTGGACGAGCCGACCACCGGCCTACACCTAGCCGACGTCGAGCAGCTGCTCGGCCTTCTGGACCGGCTCGTCGACTCGGGCAAGTCGGTCATCGTCATCGAACATAACCAGGCGGTAATGGCGCACGCCGACTGGGTTATTGACCTGGGCCCTGGCGCCGGCCACGAGGGTGGCCAGATCGTCTTCGAGGGCACACCCGCTGACCTCGTGGCCTCGCGGTCCACCCTCACAGGTCACCACCTCGCCGCCTACGTCGGCGCCTGAACGGGCGTGCTCCACCGACCCCAATTCGCCCACGGGGCCAGTCCTCCGACGCCGCGGAGGCTTTCCTGCGGACAAGCTCGATCATCGGCGGCTGTAAGCGATATTGAAGTCGTGTTCCCACCCGCCGGTCGCTGGGGCGCTTCTCCCAGCGTCCAACCACAGATTGACGGTCTGGGCTCAGCGTCGCCTCGAAGCGCTGTGAGAAGTCAGGGTCATTGCGCCAGATTTTCCATTGGTCGCCGACCAGGCTCATCTCATAAACGCGTGAGACTCCCCGGTCGTCGGTGTAGAGCACGGTGTACCCGGGACGGGCGGCCTCGCGTCCGATCACCCACGAAGCCAGCGGTGGGCCATTGGGGTCGGCGAACTGGCGCATGGCCAGGAGCCCCCCCGACTCGATGAGCTGTACTTCGACGCCACCGGTCAGGGTCTGGTCCGGGTCTGGCAGGAATGACGCCTGTGACAACGTCATTTCCCAGTCACCCACGAGAAAGCTGAGATCGGCGAGCGCCGGGTTGGTCAGCTCTGTCACGTCGTTTTCCTCCCTTTGCCGCGGCCAAGAAAAATTGTGCCTCGTCGCCAACTACGCCAAATCTGCGGCCTGAGACGTCCGACGCCGGACGAGGCCGGAATTCATCGGTTGGAACGCAGGGCGGTTTTCCTGCGCCACCAGACGAAGCCCAACGGTCACTCCGTCCTGAGGACGATGGCAATCCTCGTCCGGGCCGCCGAACGGCCAGGCAAAGCGGCGATGAAGTTCGCCAGAACGACCACGGCCGGCGACCACCAGGAATACTTCGAAGGGGAAGGACGAACGTGCCAGGGATGCCGATCTCGGACGCGAAGAGGGACCACAGCCAACGGCCCAGGGCCCATCCGGCCGGGACCCCGAAGACCGCACCCAGTAGCGGCGAACGCCGACGCTTGCCACGCCACCGCGGCGGCCACCTGCCGGGTGGTTAGACCGAGGGTCTTCAGGAGGGCGAGGTCTCGGCGCCGTCGGCGCACCGACGTGACCAGCGCGTGGCCGACCATGGCCGCGCCAAATATGGCCAGCAGACCGGCCAGATAGACCGGCGTCATGCTGACGCGGTTATAACTCTGTACGTCGGTCGGGAGCAGCCGCTCGGTCGTCATGATGCACTGGTCGGCAGGGCACCCTGACTGATGGGCAACCTGCGCTACAGCCAGAGCCCCGCCTCGACGAGCCTGCTGGGAGAAGCGGAGCAGCACGAAATTGTAGGCGTTGGCGCCCGCCGGCGGTTTGGCCACTACGCCGGCCGTGGTGACGGCGCCCTCCCCGAGGTCGGTCGGTGTGAAGGAACCTCTACCGAAGGAGGGGAACACCGCCTCTCCAACTACTTTCATCCGCCTCGGCCCGGAGCTGGAACTGAGGGTCACCCACCCACCGATCCGGGTGCGCAGTTGGCGCATCGTGCCTGCGCCGAGCGCCACCTCGTCGGGCCGCATCGGCCGTCGGCCCGTCACCATCGTGGGGAACAGAGATCCCTTCAGGCTGTCGATCCCCACCGCCGGCACGCCCTGCCCGTTGATCGTAACGTCGTCGCCGTAGGTCCCGGCCGCCGCCCCGGTAACGCCGGGAATGTGGTTTGCGGCCGCCATCGCCTGAGCGCGCGTCAGATCGGAGAACTGGGCGTCGAGGCCGGAGTCCCAGGTGACACCGTACAGATAGGGGGTCGAGACCAACCGCTCCAGATTGGCACCGAAGGTGATGGCGCTGACCACGGCGGCGACGGCAACAATGGCGCCGAGAAGGGCGCTGCGCACAGGGACGGCGGACGCCCCCTGGCCCGGGGTGAAGGCCATGTCGAGCCCCACCTCCGCCGACGGTGAAAACCCAGCCCGGCCAAACGCTTCTGCCCCTGCCCATCGGCTCCCGCCATTTGGCAACGCGCCATAACGCTCAACCGGCCGGTCGCGGCTCACGAACCAGGCGGTGGCGGCCGAGACGCCGCCGAAGAGGAGGATGAGGGAGGCCAAGCCCACACCCAGGACGACAAAATCGACCGAAAAACCCGGATGGGGTTCAGCGGTCCGCGCCGGCCCGATTGGCATCAGCGGGGAGGCGGCCACCGCCCCGAGCACGGCTAAGCCCGACCCGGCCACGACAGGGAAAGCAAGCCACGACAGCGTGCTGGCGACTAGCTGGCGCCGGTCGAAACCGAGCGCGGCCAGGATCCTGTGGTCGCTGGAGGACAGCCGGACTTCCCGGGCGATGACCTGGCCAATAGCCAAAGAAGCCCCCAGCGCCACAAAAAGGGCAAACAATTCGAGGGCCAGCGCGTCCGGGTGGATAGCTCGCTCGGCCCGCGCATAGTGCAGCGTTCAGGTCGGCGACGTAAAGCGCTCCCAGGTTGTACCTTGCGCTATCTGCGTGCCAGGTCCGTGAGGTGGCGAGCTGGAAAGCAGACCGGCTCGCATTCGGTCGGAGCTGTACGAAAATGCCGTCGAAGTTCGTCTCCGCCAGGCTGTGGTGAGCCTGGAAATAAGCCGGAGTGGTGAACAGAGTCGGCAAACCGTCACTGGGCGCCACAGGGACGATTTCGTCATACGACACCCCGATACCAGTAATAGTGAAAATGACGGGTCGTTCGTGGTGCACTTCGCGAACCGCCTGCGCCGGCGAAGCATTGGTGTTGACCGCGTACATTTGGAAGCGGCTCCCGACGTGGAGGTGGCGCCGAACGGCCAGAGTGCGGTTGGCCAGGGCCTCGAAAGGCCGGTCCGGTCGTGGCAACCGTCCCGCCAAAAGCTTGAAACCCCCAACCCCGTAACCGGCCCGTCCGTCCTCGCTGGCGTAGACCTGGACATAGCCCGTGTTGCTCTCGTCGATATCACCCGCGGGTGAGACATAAACGAGCGACGGCCCCAGGACGATGCCGCTGCGCCGGACTTCTGGCAGAGATGCGACGCGATGGTAAAACCGGTTCGTGAGCGACGGTCCCGAGCTCTCCGTTGCCACCAGGAAATCGGCCGCGTGCGTCGCCGTCAGGTAGCGGGGGTAGGCGGAGTCCGTCCGGCGGGCGCCGGCGTAGGCGGTCAGGACTACGGCCCCGGCGATCCCGATAAAAATGGCGATGGCGAGAGCGGACTTCCACCGGCGCCGTAAGTCGGCCCTGGCGTACATCCACGCCGGCCCCAAACCGGCTAGAGCGGGCATCGACGGGGCAAACCGTTCCCCCGGCCAGCGCGCGTAGACCGGCCGAGCCGTCGGTAATTTGGCGCGGACCGGTTCGTAATCGGCACCAGCCCATTCACCCATGACCGGGCTTGTGGGTCAAGGGTGCCACCCTGACAGTGGTTCGTGGTGTTGACCGCCCGAATTTTACACTGGCCACCCTGGTGCTTCCCCGCGGCCTCAAGGTGTGGCTCGGCGCACTGCGCCGCACCGCTAATGTTCTTGCTGAGCCCCGGCCTGAACGGGAGTCTCCTGGTCCCATGACCAGAGGAGGCCTGCATTGAGCGAAACGAAGCCTGGCCCCGCCCGAGCCCCCCGCCGCCCATGGCTAGTACAGCCGCCGGGTCTGCCTCGGCCCAGTCACTGCGCAAAGTACTCATCCCTCTGGCCCTGGCCCAGTTCATCTGCAGCTTCGCCGGCTCCAACATGAACGTGATGATCACCAGCATCACTGAGGACCTGCACACCACCGTCCAGGGGGTCCAGATCTGCATCACGCTCTTCCTGATCGTCATGGCTGCGCTCATGATCCCATGCGGGAAATTGACCGATCGCTACGGGCGGAAACGCTGTTTCATCGTCGGGCTGTCGGTCTACGGCGTCGGTGCCGTGCTCAGTGCCGTGGCGCCCGGGCTGGGAGTGCTGATCCTCGGCAACTCGATCCTGGAAGGGATCGGGACGGCACTGCTGATCCCCCCGGTCTATATCCTCACCACCATCCTTTGGGGCGACATGAAATCGCGCGCCCGGGCCTTCGGCGTCATCAGCGGTATGGGCGGCATTGGGGCCGCCATGGGGCCGTTGATCGGTGGCCTGATCACGGAGGCGATCAGTTGGCGCGCCGCTTTCGTGTTCCAGGCCCTGGTCATCCTGGTCATCGCTGTCCTTGGCCGCGGGATCATCGACCCCGTGCCCGCCGATCCCGACCGCCCATTCGACATAGTGGGCGCTATCCTGTCCGCCGCCGGCCTGGTGGTAGTCGTACTCGGCATTCTGGCCGCCGACAGGAACCTCGTCCTTATGGCGGTCGGCCTGGTCGTAGGAGCGCTCATACTTGCCTCCTTCTTTGCCTGGGTGCGGTACCGCGAACGGCGTCATGAAGAAGCACTGCTCTCGACTGCACTTTTCCGCAACCGCACCGCCAATCTGGCCATGATCACCCAGAACGTTCAGTGGTTACTGCTCCTGGGTACGTCATTCGTCGTTTCCACCTACCTGCAAGTGGTCCGCCATTACAACGCCATCCAAACCGGGGTTATCTTCACGGCCGCCACGGGCGGCATCCTGCTGTCATCGCTGGCCGCCGGCCGCATGGCCAAGCGCTTCGCCCAGCGGACATTGATACTGTCCGGGTTCGTGACAGCGATCCTTGGTGTCGTCGTCCTGCTGGCATTGGTCAAAGGGCACCCGGGCGCCTGGTACTTCGCTCCCGGGCTGTTCCTTATCGGCTTGGGCCTGGGCGTGATGCTGACCCCGTCCGTAAACGTCGTTCAATCAGCTTTCCCGGACGATCTCCAGGGGGAGATCTCGGGTCTTTCTCGCAGCGTGTCCAACCTGGGTTCGTCTTTCGGCACCGCCATCGCCGGGACCATCCTGGTCTCGGGTTTAGCCGAGCCCAACCAGGCTTATGCCGCCGCCATGATCGTCCTGGCCGCTATCGGCCTGGCCGGCCTGGGCGCAGCGGTGGCCCTCCCGACCGGCGAACCTAGCCGGGCATCCCGGTCATCCCGCTAACATTCGCAGTTCTTTGGCGAGCGAGCCCGCGGGTGGTATTCAGGTTTCTTCGGCCGGCAGTACCGGGTAAATACATAAAATTGTCGCGCCACAAGTGGCGGCCGGATCATATTGGCGGGCCAGTACTAGTTATCAGCCAGTATCAGTTATCGGGCCGGTATAAGTAATCGGGCCAGTACTATTTCATGCGAACGTCAGCGGCGCGGCGGCAATCTGGCTCCGGGGAAAGGATGCCGGGCTACTTGATGAGCGGTTGTCGCCGGCGAAATCGGGGGCTGCCGGCTCGGCTGCGCTGTCGAAGCTCCGGCGCGCCTTTTCCCAGACACGGTCCAGGTAGGCCCTCAACGCCTCGACGCCTTCGGGGTCGAGCTGATAGACGCGGCGTGTCCCCTCGGACCGGCTGACCACCAGGCCACCGTCTTTCAGGACGCGCAGGTGGTGGGAGACGGCCGGCCGGCTGACGGGTAGCTGTTCGGCGAGTTCGCCCACAGAACAGGGTTGTCCCGCCAGGAGTTCGAAGATCGCCTGCCTGATCGAGTCGCCTAGCAAACTCAGGCGGGGCTCTCCGTAAACCTGCATGAACGGTAAATATACATTTACCGTTTCTCCGGTACAAGCGCGAACCTGCTGGTAGCACCGTCCAAGCGGCGGCCCCCGAAACGGGCATCACCCTGCCATTGGGGGCCGTACCCATTGTTTTGACGGGGAGAGCGGGCTTCATCCGTGCTGGTCGGGCGCGCTTCCTTAGTTAGAGCAGACCACTGGCTGGGGTAGAGATAAAGCCAATGGCCGCAGAGGTCGAACCTCAGCTCTTCACTCGGCGCGCGCCGGCAACGGCGGTCGGTGCGTCCGCGCCCTCTCCCGGCTTTACCACCCCGATGAATTGCTCGCCTACAAGGAGACCAAACCCAATGCACGTGAGAAATCCCTTGGCCCTTCAGCCCGGCTCGAGAAGACGGCGCTCCATATTGGCGGTCGGCGCCGCCGTCCTTGGTGCCGCCACTATCGCCGGGGGGTTGATGGCTACAGCGTTACCCGCTTTCGCTGACGTGACGACCAACGCCTACACCATCGGCGCTCCGTCGGGAGCAGTCAGTCCAGTAACCGCGTCGCCGAACGCGGTGGGCGCTGGCGCGGTCACAAATTTCGAAGTGACTTTCGATCTGCCCAGCCGCTTTATCCGGCTCGGGCGGCGACTCAGTGACCGTGACGCCGTCCACATCTTTGGCTTCGACCCCGACCAACGTCGACATCGTCGGCGGTGCGTGCATTCAGGCCGGTACCGCCGGAGTCGGAGGCGCCGGCTGCGCGGCCGCCACCGGGTTGACGCTCGAGCTATCGAGCAAATGCAGCCTCAACGCCGGCCAAAAAGCCGAAGTGGACTTTACCGCCGACGCCCCGTCGAGCACCGGGACTATGCACTTCAACGTAACAACCTCCAAGAACGGTACCTCGGGATCCTCCAACTCGGTGACGATCTTTACCTCCGGGCCTCAGCTGGCAGCGGCCTCAGCGGAATTCGGCGTCAATACGACCTACACGATAAGCGCCATATCCGTGGCCAATGTGAGCGCTGACCCGACCACTTTGAAGCTAACCGCTGGTGTTACCGCCGGCACCGAAGCAATTCAGTTTTATGGCGGGGCGGCTGGCTACACGGTCACATACGCACCGTCGGGCGGCGCGGCCACTCGGGACACCGTGACAAACGTCGCCCTGAGCTCCGGTAATCATGTCGCCACGTTGACGTTGGCGTACCGCGGTGGCCAACGGCGGCATCCTCAATATCACCGCCAATGGCACCAACCCGGCCCCTAGCGGCGCCACGCAGTCAAATGAGGTGACGGTGCAACCGGGGAACGGGTCGGCCGAGACCACCAACTCAATTTCCTTCGGGCAGTCCGTCACGGGGGTCAGCGTCTCGCCGTCGAGCCGCGTGGCCGGGAGCATCGTCGAACTACGTCGTCAGCTTCAGGGCCTCGGATGCCATCCCGGCCGGGGGGGCCATCCTTCTGAGCGAGCCCGCCGGCCAGACCGGATTTGCTACCGTCACCGGGATCGAGGTGAGCGACAGCACACGGTCGTGGCACACAGTGGCTACAGGCTCCATATTGGCCAGCGGTTCAGCCCGGATCCCGCTGTCCCTCGCCGTTAGTAGCGGGGACTCCTTGACCGTTTTCATCGTGGGTGTCACCAACCCTCCGGCAGGCACGATCAACGACTTCGCCGTTTCGACCTCGGCCGATTCCCTGCCGGTCGACGCCCCGCCCTACACGATCGGGGCCAGTGCCGGCGTGAACGTCAATGTCAGCCCCAGCGCTGCCGGTGCGATCGCGACCTACACTTTCTCCGACGTGGTCGCCAGTTCCGCTATGACGGCGGGAGCGAGCGCGATCGGCCTCGACGGCCCCGGCGGTACCGTTTTCCCGAACAATGCAGGCGATTACTCGGTGCAGGACGCCACCACACCATCGGGTTCCGGCACGGTTTCCGCTGCGCTCACCGGTGGCGCTACCAACGACGTGGCCCTCAAGGTCCCCGCCAGTATCAACGCCGGCGACAGGCTCACTATCACCGTCCGGGACGTCATCAACCCGAGCTCCGCTTCGAACACGTACACCATCGGTTTGACGGGTGCCGTGGCCGGGCCATCAAGCGCAGCCGCCCCGTTCCCGCACGCCTCCGCCGCTTACCCGAACGGGGCCATAGTCAGTTTCTCCGGCCGGGACTATGTATTGGCCGGAGGGCACGCCTTCGAGGTCACCTCGTCGAAGGCTATGACGGCGCTGAAGAAAGTCGACCATGCCACGGTCGTGTCGGCCGCCGGCGGGGCCAAGCCTCCGAGCGGGACCCCACGCCAGGGTACTTTGCTGTTCACCCGTCCCATAAATGGCGCGGCCACCATTTACGTTGAGGGCGCCGACGGGGAACTGCACGGCTTCGTGAGCCCCACGCAGTTCAAGAACAGCGGCTACGACCCCGCCTTGGTGGTGACCGTGCCCAACTTGAGCGGCGTAAAGCTGGGACGCAGCGTTGGCGCAGTGGGCGCCGCCGGTAACGCCTTCGGCACCACCTCCGACGGCGCCATCATCGATTCGTCAGGGACTTACTACGTCTTCGCTGGCGGCCGGGCCTTCCTCGTCCCCAGTTCGGCCGAGCTGGCCAGCCTGCGCAAGGCTGACAAAGCCCACGTGCTCACGGGCCACGTGGGCCCGCCTCAGCAAAACGCCGGCATCGCCAGTGGCGTAGAGCTGAGCGCCCCGGGCCGCGTCTACGTCACCTACCAGGGCAAGCTGTACGCGTTCAAGTCGATCAAACAGCTCGACGCGGACGGCTACGGCGGCACGGCGGCCGTACAGGTCCCGGGCACCTCCGGCCTCAACGTGGTTTCCACTTACTCCGGCTCGTGACCATCCGCCAGCGCTGGTCGTACTCACAGCGCTGGCTGTCGTTGGGCTAACAATTGGTCTGTCTGCGGGAGCCGGCTGGCTCCCGCAAACAGCCTCGGCCCTAACCCCCAGCGCCGGCCCGCCCCCACCGGCGGAGCGGGCCGTTCCCCTTTCCCGAGGCGCCGGCGACCGATCCGCTTCTCGGCTCCCGGCCACCCAGCCGAGGGCTGCTCCCTTTGCATCATCGGTCGCACGGGTAAGCGCCGCGGTCGTGCCTTTCACCTGGCGACCGGGGTGCCCGGTCGGCCCGGGTGCCCTGCGGATCTTGCGCCTCAGCTATTGGGGTTTTGACAGCCGGTCTCACGATCGGCCGGATCGTGGTCAACGAAGCGGTCGTCGCTGACGTCGTCACGGTGTTCAGGTTGCTCTACGACGATCGCTTTCCGATCAGGGAAATGGTGCCCGAGGACGCTTATCACGGGAACGACAACGCTGCCGCCTCGGCCGACGACACGTCGGGTTTCAATTGCCGATATGCGGTGGCGCCGGGACCTCCTCGCTGGTCGGTCCACGCTTACGGCGAGGCCATCGACGTAAATGACGTGCAAAACCCGTACGTCTATGGCAAAACCATAATCCCACCGGCGGGGGCAGCGTACCTGGACCGCAACAGTGTCCGGCCCGGCATGGCCGTGGCCGGTGGAGAACTGGTCGGAGCGTTCGCGTCAGTGGGCTGGTATTGGGGCGGTCGCTGGGCGGGCACACCGGATTATCAGCATTTTTCTCTTACTGGCGGCTAAGGAAAACCTCCAAACGACGCACGGTACTTCTTCCGGCGGGCTCTGGTGCCTAAAAGAGACCACTACCAAAATAGTCTGAGCGGCCCTGCAGCCCGGGCGGGCAGAAAAAGTAGCCGCCTCCCACTGGGCTGATGTAGTCCACCAGCGGTTCACCGATCAACCGCGTCTGGACCGCCTCGAACTGACGCTGGACGTCCTGCTGGTAGCAAGTGAAAATGAGGCCCTGGTTGAGGTTTCCGTTAGCGTCCAACCCCAGGTCATAGTTGTAACCCCGCCTCAGTATGCGGCTATCGGCCGTCGCCGCCGTGCGCGGGTTGGCCAGGCGGATGTGGGCGGTCAAAGGAATGATATTGCCGGCGGGGTCAGCGGTGTACCTCGGCGGGGCGAACTCGCTGTTGGCGTCCAGCGCGGCACCGGTGGACCGTCGTCGGCCGATCATGTTCTCTTGCTCGTAAAGCGAAACCCGGTCCCAGAACTCGACGAGCATGCGGATAACCCGCACCACCTGGTACGTACCGCCCGTTGTCCAGGCCGGCTCGGGGGCGCCCGGCTGCACCCAGACGAGCCAACGCATTTCGACGGGGTCAGAGGTGTCGGGGTTGGCGATCCCGTCTTTGAACCCGAGCAGGTTACGCGGCGTCCCCGTCGGGCGAGGAGGGCTTTTGAAACCGTCGACCCGCCACCTCGGTTGCATGGCTCCTCTCGTGTGCTTGGCGATGTCACGAAGGGCGTGCACCACGGTATCGGCGTCTTCGGCGCCGACCTGCACGCTGAGGTCTCCGTGCGTCAGCGCGGGGTCCAGGTTGTCGTCCGGGAAGCTCTGCATGCTGTACAGGCGGGCCGGCCGCGCCGACTTGAGGCCGAAACGGTCATCGAACAGGCTGGCGCCCATCCCTAAGACAAACGCCGTCGACCGGGCCGGCAACACCGGCCCCAGGATGCCGTTGTCGTCCGTTGGCGCCGCTGGACCGTCGAACTGGGGCGTCGCCGCCCGCGTAGAGGAGACGGATCCGGCTCGTTATGGCCCGCAACAGTTCCCGCAGCTCCGGGCGCGACGCGGCTATTACGTCGAAAGCCACCACTGTCGTCGCTCGGGTCGGCTCGCTGAGCACCGCCAATTGGTGCGGGCCCTCGATCGACTGCACCTGGGCGCGCTCGGCCGGGACCTTTGAAGCTCCGTCGGGGAAGGCGGGGCCGTCCGTGCCCGGCCCGCCCGAAGCCGAGCCCGTGGAGGCGGCGGCTCGGGACAGGCCACCCAGAGCGCCGGTCGTGGCCGCCGCTGTCCCGGTCAGCGCCCCCAGTTGGAGCAGACGGCGCCTGGAGATCCCCGACGTGCTCCGCTCCGTTGACGACACGTCGCCAGCGCTTCCCTCCCTGTCGGTGGGTGCCGGCTGGACACCTGGACCTGGCTTTTTCTTGTCTTCGTCCCTGCTCAAGATTGGTCCCCAGTTGCCGGGCGGACCGGGAGCTCGAGGAGGTCGGGTACGACCGAGAGGTGCTCGAGCAGCCCGCTGAGCTCACCGTCGAGGTGCTGGCGCTGAGACGTCGTGAGGGACTGCAGCGGTTCCCAGCTACCGTCCGGGCGCTCAAACCCCTTGAAATCGGCCGCCATTTGGCCGACCCCTGCCCGCAGAGATGCGAGCAAACCTGGCTCTCCCTGGTGGAGGAGGGGAGCGATGGCCGTTAGAGCCAGCTGCGTCCCCTGGACATTTGCCCACGCGGTAGCCAGGTTTGTATTGCTACCTTCGTCTGTCTCGCCGGTCAGCTCGAACTGGAGCGTGTTCTCGAGGATCTCGTGTGTGCGCAGGGACAAGTCGTTCGCCGGCATCAACATTTGGGGGAACTGTTTGATAAGCCCGTGTACCGCTTTGTCGAGGGCGGCGGCCACCGGGACGAGCTCGTGCTCAGGCTGGCCGTGCCACAGCCCGTACTCGAGGCGCAGAAACCCTCGAAAATTTGGGTTGTTCACCCCGCCGACCAGGCCGAGCGGACGGCCGTCGATCTCGTCGTTGAAGTTCCCGAAGGTGTCATAGGCGGCGCCGAGGCGAGCGTAATCAAGATGGGCCGGTAACCATAGTTGGCGAGCTACGGCCCGGTGACCGGCGTCAATAGCCGATTCAAGCGCGTCGGTGGCCACCCCGAGACGCGCCATCCATGTATTGAGGCTGTTCCGGTACGTCAACGTCGCCAGCTGGATCTGGTCTGACGTCGCCGGGACGTAGGGGTGCGCTCCGGTAACAGGGGGCCCGCTGACTCGTCCGACGCGCGACGTCAGGGTGGCCCCGGCAAACGATTCACATTCGAACAGATAGTCCCCGGGCGGCAAAAGGGCCTCCATCTGGTCCTCGGTCCCGGGAGCCAACATCTCTATGTCGCCATAGACGAGCACCTGGTTGGCCCCGACGAGGTCCACCCCGTAAATCGTGTCCCGTGAGGTGTTCTTGACCGTGAATACCGTTAGGCCCGATCGCGGCGCCGACCACCCCGGCGCACACTGAGTGGACGAGACTACGACGGCCGCCGGTTCGCTCCCTCCGGAGTGCCTGCCCACGGCCACGTAGCCCGAGACGGCCAATGCAATCACCACGACGCCGAGGACCGCCCCCCGCCACGGGGTGAGCATGGGGTGCCGGCCTTTTGCCTGCTGCCCGGTCATGTTCGGTTTGTCCTCATGACGCTATTTCTCGTTCATGGGCCAGCAGCGAGCCGCTGTCGCCGCCCGCTGCTGGCCTTTTCTGGTACGGGCCTTTTCTGGTACTGGGCTTTTCTGGTACTGGGCTTTTCTGGTACTGGGCTTCGAAAACCTAAGACGTATAGGTGTACTCGCCCGCGTCGTTGACAGCGGCGCTCGCCCCCACCCGTACCGTGATGGGGACCTCTAGCCCTGCGCCGGCGTGGGGAGCGATGGCCGTACAGGTCGTAGCGGGAGCTGACAGCGTGGTCGACGCTGCGCAGCTTACGCCGAGTGCGGGCCGGTTCCCGAAGAAGACCCGGGTCACGCCGGTGACGGTAGAGAAATTGAGGCCGCTAATCGTTACGGTGGTGCCGGGCGGCCCCTGGCTGGGTGAGATCGCCCCCTCGATTGCGTTGCTCGGCTCACCGGTCGTTGGGTCGAGGAACACGGGCCTGGCCAGTTCACTCCGGGTGGCGTTGAAGTTGAACAGATCGTCGACCGAGGTGGAAATGTTGGCAAACGAACCGGGGATCTCCCCGAGGCTCCAGTTGTCCTCGATGAACTTCACGATCGACGCCTGGTTGGTCATCGCATGGCTCACGTAGTTTTGCTTGGCCCACGGCGAAACGACGATGAGCGGCAAGCGAGGCCCGAACCCGCAACGGCCCTCCTGGTTGTAGAGGGGCACGGTCGTCTGCCCGGAGGGCACGGTGCCGCACGCGTTCTTGCCCGTCAGGCTGTCGGCGGTGGTATCCGATGGGTTGGTGACGCCGCTGTACTGGTGGTCGTACCAGCCGTCCGAGTCGTCGTAGGTGATGAAGATGGCCGTGCTGTCCCAGGTGGGCAGCTGCTCGATCGAGTTGACTTCGTTGACCAGCCAGTTCTGCTCGTCGATGGGGTCGGAGGTGGCCGGGTGGCCGGTCTCGTAAACGGGCGCCTTCAAGTAACTGACGGCTGGTAAGTGGCTAGCGGACAGCGTCCCGTTGTGTATCGAGGAAACCAACTGGTTGAACCACGACACGTCGTAGTTGTGGTTGGCCGTGTCGAACTCGCCCGAGGTGGCCGTGTCGGTACCGACGACGTCGAGAGAGTTGGGCGCCAGGTGGTGCGGGTTGGCCGTCGACGCGTAGAACATAAAGCCGTCGTAATGAGCCGAGTAATCACTGTCGGTCCCATAAGGGTGGGCACCGGACATCCCCGTCCCGCCCACAGCGGCACCGACGTTGTGCGTCGACGTGCACGACACCTTGTCGGGGTTGTTGAGGGGGTCGTACGTCGTGGCCGTAGACACCGGCCCGGTGTAAGGGGTCGTGGGCGCAAAGCCGCCCTGGAACCACCCCCAGCTCAGGTCCTTGGTGTTCAACTGGTCGCCAATGTTCTCGCCAGTGAGGGCAGCCGTGGTGCTGGGAGCGCAGTCGTCCCAGTACGGCGACGCGTCGGCTATGAGCGAGTAGCCACCGTTGGGGCCGGCCGAAACGGCGTCACCGTTGGTCAACGTGCTCCCGCCGACGTGCCCGGTGTCGACCCCGCTCGTGTTGCCTGACGTCACATTGAGCGCCCCTTCGGTCGAGGGGCCGAACGTCGAACCGTAGTTGTTGTCGCTCATGGCGAAGTGCTGGGCGTAGTTCCACTCGGCCGTGACCGCGTTGCCGTCGTAGTAGTCCAAGACGGTGCCCGATACGCAGGGCTGCCCGGTTGGGCTGGTCCCGCCCACCGTGGCGGTGCCGTCAGTGGAGGTGAACATGTCCATTTTCCCGTCGTCGAACGCGTTCTGTTCCGGGGTGTAGTCGTGGTTCTGGTCACAGGTGAGGATGTCGCTGACATTGGTGGGGTCCAGGCGTTGCGGGTTTTGGCCGTTCGGGTTGGCCGTCAGCAGTGGCCCGGGTGTGCACGTTGTCGGCGTCGCGCTGGCGCACAGCCCGTTCACCGACGGGGTGCCCGGTGCCGCGTAGAACGGCTCCCCACCGGAGTTGGTGGCGTACGGATAAGTGCCGAAATAGTGATCGAAAGAGACGTTTTCGTCGAAAATAACGACGACATGCTTGATCGGTGTGGTGGTGGGGGCAGCCGCCGTCTTGGCGAACACAAGGTTGGCGTGCTGCAACTGGGCATCGGCGACGCCGGTGGTCAGCGCCAGGCCCGCAGCGCTGGCGCCCAAACCAACTAGCGCGACGCTTGCTCCGATGGCCAGCAACCGGCGAGAACCAAGCTTCATCTGTCTCCCTTCGAGTGGCGACGTACGGTCGGTGTACCGAGGGACTTGCGCCGCTCACCCATGGGCGCCGCAGTCCGGGTCCATGCCTACAACGTCAAGTTGAACGCCCGGTATCCGCGTTATGACTTCCCGGTAACGCGTTCCCAAACTTGTCTCTCACTCGTCCCGCCTGGCGCCCCCCGAGGACGCGATACAGCCTAATTGTGCAGGCCAAGCCTCAAAAAAGGGGCGCCGGTAGGTTCTGCGATATCGCCCTCAACGCCCCGCAGGCGGCCAGCCCGCGGGACGTCTCCGGCGTCTCCGGCTACGAGCGGTCAGACGGTGGCCGGCTGGCGCTGCATCGACTCGATGACTGTCCTGCAAAAAGCAGGCAAGTCCGCCGGGGTACGCGACGTGACCAGGTTGCGGTCGACGACGACCTCCTCGTCCGACCAGGTGGCGCCGGCCGCTTCCATGTCGTCCCGAATGGAGTAGTAAGAGGTGGCGTTACGCCCCGCCAGAACTTTGGCCGACACGAGCATCCAGCCTGCGTGGCAGATGGCGGCGACCGGTTTGCCGGCGCTGTCCATGTCGTGGACGAAACGCACCAGGTCCTTGTCCATCCGCATTTTGTCCGGGGCATGGCCGCCCGGGATGATAACGGCGTCGAAGTCCTCGACGCGAGCCTTACTGGCGGGCAGATCGGCCTTCACCTGGCGGTCGTGGCTGGAAAAGGTGTCGGTGCGGTTGGTGCCCACCACCTTTACCTCGGCCCCTGCCTCCTTGAAACGGTGGTAGGGGTAGACAAACTCGTCGAGGTTGTACTCGTCTTCGACCAGCAGGGCAACGCGCTTTCCTTCGAGGGTCATATTTGATCTCCTTGTCGGTACTCCCTTGCCCGGCTCATGCTAGCCCGGGAGCCAGCTTTCACCCCCGGATGACAGGTCTAGGTCGGTATGAAGATTTCGTCACTGTGACGAAATATAGACTGCAGTCCGTGTTGGGACGACCGCGGGGGAGAGGGTGACCAAGAAAAGCCGCCGAGTTCCTTACGGATCTGGGTACGCCTGCCCACTCGACGGGCGGGCAAGTCTGGGAAACTGAATGGATGCGCCGGTACCAAACCATCGTCGTCAGCGCTCTCGTCGTCGCCGGCATACTCCTCACGGCTGCGGCATCCCAAGCGGCCACCCGGGATACGGCCGGGAACACTGCGAGCCAAGGGCTACAGCCGCCGGCAATAAAGGAACGGTTCTCGCCGGTGCTCCCGTGTAGCCCGAATACGACTATCGGTCAGGAAGGTTGCGCAGAGCGCCTCGTGCTCGCGGACGACAAGCAACTGACGCGAGATACGACGGCGATTTTCCATCTGTTGCACACTGCATCCGCCCGTCGCAACTTTGTGGCCGCCCAAAGCAGCTGGCTCACTTACCGGACCAAGGACTGCACGAGCCAGTCCGACGCTTATCAGGGCGGAACGGAGCAGCCGGTTTCCTATGCCAATTGCCTGGCCAACGACGACGTCGCCCGACGACTCGACCTGAAGACCTTCTACGTCGTCCTTACTCAGGGGCTCGGACCGAAGGCACCCGCATTTCCTTGAACCGCGGGGGCCACACCGGTAGACCACTATTTTGTCACCGTGACGTAATTAAGCAGCCATCGACCACCCCGTCGTTTTGAGCTCGACGCGAACCAGCCGGCGCACCTTGGGCGCCGCCGTTTAGGCCCACCTTTCCGTACCCGGGCGGCCGGGCGACACCGCGCCGGCACCTGGGGTCCGTACGTGCGCAGTTCCCGCCAGGCTTCTCCAGCTTCTGGCGGTGCCCGTCGGCGCGCGGTCGGGCGTACCTCCGCTGCAGAGTTGGCCGCCTGGGCTCGCGCGCTGGTGCCTCCGGCCGTCGCCGCAGGCTGCAGTGCTGCCGGCGCTAGACACACAAGACACAGCTACCGGTTCCCCAGAGGTTCACCCCTGCGGAGTGCCTGTCAGACCTAACGCCGATAATGCCCGTTATGTAAAGTTGAGAAATCGCAGGTCGCCGGCGGCTACCCGGGCAAAGTTACGCCTTCCGCCTGCGGACTTCCCCTTTTTCGGCGCGCAATGTGACTCTCGGCGCGATAGCTGTCGGATCTGGGCAATAAATACGCCGAAAGCGACCATCTGCCCCGAAAGAGGCTCCCGCTGGGATGGCCCGCCGGGGAAAGCAACCGATCTGCCCCGAAAGAGGCTCCCGTAGCCCCGCCATCCGCCATCCGGCCTCCGGCTGGGGATGGCCCGCCGGGGGACGGTCCGCCGCGGGACGGTCCGCCGGCGATCCCGCCCGGATCGCGGGCCGAACGCCAGCGCCCAACTAGACCTCAGGCGGCCCCGAGGCATTGAACGCTTGAAGCAGGCCGTCCTTGATAGCCGCCCGGCTCCCGAAGACCAATAAGAAGGCCGCCTCGCGCTGCAGGCGTTCGGCTACGTCGCCGGCAATGGCCGACCTCGCCCCCCGCTGCACAGCCAGGGCGTGCGCCGCTCGCACCGCCAGCTCGCTGGCCCGGGCGCGCGCCGTGGTCATGGCCGCCTCACCCTCGCCGGCCTCGTCCAACTCCACCCGGCGGGCGTGTAGCTCATCGTCGAGGGGCGACGGCCCCAGCAGGATGCAGCATCTCCGGGCCACGCCGAGAGCGAACGACCCGTTCATTCGAAGCCTCTCCGACCTGTGCCGGGCCTCCTCGTACGGGTCCTCGACCAACCACCCGGTCGCCCGCTACGAAGACCCCGTCAAAACGGAGCCGGACGGTCGCGCTGGCGTTGGCTGCCGCCAACCGTAACGGCTCCACGGTCAGCCCGGCCTGCGGGCGCCCTTCCAGCAGTAGCGAGACAACCGTCTCGTCGGGGCCTCGGGCTACGACGAACACCACGCCCACGATCCCCCAGCCGCTGACCCAGGGAGCTTCCCCGTCCAGCAGCCACCCACCGGGCGTAGGCCGAGCGGACAATCGCGGCGGGCCGGGCAAGAGGCCCGTCAAGCGCCACGCCGGCCTTCACCTCGCCGCGGACGGCCGGCGCCAGGAAGGCGTGGCGCAGCCCGGCCGGCGTGACCGGGTCGAGCATCGCGCCAAGGAAACGAAAATGCTGCACCCAAACGAACGTCGACGCCACACACGAGGACGCCAGCTCCTCGACTACGGCGCACGCCCCCAGGTACCCGAGGCCAAGCCCACCAGCCGAGACCGGAGCGAAGATGCCGTACAGACCCGCAGATGCCAAGGCGCTGAGATGGGCGGCCGGGATGGTCGCCGCGACATCGACGGCGGCGGCGTCAGCGAAGAACTGGGAGCTGAGCTCTTCTAACTTGGCCCGCAAGTCGGGGCGCTTGGCAAGGTCAGTGTCGGGCGTTTCCAGCACCCGCTGAGCCTACGCTCAGAATTAGCAGCGCCGCAGCGGTAGGTGCGCGGGGAGAAAAGGTGGTACCGAAGTCAGAATCCCCGGCCAGTTACAAGGCCGGCTCGTACTCATTACCATCGCGCCACTTTGGCCTCGGCCACCGCGGGCATGTCGTCACGGGCGCCTACTTCGTGGGCCGCCATCGCGTTAACCCGTCGAGGACCGAGCGGCGTAACCGTGCCGGGCCAACGGGTGAAGGCAGTGAGCCACGTTTCGCACTCCGTGGCCGGCAGTGGCCGGGCGAGGTAGTAGCCCTGCGCGGCGTGGCAACCAAGGCGAGCTAACTCGTCCAACGTGTCTTTGTCCTCGACCCCCTCGGCGGTAACTGTGCGCCCCAGGCTGCGAGCCAACTCGATCGTCGAGCGCACTATGGCTTCATCGCCTTTGTCGTGCGTCATTTCTTTGATAAAAGAGCGGTCGATCTTCAGTTCCTTGAACGGAAGGTCTTTCAGCCTGCTGAGCGACGAGAAGCCCGTGCCGTAATCGTCGATGGAAAGGTTGACGCCCAACTCTTGCAAGTTATGCATGGCTTTTTGTGACACCAGAGGGTCGGCCATCATCGAGGACTCGGTGAGCTCCAGGGTTAGGGCTCCTGCCGTCAACCCGGAACGCAGAAGCGAGCTCTCTACCCGGTCCGACACCTTGGGACTGGTGAGGCTGCGCGCAGAAAGGTTCACGGCCACGCTCAGCTCGGGCAGGAACTCGCGCCACGTCGCCAGCTGGGCCAACGCCTTGTCGAGAACCCACCAGGTAAGGGGGTCGATCAAGCCGGCGCTCTCTGCTACGGGGATGAACTCGACGGGCGCGATGGGCCCGAACTGGTCGTGGCTCCAGCGCAACAGCGCCTCGCAGCCGAGGACCTCTCCCGTGCCGAGCTTCACTACGGGCTGGTACCAAACCTCGAGCCCCTCTTTTTCGATGGCCCGCCGCAGCTCGGTGGCCAGAGTCAGGCGTCGCAGGGTCGAGCGGTCTTCGGCGGGATCATAGAAACGCACACCGCCCCCCGCTGCTTTGGCCAGGTACATGGCGACGTCGGCGTGACGCATGAGGTTGGTGGCATCACGATGACGCCCGCGTTCAGGCGTCACTGCAACTCCGATACTGGCCCGCACGTCGAGCAATAGCCCTTCGACGGCCAACGGCCTCGTGACGGTAGCAAGGACCTGGTCGGCCGCCGCTTCGATGTCAAGGTCATCTTGGGCCGCGGCCAGCAGCAGTGCGAACTCGTCCCCGCCCAGCCGGGCCACCAGGTCGCCCCGGCCCGAGAAGGGCATCAGCCGGTGGGCCACCTCGCGAAGGATGGCGTCGCCGGTGACGTGCCCAAGGGTGTCGTTTACCTCCTTGAAACCATCGAGGTCGATGAACATCACCGCCACCTTGCCCGGGCGGCCGGCCGAGAGCGCTTCCGCCAGCCGTTCGGTGAACATGGCCCTGTTCGGCAGGCCCGTCAGTGTGTCGTGGTAAGCCTGGTGCTGACGTACCGCTACTTCCCGGCGGAGCTGCTCGAGCAACTCGCTGCTGCGCAGGGCGACCCCGGCGTTGGCCGCCAGGGTCTCGAAGAACCGTAAGTCTGACGGCTTGAAGCCCTCGTGCTGGTAGGCCCGGTCCGCTACGAGGAGGTAGCCGGCGGCGGGTTCCTCCCGCTGCAGCGGAGCGATGAGCGCTTCGCGCAGGCCACGCTCCTTCATAGCGCCGGCGACGGCCACGTCTTCGGAGCGAGCCGCCAACAGGAGTGGTCCGCGTTGTCCGGCCAATAGGTCGAGTCCGGAAAGCAGGACACCGTCTTCGAAGCGAGGGTCTCCGTCCCCCTCGAGAGTGCAGCGCAATGCGAGGTTCTCGAGAGGCCGTTCCAATGGGACGACGAGCTCGGCCCGGCCCGCGGAAAGTAGCGCTCGTGATTCCTCCAGCACTCGGGACATGACTTCTCGTCCTTCGGTCAGCGAACTCACGTGACGGGTGAAGTCGTACAACTTTTCAAGATGGGTGTAGCGCTGCCGCGAGATCACAGTTGTGCGGTAGGCGAAGATCGTCGCAACCACGATGGCCATGAAGAGCGCTATCCCCCACGTGTTCACCCAGACGAGAGAAACTGCGACCAACCCCCCGGCTGTACAGATCCCGATGTACAGCCCCGCCTGGATGGCGATGGGCGTGATGGGAGGACGTCGCCACCGCCTGTCGACTATGGCTCCGACCAAGAGAACGGCCGCGAGATCCAACACGGTGACAAGTGCCACAGTACCTGTGATCACGAGCCAGCCCTGCTCACCGGCCGGCGATGCCCTTCGCAGCCAGTGGTAGTAGACGGCCATGCCACAGCTCAGGGCGGCCAGGTATACGGCCCAGTTGAAGATGGTTTTCACTCCGGTGCGCTGCTGAGCGCTTACCGCCAGATACCCGAGAGTAACTGCGCCCAGGGTGAGCGCGGGCCGCAAGAAGACCACGCCTACCAGCACGGGGATCTCGGAGAGGCCGATCGACAAACTGACCTTTCGGTTCCGGATCCTTACCGGATGGGCGACGCTGGCAGAAAAGCCCAAAACGACGATCGGCCAAAGCTCGAGCCGGTTGCCGCCCGGTGGCTTCGCTCGGGCCAAGTCGTCAGCGAATAACAGGACGACGACGCCCAACAGCGCCGCCGCGGCAAACAGGGCGCGCCCGGCAGACGTTCGCGCCGTCCGGGAAGCCGGTTTGGCGCGCTCGGCGGTTTCCTTGTTCAAAGGGGTGGGCTTTCGACTCACTGGGCACACTCAGTCCCTGGTCTCGGCGGGTCTGAACGCTGTCTGTAGCGGAATCACCGCTTGTGAGCTGGCCCCCTTCTTCGCCAAGAGGTGAAACTGGCGCGCTTATCCGAAGATGCGGCAGAATCGGCAACGTGCGAAGCCGCCTCGGAGTGCGTTTGTTTGCCGCGCGCCTCGAGCGGGTCGCACGTTCGGAGGACCTGCTCCGCGCCTTCGGTTTCCCGGAGCTTCAGCAAGAGAAAGGAGGGCTTGTGGCCCGCATCTTCTCAATCGACTGAAGCCAGGCAGCGATACCTCCTTTCTCAGGTTTGGCTTAGAAGGGCCGAGACCCGTATTTGCCAGCGCTCGAGGCTCTCCGGAGTTCGGGTGCAGTGGTGGTCAGCTCGGGTTTTGTCGTGCCTAGACAAAGGCCCGGTCTGATTTGTACTCCCCATGGTTTGTCAGGGGCGGGCACCGCCTCCGTGGCGCAACGGCGGGCTTAGGCGGGCCTTCAAAGCAGCACAGCAACCCAGCTGACCGCGGGCTGTCTCCCGTGTAAGGAGAAGAGCCCCCACGCTGCTACATTCTTGGCGGAGTACCGCTTGACCTCGCAAAGGAGCCCAAGTGCACGATGCCGCCCTTCTGGCCAGCATAAGTAAGCACACGATCGGGGGCATCATCTTCGTGGTGATCGCCATCGCGCTGATTGCCTGGGGGGTTGTCAAGATCGCAGCTAAGGCCGCCGGCGCCGTGTTGTGGCCACTGCTCGGCATCGTGGCGGTAATCGTTGCCATCTTGCTGTTCACCAGGGCCGTCTGAGAGGTCACCAGCCGTCTGCGGGCCTATATAGATCCGCTCCCCTCCTGGCCAGCAGCCAGGCTTCGTCCGTCGCCGGGAACGGAAACCTGGGCCCCTGGCGGCGGCTAGGGTCTATGGCGGGCCCTGAGCGCCGACGGACGCGCCTGCACGGGACACGCAAAGATACAACGAAAGTGAGGCACGCCCCCCATGCCCTATGAAATCGCTGCGGTACACGCCCGCGAGATCCTTGATTCACGCGCCCGGCCCACCCTCGAAGTCTCGGTCCGCCTCGGGTCCGGTGTGGAGGCCACGGCAGGCGTCCCCTCTGGCGCCTCGACCGGGACCCGCGAAGCGGTGGAACTCCGGGATGGCGACCCAAAAAGGTTCAAGGGGGCCGGCGTCACCAAGGCCGTAGCCAACGTGAACGGCGAGATCAACCAGCTCCTATCGGGTCGCTCGTGGAAAGGCCTGGAGGAGCTCGACGGCGCGGTCGTCGAGCTCGACAGCACCGAGAACAAAAGCCGCTTGGGCGCCAATGCCACGGTCGGCGTGTCGATGGCTGCGGCGCGGGCCATGGCTTCTGCGGACGGCACCCCGTTGTACCGCTGGTTGGCCGCGGACGAGTCCTTGCTGCGCCTCCCGGTCCCCAATTTCAACGTCATAAACGGGGGCGCCCACGCCCAGAACGACCTCGAGTTCCAGGAGTTCATGCTCTCGCCTCTCGGCGCGCCCAACTTTGCCGAGGCTTTACGGGCGGGTTCGGAGGTCTATCTCGCATTGCGAGCCTTACTGCACGCCAAGGGCCATTCGACCGGGCTGGGCGACGAGGGCGGCTTCGCTCCCGACCTCGGTACCCCGGAGGAGGTGCTCGACCTCTTGGTCGAGGCAATTGCGGCTGCCGGCTACACCCCAGGCCGTGATGGGATCGGGATCGCGCTCGACCCGGCATCATCGGAAATGCGCGAGGCCGACGGTTCTTATCGCTACACCCGCGGCACCCGCCTGACTACAGACGAGATGATTAGCAAGTACGCGGCGCTGACGAACGCTTATCCCATATGGTCTATCGAGGACGGCCTCGGCGAAAATGATTGGGATGGTTGGGAAAAACTGACCGCTCAATTGGGTGGCCAGGTCCAATTGGTCGGCGACGACATTTTCGTCACCAACCCGTCCATAATCCGCGAGGCCATCACGAAGAAGGTCGGCAACTCGGCCCTGATAAAGCTCAACCAGATCGGGACCGTCAGCGAGACGCTCGAGGCCATTGCCGTCTGCCGGGACGCCGGCTACACCCAGTTCGTCTCCCACCGGTCAGGTGAGACTAGCGACACTTTCATCGCCGACCTCGCGGTGGCCAGTGGTTGCGGGCAGATCAAAACCGGCGCTCCAGCCCGCGGGGAACGGGTAGCCAAGTACAACCGCCTCGCCGGTATCGAAGCCGATGTCCCTGCCCTCCCCTACGGGTTGGTCGGGGGCCGCTAGCCCGGCCTAGGGGTCAGCTACCTCCGCGCAACCGTTCGCTGGCTCCCAACAGGGGACGGGCCGCCTCGAGGAGCCAAGTCAAACTGCGGGATGCCTGCTCCGGCGAGGCGTCGAGGGCCAGGTCGTTGTCCACGTCCTCAATCGCGCACGACAGGACGAACAAGAGGTCGTCGAGGCCTTCCATGGAGTTGCGGGCGACGATCAGGTCGGACTCGGCCAGCCCTAGTTCTCGCGCTCGTTTGCGGGCTTCAAAGTCCCGTTGGCGGCAACTCCTCCGGCAGTACCTGCGCGGTCTACCCACCCCTTCGCTCTTGTCGATCGCCTTACCGCACCAGGCGCAAGCCGAATATTTTGTCACTGTGACAAAATGATATTACTAGCCCACTTCACGCCGTGTGATTTGCGCTACGGCTGCGAAGTTGTACTTTGGTGCGGTGGCCCGCCGTATCGAGATCGAGCTCACAAGCGCGCGGCCTGACGGTACCTGGACTTGGCGCGCCGCGGGGGCGCTAAACCCCCGAGGAACGCTCGACGCTTCTCTGCTTTACGACGCCGCCAAGGCCGGCGATGTCGTGAGGGCGGAGGCGGAGTTCGGTATCGACGGGATCACGGTGGTGTCGGTCGAGCCACCGCGGCCGCCCGAGGGCGCGGACCCCAACCGGATCCAGCTGATCGACCGGCCGCCGGCCGCCGGCGTTACCACGCAACTCGCGGGAGGGCGGGGCCGGCCGGCACCTGACGGAGCGGGTGACCGCCGTCGCGGCGACCAGTCCGGCCCAAACAGAGGGCGCTCGTCCCAGCGCACGGGGCCTGGCGGTCCCCCACATACACAAACGAATGGCAACGGCCGGGCGGGACGAGCCAGCGATGGTGAAGCTGGAACTGGCCAACCCCAGTCCACCCCCCGACCGGACCGTCAAGGCCGCCCAGACCGTCCAGCCCGCCCGGCGAGAGCGACGGCGGGGCCAGGACGAGGAGGGCCCCGAGGGACGGGCCAGCGCGAGACGCACGGCGGCCGCGAGGGCCAACGAGCCACCGGCGGCCACCTCGAAAGCGGTCAAGGCCAGAAGCGAGCTCCAGCTGACCGCGAGCGTCAAAAGCGCCTCAGCCCTGGCAACGCCCACCGCAACGCCATGCTCGAAAGCCTCCCGCCAGAACAGCGCCCGATCGCGCAGCAGCTCTTGCGGGGCGGGATCCCGGCGGTGCGCACCGCCCTGCATTTCGAGAGGGAACGGGCGCGCGAAGAAGGCCGGCCGGAACCAAGCACCGAGGGCGTCTTGGCTCTAGCCGAGTCCCTCGTGTCGCGGGTAAAGGCCGCCGAATGGCGCGATAGGGCCGATGCTGCCATCAAACTCGGGGACGACCTGGCCATGCGTGACCTGCGGTCGCTTGTCAGCGGCTCCGACGCGGCCAGGGACGAAGCGTCGCGTGAGCTGGTCGTCACCCTGCGGGAGATGCTCGAGCGCCGGGTGGAAGAGCACCGGACGACCTGGTCCGCCGACGTGACCAAAAACCTGGACGAAGCCCATGTGGTTCGCGCTCTGCGCCTCTCCAGCCGCCCGCCTGACCCGGCGGCTCGCTTCTCGGCCGAACTGGCTACTCGTCTTCGAGATGCAGCCAGCGCCGCCATGTCACCGGGCACCCCAGAGCCTCAGTGGCTCGCCGTACTCCAGGCTGTCGTCGAGAGCCCCGTCCGGCGCACCGTGAGGCCGGAGGGTCTGCCAGCCAACCCGAGCGCGGAGCTACTGGACACGGCCCGCCAACAGTGCGGACGCGTACCAGCGCTGGCTCCTTTGCTCGGGATCAGCGTCCCCCCTCCCCCGGGCCCGGTACGTCCGGTCGCTCCGACCAAGGCTCCTGCTCGAGGCCACGGGCGGCCAAGCCGGCCAGGGCGTCAAGTGGGCACCCCGGCAGCGCGGGCGTCAGGACGGCCACGGCCGACCCCTGAGGAGCCGCCGGCCCGAAGAGAGTGCAGCCCAGGAGTCGGAGCCCGTCTCTCCCGCCCAGGAGCTCTCACCGCGAGGTTTCAGAGGCACCCGAGGTTTCAGAGGCACCAGAGGTCCCGGAGGCAGCCGGCCGTTCAGAGGCAGCAGAGGATCAGTCGGCGGGCGAAGTCACGACGCCCGAGGAAGCCGAACCGGCGGGCGCTGAGGGGCTGGGCACGGTCGAGGCCGGGGGCTTGGCCGAAACTGAGGCCCCTGCGCCGAGGGCTTGGCCGACACCCTGCCGAGGCCGGGGCTTGGCCGAAACTGAGGCCCCTGCGGCCGAGGCCGGGGGCTTGGCCGAAACTGAGGCCCCTGCGGCCGAGGCCGGGGGCTTGGCCGAAACTGAGGCCCCTGCGGCCGAGTACGAGGAGCATGGCCCGGAGGCCGAAGAAGTGCCGACCACAAGCAGTGAACCCACTGATAGTGATGCTTCCGGCACTGACGAAACCCTCCCGCCGGCGGAGGTCACTTCAGCGGCCGGTGCATTACGAGCAGGCGAGCCGTAAAACCCTCTCCCTCAAAAAAGCTCTTTACCGTCCTGCTCCCCGGGAGAGCGTTGGCATCCACGCCAATGCAACCCTGCGAACTGCACCAGCGCACCAGTAGTTCTGCCATGGCCCGACCGGCACCGCCGCGCCGGGCCGCCGGCTTGACGTAGAGATCCTGGATCGAGCCCACCCGCTCTTTCTCGGGCAATTCGAGCGTCCGGCAGCTGGCATAGCCGATCACTTCGTCCCCGCCCAAAACCGATACCACGACGAATTGCCGCGCATCTTCCAATTGGCTGATGAACGACTCCTCCACAGGTGCTTCGCGCTGGTTGAGGCCGAGGAGCACCCGGCCGCCCCTCATGGGGCTGAGCTCACCGACAGCCTCCGCGTACATCTCGACTAGCCGGTCGACGTCACCCGGCCGGGCCGCCCGCGCCAGGGCAACCTCGGTTGGGCCCGGCAATGTCACGTCAGGAGCTGTTCGGCTTGGGCCAGAATGGCCGTGCGCTGGCGTGTGGCCGCCTCGTAATAGGCCACAGCGGCGATTTCGTCTCGGGACAGGCCCGTCAAACGTTGGACCACTTGCGTGGCTGACAACGAGTCGTAACTGGGTATGGCCAATTGCTCGGCACTGACGTCGGGGGTTCCCTCTCCCACGGGTGGGGCCGTACTGGCCGGCAGGGCCGGCGCGGAGAGGGTTTGATTGGTGCCGTCACCATCCCCATCCCCTCGTCACCGTCACCGTCACCGTCACCGTCACGATCGCTGTCGTCGCCTCCGGGCGGCTCGGTCGTGTAGACGGCGTAGGTCTCGGCCGCCGGCTGTCCGGGCCGGAACGGGAACGGGCCCCGCGATCTGGCCAACCCGGCCACCTGGCGGTACCCCTGGTGGACGGCGAACTGTCCGACTGTCCGCGCCATGCCCACTTGTGGCCCGAGCCTCTCTCGGCCTTTGCGCACCAGGTCAGGCATAGCCTCGAGCGCGCTCATGACCAGCCCCAGAGGGGCGTAGAGGGCCAGGTCCAAAATCCGCTCGCCTGCATCGTCATGGCCAGGGGGCATGTCCCCACGGTAGCCTCCCTGGCCGCTTAGGCCGCCGTCTCGGGGACGTACGCTTGGCCCCAGTTCGCCCCCGCAGAATGGCGCCTAGCACGCCGCTCCTACGTCAGACGCAGTCGCGGCATAACTGGCGCTCCTCGTCCGCCAGCTGGCTGCGGTTCTTTACCAGGAAACACGACTGGCAGACGAACTCTCCAGGCTGCTTGGGCAACACTCTGGTGGCTACTTCCCCCCGCTCGTCGCCTTCGGCCTCCTCTTCGTCCTCTTCCTCTTCGTCCTCTTCCTCGTCGGATTCGGAGACAACCAGGCGCGACTTCAAGATGACGTCGAGGCTTGCCTCCACGTCGTCTCCGTCGTCCTCCTCCTCCTCTTCGTACTCCTCTTCCTCTTCGGCAGGGAGGGCGGTGCCGCCCTCTTCGTCGACCTCCTCGGTCTGGGCCTCGTCATCTGATTCTTCAACGTCGATGTCAGCGTCGTCGTCAAGGTCGTCCTCGGCCAGCCCTTCTTCGTCTAGCTCGAGGTCTTCTTCATCGTCGATGTCTTCGGGTTCGGGGCCGTCTTCGAGCAACTGGTCATCGAAGTCGTCGTCGTCAGGCATTTGGTGTCCTTCAGCAACCATTTCAAGCACACAGGATGGCACGTACCATGCTTTACCGGCGGGGCATGCTAAGCGAAGCTGGCAACACTCACCAGTCGGCAAGATGGCAGGGAGGTAAACGCCAGTTGGACGACGATATTCCCGGGGGCCGCCAGTTACCGTGTTCAGCCGTTCAGGACGGCCCGGGGGCCTTTGGTGCCGCCAACGCACGCCGATAACTTCGTTACCGGCAGTGCCGAAGTCGTTATCTACTTAGCTCCCCGGGCCTCCTGGCCGAGCACTGCAGGAGTGGTGCCCTGCAGGACCTCTGGGCATCATCATTGCGCACGCGGCTCCGGCATACAAACGAAGTTTTTTACCGCTTACCAGGACTTATACGCGTCCAACCTGCTCAGGGACGTGCAAAATATACTGTCCGCTCGGACCGTGGCCGAGCACTCCCGGACCGTCCATCATCGGTGCTGGCCACCAACGCGGTCGACCACTATCGGTGTTGACGCCGGCGGCGGGCCTCGGCTCGGCGCTCGGCCGTCAAACGGCCCAGGCCTTCGTCTTCATAGTCCATGTGGTCGACGAACCCCATCATCGCTGCGATCGAACGATGGCCAGCCTGCTTGGCGATGAGGTCGTGCATTTTCTGGCACACCTTGCGGTACTCAGGATGACCCTCACGCGTCGTCCGTAGTTCGAGCATGTGCATAGCCTCACGCGCGTTCATTTGCACGCTGAAGCGCACCCGGTGGGCCAGGGTGACGGCGTAGGCGGCGACGATCCCGCCGAACTGCTCGCCCAGGGCTTCGTACAGGGCCACCGACCGGCTCATAGCCTCCTCGTACGCCTCTGCCCCACCAGCCGCCGCCACCGCCTCGGGCATCGTGTAGCCGAGGTACGGGGTCAGGCCCTGCCACTCGATCGTTAGCAGCCGGTGGCGCTGAAGGTCGCGGAAGGCCCCATAGTCAGAGACGACGTCAAACCGGTACGAACTGCGTTCCAGGGCCCGCCCCGGCCGGTGCCTCCGGTTGAGGCGGTCACCGGAATACTTCGCCATAACCTCTCGCCGTTGGCTGGCCGTCATTTTCGCTACGCGCGCCGCGAGTTCCTCCTCGGATAAATGCGAGTACGGGTATAGCATGGCCGTCACGAGTTTCACCTCGGCGTCCGGGTCCCAGTCCACCAATTTCACATCTGGGCCGGTACCGTTGGGCAAATGATCTTCGGTCGCGAGAGCGCCGCCAATAACTGCTTCGGCCAGGTCGGCCATGGCCGAGTCATTTTGTTCCATATACGCAGACCACGCGCTACCTCTGTCAGGGACGTCCACCCGGCGTACCCATGAGGGAATTACTTTGCGTAATTCGGTCAACATCAGGTCCGCATAATCGCGGGCTTCCGGCAGGGGGTGGGCTCGCATTCGCAGTAATAAGGCCTCGTAACCTTGCCCGGAACCATAAATCCCGAGGTTGGACGTGGCGGCAGAAGGCAAAATCCCGCGGAGGGTGTCGAATGCCTTGGCCTTCACGGCCTGGCGGTGGGCGACGTCGCTGACGCCGTCGGCTGTTGGGTGCCTCTGGGCAAACCATTCATATAAAACGGGCAATAAGTTCGCGTAGGCGTCGAACATCCTGTCCATGTCGCCCACATACCTGGCCCCCAGAGGCGAAGCCAGGATTTCAGGGCTGCGGTAATACCGGTAGCGCCCGCTCGGCAACCTCGTGTCATAAGCGACATACCGCGTGGACTTTTCCATGTACGACATGAGCCGGCCCCGCTCGAGCACTTTGGTGAGCAGGTTTGACGCCTGCTCGCACGCGAGGTGTACGCCTCCGAGCTGAGCCACCGAATCGTCGCCGTACTCGAAGAACACCCGCTCATAAAGTTGTTCCGCTCGGGCCAACCCGACCGTCGCATCGACACTGTGGTCCCCGCTGACATCGAGGTCGCCGACAAACTCGTCCAGGAACAGTCGCCGTAAGCTTTTAGCCGAGCGGGAATATCGCGCGAAGAGCGCTCCTTTCACCACTTCAGGCAAGTTTACGAGCGCGAAAACAGGGCCGTCGAGGTTGGTGAAATAGCGGCGCAGGATGTCAGCCTCGGCGGGCGTCCAGGTTTCTAGAGCGTAAGGGACGTCGAGGGCGCGAGTGTTCATGCGACGTGTCAGCCTACGGGGCGGCCCGGCCCCGGTGGGGGATGCTCAGCCACCACCAAGCGGACAACTATGCCGTCCTGGGGCTGTCCTCGACGATGGCCATGGCAAAGCCGTCATAGCCCTTCAGGCCCACCGTCTGGAGGGCGGTGGCGGTGGCCGCCGGCCCACCCTCCTCCCGGGCGCCGGCCATCGTTTCGAACAGCTGGCGTGTGCCCGTCACCGACGGGTCCGAACTTTCAGGGTTGGCCACCTCGCCGTCGCGCACCACGTTGTCCACGACGATCAGACCGCCTGGCCTGGTCAGCTGCAGCGCCCAGCGGTAGTACGCCGGGTTATTGGGCTTGTCGGCGTCGATGAAGGTGAGGTCGAAACTGGCCGGTCCCAGGTCCCGGGCAACACGGGGCAAAGACTCG
Organism: uncultured Acidimicrobiaceae bacterium; assembly: GCA_963845605.1. GTDB lineage: Bacteria > Actinomycetota > Acidimicrobiia > Acidimicrobiales > Palsa-688 > Fen-671. The sequence goes on from CAWJSS010000008.1 coordinate 220,362, forward strand.
AGGGCCGGCCCCACGATTACGTCGACGGTCCCGCTCAGGCCGGCGTTGGCGATGTTCGCCCGGGCCACCGCCGCGTGATGGTGGTTCACCTCCAGGCTCACGAGCTTTCCCTCGGGCGGCGGCGGGAGAGCTCGCCCCAACCAGATAGCGCTGTAACCCCCGAGGGACCCCACCTCGAGCACCCGCCGCGCCCCCATCAGCCGGGCCACGAGGTGCAGGAACTTCCCCTGGAGAGGCGAGACGCTGATGGCCGGGAGACCGGCCTCGGCGCTGGCTCGCAGCGTACAGGTCAATACCTCGTCCTCGCCTATCAGCAGGCCGCCCAGATAGTCGTCCACTTCCTCCCAGCGTGTCTTGTCCATGCGGCCATTGTTACAGCCTCAGTGCGGCGGCCGCCCACCCCACCGCTTTGGCCGGCGCTAGCTGGAAGGCCGGCACCGGGGCGGTCAGTGCCTGAGGACGACCTTGCCGAACTGCGCCCCCGACTCCAGGTGCTTGAGGGCCGATGGGTAGTCCTCGAGACCGTAAACACTGTCAACCACCACTGGCAGCCCGGTAGCAACCAACGCCGTTACTTCGTCGAACTCCCGAAAAGTGCCCATGGTCGACCCGATCACCTCGTGCTGGCTGAGGAACAGCCGGGCCAGGTTGACTTCGACCCCCACCCCTCCCGTGCCTCCGCACGTCACCAGGCGGCCACCGGGTTTGAGCGCCCGCATGGACAGGGACCATGTGGGGCTGCCGGCACTGTCCACCACGACGTCGGCCTTCAGGGGCACCGGGTCACCCTGGGTGACAAACGCCTCCAGCGCTCCCAGTTCCACGGCCCGCTGGCATTTGGCTTCATCGCGGGACGTGGCGAACACTCGCGCCCCGAGCCGCTGGCCGATACCCAGGGCCGCACTGGCTACCCCTCCGCCCGCCCCCACCACGAGCAGGGTCTCCCCCGCCGCCAAGCGCGCCCGGTGCAGCATCCGGTAGGCGGTGAGGCCACACAAGCCATAGGCGCCCGCCTCTTCCCAGGACAGCTCGGCCGGCTTGCGCACCAGGTTGGCCTGGCCGACGGTCACGGATTCACCATGGCTGCCCCAATAGTGCTCGCCCATGATGCCCCATTTGACGCAGAACACCGAGTTGTCGCCCAGGCATTCGGGACAGTGGCCGCAGGCAAACGACGGGTTGATGACTACCTCGTCACCCACCTGCCAGCGGGTGACGCCATCGCCCACCGCCGCCACCATCCCGGCGCCATCGCAACCGGGGACCATCGGGAACGCTTTGGGCTTTGGCATGCCTCGCTGCAGCCAGAGGTCCAGGTGGTTGAGGGCGCTCACCACCACGTCGACCCTCACCTCTCCCGGCCCAGGGGGAAGCAAGTTCACGTCCATCAAGCGGTAGTCACCGGGTGACTCGGACAGGGCCCAGGTTCGGATGCGACCACCATAGGGAACACTGGGCCGTTAGCGAAGCAACAGTAACTTCCCTCGTCCCGTTGCCGTCAATTGCCGGAGCTGACTACCGAGGACGCCGCCACTACGCCCCGGAACAGAGCGGTGGCCGCCTCTCGCGCCGACCGGGCGTCGTCCTCGTCGGCCAGGACCTCGCCGAGCTGGCGCAGCAGGTCGATCAGCTGTTTTATGTTCCGTACGAAGTCACCGGCCGAAATACCCGACGGCCCGGGGCCGGCGGACCGCCTCCCGGTCGAGCGGCGCCAGCAGCGCCCCCAGCTCCTGACCCCTGGCCCAGCCGGCGGCCAGGGTGAAGAAACCGGCGTCGGGAGACCTGGATTTGACCAAGCCGAGTGCCTGTTCGTCGAGGTTCAGCTCCAGAGCCGCCGCCTGCACCGCCGTCCAGCGTTCGTACATCCGGCCCGGGAGCGGGGCCACCTCTCCTTCGCCCATGGCCGGACCACGCGGCTCGTAGGTGAACACAGACACCAGTCCAGCCATTTCGGCCGGGCTCAGCCCGTTCAGGACGCCCCGCTCGGCGCACTCGGTGACAAGGAGGTCTAGCTCGTGGTAGACCGTGGCCAAACGAGACCCGGCGGGAGTGAGGGACCAACCCTTCACATAGTCCCAGCGCTCGAGCAACTGCAGGACCCTGTCGAACTGCCTGGCCAGCGAATCCGTCCGTCGTAGCACCTGGCTCTCCAGTTTTTCGACTTGGCGGGAGAGGTGCTCGACGGTCCCGGCCGCCTTCAAATGGGCGCGGGCATCGGGGCAGGCGGCTACAGGGTGGGCGGTGCGCGGCATCGTCGGGCAACCGGTCGTCTTCCTTGACCCGGTGCCCACCCCCGGTGTTGGCCAGCGAAGAGGCCACCCGCCGCTGGAACTCTCGGGTCGTTGGCGCGAAGGGCACGGGCAGCTCCAGCCGAGCCACGACGCGTGGGGGCGAGTGGAAATCCTTCGGCGCAAAAGAGACCAGGCGTCTGCCTGCCGTTATGGCCCGAACGCTGAGGTCACCTTTTTTCCGTTGTCGCGTGGAGAGAACGACCACCCTGTCATTGGTCCTCGCCCCCCCAGGCTTGCGCGCCGGCACCAGCAAGACGTCTCCCGGACGGAGCCCCTCCATAGCCGTTACGATCTCCGCCGGTTTGGCGCGATGAGGTGGCGGGCGGTGATGAGCGCCGGCCGTCACCCTCCTGTACTCGAACACGTCGCCCCGTTCGCACCGGGCCTCCTCGAGTGCTTTGTCGAGCTCGTGGCGGGACCGTTCCAGGTATCTCTCGAGCCGGACGATGTCGGCGTCGGCCCGGTACTGAGCGAACGACAGGTTGAGCAAGTGGTGGGCCTGGCTGGGCGTGGACCGGCGGACCAGGTTGGAGGCCATGTTGTACGTCGGCCTGAAGCTCGACGTCAGGGTATAACTGCGAGCCCCTGCCAGCGACGCCACCTGGTCGAAAGTCACCCCGGGCGACCACAGCACGACCGCATAGCCGACATCGTCCGTGCCGCGCCGCCCGGCTCGGCCAGTCAGCTGCGTGTACTCCCCCGGGGTTAGCGGCTCCACCCGCTCTCCGCTGAACTTGGCCAGCTTCTCGACCACAACCGACCGCGCCGGCATATTTATCCCGAGCGACAGCGTCTCAGTGGCAAAAACGACCTTTACCAGCCCGGCCAGAAAACAGCGCTCCACTGCCTCTTTGAACGGCGGCACGAGGCCGGCGTGGTGAGCGGCAAAACCCGCTTCCAGGCAGGACAGCCATTCCCCATACCCGAGGGCCGAGAGGTCGGCGTCCGACAAGTGCCCCGTCGCTGCCTCGGCGATCCCGCGGACCTGATGGCGTTCGGCGGCACTGGTGAAACGCCGGCCTTCGCGCACGCATTGGCGTACCGCCTCGTCGCAACCAGCCCGGCTGAAAATGAAATAGATGGCCGGCAACAAAGCTTCTTCGGCGAGCAGTTCAACGGTTTCTGACCGCCTCGGAGAGAACAGCCCACCACGACGGTACGCCCGCCAGCCCCCTTCCACCTTCGACGTAATAGCCATTCCGCGGGGGTTCGGCCTTTCGTCGACAAAGGTAGGCAGAAGGAGCAAACGTTCGCTCTGACGCTCGCCCACCAGGAAGAGGTTGTGCAGCGGGACGGGCCGGCGTTCTTCGATGATGGCACGCGTCGACCCGCGGACGGTCCCCACCCAGTCCGCCAGCTCCTCGGCATTCGAGACAGTGGCCGAGAGACAAACAAGGTCGACCTCGGGAGGGAGGTGGATGATCACTTCTTCCCACACGGGGCCGCGGTATGGGTCTTGGAGGTAATGCACCTCGTCGAGCACCACGTACCGAAGCGTCTCGAGGCTCGACGAACCCGCATAGATCATGTTCCGCAGGACTTCGGTGGTCATCACGACCACCGGGGCTTCGCCGTTGATGGAATTATCACCCGTGAGGAGCCCCACTTTCGTCGGCCCGTATTTGCGGGTGAAGTCCGCGAACTTCTGGTTCGAAAGTGCCTTTAGCGGGGTCGTGTAAAAGGCCTTGGACCCCTCTGCCAACGCCCGGGCCACGGCGTACTCCGCCACTACCGTCTTGCCCGAGCCCGTGGGGGCGGCCACCACCACACTGTGGCCGCCGTCGAGGGCGTCCATGGCCTCGAGTTGGAAGGCGTCCAACTCGAAGGGGTAGCCCGACAGGAACCGGGCGCGCGGTGTTTCAGGGCCAGGAGACGTTTTTCTGATGGCTCCGAGGGGCACGGCACCTTTGTACCGCACCGCCGCTCGCCAGCTCGTGAGGCAGAGCGCCTAGGCCCGCAACTAGCTGCTCGGTCCGCCAGTCGCCGGTCCGCCAGTGCCCGGTCCCGGCTGGCCCCCGGCTCGGCGCAACCGCGGCCTGGCGGCCGAAAGCTCTACCCGAGCCAGGCGTACCCTGGCCGTTTCCCGGCGCACCGAGGCGGCCAGCATGGCGCACACCCAGGCACCCACGCCCGCCACGGTCAAAGGGGCCATCCAGGCCCAGCTCATCGTTCGGCCTCGTTAGCGCCGGCCGTCGCCGGCTATTACCTGCTCGAGCCAGCCCTCATTGCTCAACTCGAAGTGGAAGGCCAACAGGTCGTCGTAGGTGATCGGCGGCCCCGCCTTCGGTTCGGACAGCTCGGCCGGGATATCCCAGCTGACTACCCTCACTCCGGCCGACACCAGCAGTTCGATAACGCGTGCCTCGGCGGGCTTGTTGACGATCAGCCGGCAGCTCGGGCACACGAAAGAGTACGTGCCTTCCTCGGTGGCCGAGCAGACCTGGACCTGCACCTCACGCGTCGTCAGCTCGACGTCCCCGCAACCTGAGCAACTAGCTCTGACAGTAGCCACCTCGGCAACTCCCTCTCTCTTCCCACTCTCTACCCGGACCGTCGCTCCAGAAACTGGAGCACATGCAGTGATATCGGCTTTCCGAGAAACCCGCTTGAGTGATGTCTCCTCCCCGCCCAGGCTCTGAGGGTGCGCTACAGGAAACCGATGCGGCTAGGCGGCCACATCCGCAGGAACGCCCTCCCGACTATGTAACTGGACGGGAGCGGCCCCCAGTAACGGGAGTCGTAGGAGTCCTTCCTGTTGTCCCCCATTACGAAGAAAAAACCTTTCGGCACCGTGTAGGGGTCGGGCAAATTGGATGTCCAGGTCGTGCAATACTCCGACGACGGGTTCTCCCACCCCTTCGGGAGATAAGGCTGGGCCAGTTTCTTCCCATCGATGTACACGGCGCAATTGGCCACGTAGACGCTCTGACCGGGCAGACCGATCACCCGCTTGATGAGGTCGTCGATACCCGGGGTGGTGTCGTTGGGAGGCCGGCGGAACACGACGATGTCACTTGTGTGCACCGGGTGGAAGTCGTACGCCAACTTGTTGACCAGGACCCTGTCCCCGGGGAGCAACGTCGGTTCCATCGACTGGGAGGGGATGTAAAAGGCCTGTATGGCAAAGGTCTTGATGAGTAGGGCGGCTACGAGTGCCACTACTACGATTACGACCCATTCGACCACCATGTGCCGGCGGGCGCCGGACTGGGATGGTTTACCCTCCGTCGAAGCGCGCTCGTCCTGCTCTTGATCGGCGAGGGTCACTTCCTAGAGGTTACAGTCCGTAGACCCCAAGTAGGCGTCGTGCCGCGCCGCGTAGCACGCCATCTGCCCCGGACACGACAGTCGCGTCCGGCCCGGCCCGCAGCAGGAGCCTTTCCAACCACGCTCTGGAACTGGCGCGGAGCCGCACCCGGACATTGCCGTCCCCCATATCTACGGTCCCCTCGTTCGGGTAACGCTCGAGGATCCAGTGCGCGCCCGGGGCCACGTCCAGGACGACCAGCGGGTCGTCCGGTTTGCCCTCATAAACGATGACCGGCCCCAGGTCGTCGGGGGGCTCGAATTTCTCGTCCAACAAGGTGGCAGAGCGGACGCGGTCGACGCGAAATAGCCGTTTGTCGGCCACCTTTTCACACCACGCCAACAGGTACCAGTGGCCGGCCGAAGAAAACAGCCGCCAGGGCCGCACCACCCGCTCTCCCACCTCGTCCCGGCCAAACGAGTAATAATCGACACGGACTTTACGCTGCTCGCTCTCCCCCACCTGGAACGCCCGCAGCACATCACCCGACGCCGCTCCCAGTTCGACTTCGAGCGCCTCCTCGCCCCCCGCTCCGAGGACCATCTCCAGTTTGGAAACAGCACTGGCCAGGGCGCCCGTGTTATCGGCACTGCCCGGGCCCGGGACTCCCAGCAAGGCTCGGGCCGCGGCCACTAGAGCCAGTCCTTCGGGTGGAGTAAGTCGCAACGGACGCCGGAACCAGTCGGCGAACCGCACCCACACCCGACCCCCATCGATATCCACTTCGATCAACGAATCGGGCGTATACGGGTAGACGCCGCACATGAAAAGCAAGTTCAAGTCGGCGATCAAATCCCGCTCAGATATCCCGAAACGGGCACAGGTCTCACTCACCGTCGGGCCGTCCTGAGCCACCACCCACGGGACTATGGCCAGCAGTCGCTCCAGCCGCTCCGCCGAGCTGGGCCGGCTCATTTGGCCCGGCTCACAGGTGCCGCCGGGGCGGACCGGCTTTGTTGTTCGAGCCGGGCTCACCTTCGCCCTGGCGCCGCCGGACCGGGCCGTCCTGGCCCGCCAAGTCAGTGAGCCAGTAGACGACCTCGTCACGCACCTCGGGCGGCCCCATCACCTCCGCTCGGTCGAGCAGCCCGAGGACAAAGCCGCGAAAAGCCGCCCTGTTGGTTACGGGCAGCTTGAAATCGACCCAACCGTCTGGGCTCGTGCCGGCCACGGTCTCCTCCCCGGCCAGCGACCGCACCCATTCGGCCTGGCTGGCCTCCACCCGCAGTTCGACGACGATCTCTTCGTCCTCGCCTAACCGCCACGGGGGCGGCGGGGCCGTGGCCACGCCTTCGGGCCTTACGAACTGGCCGGCAGCCTCCTCCAGTTCCACTGCGCCACTGATACGGTCGACGCGAAACAGCCGCTCGCCCTGGCGGGCATGGTCGAAAGCAGCCAGGTACCACCGGCCCTGGCGGTACGAGAGACGGTAAGGGTCGACGCGCCGGGGCTGCCCGTTGTACTCGAAATGAGCTACACGGCACTGTTGCACACCGGAAAACAGAGTGGCCACCCTTTCGTCAGTGGGGACGCCGGCCAATGGCGCCCCTCCGCGCCGGTCAGCGACGGCCCGTTGCGTACTGACGGCGGCCAGCTTCCATAGTGCGGTGGTGGCCGCTCCCTGAGCCGAGCCGTCGAATGCCACCGCTGACACAGCCACGCTCAGCGCCAGCAGCTCGTCCTCGTCCAACCCGGGGTCCGGGTAGCTCGTAAAGGTCCCGAGGGACCCGGTAGCCCGTCTGACGGTCGGAGACGTCCAGCCCGGCCAGCGGTTCGGCCACGATGGGGATCCCCATCTGGCGGAGCAGGTCCTTGTCCCGCTCGAAGTTCCGGTGAAAATTGGCGTCGTCATCGCTGTACCCGCCTACCCGCTGGCGCAACTCCTCCTTCGTCAGCAGCCGCGGCGTATCTAGCAGCGCCACCACGAGGTTTACGAGGCGTTCCAGCCGGTCCACATCTCAATTTTAGGGGTAGCTAGCGGCGCAACCTGCTAAACGAGCGCCGAAGGGATACTTGCGTGGTCCAAGCCCACAATCCGCGTCCGAGTCTTGGAATTTCGGCGTTCGACGGCGCAAGTATTCCGAGGGAGGCCCGACCGGCTGAGCGTTGTGACCGGGCGGTCAGAGCGACGCGATCAGTTTCTCCACCCGCTCGTCGCGTGCCTTGAACGGGTCCTTGCACAAGACGGTGCGCTGGGCCTGGTCGTTCAGTTTCAAATGGACCCAGTCGACGGTGAAGTCGCGGCGGCGTTCCTTGGCCCGGCGGATGAACTCGCCCCGCAAGCGGGCCCGCGTCGTCTGGGGCGGCTCGTCCAGCGCCCGCTCCACCTCTTCGTCCGTCGCCATCCGCTCGGTCAACCCGCGTTTCTCCATGCGGTAGTACAGGCCTCTTTGGCGGTTCACGTCGTGGTACTGGAGGTCCATCAGGGCCACCTTCGGGTGGGTCAGGGCGATACCTTCGCGCTCCCGGTAAGCCTCGATCAATTTGCGCTTCATGACCCAGTCACATTCCCGGTCCAGCGACCAGGGGTCCTTCTCTATCCCCTTTAGGCAGTGCTCCCACATTTGCAACGCCTTGTCCTCGAGGGGCGACAATCCCTTGGATTGCTGATAGCGCTGAGCCCGTTCGAGGTACTCCGACTGGATGTCGAGGGCGCTGGCCTCGCGCCCATTGGCCAACCGCACCTTGCGCCGGCAGGTCGTGTCGTGGCTTATTTCGCGGATGGCCCGGATCGGGTTTTCCAGCGTCATGTCGCGGATGACCACAGAGGAGTCCTCGAGCATCCGCAGCATGATGCTCGTCGTCCCCACCTTTAGAAATGTGGCGTACTCGCTCATGTTCGAGTCACCGACAATGACATGCAGGCGCCGGTAACGCTCGGCATCGGCGTGCGGCTCGTCACGGGTATTGATTATGGGCCGGCTCCTCGTCGTCGCCGAGGACACGCTTTCCCAGATATGTTCGGCCCGCTGGCTTATGCAGTATTGCGCCCCGCGGGCCGTCTGAAGGACCTTGCCCGCCCCCGCATAAATTTGGCGGGAAATGAGGAACGGGATCAACACTTCGGCATAATGCGTGAAGTCGTCCCGCCTCGTGGTCAGGTAGTTCTCATGGCACCCGTAAGAGTTGCCGGCCGAGTCCGTATTGTTCTTGAACAGGAATATGACCCCGCGAATGCCTTCTTCGCGGAGACGGGCCTCGGCCGATACCACCAGGTGCTCGAGTATGCGCTCGCCCGCCTTGTCGTGGATCACCAGGTCACTGATCGAGTCGCACTCGGGAGTGGCGTACTCGGGGTGGCTGCCCACGTCAAGGTAGAGCCGGGCGCCGTTCTCCAGGAACACGTTCGAGGAACGGCCCCACGAGACCACCCGGCGGAAAAGGTAACGCGCTACTTCGTCGGGGCTGAGCCGGCGCTGTCCGCGCAGGGTGCAAGTGACCCCGTACTCGTTCTCCAAGCCAAAAATGCGCCGTTCCATGGTTTTTGTCTTCTAGCTCCTTAGATCGGCAGGATACCGTGCCAGATACACGGGTACATGCCGCCTAGTGCCACGACAGGCAATCTTCGCCCCGTTGCCGCCCGCCATTGGGTGTTCCAAGAGGTCTTTTCCGAAGAGGCAACGGGGCGAAGGTTCCTGGAGGCAGCACTACCCACAAACCTGCGGGCCAGAGGGCGACCATGGCCCTCGGCGGGCTGACTGCCGGCACTAGGGTGACCGATATGAGCCAAGGCTTGCGGATGGTCCACTTGCGTACCGTACCGGATGCCTGGCAGGCCAAAGTTCTGGCCGCCCGGCTGGGCTCGGAGGGCATCGTGACCCACCTTCAGGGCGGGGTGGCCGGCCCGTACCCGTTCGGGGCCGTCTCGGTCCTGGTCGAAGCGGGGCAGGCCGACCTGGCCGCCGAGCTGCTCCTCGCCGACGAGGTGGAGGCCGCCTTCGCCAGCCAGCGCTGGGTGGGGGTGGGAACGGCGGCGTACGCCGAACCCGGAGCCACAGGCGACGACGCCTTCGCCGACCAGACCGAGGACGCCACTGATGTACCGTTGGCGGCCAAGCGGGGGGCGTCGAGAAGGCGACGGGCACTGGCCGCGGTGGCCGCCCTATTAGTGGCCGGCGTACCCGTGCTGGCACACTTCGTGGGCCAGTAGCGCTGCGAGGCTCCATCTGGTAGCCGAGCGGTGACCCGGTTTGCGAACGGTGTCGTCCGGCAACACCGCCCGCAACCAGGTCGTCCAACGGCCGCCGGTCAGGGTTGTAATGCCGCCGGAGGGGAACGGCTGCATCCGGGGGCAAAGTGGCGACCCGGTTGTGCGTGGTGCCGTCTCGCAGCAATTCCGGCAACCACGTCGCCCCACTGCCACTAGATCGGGCCGGCTCTCAGCTCGCCGACCAAGGAAATGGGCACGTCTGTGACGCCCTTCACGAAGTCGCGAGCTGGACAGGACGTGAGGCCCTAGCAACCTCCAGTGACTTTTCGGACCGGCGGCGCCGGCGAGCTTACGCCGAGCCCTCTGCACCCGCCCCGCCGGCGTCGGCGGCCTCGGTCTCCTCCAGTATCTCTTCCACGGCGTCAAGGAGGGACTCATCCCACGGCGCCGGCTGCCGTGCTTGGCTGGTCGCCACCGAGCACCTCGGCCACCTCTGCCTCGAGGATCCTGCGGAAGGCGCGACGGCCGTTGGCGCGGTCGAGCACGGCTACTTCCAGCTCCCCCGCCCCGAGCCGGCGCTCGCTCCCGGCCAGGGCCTGCACCGAGGCGACGAGGGCGTCGTTCATGGGCCAACCGTTCTGGTAGGTGGCCGCAAACCGGGCGTTGATGGCGTCGGCCTCGCCCCCCAACGCGCTGAAGCGGTCCTCGTCCACGACGGTGCCGTCGTAGAGAATGTGGAACAGTTCGTCCTCGCCCACCCCTGGCCCCACTTCGGCGACCAGGATCTCCACCTCGAGCGGCTTCATTTCATGGGTGAACACATTGCCCATGTACTGCGCGTACAGGTTGGCCAGCGACCGGGCGTCGACGTCCTCCCGGCTGAACTGGTACCCCTTGATGTCCGCGTGCTGGACGCCCGACCGCCGGAGCTGGTCGAACTCGTTGTACTTGCCCACGCCGGCAAAAGCGATCCGGTCGTATATCTCGCTCACCTTGTGCAGCGAACGGGAGGAGTTCTCGGCGCAGATGAGGACGCCGCCGGCGTACACCGTCGCCACCAGCGGGCGGCCGCGGCCGATGTTCTTTCGCGCGAAGTCGGCCTTGTCCTTCATGAACTGCTCGGGCGCTACGTAAAAGGGCATCGTCATTGCCGCTCACCCCCGGCCGGCCCTTTCTGGCCTCTCGCCCGACCAGTGGTACGCCCACTGGCGGGCGTACCGGCAGGCGGCGTACCGGCCACTGCGGCTGCGTCGTCGCTGTCGGGCTCGGCCGGGGGCGGTGCGAACTCCGCCGGGGTCAGGGTGGCGATCACCCGTTCGAAGCCGGCGGCCACCTCGGCCTCCGGCACCCGCTGAAAACCAGCGGCGGTGATGGTCGCGACCGTCGGGTAGATGCCTCGGACGACGTCCGGGCCGCCTGTGGCCGAGTCCTCGTCGGCGGCTTGCCACAGGGCCCGCACGCATAGCTCGACGCCCTCCTCGCGGGACATGTTGTCCCGGAAGCCGAGCTTGATCGTCGTACGCGCGTCCCGCCCGCCAGAGCCGTCGGCGTGGTAGTCGGTTTCCTCGTACCGGCCACCCGTGGGGTCGTAGGTGTAGATGCGGCCCTTGGACCGGCGCAAGTCGTAGCCAGCGAACAAGGGCACCACCACAAAGCCCTGCATGGCCATGGCCAGGTTGCCCCGCACCATCTGGGAGAGCTGGTTGGCCTTGCCCTCCAGGCTGAGCGCTTGGCCCTCGACCTTTTCGTAATGCTCGAGCTGGAGCTGGAAGACCCGCACCATTTCCAGGGCTGGGCCAGCAGCTCCGGCGATGGCCACCCCGCTGTGGGCATCGGCAGGGTGGACCTTTTCGAGCATGCGGTGGGCGATGGCCGACCCGGCGGTGGCCCGCCTGTCACCGGCCATGATCACGCCGTCGCTGTAGCGCACAGCGCAGATCGTGGTGCCGTGAGCCACCTGGAAGCCGGTTCCATCCGAGCGGTATGCGGCCGGAGCAGCGAGGCCGGGCGGAGCGGCGGTACCGGTCCCGGCGCTCGGCTCGCTCATGGAGAAAGGCCCGAGGCCGAGCCGGCGCAACAGCTCGTGAAAGTTAGGCCCGGGATCTTGGCCCGGAGGGAACATGGGAAGGGTCATAAGTGCCTACTGACCCTAGTAGCTGCCGCAACTCTGTTGGTTTGCCCGCCCGGGGACCCCAGCCCCGAGCTCCTCCCCCGAGCGGGGACCCCAGCCCGATCGGGGGCGGTGGTTGGTTTGCTCGAGCGGGGACCCCAGCCCGGCCGGGGATCCTGGTGCCTCCGGCGCTCTACCGGGCGCGGCTCCTCTTACTGGCCACCCTTCTGGACATAAGACTTCACGAACTCCTCGGCGTTGTCCTCCAACACCTCGTCGATCTCGTCCAGGAGGTCATCTAGCTCCGCCTTTAGCTCCTCGCCCCGTTTGGAGCCGGCGGGGACCTCTTCAACCTGCTCCGGCTCCGTGCGCGAGGGGGCTTGCTTTTTTATTTGCTCTCTCTCAGCCATGGTGTACGTGCCTCCTCAAGAGCCCAACTGCTCCAGCAGTTCTGCTGGAGTGTTACACCGTTCGAGTAATTGGTCGACGTGGGCCGCCGTGCCTCTAAGCGGTTCCATCATCGGGACTCTGCGCAAGGGGTCGTGCCCCAGGTCAAAAACGAGCGAGTCCCAGTTGGCGGCGGCGATCGCTTGAGGCCAGCGCTGGAGGCACCTCCCTCTGAAATAGGCCCTCGTCGTCGTAGGCGGCTCCGTCATGGCACGCTCGACCGCCGCCGGCTCCAAGAGCCGCTCCATCCCGGCCCGGGCGTACAACGAACGCTCGGGTCGCACGTCGTGATATTGCAGGTCCATTGCTAATAACTTTGAGTCTCGCCAGCCTAGGCCATGGCGCTCTCTGTAGCCGTTCACCATCCGGTATTTGGCCACCCAGTCCAATCTATTGGCCAATGTCATGGGGTCGGACTCGAGCCCGGTAAGGACTTCCTCCCAGCGGCGCAGGATCTCCTTGCCGACGTCCTCGCCTCCTACGGACGACAGACCTACGTCTTCGGAGTACTTGCGGGCCAGCTCGAGGTGCTCCCACTGGATTTCAAGGGCAGTCGCCTGCCGGCCGCTGGCCAGGGCCAAGGGCTGTGAAAGGCTGAGGTCGTACGACACCTGGCGCATCGCCCGCACCGGCGCGGCCAGCGTGTAGTCACGGCCGTGGCGGGCGAACCAATCGTCTTCGATCATGGACAGCACCAGGGTGGTCGTACCAATTTTCACGAAGTTGGCCACCTCGGAAAGGTTGGCATCGCCGAGGATGACGTGAAGGCGTCGGTACTTCTGCGCGTCGCAATGAGGCTCGTCCCGGGTGTTCACGATCGGCCTCTTCAGCGTGGTTTCCAGGCCTACCTCTTCCTCGAAAAAGTCGGCCCGCTGGGTCAGTTGGAAGTCCACTTGCTCGCTGCCGGAAACCTCGACCCCCACCTTGCCGGCTCCGGTATAGATCTGGCGGGTCACGAAGTGCGGTATGGCGTACTGCACGACCCGGGAAAAGGGGACGGCTCGGTCCATCAAGTAGTTCTCGTGCGTACCGTAGGAGTTGCCCTTGCCGTCGGAATTGTTCTTGTACACGCTGATTTGCTGGCCGACAGGCAGCAAGCGGCTGGCGGCCTCCACGGAGCGGGCCAGTATCGCCTCACCGGCCTTGTCGTAGAGGACGGCCTCCCAAACGGTCGAGCACTCAGGGCCCGAGTACTCCGGATGGGCATGGTCGACGTAGTAACGAGCGCCGTTGGTGAGGACGGCGTTCACGAGGTGCGTCTCCACCTCGGGGGCAACCTGAGGCTCCCTCACGAACCCCCGAGCATCCCGGGCCGGGGACTCGTCCTGGAAATCCCACTCGATGCGACGCGCCAGTGAGGCCACGTACACGTTGATCAACGCAGACGACGCCGCGATCGGGTTGGGCTCTCCCCCACCCCGCAAGATGATCCCGTACTCGGTCTCCATGCCGAGCACCTTTACAATGGCCACGCGCCGACGATACCCCGCTTCAGCGCAGAAGAGTGGGGCCCGGCGCAGAGAGCACGCTGACCAGCGCCCGAGGTGGCCCCGCTGCCGGCCACAGAGTGGTCGTTCTGTGCCTTATGCGCCGCCACTTACCTCACGGAGGTAAGTGGCACGTCAGTGGTGCCCGGTTACAAATATTGGCCGGTCGCCACCCGCTCGATCGACCGCCCACCCTTGGTCTCGTCGCCCTGGGCCGTGATCGTACGGATGTAGACGATGCGCTCGCCCTTCTTGCCCGAGATCTTCGCCCAGTCGTCGGGGTTGGTGGTGTTGGGCAGGTCTTCGTGCTCCTTGTACTCCTGCTTGATGGAGTCGATCAGATCCTGGGTCCGTATGCCCTTGCCCTGCTTCGCGATCTGGCGCTTGATGGCCAACTTCTTGGCCCGCCTGACGATGTTCTCGATCATCGCCCCGGAAGCGAAGTCCTTGTAGTACATGACCTCCTTGTCACCGTTCTGATAGGTGACTTCGAGGAACTGGTTCACCTCGTCGTCCCGGTACATCTCCTCGACCGTCGCCTCGATCATGAGGCGGACGGTCTTCTCCCTGTCACCACCACCCAGGCTCCGGACCTCAGCCTCTTCCAGAGGTAGAGAAGCAGTGAGGTAGCGAGAAAATATCTGGGCCGCAGATATCTCGTCCGGGCGCTCGATCTTGATCTTGACGTCGAGACGGCCGGGCCGAAGGATGGCCGGGTCGATCGAGATCCTCCCGGTTGGAAGCTCCGATCACGATCACGTTTTTCAGCGCTTCCACTCCGTCGATCTCAGCCAGGAGCTGCGGCACGATCGTCGACTCGACATCGGAGGAGATCCCGCTCCCACGGGTGCGGAAAAGCGAGTCCATCTCGTCGAAGAACACGATCACAGGCACGCCTTCTTCGCCTTTTTCCCTTGCTCTCTGGAACACGAGCCGGATCTGGCGCTCGGTCTCGCCGACGTACTTGTTGAGCAGCTCGGGGCCCTTGATGTTCAGGAAGTAGCTGCGGGCGGCGCCGTCGGAGTCGCCTGACCGCTCGGCCACCTTCTTGGCCAGCGAGTTCGCCACCGCTTTGGCAATAAGGGTCTTGCCGCAACCGGGGGGGCCATAAAGCAAAACGCCTTTGGGCGCCGGCAGCTTGTGCTCAGTGAAGAGGTCTTTGTAGAGGAACGGCAGTTCCACCGCGTCGGTTATCTGTTCGATCTGGGAATCAAGCCCACCCACGTCTTCGTAAGAAATGTCGGGAACCTCTTCGAGCACGAGCTCCTCGACCTCGGGCCGGGGCAGTTTCTCCAGCAGGAGGCCGGACCTGGAGTCCATCAGCAACGATTCGCCGGCACGCAACTTCTCGCCCATCAGCGAGTCGGCCACCTCGACCACCCGCTCTTCGTCGGCCCGACCGACGACGATCGCCCTATGCCCGTCGTCGAGCAGCTCCTTCAGCGTCACTACCTCGCCCGAAAGGTCGCTTCCGCGGGCCATGACGACATTGAGAGACTCGTTGAGGACGACTTCTTGGCCACGGCGCAGTTCCTTTGCATCAATACCGGGGTGAAGCGAGACCCTCATTTTGCGGCCGCCAGAAAAGACGTCGGTGGTCCCGTCCTCGTTGCAGCGCAGGAACGTCCCGTAGGCCGAAGGGGGCTGGGTCAGCTTGTCGACCTCCTCGCGGAGGGAGGCAATGTGCTCGCGTGCATCGCGCAGCGTGAAGGTCAGGCGTTCGTTTTGTGACAGGGCCTGCTGAAGTTGGCCTTTGGTCTCCAGGAGCCTCTCCTCCAGGGTGCGGACCCTCTTGGGGGCGTCGGCCAACCGGCGGCGAAGAGCAGAAACCTCCTCTTCCAGCGCGGCAACCTGAGCCTCTAGGCTCCCTGGCTGGGCTCGCAACCCAGCGCTCTCTTTGTCCTGAGCACCGCCACGAGCGGCCTGCTCGTCATGTTGTGCCAAGCGGACCACCTCCTATTCCTGGGCATCTTCGTTGCCGGGTCAACCGCTTTGGCCCAAATGTACGGCCCTTTCCGACGATAGTGCGCCATGACCCTCGGCTGGCGTAGGGGCGCGGACCAGCGCTTCCACCAGCGTCTTGCACTTTGGCGGCCGACGGGGTGATTGACACTTGACCTCCGGCACCGGTACTTTGGACTCTCAGCACGTCAGTTTGTCCCGCGCGACGTTCGGAGAAAAGGGAACCATCAGCGAATGAAGGTCTGGATCGACCAGGATCTTTGCACGGGCGATGGCCTGTGCGAAGAGATCGCGCCCGCAGTCTTCACGCTGCTCGACGACGGGCTTTCCTACGTCAAAGAGGGGGACAAGATCTTCAGCGACCCTGGCGGGCACGCTGGCTTGGCCCTGGTGCCGGAGGACATGGAAGAAGCGACCCGGGAGGCGGCGGAGGAGTGCCCGGGCGAATGCATCTTCATCGAGGAGTAGTTCACCCCTCCTAATCGATGTCGGCGCTGGCGACCCGTCCCGGGTTCTCGACTGCCAGCGACCCCGACGACCTGCCGGCCGTCAACGAGCGGGCGGTCGAAACCCGGGGAGCCCATTCTGGCGGGTTGGCGCGAGACCGCCTTGGCCGCAACGGCGGTCACTTTGCTCAACTGGCCTGGCTGGCTACAGATCAACCGTGGTCTGGACCCGTCTTGGCAAGCCGGGTTGGCCATCGGCTTCACCCACCACCTCCAGTGGGGGCCGCAGCTCGACTTCACGTACGGGCCATATGGGTTTGCGGGCTTCTTAGAGCCCTTTTACCGGTCGACAGCGGCCATCGCCGTCTGCTTCGTGTTTGGCGTCACATGGCTGTTGGCTTACTTCCTGGTGGGCGGGTTGCGCCGGATCTTGCCGGAAGGGACCGGTAGGGCCAGGTACCGGGGCGTGGCCGTGGCGGCCATAATCGCCCTGGCCATCATCTGGGTTTCATGGGCCGAAGCCCGTGCCGCCGATTTCGTGTGCGTGACCGGCCTGGGCCTCGCCCTCTGCATGCTGGAATCCCGCAGGGGGGCCGTGCGAGCCGCCCTGGCCGGGTTGCTCGGCGCCCTTACTGGCTTTGCCGTCCTGGTGAAGTTGAACAGCGGCATAATCCTGGCCGGGCTGTTGGTGCTGGCTCTGATCGGGTCGGAGACGAGCTGGCGGGAGCGGTGGCGGGCTGCCGGCCTGGCCCTGGCTGCGTTCATAGGCGTTTTTGCGGCGGCTTGGGCCTCGGCGGGACAGAGCTTTGGCCACCTCGCCAGCTTCGCCCGTGCCTCGGCCTCGCTCTTGCTCGGTTATGGGACGGCCATGGCGGACAGCTCGAGGCGAGCTTCCATCCCTTGGTTGGCGCTGGCCATCGTCGTGGTGGCTGGACTTGTCTTTGCCGCAGCTGTGTGGCGTCAAGGCAAGAGGCAGACGCTCGTCGCCGTGCTGATGCTGATCGGCTGGTCTTGGGCTGAAGTCAAAGAAGGCTTCGTGAGCGGCAATCATTTCCCGCTCTTTTTCAGGATGATGCTTGTAGCCGTGGCGCTGGCCGCCCTCCTCCGGCCCCAGCGAGCCCTTTTCGCCGGCGGTCTGGCGCTGGCTGCCTGCCTCACGCTGACGGTCGTCCACCAGCCCAGGCTCGACCCCCTGGCCAGTATCAGGTCGTTCGGGACGGACCTGGTCGACCTCCTGCAGCCGGGCCGGTTCGCCCACATGGCGGCCAGCGCTCGCGCTCGCCTCCTGAGACAGGAGCCGCTCCCTGCTTCAACCCTCTCGTTGCTTCGCGGCCACACGGTGGCTATAGAGCCATGGGAGAACATGGTCGCCTGGGCCGACCCCGGCGTCCGTTGGGACCCCGAGCCGGTCGTCCAGTCTTACAGTGCCTTCACGCCGTACCTGGACCGCAAGGACGCTTCGTTTTTGGCGTCGGCCCGAGCGCCGGAACGCATCCTTTACTGGCCCGTACAAACCGGCTTCGACTTTCGGGACCCGTTCATGGACCCGCCCGCCACCACGGAAGCCGTCTTCTGCCATTACACCCAGCTGGCATTGACCGGCCCCTGGCAGGTACTGCAGCGCGTACCAGACCGGTGCGGTGCAGCGGTGACCATCGGGCAAAAAGACGTCCACTTTGGCCAGCCCGTGGAAATCCCCCGCGTTCCCGGCAAAATGGTGCTGGCCAGCTTCACCTTGAGCACCCCACTTCTCTCGCGGGTGGAAGAGAGCCTGCTCAAGCCGCCTGACACGTACCTCCTGGCCTGGACAGGCCCCGGCCGGCCCGCCAGGTACAGGTTCGTAACGGGTACCGCCGCGGACGACCACATCTTGAGCGTCCCGGCGTCGCTCGGTTACTCCGCGACGTTTACACCTGACAGCATCCGCCGGCTCGAAATCTCAGGTGGAGGCTGGACGGCAGGCCAGGGTTCCGTAAAGGTCATATTCCGGGCCGTCAGCATCTCTCCCATCGGGCACCCGTCGGGCCGAGGGCGGTCACGTGCTTACGCACCCCCGGGTGGAGACGGGCGTCGTGTGGGGTTGGACGAGTATGGGGCTCAGCTCCGAACTGCTGAGGGCGTAAGCAGTGGTCGGCCGGTCCGGGGCGATGGCGAAGGCGATCCCGACGACCCGGCCATCGGCGCCGACTACCGGGGCTCCAGAATCCCCGTACGTGAGCTGAGCGGCCAAGACGAAGACGCGCCGCTCGGTACTCCGGTTGCCGTACAGGTCCTGACCGACCGCGGTAACTTCCTGGGCGATCGTGGCCGGCTGAATAGCCAGCGGGTCCTGTCCGTTCGGATGACCGAACACAGCGCCTTTCTCGCCGACCGACCCCACCCCGACCGGTAACGGTGGCTCGCCTAGCCCGGGCACCGACAGCAGGGCGAGGTCGATGTCAGGGTTGTACTCGACCACGGTGGCCGGTTTGACCGTGCCATCGGGTAGTAAGACGCTCGTGCTGCCGGCCGGCTCGCCCGCCACCACATGGGCGTTTGTCACTACCAACCCGGGGTCGACCGTCCAACCGCTCCCCTCTTGAATGCGGCCGCAGGCTTGCCCCTCCACCTTGACAGTTGAGGCCGAAACCGATGTCTGGACGCCGGAGGCCAAAGGCACGGAGCCCGGCGGCGAGCCGACGTCCTGGCCGGGAATGATCTGGTCGAAAACCTGCGGGAACCCGTCTTGGCTCACGAGCCGCCGGAGCGCTTGCAACGTATTGGGAGGGCTCAACCCGTAAGAGCGGGTCTCGTTGGACAACCACCGGGTGATCACCGACCCCGTCGCCAGCTGCGAGACGCTGCCAGGTACTGCGGAAAGCGACGGCGCCAACAGCCACAGGGCGGCAAAAACGCCCGCCACCCCTACCACCGCCCCGACTAAACGGTCGAGGGTCCGCAGGCCGGCGAACGGGGGGAGAACAGAGTGGAGCCGAGAGCCCAGCATCAAGCCAACGGCTTGGCCGATCAGTGCGCCCCCGACGAGCACCCCCACCGCCAACACCATCCGCGATACCGAGCCTGATACGCCGATGAAGTTGACGATGTTGGGCATGAAGCGGACCGCCAGGTAAATCCCGGCACCAAGGCCCAGCCATGAGAACACCCGCCCGAAGAACCCGAGGCGCCAGCCCCCGAACATGGCGAACGCCGCCAAGACCAGGATGCCGATGTCCAGCGCGTTCACGGGACCAGTGCCATCAACCTGGCTGCCGTCAAGAAGCCGGTGTGGCCAACCATTCGATGCTCGGGCCGGACCGACTGGCCATCGACGTGCCAGGGGCGCAACAGGACCTCAACCGTCTCCGCCATCCCAAAGCCGGCGTCGGCCAGCGCCTCACGCAATGTCATCACTTGGCCCACCGTTGGTAGGTACGAGACAATTATGCCCCCTGGTCGCATCGCTCCAGCGGCATGCTTGGCGACGCGCCACGGCTCGGGCAGGTCCAGGAGCACCCGGTCGAGGCTCCTTTCGGTGATGCCCTCATAGACGTCGCGCACTTCGACGTGGTACCTCTTCAGCGCCGCCTCTCCCAGGAAGGCGGTGACGTTGGCTATCGCACGTCTGGCAAAGTCCTCCCGCACCTCGTAGCCGGCCACGTCGGCGCCCGCCCTGAGCAGGGCCATTGACAACGCTCCCGAGCCCAGCCCGGCTTCGAGTACGCGCGCTCCCGGTGCTATATCCGCCATCACCAGGATCTGCCCCAGGTCCTTCGGGTAGATCACCTGGGCGCCCCTCGGCATCTTCAACACGATTTCTGCCAGCGTGGGCCGCACTGCTGTATAGCGGGCGCCGAGGCTAGAGCGGACGATGGACCCCTCTTGTTGGCCGAGGATAGTGTCGTGGGGAACGGTCCCCGCATGGCTGTGGAACTCGCGGCCTTTTTCCAACAGGACCAGGTAGCGCCGGCCCTTGGAATCAAAGAGCAAGGCCCTGTCGCCGGCCTCGAAGGGCCGGTGACCTGTGGGCGCTGGCTGCACGCTTACCGGATCTGGGCTTACCGGATCTGGGCTTACCGGATCTGGGCTTACCGGATCTGGGCTTACCGGATCTGGGCTTACCGGATCTGGGCTTACCGGATCTGGGCTAGCCGGGCCCGGCTCCGCTGGGTCTTGGCTCACTCCGTGATCGCTCGCGAAGCACTCACGGGAAGTCGTTTACGACGTGCGCCCGCCGCCCGGTCCACCAGCCGGCAAAAAGCACACAACTGCGCGGCGGTCGTTGGCGCGCCACATTTTTGGCATGGGTGCAGCCCTTCTCGGCTCTGCTCGCCTGCTTCCGCCACGAGGGCCGCCGCCCTGTCCAGAAAACCGCTGTAAAAGGCGGCTTTCGTCCCCGGCGACCTTTCCTCGATGGCGTTTAGAGCGTCCTTGTAACCAAGATGCCGGTTGCCGGCCGCCATCGGGCACTCCTCGACCTGGTACTCGATCCCCCGTAAGGACGCAATACGCCGCCGTCTCGCGCTCCCCCAGCCGGACCAGGGGCTTCACCTTGCGGGGGAACCCATCCCCCCCGGGGAGGACCGGCCGCTGGCGGGCCATGTACGCCAGATCCCAGCGGAGCACGTTGCCGAGCAACACAGCCGCCTCGTCGTCCAGGTTGTGACCGGTGGCCAGGACGTCGTAACCGCCGTCCAGGGCGGCACGGTCGAAGATGTGACGCTTGGACAGCCCACAGGCCGAACAAGGGACGCGGTGATCGGCGGCTGCCCCGGTACGCACGTCGAATCCAAAATCCGCAGGCAAGTCGACCTCGACCAACTTGAGGTGGTGTTCGGACGCAAAGCCACGCGCGAAGACAGCTGAAGGGTCGCTGTAACCCTCGATCCCGAGGCCTATGTAAAGGCCATCGACCTCGAACCCAAGCTGCAGCAACAGGTCCCACAGTGCCAGCGAGTCCTTACCACCGGAGACGGCCACCAGCACGCGGTCTCCAGCGCGCCACCATGTCGTGCTCTTTCACGGCCCGCTCGACCTGGTTACGACAGTGGACGAGGAAGCAGGCCTGGCAGAAGCCGGCGTTGTGCCGCCGTACCTCGATGACCGCCGGCTCACGGCACACCCGGCATTTCATAATGTTGCTCTCATTTGGCCAGTTTCATTTTGGCCGGGTTGATGTGGCGGGTCTCACGCCGCCCCCCCGGACACGACAGGGCGGATTTCGACTTCGGAGCCGTCCGCGATGGTGGCGTCCCCGGTCACGAGGGTGCCATCGACGATGACGAGCACCGCTTCCCGGTTGTAACCAAGCTGACGTACCAGCGCCAGCGCCCCTACAGGGCCAGCGACTTCCACCTCGCGCTTAGGGTTCCGCAAACAGACCTTTACGCCCACGCCCACCATTGTTGCGCTCGCGCTCCAGGTGGGCCACGATGAGCTCTTCTCCGATGGGGATCCGGCCCGAGAACACCATCAAGGGCTTTTTGCGGTACGCCCTGACCCCGAGCTGGAGGAGCAGCGCCATCGCCCCCAGCACCAGCCAAAACGGTTCGCCATCGATCACCCCGCGCTGCACGCCACGGCGCACAGCCCAGGTCAGCCAATCCCTCCTCACACGCTCACCCCCCGTTCGTTCAGCCGGGACACCGGCACCTGTCTTTCGCTGTAGCGGCCCAAGGGCACGTGCCCGGCGCACTGTCGCGGCGCACGTGTGAGCGCCTCACTCACGGCGGATTTCTACCAGTGTGGAACGGAACTTCCCGCTGCGGCGCCCGAGCAAGAAAGCGATCAAAACCACCAACAGCACGCCGCCCACGGCCGCCAGCGTGAGCGTCGGCCTGGCCGATTCGACCTGCCCTTCGACGCCGGACACGAGCTCTCCAGCCTTGGCTCGGATGTCTTCGGGCGTGATCAACCCGCCGGGCCCGCTGCCGCGAGGCGGCCCGGTACCGTTTGCCCGGGGCGACCCCCCACGTGACCTAACCCGTTGCACTACAACTCACCCTCATTAGGTCACCGTTCATTAGGTCACCGTTCATCAGGTCACCGTTCATTAGCTCACCGTTCATTGCCGCGTGATCCTCAAAACGCAGAAGGCGGCCACGAGTAGGCAGAACACCATCGCCACTACGTAGGGCACCCACGACCAGTTACCTGAAAGCGCCCCCGAAGAGCCGTAAACCACACTCGAAGGCAATTGGCCGACGCCCCCGAACTCGACCTGCAGAGCCCTCAAGAAACCAAGGGCCAGCAACACTGTCCCCGTCGCCATGAGGACCGCACCGCCTATGGCCCTCCCGAGGCTCCGGATTTGGCGCTGGACCGGCCCGACCAGCTCCTGCTGGCCGTAGGCGATGACGAGGTCCACCAGCTCGCCCGTTCCCCCCGGCAACCCAGTGACGCCTCGCCGGGTGTCAAGACCTCCGGGCTCGCTACCAGCCATCTCCTAGAAGCTAACCGGTCGAGACCGAGAACGCACGCTTTGCTCGGCGCTCCGTCGCCTCAGGCATTGGGTGCTCGGCCCTACCCGCTTCAACGTGAGTTGAAATGTCGCCGGCTCAGCTGAAATGTCGCAGGGTCGTGACGTCCGCAGGAGAGGGACCGTGCCGGGGGCTCTCGCCGCCCTCAGGGCTCGAACCGAGCGAGTGCCGGCATCTGAGGGTATTCGGCCACGTCGAGCGCCACCCGGTCGGTGAGGCCCGCCGGCGTGTCATCGGGGTCGGGCAGGGTCGGCGCCAGGCCGTTGAGTACCGTCGCGAAAACGACGGGGAGGGCAAGGTCGGGGTTTCCGCCGCCCTGGCCCTTCAGCGGTTCCACCCAGCCCGAAAGGGCCTTGACGTCATCGAGCGTCCCCGTCTTGGCGTAGACCCGGCCGGCGGCGGCTGTCCCGTTGAGCTCGCTGACCAGGGTGCCCGACCTCCCGGCCAGGGGCAGATCCTTGACGAGCAGGCCGTTGGGACCGGCCCTTTCGAGAAGGTCAACCAGAAGCGCGCATGTGACCCGGTCCGACCGTGACAACCCGCTCCCGTCGGCAATGACGAACCCTTGTAGCGGCAAGCCGTCGGCCGCCAGGTCCGCCCGCACCGCCGTCGTCCCGGCCGCGGTGGACCCCACCCCCCTTTCCCGGAGGCCAAGTTCCTTGGTCATGAGCTCCAAGGCGGTGTCGTCGCTGGCCCGCAAGACCACCCCCAGGATCTGGCTCAGTGGCGGCGACACCAGCTTGACGAGGAGCTGGGAGTCAGCCGGCGCCGTCCCTGCCGTGGGCCCCCCACCAACCTGGATGCCGGCTCCGTGCATGAGATTTGTCAATATGCCGGCGGCTTGGACTGCCGGCGGTGCCCCCAGGTTCAAACCCCCGCCCGCTGTGGCCAGGCCGTCGTCGATGTCCAGGGCCGAGAGCGGCCCGACGTCTTCTTCTTCCTCGTACCGGGCCGGCCACCCGGGTACGGTCCGCAATGAGTCGTACCTGGAGTCGTCCCCGACGACCGACCCTGTGACCTGGTGGACGCCGGCAGACTTGAGCTCTTTCACCAGGCCGGCCACGTTCGAGTACGGGGCCGGCCGGCCCACCGGGGGCGTCGCTGGACAGACGCAGGACCGGGTCACCCCCGCCAACCAGGTAAAGGTTGCCGTGGACCACGCCGTGCACCGGCTCTTGTAGGACCTTCAGGTCGGTCTGGAACGTGTACGAAGGCCCCAGCTTGTCGAGTAGCGCCGTAGCGGTGACGAGCTTCATGTTCGACGCCGGGATCACCGCGAGGTCGGCATGGTCCTGGTACAAGACCCGGCCATCCTGCGCCACTTCCGCGCAACTGCTGGCCGCGGCCGTGGCGCCCAGGGAACGCGCCGACATGGCAGACGCCACCGCGGCGCCGAGCCGTCGGCTGGCCGCCAGGTCCTGCATGGTCTCTGGGAGCCGCGCCGGCGACAGTAACGGGGTCGTCAGTAGCGCCGTCGACGGCGGGCCTGGTTCAGCCACCGCCTGTACCCGGGTGCCGGCCGGTGAGGCCGCGGCGGGCGCCAGCGCGCCCGATAAAAGGGCGCCGGGGATAGTCAGGCCAGCCGCCAGCCACACGACTGCGCCCCGGGCCCGGCGTGCCCGCCTCGGCCATGACCTATCGACGCCGGCCCGAGGGCGAGCCCGAGAGGACCGCGAAGGGCCGGTTCGAGAAGGCCGCTCAACCAATATGTGACGGGGCACCTGAAGCACGGTAGGCCGCAGTGACAGCCGGCCAAAAGTCACCCCGCCGGGCGAATGTGGCACTGGCAGTACTCGCGGGTGCGGTGGGCTAACGTGGTCGTCGTGCCCAAAGTCCTGGTCGTTGTCCTCGCGGGTCTGGTTACCAGCCAGATCGCGCTTCTGCTCACCACCGTTTACCTGCACCGCACGCTTTCTCACCGGTCGGTCACTATGAGCCCGGGACTGGCTTACGCCAGCCGCGCCGTTTTGTGGATCTCGACTGGCATCCGTCCCCGGGAGTGGGCCGCCGTCCACAGGCGGCACCATGCTTATACCGACGTCCTTGGCGACCCGCATTCCCCGGTCCTCGAGGGTTATTGGAAAGTCCAGCTCTACAACGTCGGCCTGTACAAAAAAGCCGCCCACGACGCCGAGACGCTGCGCAAGTACAGCCGGGACATCAAGGTGGACAGGTGGGACAAGGTGTTGTTCGACCATGGTTTTGTCGGACTTGGCCTTGGCTACTGCGTTTTCTGGGCACTATTCGGCTGGCGGTGGGCCCTGGTGGCCGCCGGAGTCCACGTCGTTACTTACCTCCTTTTGAACTCCGCCATAAACGCCATCGGCCACCGTTTCGGCAAAAAGGCTTATATCGGTGTAGCCACCAACAACCAATGGCTCGCCCTGCTGACCTGGGGCGAGGGCCTGCACTCGAACCACCATGCCGCGCCCACGGCGGCCAAATTCTCCTTCACCACCCGTCAATTCGACCACGGTTGGCTGGTGATCCGGTCGTTCAAGAAGCTCGGGTGGCTCCAGGTCCGCCACGAGGCGGTCCACCTCACGGCCGCGGCTCAACAAGACTTAGACCACCGACAACAAGAGCGCGAGCCCGAACTGGTCTGACCGCGCCCTCGCCGCCGTCATATGGACATTGTTTCTGCTCTGTTCGTCGAGAACTTCGACCTCCGCCAGGTCCCGGGCCCTCGACCCGCGTGGATTTGGTCGGGGTCATGTTCTCGATGCCGGCACCCGCACCCCCGCCGGTCACCGTTACCCCTCACCTCATAGTCCTCGTCCGGTCTCGGCCTGAGGACCCGCCCAACGGAGTACTCGAAGTGGTCTTCCGAGATGAGGCGGGAGAACAGGTAGCCCGCAACGTGTCACCATTCAACGTGGAGCCGGGAAAGTTCACCTACCGCTTGGTGAGGGGCGAACTCGAGTACGCCAAGCTCGGGACGGTCGAAGCGCACTGCCGGCTGCTCCCCGACGGCCAGACGACGGTCGTACCACTCACGCTCCTGGCCCCACTGGGCTAACGCCTTTTACCTGCAGAGCTTTGGGAGGGCTCGGCCCTCTCAGCGGGATAGCTCACGCCCACGATACTTTTGGAGCGCCCGGGTACCCTCAGCTGAACGCTCGGCGTCGTTCAAGCGACGGCGCGTTTAACCGTGCGCCGACGCGTCTGGCCCGCTGGTGGACACGTGGCCGGGGGCGCTGACCAGGCGCCGGATTGGCCGCTTCTCGTGGCGGTCTCGCGCCGGAGAGAGTGTAGGTTGGGCCCCATGAGCCAGACGTCCGCCGCCGGTGGCAATTCCGGGCAGGTAGTGCCCACAGAAAACATCGAGCAGTTAGGCATAAACGTAATCCGGGGGTTGGCCATGGACGCGCCCCGGAGAGCCAATTCAGGCCACCCGGGGACCGCCATGGCGCTGGCACCTTTGGCCCACGTCCTGTGGACAAGGGTCATGCGTTACGACGCCGCCGACCCGGACTGGCCGAACCGCGACCGCTTCGTGCTTTCTGCGGGTCACGCCTGCATCCTGTTGTACTCGATGCTTTTCCTCACGGGGTACGACCTCAGCCTGGAGGACCTGAAACAGTTCCGCCAGCTCGGGTCCCGGACACCGGGCCACCCCGAGTCCAGCGAGCTGAAGGGCGTCGAGGTGACGACCGGACCGCTCGGGCAGGGCTTTTCAAATGGCGTCGGGCTCGGTGCGGCCGAGCGGTTGCTGAGGGCGCGATATGGACCGGACATGATCGACCATCACACGTTCGTCGTCTGCGGTGACGGCGACCTGATGGAGGGGATCAGCCACGAGTCGGCCTCGCTCGCCGGCCACCTCGGCCTCGGACGGCTTATTTACATATACGACGACAACCACATCACCATCGACGGGCCGACCGAGATCAGCCTTTCGGACGATGCGGTCAAGCGGTTCGACGCTTACGGCTGGCACACCGAAAACCTTGGCGAGATAGCCAACGACACTGACGCCATCGAAGCCGCCATACGGCGGGCCATGGCGGTCGAGGATAAACCGAGCTTCCTCCAGCTCCGCTCCCACATCGGCTGGCCGGCGCCTCACATGACCGACAACCCCAAGGCGCACGGCGACCCGTTCCCGCCTGAGGAGATCGCAGCCACCAAGGAGATACTCGGCCTCCCCGCCGACCAGAGCTTCTGGGTCCCCGACGAGGTCATCTCCTATTACAGGGAAGCTGGGGCCCGAGGGCGCCCCGAGCGGGACTCGTGGGTCAACCATTTCCAAAGTCGGTTCCCAAGTGGCAGCCAGGTCCGCAGCTCCTGGGACGCACAGTGGCGCGGCGACGGCCTCTCCGGGTTCGAGCAGAAGCTGCCCACCTGGAAAGCGGGCGAGAAGCTGGCCACCAGGGCGGCCCTGAAGTCATGCCTCAACGCTCTCATTGGAGAAGTGCCCGGGCTCGTGTCGGGCGGCGCCGACCTCACCGGTAACACGGGCACGGCCCTTGACGGCGAGGCCCGCAATTCCACGGGCGACCCCGAGGGCCGGGCCTTCAGTTACGGTGTCCGCGAGCATGGTATGGGCGGGATCATGGTCGGGATGTCCCGTCACGGAGGCGTCCTGCCCGTCGGCGGGACCTTCTTCTGTTTCAGCGATTACATGCGGGGCGCTGTCCGGCTGGCGGCACTGTCCAAGACGAAGGTCATCTATTCGTGGACCCACGATTCCGTCGGCCTCGGCCAAGACGGTCCCACCCATCAGCCCGTCGAGCAGCTGGCTGCCATGAGGGCCATGCCGAACCTGCTGGTCATCCGGCCCGCCGATGCCAACGAGACGGCTCAAGCGGTCAAGGCGGCGATCGACTATGACGGCGGCCCGACCGCCCTTATCCTCAGCCGTCAGACGATCCCTGTACTAGACGGTACGGTCGAGCGAGCCCAACAATTGCACCGGGGCGCCTATGTGCTATCCGGTGACGCCCCGGGACCGGATATCGTCCTGATCGGGACGGGGTCCGAGGTGTCTGTCTGCGTTGAGGCGGCCAAGATGCTCGAGGCGGACGGGTTGCACGTCCGCGTGGTGTCCATGCCGAGCTGGGAGCTGTTCGAGCAGCAGGGGAAGGCGTACCAGCGCCAGGTCCTCGGCTCGGGAGCACCAACTCTGGCCGTCGAGGCGGCGGCCAGTTTCGGCTGGTCCCGCTGGGCGGATGCGTCCGTGTCCATCGACCAGTTCGGTGCGTCAGGCCCCGGCGAGGAAGTCCTGGCTCACTTCGGCTTCACCCCCGAAAACGTGGCCGACCGGCCGGCCCTGCTGCACAAGACCGCTGACGACGAGGAGGAAACCAAGTGACGCGTCTACATCAGCTTTACACCGACGCCGGACAAAGCCCCTGGATCGACAACCTTTCGCGCGACTCCATCCGCAGTGGCCGCCTGGCCAACATGATGGACGAAGGAATCCGGGGGGTGACGTCGAACCCGACCATCTTCCAGAAGGCAATGACCGCCTCTGACGTGTACGACGCCGATTTCGCCCGCCTGCTCGAGAGTGGTTCGGTCGAGCAAGCCTTCTGGGAGATGGCTACCGCCGACGTGACCGCCGCCCTCGAGATATTCCACCCCCTGTACGAACAAAGCGGGTCATCCGACGGGTTCGTGTCCCTCGAGGTTTCGCCCCGCCTGGCCTACGACACCGACGGCACCATAAACGACGCCCGGCTATTTCACGAGCGCATCGCCATGCCCAACCTGCTGGTCAAAATTCCGGCCACCGAGCCCGGCATACCGGCTATTCGTCAGATGATAAGCGAAGGGCGCAACATAAACGTCACATTGATCTTTAGCCTCACTCGATATGACGCTGTTATTGAGGCTTATATTTCGGGCCTTGAGGCTTTCGCGGGTTCGGGAGGTGACCTGTCGAGAGTCCACAGCGTGGCGTCATTTTTCGTGAGCCGAGTTGACACTGAGGTCGACCGGCGGATCGAAGCCAAAGGGGACAAGGAGCTCTTGCCCCTTCGGGGGAAGGCGGCGGTGGCGCAAGCGAAGCTGGCGTACCAACTGTTCCTCGAACGCTTCTCCGGGGCACGTTGGGAAGCCCTCAGCGCCAAGGGAGCGCACCGGCAGCGGCCGCTCTGGGCTTCGACATCCACCAAGAACCCCGCCTACGCCGATTTGCTCTACGTCGACGAGCTCATCGGCCCGGACACGGTCAATACCATGCCGGACGCCACCATCGCCGCGTTTGTCGACCACGGCATTGTGGCCCACACGGTCGACGAGGCTGTACACCAAGCCAGGGCGGACCTCGACGCCCTGAAGGCGGGCGGCGTGGACATGGCCGATGTTTCCGCCCGGCTGGAAGACGAGGGCGTGGCCGCCTTTTCCAAGAGCTACGAAGAACTGCTTCAGGCGCTCGAAGACAAAGCCAATGAGCGGAAGGAGCAAGGGGGTAACGAACCTAAGCCCTCGCCGCAGTCGTGAGCGCGGACAGCCTGCCACTCAACCCGCTGGCGGAAGGGCTGGACACCGTCCGTCGTGCCCCACCTGGAGTGCTGGTTGTCTTTGGTGCGTCGGGTGACCTGACCCACCGTAAGCTCCTGCCTGCGCTCGAGAGGCTTTCCCGACGGCGCCTTTTGCCGGCCGCGTTCGCAGTCGTCGGCGTCGCACGATCGGACATTTCCGACGACGGTTTCAGGGACATAATGGCTGATGCTGTGCCGGGCGCCGGCCCGGCTGGGCGGAGATAATCAAAAACAGCGTTTACATATCGGGCGACTACTCAGACCAGGAAACCTTCATCAAACTCAAGGCCCGGCTGGAAGAAATCGATGAGGCCCTGGGCACGGGTGGCAACCGGACCTACTACCTGGCCACGGTGCCGGACGTCTTCGCCGAAGTGGCCCGAGCACTCGGGAAGGTCGGTCTCAACCGGCCCGAGGGTGGCGGTTTTGCCAGGCTGGTCATAGAAAAGCCGTTCGGGCGTGACCTGGGCACGGCTCGCGAGCTCGACGCCGGCCTGCACGAGGTATTCGACGAGGACCAGATTTACCGTATCGACCACTACCTCGGTAAAGAAACCGTCCAAAATGTCCTGGCGCTGCGGTTCGCCAATGCCATATTCGAGCCCCTGTGGTCTCGCAATTACATCGACCACGTCCAGGTCACCGTGGCCGAGACGATCGGAGTAGAAAAGCGGGGCAATTTCTACGAGAAGGCCGGCGCCCTGCGGGACATAGTGCAAAACCACGTCATGCAAGTCCTGTCGCTCACTCTCATGGAGCCTCCAGGCACGATCGACGCCGAGGGCATCCGGGACGAGAAGGTAAAGGCCCTCCGCTCCGTGGTCATACCGCGCGTGGACGAGGTCGCCAATATGTCGGTGAGGGCCCAGTACGACAGCGGGTGGGTAGAGGGCAACGCCGTACCCGGGTACCGGCAGGAAGACGGCGTCAGCAAGCAGAGCCAGACCGAGACCTACGTGGCCCTGAAGCTTCTGGTGGACAACTGGCGCTGGGCTGGTGTGCCCATATACGCCAGGACCGGCAAACGCTTGCCCAAGCGGGTGACGGAGGTGGCGCTCCAGTTCAAAGCGGTACCCCATCTGGCCTTCCCGAAGTCGGCCGCGACCGGGCTCAACCCCAACGCCCTCGTGTTACGCATCCAACCCGACGAGGGCGTCACGCTGCGCTTCGGGGCGAAGGTGCCCGGGCAAGCATTCATGGTGCGTGATGTTCTCATGGACTTTTCCTATGGGGCCGCTTTCCTCGAAGAGCCACCGGACGCCTACGAACGGCTACTGCTCGACGCCATGGTCGGCGATCCCACCCTGTTCATCCGAAGCGACGAAGTCGACACCGCGTGGAAGATCGTCCAACCGATCCTCGGCGCGTGGGCCAGCGACGACCCGCCGCCGTTGGCCGGTTACGCCGCCGGCACGTGGGGGCCGCGCCAGGCCGACACCCTCATCGAACGAGACGGACGCCAGTGGCGGACGCCATAACCGGGCCACCGGTAACCACGTCGTACGGCAGCACAGTCGCGGCCGACGCCCCCCTCGCCGTCCAAGTATGGGAGGGCCGGAGCGTGCGCTTGGGCGAGGTCATCGCCGCTCTCCCCGAATTGCGCCACCGGGCATCGGCCCGCGGCGCCGGCACCCGTACCGCGGTCATGACCATCGTCATGGTCATCGGCCCGGACGACGACCCTGAAGTGATCGCCGCCCCCGTGCGCGCCCTCGGCGCCCACCACCCCTGCCGAGCGGTTGTGTTACACCCGGACCCGGACATGACCCCCGTTATCGATGCCAAGGCTTTCTTGTGGCGGGCCGAACCGACCGCCTCTGAAGGCCACCCGGTCTTCTT
This sequence comes from uncultured Acidimicrobiaceae bacterium, assembly GCA_963845605.1. Lineage (GTDB taxonomy): Bacteria > Actinomycetota > Acidimicrobiia > Acidimicrobiales > Palsa-688 > Fen-671. The sequence continues at coordinate 251,347 of CAWJSS010000008.1, forward strand.
CGAAGAGGTCCACCTGCACGTGGGGGGCCAAGCCGCGTCCCACCTGGCGTCGATAGTGGGGCCATTCGTCCTAGCCGACTTGCCCGTGGTCATGTGGTTCCCCGACGTGCTCCCGGACCCGGCCGACCCTCTCCTGCGCCTGGCCAGTGCGCTCGTGGTCGACACCCGGGTCGTGGCGCCGGAGCCCGCCGCCATGGGCCACTCATACCGGACGCTCCTGGAGCTGGCCAACCACCAGCCCGTGGTGGACCTGTCATGGGTGCGCCTCCAGCCGTGGAGAGAGCTGCTCGCCGGGCTGTTCGAACCCGAACACAGCCGACCGTTCGTGCAGTGCGTTTGCTCAGCGTCGGTGAGCGGTAAGCCGGGGCCGCGCTACATACTCGGCGGCTGGCTGATGTCTCAGCTCGACCTGCGCGCTCGCGAGCTCGTGCTCACCGATTCGAAGCATGTGGACATTACCCTGGACGCGGTTTGCCAAGGGGAAGAAGGCAATTTCCAGGTAAGACGAGACGACGGCAGCAGGGCGGTCTGGGCCAAGGCATCGCTGTCTAACGGCATCTCCCACAGCCAGGCCCTGCCGCTGCCCGACGACTCACTGACGTCCGCCCTCTCGTCTGCCATATCCAATCTGCGGGCCGACCGGGTCTGGGAACGAGCGCTGGCGGCGGCTGCGGCTCTAGCCTCCTAACGGTTAGCGTCTTGCCCGTGAACCGAGAGATGGTGGTGACCGATGACGTCCCCGGCGCCTTTGCCCGAGAAGTTATCTCGGCCTTTGTCGACCGGCCCGGCGAAGAGTTCGACATTGCCCTCTCGGGTGGTGAGGTGGCCCGAGCTTGTTACGAGCGACTGGCCGCGGAGGGCACCCAAACGGTCGATTGGCTCGTGGTCAACTTCTTTTGGGGGGACGAGCTCTGCGTGCCGCCCAACCACCCGGACTCCAACGAGCGGCTCGCCCGCCAGGCTTTGCTGGAACGGGTCGGGGCCGCCAACGCGGTCTACCCCATGCGTTGCGACGAAGGCCTCGACGCCTACCAGTTGCGGCTCGGTGAGATCGGTCAGCTCGACGTCGTCCACCTCGTCCTCGGCCCGGACGGCAGTATCGCCGGGCTCTTTCCTAGCTCGATGGCCCTTGACGCGGACCCGGGCCAACTGGTGACGTTCAGCGAGGACCCCAGTGGTGTGAACAAGCACCTGCGCATGACGCTTACCTATGCCGGGATCTCCAGAGCCAGGTTGGTCATTTTCACAGTCGACGGCGAAGACCGCCGCAGCGCGATGGAGGCTGTCGTGGCTGGCGAGGACGTGCCGGCCACGCGTGTGCGAGCCGGGCGGGTCGTGTGGTTGGTGGGCAAAGATGCCGCGCCCCGGTCCATCTGAGGGATGGGGGCCACGTCGTGAGGTACGGGACTAATTGTGACGCCACCCTCTTCATTGCCACCTGACCTCCCCGGGCTCCCGGCCGAGCCGGCCTCGACCGGGCCGGCCTCTGCCGGTACAACATCGGCCGGTACAACATCGGCCGGTACGACATCAGCCGGTACGACATCGGGCGCCGGCGCAGTCCCGCTCGCTCCTCCCCCCCACGTGCGGCCCGGCAGTACCGGCGACCCAGACCTTGACGTCCGCGTCGAGTCCTTGCTCGACGAGCTCGGCGTGACGGCCAACCGCGACCAGCTGCGAGAGCTGCTCGTTTCGGTGGCCCGCTTGGCCCAGGGCCATGCGGACCGGCTGGACTTGAAGATCGCCAACGCCGCCCTGCGGGAGATGAGGGAGGGCTTCGAGGTCTTCGCGCCCTACCGGGACCTGCGCAAGATCACCATGTTCGGCTCGGCCCGGACCCACCCAACTGACCCCCTCTACGCCCAGGCCCGCGACCTGGCCTCACGTCTGGCGGACCTGGGATGGTCGACGGTAACAGGAGCGGGCCCGGGGATCATGGCCGCCGGCCTCGAAGGGGCAGGGCCAGAGCACTCTTTTGGGATCAACATCCGGCTGCCCTTCGAGCAACAGCCCAACCAGTTCATTTCGTCGGACCCAAAATTGGTGTCGATGAAATATTTTTTTACCCGCAAGCTCCTGCTCGTGAAGGAGTCGGACGGCTACGCCGTGCTCCCCGGAGGGTACGGCACCCTCGATGAGGCTTTCGAGCTGCTCACGCTGCTGCAAACTGGTAAGGCCCAGCCCGCCCCCGTAGTGCTCCTCGAGGTGCCCGGCGGGGGGTATTGGCGGGCATGGGAGCGCTTCGTCACCCACGATGTCGAGGCCCGTGGCCTGATCGGGCCCGAGGACACCAGCCTCTACCTCATCACCGATGACGTCACCGAGGCCGTGGCGGAAATACTCGGTTTTTACCGCAACTACCACTCGTTGCGCTGGGTGGGTGACCGCTTGGTGATCCGCCTGCAGGCGACGCCCATGGCGGGCGAAGTGTCCGCTCTGTGCGAGGAGTTCGCCGGCGTGTGCATTCGTGGTGGCATCGAAGTGCTCCCGGGCCCTTGCCGGCGGAGGTGCGCGAGGGCGATCATCTCGACTTGCCGCGTATAGGACTGCGTTTCGACAGGCTCTCGCACGCCCATCTTCGCCGTTTGATCGACGCCCTAAATGCGCTCCCGAGCGCTCCCCCGCCGCCGGCTGGCCTCCCCGTACCGCCCAGCCAGCGCCCTCCCGCCTGATTCCCTGACGCCTAACTCCTGACGCCTAACTCCTGGCGCCTAACTCCTGGAGTTAGCCAGCCTGGCTTGCGGTCGAGCCGGACGGGCGCTCGTCGTCATCGCCGGCGCAGGGCTCGTGGCCGGCCTCGGTACAGGCCCGCCGCTCCTCGTCAGTCACTGCAGTCAGTACGGTCTCAGCCGCCTCAGCCACGTTGGCCAGCTGAGACGGCGTAAGAAGGTCCACAAATAGGCGCCGCACGGCCTCGAGGTGGCTCGGTGCCGCGGCGCGGATCTCCTGACGGCCGGCATCGGTGACGGCCACGAAGGCGCCTCGGCGGTCAGAACCGCACTTGCTCTTTTCGACCAGGCCCCGCTCCACCATGCGGCTCACCTGATGTGACATCCGGCTCTTTTCCCAGCCCAGGGCGTTGCCCAGCTGGAAGAGGCGCATCTGTCCCCCGGGCTGGTCGGTCAGGGCCACCAGGACGACATAGTCCTGGTAGCTGAGCTCAGAATGAGCCGACAGGTCATGAGCCAGTAGCGCCGTTAGCCGCGCCTGCATGATCTGGAGCGAGCGCCATGCGCGCTGTTCGTTTTCATCGAGCCACCGGACTTCACCTGAAGGGGGCGGTTCTTTGCTCTCTGCCGGAATAGTTGACATGTCCTCTACGTTGGGACCCCTGTAGGCGTGAACACCTAAGGAGGACGGAACATGACCACCATTGATACCGCAGCGCTGACCGCTGAGACCGGCGAATACAAGTTGGACCTGGCTCACACACGGGTTGGGTTCTCAGCCCGCCACGCCATGGTGAGCAAGGTGCGTGGGCAGTTTAACCAGTTTGACGGGTCTTTGTACCTCGATGGCGCCAACCCGGCAAACTCCCATGTGGAGCTGACGATCCAGGCCGAGAGCATCGACACTCGCAACCCGGACCGGGACAACCACCTCAGGAGCAATGACTTCCTGGCGATGAAGGAGTACCCCGAGATCACGTTCCGCTCGACTCAGGTAGAAAAGCTTGATGCTGGGCACTTCCGCGTCACCGGCGACCTCACCATTCGTGGCATCACCAAGGCCGTGGCTGTTGATTTCGAGTTCAGCGGCACCGTGGTGGACCCCTGGGGCAATACGAGGGTCGGCTTCGACGGCGGGACCACGATTAACCGCAAGGATTGGGGTGTCAGCTGGAACGCCGCCCTCGACGGCGGCGGCGTCATGGTGAGCGACAAGATCAACCTGGAGTTCGAGGTCGAGGCCACCAAGGTCACTGCGTAGCCAAAAATCTCCGGCCGGCCTGAGGTTTCCGGCTCAGCTCTCGCCTTCATTGCCGTCATCAAGCAGGGCGGCCGCTTTCAGAACGGCCCGCCGAGCGCGGCTCAGCCGGCGCTCCTCTGCTTCGGGCGCAGCACTTCCAGTGTCCAGGGCTTCCGCCAGGCTGGCGCGGCCCAGGTCGGCCAGTTCCTCGGCGATGGCTTCGAGCCTGGACCTCAACTCGTGCAGGCGTTCTTGTCCCAACGGCACCATGATGCCCAGTCTGGGCTGGCCGGCTCGGGTGGGCCAGTCCAGGCGGCGCAAACGCTAGGGTCGGCGTGTGGACGACCTCACGCTCAGCGACTACGTCAAGCGGTCCAAAGACCGGATCCTCGGTGCCCTGGTTGAGTGGCTGACCATCCCCTCCATTTCCGCCGACCCGGCCCACGCCGGTGACGTGGCTGCGTCAGCGGAGTTCTGTGCTGACCTGCTGCGCTCCGCCGGCATCCAAAACGTGGAGACGCTGTCGGCCGGCGGCGTGCCGGCCGTGTACGGCGATTGGCTGGGGGCCGGCTCGATGGCGCCGACAGTGCTCATCTACGGCCATCACGACGTCCAGCCGGTCGACCCCCTCGACGAATGGACTTCCCCGCCTTTCGAACCGGTAGTGGAAGGCGACCGATTGCTGGCTCGGGGCGCCAGCGACGACAAGGGCCAGGTCATGATGCAAATCGAGGCCGCCCGCGGTCTGCTGGGGGCGCTGGGTCACCTCCCTGTCAACTTGAAGTTCCTGATCGAAGGCGAGGAGGAGGTGGGCAGCCCCCATCTGGACGAGTTGCTGGAGAAAGACAGGGAGCGGTTGGCGGCCGACGTCATCGTCGTGTCCGACAGCAACATGCTCGCCCCTGACCTGCCCACCACCACTATCAGCACCCGCGGGCTGGTTGCGTTCGACGTAACCATCCGGACCGCCAAGTCGGACCTCCACAGCGGCATATGGGGCGGCACGGTGCCCAACGCGGCGTTGGTGGCCGCCCGGCTCGCAGCCAGCCTTCACGACTCGGACCACCGCGTCACCGTCCCCGGTTTCTACAAACGAGTCCGCGAACTGACGCGCCAAGAAGCACAGTCCCTGGCCGACACCCCCTTCGACGAAATTGAGTTCTGCCGCCAGGCGGGCGTAAAGGAACTGGAAGGCGAAGCAGGCCGAAGTCCTTACGAACGCACGGGGACTCGCCCCACCGCCGAAGTCGTAGGCCTCCATTCCGGCTACGGAGGCCCCGGTATGAAAACGATAGTGCCCGCCACCGCCAACTTGAAGATCGCCGCCCGCCTGGTCCCCGAACAATCTGCGGAGGAGGTCGAGGCCTCCTTCCGTCAATGGCTGGCTGAACAGGCACCCAGCTACGCCGAGGTGAGCGTCAAAACCGTGGGCGGAGTGGCCCCTCTCCTCACGCCCATCGACCATCCTGCGGTCCGCATCCTCTGCGAGGCAATGGAAAACGTCTGGGGCAAGAAACCTCTGTTCACCCGCAGCGGTGGCAGCGGGCCGGAGGAGGGGCTCGGGCGCATCCTCGAGGCCCCGGTAATCTTCCTCGGGGTCGGGTTACCTGAGGACAATTACCACGCACCCAACGAACGCCTGGACCTCGAACAACTATGGAAGGGCATAGCGGCGGCCGGAGAGCTGGTCCTCGGGCTGCAAGCCGTAAAAGATAACTGAAGACAGCGCCCGCCCAGACCGGCCCGCCCAGACGGTCCCGTCTCGACTTCAAAGGAGAAATGGCACCCGACACCGTAAAAGCCAACAAACTAAAACGGGCCGGTGCAAAACCGCCCGGTCCAAAATTGGTCGATACGGCCAAACGGGCCAAAGTGGTCAAGCGTTGGCAGCTGACCCCGGCCGACGCCCACGAATGGGTCAGCTTCGAAGACCCGTCCGAGCAGCGGACGTGGCGGTTCGATGTGACGTTCCTGCTGTCACATTGGGAATGTGTGTACGGACGGGGCTGCCAGGGGGTGCTCACGGCCCCTGCTCCCGAAATGGCCCAGGGCTGTTGCTCTTACGGCGCCCATTTCACCAACGACGAGGACGTCCGGCGGGTGAAGGCAGCGGCCAAGACGTTGACCGCGGAGCAATGGCAGTTTGCGGCCAAAGGCCGTCGCGGCGGCCTCACCCACCGCGGGCCTGGCGGGGTGGCGGTGACCAAGTTGGTGGACGGCGCCTGCATTTTCCTCAACCGGCCCGGGTTCCCGGGAGGGCCGGGCTGCGCCCTGCACCGCGCCGCCCTCGACCGTGGGGCCCACCCGATGGACCTGAAGCCGGACGTCTGTTGGCAGCTCCCGCTCCGGCGAGAGGACACCACCCACCCGGATGGGTCGGTCACCTCGGTCGTGGGCCAATGGGACAGGCAGCACTGGGGGGCCGGCGGCGAGGAGTTCGCCTGGTGGTGCACTGAGGCACCCGAAGCTTTCCGGGGCCGTAGGCCCGTGTGGCGGCACATGAGCGACGAGCTGTCCGCGCTGATCGGCCCTGAGATCTTCGCCCTCCTCGCGCCCTACCTGGAGGGCCGGGAAAAAGCGGGCTCAGCTCTCCCTCACCCGGCGGCACGAGCGGCCGGCCCCGAGTAACCCACCACGAGTGCCCGCCACGAGAAGCTGCGCCTCCGGCCTACGCCCGCCGGGCCCCGGGACCGTCGCTAACCTCGGTTCGCATGGCCCAAAAGGAACACTGGAAGTCCACCCCTGACGAGCACGACTACCCAGCGGCGCACGACTACCTGAGCCTGGTCATGCCCGAGACGGACGCGTCAGTAATGGTCAAATCGCTGATGAACGCCCCGCTGGTGCACCGCAAAGCCAAGGACCTCCTTCGCGCTGCTCAGCTGGCGGTACTACCGCAGACCAACGTCCATGTAAGCAAGGACCTGGCCAAGGTCAACAAAGGCGAACAGCTCTCCCCTGTCTTGCTCATAAGGGGGGACGCCTCACGCGCCGCCCCGCTGGTGGTAGCCGACGGCTACCACCGGATATGTGCCAGCTACGTCCTGGACGAGGACGCCGATATCCCCTGCCGTCTCGCAGACCGGGCAGGACGCAGGGAATAGCGACTTCGGGCCGCTTATCGGGCACTGGCTCATCTGGGCTCGCTCTAATCAGGCGGGCTGATGGCGTCGAGGCGTTCGGCCACTTCGTCGGTGATAAGCGGCAGGATGTCCAGAGCACCCAGGTTGGAACGAAGCTGCTCAACCGTCGATGCCCCCGTGATCACGGTTGAGACGTGCGGGTTGCGGACGCACCACGCCAGTGCGAGCTGGCCCATGTCACACCCGAGTTCGTCCGCCAACACTTTCAGTTGGCGCGCCTTGGCGTTTTCACCTTCGTCCGTAAGCCGGGCCTGGAGCCACTCGTAGCCGGGGAGCGAGGCCCGGCTCCCCTCCGGCATACCGTCGAGGTACTTCCCGGTGAGCAGCCCGGATGCCAGCGGGCTCCAGGTGGTCAGGCCCAACCCGATGTCTTCGTACAGCCGGGCGTACTCGCGTTCCACGCGCTGGCGGGCCAATAGGTTGTACTGAGGTTGTTCGGCTACCGGCTTTCGTAGATGATGCCGTTCGGCTATTTCCCACGCGGCGCGGATATCGTCAGCTGGCCATTCTGAGGTCCCCCAATAAAGCGCCTTCCCGCGTGCGACTATGTCGCTCATAGCCCACACGGTCTCCTCGATCGGAGTGCCCGGGTCCGACCGGTGGCAGTACAAAATATCAACGAAATCAAGCCCGAGGCGTTCGAGCGAACCGTCTATCCCCTGCAGCAGGTATTTTCGGTTCGTCGTGTTCCGCATGTTGATGTCGTCGTAAATGCCCCAGAAGAGCTTGGTGGATACGACGTACGTGTGGCGCGGCCAACCGAGCTCAGCCAAGGCTTTGCCCATAATGCGCTCCGACTGGCCCTGCGCATAAGACTCGGCATTATCGAAGAAATTGACACCCGCTTCCCGAGCGGCACTGAGGCAGCTAACTGCCAGCTCGGTCCCGATCTGCCCTCCGAAAGTCACCCACGAACCAAAACTCAAAACACTTACCTGCAAGCCGGAACGGCCGAGGTGGCGGTACTGCATAACACGGTTCCTTTCGTTGGACAGGCTCACCTGCTAGCGGCGGCGGTACCCGCCTAACCTATAGCCCGAGCGCACGGGACGACCACCTTGGCGGCCGCACGCGGCTGCGCCTCCGGCGCACGGGCTGTGGGCTTTGAGACCACTACCGATGAACGAGCTGGGTTAGCCCAATACGCGCCCGTTGCCGGCGGGCTAAAAGCGGACCGAGCCCACTTCCACCCTGACGCGGTGCCCTGGCCGCCCCGCCCTCTCCAGTGCGTCCGCCAGGGTAGCTGGATCGGGGGCACGGACCATCCAACGTTCCTGGCCCAGCTCGCTCAGCTCGATACCGCCGCCGGCGCCTGCCAGCGCCAGCCGGAGGCAGCGGCCCCGTCCGCCATGCCCAGCGCTCCAGCTCTGCTCACTCTGCGGTGGTCCTTCGTCTCCGGTTGCAGTCGGGGCCGCCCGGGCGGCGCCCTCATCGGCGGCCTGCTTCACCAGGACGCCGGCGAGCTCGGCCGCCCCCGGCCCGCTGATCAACGCCAGCGCCGCGAAAGGGGGCAACCGCAATGCCTTTCGCGCCGGCTCCTCGGTGGCCAGGAGGCGACCGGGGTCGCCCACCAAGGCCGCGGCTATGACGGGGTGGGCCGGTGCCCGCGTCTGCACCAGCACTCTCCCCCCCTGGCGGCGGCCACCGACGATCCTCGACGCCCTCGCCACCAGAGCTAGGGCCTCCTCGCCAGCTCGGTACCTGGCCGCCAACAGCTCCTGGTCGAAGTCGAGAAAAGCCACCGCGGCGACGGGCCCGGTCCGGCGCAGTTCACCATCCCGGTAGAGGACCGCCTCTGTCCCCACGATGATGGGCGTACCAGGCAACGCTCCCGTCCCCGCCACTACCTCCCCCACCGGGCGTCCGGACAGAGCCTCCAGTTGTTCCCGCGCTCGGGCCACCCCTACCCGGAGTTGGCGCATCACATCCGAACCGCACGAGGCGCAGACGACGGGCCGCGCCAGGCCGCAGCGCCGGCACACGAGCTGGTCGCCCATGAGGGCCATGCCTGAGCCGCACTGCTCGCAACTGGCCGGCTCGCCGCACGCGCCGCATATCGGAAGCAAGGCGCGACCTTTGCGGTTGAGGACGCAGACCACTCGCTGCTCGCTTCTGAGCAGATCCACCAGCGCAGAGGAGTACAAGCCCTGCCGGGGGTCATGGCCACGACGGTCGATGACCTGCAACGCGGCCCAGCCATCGCGTTCAACGGCCGGGCCAGTCACGTATACGCCGTCGGCCGCCGTCACAAGTTCAAGCGTCGGGCACGACGTGACCCAGAGGCACGGAACCCTTGCTCGCCGGGCTCGCTCGGCCGCCACTGAGGCTGCGTCCCACGTAGGAGCCGTCTCCTGAACAAGACCCTCGTCGTGCGCGTCCAGGACGACCACGGCCGTCATGTCCGGGCACGGGCCCAAGCTGCCGCCCGCGTCCCGATCACCACTCGACCACCCGCACGCGCCTGTGCCCAGTCGCCGGGCAGTAGCGCCACGCCGATGCCCCGGTTCCGGAGGGCGGCGGCCCCGGCGGCGGCTCGGGCCGTTGTGGGCACCACGACCAAGATGGGACCATGTGCGGCCGCCGCCATGACTACCTCCGTCGCGCTGTAGTCAGGAGGCAGGCGGAGCAGGTGCGTGCCTGGGCGCCACGACTCGTCGACGAGGGCGGCACCGCGGCCACGCGCCGCAGTCGAGGGTCGATCGGCGGTCGGGCCGTTCGCGGTGGGGCTGGCGCCCGTTGGCGGGTGCGCCCGAAGTCCCTCGGGACGCGGCAGGCCCTTGACCGCCACCTCCGGGGACGCTGTGACCAGCAACGACCGGCGACGGGCGGCCCACCGCCACGCGGCCCAGGACGCGAGGTCGATCAAGTCCGGCTCTGGTCCCCAGCCTGTCACCTTGGCCAGGGGCCGCAGCGTGACGCCGTCGACCGGCGTCACCGGGTAGGCAACCACCCACCCCCGGACGCTCCGGCCCTGGAGCGGGACCCTTACGACGCTCCCCGCTCTCACCTCCCCGGCTAAGGCCGGAGGCACCTCGTAGTCGAGCTCACGCTCGAACCCGGCCACGTCGGGCAACACGCGCGCTACGAGCGTGCTGCCCGCGCCGGCGGGCAAATTATTCGGAACAGCGCTACAGCCAGCCGAGGCGGCCTCGCCGGGCACACCGGCGTCAACGGCCGCCTCGCCGGCCAACCCTGCTACAGCCCCACTGCCTCTTTGAACTCGGCCAAGCGGCTGGTCGTCTCCCAGGTGAGCTCCTTGTCCGAGCGGCCGAAGTGCCCGTATGCGGCCGTCTGGCGGTAGATCGGCCGGCGCAGGTCGAGGTCCCGGATGATGGCCGCCGGCCTGAGGTCGAAAATCTCCTCGATCGCCTTGACCACCTTGTCCGGGTCTACTTTCTCGGTGCCGAAGAGCTCGACCATCAAAGAAACCGGGCGGGCGACCCCGATGGCGTACGCGATCTGTAGCTCACAGCGGCTGGCCGCGCCCGAAGCGACAACGTGTTTGGCCACCCAGCGGGCGGCGTATGCGCCGGAGCGGTCCACCTTCGACGGGTCCTTGCCCGAGAACGCCCCACCGCCGTGACGGGCCGCACCACCGTATGTGTCCACAATGATCTTTCGGCCCGTTAGGCCCGTATCGGCGCAGGGGCCGCCGAGCTCGAAGCGACCGGTGGGGTTGGTCAAGATCTCAAAGCCGTCGCCCGCGTACTCGTTAGGGACGATCGGGGTCACCACGTGGTCCCGCAGGTCGGGCTTGAGCAGGGTCTCGAGGTCGACCGTGGGCCGGTGCTGCGTCGATATGAGCACCGACTTGAGCCGGACAGGCCGGCCGTCTTCGTACTCGAAGGTAACCTGCGTCTTGCCGTCGGGACGAAGATATGGCAGTACGCCGACCTTTCTCACCTGCGCCAAACGGTGGGCCAAGCGGTGAGCCAGCCAGATAGGGACGGGCATGAGGTCTTCGGTCTCGTCGCAGGCGTAACCGAACATCATCCCTTGGTCGCCAGCGCCCTGGCTGAACAGTGAGTCTTCACCGCTCGTACCTTGCCGCACCTCATAGGCGTTGTTGACACCCATGGCAATGTCAGGCGATTGCTGGCCGATAGAGACGCTAACCCCGCAGGTCAGACCGTCGAAACCGGTCTCGGAGCTGGTGTACCCGATCGAAGAGACCACGTCGCGCACGATCTCAGGTATCTCAACGTACGCGCCCGTCGTTATCTCCCCCGCCACCATGACTAGTCCCGTGGTGAGAAGAGCCTCGCAGGCAACGCGGGCCGTGGGGTCCTGTTCCAAAATGGCGTCCAGGATCGCGTCGGATATTTGGTCGGCCATTTTGTCCGGGTGGCCTTCGGTTACCGATTCCGACGTAAAGTCCCAGCGTCTCATGCATTGGCTCCTTTGCTTGGCGCGAGCACGCCCTTGGCGCCCAAGAGGTCAGTGATGGCGTCCACCAGCTTCGAGGCGACAGCACGCTTGTCTGATACGCCGAGATCCGTGCGCGACCCGTCTGCCACGATAACCGCCAGGCTGCGGTCACTGCCGAAACCGGCCCCTTCGGCGCTCACGTCGTTGGCCACAATGAGGTCGGCCCTCTTCGAGGCGAGCTTGCCCCGGCCCAGCTCGACGAGCCTTTCCCCTGTCGCCGTTTCGGCGGCAAAACCCACGACCACCTGGCCTTTCTGTTTACGAGCGCCCAGCGTGGCCAGGATGTCCAAAGTCGGGACGAGCTCGAGCCTCAGGGGGGCGTCCGACTTCTTCAGTTTCTCCGCCGCCGGAGCCGATGGCTTGTAGTCGGCCACGGCCGCCGCCATCACGACGACGTGTGCATCCGCCGCCCGGCTCAGCACGCTTTCGGCCATCTCCGCCGCCGTCTCCACTTCCACCACCTCGACGCCGGCTGGCGGGGGCAACGGGCTCGACGTGACCAGTACAACCCGGGCGCCTCGAGCCTGCAGTTCTGCGGCAATGGCATAACCCTGCTTGCCGGAGCTGCGGTTCCCGATGTAACGGACCGGGTCAAGCGGCTCCCGGGTGCCGCCGGCGCTGACAACGGCCGTAAGCCCGCTGAGGTTGGTACCCGAAATTGCAGGCAGCGATGTTACGGCGGGCTCACCGGGGGGGCCAAGGGAGCCACCGGCCAGGATCGTGCCGAGAGCGGCCAGGATCTCCTCGGGCTCGCGCAGGCGGCCAGCGCCAACGTCGCCACCGGCCAGGCGCCCGACGGCCGGCTCCAGGACGTGAACTCCCCTCCGGCGCAGCAACCCGAGGTTGTCTTGCACGGCCGGGTGCTCCCACATTTCTGTGTGCATCGCAGGGCACAGCAGTACCGGAGCGTGCGTAGCCAGCAGGACGGATGTGAGCAGCTCCGACGGGATCCCCGCTGCGTAGCTGCCGATCAGGCGGGCGGTGGCGGGCGCGACCACGACCGCGTCGGCCTTCCGGCCCAGTTCGACGTGGGGAATGACCGAGCGCTCCGATGCATCGGCCGAAGTGAACAGCGAGGTCCGGGCCGGTTCGGCCGCCAGCGCGCTGAAAGTGAGGGGCCCAACGAACCTGGCCGCTGATTTTGTCAGGACTGGGCTGACTGAGGCGCCAGCATCACCAAGGCGCCGGCACACTTCTACGGCCTTGTAGGCGGCGATGCCGCCGCAGACGCCCAGCACGACCCGCTTTCCGGCCAGAGCCGTCTGTTCACCAGGTGAAGACGGGTCGCTCATGTGGTCCTCACCCCACGCGGCGAGCTCAGCCCTCCGCGCCCTCTTCCTCCGGGGTCTCTTCAGCGTCCGGGTCGACCGCACGGTGGTACGTGATCTTCCCGGCCGAGATCTCGTCCAGCGCGATAGAGAGCGGCTTGCGGGATATCGAGGTCACCTGCGGGGGGACGATCGAGCCCAGGCCGTCGCCCAGCTGGTTGAAATACGAGTTGACCTCGCGGCCACGCTTGGCCGACAGGCTCACCAGCGTGTACTTCGAATCGACCCGCTCGAGCAGGCTCTCGATCGGGGGGTCCATCATTGTCGGCCGGCGCTCAGCCATCCAAGCCATGCTCCTGTCTCGTCGTCGCGATGCCCTGGCGGCCAAATCCCTCGCGACAGGCCTCCACTATACCGGCGAGCTCCTTCGATGCCCGTTCGAGGTCGTCGTTGACGACGACGAAGTCGGCGATGTCACGACCCAGCTTCTCCTCGTCAGCGGCGATGGCCAGGCGTTTGGAGATGCTGGCCTCGTCGTCGCCCCGCAGGCGCAGCCGGCGCTCTTGCGCCTCCCGAGACGGGGCCGCGATGAAGATGAGCACCGCATCCGGGTACCGCTCTTTGACCTGGATAGCGCCTTGAGAGTCGATCTCCAGCACTACGTCGGCGCCTTGTGGAGGCTCCATCGTCGGCGTGCCGTAGAGATGGCCGTTACCGGCAAACTCTGTCCATTCGACGAAGCCGTCAGAACCGACGCGGCTCATGAACCGGTCGCGGTCCACGAACGCGTAGGCGTCTTCTGCCTCTGACGGGCGCCGCGGACGAGTTGTCCACGAGCGCGACAACCAAAGGCGGTCAGAAAGGCGAAGAAGACGTGAAACGACTGTTCCCTTGCCCACCCCGCCGGCGCCAAAAATTACAAAGATCAGAGGGGCCGGGCGCGCCCTACGACCCGGCGTAGTCGTCCCCTCGCCAAGGTTGGCCCAGCCGTCGGTACCGGGGCTGCCCATTCGGCTCCTGCTACGGAGACCGCGACCCGACCAACGTGCGCTTCAAGCAGCAGGCCGAAGTCAGCCCAGCTTCTCTAGCAGTTTGCGCCGCTGTTGGTCGCCCAGGCCCTGGACCCGTCTGGTGTCGCTGATACCGACTTCGTCCATGACCCGCCGGGCCTTGACCTTCCCCAGGCCGGGAAGGCTCTCGAGGACGGCAAGCACCTTCATCTTGCCAACTACTTCATCGCTCTGTCCCTGGTCAAGAAGGTCCTTCAGCGAGACAGAGCCCATCTTCAGGCGGTCCTTGAGCTCAGCTCGTTGCCGGCGAGCAGCAGCTGCCTTCTCGAGGGCGGCCTGTCGTTGATCTGCAGAAAGAGTGGGCGGCAATGGCATGCAGCGCACCCTAGCGCGTTGCTAAGCGGCGTTGCGAGATCCGGGTGTTAAAAATCTGCCGGTCAGCTGGCCAGAGCGGTCGACAGTTCCTCCACGATTGCTGCGGCCGCCGCTTCTGGGACGGCGGCCGCCGTCACCGCCCTCCCTATGACCAACATGTCTGCGCCCGCTCTCATCGCCGCCGCCGGCGTGGCCGAACGGCTCTGGTCATCGCTGGCTGTCCCGGCCAGCCTGATGCCCGGTACGACGCACAGCAGACCGGGGGCAACCTCCTTGGCCACGCCGAGGTCGGAGGCGGCCGACACGACGCCTCCACAGCCGGCGTCACGGGCGGCCGCCACCCGAGCTCTGACCAGTGCGGGCGGTGCATCTGCGTCGCTGGTCAGGATGGTGATCCCCAGGGCCACCGGCGCGGGTAACCCGGCCTTGTCCGCTCCCTCGGCCAGCCCCTCCACCCCCGCCATCAAAGTGCTGGGTCCGGCAAAGGTGTGGATCGTGAGATAGGAGGCACCCAGTGCACCCAGCACCCGGGCCGCCCGGCGGGTGGTCGTGGGGATGTCGGCCAGTTTCATGTCGACAAAAACGCTGAAGCCGGCCTCCATTAGCTCCGCCACTACCGGCGGGCCGGCCGCACTGAAAAGCTCCAGGCCCACCTTGGCTACCCCGAACCACGGTCGCATCCGCGCCGCCCAGCGAGAGGCTATGACCGTGTCGTCGAAGTCGAGCGCTAGAGCCAACCGTTGGCGAAGTAGCTCGACTTCGTCCAGCGCGCCAATGCCCGTCCCGGGGAATGAAATCGACTCGGCTTGCCGCGCAACCGCTCCGTCATTGGCCATAAGGCTCCTAACAAGTCCTAAGTGCGGCCGAGCTTACTCTGGCCCACCGACCGTCTCCCGAAGTAGCCTGCGACCGGCCCGTTCGCACATCGAACACAACGCCCTCCTTTTCACGGCCAGCTGGCACGCTCGGCTTCGCCGGCTATCCCGAGCCCCCGTGCCCGTCCCGCAGGGCCAGTACCGCGGCTTCCGGCCCCGTCAGGCCCTCCCCGCGCCCTCTTGGCCCCCGGCCCCCGGTGGGCGCTCCCCACCAGCTGCGACGACGCTCCCAAAGCCCTGCGATGCGCACCAATCCGTCAGCTCGCGCAGCACCCGCACCGGAGCCCTGGGGTCGACAAAGGAGGCCGTCCCCACCTGGACCGCGTCGGCGCCGGCGCTCAAGAGCTCAGCCGCGTCATAGCCGCAGCTCACGCCGCCTACGCCGACGATGGCTGCGGCCGGGAACGCCCGCCGGCACTCGAACACGGCCCTGACCGCCACCGGGTGGAGGGCCGGCCCCGACAGCCCTCCCCCGCCTCCGCCGAGCATCGGTAGCCCGGACGCCGGGTCCAGGGCCAGCCCCATCAAGGTGTTGACCAGGGTCAGACCGCCGGCACCCGCCCCCAACGCGGCGCCGGCGATGGCAATCAGGTCCGTGACGTTGGGGCTGAGTTTGGCCCATACGGGCAGTTCGGCCGGGGCGACCGCGCAGAACAGTGCTCTAACGGCCTCGCTGGCCGCCTCCGCCGAGTGAGCGAACATCCGGTCCCGGTCCTCCACGTTGGGGCAGCTGATGTTGGCCTCTACAGCCACGACCGGGTGCCGTCGATGCACCAAGGCGGCCGCCAGGCGTTCTCCCACCTCCGCGTAGTCGGCCACGCTGCGACCCCACACGCTCACCACCACCCTGGCACCAGTCGCAGCCAGAGCCGGCAGGTCGGTCGCCATCCACTCCTCGACCCCGGGGTTTTGCAGCCCGACGCTGTTGAGCATGCCCCCACCAGCGGGTAGCAGCCTGGGGGCCGGGTTGCCGGCCCAAGGCGCCACGGACAGGGACTTCACCACGACAGCCCCGAGCAGTGAAAGGTCGAAGTACGCCCCCAGCTCAGCACCGTGGCCAGCCGTCCCCGACGCCGTCATCACCGGGTTGGGCAGGGCCACCGGCCCGACGTGGGCCGTCATATCTACCGCCATGTCGACCGGCATAACTGCGGCCCGGCCATGGGCTCGGGCACCTTTCCCCCGTCGCCCCGGTCGGCCGGCCACTTCAGTGGTCCTCGTGGTGTTCCTGGAGCGACCTTACGGTAAAGGGCTTTCCGCCCCGTTCCAGCACGCCGGCTGCGGCCGCCCGGGCCGCCGCCACCGTCGTCACCAGCGGGACCTTGTACTGGCGGGCCGCCCGTCTGATGTAGGCACCGTCGGCCCGGGACCCAGGGCCGCGGGGCGTGTTCACTACGAGGTGCACTTTGCCTGAGCGGATCAGTTCCACGGCGTCCACGGCATCGGCGAGGTCTCGCTCGCCGGCGTCCGCGGCGGCGTTCTCTGGCGTCAACACTTTGGCCACCAACGTCCCCACCGGTACGCCGGCATGCTCCAGGTACTGGGCCGTGCCGGCGGTGGCGGCGATGGTGAAACCGGCGGCGACGAACCGGGCCGCCGCTTCCAAGCCGGCCGGCTTGTCGCGGTCGGCCACCGAAAAGAAAACAGTGCCCCCATCGGCCAGGTTGTCGCCCGCCGCCAGTTGGCTCTTAGAGAAGGCGAGGCCGAAGCTGCTGTCGATGCCCATTACTTCTCCCGTCGAGCGCATCTCCGGCCCGAGCAGGCTGTCGGCTTCAGGGAAACGGTCGAACGGGAGAACCGCCTCCTTCACGCTCACATAGCCCTTGATTGGCGGGCGGAGCAGGCCTTCAGAACGAAGCTGGGCCAGGGCGGCACCGGCCATTACCCGGGCCGCCACCTTGGCCAGCGGCACCCCGGTGGCCTTCGAGACAAACGGCACCGTGCGGCTGGCCCGGGGGTTGGCTTCGATCACGAACACCTGGGACGAACCGTTGGCCCCCCGCTGGACGGCGAACTGGACATTGAGCGGGCCCTTCACCTCCAGGGCATCGGCTATGGCCCGGGTATAGCGCTCGATTGTCCCGACGGCCTCGACGCTGAGGGTTGGAGGGGGAACGACGCAGGCGCTGTCGCCAGAATGGACGCCGGCCTCCTCGACGTGCTCCATGACCGCGCCGACCAGCGTCTCGCCGGTGGCGTCGCGCACTGCGTCGACGTCCACCTCGATGGCGTCCTCCAGGAACCTGTCCACCAGCACCGGCCTTTGCGCCGATAGGCCTCCCTCGCGGCCGAGCGACCCTGAAGTCGTCATGGCGCTCATCGCCCGCGAGACGTCCTCGTCCGCATAGGCAATCTCCATGGCCCGGCCCCCGAGGACATAGCTGGGCCGGACCAGGACCGGGTACCCGACCTTGGCTGCAATGCCGAGCGCTTCTTCCAGGCTCGTAGCCGTGCCACCGGCGGCCTGCGGGATACCGAGCCGCTCGCACAGGGCGTTCCACTGCTCTCTATCCTCGGCCAGGTCGATGGACGCCGGGGAGGTGCCGAGCACCAGTTCGGGTGGGATGGCGTGGGAAAGTTTGAGCGGTGTCTGCCCGCCCAGTGCCACCATTACCCCGGCCAGGTGGCCGTCGGCCGACTCGACGTCCAGGATGTTCCAGACGTCTTCCACGGTGACGGGCTCGAAATACAGGCGGTCGCTCGTGTCGTAATCCGTCGAGACCGTCTCGGGGTTGCAGTTGACCATTACCGTTTCGAAGCCGGCGTCATGGAGGGCAAAACTGGCCTGCACGCAGCAATAGTCGAACTCAACCCCTTGGCCGATGCGGTTGGGACCCGACCCCAGGATCACCACCTTTGGCTTCTGCGACGCCGCCACTTCATCTGTGTCCTCGTAGGTCGAATAGTGGTACGGCGTCCGGGCGGCAAATTCGGCGGCACAGGTGTCCACCGTTTTGAAGGTGGCCCTGACGTCGCAACCGGTCCGGGCGGCCCGGACGGCGGCCTCGCTGTCCCCCCACAGGTGGGCCAGCTGCGCGTCGGAGAAACCGAGCCGCTTGGCTCGGCGCCAGTCCCGTCGGTGCATGGCCGCCGCCGAACCCACCGACTCGAGGCGCGCCCTCTCCCGGCAGATACGGTTTATCTGGTCCAGGAACCAGGGATTTACGCCGCTTTCGTCGTGGAGCCGTTCCGCTGACACCCCCCGGCGCAGTGCTGCCTCCAGATGGAATGGCCTGTCCGGCGTGGCCACCGACGCTCTGGTTATGAGCTCCTCGTCGGTCATGGCCGCATATAGCACTTCGGCCGGGTCGCAATTCAGGCCGGCCCGACCAGTTTCGAGCGAACGCAACGCCTTTTGCAACGACTCGGGGAAATTGCGGCCGATGGCCATGGCCTCGCCCACGGATTGCATACGGGTGCCCAGGATTTCCGGCGTCCCCGGGAACTTCTCGAACGCCCACCGGGGCACCTTGGTGACCACGTAATCGATGGTCGGTTCGAAACTGGCGGGCGTGACGCCCGTGATGTCGTTGCGGATCTCGTCCAGGGTGTACCCGACGGCCAGGCGGGCGGCGATCTTGGCGATCGGGAACCCGGTAGCCTTCGACGCCAAGGCGCTCGAGCGGGAAACCCTGGGGTTCATTTCGATAACAACCATCTCGCCGTTCAAGGGGTTGATGGCGAACTGGATGTTCGAGCCCCCAGTTTCCACGCCGATGCGCCGGATGCAGGCAAACGCGGCGTCCCGCATCTTTTGGTACTCGACGTCCGACAATGTCTGGGCCGGAGCGACCGTGACCGAGTCCCCCGTATGGACACCCATGGGGTCGAAGTTCTCGATGGAGCAGACGATCACGCAATTGTCCGCCCGGTCCCGCATGACCTCGAGTTCGTATTCTTTCCAACCGGCTATCGAGCGCTCGATCAGGATCTCGTTTATGGGACTGGCCCCCAGCCCGTTCTCGGCCGCCCGGGCCAAACTGTCGTGATCAGTGGCGATACCGGTGCCGCCACCGCCCAATATGTATGACGGCCGGACGATGACGGGGAAACCCACCCTCTCCCCGATCTCGAGCGCCTCTTCCAGCCCGTAGGCGAAACCGGAGTCGGGCACAGCCAGGCCGATCTCGGTCATGGCCGCTCTGAACAGGCCCCTGTCCTCCGCCGTGGCTATGGCGGTGGCGTTGGCCCCGATCATTTCCACGCCGTAGCGCCGCAAAACTCCGGTCTCGTGGAGCTTCATGGCCAGGTTGAGCCCGGTCTGGCCTCCCAGGGTCGGCAACAGCGCGTCGGGGCGCTCCCGGGCTATGACCGCCTCCAGGATTTCGGGCACCAGCGGCTCGATGTACGTGCGATGGGCAATTTCCGGGTCGGTCATGATCGTGGCCGGGTTGGAGTTCACCAACACCACCCGGTAACCCTCGGCCGACAACGCCCGGCAGGCCTGGGTCCCTGAATAGTCGAACTCGCACGCTTGCCCGATCACAATCGGCCCTGACCCGATCACCAGGACCGCGTGGATGTCCTCGCGCCTAGGCAACTAGGCCCACCTCTCGCGCCCATGTCGCGCTGCTGCTTTGCGCCGATCGCGCTTGGGACTATTTATGTTCATTTTCCGTCAGAAACAGTCCCAGGCGCTCGTCCAGGAGCACCGCTAGCACTGGCGGCCGCCCCTGCCGCGCACCGGCGCATCAGGTCGGCGAACTCCCCGAACAGGTAACGGGCATCGTGGGGGCCCGGACCGGCCTCGGGATGGTACTGGACCGAAAACGCCGGCACGTCCAGGCACACGAAACCTTCTAAGACGCCGTCGTTCAAGTTGATGTGCGTGGTCTCCACCGCCGCCTCGAAGGTATCGGGGAGGACGGCGTAATTGTGGTTCTGGCTCGTTATTTCCACCGTGCCCGTGGCCAGCCGGCGCACCGGATGGTTGCCTCCGTGATGCCCGAACGGCAGCTTGTAAGTCGAGGCCCCGAGGGCCTGAGCCAGGATTCTGGTGGCCCAGGCAGATACCAAAAACAGGTACTGCCCCTAGTAGCCCGCGCACCGATTCGGTGGCGCCGGCGACGGCGGCGGGGTCACCCGGGCCATTGGAGAGGAACACCCCGTCAGGACGCAGACTGAGCACTTCGGCCGCGGTAGTGCTGGCCGGCACCACCGTCACGCTCGCCACCTCGGCCAGGTTGCGCAAGATATTGCTCTTGATCCCGAAGTCGTACGCCACCACGTCGAATGGTCCCTCGCCGTACCGGTAAGGGCTCGAGCAAGTCACCTCGGCCACCAGGTCGCGTCCGTCCGTCGGTGGTTCGACCTGAGCGGCCGCAACCAGGGCCGCCTCGTCGAACGAGCCCAGCTGACCATCGACGGGCCCGAAGGCGCCGGGGACGGCGCCGGCGTCGCGGAATCTGTCGCGTCAGCCGCCGGGTGTCCACTCCCGCGATGGCTTTGAGCCCATGCCGGCGGAGGAAGTCGGACAGGGTTTCGACCGCTCGCCAGTTGCTGGGCCGTTCGGTCAGCTCGCGCACTATGAGCCCACGGCAGAACGGCCGGCGGCTTTCGTTGTCGTCGGGAGCTACGCCGTAATTGCCGATATGAGGGTAGGTGAACGCAATTATCTGGCCGGCGTACGACGGGTCCGTCAGTACCTCCTGGTACCCGGTCATGACGGTATTGAAGACCACCTCTCCAGCCGCCGGCAGAGCAGCTGAGGCCACCTCGGCCTGTCCCGCTTCGTCTACCTCGCTATCGAAGCCGAGGACCTCGCCCTCGAACACCGAACCATCAGCCAGCACCAGCAGACCGTCTCGCCACCCACTTTCCTTGGAAGTGTCAGCGGCGGTCATCGCTGAGCCTCCTCACCGATAACTACCGGCTCGCCCGCCAGGACCGTGTGGCGCACTTTGCCCGTCAGCTCCCGGCCCCCAAATGGCGTGTTCCGGCTGCGGCTCGCCAACGTCGTCGGCTCGACCACCCAGCGCCGCTCGGGGTCGATCACGCAGAGGTTGGCCGGCGAGCCCGGAGTTACAGGACCGCCGTGCGTGCTCGATAGCCCTGCTATGACAGCAGGCTGCCAGGACATCATGGCCAGCGCCCGTTCGATGGGGAGACCGACCTCCCCGATGACCAGGGCCAGAGCCGTCTCGAGCCCGACCAGGCCGGGCGCGGCCTCGCAGAAGGCCACCTGCTTGGCCTCTGGCGGATGAGGGGCGTGATCGGTAGCGATGGCGTCGAGCGTCCCGTCGGTCGTGCCGCCGCGGAGCGCCTTCACGTCGGCCAATGTGCGCAAGGGCGGGTTGACCTTCGCCATTGTGTCGTAGCCGGCCACGGCGTCCTCGGTCAGGACGAGGTGATGCGGGGTCACCTCGGCCGTAACGGCTACGCCGGCCGCCTTGGCCAGCCGGACGGCGGATACGGACTCGGCGC
Organism: uncultured Acidimicrobiaceae bacterium; assembly: GCA_963845605.1. Lineage (GTDB taxonomy): Bacteria > Actinomycetota > Acidimicrobiia > Acidimicrobiales > Palsa-688 > Fen-671. The sequence continues at coordinate 272,778 of CAWJSS010000008.1, forward strand.
AGGACAGGTGCAGCAGGTGGAGACGGGCACCCGTACGTCGGGCCAGCGCCAGGTCGCGCTCTACCATTACCTCTTCGGCCACGGCGGGGCGGCCGGGGAGGCCGAGGCGGCTGGACATGTCACCCTCGTTCATACATCCATTTCCTACTAAAGACGCTTCCTCGCAATGGTCGGCGACGACCACGCCGAGGCCGGAGGCGTACTCCAAAGCCCGCCTCATGAGGGCGGCACTTTCAACGCCGGCACCGTCGTCAGTGAAAATTCGCACGCCTAGCGCAGCTATTTCAGCCATGGGCGATAACACTTTGCCCTGCCGGCCCAGCGTCACCGTCCCCGCTGGATAGACGTCGCAGCAGGCCCCCTTGGCCAGGTCCAGGACGTGGCGTACAACCGCAGCCGAGTCCGCCGCCGGCTCCGTGTTCGGCATGGCGATGATGGCGGTGTAGCCGCCAAGGGCGGCGGCCCGGGACCCGGTCTCGACCGTCTCGGATTCCTCGGCCCCTGGTTCGCGAAGATGAGCGTGAAGGTCGACCAGCCCTGGGGCCACCACGCACCCACCGGCGTCCAGCACGACGGCACCGGCCGGTGGTGATCCGAGGTCCTGGCTTACGTCGGCCACCACCTCGCCCCTCACCAGGACATCGGCCCGGCGGCTACCCATCGAGTCCACGACGGTCCCGCCCCGCAACATGACCTGGCGTTCACGCGCCAATCGGGCCCCCGAGCCAAGAAGCAGGTACAGGACGGCCATTCTTACGGCCACTCCGCTAGCCACCTGCGCCGTGATGACCGAAACCGGGCTGTCGGCTACTTCGGCCGCGATTTCGATGCCGCGACGCATGGGTCCCGGGTGCATGACGAGAGCGGACGGGCTGAGGAGCCGGGCGCGCTCGGCCGTCAGCCCGTAGGTTGCCGTGTACTCACGCAGCGTAGGCAGGAACTGTTCGGTCATCCGCTCGTTTTGAAGCCGGAGGAGGTAGACGATGTCGGCCTTGGCCACCACCGTGTCGATGTCTTGGCCCACCTCGACCGGCCATCCGGCCAGCGACGGCGGCAGCAGGGTCGGTGGCGCGCACAGGGTCACGCTCGCGCCCAGAGCCGAGAAGGCGAGCACGTCCGAGCGGGCCACGCGGCTGTGGCGGACATCGCCCACGATGGCCACGTGCAACCCCGAGAGCACCCGCGGCCGCCGGGGACGATGACCGAAGCGCCGCTCTCGCTCCCGGCTGATCGTGAAGCAGTCGAGGAGGGCCTGGGTGGGATGCTCGTGCGCCCCGTCTCCGGCGTTGACGACGGACGCGCTCCCCGCCTCCGCCAACCAGCTCGCCACCTGAGCCGGCACCCCGGCACAGGCATGTCGGACGACGAAACAGTCGGCGCCCATGGCCTCGATCGTGAGCACGGTGTCGCGCAGGGACTCACCCTTGTTGAGAGAGCTGGAAGAACCGGTGAAGGTCATCACGTCTGCCGAAAGCCGCTTGGCGGCGGTCTCAAAGGACAGCCGCGTACGCGTCGAGTCCTCGAAAAACGTCGACACTACGGTCTTGCCCCGCAACGCGGGCACCTTGGGGATGGACCGGTGGCCCACCTCGACAAAAGTGTCCGCTAGCCGCATGACCTCGTCGATGCCGTCGACCCCCAAGTCGGCCACGCTCAGCAGGTGACGGCCGGCCGCCAGCCCGTTCGCCTCACCCGTCTCTGAAAGGTCGATCACCGGTTGGCCTGCCACCGGTTGGCCTGCCACCGGTTGGCCTGCCACCGGTTGACCTGCCACCGGTTGACCTGCCACCGGTTGGCCTGTCACCGCTTGACCTGTCACTTGGCCTGGCTCCCTTTACTCCGGGGCCCATCGACAATCTCTCCCAACATGACCCCCTCGGGGCTGACGTCGACCATCTCCAGCCGACGGGTGGGGAGGTTTTTCCCGACGTAGTCGGGACGGATGGGGAATTCTCTATGACCGCGGTCCACCATCACCGCCAGCTGCACGGCCGCCGGCCGGCCGAGGTCACACAGCGCGTTCAGCGCCGCCCGGACAGTGCGGCCGGTGAACAGCACATCGTCACACAGCACCACCACCGCTCCGTCCAGCGGGACCGGGATCTCCGTGGCCGCGACTGGTAGCACAGGCCGCAGGCCGATGTCGTCCCGGTAGTAAGCAACATCCAGGGCGCCCACCGGCACTTCCTTCCCGGCTACGGAGGTCACCACCCCGGCCAACGCCGAGGCGAGCCAGACGCCCCCAGTTTGCAAGCCGATAACCACGAGGTCTTCTGCGCCGCGGTTGTGCTCCAGAATTTCGTGAGCAATCCGCCAGATAGCTCGCTGCACATCCCCGGCGTCCATCACGGCAGCACGACCTCTGAAGACTCCCCCCGATGGCCACACACCGGGCGGGTAGACCAGGGCGCGCTCTCGCTGGCCCAACAGGGTTCTCCTCTCTCCCGTGCCGGCCTCACAGGACCGGCTTTACGGTTGAGCAGCCAGCTTATCCTCGTCCGGTCGGAGCTCGTGGGCAATTGTCGCCAGCAGCCCGTTGACGAAACCCCCGGACTCTTCGGTCGAGTACTCCTTGGCCAGCTCGACCGCTTCGGAGATCACGACGCTGGTGGGCACGTCGTGGCGCCACCCGAGCTCGAACGTAGCCATGCGCAACACCGCTCTGTCGACCACCGGCATCCGGTCGAGCGACCAGTCGATGGCGTGCCGGGAGATGAGCTCGTCTATTCGGGCCTGGTGGCCTTCAACTCCCCTCGCCAGTTCCGTGGCATAGGGCTGAGGGGCCACCGGCAGTTCATCGAGGACGGCGCTTACGCGCTGGCCCTTCAGGTCGGACTCGTAGAGGAGTTCGAGCGCCCGTTCCCGCGCTCCCCGCCGACCTCCCAGCGCGAACAGTTTTAGCTCCCGACGCGAGTCAGGTACTCGCCGCTCCGAGTGTCGACCTTGACCCTGTCACCTGAGTTGACGAAAAGGGGCACTTGGACCGTTATGCCCGTTTCCAGGACCGCCGGCTTCCTGGCGCCGGACACCCGGTCACCCTGGACGCCTGGTTCGGTCTGGGTTACGGTCAGCTCTACGGCTGCCGGCAAGTCGACACCGATTATCTCGTCGTCGTAAAACTGCAAAAGGGCCGAGTCCCCTTCCTTCAAGAAGTTCGCCGCCGCTCCCAGCGCGGTGCGGGGGGAATTCATCTGCTCATAGTCGGTGTTGTCCATGAAAACGTACGAATCACCATCCGAATAGAGGAACTGCATCTCCCGCTTATCGATAATCGCCTGGTCCAGCCGTTCGTCGGCGCGGTAAGTACGGTCGATGACGGCACCAGTGCGCAGGTTCTTCAGCTTGGTCCGCACGAAAGCCCCGCCTTTGCCAGGCTTTACGTGTTGGAACTCTACGACTGAAAAGAGCCCCTCGGGCAAGTTGAGGGTCATCCCGTTCTTAAGATCATTTGTCGACACAGCAGCCATATCGCCGCCGCCCCTTTCCGGTGCTCGCTTGCCTGCCCAAGGCCTTAAAGTCAAGGCCATCAAAGGGCGTAAACCTCTCTTGGCGTCTTAGTTAGGATTTCGCAACCGGCCTCGGTGACTACGACGGTGTCCTCGGTCCGTGCCCCACCAAGCCCAGCGACGTACACCCCGGGCTCGACTGTCACGACCTGGCCGCACCTGAGTATATCTTGCGACGGGATGCCCAAGGACGGGGCCTCGTGGACGTTGAGGCCGACGCCGTGCCCCGTACCGTGCAAGAACAGGTCCCCCCAACCGGCCGCTTCCACCACCTCCCGGCAGGCCCGGTCCACTTCGGCCGCCCTGACCCCGTCTCTCACGGCCGACAGCCCGGCATCCTGGCTGGTCAGGACGACCGCAAAGACGCGGTGCAGCTCCTGTGCCACCTGGCCTGGGCCGACCAGGAGCGTCCTGGTCATATCGGAGCAGTACCCCTCCAGGCGGGCGCCGAAATCGATTGTCACCATCTCCCGGCGGCCAACCCGGCGCCTTGTTGGGCGGTGATGTGGTTCGGCGCCGTTTGGCCCCGCGGCAACGATGGTCTCGAAGGCGGGCTCGTCGGCACCGAGCCGGCGCATCTCGGCGTCGAGGGCGATGGCCATCTCGGCCTCCGTCGGGTACTCGGCCAACAAGGCCTGCACGTTGGCCAGCGCTTGATCAGCGATGGCAGCCGCGGCTGCGATACGGGCTATTTCCCCTTCGTCCTTCCGCTCCCTCAACCGCTCCACGAGGCCGCTCGTGGCCACCAGTTCGGTACCTGCCGCCCAGGTCTCCGCCCACCTCCGTTGCTTGGCCCAGCTAACGTCCTCTGCTTCCAGGCCCAACCTGGCCACACCCTTCACCAGCTGGCCCAGTAGCCCGGGTTGCTCGTCGGCCCGGAGAGCCACGGCCCGAGCATCAGCCCCCGATGCCTCCAGTTCCCGCTGTACCTGCGTCTTGTACCGCCCGTCTGTAACCAGCACGGCCTCGTCCTCGCGCACCATCAGCAGGCCAGCCGAACCGCTGAAACCGGTGAGGTAGCGGAGGTTGGAAAGGTTGGAAACGAGCAGTGCGTCACAGGCCGCCCCGTCCAGTTGCGCCCGCAGCCGGTCGACGCGGCCGACCAGATCCATTCTGGCCAGATCCATTCTGGCCAGATCCATTCTGGCCAGATCCATTCTGGCCAGATCCATTCTGGCCAGATCCATTTTGACCGGTTCCGCTCGCGCCAGGTCATGCCCCCGAGCACTCATGTCAGTCATCGTGGCACGCTGGTGCCCATATGAACCAGACCAGCACGCCCGCCCAAACCAAGCCGGGGCCGACGGCACGGCTGCTCCTGTCTGCGCCCGACAGGCCCGGGCTCGTTGCCGCCGTCGCCAATTTCATTTACAGCAACGGCGGAGATGTCACCCAGGCCGACCAGCACAACGACGAAGAAGAGGGGATGTTCTTTCAGCGAGTCGAGTTCCGTCTCGACAATTTCCAGATATCCCGAGAGGAACTGGCCCCAGCTCTCTCACAGCTGGCGCAACCGCTCAATATGCGATGGAGCGTGCGTCATTCGGACGATGAGCGCCGGGTGGCCGTGCTGGTCTCCCGGCAGCCCCACTGCCTGGTCGACCTGCTCGGCCGCTGGCACGCGCACGAGTTACCGGGGAGGCCCGTCCTGGTCGTCTCGAACCACCCAGATCACGCTGAGCTCGTGAACCATTTCGGCCTCCCCTACTACCACCTGCCGGTGAGCGACCAGACGCGCCCCGCTCAAGAGTCCGACCTGCTGGAAGTACTGGGCGCCGCCGACGTGGAGGTCGTAATTTTGGCTCGCTACATGCAGATCCTCTCACCGGAGGTCATCGACGCTTACCGGTTCCGCGTGATCAATATCCATCACTCGTTCCTGCCCGCGTTCTCTGGCGGCCGGCCCTACCACCAGGCTTACGCTCGGGGCGTAAAATTGATCGGCGCCACGGCCCACTATGCGACGGCCGAATTGGACGAGGGTCCCATAATCGAACAGGACACGGCGCGCGTATCACACCGGGACGGCTTGGCCGACCTCGCTCGCACCGGCCGGGACCTCGAAACCGTCGTACTGGCCCGAGCCGTCCGCCTTCACCTGTCCGACCGCGTGCTTGTTTACGGCCACAAGACAGTGGTTTTTTAGACAGTGGTTTTTTAGACAGTGGTTTTTTAGACAGTGGTTTTTTAGACAGGGGTTTTTTAGACAGGGGTCTTTTTTTGACAGCGGTTCTCAGGGAGCGGTGTTTTCGACGGCCGGTTTGCGCGGCGATTTCTGGCCCTTTCGGTGTAGAAAGCCAGTCTCGGCGTATTTTTTGCCTGGATCCGGCAAAAATCACGCCGAGAGCCGATTACTGCACCGAAAGACGGCACCTCCGGCGCCTCCGACCGGGCCTCACGCCTCTGCACGGGTAGCATCGGGGCGACCGTCCGCGGTCAGCGTCTTCGACCGGGCTCTTGTGGACGGTCGTTCGTCAGCCCTCTTCGTCGCTGCCCACGAGCCCCCATCCGGCGGCGCCGTAGACGTCGAGCACGAACTTGAGCGCCCGGAAGCCGTCTTCCCCCGTGACAGAAGGAGGGCGACCGGAAGAGATGGCGCTGATGACGTCGGCTAGCTGTGCCCGGTGCCCGTCGGGCATCTTCAACCCGCCGACGTCACCCGATACCGTGCCGCTGTCTTCGCCCTGAAACTCAGCCGACACGATGGCCCCGTCCTCGAGCACTACTGTCCCCCTCGTGCCGCTTATGCGCAACGTGCACGTGTAACCGGGGTAAGCGCACGTAGTTGCCTCCAGCACACCGAGGCCGCCACTGCCGAACCGGAACAACGCCAGAGCTACGTCTTCGACCTCGATGTCATGGGCGACCGCTCCGCACGCGGCCGAGAGCACCTGTGGTTGGCCGCACAGCCAGCAGACCAGGTCGGCGTAATGGACGCTCTGGTTCATGAAGGCTCCGCCCCCGTCCATGGCCCATGTGCCCCGCCAGCCCGCGCTGTCGTAGTACTCCTGGCTCCTGTACCAGGCCACACTGGCGGAGACCTCGACGAGGCGCCCCAACCGCCCCTGGTCGATGAGGGTTTTGGCCCTTTTCACGCCCGGGTTGTACCGCTGTTGGGAGATGACCGTGAGGCTCACCCCTGCGGACCGGGCACCGTCCATCAGGCTCTGGGCTGCCTCGAGCGTGATGTCGATGGGCTTTTCCACCACCACGTGGCGGCCCGACCTGGCTGCGGCCAGGCCCACCTCTGCGTGTTGCCCGCTTGGTACGCACACACAAACGACGTCGACATCGGGCCGGCTGAGCAGTCTCTCGACGCTGCCGGCGTCGGTGGTGCCATGGTCAGCGGCAAATTTGGCCGCCCTTTCGGTGTCTACGTCAGTAATGGCCGCCAGGCGCCCACCGGGAAGGCCGTTCAGGGCCGCCGCGTACGTGCCCGCGATCACGCCACAACCGACCAGGCCGAAGCCGAGGGGCCGAGAGCTCATACACGCCACCGCAGTCGAAGCATCAGTCGCTACAGCCTCCACGGTCCGCTCGAATGACCAATTGGGGCACGCCAGGTTGCTGTAACAAAGGCCATACGCTTTCGCTCAAGTAGACGTTATGGACAGCCGAGAGGCTACTGGCGCGCTCGAAGCCCTTTTTAGAGTCAGGAATGCCTGAGGCTTCGAGCACGCTAGGTCTAAGAGCCTGGGGCCTATCGAGTCTGGGCCTATCGAGTGGAGCGGCCTGAGCGCAGCATGGCGGCAACCGCCTCTATGGCCAGGCGGTACCCGTCACCACCGAACCCGGCGATAACCCCGGTGGCGACCGGGCCGATCACAGAGACGTGACGCCAGGCCTCGCGACGCCTCGGGTTGCTGAGGTGTAACTCGATAACGGGCCCGTCGAACGCGGCCAGCGCGTCATGGAGAGCCCACGAGTAATGACTGAGAGCGCCCGGGTTGATGACTATGGCAGCGGCGCGGCCGCGCGCTTCGTGCACCGCCTCTACCAGCGCCCCCTCGTAGTCCGATTGCAGGTGCTCGAGGGCCAGGCCGTTCTCGCCCGCCACCATCGTCGCCCTGGCAACGTGGTCAGCCAGCGTGTCACGCCCGTACACCTCGGGCTGGCGCTGGCCGAGCAGGCTCAGGTTGGGCCCCGAAAGCAGCACCACCACGCCGTCCGGCAGCCGCTCGGGCCCTTCGTCTTGACGCCGCCCGCCCCTGTCCGCCCCCGTCTCCTGGATCCCCGTGACGACGGTCAGCTCCGGCCGGGTCGGCGGTTCCTGGGGTGCCATATAACTCCTTTAGTGCTGGCACAAGCTCGCTCAGTGCCGGTTCGGCGGAAGCTTACCTTGGCCCCGTTGGCTCCACTAGAAATGGGCCTCTGCGCCCTACATTGACGACATCGATGCCGCTCCGAGGCTACAGGGCTATCTAGCTGCCCGATGGGGTTGCCCGCGCTCAAGTTCGTCTTCTTCCGAGCCGACTACAAGCACGAGATAAAAAGCCTCGACGACCGACCGAGCCTCCACCGGGGGCCCGCGAACTGGCACCGCTCGAGTTGATTGGCAAAACCGATACCCAACGAACCAGATCCCACCAACCCAATCCCAGTAACCCAAATCTCAATTACCCCAATCCCAGTAGACGGAGTACATCAGGTGCGCTTTAACGAACTTCGCGATGTAGACGGGACCATCCTGGCTCAGGGCCTGCACCCCGCAATAGCGGTGGTGGCAGCCAACGAAGCCGGCGCGGGCGGCGGCCATATCGGCCGCCTTTTCGACCGGGAGCGGCAGGATCATCAGCGCGGCCGACGTCGAGCACGAGCTGCAGCGCGCCACAACGAGAGCACAAGAACAGCATGCGGCGGCCGTCGACCAGAAGCGGGCGCAGGTGGCCGAGACCGAGCAGGTTCGCAGGAGCGCAGCGGAATTGGCCCGGAGTGCCGCCCATGATGCCACGCTGGCGTCCGAGGACCTGGTTCGTTTCGATGACCTGGCCACTCGTCTCTCCTCGGCGGAGGAGGCCTACGAAGCGGCTGTCCGAGCCGATGCCGAATCGGCCCGCGCTTTAGCCGCCACCTTGTCCGAGTTGGACAGGATCCTGGGGCAGCGCCACAGCGCCAGCACTTCACTCGAACAGGCGCGCAACTCCCGTGATAGCCGAGGGGTTCCCGAAGCCGTCCTCCAGCAGGCCATGAACTTGCAAGCGGCGCTCGCCGCCGCCGAAAAGGAAAAACACGATTCGGTGCAGCAGGCCGACGAGATTTCTCGGGCCGCTCGGGCCGGCAGCCGCGATGCGCTGGAGGCGCTGGAGGCCGCTCATGGCGCCCTTCGTTCCGGGATGGCGCTGATCAGCTCCGCGGCCCCCAATTGGGGGCCGGGGCTGCCGTTGCCCGGACTGGTGACCAATTACCGCGACCAGCTGGCTGCGGCCGTGTCCACCGCGCAGGCGACCGAGGTACAGGCCGAAAACAGCGAAAAGTCCGCCTTCGAGAACCTCGAGCAAGAAAGCCGCGATTTTGATGCCCTGGTGGCCGCCGGCCCACCGTCGCTCGACCCGCAAGAGACCATCGAAGTTTGGGCCAGGAGCGAGTACTTCGCCAATGACGAAGCCGTTTTTGCCGACGACGCCTTCGACGGTTTTGATCTACAAGGCGCGGCCGCGTTTATCACCGCCTTTGCCGATCGAGGCGGTCAAGTGATCTACCTGACTGAAAACACCGATGTGCTCGGGTGGGCCATAGCCCTTCCGCACGAGATTGGCGGCGCGACGACGATCCCCCAGGCGCGCCTGCGCAAGCCCGTACTTCTGGGCGTTTCGGGCTCAAACTGAGCAAAGACTGGGCGCTAGACACAGAGAATTCGAAAGGGCTCTTACCTCCCGACCTAAGTTCAGCTCATCTAGGTCCCGAAACCTCTCGATAAGCGAATAGCAACTACCAAGCCGAGCCACAAGAAAGGCAACCGTGTTCCGCCAGATCAAATCCAAATTACTTGCGGCGTTCGCCGTGCCCTTGGCCATCCTTGTCGGGGTGGCCGGGCTGGCCATCTCTTCCAACCTTTCACAGACGAAGTCGGCCCAGGGCCGAACGGAGGCAGCCGCCCTCGTGACGCTTGGGCTGGCTGGCGCGCTCCTAGGCTTGCTCTTGGTTATTCGCGTCAGCCGGGCTGTCTCCAGGCCGTTGGCCGAATTGGCCAACCAGGCCGAGCACCTGGCCACAGTGTCCTTGCCCGCCACCGTCCAGGCCATCCTTGATGCCGATGCCACCGGCGGCGAGCTACCGGAGCTGCCAAGGGTCAGAGTGGGCAACATAGAAGAGGTGGCTGGCGTGGCCACCGCCCTCGAAGCGCTCAACAAGACAGCGGTCGACCTGGCCGCGGGCCAGGCTGCCCTCCGGCGCAACCTGTCTGACGCCTTTGTAAACCTGGGCCGGCGCAACCAGAACCTTGTCACCAGGCAACTGGAGTACATCACCGAGATCGAGCTCAAAGAGGCCGACCCGACGTCGCTCGAGGAGCTGTTCCGTCTCGACCACCTGGCCACCCGCATGCGACGCAACGCCGAATCGCTGCTGATACTCGCTGGGAGCGGGCCGGCCCGGCAATGGAGCGCCTCGGTACCCCTGATGGACGTGGCCCGGGCCGCTTCGGCAGAGGTCGAAGACTACAAGCGGCTACGCCTGCACCACTTCGACCCCGGCATGGTGACCGGGATCGTGACCACGGACCTCGTCCACATCCTGGCTGAGCTAATCGAGAACGCCCTCAGCTTCTCGCCGCCGGCGGCCGCGGTGGACGTATATGGCCGCTTCCTCGAGGGTGGCTACGTAATTGTCATCGTGGACTCCGGCATCGGTATGTCGAGCGAGGATCTAGCTACGGCCAACCATCGTCTTGAAGGCCAGGGCGCCGACGGCGAAGTCCCTGGCCGCTACCTGGGCCACTTCGTCGCCGGTCGCCTGGCCGCCCGGCATGGGCTCACCATCTCGCTCCAGCCCTCACACTCTGGCGGCCTCGTCGCCCGAGTCAAGGTCCCCGCCCATCTCCTCGAGGAAACCGTGGCCGACCTGTCCGCTGGCGCAGAGGTCAACCCGGCGGCGTACAGCGCTACCGCCGACGATGCTTCGGCGCTCGACGCCCCGAGCTATGACGACGCCGACGAAGGCGCGCGTGAAAGCGCTCCCTCGCCCAGCCATGAGCCCGTCCATAACAATGTCTCAGCCCATGAAAACGGCTTTGACTTCGCCGGGGCCGCGCCGGCCGACGATGACGACCTCGGCGCCGTGACTGGCAATGGAGTTACCGAATTAGGGGCCGCCTGGTTGAGCCAGGTCTCCCGTGACGCGGAGGAAAGCACCCACGCCGTTTACGAGACCAATGGCGCCGCCCCCCCGCTTGAAGACGAGAGCGGCGACTACGTCAAGCCCTTTGACTGGACGCTGCCCCTCGAACCGTCGGGCCCGGTCAACGCGCCGGAGGCGACAGCAGATACGGATTTCGATAGCGCAGCGGACGGCCTGGGCGAGAGCGCCCTGGCCGGCGCAGGCTCCTTCATACCCGAGGACACGCCCGAACCCGTAGAGCCGGTGGCCACCGTCGAAGAGGTGGCGTACGAGTACGTCAGTATGGGCGCAGAGCCCCAGCGGGAAGACACCCTGGCCCCGGCGGGCGAAGTGGCCAGCTCGATCTCGCCGGCTGTCGCCGACGTCGTCGTGGACGACGAGGGCGCGAGGACGGGGGACATGCTGCCCGAGCGCGGATGGGGGGCTATGCCTATAGAGGCTTTGCCGCGTACTCCCGACCTGGCCGCGTCGGGTGTCCTGGCCGGACCGCCCAAGGGCTCGAACGGCAGCCATTTCCGCTCGGAACCCGGGGCATTTGGCGTTACCTCACTGTCGGAGGCCGTCTCTGCGGCGGCCACCGCGCCGGCGGCAGCGCCAACCTCAGGTCCGGACGGCCACGGCGCCAGTTCATCCAGCCCCGCCTCATGGAGCGCTTCCCTTCTGGGGGCGCCGGCGCCAGCGCCGGCAGTCGGGCCGGCCGCCCAGGCTCGCAGTACGGCCGATGCCCTGCGGAAATTGACCCGGCGGGTGCCGGGAGCCTCGTTACCAGAAGAAGACGACTCGTTGCGCAGGCCGACCAGCATGTCCACCACCAGTAACCCGCTTGGGCTCTCGGGAGCCCTTTCGCAATACCTGTCGGTCACCGTAGAGGGCCGTCCCGAAAAGGAGCATAACCCACGATGAGCACTGACACGCTCGGCTCGGACGTCAAAAACTTCAACTGGCTGCTCGACAACTTTGTTGAGAGCAGCGCCGGCGTCTGCGATGCCGTCGCCGTCTCATCGGACGGGTTGTTGATGGCCATGTCCCGGACCCTGGACCGCTCGGGAGCAGAAAAGCTGGCGGCCATCATCTCTGGCATGATTGGCCTTTCCCGAGGTGCGGCCAAGGCTTTCGGCTGGGAACCGGTCCACCAGGTGGTAACTGCCATGGAAGGGGGCTACCTGTTCGTCTCCTCCATCTCGGACGGCAGCAACCTCGGCGTTATCGCGGACGCCGGCTGCGACATCGGCCTCGTCGGCTACCAGACCAACCTCCTCCTGGAGAAGATCGGAGCACTGCTGACCCCCATGCTCATCACCCAGCTGCGCGCCCAAGTCCTGAGCCAGTAACCCAGAAACGCGCTGTGTTGAGCACTGAAGGCCCGCCTGAACCCCTGGGGCTCATCCGCCCCTTCATACTGACGGGCGGCCGCACGACTACGAGCAGGCCTGGCCTGCGTTGGGAAACCCTGGTCGAAACGCTGGCCGACCGGGCCAAGGTGGCCAAGACCACAGAGCAGCGGACGCTGCTGTCGCTGTCGAGCCGGCCCATGTCGATTGCCGAACTGTCCGCTTATATGCACCTGCCCAGCCAGGTGGTCACCGTCCTGGTTGGGGACCTGTTGGATATTGGCGCCATCAGGATCCACCAGACCGACCCTGTCGAGATCGAACTGTCCGCCCTAACGAGGATGATTGAACGTGTCCGTGCTCTCTGAGACAGCCTCCAACAGCCATGTGACGGCGGTCAAATTCGTGATCGCCGGCGGCTTTGGCGTAGGCAAGACCACATTTGTCGGCGCCATTTCCGAGGTCGAACCCCTGACGACGGAGGCCCCCATGACAGTGGTGGCGTCTGGCGTGGACGATCACAGTGCCATTGCCGAAACGGCCAAATTGACGACCACCGTGGCCATGGACTTCGGTCGGCTCACAGTCGACGGCTCTCTGGTCATGTACCTGTTCGGCGCCCCTGGCCAGGCCCGCTTCACTTTCATGTGGGACGACCTGATAAATGGAGCGCTGGGCGCCGTCGTGCTGGTCGATACCCGTAGGGTCGAGGACTGCTTTGCGGCGGTTGACTATTTCGAGAAGAAGGGGCTCCCTTTCGTCGTAGGAGTCAACTGTTTCGACGGGGCACAGCTCTACCCCATTCAAGAGATCCGCGACGCTCTGGAGATCAACCCGGTGGTACCCGTGTTCCACATGGACGCCCGGGACCGGACTTCGTGCCGCGACGCCCTGCTCGTACTGCTCGAGCTGCTCGTCGAGCGCCTGGCCACCAAGATCCCTTCCAAAGCCTGAGCTGGGCGCCGGCCGCCTGGCCACCAATATCCCTTCCAAAGCCTGAGCTGAGCGCCGGCCGCCGGTCTTCGGTCCCAACCGGGCCGGCACCGGCATCGCTATCTGCCCCTAATCGCCTTTTCAGGACATCCGCCGTTATCAGGCACCCCGCCGTTATTGGGCACTGCTAACAGGCCCCCGGGAGCGGGGAAAACTGCACTCGTCGGGCCGCTTAGACGGGGCGCCTGGTGCACTTTTCTACCCCTAAGCCTCGTCTGTATAAGGTCTTATGCGGGTTCCGGATAAAACCATGTACAGGCGCGGCGCCCGGGCAGCCCGAGCGGGCAAACCGGCCCTGGGCGGGCCTCACTCACGGGGCGCCTGAGGCATTCTGAGCCTCCGGCGGCGTCTGTACAGGACTCTATGGGACGGGTTCAACGGTACAAGTGCATCCGACGCCGGCCGTAGGCCTAGTGGATCTGGCTCAAGTACCAGTTGACGACGGGGCTGCCGACCAGAGCCGACAGGACGGCGCCGGCGGCCAAGAACGTCCCGAAGGGTATCGGGGTACGCCGGCCTGCCTTCCCCATGGCGATCATGGCCACACCAACCAGCGCCCCCAGGACGCTGGCCAGGATGAAGCCCAGGAACGCGTACGCCGCTCCCAGCCATCCCAGCCCGAACCCGATAAGCAGGGCCAGTCGGACGTCACCAAAGCCCATGGCCTTGGGCTGGAGAAAGTTGATAGTGAAGAACAAAAGCCACGGCACGATGCCACAAATGGCGGCCACGACCAGGCGGTGCCATTGGCTCCCGCTGGCCGCTCCCGCCACCAGGGCCACCGCCACCAACGTCAAGGTGACGTACACGATCTTTCGCGGCAGGAGCATGTGGTCGAGGTCTATGAAGGCCAGGACCACGAGGCCGGCGGCCAAGATAGCCTGGGCCACACCGGTCCATGAGATCCCGAACCGCAGACCAATGGCGGCAAATAGCAGGCCCATGAGCCCCTCGACCATCGGGTAACGAGGCGAGATGGGCGCGTGGCACGCACGGCAGTGCCCCCTCAGCAATAGCCACGAGATCACCGGGATGTTGTCGACCGCTCGCACCCGGGCGCCGCAGACGGGGCAACCCGAAGGCGGCTTGACGATCGAACGCCCCTCGGGCACACGATAGATGACGACGTTGGCGAAAGAACCAACCAGGAGACCAAAAATCCCGAGGATAACTGCCGCTTCGGCACCGGCAGGCACGGCCATCACTGGCCCTCTATGCCGCTGTCGCCAGCGGCGCGCAATAGTGACATACCCCTCAATGATCGGCACAACGCCAACAGCGGCTTAGCACATATGCGAGTCCACATCGGTGTTATTGGCACATCGGTGTTATTGGCACATCGGTGCTATTGGCACATCGGTGCTATTGGAGCTCGGAAAGAGTGGCCAGAACGGCGTCGACGGGGACGTCGCGTACGACTTCCAAACCGTCGGGTCCGTCGAGGACGAACGTCAGGCCACCTCCAGTGACCTTCTTGTCCCGCCCCATAACTTCGACCAGGGCCGCGGGGTCGACGCCCGCGGGCAGGCGCGACGGCAGGTCGTAGGCGGCCACTACCTTGTCGTGTTCCACGACCCGGTCGTCACCAATCCGTCCGAGTTGGCGGGCCAGCCGGGCGGCGAAAACGAGCCCGATAGCGACGGCCTCCCCGTGGCGCAGGTCGTAGCGTCCCACTGTTTCGAGGGCGTGAGCCAGAGTGTGCCCGTAGTTGAGCAGCGCCCGGCCGCCGCTCTGCCCCTGGCCAGCCAGGGTGGCCGTCTCGCGTTCGTCGGCCGCTACCAGCTTGGCCTTCAGCTCGACGGACCGGGCCACGGCCTCGTCGAGGTCCAGCTGAGCGAGCTCAGGAGCGCCGAGGAAAGCGTACTTGGCCATTTCGCCCAGGCCGCTGCGGTATTCGCGCGGTGGCAAGCTGGACAAGACCTCGGTGTCACATATAACCGCTACGGGCTGCCAAAAGGCGCCCACCAGGTTTTTCCCCTCAGGCAAGTTCACTCCAGTCTTGCCCCCGATGGCGGCGTCGACCTGAGCCAGCAACGTCGTGGCGACGTGGGCCACGGCCACTCCCCGGTGGTAAACCGCCGCCGCGAAGCCGGCCACGTCTGTCACCACTCCCCCACCCACTCCGACGACGAGGTCCGACCGCGTCAGGCCGCAGTCCGTAAAAGCCCGGCACAGCTCCTCGACAGTGCTCAACGATTTGGCTTCTTCGCCTGTCCCGATGACGAACGTGCGTTGTTCCACACCGGTATCAACCCGAACTCCCACCGCTTGTTGGGTAACGATGGCGGCTTTGGTGGCTCGCCGTGGCACCACCAGGCTCAGGCTGTTCCTCGCGCCCTGGCCGACCAGGACGGGGTACGACCTTTCCCCCAGGCTTACTGTCAGTTCGCGCACGGCGCTCACCACGCTAATGCGCTCTTCAACGCCCTCATTACGCGATCGGCGGCTTCGCCGGCGGGGATGTCGTCGACGTCGACCACGAGGTCCGCCGCATCCCGGTAGTAGCTCTCTCGGGCCGAGGCCAGGTGCACAAGAGCGGCCTCAGCGTCCATACCGCCCCGGCTCAAGAGCGGGCGGCTCCCCCCACCCCCCACCCTGGCCGCCAGCGTCGAGGGTCGCGCCCTGAGCCATACGACGGTGCCCGCCGCTCGCAGCGCCCGGCGGTTGGCGTCGCTGACTACGGCTCCGCCCCCCACGCTCACGACCAGCGGCTCCTCCGCTTGCTCCAACTCGGCGATCGCTTTTGCCTCCGCCGCCCGGAAGGCGGCCTCGCCGTCATGATCGAAGATTTCGGCCACGCTGGCACCGGCCCACCCTTCGATGATTTCGTCGGTGTCGACGACCGGCCAGCCCAGCCGGTTGGCCAGCAGGCTGGCTACGGTCGACTTGCCGGCGCCCATCATCCCGACGAGCAGCACGCACTTCCGGGCCACCCGCTGTGCCGACAGATCCCGTCGAATGGGCCGGGACGGGCTCAACTGTTCAGGCTGGCCAGGTACGAGCCGCTGTTGCGCAGCACCTCGGTCATCGAGTCGCCGCCGAACTTGCGCAGCGCCTCGGCGGCCAGTACCCAGGCCATCATCGTCTCTGCTACCACGCCCATGGCGGGCACCGCCGTATGGTCAGTGCGCTCTTTGAACGAAACCGTCTCTTCCTTCGTCACCACGTCGACCGTCTTCAGCACGGGACGGTTGAGAGTGGACAGTGGCTTCATGTAGCAGCGTGCTACTACGGGCTCGCCATTGGTAATACCGCCTTCGACGCCGCCGGCGTGGTTGGACTCCCTTCGGTAGGTCTGGTGCTCGGGGTCCCATCCGATCGGGTCGTGCGCCGCCGAGCCGCGGAGCCCGGCCACCTCGATGCCCTCGCCGATCTCGACCGCCTTTACGGCATGGATGCTCATGAGCGCCTGGGCCAGGAGGCCGTCGATCTTGCGGTCCCAGTGCACGTGGCTGCCCAGCCCGACCGGTACTCCATACGCGATCACTTCGGCGGCTCCTCCGAGCGAATCGCCGTCCTTGGCCGCCGCCTTGATGGCCTCGACCATTTCGGCCTCGGCCTCGGGGTCGAAGCACCGCACGGGAGAAAGGTCCACCGCCTCGAGGTCACCCGGGCGCGGCTGGCACCCTCCTTTGGCCAGCACCGGGCCCATCTGGACCACGTGGCTGACGATATCGATGCCCAGCTGGCGGAGCAGCAATTTGCACAGCGCTCCTCCGGCCACCCTGGCTGCCGTTTCCCGGGCGCTGGCCCGCTCCAGGACGTCGCGAGCTTCGGACAGGGCGTACTTCTGCATCCCGGCCAGGTCGGCGTGCCCGGGGCGGGGTTGAGTCAGCGGCTTAGTGGTCCGACCAGGTTCGGGAGACATCTCCTCGACCCACTTGGGCCATTCCGAATTGCCGATCTCGATGGCTACCGGCGAGCCCAGCGTGCGGCCGTGACGGATACCGCCCAGCAACGTGAGCTCGTCGGCCTCGAAACGCATCCGGGGGCCACGGCCGAAGCCGAGGCGCCGCCGGGCCAGTTCGTCTGAGATGTAGTCAGCGTTGACGGCCAGGCCCGCCGGCAAACCCTCGATGGTTACTACGAGGCCTTTGCCGTGGGACTCGCCGGCGGTGAGAAAGCGCAGCACGACAGGTCATGGTACCCGGCTGCAGCCCCAGGCCCGCGAGCGCCCCCGGCCCTACCGGGTCGGCCGTAACGCACAAGGAGAAGCGGTGAGCGCAAATGGCGCCAAAAACGAAGCCGGCACGATCCTCACTCAAGTGAGAGGGTGACAGGTGCCGAAACGTCCACGTGGGCGACTGGCCGAACATTCTTCGTCGCGTGGCGCGTCTTTCTCGCGCCCGGCGGCCGGATCCGAAGGAAGACGAAAAGGGATTCACCCTGATCGAAATCGTGATCGCCATCAGTTTGCTCGTGATAATGATGGTGCCCTTTGCCGACGCCTATGTCACGTCGTTCAGCGCCACGACCGACGCGCACACCAGAGAAGTGGCCGCCATGGTGGCAGACAGCGCGCTCGACCAGGCCAGGGCCCTGGACGCCACCGACCAGCAGAACGGCTGCTTGCTGCTGGCTGGCCGCGACGCCACGGACGTGGCCAACCAATGGACGAACCCCGCCCCCGGCACGAGCCAGCTCCTGAGCGAAACGGCCCAGGCTTCGGACACGAGCCAGGACTGCGCCAGCAGCGCCAGCACGCCACTGCCAGCCACCGCCCAGACCAAAACCGTAGGTTCACAGTCCTTCGCTCTCAATTACTACGTCGGGATGTGCTGGGAATCCGAGAACACATCGGGCTCCGGCTCCAATACGTGTACCGACCCATCGAGCCCGCCGTCCACTGACTACGAGCTGTACCGCGTCATCGTCGCCGTCACGTGGTCGGCGTCTCGAGGAGGCTGCGGCAGCTCCGGCTGTGACTACGTGACGTCCACCCTTATCAGCACGACCGGCAACCCGTCGTTCGACGTCAACCCGACGATCCCTTATATCTCCGAGACCAACACGACATTCACCATCGACAGCGCCGGGAGCTACCAGGTGTCGAGCACCGGCTTCCCGCCGCCCACGTACTCCGACAAGTCCTTCGGGAACGGGGCCTGCACCCCCTCGACGCTGCCTACGGGGATCACTTTGTCCAGTAGCGGGCTCATTTCGGGCACTCCCCCCCCGGGATCCGCTGGCACCTACACCATCTGCCTCAACGCCGCCAACCAGGACGGGACGGGGACCCAAACGTTCGTCCTTACGGTCGTCCTGATCCCGACGTCCATGACTGTCGCCGCCACGGGCCCCGTCACGTACGGCACGGCGGCCACTCTCTCCGAGTCCGGTTTGCCATCGGGAGCCGCCGGCACAGTGACCTTTACTTCCGGGTCCACCACGCTGTGCACGGCCACGCTTCCGGCCACGAGCTGCACGACGTCGGCCACCCTCTTGCCAGGCACGTACACCGTCACAGCGAGCTACCCGGCCAACAACACTTACGCCGGTACGACCTCGAGCAATACTGCCACGCTGACCGTAAACCAGGTGCCGACGTCGATGTCGATCACGGTGCACGGGTCGACGTCGCCATACACGATCAACTATGGCTCCACGGCGACCTTGGCTGAGACCGGGCTGCCATCGGCGGCCACGGGCACCGTCACCTTCTCTTCGGGTGGCACCGCTCTGTGCACGGCCACGGTGTCTTCGGGGTCCGCCAGCTGCTCGACATCGAGCCTTCTCGCCGGCGGCGCTTACACGGTCACGGGCACTTATCCCGGTACCACTATTTACGCCGGCAACACCTCAAATAACACCGTCAGCCTCACCGTGGACCAGGTCCCGTCGATCACCAGCGATGCGTCTGCCACCTTCACGGTTGGCAGTGCCGGCAACTTCCAGGTGACCGCCACCGGGTACCCCGTACCCACGATCACGGACTCGTACTCAGGCTGCACTACCACGCTGCCCAGCGGCGTCACTTTCTCAGCCGGCGCAATTTCGGGCACCCCGGCCAACGGGACGGTCAACAAGTACACGATATGCCTGAACGCGACGAACTCGGCCGGCAACTACACGGAACAATTCACGCTTACGGTCAATGGTAAAGCGACAACCACGTCGGCCAGCGTCAACCCCACCACGGTCAATTCCGGTTCTAGCGACACGCTGTCGGCAACTGTGACGCCGACCGCGGCCACGGGGTCGGTCACCTTCACCTCCGGCGGAACTACCCTGTGCACAGCCTCGCTGACGTCCGGTTCGGCCAGCTGTTCGAAGCTGATTTCTCTGGCCGGCGGGGCCAATACGGTCACCGCCACGTACGGCGGCGACACCACGTACGCCGGCTCATCGGGTACTACCGCCATTACCGTCGATACTGTCCCGTCGATCACTAGTGGCTACACCGGCATCTTCACTCTGGGCAGCTCAGGCAGTTTTCAGGTGACGGCCAGCGGCTTCCCGGCGCCAAGCTCGTTCTCGGACGCGGGCTCCGGCTCTTGCCCAAGCACCGTCCCAAATGGGCTCTCGTTCAATGGCAATACCGGTGTCTTGTCAGGCACTCCCGCCAATGGAACTGCGGGCACTTACAACATTTGCTTCACTGCTACCAATAGCGCTGGGACCAGCCCTGGCCAGTCGTTCATACTCACGGTCAACGGGAGGGCGACGTCCATGTCGATCACAGTGCACGGCTCAACCTCTCCGTATACGGTCAACTACGGGTCGACGGCGACGTTGGCAGAGTCCGGGCTGCCATCGGGTGCGTCGGGAGGCACGGTCACGTTCTCGTCCGTTGCGACCACGCTGTGCAC
Organism: uncultured Acidimicrobiaceae bacterium; assembly: GCA_963845605.1. GTDB lineage: Bacteria > Actinomycetota > Acidimicrobiia > Acidimicrobiales > Palsa-688 > Fen-671. The sequence goes on from CAWJSS010000008.1 coordinate 292,752, forward strand.
AGCCACCGTGTCGTCGTCAGGCACAGCCAGTTGCTCCACATCGAACTCGTTGCCGGCTGGTTCCTACACCATTACAGCGGCGTACCCAGGCAACACCACATATGCCGGTACGACGTCAACCAATGCCGTCACGTTGAACGTGTCCAAGTACTCGCCAACAGTAGGCGTGTCAGGGAACCTGAGCGGTTCCACCATCACCTTTACCGCCACCGTCAGCGGCTCGAGTTCCGCCCCGACCGGCAGCATCACTTGGACTTCGGTCTCATGCAGCTCGACCACACCCCTCGGCGGGATTGGCACTACCAGCACGGCCACGTGCACAGTTACTGGCGCATCTTCGCACCAGAACTACACGGCTACTGGCTCCTATGGCGGGGATACGAACTATAACTCGGCCACGGGGACGTCGGGGTCGATCAAGGGATGACATCACCTAAGAGCGTGCGACGCATTTCTCGTCAAATTGACGCCCGCCCGCGGAGAAAGCCCGAAGAAGAGGGCTTCACCATCGTGGAAATGGCTGTCTCCATGCTCATACTGAGCATTTTCCTGGTCATGTTCATGACATCGATGGTCCACATTTTCAAACCCACGCTCCAAACCGAGTCGATGCGAGACTCGTCAGACCAGCTCGACCTGGCTTTTCTAGACCTCGATTCCCAGGTCCGCTACGCCTATGAGATCTGGCAGCCGTACCAGGGGACGCCAAGCACAGACGACAACTGGGACATCGAGTACGAATCGACCTTCAACGGCGCCATATACCCGACCTGCACAGAACTTCAGTACAACTTCCACTCCGGTGAGCTTCAGAGCGCCTCATGGGCCCAGGGCACGACCGTGACCCCCTCCTTCAAAGTGCTCGCAAATGACCTCACTGGTACTGGCGACCCGTTCCAGGTTATCCAGAACTCCTCGAACTCAAAGGTGCAGCTAATGGTCACCCTTTCGGCCACATCGGGTACGGGCGGAGGGACGGAAACGACGACCTCGTCGGTTACGTTCACCGCGTTGAACTCCCTGAGCTACCAGGCGGCCGGCGCCTCGAACACCCAGTGCACCGCCTCATGGACGTCGGCATGACGCGCCGTCACCTCAGGGCTGCCCACAGGGATCTCGCCCGCCGAGTGGACCGCGCTCACGACGACCGCGGGTCGATCGTCCTCGTCCTGCTTATCATCATCGCCAGTTCCATATTGGTACTAACCGTTGCCGGTATCGCCATAAGCCAGCAAGTGGTGGCCGAGCACACTGTGCAGCGCAATGATGCCCTCGAGGCGGCCGAGGCCGGGCTGGACGCCGCCGTCGGCGAACTGCGGGTGGCGAACAACGGGGCTGGCAACGGCGAAGTCGAGGACCTGCCTTGTACCGGTAGCGACAACTTTTCTCTCACGGGCTACCTCGGCGGGACGTCGACGGCCACCTACACGGTCACGGTCACGTACTACCAGAGCGTCGAGCCAACCAACACAAATATCGCCAATGGTGCGGCCCAACCCGTTAGTTGCTACACCGCAGTTACCCCGGGCTACCCAGACGCGGTCCCGTACTACGCCGTAATCGAATCCGTGGGACAAGACCCGAACGTTGGCCCGATAAAGGCACCGAGCCGGACAATCCAGGAGATCTATGCCTTCCACGACACCAACCTGAACGTTGCGGACGGTGTCATCGAAGACTTCAACTACGCCGTTGATGACCTCTGCATCGCGGACCTTACCGCATGGAACAACAACACGAGCCCAGCGGTGGGCGACTCGCTGGGAGTGGAGAAATGCGCCACGGCCGGCGACCCCGACCAAACCTGGCAATACGAGCAGAACTTCACCCTGGAGTTCACGTCAACCGTGACGTCCTCCACACCGCTTTGCGTCCAGAACAACCTCACGAACGACACCATCTCGCTGCAAAAGTGTGCAAGCCCTGTCACTACTAACCAGCAATGGGGCATCAACGACTCGGGTGAGTACGAGCCCGTAAGCTCGAGCGGCGGCGCCGCTTCTCAGAACGTCTGCATCAACGAGGAGTCCAACTCAGCGGGAGCTACCCTCAACCTCGCCACCTGCTCCGGCGGATTCTCCGACGAGCAGACCTGGCAGCCCACCCCTGCCGTCGGCTCCGGGGACGCGGGGACGGCCACGCAGCAGTTCGTCAACTATCTCGAGTTCGGCAACTGCATGGACGTCACCAACCAGAGCGTTTCGTACAGCTATCTCATCGACTACATGTGCAAACAGTTCCCCGATGGCGCGGCGTGGACCCCGCAGTCGGGCACCAACCCGTACGACCCGACCTGGAACCAGCGCTGGAGCCAGCTCGACGTTACTTACGCCGGAAACAGCAATTCGTACGTCGAGCTCGAGACCAACAACCAGCCGGCAAACAACCCTAACACCCTTTATTGCCTTTACAGCCCGGACAACATCACTGACGGGACCACCGACCCAAGCGGCTCAAACCCGTCGTGGGTGATCGTAAAACAGTGCCCGTCCCTCCAATCGGGCAACAAAGTACCGATGGGTGACCAGGGTTTTCTCTGGAATGTCAATAACAGCACCACGTACAACGTCACGGACTTCTGGAACGAATGCATGACAGCCGATATTGCAGACCAGCAGGTACCGGGCGGAGGCAGCTCCTTCTCGACCATTACGGTGGCGCAGTGCAGTAGCTCGGCCGCCCAGGAATGGAACGCACCGGCGAGCTTGAGCAGTTCAGGCGTCAGCAACATGTACGAACCGTCGGTGAGCGGCAACTAGCGCCACGACAGTTAACCTTCAGGCAGCACTGGCCGGTCTCGGATCCGGCGCCGCGGCGATAGACGGCGGCCGATATCCCGTGTCGTCGTAAAGCGCCGTCCAGTCTCTCGGGAGACAATTGCTTCGTCCCACTGCAGGGACCGTCATTGGCGCGAAACGACGGGCGCGCTTCGGTCGAGGGGCGGCTAGGCTTCGAATTATCGACGTCGTGGTCGTGGGGCAGGCCCGGTTGGGTAGTGCTTAGCCGCTGAGTTGCGCCTTGCCGGGGTACGCGTTGTGGTGTTCGAGCAGGCGACGAAGCGGAGCCCGCACTCGCGTGGGATGTGGATCCAGCCGAGGACGCTCGAGGTCCTGGACATGCGGAGGATGCTGGCCGGGGACGCCGCACATCCACCCGCCCCAGGGTGGCCAGGGGCTCAACCTGGGGGTTCAGGACGCAATGAACCTCGGCTGGAAGCTGGCGGCAGAGGTGAACGGGACGGCTGCTCCGTGGCTGCTTGACAGCTATGAGCACGAGCGCCGGCCGGTCGGCGAGCAGGTGGTCAAGAACAGCTGCGCCCAGGAAGTACTGGCGGCGGCTACCACCCCGGACCAGATGGCGGTCAGGGAGCTGCTGGCCGAGATGCTCGCTGAGCATCCCGAGGCCAACCGCACACTGGCCGAGAGAGTCAGCGGCCCGGCCATCGCCTACCCGGCTGAAGAGGGCGCCCACCCGCTCGCCGGCCACCGCGCCCCCGACCTAGAACTGGACGTCAGCTCCGGCCCGGCACGGTTATTTGAGTGGTGGCGCGATGGGCAGTTCGCGCTCGTGGCCCGGCGCCCGTTCCCAACGTGCAGCCGGGCCAACCATGTCGCCGTCAACCGGGCGACGGGGCCCGAGGGCGACCTCGCCGACTGGGGCGAAGCCGACACGGCGCTGGTACGCCCCGACGGGTACTTCGCCTGGCTCGGACAGACCGCAGGCGCCGCCACCGCGTGGGCCCACTGGCGACAACCTGTCCAAGTGACGCCATAGACCTCCGCCAACGTAAGCCCAAAAAAAGCACCCCCTGACCGAAAACATCTTCGGCTAGGGGGTGCGTTTTCAGATTCAAATCGGGCGCCGTTCGGCGCCGGGGCTGGTTAGCCAGGGAAGACGGGGTTGGACGAGCTGGCTGACTGGAAGAACATCTCCACTGATAGGGATGCGTTCTCGGCCGAGCCCGGGAGCAACGGTCCTGAACCCCCCGTCAAGGCGAAGGAGTTGATGACGTAAATGCGAGGCTGGTCATCTAGTGCCGCAACAAACTTCAGTACTTGAGCTTCAGTCCCGCCCACGCTCAGGTTGACGTCGATCGATTCCGGGCCCGATCCCGTGGATTGCGCAGGCGGAGTGACGACCTGGTCTGAGGCCCACCCTTGGGGTGTCGGGGTGGTGACAGTCCCGATCACAACACCGGATTTCGTCGCCGCCGCGTTCAACGTGTCCATCAGCTCGTCCAGGCTCGGCCCGTTGGGTACGGCTTTGACGAGTTGCTGTAACACCGACTGGTCTTGGCCCAGCTTTTTGTACTGCGCTTCGAGACCGAACAATGTGGACCGTTCCGTGCTCACCTGGAGGGCCGACTGCTGTTCCTGAGTGCGAGCGGCCGACAGGTGGGCGTTCTCCGACCGCCAAAACAGGCCGTACCAACCAACTACGACGACAACAACAGCAATGAGGGCAAACAGCCCGACACGTCGCATCATGGCTTTACTCCCGGCAGTAGTTCGGCCCTGTGGCTAAGGGCTAGTGACGTCACATTTGCGGTGGCCTGAAAAGTCATCTCCGGGTCGGCACCCGGGCTGCGAGATGTCCCATTTGCAGAGCTCGAGTTCGACACCCACAGGCCGGCCAGGCCCTCCACTTTTGAAACCCGGTCGACGAATTGTGCGACCGACGGTGGACCACCGTTCGTCTCAGCGCTTATCGAGACCTGGCCGACATAGCTCTGGCCCGGACTACTGGCCGGAGCGGTGGTCGAGCCCGGGGTGGGTACGCTTTCGGTGAACGTGATATCGGTTATGTGAGCCCCTGGCGGCAAGGCGCCGACGAGGCGTTGGTCCAGGGCGACCCAGTTGATGTCGTTGGCCAACGCTTCTGACGCTAACCCTCGGCGAGCCGTAACCTCCTGCTGCACCTGGGTCACCGACTGGAGCTTCGCGATCTGGGCCTGCAGGTTGGCCAGACTGGCGGTGTTGGCCTTTATCTGGTTCTCAACCGAAGCCGTGCTGTCGACTTTCCCCACTGATAGCGCTCCGAGCAACAGGCAGAGACCGAGCACGCCGGCGCCGGCGCCGGCAATCGCCCTTTGCCGGGCCATGCGTTCCTTGATCTCCGATGGCAGGAGGGAGGGAGCGTGAACCCCCCCGGACCCCCACAGAGCCAACCCGACCGCAGTGGCCCAGCGCGCCGAACCCTCCTTCACCTGGTCGTCCGACAGGTCCAATCCGCCCGCGCTGTACTGGGCCACGACATCGGCTCTTTTCACTGGGACGCCGGCGGCGGCTCCGATCCGCTCGCCAACGCCCGGGATCAGTGCTCCCCCTCCGGTGACCCATATGCAAGATAGCTGAGCACCCTGGCCGTGGGAGAAGAAGTACTCGAGCGAGCCGCGCACTTCCTCGACGATGTAATCCCGCTTCGCCCCGGCGCCTGTACTAATGGCGGGTCCGGGCCGTATTGTCGCCTCTGCACCGACGCCGGCGCGCGCCGGCTGGTTGACGCCGGCGCTGGCGCCCGAAATCGATACCGTCCGGAGGAACCGAGGCGTACTCCCTTCCCGCACGGCCACCACAACAAGGTGTGAACCGATCGAGACAACGGCTTCGAGGTCCTGGTTTTCCTCCGACAGCGGCACCGCCCTGAGTAGGGCCAACGGTGACGAGTCGACGGCACGAACGCGGAGGCCCGCACGCTTGGCGACGTTGATCGAGTCCCAAACGATGTCGCGCTGCGCCACGACGACAAGGACCTGAGTTGTCCCGCCGCCATCAGCCTTCGGCCGGCCTGGGCCAAGAATGGCGAAATCGAACACGGCTTCTTCGACCGGGATAGGGAGCAACTCGCCGATCTCATAACGCAAGGCTGAGCGCAGCTCGGCCTCCGTCATTTCCGGCATCTCGAGTTGCCTCACCATGGCCCGCTGGCTGCTTATGCCCAGCACGACCTCTTTTTGGCTAAAACCGCCTTCCGCCCACAACCGCCGGATGGCGTCGGCCACCGCCGCCTCGTCCCGCACTTCTCCTTCGACGACGGCGCCCAAGGGTAGACCCACTTGGGCGAAGCGGCGCAGCTCGGCCCCGGCGGGGCCGGCCGCCACCTCCGCGGCCCGGACGGCCGAAGAGCCGATATCCAGGCCGACCTTTACACTTTTCCGGGCAATTCCTACGCCCTTTAGGCGCACCGTCTTTTTCTTGGGCAGCAATTCGCCAAATTGGGCCCGCAGGTTAGGCACGTTCACCGTTCCAATATCGGCAGCGTCCCCGGCCGTCTTGAACACCGGGGTGGCTTTTGGCGGCCCTTGGTCACCACGCTGTGAACCAGTCAGTGGCCGAGATCGATGAGCCCGTTTCGACGTGCTGCGCCGCCGTACCGGCCGTCGCCATCGGTTCGGACGCCGGGACCGCTACATTAGTACCAGCGCATCCGGCCGAATTGTTGGAATTCGCGTAAGCGATAATAGAAACAGGCGGGCTGGCGGAGCTGTCCTCGTAGTCGACGATGTACAGGCAGTCCGGGGTGCTCTTCGACGCCGCCTCTATCAGCAACGCCGGCCCCGACCCGCCGGCCGGGGACACCTGCTGGAACGTCGCCCGACGCATCTATCGTCCCTGCAATCGCCGTCACCTGGCCGTCGGCTACCGCAACGGTCCCGCTCCAGGGCAGGTCGGCGTCCAGGACCGCAGCCTCGCTGCCGGTGCCGCTGCCGCCCGTCAGGTCTTCGAATTTGGCGTTCGACGAGTAATACGCCTTTTCGTTCGACAACGCATTGGAAGCGTTCGACTCGGCCGAAGCGTTGTCTGCACTCGTCCGGGTGCTCAGGAAAGTCGGCACCGCAATCGCCATCAATATGCCCATGATGAGCACGACGACCATCAGTTCGATAAGCGTGAAGCCCTCATTTCGGGCGGGCTCGTGACCTCTTTGTTGCCGCATTGTCCCTGTACCAGTCCTTTGCCAAAATAAACGACGGCGGTGCTGGTCAACTCGACCCAGCACCGCCGTCCATATCATTTCTCTAGCGAAGTGAAGCTAGAAACCCAGTCCTACCAGCTGGAGGACCAGGTGGAGCCGAGGGTGGTCTCGATCCCCGAGGAAGAATCAGCTACAACGGCCGTCGGCACCGTGGTGGGCTGAGCGGCGGTGGTGGCACCCACGCAGGCGGCCGAAGTCGCCTGGTAGCCGACGTACGAGGAGCTGACGCCCTCCATGTCCAGGATGTAGAAGCAGTCGCCCGACTTCGAAGAGGCTTCGATCACGACGTCGGGGCTCCCGGTGCCGTAGGCATAAGCGGTCACGGCCTCACCCTTGGCAGTGGCATCGCCCCACGGCAGAGAATCATCCAGGTTGGTGGCCGCGGTGGTCGCACCGGCATCGCCGGTGATGGTGCCGGCGGCCACGAACGACTGGTTGCTGGCGTAGTACGACTTCTCGTTGGTGAAGGCGTTGGTGGCATCCGACTTGGCAGAGGCGTCGTTGGCGCTGCCACGGGTGCTGAGGAAGGTCGGGATGGCAATTGCCATCAGGATTCCCATGATAAGCACGACGACCATGAGTTCGATTAGGGTGAAGCCCTCTTCGTTCTGGCGCCGCTGTTGGAGTTTGTTGAGCACATCGGTCCTTTCTAGAGTTGGTTCGAGTTCGAGCCATCTCGGCTCGAGCAGGCCGCCCGGTCGCCCGGAACTTCCGTGCTCGCCGCACCCCGTGACCATGTGCCTCTCGGCACACTGAACCCCGTGGAGCAGGCCCCCCGCTGAGATGGAGGAAGCTCTTGGTGCTGGCTCTAATGAAAATTTCGGCATTCTGCCAGTTGCCTTTAAGGATTTCTTTTTCTTCAGCCGTTATGGCCGTTATTTATCAAGGTGTCCACCTTGAACATGGGCAGGTAAAGGCAAATAACCATGCTCCCGACCGCCCCGCCCAATACCACGATCATCAGCGGCTCCAACAACGACGTCAGCGTTTCCACGGTGCGCTCGATCTCGCCGTCAAGGAAAGTCGCCACCTTGGCCAGCATGTCGTCGAGGCCGCCGGTCTCCTCGCCGACGCTCATCATGTGCATGAGCATTACCGGGAACACCGGGTGCTGGGTCAGGCTGCGGGCCAGCGGTTCACCCTTTTTGACACTGTCGATTATCGAGTCCACGCCCTTGGCTACGACCACGTTGCCGACCGTCTCACGGGTTATCTCCAACGCTTCGAGGACCGGCACGCCGGCTCGCAACAAGGCGGAAAGGGTCGAGCAAAACCGGGAAATGGCTGTCTTTCGCATCAACGACCCAAAGATCGGGAGCTTCAGCTTGGTGGTGTCCCACAGCACCCTGCCGTCCGGCCGCGAAATGAAGTAACGAAAGCCAACCGCCAGCAGGATCGTGCCCACGACGACGAACGGGAAGTAGTGCAGCGTGATGTTCGACAGCGTGACGAGGAGCTGGGTAGGGGCCGGCAACTGGCCCCCGAGCTCCTTGAAAATCCCTTTGAATACGGGGACTATAAACAACAAGACCGCGGCCGCAATAGCAAGCACGATGCACAGTGCCGATATTGGGTAGGCCATGGCCGACTTGATCTTGCCCCGCAGAGCGACCTGCTTCTCCATCGTCTCGGCCAGGGAGATAAGCGCCTTGTCGAGCGAGCCGCTGGCCTCGCCGGCCCGGACCATGGCGACGTATAGGTGGTCAAAGGTCTTCGGGTGGGAGTTCAGGGCCGCTGACAGGGAGACGCCCGTTTCCACCTGGGAGCGGACGTCGACGACTACTTTGGCCAGGACGGGGTGCTCGGTCTGCTCCTCCAGGATGTTCAAGGCCCGGAAAAGCGTAAGGCCCGCATTTATGAGCGTGGCAAACTGCCGGCTAAATACGGACAGGACCTTCAACGGGACGCGTTCGCCCATTCCCGGGAAGTGCAGGTCCATCTTCATGGCCCCACTGGCGGCACTCCGGGCCGTGATCTCGATGGGGACGTAACCCATCTGGCGTAGCCTCCTGGCCACTAACCCGGTATTGTCCGCCTCCAATGTGCCCTCGAGCATCTTGCCGCCACCGTCGCGGACCTTGTACTCATAAGTTGTTTGTGGCATAGGTTCTCCTCCCAGCGGGGCTGGCTTGGTTCACGAGGCCGGCTCGGGCCATGGCCTTCGAGCCGGCGGCGTCACATGGTGCCGACGAGGCGGCGTAGGTCTTCCACGTTGGAGCAGCGCTCCTCCGCCACTTCGCGAGCGACGGCTCCGTCCCGTACGAGCTCGGCCAGCATTTGGTCCATGCTGTGCATGCCGTGCTTCGCCCCCGCCTGCATTGCGCTGTAAATCTGGTGGGTTTTGCCCTCCCGGATGAGGTTGCGCACGCCCGGCGTAGCCACCAGCACCTCACAGACCGCCACCCGCCCGGGCCCGCTGGCCCGGGGCAGCAGTTGCTGGGTGACTACACCCTGGATGGTGGTGGCCAGTTGGGTACGGATTTGTTGCTGCTGGTGCGCTGGGAACACGTCGATTATGCGGTCGATCGACTGCGGAGCGTCCTGGGTGTGGAGCGTGGCGAAAACCAGGTGGCCCGTCTCGGCTGCCGTGAGAGCCGTCGAGATCGTCTCGAGGTCGCGCAGCTCACCGATGAGGATGACGTCGGGGTCTTGGCGCAGGACGTGCTTCAGTGCCTCTCCGAAACCCTTGGTGTCTTCGCCCACCTCGCGCTGGTTGACCACCGCCATCTTGTGCCGGTGCAGGTACTCGATCGGGTCCTCGACCGACATGATATGGATCGGCTTGGTGGAATTGATGATGTCGATCAGGGCAGCCAGGGTCGTCGACTTGCCCGAACCAGTGGGCCCGGTCACCAGCACCAGCCCCCGGGGCAGGTCTGCGAACTGGCGCACGGTACGAGGAAGGCCAAGTTGCTCAGGGGACATGATCTCGAACGGGATGGTCCTGAACACGGCGCCGATCGAATCGCGCTGCTGGAACACATTGAGCCGGAAGCGCCCGATCCCGGGCACGACGTGGGAGGTGTCCAGCTCCAGGTTGTTCTCGAAGCGTTCTCGCAGCCTCTGCGACAAGATCTCGTAGATGAGGTCCCGCACGGCCGACGGCGTCAGTTCGTCGAACCCCTCCAGGGCCAAAAGGGCGCCGTCGACCCGGACCATTGGCGGCCGCCCGGCCGTCAGGTGAAGGTCGGACCCTCGAGCGTCCACGACCTTCGCCAGTATCTGGTTCACGTGCAATTCGGGCGCCATATCGGCCGTCGACGTAGCCGCACCGGTGGAGGCACTCGGGCCGTAAGTGGCGGCAATGGCGGCGGCGATGTCCCCCCGAGTGGCCAGGCATGGCTTTACTTTCCAGCCGGTGGCCTGGGCCACCACAGCCATGTTGCCGTCGTCGAGCGGGTTGTCGGTCGCCACTAAGAGGGCGTCGCCATCTATCGCCACACAAACGACCATTTGGGTCGTGGCCAGCTCCGCGGGGAGCATCCCGTCCACCAAGGGCGAGATCGGCGTAATGGCCGGGTCCCAAAAGGCGACGCTCAACTGGTCGGCCACCGCCGCCACCAGGTCACGTTCGCTGACGTAGCCTTCGGTGGCCAGGATCTTCGCCAGGGGCACCCCCGAGTCGGACTCCTTGCGGAGGGCATACTCCAGGTCGTCCTTCGTAAGAACCTTCCGGTTCACGAGGAACTCGCCAATTTTTCTGGAGGCAGTCTGCATCGCTTACATTTCGGCGAGTTCCTGCCCCAGCTTGAGAATCGAGGCGCCCAATAACGGCGTAATCGCCGGGATTACGCGATTACCCGGAGGACCTCTTCGATCGACGTGGTACCCTGAGCCACGGCCGCCAGCCCCGCCTGACGCAGGGGGACCATCCCGTCGACGAGCGCAGCCTTCTGGATGTCCTCCGCGTGCGCGTGCTCAACGATCATGCGCTCGATCTCTTCGTTCACGTTCAAGATCTCGTGAATGGCGAACCTGCCCATGAAGCCGGTCTTCCCGCAGACGTGGCAACCTTGGGCCCCGAAGATCTCCTCTGGTAGCTCGATACCCGAGAAATCCCACCCCATGCTCTCTAATTGTTGCTGGTCCGGACGGTACGCCTTTTTGCAACGGTCACAGAGCTTACGGGCCAGCCGCTGAGCCACGATACAGTCCAGCGCGCTACCGGTCAGGAACGGTTCGACACCCATTTCAATCAGCCGGTTCGGGGTACTCGATGCATCGTTGGTGTGCAAAGTGGACAGCACCAGGTGACCGGTCAGGGCCGCCTCAATAGCGATTGTGGCCGTTTCCCGGTCCCTGATTTCCCCCACGAGGATGATGTCTGGATCGGCGCGCAAGATGGTCCGCAGTGCAGTGGCGAAGCTAAGGCCCGCCTTCATGTTGACCTGTATCTGGTTGATCCCCTCGAGCTGCAGTTCGACCGGGTCTTCAACCGTTATTACGTTCTTTGTGGGATCGTTCAAGATATTTATGGTCGAGTAAAGCGTCGTCGACTTGCCTGACCCTGTGGGCCCAGTTACCAGGATCGTCCCGTATGGCTTGGAGTACGCCGACTCGTAGCGTTTCATATTGACAGGCAGAAAGCCCAGCTCCGCCAGCCTCAGCTTCGCTGTCTGCTTGTCGATGACCCGCATGACTATTTTCTCGCCGTGCACCGTTGGGAGGGTAGCGACGCGTAGGTCCACTGGCCGGCCCTGGATGTTCATCCCGATGCGACCGTCCTGAGGGATACGACGCTCGGCTATATTGATGTCCGCCATCACTTTCAGCCGGCTAATAACCCCATTTTGAATATTACGCGGGCTGCGCATTATCTCGTGCAGGACGCCGTCGATGCGGTACCGGATCCGTAGGTCCTTCCCGGTGGGCTCGATGTGGATGTCCGAGGCGCGGTCGGTGATGGCCTGGCTTATGAGCAGGTCGACCAGCCTGACGATAGGGGCGTCCTCGTGGACCTCTTTTATGTTGCTGAGCCGCTCGCCATCGTCGTCTGTGCTGGTGGCCGCGGCCTCGGCGCTGATGTGCTCGGCTTCGCTGTCCTTGCGATGGTATTTGTTGATGGCCGCCGTCACGGCCTCGGCCGTGGCTACCACCGGGCGGACTTCGGCGCCCGTGAGGGCGCGGATGTCGTCGATGGCAAAGACGTTGGAGGGGTCGGCCATGGCGACGATCAGCCTCCCCTCCCACCAACCAATGGGAAGCGCCAGGTAGCGACGCGCCAGTGTGTCGGTTACCACTCGGGCCGCGGCAGGGTCGACCGGATAGTCGGCCAGGTCGACGAACTCGAGCCCCAGCTGCTCGGCTAGAGTGGCAACGAACTGCTCCTCCGTGAGCAGTTTGTCCTCGATCAGCACGCGGGCCAGGTGGCAGCCGCGCTCGTGCGAGCGAGCCAGTGCCGCGCTCAGCTGGTCAATTGTGATTATCCCGCTCTTTACGAGGACAACGCCAAGCTCTTCGTCCTCCGACAGAGCACCTTCGCGCTCGTCACGCAACCTTGTGTCCATGGTTTCCCCTCGGGCGCATCCCCACTATCGCGTTGATCTTCGGGCTGTGGTGCGCTCGATTCGAGACGGCCCTACCGGCGCAACAAAAGGCAACGTTCGTCCGGTTGCCATTCAAGATGTCTGTCTCCTTGAACGCGTTGATCTGAATGGCGAGCGAGCGAAACTCCCGCCAGGCAGGACTAGCTACGTGCCGAACCGAGGAACTTGAGCAGCAGGCCGCGATTGACCGGCTGTCCCGCTTCAGGCTGGTCCTCTTCAACTCACGGGCGCGCTCTCCACTTGACCGGTCTCGTCGTTCCACACGTCGGAGAGATTGCTCAGTTCGGCCTCGCTCCATCCGTTGGCGACATGGTCCTCTTCGTGGAGTTCCGGCCCCGGTGGGACGTCGAATTCGGCAGGTGGGGCCGAGTCATATTCAGCAGGAGGCGGGGGCATAAGCATCACGGGCTCGGCCGGCAAGTCAATGCGATCGACCTGGACCAGTCCAAGGTCCACCAGTTCTTTGACCGCTTTGCACCCGTCGAACTCGCCCAGGCCGCGCTCGCCCAATACGTGAGCGACAGCGTGGCCGCCACCTATCGATGCGACGAGGGCCCATTGCTCTGGCGAAAGGGTGACGTCGGAGCTGACCAGCCCTTCGAGGCTCAGTTTCGACGACAGCGAGGGGACAACGGCCGATATCCCGGGCCATTGCAGTAGCCGCTCTTCGGCTTGTTCCATCAGAGGGGCAACTTCCTGCGGTTCCACGGGGTTCTGCGGCTCGGTGCCGGCGTGGAACTTGAAGCTGCCGTCTTTCAACCGCAGCAAGGAAAAAAGGGCGTCGACGGCACTGTGTTGGCCGCCAACGGCGAAACCTGCGACGCGCCCGGCATCGAGCCAAACGCTGCCAACTCCCCCGGCCGATTCGACCCTCAGCTCACCTGATTTGGCGGTGACGGACAAGAGGGCCAGGACGTCTGGCAAAGATATAGTTTCAAGCGTTCCTTCAAGGGACACGGCAACCTCCGGTTGTAATGCGGATTACTTCGGCATCTTCGCCAACGGAGTTGAGAAAACGGGGCAACTACAGACGACGGCGCGACTACCCGCCGGCAAGACGGCAGCTGGTCGTCCGCCCCTGTGTGGCATTTCGGCTGGTCACGAAGGAAATAACAGGACCGGCCGCCCGCTTCTGCAGCCGGTAACCGCACCCTTCACAGGATTACGCCGGCGCAACGTTGGGGAGTTCCAATTGTAAAGAGCTCGGCGCCACGCCGCTAGGGTGAACCGCTGGGCTCGCGCAATTGGGGAAGATCGCCCAGGGTGCCCTGCTCGGCCCGCTTGCCGAGCTCGCGGATAGCAGCGGCTGACATGACCTCGATAGAAGGACCACGGCCCGTCCAGATCCGGACCTGGCGGGCCGCCTGATGGATCAGCATGCTGAGCCCGTTGCACGTCTCCGCCCCTCTGGTCCGCGCCTCAGCCAGGAGGGTGGTCGTGGCGGGAGCGTAAATGAGGTCGACCACCAGTTGGCCAGGCCCGAGCCGGTCCGGGTCCAGGCCGAAGGGCAGATCCCCGGGCTGGTCGCCTTCGACCCCGGCCATCCCCACCGGCGTGGCGTTGACCACCAGCTCCGCTTCCTCTGCGGATTCGACCGAGCCCACCGCTCCCGCGCCACCCGCCAACGCGGCCGCATCCTCGGCCTGTTCTGTGCGGCGAGCGACCACTCCTACTCGGCCGGCACCGGCCTCGGCCAGTGCCAGGACCACCGCCCGCGCCGCCCCGCCAGCGCCTAGGACCAGGCACCGCTTTCGTGCTGGCTCCCACCCTTGGTCCGCGAGGGCGTCCATAAATCCGGGCCCATCCGTGCTGTCGCCCACCAAATACCCGCCCAAATTGGTCACGGTGTTGACCGCCCCCAGCCGCTCCGCCACCGGGTTCAGGCGCTGGCAAGCTCGGGCCGCCGGCGCTTTGTAGGGCATGGTCACAGACAGACCTCTGATCCCGAGCTCCACCATGGCCGCCACCGCCGCTTCACCGTGGCCCGCCGGGACCGGGAAGGCAACGTAGGCCCAATCGAGGCCCAGGTCGACCAGGGCGGCGTTGTGCAGCGCGGGAGAAAGGGAGTGTTCGACCGGGTTGCCGATGACGCCGGCCAGAGCGGTCCCCGCCGTTGGCCACGTCCGCAGGGGGCGCCCCGAACGAGCCAGGTGGTTGCGCCCCTCGCCGCTCAGCATAAGTGCGCCTTCTTGCACTCGACCTGCAGCTGCGCAAACCCGGCCTCGTCAGAGGCATAGCCCATCTTCCCGTCGGGATTGACCTCTACCCAGAAGATGTAGCTCGTCTTGGGCGGAGACATGGCGGCCTGGAGCGATGGTATGCCGGGGTTGGATATCGGCGTCGGCGGGAGCCCTTTGTTTATAAGTGAGTTGTACGGGCTGCGGGTTTCCATGTTGACCGGTCCTTTGGGGTCGCCCAGCGCGTACAGCAAAGTCGACTCGGCTCCTATCGGCGTACCCGCGGCCAGGCGGTTGTAAATGGCGCTGGCGATCAGTCCCCTGTCTGTTTCGAACTTGGCCTCCCGCTCAATGATAGAGGCCACCTCCAAGACCTGGTAGGGGCTGTAATGGAGCAACGCCGCCTTCTTCGTCAGGTCGAGTTGGGCGGCGTAGTGGTCGAACGTGTCCACCATGTACTGCACCAGGTCGTCAGCGGTCTCGCCCTTTTGGACGGGATAGGTGGCGGGGAACAAGAAGCCCTCGAGGTTATTGGTACCCGCCGGCTCGTACGGCGAACGAACCTGCCCGCTGGTGGCCGCTTCGATGAAGTCATGGGACGATATACCCACCTCCGGAAGCCGGCCCACCGCCGCCGCTATCTGGCGTACGGTGAAGCCCTCCGGGACCACGAGCTTGTCGATTACTGGCGGTGGCCCTTTTTCCAATGTGGACACGACACTGGCGTAGGGCTGGTTCGTGGCCAAGTGGTACGTCCCGGGCATAAGGGGGCCGGCGCCCTCCAGCTTCACGTACAGCTCGAAGACCAGTGGCCCATGGATGACGCCATCCTTGGCCAACAGATCGCCGATCTTTGAGGTTGACGCCCCGTTGGGGATGCTGACGCTGACCGCGTGGCCGGCCTGTCCCGTCGGGTGGATGTCGTGGCTGACGTTGATAAAGCCGACGATGCCGATCACCACCAGAGCGGCGACGATCACACCGCCGATCGCAGCCAGTCTCCGGCGCCGCTTACGGCGGGTCTGGCTGGCGCCTGCACTCCGCCGGCCGGGGGCGGCGTGGGCGGCCCGTAGAAGGGCTCTGCCTCCGTCTGCTCCGCGTCGTCATAAGCGGGCTCGTACGCCCCGTCGTATAACCCGTCGTCGACCTCGTCGTACTGCTCCTCATGAAAGCCGTTGTCGTCTAGGCCCGTGGGCTGGTCATACCGATCATCGTCTTCGGGGTAGTACTCGTACAGCTGCTGGTCGAGCCCTACTTCGGCCTCAGAGCCCTCGGCGCCAGGGGCCCCCACTATCTCGGCCAGCCAATCGCCATCACCGCCCTCCTCAATGGGCGAGTGCGCCCCCGCACCCACCTCGCCGTTGGTCGGCTCGGGCCTGCGCTCCTGGTCGGGCCTGTGCTCCTGGCCGGGACCGTACTCGCTGGTGGGCCTGCGCTCCTGGTCGGGAGCGTGCTCCTGGTCGGGAAGGCCGCCCCCGGTGACGGCGCCGGAAGGCGGTACTCGGCTTCCTGGCCTGTTTGTCACGGAACCGCTGAGCCCGCCTGCGGGGCGGCTGAAGAACTATGGGCACGATCCGAACGCCACCTCTCCTGAGCGGGAGCGACCGCCACCGGGCCTCGCATGGCGTTTCGGTGGCGGTCAAGCCACGTCTGGAGGATGTCGGCCGCCGCCACCTGGTCGACCACCTCTCGCCGGGCCGGCGCCTTCCGGCCCGACGCCATCAGAGCGCGATTGGCAACGACGGTGCTGAAGCGCTCGTCACAGACTTCCACCGGTACCCGAAGGGCTCGCTTCAGCTCCGTCTACTTCCCGCTGCACCTCCTCCGCCGCCGGGCCTACCCGACCCGACAGGGATAACGGTAGGCCCACAACGACCACGTTGGCACCGGTCTCCGCCACGGCCCTGGCCAGCTGGGCGTGGTCGTCATCATGCGAAGTTCCCCGGGCCAGAACAGACAGTGGGCTCGCCACCCTGCGCTCGCTGTCCGAGATGGCCAGGCCTACGCGGCGGCGACCGAGGTCAACCCCAAGGACACGGCCCTCGTGCTCGTTCTGCTCTTCTGGCCCGACGCCGGTCCCGGCGGGACGGCTCATCGAGGCGGGGCCTTGAGCTCGGCGCGGACGGCATCCAACGCCTCGTCCAGGCGGCTGGCGTCGCGCCCACCGGCCATGGCCAGCTCGGGGTTACGACCACCACCTCCGCCCCCGACCAACGGCGCCGCGGTGGCGACCAGCTTGGGGGCCTCCAGCCCATGACCGGGATCTACGGCCGCTACCAGCGCCACCTTGCCCTCCTCGGGGCTCCCGCCCAGTACCACCACGTACACCCCGGGGTGCGATCGCACAGCTACGGCCAGGTCGCGCAAGCGGTCGGCACTCAACCCGTCCCGGCGCGCCACTACGGCTCCGTCGTCGGCGCCGGCGGCCAGGACCGCTCCCTCGCCGGCCAGACCGGCCTGGCGAGCCGCACGGAGCTCCTCTTGGACCTCGCGCAAATCGTTCAAGCGGCGTTCGATGGCCGCCGCCAGGTCGTCCGGGGTGGACTTGAGCAAAGAGGCGGCGTGAGCCAAGCGGGCCTCGTTGGTCCGTAACCGTTCGAGGGTGGCGGTCCCCGACAGGGCCTCGACCCGGCGCAAGTTCGACCCGATCGAGCTTTCTGAAATCACCTCCACTGGCCCGATCATCCCGAGGCGGTCGACATGTGTGCCGCCGCAAAGCTCGATCGAGCCCTGGCCGGCGTGCACCACTCGTACGTGCTCGCCATATTTGTCGCCGAAAAAGGCGATCGCCCCTTTGGCCTCCGCTTCAGCACGCGGAAGCTCTTCCGTCCACACGGCCATATCTCCGAGGATCTGGGCATTGACGAGGTCCTCGACCTCATCGAGCTCGGCTCTGGTGACGGGTTCGTAGTGGGAAAAGTCAAACCGCAGCCGGTCGGGCGCCACCAGCGAGCCGTGCTGCTTTACATGCTCGCCCAGCACTTGGCGCAAGGCCCAGTGGAGCAAATGGGTGCCGGTGTGGTTGCGCCTGATGGCCGCCCGCCGTTCGGCGTCCACCACGCCACGAGCTTCTTGGCCTGGCGCGACAAAGCCTTCTTCCAAGACAGCGAGGTGGCGATGGAGGCCCGGGAGGGCGGCCGTCGTGTCGAGTACCTGCGCCCGGCCCGTGGCCGTGGAAATGACGCCGGTATCGCCTATCTGCCCCCCGGCTTCCGCATAAAAGGGCGTGCGGTCGAGGAATATCTCCACCTCGGCTCCCTGGCTCGCCGTCGGTGCCCGTCTCACCGTCGATCACGGCCAGCACCCTGGCCACACCATCGAGCGACTCGTAACCGATGAACGTCGTCGGGCCGAACTGCTCCACCAGCTCCCTGTACGCACCGAGGTTGGCGTTGTCGACGCCCGATTGGCCTTTGGCCGCCTCTCGAGATTGCACGCGCTGGCGGTCCATGGCGCTGGCGAAGCCGGCGTCGTCTACGGTGGCGCCCCGCCCGGTCGCGATCTCGCGGGTCAGATCGATGGGGAAGCCATGGGTGTCGTGCAGCTTGAACGCCGTCTCGCCCCCGATGACCGGTCCGGCGGCCAGCTCCGCCTCGAGCAGGGCCATGCCGGAACGCAGGTTCGAGCGGAACCGCTCCTCCTCCCGGGTAGCTACGCCCGAGACGAAGTCGGCATTTTTCGCCAGGTCCGGGTAAGCGTCGCCCATGACCTCGACGACCGCCTCGACCATGCCGGGGCAAACGAGCCGCGACGTCCCCAGCAAGCTGGCCCGCAGGACAGCGCGGCGGATGATCCGGCGCAGGACGTACCCGCGGTCCTCGTTCGAAGGGAACACACCGTCGGAAATCATGAAGGACATGGTCCGGGCATGGTCCGCCAGCACCCGCAGGGCCACGTCCGCCTCGGCGTCGTCGCCGTACGTCCGGCTCGTCAAAGCCTCGGCCCGGGCCACCAGCGGGCGCAGTACGTCGGTCTCCCAGACCGAGCGCGCTCCCTGCAGGAGGGTGAGGATGCGCTCGAACCCAGCTCCAGTGTCAATCCCGGGTTTGGGCAGCGGTACCAGTTCGCCGGAGGGCTGGCGGTCGTAGGTCTGGAAGACGAGGTTCCACAACTCGACGTACCGTTCGTCGCCGCCTCCGACCGGTCCGCCGCCGATCCCCCATTCCGGGCCCCGGTCGAAATGGATCTCCGAGCACGGCCCGCAAGGGCCAGTGTCGCCCATTTCCCAGAAGTTGTCCTCCTCGGTGCGCTGGATACGCGATCGGGGGACGCCGACCACCTCGGCCCACAGGTCGGCGGCCTCGTCGTCAGTGGTGTAGACGGTGACCCAGAGCTGTTCGCTGTCGAAACCGAGCACCTCCGTCAGCAGCTCCCACGCCCACACGATGGCATCTCGTTTGAAGTAGTCGCCGAAGCTGAAGTTGCCCAGCATTTCGAAGAAGGTGGCGTGTTTCGGCGTCCGGCCTACCTGGTCGATGTCGTCGTGCTTACCGCGGACACGCACGCACTTCTGCACGCTGGTGGCCCGGGGATATGGAGGTATCTCCTCTCCGAGGAAGTACGGGAGGAACTGGTTCATGCCGGCATTTGTGAACAGAGGGGCGCGGGGGTGGTGAGGGACCAGGCCGGCGGAGGGGACCTCGACGTGGCCGCGCGCCACAAAGAAGTCAACAAAGGCGCGGCGAAGCCCGTTCGCATCCATACCGGACCAGATTACTCGGCACGACCGAAGGCGGGGTCAGGGTTACCGGGCCGGCCCACCAGGGGGTTGGCGCTATTTCTCCCTTGTCCCAGCCCGCCCAACGGGGCGGGTTTAGGTCTTCGGGGGCCCGTCTTTCGGTGCAACTATCGGCTTTCGGCGCGCTTTTGGGCCGGGTCCGGCGGCTAGCGCGCCGAGAGCCGTAAGGCGCCCCGAAACAGGCGCCTTTTGGCCCTTCTAGGACAGTTGGGCGACCGCCAGCACCTGGCCCTTGTCGTTTATGACCCGAGCCTCGCGGAGCCGCCCAGCCGGCTGGGGGACGCTGGCCGCCCAAGCGCCCTTGCCGTCCGACAGCCAGAACCGGCCCAGGGTCACGGTCGGCCCCTGGTCCACTACGACCTGGCACCGCAGCGTGCCCTCCCACTTGGCGTCGTCCATGAACATGAACAGCCATGTGGGGTTGCCGGCATAGACCATCACCTGCCCGACATCGCGGTCACCCGACAGAAGGGCAGCTTCGGCGATAGAAGAGTGGGGACCGCCGGCCGAGGCGCTACCCCTGTAGTCCTCGTCACCGCCGGCGAAATGGCCCACGAGCGCCCCTATGCCGAACACCAGCACCAGGGCGCAAGCCGCGATAGCGGCCGCCACCTTCGGCCGCCACGTCAACGGCCACGTGAACGAAGGCCACCAGCGCCTCGACTTGTCTTGCAAACCGAGACGCTCGTACACGCCGGCCTCGAAGCCCACAGGGGGCTCAGCAGAGGGGGCCAGGTAGAGCAGCTGGTCCGCCGCGGCGGAAAGCTCGTCTACTTCGGCCGAGCAACGAGCACAGGCCTCGAGGTGGCTCAGCGCCACCACCCGTTCCCTCCCCGTGAGGGTGCCGAGCGCCAGCTCTACCAGGTCGTCGCTCACAGCGGCGCACGCCGGCGGCAGGTTCTCTCCCATACCCGTGCCCATCTCGTCTTTCATATCGCCGCTCACGCCACTGCACCTCCTCCAGCCAGGTCATGGCTGCCGGCGACGGCCCGCAGCTTGATCAGCCCGCGGCGGATGCGGGTCTTGGCCGTGCCAAGGGGGATCGACTCCGCCTCACTTACCTCGGCCGCTGTATAGCCGTACACCGCGGCCAGCACTAAAGCCCTGCTTTGTTCGGCCGGGAGGGTGGCCAGCGCCTCTGCCATCCGCGCCCGCACATCTCTTGACTCGGCTTGTTCCTCCGGGGCCCCCATCCCGCTTACAAGGTTGGTCCACATCACGTCGGCCGGGTCCGTTACCACCGGCCGGCGCAGGCGCAAGGCATCGACGGCCAGGTTGCGGGTGATGGTGAGCATCCAGGTGCTCACCGATGCGCGCCGGCGGTCGAAAACCTGGGCGTGGCGCCAAGCCCGCAGGAACGCCTCTTGGGCGATGTCCTGGGCCAGCACCGAGTCTCCGACCATGCTGACGGCCAGGCCGTAGACCCGCTTCTGATAGCGGCGAACGAAGGCCACACCAGCCCGTTCGTCGCCGACGGCCATGCCGGCAAGGAGAGCGTCGTCACTGACACCCGAGTCGGCCATGGCCCGCGAACTCACGAACTATATACGCCTTTGACCGGCAAAAAGATTGCGCCCGCCGCCTTCGGGCTGCTAGCCGGCTCTGGGGCCGTCGCCCGGCTCCACCAGCCGGAGCTGCCGGCGCAGTTCAGCTTCCTTGATGACCATCGCCGAACGGCCGCCTTCGACGGCATCCCGGAGATCTGCGACTTTCCCCGCCGCCAACCCGCGCGCCCAGTCGGCCACTTCCGTCGCCTCGGGTGAGGTTCGCAACGTGAGCCGCCGGGCGGGGAAGTAGCGCGCCAGTCGCCGCCGCGCTTTTACCTCCACCCATTTGGACGCCGCCGCGCCTACGAGCAATCCAACTCCGAACCATGTAACCCGCTTGAACATCAGCGCCGCCTTCCCTCGCTTGACGTCACTGCGCTTGACTTGACTGCGCTTGACTTGACTGCGCTTGACCTGACTGCGCTTGACTTAATCTGCGCTTGACCTGACTCGGGATCGCCTTACGGCGCGGCGACCCCCGCCGCCCCCTGAGGCGCCCGCTCTTGGCCACCGGCTTTCTCCGCCTTCGGCCGTCCTTCGGGCCAGCGCCAGCCTCCGCCCGGCGGGCGACCACGCACGAGCCGCAGACCTCGGGCTACCCCTGTGCCGAACGCCACCACCTTTATGAACGGCGCCGTCACCGCCCCTCCAACCAGACGCGAAGCTGAGCCGACGGCGTCGCTAATCGCCTCCGCGCTCCCGACCATCCGGTCGACCCGATCGACCTCGAGCCCGGCCTGGTGCAATGTCAGGTCCATCTCATCGAGCAGTTCTTCGGCCTCACGGGCCAGACCGTCGGCTTCCTGGCGCAGTTCGCGCACCGTCTTCAACAAGTACCACACGGCGCCGGCCATGGCCACGATAACGAGCGTGGCTACGACCGTCACACCCACGGCAACGGAATCCGTGGCCAGCAGGGTGGTCATCGCCCAACAGCATACTTACAGACCCTTTCCGGGCTGCCTATTCGGCCTCCCTGCCGCCGGCGTCTCCCGTCCCCGCCTCCCGGCGCTGGTCCTGGCCCCGGCCCGTCGGTTCCCAATAGGTGCGCCCTTCCAGGTGAGCCGGCCTGTACTGCTGCGCCACCCAGCCCCCGGGCTCGTTGTGGGGGTACACGTACCCTTTGCCATGCCCGAGCCGGGCGGCGCCCTTGTAACTCGCATCCCGCAGGTGCTTGGGCACGGTACCCGTGGCCAGCGACTCGACATCGGCTTTGGCCTGCCCGAGGGCGGCGGTAACGGAGTTGGACTTCGGTGCGTTGGCCAGGTGGACCACGGCGTGGGCCAGGTTGAGCTGCGCTTCCGGCAGGCCCACGAACTCGACCGCCCTGGCCGCGGCGTCGGCCACCAGCAGAGACTGCGGGTCGGCCATGCCCACGTCCTCGCTGGCCAGTATGACGAGGCGGCGGGCGATGAACCGGGCATCCTCGCCGGCTTCGAGCATTCGAGCCAGCCAATAAAGGCCGGCGTCGGCATCCGACCCCCTGATGCTCTTTATGAACGCGCTGATCACGTCGTAATGCTCGTCGTCGCCATACTGCAACGCCCTCGTACTGCGGGCCGCCTCGATGTCGGCGGCGGTGACGACCGGGTGCCCGGCCGCTTCGGCCAGGGCCAGCGCCACCTCGAGGCTATTGAGAGCGGCTCTGGCGTCGCCATCGACGAGGCCGGCCAGGAAGGCCAGGGCATCGTCTTCGGCGGTGGCCTTTTCCCGCTCCAACGCCCGGTGCAATAGCACTAGGACATCGTCCGCAGACAGTGGCTCCAGGCGGAACAGGGTGCTGCGGGAAAGCAGCGGCCCGTTGACGGAGAAGAACGGGTTTTCTGTGGTGGCACCGATCAGGGTCAGCTCGCCCGCTTCCACCGAAGGGAGCAGGGCGTCCTGCTGTGCCCGGTTGAAACGGTGCACCTCATCCAGGAACAGCACCGTCCCCCGCCCCTGCTCCGCCAGGAGGCGGCGGGCGTCCTCAGCCGTCTCCCGCACGTCCTTTACTCCGGCGGACACAGCAGAGAGGCCGACGAAAGCCCGCTTGGTGACGCCGGCGATGAGACGGGCCAACGTCGTCTTGCCTGTGCCCGGTGGGCCCCACAAAAGCGCGGAGCTCAAGCGGTCGGCCTCGATAAGTGCTCGCAGCGGCCGTCCCGGCCCCAAAAGGTGTTGCTGGCCGACCATCTCGTCGAGAGACTGCGGCCGCATACGGGCGGCGAGGGGCCCTGCTCGGATAGACGCCGTTCCAGCGCAGCCTGGAACAAGTCGGCTCGCTCAGCCATCGATTACTCGCCGAAGTTCGCGGGGACGGGCGGCCCAGCTGGCCCGGCCGGGCCGGCCAGTGCTCCATCCGGCCCCCGCCGCTCAGGCCAAGCCCCGGCCGTTGTTCCCTGACCCCGGCAGCGCCCGGTAGGCGTCGTACACGCTGTCCACCCGCTTCAGGGCACCAAGCACAGACTCGAGATGGGCCGGGTCCGCCAGCTCGAACTCGAAGCGCATCTTGCTGACCCGGTCGGCCCCGGTATGGCTCTCACTGCGGACGATGTTCAAATGATGGTCGGAAAGGACCTTCCACACGTCTGCGCCCAAGCGGCTCCTGTCGAGCGCCTTGATCTCCAGCGCAGCCAGGAAACTGCCCGGCTTGTCCCGGTCCCACTCGACCTCGATCAGGCGCCCCACTTCTCCGGCCGCCAGAGCGGCGGCGTTGGCGCAGTCACTGCGGTGGACGCTCACCCCGCGGCCACGGGTGACAAAGCCGATTATCTCGTCACCCGGTACGGGCGTACAGCACCGGGCCAGGCGGACCATGACGTCGTCGAGGCCCTCGACGTGCAGGCCGATCCCCTGGCGGCTGGTGGCCCGTCGGGGCTGGCGCACGGTGGACGGGAGCTGGACGTCCTGGTCCCCGCCCCTCAGTTCTCGGGCCAGGCGCTGCGCTACGGCCTGCCCGGAGACGTGGCCCTCGCCGATAGCCGCGTAGAGCCCGTCGAGGTCGGCGTAGTGCATAGCTTCGCTTACCTGCTTCAGCGGGTCGCTGCCCATGAGCTTCTGCAGTGGCAGGCCCTCTTTGCGCATAGCCTTGACCAGCTCGTCCCGGCCCGTCTCCATGGCGTCCTCGCGCCGTTCCCGGCTGAACCACTGCCGGATCTTGTTACGGGCCCTGGGGGTGACGACTATGTTCAGCCAGTCCCGGCTCGGGCCGGCGGACGGCACCTTCGAAGTGAAGACCTCCACGCTGTCGCCGGACGTCAACTTGGAGTCGAGCGGGACAAGGCGGCCATTGATCCGCGCCCCGATGCAGCGGTGCCCTACCTCGGTGTGGATGGAGTAGGCGAAATCGACTGGCGTGGCGCCCACGGGCAACGCCACCACGTCGCCCTTGGGGGTAAATACGAAGACCTCATCGGTCTCGAGGTCGAGCTTCAGGCTCTCGAGGAACTCGGCCGGGTCGGTGCTCTCCGCCGACCAGTCCACGATCCTCTGTAGCCAGGCGACGTCGGCCGAGGAAGCATTTTCTTTATAACCCCAGTGGGCGGCGATGCCTCGTTCGGCCCGGCTGTGCATTTCCACCGTACGGACCTGCACTTCCAGAGGCTTGCCCTGCGGCCCGACGACCGTCGTGTGTAGAGACTGGTACAGGTTGAACTTCGGTGTGTTTATGTAATCCTTGAAACGTCCTTGCACAGGTGCCCACGTCCCATGGATGGCGCCCAGCGCAGCCCAGCAGTCCTTCACAGATTTGACGATGACCCGCACGCCCACCAGGTCGTAGATCTCGTCAAACTCCTTATTTTTCAATACCATTTTCTCGTAGATGGAATAAAGGTGCTTGGGCCGGCCGGTGACCTGTGCCTCGATCCGGGCCGCCACCAGCCGCTCCTCGACCTGCTCGATAACCTGGGCCAAGTAGATATCGCGCTCGGGGGCGCGGGCGGCCACCATCTGCTCGATCTGCGCGTACCGCCGCGGGTGCAACGTCGCGAAGGACAGGTCCTCAAGTTGCCACTTGATGTCGGCGATGCCAAAGCGGTGGGCCAGCGGCGCGTAAATGTCGAGCGTCTCCTGAGCAGAACGCTTCTGGCTGGCCTCGGGCATGGCCGCCAGCGTGCGCATGTTATGGAGCCGGTCGCCCAGTTTTATGAGCAGAACTCTGGGGTCTTTGGCCATGGCGACGAGCATCTTGCGCATCGTCGCCGCCTGCGCCGCGGCACGAGAGTCGAAAGAGACCCGCTCCAGCTTGGTCACGCCGTCTACAATCTGGGCGACCACGGGGCCGAAGTCTGTTTCGAGGTCCGTCACAGACAGGGTGGTGTCCTCTACGGAGTCGTGCAGCAACGCAGCCGCCAACGTGATGTCGTCCATCCCGAGGCCGGCCAGCACGGTGGCCACGGCCAGTGGGTGAGAAATGAACGGCTCACCGGAACGGCGGACCTGGCCCTGATGGGCACGCTCGGCCGTCTCGTACGCCTTCAGGATCAAGCTCTCGTC
Source organism: uncultured Acidimicrobiaceae bacterium (assembly GCA_963845605.1). Lineage (GTDB taxonomy): Bacteria > Actinomycetota > Acidimicrobiia > Acidimicrobiales > Palsa-688 > Fen-671. Next base: position 318,211 of record CAWJSS010000008.1, read on the forward strand.
GCCCCTGGGATGGCGCTCGCGGAAGGCCTGCAGCAAAGGGCCCAGCGCTTCGGTCTCGGGCTGGCCCTGACGCCGCCAAGGCAGGACGCGCTCCACCGTGGCTGCCGCCTTGCCTCGTGATACCCGTTCGACTGTGCTCACGCTCTGCCCTTCACCTGTCTCCTTAGGTAACAGTTCGGCTCTCGTAGTTGTGCCCAACTTCGGTCACTCGTAGCTGACGAGCGCCTCCACGTCCACTCCTCCGAGGCGCTGACGGCCGCCCAGGAAGCCCAGTTCTAAAACGCAACCCAAGCCGACGACCTCGCCACCCAATATCCCCACCAGCCGCCGGGTGGCCGCCGCTGTGCCCCCCGTCGCCAGTACATCGTCCAGGATAAGCACCCGTTCCCCCTCCTGGACCGCGTCCGCATGCACCTCGAGGGTGTCGACGCCGTATTCGAGTTCGTAGGTGTCCGAATGCACCCGCCAGGGGAGCTTGCCCTTCTTGCGCACCGGTACGAACCCGGCCCCCAGACGGTAAGCGACGGCGCCGGCGACAATGAAGCCCCGCGCTTCGACGCCGATGACCTTGTCCACGGGGCCCTGTGCAAAGCGGTCAGACAGGGCGTCGATACAGGTGGCTAGGCCCTCCGCGTCCGCCAGCAGCGGGGTGATGTCTTTGAATGTGACGCCAGGCTTCGGGAAATCGGGGACGTCCCTCACGAGGTCCTTTATCCGAGCGGCGTCGTAAACCATCTGGACAAAGCGTACTACCCGGCCAGTGACCGGCTTCGCCAGTGACGGGCTCGAGCGGGCTCCGAGGGGGCGCCGTCGTGCCCGACCAATGGGGCGTACCGCTCCAGGTCCCTCTACCGCCGGCGAGGGGTCTTCTTGCGCGGCCTGGGTGGCGCCCGGCGGGCACCTGACTGCGGCTTGCCGTTACCGGTACCGCTCTTAGAGGCGTCTCGGGTCGGCCTCGGCCCCCACCGCGGCAACCGCGCCCGCGGCGGCGATGGCGCCGGCTGCGGCACCCTCGGCCCCGTTGCCGCCGTTGGTGGCGGCCGGTTCGACCGGGGCGTCGCTCAGGTCTCCGTTAGTGACGAGCACCCCCTCATCGGGTTCGCTCGCCACCGGCACCGGCTCAGCAGGGACGACCTCGCCGGGGGTCACGATTGTCGTGCGGGCGGCGACCGCTTTCGAGGAAGTTGCACCTGAGGCTGCCTTCGTGCCTACCAGCACGCCGTCGGCCACGGTAGAGGGAGTTAGGACCTGGCGGGACTGGGGGTACGCGGCCAGACGCTTGCGAATCTCCACGTAACGCGGCTCGCGCTCCTTCAGCAGCGCCAGGATGGGCGAGGCGATGAAGATCGACGAGTACGCCCCGCTCAGCAGGCCGATGAAAAGGGCCAACCCGAAGTCGTTCAGAGCCGACGCGCCCAGGATCCACGAGCCGACGACCAGAATGCAGAACACCGGCATCACCGCGACGAAAGAGGTGTTTATGGACCGGGCCAGCACCTGGTTCATCGAGAGGTTGACCACGTCGGTATAGGTGACGCGGTTGGTCGACGCCAGGCCGAGAGTGTTCTCTTTCACTTTGTCGAACACGACAATGGTGTCGTACAAGCTGTAGCCAAGCACTGTCAGGAACGCGATAACGGTGTCCGGGCTGACCTGAAAACCGGAAAGGGCGTAAATACCAACTGTGATCAGCATGTCGTGCAGAAGTGCGACCAAGGCGGCGATCGCCATCTTCGTCTCGAAGTAAATAGCGATGCTTACAGAGATAAGGACCAAGAAGACGACCACCGCCTCGATCGCCTTGCCCGTAATATCGCTCCCCCATGAGGGCCCGATGGCGTTGAGCGAGACCTGGTCCGTCGAGACGCCGGCCATCTTCGCCAGCCCGTCAGTGACCGCGTTTATCTCCGTCGTTTTGCCAGTGATGTCTCCCGGGGCCTGGACCTCGATGCTCTCTTGACCGGTGGCGTGGTTGGTCAACTGGGTGATCTGAGCCTGGGACAGGATCGGGTCGATCTTGCCCAGCGTGCTGCGCACGTCGGCCACGGACGCGCTGGTCGGGACCTGCCAAACGACGCCGCCTTTGAAGTCGATGCTGAAGTTCAATCCCCGTACGCCAAGGGCGACCATGCCGATCACGATGATCGCGCCCGAGATGGCGAACCAGATTTTCCAGCGGTTGATGAAGTCGAACTGCGTCTGGCCGCGGTACAGCCTGATTAGGGGGTTGCTGCTACGCGGAAGTTGGTTACGGCTCGTAGTGCGGGGCGTAGTGGCGGTCATGGGGTCTCAGTGCTCACGTCGCTAGTGGGCTCATGACGTTAGTGGGGTCACACCCAGCCCACGGTTGACGCCGAGGAAGCCACCCTCTGAAACCGAGGCCCGCCGGCCGATGAGGATGACGAGTGGACGGGTGAAGAAATACGTGGTGACGACGTTGAGCAGCGTAGCCAGGCCCAGGAAGAAAGCAAACCCCCGGACATCACCGACCGTCAGCGTATAAAGGATAAAAGCGGCAATAAAGGACGAAAAGTCCGCCGCCAGAACCGTCCGAAAGGCGCGTGTGAACCCCTTTTCTACCGAGGTCCGCACAGTGCGCCCACCACGGATCTCTTCTTTCAAACGTTCGAAGTACACGACACACGAGTCCGCCGTCACGCCAACGGACACAATTAGGCCTATCACGCCCGAAAGGGTCAGGGCAAGGCCTTCTGTCTCGCTGAGCAAGGTAGTTATGGCGTATAGCAATGCGCCGGATACACAGATGCTCACGACCACTACGAGGCCGAGGGCGCGGTAATAAATGATCAGGTAGAGCAGCACCAGCAGCACGGCGAGAGCGCCGGCGACGGCGCCCGCCTTGAGCGAGTCAGTGCCGATCTGGGGGGAGACTGAGCTGATGTTCTGCGGCACGAACCGCACCGGCAGGGAACCGTAGCTGAGGGCCAGGGCCAAGTTTTGCGCTTGCTCTTGGGTGAAAGGGTTCGTGCTCGACCCACTGATGGTCGCGCCGCCGGGGAACGAGGGCGCCTCGATCGCCGGCGCCGACTGAACGACGGCGTCGAGCTCGATGGCCTGGAGGGCGCAGTAAGGCGGGTTGCTCGGATCCTGCTGGTAACAGGCGTAATGGGCGGCGGCGTATTTGTTGAACTCCGTCGAGCCCCGGCTGGTGAAAGTGAGGTCGACCTCCCACTGGTCCGTTTGGGAGTTGAGGTTGGCCGACGCGCTCTTGATGATCGAACCGGACATTTCCGCCGGGCCGAGCACGTAGCGGCCGTCCTCAAAAGCGGGCAGGCCGCCCGAGCCCACCAGGGGCAGCACGACGGTGGAGCCGGCCAGGTCCCATTCGGCCGGTGTTACCCCATGAGACGTCCCGTGAGCCGGGAGGAAAGACGGCTGCTGAGAGGCCGTGAGGCTACAGATTTGCGTCCCCACCGCAGTGCTCGTGATCGGTTTGGAGGGGGCGGTGGTCGCCGTGGGCGACCCCGCCGTCGTGGACGGGCTGGCGGGGGGAGCGGTCGTAGGTACCGTTGTCGTCCCTGCGGCGAGCGGGAACGAGGCCGAGGCGAGGTGAGCGCCGGCCAGGTTGACCACTTGGCCCCCAACTGCGCCTACCGCCGCCTTGGTCGTCTTGGTGGCGGCGGGCGTGGTCGTCTTCGGGTTGACCGTAGTCGTGGTGCCGCTCTTGGGCGCAGTGGTGGTCGTAGAGGAGTTAGCCGGGGCCACGTACGGGGCGATAATGCAGTCCACGGGACGGAAGAACAGCTGCGCCGTCTGGCCTACGACCTTGAGGACAGCAGTGTCGTTCTTGGCCCCCGGCAACTCGATCACGATGTTGTTGCCCTGGACCGTGACGTTCGAATTAGACACACCGAGGCCGTTGACCCGGTTGTTGATTATCTGCTGGGACTCTTTCAGGTCAGCCGCAGTGACGTGGCCCTGCGGCTTCTCGACTACTGATACCCCACCCTGCAAGTCCAGCCCGAGAAGCGGCGTCGTACCGGTAATGATCGTGACCCCGACGCCGATTACGGCGATTGCGATTATGAGTACGAGGCACCAAGCGAGAGGGCGGGTGCGCATCGTTTAGCGTTCTTCGCCGGTGGGCTCGACACCACCGTCCTCGCCGGCCGTTACGTCGCCGGCGCTGCCATCGTCTGCGGCCACCACTGACCCGTTGGTGCCTTCGTCCGCCGCGGTCCCATCGTCAGCCTCGGGCCACGCATCGCTGGTCGCGGTGCTGTTCTGCCGGGAGTTGCTCCTGGGCCCTGCCGACCCGGCTGTCCTGGCGCCGAGGCCGGCCCCGCCCATACCGCGGGCCGCCGGCCTGGCGTTATATGCGGCTCGGGACTGCACGGCCCCGCTGACGAAGGTGATGTTGACCCCGTCCGCCACCTCGACGTCAACATCGCCGTCGCCGATGCGCACGACGTGCCCGACCATCCCGCCCGCCACGACCTCGTCACCGACGTCGAAAGCGCGCGTTTCACGCATGGCCTGCATGCGCCGGCGCTGGTTGGGCCGGATCATGAGGAAGTAGAACGCCGCCACCAGGGCGATGATGACGACCAAGAAAAGCGATGATGAACCGCTGTTGGACGTCGACGAGGTCGTCGTTGTCGTCGACGCGCTAAGGAACAAGAGGCCGTTCGATAAGTGCATTTAGAGGTGAGCCCATCCCAGGCTTGCAAACGCGGGCCAGATCAGGCCCTTCAATAGGTCCCTTTATCGTATCTGGTGGGCTTACCCACGCGGGAGCACCCCACCTTTCGGGCCGGCCAGCGCGGCCGAAAGCAGCCGCTTTCTCCAGCACCAACACGTTTCAGGCCGGCTGTTCGCGAACTCCTCTCGCTCCCCAGACGCTGAAGACCTCATTGGCGAACGCGCCGAAGTGTCCGGCGCCCACCGCCTGCCGGGCCTGGGCCACGAGCCCGGTCAGCCAGGCGAGGTTGTGGAGGCTCACGAGGCGGCCGGCGCTCGGTTCGCCCACGTTGTAAAGGTGGCGGATGTAGGCCTTAGTATGCCGCCTGCACACCGGGCAATTGCAGCCCGGGTCCAGCGCCGAATCGTCTTTGGCATACCGGGCCGCCTTGACGTGGAGGCGCCCGGCGCTGGTGAGAGCCGACCCATGGCGCCCGAGCCGGGTCGGCAGCACGCAGTCGAACATGTCGACCCCTACCCCGATCGCCTGCACGACCGAGACGGGGTCACCGACCCCCATGAAGTACCGCGCCCTATCTCGCGGCAGACCGGCAATGGAAGCGCTCAGGGCCGCCAACCTCTCGGCCGGCGTCTCGCCTACGGACAGGCCGCCGATGGCGTAGCCGTCGAAACCGATCCTCACTAGCCGCTCGGCGTATTCGGACCTCAGGTCGAGCTCCACCCCACCCTGCACTATGCCGAATAGGAGCTGGTCAGAATGGGCATGTGCCTGACGGGCGCGCACGGCCCAGGCCAGGGTGCGCTCGCCGGCGTTGATCACGGCATCGCGGCTGGCCGGCAGTTCTGTGCAGACGTCGAGCACCATCTGGATGTCTGCCCCCAACACCTCCTGCGCCGCCACCGCACCCTCCGGTGTTAGCCGGTGCCACGAGCCGTCGTAGGAAGAGCGGAAAGTGACCCCGTCGTCGTCGAGCGAGCACGGAAGCGACATCACCTGGTACCCGCCTGAGTCGGTGAGGAAGTGGCCCTCCCAACCCGTAAAGCGGTGCAGGCCACCCAGAGCGCCCACCACGTCCACCCCGGGCCGCAGCATCAGGTGGTAGGTGTTAGCCAGCACGACCTGCGCCCCGAGGTCGTCCATGTCCTGGGCCGACAACAGTTTGACCACTCCCCTGGACCCGACCGGCATAAAGCAAGGCGTCAGGATGCGGCCCCGGGCCGTCTCTACCCACCCCGCCCGCGCCTCGCCCTCCATGGCTTCGATACGGAAATTGCCCATTCAGCTCGGGGTGGGGCAGCGTGGGGTAGGGCAGCTTGGGGTGGGGCAGTTTGGCGTGGGGGTCCTGGCCACGATCATGGCGTCACCAAAGGACAGGAACCTATAGCCGTTGTCGAGGGCCACTTTGTACAGATGGCGCCAACGAGGCCCGGCGAAGGCCTCCAGCATCACGAGCAACGTGCTCCTCGGTAGGTGGAAGTTCGTCATCAGGACGTCTACGACCGAGAACTGGTGGCCCGGCTGTATGTACAGCTGCGTCCTGCCTTCGAGGGCCCCGGTGGCGGCCACCGATTCCAACGCCCGTACCGTCGTGGTCCCGACGGCCACCACTCGTTTGGCCTGCTGACAGGCCTCCCAGGTCGAAGGCGGCACCGAGTACCGCTCGGCGTGCATCGTGTGCCCTTCGACCTGGTCGTCTTTTATGGGCCGGAACGTGCCGAGGCCGACGGCCAGGTCCACATGGGCGACGGTCACACCGCCAGCGACGCAGGCATCGAGCACAGTGTTTGTTAGGTGCAGACCGGCGGTTGGTGCGGCGACGCTCCGGGCTCTATCTGCGTACACAGTCTGATAACGGGAGTCGTCGGCCAACGGCGCTCTGATGTAGGGCGGCAGAGCCACGGTCCCGAAAACGCTCAGGTCTTCAACCAGCGCTCTGACCAGCCTGGCGCCTTCAGGCAGGCGTTCCCCGACCTCCAGAACTGGCTGGCTGCCGGCGAAAAGAACGGTCCCCGGTGCCAGCTTGCGACCGGGGCGCAGCGAGTGCTTCCCAGGTCGCCGCCGGCTCGGCCCTGGGCTCGAGCAACAGGACCTCGGCGGCCCCGCCGGTGGCCTTCCGCAAGCGCAGACGAGCAGGTACTACCCGCGACGAGTTGACCACCAGCACGTCGCCTGGGCCAAGGAGGCCAGGCAGCTCTGACACCCGGGAGTGCTGGACGTCAGGCCCGAGAGCCACCAACAGTCGAGCCGCGTCACGCGGCTCGACGGGGACCTGGGCTACAGCTTCTTCGGGAAGGTCGTACTCGGGGACGTCCATCGGTTCGTGGGCTCGCCCCGCCAGTCTGCCCGAACACACGATTCTGGGTCGCGGAGCGGGCTCTGCTGAGGGGCCGTTCCGCGACCCAACTCCAATCCCCGGTTTCCTTGACCCAGGCCCGAGCGGACGCCCTAGCCCCAAAGAGTGACCGCATCGCCACCCTCAGCCGGCCCTTCGCCGGAACCGGCGCCGGGCGGTCGTGCGGGAGGTGGGAGACCCAGGTGCTGCCATGCCAGCGGCGTTGCCACCCGGCCCCGCGGCGTCCGCATGAGCATCCCGAGCTGGAGCAGGAAGGGCTCGTACACGTCCTCGACCGTTTCGGGCGCCTCCGCCACGGCTACAGCCAGAGTGCTGAGGCCTACCGGGCCGCCGCCAAACCGGCAGCACGTGGCCTCGAGGATGGCCCGGTCGAGTTTGTCGAGGCCAAGCTCGTCCACCTGGAACAGCTCGAGGCCGGCCCGGGCCACCTCCCGGTCGATGGTGCCGTCCCCTCGCACCTCGGCGTAGTCGCGGACCCGCTTCAAGAGCCGGTTGGCCAAACGGGGAGTGCCCCGCGAGCGCTTGGCGATCTCGTGACCGCCTTCCTGGTCGAGCACGGCCCTCAGCACCCCGGCCGAGCGGCGCAGGATGACTTCGAGGTCAACCACCTCGTAGTAGTCCAAACGAGCGACGAACCCGAAGCGGTCGCGCAACGGCCCGGTGATAAGGCCCGTCCGAGTGGTCGCCCCGACCAGCGTGAACCGCGGCAAGTCGAGCCGGAGACTGCGCGCCGCCGGCCCCTTACCCAGCACGATGTCGAGCTGGAAGTCTTCCATGGCGGGGTACAGGATCTCCTCCACCGGGCGGGCCAGACGGTGGATCTCGTCGACGAAGAGCACGTCGCCGTCCGACAAGTTGGTCAGCAAGGCCGCCAGGTCCCCCGCTCGCATAAGGGCCGGCCCCGACGTAACCCGGTACCCGGCCCCCATCTCGTTGGCAATGATGCCGGCCAACGAGGTCTTGCCCAGACCGGGAGGCCCGGCAAAGAGCATGTGGTCTGCGGGCTCGTCTCGCCTTCGGGCCGCCTCCAGCATGATCTCCAGGTGTTCCTTCAGCTGGGCCTGGCCGACGAACTCTGCCAGCCGCCGCGGCCGTAATGAGAATCTCCTCGGCCACTTCCACCGGGTCGGCAGAGGGCGCCAGCAGACGGGGCTCCGGAGACGCCTCGCCGGCGCCGCCCGGAGAGCTCACCGGCTTCCCGCCAGCTCTCTCAATGCGTACCGCAACAGGTCCTCGACCGAGCCCTCGACCGGCAGTCGGGCCAGGACCTGGCGGACTTCGTCGTTCCCGTAGCCCAGCGAACCCAGGGCCGCTCTTAGCTCCTCGCGTTGGGCCGCCCGGTCCGCGGCACTGGCTTCATGTGGGCCGCCCGGGCCTTGAGGAGCGAGGTCGCTGGCCTGGACCTCGCTGGCACTTATGTCCGCGGCGCCCTCGAACCGGGGGGCGAGCTCCATGACCAGGCGGGCCGCCGTTTTCTTGCCGATCCCCGGCACCAGCGTCAAGGCGTCGGCGTCCTCGGACAGGACGGCTCGCCGCAGTGCCGACGGAGAGAGCACCGAGAGCAAGGCCAAAGCGACGGCGGGGCCGACGCCGTGCGCGCCCAGGAGCAGCTCAAAGCACTCACGCTCCTCTTTGGTGGGGAAGCCGTAAAGGACGAGCGCATCCTCCCGCACGTGGGTATGGACGTGGAGGAAGATCGGACCGCCCAGTTGCCCGACGCGGGCGGCCCCGCTGGCCGGCACCAGCACCCGGTACCCGACGCCGGCCACCTCCACCAGGAGCTCGACCTGGTGGTCGTTGCGCAACGACCGGTCGAGGACCATCCCTCGCAACGACCCGATCACTTTTGGCCCCGTGCGTTCGTCATCATGGCGGCCGCCGCCGCTCGGGCCAAGGGTGCGCTGGCCAGGTGGCACAGAGCCAACGCCAACGCGTCGGCCCGGTCCGGCGGGCAGGGCTTCTCGGGCAGGTCGAGCAGGACCTGGACCATCCTCTGGACCTGGTCCTTGCCCGCGTTACCCCAGCCGGTGACGGCTTGCTTGACCTCGTTGGGGCTGTATTGCGCCACCGCGATACCCGCCTCCGCGGCGGCCGCTAACGCCAGGCCGCTCGCCTGGCCAACCGACATCGCCGTCCTGGCGTTGGTCTGAAAGAGCACACGTTCCACGACGACAACGTCGGGCGACAGGCGGGACATCAGCAGGCGCAGCTCACGCAGCAATTCGGCCAGCCTCTCCGCCAGGGGGTTGGACGGGGGCGTCGTAATCACCCCAGAGACGACGGCTACAGGGTCACCCTTCTCCTGTCGCACCGCACCGTACCCGCACCGCGACAAACCAGGGTCAATGCCCATGACGAACATTAGTTCGGGGACCTTACCAGCCACAGGCGCTGAGCTGGTGGATGGGAGATAAGGAGCGGGTCAGCGAGTTGATCAGCCCGGGTCAGGAACCGCCGAAGGACTACTTGCGCGCTCGAAGCGATACTCCCGTTGGGCGTGCTCGTAATTCTGCTGTTCGGGCGGGCAAGTTTCCCTGAGGCGGGGCCTAGGTCACACCTCGACCAGGTCCATCACCGCATCAGGGATGTCGAAATTGGCCCAGACATTTTGAACGTCGTCGTGTTCGTCGAGCAGGTCGATCAGGCGAAGGATCCTCCGGGCGTCGCTTTCGCTGTCGATCGGGACCGACTGGGTGGGCTGCATGGTCAACTCGGCGGATGTTACGGGCCATCCGTTGGCTTCGATAGCCGAGCGGACCGTGGCCAGCTCGCCGGGAGGGGTGACGACTTCCCACGTCTCCCCGTTGTCACGTACGTCTTCGGCCCCGGCGTCCGCGGCCACCAGGGTCAAGTCGTCCTCGGTGAGCTTGGCGTGATGAGCCACGACAACGTCCCCTTTGCGCTCGAACTGCCACGACACCGCTCCCGGCTCGGCCATGGACCCGCCGTTCTTCGTAAAAATGGCCCGGATGTCTGCCCCGGTCCGGTTCCGGTTGTCCGTCAGGACCTCCACGATGACGGCCACCCCGCACGGCGCATAACCCTCATAGACGGCGGGCTCGTAGCGGACGCCCTCCAGCTCCCCGGTCCCCCGCTTGATAGCCCGTTCGATCGTGTCCATCGGCACTGAAGCGTCCCGGGCCTTCTGGAACATCGTCCGCAACGTCGGGTTGCCGTCGAGGTCCCCGCCCCCCTCGCGCGCCGCCACTTCGACCTGGCGGATTATTTTGGCAAACAGCTTGCCCCTGGCTTTGTCCAAAGCACCTTTTTTGTGCTTCGTCGTGGCCCATTTAGAGTGCCCTGACATTTGCTTTCCTTGTCATTTTCCCGTCTTTGCCCATGTTTTGTGCGCCGTTGGCGCGCAACGACCGCAGGAATAGTTCGTGCAGCCTGGTGTCGCCCGCCAGTTCGGGGTGAAACGATGTGACCAGCACCGGACCCTGACGACAGACCACGGGTTTATGTGCGCCGGCGCCGGCGCCAGAGGCCTCGGCCGCGATGGCCCCGTCCACGGTCACGGTCGCAAGCACCTCGACCTTCGGGCCGGCCCTTTCGACCACGGGGGCTCTCACGAAAACGGCGTGCAGAGGCGAGACCAGCCCATCGACGTCGAGGTCGGCTTCGAATGAGTCGCGCTGGCGCCCGAACGCGTTCCTGCGTACGGAAATATCGATGACGCCGAAGTGATGCTGGTCCAGCCGGCCGTCGAGGACGTCACTTGCGAGCAGGATCATGCCGGCGCACGTCCCGAAGGCGGGCATGCCCTGAGCCAGTCGTTCGGCTAAGGGGCCGAGCAGGCCCGAGCTCTCCAGGAGGAGCGACATAGTCGTCGATTCTCCGCCTGGTAAGACGAGGGCCTCGAGCGCGTTGTAGCTCGGCTGGGCTCCTGACCTCGAAGGCTTCGGCTCCCAGGGCGCGCAGGAACTCAACGTGCTCCCGGAAGTCCCCCTGGAGAGCCAGGACACCAATTTGCTCTCGGGATTTGGCTTGCTCCGGGGATCTGGCAAACAAGGCTTCTGTAGCCGCCACCTGCGCCACCGCCACCTGGGGGCACCTTTCCCATTTCTTTACCAGCCCCGTTCGGAAAGCCGGGTGGCAACGCCGCCCGACTCTTCCCCCCGCATCGCCTCGCCGAGACCTCGGCTGACCTTGGCCACGATCTCGAAATCTGCGTAGTGAGTTGTGGCTTCCACAATTGCCCTGGCGAACCGGGGCGGGTCGGAGCTCTTGAAGATCCCCGAACCAACGAAAACCGCCTGAGCGCCCAACTGCATCACCAGTGCGGCGTCGGCCGGTGTGGCTATGCCGCCGGCGCAGAACAGCGGCACAGGTAGCTCCCCCGTCTCGGCCACCTCTCTGACGAGGTCGACCGGCGCCCGCAGCTCCTTGGCCCATCCATAGCGCTCAGCCGCGTCGGCCTGGGTCAACTTGCGGACGTCACCGAGGATCTGGCGCAAATGACGCACCGCCTCCTTGACGTCGCCAGTACCCGCCTCTCCCTTCGAGCGGATCATCGCAGCGCCCTCCGAGATGCGCCGCAACGCCTCACCGAGGTTGTTCGCCCCGCAGACGAACGGGACGGTAAACGGCCACTTGTCGATGTGGTGCTCCTCGTCTGCCGGGGTCAGTACCTCGCTTTCGTCGATGTAGTCGACGCCGAGGACCTCGAGCACCTTTGCTTCCGCAAAATGCCCGATCCGTGCTTTGGCCATCACGGGGATGCTGACCGCTTGTTTGATCCCCTCGATAAGAGCGGGGTCGCTCATCCGGGCCACTCCGCCTTCACGGCGGATGTCCGCCGGCACTCGCTCGAGGGCCATGACCGCAGCAGCACCGGCGTCCTCAGCCACCTTCGCTTGCTCGGGCGTGACCACGTCCATGATCACGCCACCGCGCAGCTGGGTGGCCAGACCGCGCTTAACCGTCATGGTCCCCTTGAGGTGCGCCCCTTCTGTGGGGTCGGCTGCGGCCGTCTTTTCGGGCTTCCCCGGTCCGTCGCTGTAGGTCATAACCCCATCGTACAGCCGCCTGAGCCGCGCCTTTTCCGTTTCCGAGCGCTCGCCCTTAGGGGACCTGCCGCCGTGCCCGGTAACGTCAGCGCCCGGGACGGCTACAGCTCGCGCAGCGCCTCCACGCGGTCTTTCAGTGGGGTCACGGGCGCACGCCCCGCACCGGGATCAGCGAACCAAAGTTGCGCGGTAGCCCGTGACGCGCCGCGCACTTCCGTGCCCTTCGCCTCCATTTTCTCGATGGCTGCGATAAGGCCGGGCGGGTAGAGGGTAAAGCTGACGGCGGCGCGGTCCATAGCGGTCACCGGTTCGTGAGGCGACAAAAATGTAGCCCCGATACCCAGCGTGGCCACGGTCACGGTGGCCGGCAGCATGTCGTGGGCCCGAATGCGCGTCAGTTGCTGAGCTACGACCCCCTCGAGTTCAATGCGGTTCAACTCGTCGAGCAAGCCTTGCGTCACCACCATCGTGGCCGACCGACGGCTACGCCCACATACGGCGGCGTTGAGGCCCGGATCATCCCGGACACGGACGTCAGGATGGCCGGTGCCCACGGTGGCACACAGCGCGTCGACCAGGTTGAGCAGACGGGCGTGGCGCGTGGGGTCGGCGGGGCTCCCGCCCAAGGCGCGGCGAGCCAGCGGTTCGGCCGCCCACCACATTGCGGCGCTCACCACCAACGTCCCCAGGACGAACGCGCCGACCCCCGCCGGCCAGCTGATGCCCCACCAGAACAGGAGCCCGATGATGAGACCCAGAGGTACGGACGCCACAGCCACCAAAGCCACGGCCCGCCGCCGGTTGGCTGTCGCCCGGGGGCGGAGCGCGTCGGCAGGCACAGCGGAGATGATCTCATATGACGGTTCGTGGATGCGCTTCACTTCGTAGCCCCTGGTTATCTGCCTCAGTTGCGGCCGGCTCCTGTTTAGGCCGGTTGATTCGGGCAGGCTACCGGCTGGTGTACTCGGCCCCCTGTAATTGGGGCTCTCTGCCAGCCGAAGGGCCACCTCCGCCAGGACTAGAAGGCAAGCCGAGCGGCAGTTTGCCGATCTCGAGCAGGTTGGTGAGCTGGCCCGCCGGCACGGGACGGGCGAAATGGTAGCCCTGCCCCTGGGGACAACCGAGCTCCTTCAACAGTTCCGCTTGCTCCGCCGTCTCGATCCCTTCGGCCACCACGTCGAGCCCATAGGTGTCCGCGATCGAAAGGATCGCCATGACGATCGACAAGTCGTGAGGGTCCGGTAGCTGGGACGTGAAGGCCTGGTCGACCTTGATGGTGGTGGCCGGCAACTGCTTGAGATAGGCGAGAGAGCTGTACCCGGTGCCAAAGTCGTCAATGGCGATGCCGAACCCGGCCTCCCGCAGCTCCCCGAGCAGAGATGTGCTCGTAGTGGCGTCTTCCATGACAGCCGACTCCGTGACCTCGATCACGATGGAGCCAGGCTCCAACCCCTCGTTCATCAGCCCCCGCACGCTCGTCATCAAGGACGTGCCCCGCAGCTGCAGGGGTGAGACGTTGACCGCCACTTTGAACTGGGGAGACATTTTCGACCACTGCTTTACTTGGCTGGCTACCGACGCCAGCACGACGTCGCCGATCTCGCCGACGAGGCCCAGTTCCTCGGCCAAAGGCACGAAGTCCTTGGCGGGGACCAGGCCCCGCAATGGGTCCTGCCAGCGGATAAGGGCCTCCGCCCCGACCAGGGAGCCCGAATGCAGGTCCACGATCGGCTGATAGTGCGTCAGGAGCTGGTGCGCTTCAAGGGCCAGGCGCAACGAACGTGAACCCTCGGCCCTTTTTTCGAGGTCGGGCCGGGTTCGAGGGTCGTAATGGCAGACACTGCCCCGGGCCCGGCCTTTCGCCTGGTACATGGCCGCGTCGGCCTGGCTCAAAAGCTGGGCCACAGTGGATGAGGGCCCTCCGCTGACCACGCCGGCACTGACGCTCACCCACAGCTGCCTGTCGGCCAGTACCACCGGCTCGGTAAAGCTCCCCATGATGTGGGACACGACCACGTCGAGTTGAGCGTCGTCGGAGATGTCCTCGACCAGCACAACGAACTCGTCACCACCCATACGGGCCACAGTGTCGACTGAGCGGACAGATTGGCGCAGGCGAGCGGCCACCGCCCTCAGCAGTTTGTCCCCGATGTCATGTCCCGCGGTGTCGTTCACTGTCTTGAAGTGGTCGAGGTCGAAGAACATAACGCCGATGTTCTGCCCTTCGCGCCGGCACCGCTCCAGAGCGTGGCCCATCCTGTCTTCGAGCAGGCTCCGGTTGGGTAAGCCCGTGAGATGGTCGTGCATGGCCTGGTAGGCGAGGGCACGCTCGGATGCTTTCTGCTGGGTGATGTCCCGGATGACCTGGGACACACCGGTGACGTGACCGGCACGGTCACGCAGTGGGGCGAGGCTGACCGAGACCTCGACCCGGGACCCTTGCTTGCAGACGCGGACAGTTTCGACCCGCCTGATGACCTCACCTGCCCACGCCCGGGACAGTAGCTCGGACGCCTCCAGCTGACGATCGGGGGGGACCAGCATCGACATCGAGGAGCCGAGGGCCTCTTTTTCTTCCCAACCAAAGAGCTCTCCGGCCGCGTGGTTCCGAATCTCTATGACCTCGCCAGGGCCGATCCCGATGATCGCCTCGTCGCATTCCTCGGCGATCGAAGCTAGAAGGGCTTGGCGTTGCACCGGGCCGCTGCGCTGTGGTTGCTTGCCCTTGGCCACGATGACATACAGCTGATCGCCGTTCAGGCCGGCCAGGGGCCGGGGCTGGAGGGCGATCTCGAACGGCCGTTTCCCGGTCCCCCGGATCCACCACGACGCCGGGCTGACCCGGCCCGTCCGAGTGGCCTGCCGCAAGGTCTTGCGCGCTGCTGGGCGTTGGGGCTCTTCCAAGAACCGGACCAGGTCCTGGCCGATGAGCCCTGGAGGATCCTGGCCGAACAACGATGCCATGTCGTCGTTCACGAACACGACGCGACCCGCTCCGTCCAGCACTCCCAGCCCGACAGGCGTACCTGTGGGCATGCCACCGTGCATATTTATGAAATCGCCTGTCAACTGACCGAGCCCCGGACGCGCTGGTATAACCGTGCGCTTTCTCTACCCGTCCACAGGGCCGGGTAATCAGAGAGGGGCGGCATTGGGGAAGGATGAGAAAAGTAGGTCAAAGCCGATGGCGGAGTTCCTGAGGACAACGGGCGATGCCAGAGCGCAAAGACGGGTCGGCAGGAGACGACGGGTCAGCAGGAGACATTGTGACCAGACATAGAAGCGTCGCTAGCGCTCATGTCGCCCCACGAGGCGAAGCCTACGTAGGTTGCTCCGGTTGGTCGTACCCCCATTGGCGGGGCACCATCTACGACCCCGCGACGCGGCAAAAGGACTGGTTCTCGGATTATGCCCGCCGCTTCCGCACCGTGGAAGTAAACAACACCTTCTACAAGCTACCGGAGGCAGCCACGTTTAGCGCGTGGCGAGCGCAGGCGCCCGCCGGCTTTATATTCGCGCTGAAGCTCAACCAGTACGGGACGCACCGCCGCCGGCTGCGAGAACCTCGGGCCTGGCTTGGCAATTTTGTGGAGCGGGCCGTGCTGTTGGGGCCCGCCCTGGGGCCGAATCTGGTGCAGTTACCACCTCGGTGGAAACGTGACACCGACCGGCTGGCGGCGTTTTTCGAGGCGGCCACATCTTTTGAGGCGGGCACATCTCTCGAGGCGGGCCCGTCCGGCGGCGCCGGGCCGGCCACCCTGCGCTGGGCGGTCGAGTTCCGTGACCCCTCCTGGCTGCACGAGGACACTTATCAATTGCTTCGGAGATACAAGGTGGCGCTGTGCATGCACGACCTGCTGCCAGACCACCCGTGGCTGCTGACGGCAGATTGGGCCTACTGCCGGTTCCACGGACCGAGGGCGCAGGACCAGAAGTACACAGGCGACTACGGCGCTGAGCGGCTGGCAAAACCGGCGGACACTCTAAGCCAATGGCAGGACGAAGGTGTCGATGTATTTGCGTATTTCAACAACGACGAGGGCGGTGCCGCGGTCAGGGACGCAACGTGGCTAAGACACCGGCTAGGGTCGTAGCCGATGGCCCATCTGACCGGATTGTTGGCTGCCAGCAGCAGTGCCCCCGCCGACTGGGTCTACGGTGGCCTGGCCAGCCTTGTTTTTGTAGTCGTTATTGCCGTGCCGGCGGCGTGGCTCAACTCCCGCGAGCACAAGAGGCGTCAGCGCGAGCAATCTGCGGCGCCCTGAACCCGCAACCACCTCGGGGCCGTGGAGTTGTGGTGAACTCCCTCAGGCGGGCCGGGTGGCCGCCGTGGCTGCAGCTCGGGTGGCGCGGCGGTTTCGCAGCGTCAAGTAGAGCGCGGCCGACCAGCCCACTAAGAGCAGTAGCCAGTAGCTGACGGCGCGGTACACCAGCGTGCCCGCCGTGGCCAGCGAGGCCGGGACGTGGAACCTGATCAGCACCTCCACCAGGCCGCCCTCAACCAAGCCCAGACCGCCAGGCGTAATGGGCAACTCCACCAGGATCTGGGCCGCCGCATAGGAAATAAGGATCCCCTTCCAGGGCACCGGCGCCCCCACCGTCAGCAAGCCCGTTATCAGGACGACCGAGTCAAGCATCCAGTTGAGCGCCGCCACTCCGAAGCAGGCCAGCCACAACCGCGGCGGCGGGTTGAAGTCGTTCATCTGGCGGAGGGCAACCTGAGCGGAGCGCAGGTGACGGCAGATAGATGGGGGCAGGAAACGCTCGGCGCCTCGGAGGGTGCGCCCAATCAATGAACCCAGCAACGGCGCCCGCCGGAACAGTGCCGCCGCCACCAGGGCACCCGCCAGTACGAACGTGAGCACTGGCAGCAGCTCCAACCTGAGGCCGGGCGCGGCGGCGGCGCCGGCGACAGCTACCGCCGCCAGGGCCGCAGTCGCCAGTGCCCCCGCCGACAGCTGCGACCAGATGGCCAGCACCTGGCTGGCGCCGAGCCACTGGTACTGGCGGAAGGTATAGCCCTCGGCGAACAACGTCCCGGCCGGCAACGACAGCGACACGGCATTGCTGGCCAAAGTGACAGGGACGAGGTCCGGTACTCCGACTGGCAACGCCCCCACCCTTAGGAGCCTTTGCTGCACCCAGGACAGGCACACCACCGAACCAGCCTCTGCCGCCACGGCCAAGAAAAGCCAGTGCCAGTGCAAGTGGTCAAAAGCACCCGCCACCTCGCCGAGGTGGCCAACGCGCCGCAGTAGGAACACAGCCGCGCCCAACAGGACGACCAGCTCGACCCCGCGGCGGATTACCCGGGCACGCGTCCATTCCCCAGCATGGGGCTTCCGGCCGGCCTCCGGCGGGCCGGCAGGCGTCGGTTCTGGGGGACCGTCGTCCCCTAAGCCGTCAAGGGGCGGGGATTGCACAACCACACGCAGGCTAGTGGGCTGGAGGTCAAACGATTGTGCATTGCGTGCCTGACCCACCGCAGGAAGGACTAAATCCGGCCTCGCCGGCACGCACCAGGGGCCCCCGGGTTCCGGTACCGCGCCAACGGGGTTCCCATTCTTCGCGCCCGGCGCAAGGGCGGGCGCCGGACCAGAAATTGGCGCCTCCAAACTGATAACTTCCTGAATAGGGAGCCCTTCCCACGGTTTTGGGCCTCAGCCGGCAGGGTACAGCGCGAGGATGTTGGGAGCCATGGGCCAAGGGGATCTACGGCCGGCCATGAGCCGCTCAAGCCGAGCGCTCAAACGCCGAGCCAATAGCGTGGAACATCATCATTTCGAGCTGCCTCGTCTTCGCGAACTCTTCCGGCACGCCATACCGCAAATCCTCGAAGCCATCCTCGTCCCCCTGGGGCTCTTCTACGCCGCCCTGTCCGTGCTCGGGCCGAAGGGTGCCATCTGCACCGCGCTGGCCTGGAACTTCAGTGCTCTCCTGCGGCGGATCTGGCGCCGGGAGCGCCTGCCAGGTGTGCTGCTCCTTGGCACCGTCGGCCTCACGGCTCGTTCCGTCATCGCCCTAGTCAGCTCGAGCAGCCTCTTCGTCTACTTCCTGCAGCCCTCGCTCGGCACAGCCCTGCTCGGGGCGGCGTTCCTGGTGTCGGTCCCGCTCGGCTGCCCCTTGGCTGAAAAACTGGCCCACGATTTCGTGCCGCTGCCGGCATCATTCGTCAAACGTCCCAAGGTCCGGCAACTCTTCGTCCGCATCAGCCTCCTGTGGGCGGTCGTCAGCCTGGTCAACGCCGCAGGGACGTTGGCTCTGCTGCTCAACGTCCCCATCACTGCCTTTCTGGCCGCCAAGACCGGCTTCTCCTGGGCGCTGACGCTGGGAGCGATCGTCCTGTCTTCGTGGTGGTTCCGCCGTGGCCTGCGCCGGCACAACGCCGAGCCGGTCCTAGTCCCGGCCGAGTGAGGCCGGCCGAACCGGCGGCAGCTCAAGGTGGACGGCCTAGCTTCGGCCCCCCTCATCCCACCACCAAGCCAGCCCGACCAGGCCCGGGCCCGTATGGGCCACCATCACAGGGCTGAACGATCCCACAAAAGCGGTGGACGGCTGGAAGCGGCGCCCGACTTCGGACAGCAAATCCTCGGCCACGGCGGGTTCTGCAGCGTGGAGAGCGGTCACGTGCAAAGCGGCCCCCTTTTGGCGTTCCTCAGTGATCTCGCGGGCCCAGATATCCACGATCCGCTGACGGGCCAGACGTCCGCCTCGTGCTGGTCGCAGCGGCCTTACTTTCCCCTGGCGGAACTCGAAAACCGGGCTCAAGCCCAGCCAGCGAGCCCCCCAGGCCGCCGCCCCGGGCACGCGTCCCCCCCGGGCCAGATAGTCGAGCGATGGCAAAGTGGCCAACAGCCGCACCCGACCGGCCGCCCGGCGAGCCTCGTCTACTACCGAACCCAGGGGCAGACCAGCTCGCGCTGCCTTGGCTGCGGCCAGCACCACGAGGCCTTCTGCCCCCGCGGCCGTCCCGGTGTCGACGACGGCCACCTCTTCCCTGTCGAGCAGGTCCATGGCCAGGCGAGCTGACTGGTACACCCCGCTCATTTCGTGCGAAAGGGTGAGTATGACCACTCCGTCGCCATGGTCGGCGGCCCGAGCTGCTTCGGCCAACTCACCAGGGGCCGGCCCTGAGGTGCTCAAGCCCTCCCCGGCCCGGTCAAGTACCTCTTTCAGGGTCAGCTCGCCATCACGGTATTGCTGCCCACCTATCGCCACCCACATCGGGACGATGGCAACCCCGCTGGCGCCGGCAAGGTCGGCGGGGAGCGAGGCGGCGCTGTCAGTGACCACGCCGACGCTCAGTTTGTGTCCTCCCGAGGACAGGGCTCCTTCAGCCCTTGGGTCTCCTTCAGGGCGTCGGCGCTCGGCTTCTCCCAAGTGTCGCGGTCGAAGACAAGGCGGTGAAGGTACACATTGCGGACCGGCCGAAGCGGCGGACCATTTCCCATTAGGCGTTTGGCCACGATCGGCGCCAGCACAGCCAGGGCGGCTATGCCCCCTTTGCGCCCGTGAACACGCGCCGCGACGGGCACGAGGACAAGGTCGGCAATGAACGAACCCAGCGCCGTCTCGCCCGCCAGCTTGCCCAGCGCCAGGCCGGCCAGGAGCACGCCCGACCCCGCCGGCGCGCTCACGAGAAGGGCTCCGATAGCAGGAGAGATGCCGCGGCCCCCGGCCCCACCGAGGAACGGGGACCAATTGTGGCCCGCCACCGCCGCCGCACCGGCCAGTGCCCCGGTGAAGGGATGCTGGCGACCAGCCAGCAGAGGGGCAATGGCCCCTTTGGCCAGCTCGAACAGGCCCACTACTACTAACGGCCCTGCGCCCGCCACCTCGAACAGTCCGGTGCCCGAGACGGTGCCGCTGCCGACGTTACGCAAGTCGACGCCGGCACGTCGCTTGGCCACGAGGTTCGAAAATGGGACCGATCCGGCCACGAAACCGAGGGCGATTGAAGTTGGGGAGGCGAACGCGAGCACAAGAGCAGACCTGACAGGCGGCATCGAGCTTCTCATGGAGTCCTTTTTGACTGGCGTCCCGGCGGGTACGTCCCAGCCTGAGGGTACTCCCAACCACCAAAACCGGTCACGTGTACCGTACCCTGGAGGTGGAGCGGATGACCGACGTAAGGAGCACTGATGGAGACGTTGCTCATCGTCTTGGTGATCGGTTGCGCTCTCGCCTTCGTCGTGCAGGTAGGACGTGGGATATGGGCCAGGGCGCGCACGGTGGAGCGTCACCAGCAAGCGTTGGACACCCTTGCGGGCCTGACCCAACGCCCCGAGGAGTCCGAAGATAGCTTCGCCGGGCCCTATGAGCACCAGGCGCATGTCAGGCTGATCGGGCCGGGAGCGCAGAGTGGTAGCGGCGACACGGCGGCACTACCTCCGCCGCGCGCACTGCCTTCGAGTGGGTCGTCCTTCCGGCGGCCCTCGCGCCCCATGGCCACAGGCGCGGCCTTCGAACCTGCGGCCTTTGAAGAGTCATGGGTCGAGGCAGTGCCAATTGAGACAGGGCCAATGAGACAGGGCCAAATGAGACAGGGCCAGTCGAGCCCGTCCCCGCTCATTCCGTACAAATTGACGTGACTGCCGTCCCGGCCTCGTTCACCGGGCCCGAGACTGGTCCTGTCCTGCCCGTTGGCCCGCCTCCTCCACCGATGCTGTCGTCCGTCACCACAGAGGCGGCTCAGCGCACGATGCCCGGCCTTTCTGCCCAACCGGCCCAACCGCCGCAAACAGGACCGTCTCCTCATCAGGCACAGCCGCAGCCACCGGCCGTCTTCGTAGAACCCCCAACCGTGCCCGTGCCCATCGTCCAGCCCCAAGTGTTTTACTTCGACGAC
This sequence comes from uncultured Acidimicrobiaceae bacterium, assembly GCA_963845605.1. GTDB lineage: Bacteria > Actinomycetota > Acidimicrobiia > Acidimicrobiales > Palsa-688 > Fen-671. The sequence goes on from CAWJSS010000008.1 coordinate 339,084, forward strand.
CTTTCTTCGCACTCGGAAGCGCCGGACAGGGAGGCGCGCAAGCCCCGCCGGTTGGGGCGCCGCCGGCGGCGAAGCGACGTGACCGCCGAGCATTTGCTCCCGGCCCTGCCGCCTCCACCGACATCCGGAGTGAGCGACAAGGCGCCCGCAGCCGGTAGGGGACCTAAGAGCCGACGAAAGTCGGTAGTCGGCGTCGTGTTGGCGGCGGCGGCCATTTGCGTCGCCGTGGCCGCCATAGGGCTGACCATTATGGGCTTGCCTGGTTCAAGTACGCCGGGCGCTCAGAACGCAGCCAAGACCGGTCCGCCATCGAGCGCCACCCACCATGGCACCTCGACTTCTGTGCCATCGAAGTCGCCGACTACGACGGCGGCGCCGAGCAAACCCGCGGTCCTGGTGTCCACCCAAAACGGCACTGCCACCTACGAGCTGAGCTCTGCCTCCGCGTCGATCATGGTCAGCGCCAGCGGACCGTGCTGGCTAGAGGTCAAGGCCAACAGCCCGCTGGGCCAGATCGTCTACGAGGGCACGCTCGAGGCCGGCGTCCACTTCTCTGTGACCGGCCCGGCCTGGATTCGGGTCGGCAATCCCCCGGCGGTCGCTGTGAAGGTCAACGGTACGCCGATGACAGTGCCGGGGTCACAATTGGCGGTGCCGGTCAACCTGCAGTTCACATTCGGCTGAACCGTTGCGCCGCTTCGGGTCAGTGCTCCTGGGCATCCCAGGTAGGAACGAGCGACCGGGCGGCCCGGGCCTCGTCGGCTCGGCCAATGGGGGTGGTGCGAGGCGCCGCCGCCACCACCTCTGGGTCTTCGTGCGCCACCTCCAGCAGCGCCGCGGCCAGGGCCGCCACCGTCTCGGGGCTCTCGGTCTCGGTGGGCTCGATCATCAGCGCCTCGGGTACCACTAGCGGGAAGTACACGGTGGGGGCGTGGAAGCCTTTTTCCAGCAACCTCTTCCCCACGTCGAGAGCACGCAGCTCGTGGGTCATACCCGGCGCCGCCTTGGTCGATACGACCACCTCGTGCATGACAGGCCGGTCGTACGGGACCGCATAGGTACCGCGGAGTTGAGCGCGCAGCCAGTTGGCGTTGAGCACTGCAGCTTGCGACACCCGGCCGAGGCCGTCGGCGCCGTTGGCGATGATGTACGCCCAGGCTCGAGCCAGAGCCAGAGCGTTGCCGTGCCACCCATGCACCCTGCCGATCGAGTGCCTGGGTGTGGCCCAGGAGTAGCTCCCGTCGTCGAGCCTCGTGGGTGACAGGACCTGGTAAAAGATCGGCCAGCTCCTCGGTCACGGCCACCGGCCCGGCTCCGGGCCACCCCCGCCGTGGGGCACCGCGAACGTCTTGTGAAGGTTCATGTGCACGATGTCGAACCCCATGTCCCCGGGTCTGGTAACCCCGAGGATGGCGTTCAGGTTGGCCCCGTCGTAGTAGAGAAGGCCGCCCGCCTCGTGGACGGCCTCGGCCAGCTCGGCGATGTCCTCCTCGAACAGGCCAATGGTGTTCGGGTTGGTGAGCATGATCCCGGCCACATCGCCGTCGAGGTGCCGGCGCAGCTCGGCGATGCTCACCAGGCCGCGGCGGTCGGAGGGGACACTGACCGTGGTGAAACCAGCCAAGCTGACCGACGCCGGGTTCGTCCCGTGGGCCGAGTCCGGGATGAGGACCTTGGTTGGGATGCGCCCCCGCTGGCCGTGCCAGGCTCGCATCAAAAGGAGCCCGGTTAGTTCCCCTGAGGCGCCCGCTGGCGGCTGCAGCGTGGCCGCGTGCATGCCCGTGATGCGACATAGTCCATCGCTCAGCCTCCAGAGCAGCTCCAACCATCCCTGGGCGTATGCCGCCGGCGTGGCCGGGTGCACCTGGCTGAGCCCTGGCAGGGCCGCCGCCTCGTCGCACAGCTTGGGGTTGTACTTCATGGTGCACGATCCCAGCGGATAAGCGCCAAGGTCGACGGAGTACTGCCGATGGCTGAGGCGGGTCATGTGGCCCACAAGATCGCGCTCCGAAATTTCGGCCACCGCCGGCGGTTCGGGACGCAACTCGCCAGGTGGCAGCAGTTCTTCGGCCGTCCACTCGGGGACCCCGGTCGTCCGGAACGAGGCTGACCGGCGGCCCGGTACGGAGAAGTCAAAGATGGTCGGTTCTTCCTCATGGCCCAGTAACGGGGCTGAGGCGGCCTTCCCGCCCGGGGCTGCGTTTGCCGCTCGACCAGCAGGCGCTGAACCGTTGGGGATCGGCGTGTTGGTAGTCACGCTCACGACACCACCTTCTCTATCGCCGCCGCGTAGGCATCGATCTCGGACCGGGTGCGTTTCTCCGTTACGGCCACCAGCAAACCGCTCTCGCCTCCGATCTCGATGGGCAGGCCGGCCAGGAAGCCTTCCTCAGCCATACGCTCGACCACCACGTCCGCCGGGAGCGGCGATTTGACGGCGAACTCGTAAACGATAGGGGCCTCGGCAAACGGCTCTATTCCGGGTACGGCCAGCAGCGCTTCTCTGGCGTAGCGCGCCCCTCGCGCGCACCGGAGCGCCAACTCACGCAGTCCGTGGGTACCTAGCCACGCCAGCTGGACCATGGCGGCCACGGCGATGAGGGTTTCGTTGGTGCAAATGTTCGATGCGGCTCGTTCCCGCCGGATGTCCTGTTCCCTGGCTCGTAGCGTGGTGACGTAGGCGGTCCGTCCCGAACCATCGGTGGTACGGCCGACCAACCGCCCGGGAAGGCGGCGCACATGCTCGGTGGCGACGGCGAACATGCCGAGATAGGGCCCCCAAAAGCCAGTGGCGTGCCGAGCGGCTGACCCTCGGCCACCGCCACGTCCGCCCCCTGTTCGCCCGGCGTCCGCAATAGCCCGGCGGCCACGGGGTCAAAGGCCACCACCAGCAGCGCCCCCGCCTTGCCAGCCGCGACTTTGGCCTGCGAGAGGGGATCCACGCAGCCGAGGTAGTTCGGGGAGGCGACGACCACCGCCGCAGGTGGGCCGCCATCGCTGGCCTGGCCCGGACCGGCCACCGACATCCCAACGGGTCACGCCATCGACAAGAGGCACGTCCACCAGGTTGAGCCCCTTGCCGGCCGTCAGCGTCCCCAGCGCCTCACGCCAACGCGGGTTCAGGCCGGCGCTGACCCACACCGTCTCCCGGCCCGTGGCCGCCACAGCCAGGTTCACCGCCTCTACGGTGGCGGTGGCGCCGTCATAGACCGATGCGTTCGCCACGGGGAGCCCGGCTAGACGGGACACCAGGGTCTGGTACTCGAACAGCGCCTGGAGCACTCCCTGAGCCACCTCGGGCTGGTACGGCGTGTATGACGTCACGAACTCAGACCGGCCAGCCAGGGCGCGCGTCACCGCGGGGATGTCGTGGTCGTAAGCACCCCCACCGGCAAAGCAGATGAAGTCGGTGGCGGCGCGGTTTTCCGCCGCGAGGCGAGCCATTTCCAGCGCAGCGTCCGGCTCGGAGAGACCGGGAGCCAGGTCGAGGCCGCCAGCCAGCCTGAGCGCTGGAGGGATAGAAGCGAAGAGCTCTTCGACGCTCGAAAGCCCGATATCCGCGAGCATGCGCGCAAAATCTTGGTCTGTATGCGGTACGTAACTAGTCATTCTTCTTTCGGTCCCGTCGGAGCCTTACCCAAGCTAGCGCTGCCTCCAGGAACGTTCGCCCCGTTGTCCCTTTTTGCAAAAGACCTCTTGGAGCACCCAAATCGATGGGCGGCAACCGGGCGAACGCTACCTGTCGTGTTACTAGAGGCGCGAGGGGCCCTTTTGATAAAGGGCAGGCGCGTGACGCGGCCCGGCAGTTGCCTCCCCCGGGCCTCGACCTCGAGCACCGCTCCCTCGGGCACATCCGGGGACAGGAAGCCCATGCCGATGCCTCGGCCCAGCACGGGCGAGAAATTACCGCTCGTCAACTCGCCGACGCGCTCGCTCTCAGTCGTGAGCGCGTAGCCCGCCCGCAATGGCTGGCGCCCCTCGCCGGTGATGCCTTTGAGCACCCGCGGCACCCCTCGCTCACGCTGCTCGAGGAGGGCTTCAAGCCCGGTGAACCCCCCGGGCTTGTCCCACGCCACCACCCATGACAGCCCGGCCTCCAGGGGCGTGATACCAGGCCCCAGCTCGTGGCCGTGTAAGGGGAGGCCGGCTTCCAACCTGAGGGTGTCGCGGGCCCCAGGCCCGCCGGGACCGCACCGGCCGCAACTACCGTCTCCCACAACTCGGTGGCCAGGGCGGCCGGGACCGCGCACTCGACACCGTCTTCGCCGGTGTACCCGGTGCCCGCCACGACTACATCGGCACCGCGCCATCCCAAAGTCGTTACCCGGAAGTGGCCCACGGCGGCGGCCTCCGGGAATACCTTGCCCAGGATGTCCCTCGAAGCCGGTCCCTGGAGGGCCAAAACAGCCCTCTCGGCGGTGACGTCCCTTCCCCCGATAGCCCCGAGAACTCTGGACGTGTTGGAGGCATTCGGCATGACATCGAAGCGTTGCTCGCTCACCCACCAGACGATGAGGTCGTCGAGCACTGAACCCTGCTCGTCGAGCAGATGGGTGTACTGGGCCCTCCCAGGCGCGACCTTGCCGAGGTTATTGGTAAGGGCTCGCTGTAGGACATCTTGCGCACCGGCACCGACGACGCGCACCGTTCCCAGATGGCTGACGTCGAAGATGGCGGCCGACTGACGGCAGGCCAGATGCTCGGCGACCGTCCCCGTCCCGAACTCGAGTGGCATCTCCCAGCCGCCGAACGCGACCAACCGGGCCCCGTGGTCCCGGTGCCACCGGTCGAGAGGGCTCTGGCGGAGACTGGCCGAAGCGTCAGCGAGCAGCCTGGACCTGCGCCTTGTGGTCGATGGGCGAACCGGTTGACCCGTTGCTGGGCGGAGCCGGCACGGGCACACCCGCCGGGTGCCCGTCCGGGCGAGCCTCCCGGAGTTCGGTGATGGCCGCATCGACCTCGGAGACGATCCGCTCCATGCCGAGGACGATGCTGAGGACTCCCTGACCACCGCGCAGCAAATCGAACAGCTCCTCGCCGGAATGGGCCAGTACGCTCTGGTCGTCAGCAATGACCAGGCTGGCACTGGCTACCCCGCCGCCCGAGGCCCGCAGGCACTCGATCGCCTTGCGGGTGTGCCGCAAGGACACCCCCGCGTCAAGCAGCTGTTTGATGACCTTCAACTGCAGCAGGTCGGTGTACGAATAGATCCTCTGCGTGCCGCTGCCGCGGGCATCGCTGATCGAAGGTCTCAGCAGATCAGTACGAGCCCAGTAGTCAAGCTGTCTGTAGGTGATCCCGACGATGTGGCAGACCTGCGGACCTCTGAAGCCTTCCTCGGGGCCCTCCGTTGCCGACGTCGCTGAATACGTGTCCTCTCGCCGCTCCATCTCCACCCTCCCTTAGGGCCCGTGACAAAAAAGTAGTTACATCAGTGTGGCCCACGCCGGCCCCCAGTCGCAAGCACAAGCTCTAGCTTGCACCAGGAGTCGTGGCGCCGTCTGCGCTCATTTGTCGAAATCCTCCGGCCGGACGCCCTCGATGAACTCATGGAACTGAGCCACGAGTTCCTCGCCGTCAGCCTGGTCCTCGAGCTCCTCGCGCTGGGCGATAACGATGCCTTCCGCATCGAGCAAAGCTTCCTCGGCATAGATGGTCGCACCGGCTCGGATAGCCAACGCGATGGCGTCGGAAGGCCTCGCGGACACGACGTAGTTGTTGCTGGCCCGGCGCAGGCGCAGCTCAGCGAAGAACGTCTGGTCCTTGAGCTCCGTGATCACGACGTAGTCCAACACGACTCCAAGCTCGGTCAACACGTCCCGCATGAGGTCGTGCGTCATGGGCCTCTTGGTGACGACCCCCTGGAGGGCGGCAGCTATGGCTTCCGCTTCAGGACGCCCGATGTAAATCGGAAGGGTGCGGTCGCCTGAGGCTTCTTGCAGCAACAGGATCGGCGTGTTGGTCGGAAGCTCGACTCGGACGGCGGAGAGGTGCATCTCGACCATGAATGAACGTTACAACGACTGACGGTTCACCCGGCGGGCGCCCTGGCCCCGCCAGGCCCTAAAAAACCCCACCAACCCTGGGAAGGCCTACCAACCTCGGGGAGCCCGACCGGCTCTCGGAAGCCTTGGTCAGTGAAGGTCGGCCAAGGCCGAGCGCAGCAAGGCGGCCCGCAGCTCCCCGCCAAGGTGCGAGAGCTCCTCGACAGCTTGGGCCGCCGCTTGGCGAGCCTCAGGGTTGCGCTGCCTTATGAGCGGCATGATGACCTGTTCGATGAGGCCCGCCTCCCGGTCGGCCGCCCCTTTGTAGGCCCGCAGATGGCGGGCCTCGACCCCGTGGCGGGCGAAAGCCGAAGCCAAGCGGGCAACTGTGACCGCTTCCGGAGCGTAATAGGGGGCGCCGCCGATCACTTTCGGCGTAACCAAGCCGAAGCCTTCGAGCTCTCGCACTGCTTCGACATCTACCCCGGCCTCCTCGAGCAGCTCGTCCAGAGTGAGCTCGTGCGGGTCAACCCCACCCCTGCCCTCGCCGGGCAAGTCCGGGCGACCGGGCCGGCCGCCGGCGTTCTTATACGTACCGACCGAGCGCTCCTCACGGGCGGCTACCGCGCCGTCCGACCGTCGTTGGCCGTGCCTGTTCGTCTGCCTGCCGCCTACCCCGCGCGTTGTGGCCCGTTGACCGACCGGGCCCCGCCTGTGCAAAGCGGGCCGTTCTTCTGGCCCAACCGGCTCCGTGTTGGAGCCATAGGGCGGCCCCGTATCGAAAAGCTGAGCTTCTTGGCCGCTTAAAGGGTCGGCGTCCGGCTCCCCGGCGTCTGCGCCCTCCGCCTCTTCTACAAGAGCTGGCCAGGCCTCCGGTGCCGTCTCGACGGATATGACCTCGACGAAACTGGCCTCGACGATTACCTCGCCCTGTTCGAACTGCTCCTCCAGGTCCGGTGCTGGCGCCTCGTCGCCATCGTCGTCGTCCGCTGGGTCGGCCGGGTCCTCCAGCCGTCCTTTTATCACCTTGAGGGGCAAAAAGGCGTCCCTCTGCTGCCGCAAAACCCAGCGCAGCCGGTCAATATCAGCCTCGTAAAACTTCCTGTACCCCGACGGTGTCCGTTCAGGGTCGACCAGTCCCTGGCTCTCGAGGAAGCGGATCTTGGAGATTGTGACGTCCGGGAACTCGAGTTGCAGCAGCGAGAGGACTTCTCCAATCGAAAGGTGTGCCCGGTTGACCACGGCCCTCCCCCCGAGTGCCTTCGCGTCAGGCCTTGCCGGCCGCGTGGCCGGCACTGAGGCCTTGGATTTGAGCCAGGAAGAGGAGGCGGAACTTTCCCACCTGCAGCTCGTCCCCGCTCGAGAGTGGACCGGTGTCGATCCGTTCCCGGTTTAGGTATGTCCCGTTGAGCGAACCGACGTCGTGGGCCGAGAACGCCTCTTGGTCACGATGAACTTCTACGTGCCGCCGTGACACCGTGATGTCGTCGAGAAACACGTCACTCTCGGGATGGCGGCCTATCGTTACGACCGTGCCTACCTCAGGCGCCAGCACGAACCGGGAGCCCGAATTGGGGCCGCGCGTCACCACGAGGACGGCGCCCCCGGCAGGGACGCCATAAAGAAGGTCGCCCGGGTCGAGTAGGAACGGCTCGGACGCCCCCTCGCCCGGCAGGAGTACGACTGCGGGAGTCGCCGTGGTTGTTGGTTGTGCCTCGTCTTCGGCTCCACCGGCGCGTTCCAGTGGCGCTCCACAAGACGAGCAAAAATTGGCCCCCATCGGGTTGCGGTGACCGCAGCGGTTGCAGTACAAGACCTCAAGCCTCGAGAAGCTTCCGGTAAGCGTCGGCGGCGAGAAGGCCATCGAAAGCCCCGGCTGAGGAGGGCTCGATCAGGCAAATCCAACCTTCCCCGTAAGGGTCTTCATTGACGCGCTCAGGCGCGTCGGCCAAGTCGCTGTTCACATCTACCACGGTGCCGTCGAGCGGGGCATAGACGTCGGATACGGACTTGGTGGATTCTAACTCGCACATAGCCTGACCGACCACTGTCTCGGACCCCGGCCCGGGGAGTTGGACGTAGACGATGTCGCCCAGCGCGTCCTGGGCGTAATCGGTGATCCCGATGCGGACGTGCTCACCCTCCAAGCGCGCCCACTCGTGGTCCGCCGTGTAGCGCAGGTCATCAGGAACGTTCACGCTGGAGACCATACAGTGCTGGCGCGCCGAACGGGAGACCCTTCTTCAGAGATGCTGGTGGCGGCTTTCCAGGAGCGCGTCACAGATGGGAGCGTACCGCTACCCACGCAACACATTGCGCACCTGCCGGGCATAATCCTGCGCCCTCCTCATTGCAGTCGCTTCGGTGGTGGCCTCGGCCCAGACGTGCGTCAGTGGCTCTTCTGGGTCCGGCACGACCAGGCACCACCCGTCGTCGTAGAGGACCTTCACGCCGTCAACCAGGACGGTCGGGCGGTCCTTGCTGAGTTCCATCACCGCTCGCATAACGGTGCCCTTTTTTTCCCACGGCGTAACCACGCCTTCGTGGGCAGTGAAAGCGGGGGGCAACCCCGTTACCACCCTCGACAGCTTGGCACCGGTCGTGGCCAAGAGGGCGAGGGTGTGGACCAGAGCGGCGATAGCGTCGTACGCGGGCATGAACCGGGGGAAAATGTAGCCTCCCTCCTGCCCCGCGGCGAACGCCACGCCCGGGCGCGACGCCACTTCCATAAGGTGCGACGCCGAAAGTTTCGTCCATATCAGCGCTGCCCCCGCCCGGCGGCACATGTCTTCGGCCGGCCCGGGGGCCGACACGGGTAGCGCCACCCGCAATACTTCCTGACGCCCGATGACCGCCAACTCCGTGCTCCCAGGCAGCTCCGTGCTCCCAGGCAGCTCCGTGCTCTCAGGCAGCTCCGTGCTCTCAGGCAACTCCGTGCTCTCAGGGCCGCGCGCTGCCCGCCCTCCCTCGCCCCCGACACGCCATTCGCCCGGTCGATCTTCTAGCCCCAAGCTCAGCACCCGTCGACCGATGGAGCCGGGCTCCCCGACGGGGGCACCCGCTGTTTCTTCGCCTCGACGGCGCACCCCGGCTGGGAACCCCGCCGCGGCCGAGGCCCAAGATGAATAGGAAGCAACGTCTCCCGCGGCGCTAACGTCCTCTACCTCCCTGCCCGTCGAGGTACGCAGTACGAGGGAAAGCAACGCGAGCAGCCCTTCGCTGTCAGAAAGCACCCGCCCCGTGTCATCGACCAGGGTGAGACGCTCCGCCTCTGGGCCCAGGACCGCGCCGAGATGAGCGCCGGCCGCTTTTACAAGCGCCGACACAGCTCTTGCGTGATCCCACCTTTCGAAGGTCAGCCACTGATGGGAGGCGGCGTACGGGTTGAGCGAAAGCACATCGGCGCCGAGCTGGCCGAGCACTGAGGGCATCACAAACGAGGACTCACCGTAGGCATAATCCAATACCACCTTGAACCGGGCCGCCTCGATGAGGCCCGTGTCGACCTGGGCCAGCAAAGCTTCAGCATAAAGATCTGGCCCGAGCATGGGGTGGGAGACATCGCCGGTCTCAGAGGCCAGGCAGCGCCGGAAGTCCTCCCGGTAGAAAATCCTCTCGATTTTCCGCTGGACCACCTCCGGTATATCGGTCCCTCTATGGTCAAGAAAGCCGATCGTGACTGACTGGGCGTCGTCAGCCGCCATTCGTATCGTCACCCCGCCGGCGCTCGGCCCGGAGCGGGCCGCGAAACGAGTAACGGGAGCCGTCGCCACTTCGAGATCAGCCACGTCGACGCCAGACGCGTTGAGCCCGGCGACGACGGACTGCTTCAACATCCGGGCCGCCCGGCTGCTGTCACGCGACACCGTCACCGTCGCACCCCGAGGCAATGCGGTCGCGAACGCCATAGACAGACGCACTGTCAGTTCGGGCGAAATGTCCACATTGGCCATCCCGGAAACACCGGTGCGGCCGAAGAGGTGGCGTGCCCCCCTCGACTCCCAAACGATCGAGGAGTTGACAATGGCCCCGTGTTCGACCGTCTTGAAGGGGTAAATCTTCACTCCGGGGTGCAATACCGCGTGTTCACCGACAAAGCATTCGTCTCCTACGACGACGCCCTCTTCGGCGCGAGCCCCGCGGCGCAAGTCGCTACCGCGGCCGATGACACAACCACGCAGGCGCACTCCCGGGCCGAGATAGGCATTGTCGTGCACGACGGCGCGCTCCAGGTAGGCGTCGGCGCCGACCCTGACGTTGCGGCCGAGCACGGTGTACTCGCCCAGCGTGGCTCCCCGTTCGACGTTGCAGTAGTCGCCGATCAGGGCCGGTCCCTTGATTTCCGCCTTCGGGTCGAGCACCGCTCCTTCTCCCACCCAAATTCCCTTGCGCAACGCGAAACCCTGCACCTCGACGTCCACCCTGCCGTCCAGGATGTCCTGGTGAGCCCGGGCATAGGCCTCCAGCGTCCCGATGTCCTCCCAATAGCCGTCCGTCACGTAGCCATAAAGCAAGTTGCCTTCGGCCGCCAACCGAGGGAAAACGTCGGAGGAGAAGTCGACCTCGCCCGGCCCGATAAAGTCAAATATCTCTGGTTGGAAAACATAAATCCCGGCATTTATAGTGTCCGAGAACACCTGCCCCCAGGAGGGTTTCTCCAGGAAACGTTCGATCGTGCCATCTTCTCGGGTGATGACGATGCCAAACTCCAGGGGGTTCGCTACGGAACGCAGCGCCATCGTGGCCAGTGCCTTGTTTTCGTTGTGAAAATCCACGATGGCGCTAAGGTCTATATCAGTAAGGACGTCGCCCGATATGACGATGAACGGCTCGTCGAGCTCCTCCCTAGCATTGCGCACCGAGCCCGCGGTCCCGAGAGGGACTTCCTCGCTGGCGTAAACCATCCGGGCGCCGAACTCGGTGCCGTTGCCGAAGTAGTTCTGGATAGCGTTGCCCTGAAAGCCGACTGTTACGACAACATCGCTGAAACCGTGACGTTTCAGCAACGCCACCACGTGCTCCATCAGGACCCGGTTGGCCATGGGGATCATCGGTTTGGGTTGGTTATAAGTAAGGGGCCGAAGCCGGGTGCCCTCCCCTCCGGCCATGATCACCGCCTTCATGCGGCAACCCACGGGAACGGGCTCGTGAAGCCCCACCACCGGGCGGGGAGCCGGCGGTCGGGCCACGGCAACGCTAGAAGCCGAGAGGCTACATCGGTAACCACGATTGGCCGCTCTCTTCACGGCGGGTATTGTGGCCAGCCTCCGTAGGGGCCGTCAACGGGCTAGTACCACTCCGGACGCCGTTTTCCCTTCCGATATCCTGGCTTTTTGGGGTGAGCGGAGACCGGTCCCCCGCCGGGCGCTCCGGAGAGGTGCTGATGGCCCGCTGACCTTCGCGGCTCTCGGCCAGGGCGGCGCGCGCCCTGGGGAGGTACCCGATGGCGGCGTACCAGCCGAGCGCCAGCCCCCATGCCGCCGCTACCCAGGCCGCCCACTCGGCTTCGGTATGCCAACGGAACGGGGCGTGGCCCGCTATGAACAGGGGCAGGGCGACCATCATCCCGAAGGTCCCCGCCTTGCCGGCCCAGCTCACATCTATGCGTTTGGCGTCCGCCAGCAACAGCGCAGCACTGCCTCCCAGGACCAGCGCTTCTCTCGCCAGGACCACAATCACCAACCACAAAGGTATGGCGCCGATCGCCACCGTCGCGATCACGGCTGTCAACACGAGAGCTCTATCGACGAGTGGGTCGGCCATTTTCCCGAGCGTGCTCACCTGGTGAAAATGCCTTGCTACGTAACCGTCGAGGCCGTCCGTTACGCCGAGGGCACCCAAAAGGCAGGCCGCGGCCAGCAGTCCGCTCCCATTGGGCTGTGCCATCAGCACCACGAAAACGGGCAGGCACGCCAACCGAATGGCCGTGAGCGCGTTCGGGACCGTGAAGATCCGGTCCTCCCCCTCACGACGAGTTATTGGCATCCCTCCGAGCATAAGACGCCAGAGACCCGAACGTAGGAGGGTTGGCCGTCAACGGGGCCAACCTTTGCTTCTGTTGGCCCGGGTTTCAGCCGCCACCCAGCTGTACTGCTTTGACCAGCAGCAGCACGACTGCGATCACGAGGTAGACCCTGAGCGCCCACATGGCGACCAAACGCCCTCGCGACCACTCAGGCCGGCCCAGCAGAGCCAAAGGTGGCATGCGCCAGCTGTCCCTGTGGGCTCGGCTCATGGGCGGGGCCACCGGCTGGCCCCGCCGGCGCACGGCGTACAAGATCCCGCCGAGGACCAGGCCGGCCATCAACGCGCCGCCCAGGACGAGGCTCAGGGTACGGACATCTATTGCGGGGAACACCGTCGTTGCCACCAGGATCAATGACATCACCAGCAGGACGCCGATGATGAAGGTAGCGAGGGCGTTGAGCCACGGCCGGTTGACCCACGGGCCCAGCACCTCCCGGTCGTTGCAGAGCAGGAGCAGGAAGACCGACGCCGAGGGGAGCAGGACGCCGGCGAGAGCCTGCACGGCCACCGTTATCACTCCCAGAGGAGCCCCGGGAATGAGCACGATGGCGGCGGCAAACGCCACCAGGAGAGCAAAACTGGCGTAGAACCCCTTCGCTTCGAAGAAGTTCCGGTGCAGCGAATGGCGCGTCCCGAAGAAGTCACCCACGGCATACGACGTCCCCAGGGTGACCGCGGCGGCGCCGATTATGGATGCGTTCAACAAGACCAGCGCATAGAGCGTGCCGGCCGCATGGCCCAACTCGTTACCAAGCGCGGTCGCCACCCCGCCGGCGTCAGTGAAGTTGCCGTGGTACCGCGTGCCGACAAAGGCAAAAGCGCACGTGACGACGATCAGGACGGCACCACTCACCGTCACGAACGAACCGAGAACGGTATCGGCCCGTTCATAGTTGATCCAGCGCGGCGTGATCCGCTTGTCCACGATGTTGGACTGTTGGAAGAACAGCTGCCAGGGAGCGACGGTAGTGCCCACTATGGCGATGATCAGCAAGACAGACGTCGAGTTGGCCCCACCCGCTATCCCGGGCACGACCAACCCGTGCAGGACGGGGCCAGCCCTGGGGGTGACTGAACACGACGAGCGGGATGACCAGGAGGTTGCCGACGACAAAGACGAGCATGAAGCGTTCCCAGCGCCGGAAGCTGCCAGTAGCCGTCATGGCCACCAGGCTGAAGGCGGCGATCGGCACGGAGATGTAGGCGCTCACCCCGAAGTACCCGAGGGCCAAAGCGACGCCGATGAACTCGGTGACGATCGTAAGGAAATCGAGGATGAAGAGGTCGCCTACGGAAAACCCGGCCCAGAAACGGCCGAAGCGCTCCTTGATGAGCCGGCCGTGGCCAACGCCGGTGACGGCGCCCAGGCGCACCACCATCTCCTGGTTGACGACCAGCACTGGGATAAGGAGAGGAAGGACCCACAAAAGGCTGGTCCCGTAGTTTTGACCCGCCTGAGAATAAGTGGCTACGCCCCCGGCGTCGTTGTCGCCGACCATGACGATGAGCCCCGGGCCGATGATGGCGGCGAACGTAAGCAGACGGGCGCCCCAAGTGCGGCGAGCACCTACGTCCTGGACCCGAATGGTCCCGAAGGCCCCCTGTATATCTCCGAGATGGGCTTCATCGAGGACCGCGGTGGCACGGCGCGCGGGCTGACGCTCATCACCCGGCGTGTCGTTGGCCATGGTCGATGGACCTCCCGGCTCGTAGGGTTGACGCGTGCTCACACGGGCACTCAGGCCAACTCCGGTGCTCGGAGGCTAGACCAGCATGGCTTACTCCGTACTGCCCGGTGCTAGCGCTTGCGCCCGAGTTCGGTAAGGCAGTCCTTTCTCGGCGCTCAGTGCTGCTCCTTGTTGTTCCCTGCCCCCCAGTCCCTACAGAACGGCGCCGTCAAGGCGGCGAAACCGCTTCTAGAGCCCGCCCGACAACACGCACCCTGGCACTGTGTGGCCCTCTTACTGTAGCAGCAGCCAGGCACGAGCCGCCCCCGAGCGATGCCACGGCCGTACCTCTCGGATCCCGCCTCTGGGCGCAGAAATCAAGACCAGTTGCGCACTTTTGTGGAGTGACGACCTACGACCGGGCCAACGAGACCCTAACGGGGCCTATTCGGGCGCGTCCATCCCGTACTGCCGGCGCCACCCGGTGGGTAGCAACAGTTCTAGTACGTCGTCCACCGTGATCTGGCCCAGCATTCGGTCGTCGTCGTCGACTACCGGGGCGACGGCCAGGTTGTAGTCAGTCATCTTCCGCACTACCTCGTGAATGTCCGCGTCAGGTGGCAAGGATGGCGGGTCGGGCTTGGTGGCGGTTTCGACACTGTCCGAAGGTTCGGACCGTAACAGGTCGACGACGAGCGCAGTACCCTCCAGGCGTCCCCTCTCGTCCATGACGAAGACCACTCCTGCCGCCTGCGGCGGGGTAGGCGAGGTCTTGACCGATTCCAGCGCCTCCCTCACCGTCGAACTTCCCGGGACGCCCACAAAGTCGGGGTTCATGAGGCCGCCCGCCGTTTCGGGGTTGTAGCTGAGGAGGTTGCGCAGCTTTAGCTGGGTTGCCTGCGGCAGTCGCTGAAGGATGGGAAGACGCCTTTCCTGGTCGAGCTCGGTCAACAGGTCGACGGCGTCGTCGGGTTCCATGGCGGATAGCAGCCGAGCCGCCTCCTCATCCGAACGTGACCGCAAAAACTCGACTTGATGCTCGAGGTCGAGCTCCTCGAAAACGTCTGCTTCAAGCGCACTGTCCTCGCCGACAGCCCTGATGATCTCTTCGCCCTCCTCGTGGGAGGCCGCTTCCACGAGGTCAGCCAGCTTGGCCGGGTGCAACCGGCGCAACTTTCGGAACGGGATCTGCAAGTGGGCCGTGGGGACGTGAGCCACGAAGGGCTCGATCTCCGTCCAATCGACCACCTTCCCCGCCTTCACCAGGTGGCGGAGCGGACGGGGCAATAGCCGTCGCAAGACGGGCCGGGAACTCGTGTCGACGCCTATGACGTGCCAAGCGGAGCCCACTTTGGCTAGCTCGATCTCGTTAGCCCGTACAAGACGCGCCCCCTCGAGATGGATCAGGTGCCTCGAGCGCAGGTCTTTGGCCAACAGGACCTCGCCCGGACGGCGTTCGAACGGGCCGAGGTCCTTTGGGTCGACGCTGAGGCGGGCCGAGTCGTAGCCCAGGGTCTCAATCTCGTGAGCGTGAGCGAACCGGTCCGTCCCGTCATAATTGACAACCAGACCGGTCACTAGGGGGTGCCACGTCCCGGTCAGGCTCTCGCCGGCCAAGCGGGCGATCACGTCGGCTAACCGGCCTTCGTGCTGATCCACGGGCCCGGCCACAGGGATCCCGAGCAAGCACGATAGGTGCAGGACACGAGGGTCTCCGCTGTCCGAATTGGTGGCTGGGCCAACGAGCCGCCGACCGTCTCAGTAGCTGCGGAACCCGTACCCGCAGACGGGGTACTTGGAGGTTGCGGCTCAGGCACACCTGGCACTCTTACAGCCTAGCTCGAATACGCCACAAAGAGCCGAGATCGGCTATGGTCACGCCAGCATGAAAAGGACGGCATCGGTCTTGGCTGTTGGCCTTGTGACCGTTGCGGTGTGGGCCTTCCCGGCTGCAGCTCGAGCGTCGGCTCAAAGTGCCACCACTCTGCCAGCCACGACTGCCGCCAGTGACCACCGCTCCAGTGACCACCGCGCCGGTCACGACCGCTCCTCCAACCACTCCCGTGACCACTGCCCCCGTCACGACGACGGGCGCTCCGGTCACCACCACCAGCGCTTCTACCACTACGACGTCGGCGACCACTACAACGTCGGCCACCAGCGGTACGAGCAGCAATGTCTCGACGTCGCGGATCGTCGTAATCGTGATCATCGTCGTCGTCGGCGCCGCCTTGATCGCCGGGCTGTACTTCCTGTTCGCCCGCAACCGCCAGCGGACACAGTGGTCGTCGAGCGCTCAGTCGGTGGCCGCCGATGCACTGGCGCTTTCGAGCGCGACAGAGCGAGGCATCCCCCTGCTCCGGAACCCCACCACTGCAGCTCAGGTCTGGGTGGACCTCAACAACCGGGCCGCCCGCGTCCGCAGCGGATTGGGCAGCTTGGCGGCCGCCTCGCCAGACCAGAGGGCCGGGGCCGCGGCGGCGCGTGTCAGCCAGGCCGTCGAATCGCTGCTGTCCACCATCGACACCGATCGCGGGCTCCGGCTGGGGCCACCGACGCCGACTGACGAGCAGCTGGCATACTCCGAGGCCTTGTTGAGCCAGCGGGCCGTCGAGGTCGGCCGGGCCGCACATGACCTCCAAGCGGCCGCCACCCCTACGACCTGAGAGCCGGCCCCGTCGGGTTGTGCCTGTCGGGAGCCGTCAGGCGACGGCCAGGCACACTGGGGTGGGCACCGTCGCCGTCGTAAGCAGGCCGAGCTGGCATGCCTGCTCATCGAACGCGAATACAACGAGGGTGTGACTGTCCTGGTTGGCCACGACGACGTACCGTCCGTCCGGGTCAAAGACAAACTCTCGGGGTTGGCGTCCAGAGGTCGGCTGGATCTGCGTCAGCTCGAGCCCGCCGTCCCCACTCCTGAACCGGAACACTGCGATCGAGTCGCTATCGATACCCCGGTTGGAGACGAGCACGCAACCTCCCGATGGCGACACCCGAACTGCCGCCGCCTGGCTGCGCGACCCGAACTCATCGGGGAGCGTTGATGCCGTAGCCGTGGGCACGAACCGTTCACCATCGCGGCGGAGAGCCACGAGCGTATTGTCAAGCTCATTAGCCACGAACAAGCGGTGGCCGTCCGGGTGGAAGGCCAGGTGCCGAGGGCCGGCGCCGGGGGTCATCTCTATCCTCCGCTCCGGCCGCTCGACGAGGGCCCCGCTGCCCGTCAGCGCGTAGACCATCACAGAATCGAGCCCCAAATCGGACACCAGCACCTCCCCGTTATGGGGATCGAACGCCACCATGTGGGCGTGCGGGCCCACTTGACGCTCTGGGTGGACGCTGGACCCTTCGTGCTGTACATGGCCGGCCATGGCGCCCAGGCTGCCATCGGGCCGGAGCTCGAACACGGCGACAGACCCCGTCCCATAGTTGGCCACCAGCAGGAAACGGCCGCTCGGGTCGACGACGAGATAGCACGGCTCAGCCCCGCCCGATGGCATCGAGTTCAAGGGTTCCAGCTCCCCGCTCCCGACGTGGCGGGCAAAGGCCGACACCCCTCCGCCGGGCCGTCCGTTGAACGTCGTGGTCTCGTGCACGGCGTAGAGGTGGCGGCGGTCGGCACTGAGCGCTAGGTACGTGGGGTTGCGCGCCGGCGCGAGTAGGCGTGGAGGCCCAATGTGCGCCCCCTCGAGGCGGCAAGAGAGGATCCCCTCCCCCTTCCCGTCGACGTGCGGCATTGGTTCTGTGTAAGTGCCGATGATGAGCTCGCGGCCCCGGGCGACGTCAGATGGCATGCTCTCCTCCGCTCAGCAGACTAGAGGCGCCGCCACGGTCAATGCCGTACATCTGCCAGGCGTGCGGCTGGACTTCGAGATGAACCCGCCACCGTGCGCCCGCTGCGACTAGCAAATAGCCTCGGGCCCGCATTAGCTTGGGGCCGCAAATAGGGCCGTGCTCACGACGGGAGCGCGGCAAGGAAGCCGTCCACTACCGCTTCGGCCCGCTCCACCCCGACGCCCAAGGCCGCTCCAGCTAGCTCGCGTGAGGCTTTTTGGCGTTGGTCGGCGGGGAGGGCCAGCAGTTCGAGCAGCGCCTCTGGGTCCCAGCGCAGAACGCAGGCGCACTGGAAGAGCGCACCGTACCGCGTCCGCCGTTGAGCGATGCCGACCAGCTTGCGGCGCCCGCTGCTGATCACTTCGCCGGGCCGAGACCGGCAAAACAGACCAGCGAGGACCAGGCACTGCGCAACATCTGGCCCTTCCAGACGCTGAGGTTGCCGAGCCCGGCGCCTTCCAGGGCTTTGGCCCACGTCTCGCCCACCCACCACATCGACCGCCCGACGTCAGCCGACCAGAGCGGGTCGGTGGCGGCGACGACGAGATCTACCCACACCAGTGAGCTGGGATCTACCAGTACGGCACCGCCACCGCTCCGGCGGCGCACAACCTCCACCCCGGCTGCAGCACACGCCTCGTGGTCCACTGTCGAGTCGAGCTGCGCACTACCGAGGACCAAAGCGCGGTTGAGGCCGTTTTGAACAACTGCGGAACGACGACAAGCATAGGTCGGGTCACCCCCCAGCTGAGCGATGGCGGCGGCAGAACTCTCCTGGAGTTCGCTGACATTCCCGCGGGCGCGCCGGATCTCCCAGCGCATCACGCCGATAGCGCAGCGGCGCCTCCCGCCACTACCGTTAGCGGCACCACCTGGCCCGGGAAGCCCAGATAGGGCTCCCAATCCGGCAAAACGGCTCCGAGCGCGGCCAGCGCCCAAACCCTGCCACGGGGGATGGCCGGCTGGCGGCGCAGCTTCATGCCGCTCTCCTCCAGTAAATGGTCACGTTTGCGGGCGTTACACCGCCGGCAGGCCGCCACCACATTGTCCCATGAGTGCAGGCCGCCCTTTGACCTCGGAAGGATGTGGTCGATGTTCTCAGCCTGGGCGCCGCAATATTGGCATTTGTGGCCATCCCGGGCGAAGATTGCCCTCCGGTTGAGGGCCACATGAGCCTGATGCGGGACTCTGACGAAATACGACAGGCGCACCACCGAGGGCTCGTCCAGGGTGAACCGGGCGGAGTGGAAGACACGTCCGGTCGCCGCCAGCAGCTCGGCCTTGGCCTGGAGGACGAGCAGCAGCGCTCGTCTGGTGGGTACAACACAGAGCGGCTCGTACGTGGCGTTGAGGACGAGCGCTCGTGACATCTCGCTTACCTATGTATGAGGTGTGTGAGAGGCACGGGGAAGGGCTTGCCCGCTTCGGCTGCGATCGTCTCAACGGTCACAAGAAGAACTTAGCGCGCTCGAGCCCGCATCCACCGACACCACTCGAGGTACCTCACCAGCTCCTCCGGGTCGACGGTGGCGTCAGCGGACCCGTACATCGTTTGCATGCGGAAGGCCATGTAATCGCCCGACGGTCCCCACCCGGGAGGCCACTGTCGCCACCAGTCCGGCGGTAGCAGTGCCCGTCCTTCGTTGAGGGCCGTGAACCAAAGGGTGGGCCTCTTGGCTACCGCCAGCAACCCCTTCGCGGCCACACTCATGAGCTTTCGGCTCTCGGCTCGGCCGGCGGAGGGTAACCGAACGTCGGCGGCTGCGGTGGAGCGGCCACGTAGAAGGGGGCCGACCAATGGTCTTCCATCCGACCGTTGACCCGGGCTTGCCACCGGTAGATACCGGGCGCCAGGGGCAACCCGGTCGGCAGCTCCATCATGGCGGTGGCGTGCCCAGGGAACCCGGTCGGCACCCCCGAGGGGCTGGGCACGATTATCGGTTGTTCCAGCCGCACCGCTTGAGCCCCCGTCGGGGCAGGCAAAGCCACCACTTGACCGTCTTCAGTGAGGAGCTCGATTTCGAGCATGAGCGTCTTGTTGCACATGGCCAGCTCGGCCTCGATGAAAACGACGACCACGGAAGAGCCCGTTACCAAAGGCGGGGCCGGGTCCGGTCCGGTTTGACCCGGGGCGGGCCGAAGATGGGTTATGGCCCAGCCCACATTGAGCAGGCTGAGGGTGCCGGTCTGGGTGTTGTGAGTCCCCCGGTCCGCCAACAGGACGTAAATCTTCACGCCCTAGCGTTCGCCAAAGCCGTCATCGTCTTGACCGGGACCGCGGCCGCCGCGACCACTCCACCACCGTCCGCTCTCGGGCCCGGCCACGGGCCCGGCCGCTGAGCGGCTCTGCGCCGCTATCCGCCTCCTGGCCGCCTAAAGGGTGGCCCCAGTGCTCCCGGGCCAGGCGCCGCACACTCTGCACCAACGTGACGGCGGAAACCAGCATTATGACAAAGCCAACCAAACCCACGACCCAATATGTGGCGAACGATATCGACAGCAAGACGAGGCCGACAATGAACGTCGCCGCCGAGCGCCGGGCGTTACGACGAGCCTCCTGGGCGTCACTGGGCATACGCAACGAGCGGGCCAACCCTCGCTCTTGTTGGAGCTGGCGCTCGATCTGGCGCAGGATCCGCTTCTCGTGCTCCGAAAGTGGCACGACGCTACGGCTCTCTCATGATCATCGGTGCTGGCTGCTGTCTCATCACTTCAGGTCTGGTCGTCGGCATGGCGATCATTTGCTCTGCCCCCAAGGTACACCCTCAGCAGATCGTTTTGTCCTCCCCGTCTTGGCTTCCCGGCCCGTCTTGGCTTCCCGGCCGGCCGCCAGGTGTCCGCTCCGTCCGACCAGCCGGCCTGTCCGTTCCGCCGGGTGACAGCCTCGGCACCGGCCTCATCAGTGGGGCCATTGTTTTTGGTTGGACCTAGGCCGCGGCCGCGGGCGCCGGAGGAAAATGACGAGCGGTTCGCCTGCTTTTACGACTTCTTGGACCCCGCCGGGAGATCGGGCTTCGGACCGTGCCCACCTTCAATATCGAGCATATATCAGGCCAAAACTGTGGCCCAAAAGTTGTGGCCCTAGTGTGGTTTCAGGTCAGCCAGCGCGTAAACGGTCGTCGTCGAACCAAGCCAGCCGGAGCCCATCATGGGGGTGTACTGATCCTGGCGGCTCGTGCTCACCGGATAGTTCTTCCAGTATGCGGTGCTGGCCTCGAACCAGGCACCGCTATACCAGAGCGGAACCACGGGTAGCTCCTGGAGGAAATCAGCCTCGATCACTGCGTAGATGGACCGCAGCAGCGTCATATCCGTGATCGGGGTGGTGGACGCCTGGCGGACCAACGCCCAGGCAGCCGGGTCAGAAAAACGTTCAGCGTTGATCCCGGGGTTTTGTAATTTGTACCCCACTGACGGGCAGGTGGTACACCGCGTCGAAATAGCTCCACGGGGTCGGGCAAATACCCGTATTTTCGGCGATGGCGACGTCGTAGTTACCGTCGCTCAAGTCCGCATTGCGGCTGGCGAGCGGGACGAACTTCGTCGACACGTGGATGCCGACCTTGTTGAGTTGACCGGACAGGGCCGTCGCCGCCGCCATCCAATCTGTCCAGCCGATCGGCACCTCGAGCGTCAGGTGCTGACCGTCGTAATCCGACTTATCAAGGAATTCCTTGGCCATTGAGGGCGAGTACCGAAAGCCGTAGCTCTTGACGGCCACGCTGTTGATGAAGGGGCTGAGGTACGGCACCAGGCCGGTCGGGTTGGCGGCGCTCACGGTGCCGGTATAAACCCCCGAGATTACCGCAGAAGGGTCGATGGCATACGCTACGGCCTTCCGGAAATCCACATTGTTCATGGGTGCTTTTGCGGTGTTCATCTCGAGCCAGGCCGTGCCCCCGGGGAGCATGTAAGGAGCGCTGGGAAAGTACGTCTTGATGCCATAAGCGTTGGTCTTGCCGCCCACCAGGTTCGGTACGCCCCGGAGTAGTTCGTTGCTCCAGTCGGTCCGGTTGTCGAGCAGAGCCGACAGGTCGTCGCCACTCGAGTGGGTGACGAGGTCACACAAGTACTCGAACTTGAACGACAATCCGAGCTGGCTCCTGCCCCACCAGTTGGGGTTGTCCCGGTAGCACGCCTCGCTGGCACTGGTGCTGGCCAGGAGCATCGGCCCTGTCGAGACCGGAGCCATGTTCGAGTCACTCAGGCGGGCATCCGGTGCCAGTTTCGACCACACCGCTTGGGGGACGATCGGCGCTCCGAACAAGAATTGCTGCCACAGCGCGTAGTTGACTGGCCTCGCAAACTTCACAGTCACGGCGTCACCCGCAGCCGTTGCGCTCTTGACCGTGGTCACGTCGGCGTTATAGGGGTCGGCCTTGTCCTGTACAGCCAGGTTGATCGAGTATGCGACGTCGGCACCCGTCAGCGTGCCAGTCGCCGACCCGCCGGGACTGCCGGTCCAGCCCACGCCGGCCCGCACTTGCAGCTTATAAGTAGTCGAATTGGCCCAGTTGCCGTTGGTCGCCAACCACGGGATGAACTTGCCGTGGACGGGGTCGTAGAGGAATAACGGTTCGTACAGGAGCCCCTGGGTACCGGTGTACGCTTGCGCCGGGTCGAGCGGGTTGAAGTTCGTCGGTGGCGACGTTGCCGTCCCACTTGCATAAAGCGTCTGATCACGAGGCAACCCGGGCACACTCTGACTTGAGGGCTGCGTGGCGGCGAGGGGGATAATCAGGGCCGCGGCGACCAGGCCCGCACTCCAGCGCGCTGGCCTAACGTCCCCCCGTTTCACCACCCCACATTTCACCACGTGGAACCTACAGCTAAAAATGGGCCGAAACTAGTCGTTCCCCTGACGGAGCTCATCGGACCGGGGGGCCACCAGACCCCCCTTTTGTCCCTGGCCGCCCTGGAGGGCCACGTTGGCTGCGGGCCCCACAGCTCCCTGGCCAAAGCGGGCCCGAACGGCATCGACCGCCTCAGTGGCCTTGGCCCAACCAGGGACAGCCTCCCGGTCGCTGCTATCGCTGACGCTCATCGCTGAGTGCGAGGCCATGTCCGGACGTCCGCCCGATGGACCCAGATCTAGTTGTAGCTGTTCGCCCGGCGCAGACTCGACCGGGAGGAGCCCCGACGGCGCTTAGGCCAAGCAGGCGCACACCGCGCCTTCAGTTCCAGCACGGCCAGCAAGGCCTTGGCCGCGCCCCACAGGCTCGGGCCGCTCGTTTGCGGCCTGTCGAACGTGTGGCTCCTGGTCAAGGTGGTGAAGTCACCGTAGCGGAGCTTGACCGTGACGGTGCGAGCCACAAACCCGTTGCGACGGACCCTGGTCGCCACCGAGTCGGCCATGGCCACGAGGCGCCGTTCCAGATCCCCACGGTCCACCAGGTCTACCGGGTAGGTTTCCTCCTGGCCGATGGACTTTACGGCCCGGTCCGGGACGACCGGCCGGGCGTCGCCGCCCCAGGCCAGGGAATGCACCAGGCGACCAGCGGATTTCCCCAGGGCGCCGGCCACTGCCTCCCTCGGTAGGGCGGCCAATTGGCCGACAGTTGTCACACCGAGCTGGTGTAACCGCTCTGCGCTGGCCGGCCCGACACCCCAGAGAGCCTCGACCCCCATGGGCCATAGAAAGTCAAGCACCTCGTCGTGGCCAATCACCACGACGCCCGGGCCCGGCCTGAGGCCGTGCATGGAGGCCCGTGGTTTGGCCGCCTTCGACGCCAGCTTGGCCACCAGCTTGTTGGGCCCACCCCGACGGAGCAACCGAGGCCGAGCTCGCTCGCCACCTGCTCTCGCAAGCGCGACCCCACCTGTAGGGGAGGGCCAAACAGACCGCTCGAGTTGGTCATATCGAGGAAGGCCTCGTCCAAGCCGAGACCCTCGACTACGGGGGTGAAACTCTGGAGGACCTCGTGCAAGCGCTCGCTGTGCGAGTGGTAGAGGTCGAAGCGCGGCGCCCGTATGACCACATCAGGGCAGAGGCGGCGCGCCTGCGACATTGGCATCGCCGACCCGACGCCAAATGCCCTGGCCTCGTAACTGGCCGAGGCAACCACGCCTCGTGGGCCGCTCCCGCCCACCACTACCGGTAGGCCAGAGAGGGAAGGCTGCTCCTTCAGTTCTACCGCCGCAAAAAAAGCGTCCATGTCGACGTGCATGATCCAGCGTGGGTGCCCGGCCTGGCTCACGTCACCTGCGGCCCCGGGGTGCGTGCCGGCCCGGCTGCTCCCTTCTTCGTACTCAGTGGTCATGCCAGCACCAGTTTTCGGTACGCTTCGGCATATCGCACACCCGCGAACCGGCCCGCCTCCTCGGCGCGTTCGCGCACGACCTTGCCCAACCACTCGCCACCCGGTCCTATCTGCGACGCGTGGCAGGCGAGAGCAGCCGCTTTGGCCTCGATCGTGGCCGTGATGTCGACCCACGTATCGGGTTCGAGGGTGCCGGACAGGTAAAGGACGGGGACCTGGAAGGGACCACCGCATCCCGGGAAATAGTGAGGGTTGGCGGCCGCCGGGGACACAGCGTCGATGACGGCCCAACCGACCATCCGGTGGTCCCGATGATTTATGTAATTGGGGCCGAAGAAAACCGCCGTGGGGTCGGGCGCCAGTACTGCATCCGGGCGCAGCCGGCGCACCAGGGCGACCAGGCGAGCCCGCAGGTCGCTCGAGTCGTCCACCTCACCGTCGCGATAACCAAGCCAATGGTGCGTGCCAACGCCAATCTCGCGCCCCGCCGCCTCGGTCTCCTGCCGGCGGTCTCGTACCAGCCTCTGGCCCTCGACCGACGCGTCCAGAGACCCTTTGTCGCCGTCACAAGATAGGCAGACGTGAACATCACTTCCGGCCGCCGACCACAGAGCCAGGGTCCCGCCGCAGGAGATATCCGGGTCATCCGGGTGGGCATACACCGCTAAAACGCGCCCGGGGGCCGGCTCGGCTTCCCTTCTGTCCAGCCTTGCGTCGGTTTCAGAGACCACGGTTCAAGGCTAACTTGGCCCTGTGACCGAGCCTCCCCTTTCTGACGCCCTGCTTGACGAGCTCGAGGGAGTGGCGCGCCATGTGGCCACTGCGGCGGCCAATATCCTCCAGGAGTACTCGGAAGCACCGCTAGAAGAGGTCACCACGAAGTCGTCCCCCACTGACCTCGTCTCCGAGGCGGACCGGGCATCAGAGGCCTACATCCTCTCCAGCCTGCGAAAGGCGCGTCCCGACGACTCCGTGCATGGCGAGGAAGGCGCATCGCACGTGGGCACGTCAGGGATCTCCTGGGTGGCCGACCCGCTCGACGGCACCACCAACTTCTTTTTTCGCGTGCCGGCTTACGCTGTATCCCTGGCCGCTCGCTACAACGGGCGGACGGTCATAGGGGTAGTCGTCGACCCTACGAGGCGAGAGACATGGTCGGCCACGTTGGGCCGCGGCGCCTTGTGCAACGGCGCCGAGTGCCACGTGGCCAGCGGCAGAAGCGAGTTGGCCACGGCCCTGGTTTCCACCGGGTTCAGTTACTCGTCTGAACGCCGGGCCGAGCAAGCCGCCATCCTGCCCCGGCTCTTGCCAGCGGTGAGGGATATCCGACGGTTCGGCTCGGCGGCGCTCGATTTGTGCTGGGTCGCAGGAGGCCGTTTCGACGCGTTTTATGAGTCGGGCCTCCACCTTTGGGACTGGGCTGCGGGCGGGCTGATCTGCGCAGAAGCCGGCGGAGAGCTCACTATATTGCCGGGGCAGCTGCTTCTGGCCACCACCCCGGGGCTAAGCGGTCCCTTGGCTGCCCTTATCACCGGGACATCGCTCCCGGCGAAATAGCGGCAACCGTTCGACGGATATCTCGCCCGGGTCTACCCACCGGTAGCCATTCGCTGAAATGGTTATCCGAAAAGCGGTTTTGCCACTTCCTCGTAGAACTCGTGCGGCACCAGCTTCGGGGTTGATACCGCTTCGTTGAGCGGTACCCGTACGATGTTGTCCGCCTGCAGCGCCACCATCGTCCCTATCCCCCCGTTGTGTACCGCGTCGATAGCGCCGATGCCAAAGCGGGTCGCCAACACCCGGTCGAACGCGGTCGGGGAACCGCCGCGCTGTATATGGCCGAGAATGGCCACGCGCGTTTCGATCCCGGTTATCCTCTCGATCTCAGCGGCCAACAAATTGCCAATACCACCCAACCGCACATGACCGAACTGGTCGACCTCACTCGATGCCACGCTGAACGAACCCTCGCCCGGCGTGGCTCCCTCCGCCACCACTACGACGGCGGCATGCCGTCCTGTGGCCGTCAACTTTTGGACGTTGGTACACACTGAAGCTACGTCGAAAGGCTCCTCCGGGATCAGGATGTCGACTGCTCCCCCGGCGATGCCGGAGTAGATCGAGATCCACCCGGCGTGCCTGCCCATCACCTCGCAAACGATGACGCGACTATGTGACTCGGCGGTGGTGCGCAGCCGGTCGATGGCCTCAGTGGCGATCTGAACGGCGGTGTGGAAACCAAACGTCACTTCCGTAGATGACAAGTCGTTGTCAATCGTTTTAGGGACACCGACCACCTGTACGCCTTCCGCCATCAGCTTGTTGGCCACGCCCAGTGTGTCGTCGCCGCCAATCGCGACAAGCGCTTCGATTTGCTGGTCTTTCAGAGTAGCCAGGACCTTGTCGACGCCGTCTTCGACCTTGTACGGGTTGGTCCTGCTAGTGCCGAGGATGGTACCTCCCCATGAGATGATGTCCCGGCACGTCTCCCAATTAAGGGGCACGGTGACATTATCGACGAGCCCTCGCCAACCGTCCATGAAACCAACGAACTCGTCCCCGTAATGGTCTTCACCCTTGCGTACGACTCCCCTGATAACCGCGTTGAGGCCCGGGCAGTCCCCGCCTCCCGTCAGGATGCCAATTCGCATGAAAATTCCCCTTCTGTCGCTCTTGACTCAATACCGTGGCGGCTGCCTCGACCGTTCGGCGGGCGCGGACCAGCCGTTCAGTGAGCATGTTAGGCCGCGAAAACAGTGCTCGAGACTAGGTAGCCACCTCGCCTGGCTATCCTTGCGCCGGTCGCAGCGTCGTGGCCTCCGCCTTTCGGTCTTTGGGCGTGGTCAATTTCGTCAGTAGGCCAGCTTCTCTCTGGAAGTCACCGGCTTCTGTGAAATCCTTGTAAACACTCGCAAAACGAAGGTACGCGACGTGGTCGCGGCCGCGCAGGGCGTCTAGCACCGCCAACCCGACCTGCTGGCTTGTCACTTCCGGGCCTTCCAGCCGCAGACTCTCGTCGATCTCCGTGGCGATCTGTTCGAGACCCGCTACCGAGATGGGCCTGTTCTTGGCCGCCGCCTGAATGCCGGCGACTATTTTCGACCTGTCAAACGGCTCACGCTGGCCCGACCGCTTGACCACCACAAACGGCACCTCCTCGAGCCGCTCGTACGTCGTAAAACGCCGCCCACACGCAAGGCACTCCCGCCGCCGCCTGATTGCCGTCCCCTCTTCGGCCGTGCGCGAGTCCACCACTTTGTCCTCAAGTCCGGAGCAACGAGGGCAGCGCACCAAGCCGACCCTACAACTCCTGCCGGCTCGTCGGGACGCACGGCGGATTTGCCGCTACTGAAAGAGAACGGCGGACCTGCCGTTGCCTCGGCGGCGGTGGGTTAGGTCAGCGCCCATCGTCACAACTTTCAACCGGTGCCGCTTTCAACCGGGGCCCGTTCAATCGGTGCCACAAAATCGGTGGGCGCCGTTGAGGACG
Source organism: uncultured Acidimicrobiaceae bacterium (assembly GCA_963845605.1). Classification (GTDB taxonomy): domain Bacteria; phylum Actinomycetota; class Acidimicrobiia; order Acidimicrobiales; family Palsa-688; genus Fen-671. The sequence continues at coordinate 366,346 of CAWJSS010000008.1, forward strand.
CCGGCAAGCAAGTGGCCCAATCCAGCGGTTGTTTGCCGTGTTACGGCCAGGCCCGACCGTGGATGAGCGCCCGGCTACGGGACAGTTAGTTGGTCCCCTGGCTGTAGCACGCCACCACCAATCTGGTCTTCCAGTTCATAGGCCAGCGGCCTAGGGTCGCCGCCGCCTGAGAACCGGAGCGCGATCCCCCAGATCGTGTCGCCCGGTCTCGCCACGTACACGTGTTGAACGGGCGCCTGCGACGGTTGCGCCCCTGCGACCTGTACCAACCAGCCGCCGGCCACCCCCACCGCAGCCCCGATTACGGCTATGACGGAGGCCAGTAGCACTCGACGCCAGAAGAAAGTCCTCCGCCGGCGGGAAACTGCGGCAGAGCGCTTCGGCTCGGCTCCCAATCGAAGCACTGGCGCGCTCCGTGGGACCCGACCGGCCAGACGACAGCCGCTGTCTGGATGACTGGGCCGGACTGGATGACTGGGCCGGACTGGCTGACCGGCGACGGGACATTGGCTGACCAGGCCGGACTGTCTGACCCGACGCGACCATATGGTCGGACCGGGCCGTATGAGCGGACCGGCCCCTTCCGCCTTCCTCGTCCTGCTGGGTGGTGCCGGCGTGCCGTCTGCTCGGCCTCCGCCCGGACGTCCGGCGCTGCTGATAGGTCTGTCCAGTTGAGCGCAACCATTCCTACCTCCCATCTCAGGTGCATCTCGCACCGGCATCTCACGTCCCGGCATCTCACGTCCCGGCGTCTCACGTCCCGGCATCTGTGTCCCGGCATCTCTGTCGGGCACCTGTCAGCAGCGCCTCTCGACGGCGCTCCCGGCCAGTACCAACGACCGGTACTGATGGCCGCGTCCTAACGACCGGCACTTGTGCCTGGCTCTTCCCGCCGGCGTCTGCGGCCGGCGTCTGCGGCCGGCGTCCTTAGGCCGACCGTGTGGCCGGCAATGCCCCCGCCGGCGCCTCCCCGGCGAGAGCCAAACGTATGTTCCTGTATCCTTTGTACACGAACACCTGTTCGGCGTCAAGAGGCGAGAACCCGCACTTCACCGCTGGCCAGTAGAACATATGTTTGACCCGAGGCGACGGTCCCGCTATGATGCCCGCCAGCAATGCTCACGCGAGCAGCGAATGCGTGAGGAGGTACGCAGGAGACAGACCGACCCGCCAGCGCAGGGCCAGATATACCGGCGGCCAATGACCCAAACGGAGGTTGAGCAAATTGACCGACACTCTGACAGGCAAACGTCGAGAGATCCTCGATTTCATTGCCGCACAGGTAAGCGAGCGTGGCTACCCTCCGTCGGTGCGAGAGATCGGCTTTGCCGTCGGCCTCGCTTCGACCTCAACGGTCCAGGCTCACCTCAACACTCTGCAGAGGCAGGGCTACCTGAGACGCGACCCGACCAAGCCCCGAGCTCTCGAAGTGCGCTACGACTCCACGTCGGGCGCCGCCATCGAACGGCGCCACGCCAGGCACGTCCCGCTCGTGGGCGATATCGCCGCGGGTATGAACGTCTTGGCCTCCGAGAACGTCGAGGAGCTACTCCCCCTGCCTGAGGATTTCACCGGTAGCGGCAACCTTTTTATGCTCCGGGTCCGAGGCGAGTCGATGGTGGGGGCCGGGATCCTCGACGGCGACTACGTCGTCGTGCGGCAGCAAGCAGAAGCCCTTCCGGGCGACATTGTGGCCGCTGGCATCCCGGGCGGGGAGGCCACCGTGAAGACATACTCGAGGCGAGGCGACGAAGTTGTCCTCCTGCCGGCCAACCCGAGTATGGCTCCGATGGGTTTCCCTGTTTCTGATGTGACCATCTACGGCAAGGTGGTCACCGTCCTGCGGAGGTTGTAGGCAACCGGTCGAGATTTGTACCGCCCGTCAATGCCGGTGCTAACCGGTTCCGGCCATGGCCCGTCCGTCCATTCGACGTCCCGGTCTATTTGGCGCCCAGGTATTGGCCCCGGCCTATTTGGCGCTGTGGTCGTCCTTGGCCGCGCTCGACCGGCAACGGGGGCAGGCACCTCAATAGTTCGATCTTGCCTTCGACCTTTACCGCCCCCGCGCCCCAGGGCACGACAAGGGTATCGCCCCGCTTGACCGGCGCCTCCCAGCTCGGACCTTCGAGCTGGCCCTCCCCGGCTGTGGCTACGACCACTGCAAACGAGGGCTCGAGGCATACCTTGTCGCCCCCGACGACCCTCTGAGCACGGAAGTACGGCGCCGCCGCCTCCGGCAGGATGTCCTCAACGCTGCCGTCCCCGCCTGCGCTAGACAACGAACTGGCGCCACTACGCCCGGGCTGGAGCGTCACCTGTCCGAGGGCGCGCTCGCCTAGCGCCCCCCGGCTGACACACGAAAGCGCCAGTTCCGGGTCGAGCCCGACATAAGCGCCCGATGGGTCGATATCGAACCCTTCCAGCTCCAACATGATCGAGAAATCCGTCGGTTCTTGGAGTTCCAGCGAGAAGACGCCCTCGCCAATAGCGTGCGCAGTCCCGGCGGGCACCAGGACGGCGTCGCCTGCTTGGACGGTGAGCCTGTTCAGCAGACCGAGAAGGGTGGCCGTGTCTTGTTCGGCCACGAGGCGAGATAACTCAGGCGGTTCCACGTCCCGGCGCCACCCGAGGTAGACGACCGGCTCCGAGCCGCTCGTCCCCAGCACCACCCACGCTTCGGTCTTGCCGTGACGCGACCCGAGATGGCGGGCGGCGAAGGCCCGGTCCGGATGGACATGAACCGGCAACCGCTGACCGGCGTCGAGCAACTTCACCAACAGGGCCGGGTCGGAACCGAAGTACTCGACATGGTCCGGCCCCAGCCACGACGTCTGTGTCTGCCTCGATAACGTCGCGGAGGAAAAGCCCATCGGGCATCATCGTCAGGCCGTCATTGCCGCGACCAAACCGTGGGGTTGCAGACGCAACCCAGTCCTCGGGGCCGAACTCGTCGCTCCCCGTCATATCCCTCAGCTGCGCGATCGACTGGCCCCCTTTGTAAAACTGGCGAGGCTGATTGGCTCCAAGCTGGACCGGTTGCATAGGAGGTCACCATAACGGCCCCCTCTGCAGGCGGTCATTTTCCTCTTGGCGACGGAGCCGTGGCTGCTCGCCAGCAGTTCCCGTCCCGTATGAAAGTGCTGCTTGAGCGGCCGGCGGGCGACACGGTACTGTCACGCGGTGACCAGTGCCAAGAGTGGCAACTTTGCCGCCACCAGCAATAACGATGATGCTGAAGAGCAACCACACCAGGTCCTGGTCCTTGGCGAGTGCCTGGCCGACATCGCGCCTTCTCCACCGGGCGGGCCAGCGGGGGCGATGGTTGACGCTGACGAAGGACCGCCTCAGGCTAACGACGCTGGGTCCCCGCGGTTAGGCGCCGGCCAGCTCCGCCAGCACCTCGTCGCATTGCCGGGCGGAGGGCCAGCCAACATAGCCGTGGGGCTGGCCCGGTTGGGTGTCCCGTGTGCGTTCGCCGGCCGCTTTTCTCGGGGTGGGTTCGGGCCTTGGCTGCGCCAGAACCTGGAGGACAACGGCCTTGACCTCACATTTTCGGTGGAGGCCGACGAAGCCGCCACCATCGCTCTGGTCACGCTGGACCGTTCCGGCCGGGCGTCATACACGTTCTACGGCCCGACCACGGCCGACTGGCAATGGGCCGAAAGCGAACTGCCCGATCTCGTGAACCAGGGCCACTTCGGCTCTCTAGTCAAACCGGTAATCAAAGCTGTCCACACGGGGTCCCTGGCCCTCGCACTGGAACCAGGGGCGTCCGCCATTACTGGGTGGCTCACGAACCTGCGCGAGCAAACCGAAGTGCTCATATCCTTCGACCCCAACGTTCGTCCGAGCCTCACCGGCGACCTGTCGGTCTACCGAGAACGACTGACAAACGTCATCCGCAACGCGCACATCGTGAAGGCCAGCACCGAAGACGTCGAAGCGGTCTACCCGGGCACCGCCCCGCTATCGATAGCGGAACAATGGCTCTCGCTGGGCGTCCCCTTGGTCGTGATAACCGAAGGGCCCGATGGTGCGACGGCGTACCACCAGAACGGTGCCAGTACACACTGCCAGCCTCCAGCGATCAATGTGGCTGACACCATCGGCGCCGGAGACGCGTTCACCTCAGCAATGTTGGCGTACTTCAATGACCACGGGCTCTTGAGCCGAGCGGCCCTAGCCGGTCTCGACCAGGGTCAGTTGCGCTCGTCATTGGCCCAAGCGGTAGCGGCCAGCGCTCTCACTTGCAGCCGTCTCGGCGCCGACCCTCCGAGCGTGCTCGAGTTGGCCCGCTTCGTCGACCAGAGCACCTGACCGCCCATTTGCGGGGCCAAGACTCACTCGCCGAGCAGCCGACCCAGGACGGATCGTGCCCGTTCGAGCGAACCGAGCGTCACGTGCTCCCCGGCTGAGTGAGCTAGTTCAGGGTCTCCCGGGCCAAAGTTGGCGGCCGGAACGCCCCGCTCGGCAAAAAAAGCCACGTCCGTCCAGCCCAATTTGCCCGTCACGTGGCCATCGGCCTCCCTCACGAGGCGGGCCAGCAACGGGTCGTCCAGCGACGGTGGCGCAGCCGGCGCCGTGTCGGTGACCCTGAACACATCGCCTTCATGAAAACCGGACGCCAACATGGCCCTGACCGATTCGCCTGCCTGGGCCGCGTCCCGGTCCGGGGCGAAGCGGTGGTTCAGCTCGACGACAGCCTCGTCGGGCACGACGTTGGCCGCCACGCCTCCCGAAACCGCCACCGCTTGCAAGGATTCCCGGTACCGGCAGCCGTCGACCAGCACATCACGGCCCGGCCAGTTCGACACCGCTTCCAGGACCGGGGCCAACCGGTGGATGGCATTACACCCGGACCAGGGCCTGGCCGTATGAGCTCGCCTCCCTGTTAGTACCACTTCGGCTTTGACGACACCCTGGCAACCGGCCTCAACCATGGCGTTGGTCGGTTCGCACAGGACCGCGGCATCCGCCTGGAGCAGGTCCATTCTCTCGGCCGCCAGCGCCAACAGCCCGTTATAAGAGCGGGCGATCTCCTCCGCAACGTAGAAAACGTAAGTGACGTCGCACTCCGGTCGCGAGACGTTGGCCGCCAGGTCCAACATCACCGCGATGCCACCCTTCATATCGGCGGACCCGAGGCCCCACAACGTCTGGCCGTCGACGCGCGGTGAGCCATTGTCCTTTGGTGGCACCGTATCGAGGTGGCCGGCGAGGACGAGGCGCCGGGGCCGGCCCAGCGCGGTGCGGGCCACTACGTTGTCCCCCACCCTTACCACCTCGAGCCCGTCGACCCGGTCCAACACGCCCTGGACGTGGTCGGCGATCGGCCCTTCTTTCCTGGACAACGACGGGATGGCCATCAGCTCCACCGTGGCGGCCAGCAGATCCGAAGCGACGGGAGCCACTAAAGGCTTACCCCGTGTTCTCTCAGCATCTCGTTCAACTGTGCCGTAGTGTGCCGCTGACCCTCCTCCAGCCACCGAACGATGAGGACGCAAGCCAGCCCGAACGTGCCCCCGTTGTACGTACGGGGGCGGGTGGCGCCGACCCCCACGCACCACGGCGGGACCACGCCTCGCGAGAGCTCATCGCCTGTATCTCGCGTCGATAACCGGTATGCCGGGGTTGAGGATGCACCCTTCACCGAGGACCGCCCCCGCGCCCACGCGGGCGCCCTGGGTGATCATGCAGCGGCTGCCTATCAGAGCCTGGTCACCGATGACGACGGGCGCGGCCTGCGGGGGTTCGAGTACTCCGCCGATGCCCACCCCGCCGGCCAGGTGGACGCCATCGCCAACCTGGGCGCAGCTACCCACCGTGGCCCACGTGTCGACCATCGAACCCGCACCAACGCGCGCCCCGATGTTCACGTAGCTCGGCATCATCACCGCGCCGTTCCCTATAAAACTCCCCCAACGGGCCGAAGCCCCGGGCACCACCCGTACCCCGGCCTCCTTGAAACCGTGCTTGAGCGGTAGGCGGTCGGCGTACTCAAAGGGCCCGAGCTCGGTGACTTCGACGGCAGAGACCTTGAAAAACAACAAAATGGCTTGCTTCAACCATTCATTGACCACCACTTCGCCGTCCGCTGACAGCTGGGCCACCCGGGCTTCGCCCGAGTCCAACAGCCCTATCGCTTGCCTGACCACTTCGGCCTCAGCCGTACTGGCTGGCCCCAGGTCGTCCCGTCGCTCCCAAAGTGCGCGTATCTCGTTTTGCAGGTCCACAGGTGGCGGATGCTAGCTCGCCACCGGCACGCCGATCGACGCCGCCCGCTGGCGGAGGCGCCGGGGCCGGTCGGCTGAAGAGCGCGATCTTGGCTACGCCGCTCCGACTCGGGACGCGATCAGCTCGATGCGCTCCATCGGTGCTACGGCCGCCACCCGTATGTGGCCGGAGCCGGCGGCGCCATAAAACTCCCCCGGCGAGACGATGAGCCCTGCTTCGGCCGCCAGGCGGGCCGCCAGGGCCCACGCATCCCCGCCCGGGGCTGGCGCCCAGAGATAGAATCCCGCCCTCGGGAAATGGGGCTTGCACACCTTCCGCCGCCAGGATTTGCCGGAGGCGCTCCAACCGCTTCTGGTACCGCGCCCGCTGGGCGTCGGCATGCTGCTGATCGGCCAAGGCAGCGGCCCCGGCTAGCTGGGCCGCTCCCGGGACCATGAAACCCGCGTGCTGGCGGACGTCTCGCACGTACGCAACTACCTCCGCGTCCCCTGCATACCAACCAAAACGCAACCCCGCCAGGTTGCTGCGCTTCGAAACGGAATGGACGGCCAGTACCCCTTCGGTCCCATCGGCTCCGCCGCCCTCCCCGATGACGGTGCGCGGCCGCCCCTTCCAGGTCATTTCCGCGTAGCACTCGTCGCTGGCCACGAGCACACCTCGCTGTCGGCCCCACGATGCGGCCGTGCCCAGGTCGTCCAGTTGCCCGGCCGGGTTACCGGGGCTGTTGACCCATAACAGCAGCGCTCGCGCGGCATCCTCTTCGCTGACGGCGTCGTCGCTCAGGCGCAGGCGGAACTCTTCGTCGACCGGCACCGGTACGGCCCGCAGGCCGGCCAACAACGCCCCCATCTCGTAGGTCGGGTAGGCCAGCTCCGGGTATAGGACCGTATCTCGGGACGGGTCCCGTAGGTGCAACCAATGCGGGAGGCCGGCTACCAGTTCCTTCGTGCCGATACATAAAGCAATGATCCCGGGGTCGACGCTGACCCCAAAGCGGCGTCCCATCCACTCGGCCGCCGCCCGCCGCGTGGCCGGCGAACCGGCCGAGGATGGGTAACCCCGGGTGGCGCCACCGTCGTCGCCCGCAGCCAAGGCGGCCATAACGCTCGGGCTCGGCTCGTCGCACGGGCTCCCCACAGACAAGTCGACGGCGCCTCCCGGGAGAGCAGCCGCTTTGGCCCTGAGCGCGTCCAAGCGGGCGTATGGGTACGGAGGCGGCCGGAACCCCTCTCTCGAGCTGCTGGCCGGCGGGGCCGGGGGGGCGCTCACCCCGCCTCGATCTCAAGCGGCTCGTCCGCCACCTTCACCCGATCGTCGCCAGAAATGTCGTCGCCACCATTTTCGTGGCCAGCACCGTCGCGGCCAGCACCTTCGTGGCCCCGGGTCACGGTCAAGAACGGGGCGAACTGCGCCAGCGCCGCTCCGGCCAATTTGGCCCGGACAGTAGTGGACTGCTCGCCTTCCACCATGGTCAACACCTCGCCCTCGCGGTGCAGGGCCGCCAGCACGTCACCGCGCGAATAGGGGATTGACAGTTCCACCAAATGGGCGCTGGCCCGTAGCTGGTAGGCGATGGCGTCGAGGAGGTGGTCGATACCTTGGCCCGTAGCCGCCGATATTACGACTGTACCCGGGTGGCGACGAGCGAGGCCCTCCGATACGGCAGGGGCTAGATCGGCCTTGTTGAAGACCAGCACCTCCGGGATACCCGAGGCGCCGATCTCGTCTAGCACCGTTCGCACTGCGTCGATCTGGCCTTCAGGGTCAGGCGCCGACGTGTCGACCAGATGGACGAGCAGGTCAGCCTCATTCACGACTTCGAGGGTGCTGTGAAAGGCCTCGACTAGCTGATGGGGAAGCTTGCGGACGAACCCGACCGTGTCGGTCAGCAATACCGGCTCGCCGCCAGGGAGCGAAAAACGACGCGTCCGCGGGTCGAGGGTCGCAAACGGCCTCTCATCGGCTGCGACACCGGCTCCCGTAAGGGTGTTGAGCAAGGTCGACTTCCCCGCGTTGGTGTAACCGATGAAAGAGACCGACGCAACCCGGCTGCGCCGGCGACCCTGGCGCTGCAAACGGCGTCGGCGTTCGAGCTGATTGAGCTCGGACTCGAGTTTGTGCACTCGGCGCACTAGCCGGCGGCGGTCGACTTCGAGCTGCGTCTCACCCGGGCCCCGGGTGCCGATACGCCCGGCCTGCTGCGACAAGTCGTGGCCTCTTCCTCGTAGGCGCGGTAGCCGGTAGCGCAGTTGCGCCAGCTCTACCTGGGCCTTGCCTTCCTCGCTACGAGCATTCTGGGCGAAAATGTCCAGGATCACCGCCGTCCGGTCGATGGCCGTACGCCCCAGGATCTTTTCCAGGTTGCGGGATTGGGCCGGGGAAAGTTCGTCGTCGAACACCACCGTGTCGGCGTCAGCTGTTTCCGATATCGATCGCAGGTCCTGGGCTTTGCCGTGGCCAATGTAGGTTGCCGGGTCCGGGCGATCGCGCCTTTGGTGGACGCGACCCACGACGTCTGCTCCAGCGGTACCCACCAGTAGCTCGAGCTCGTCCAGGTGCCGCTCAGTCTCCGCTTCCGACGGGCCCGCAGGCTGGCCACGCGCCGGCAGGGTCACGCCCACGAGGACGATTTTTTCCCTGAAGGCACGTTCAATGAGGCTCATAAGCGCTCGCTTGCCCCGGCCCGAGCCAATCGGGCCGGCTCGAGGCGGCACGTCCCTACACGACGGCTCGGACCAGTCAGTACCGCCATTCCGCCCGGTCGCAACTCGACTTCGGCCGCACCGCCGGGCTGGTTGACGGTCACCTTTGGCCCCACCCGGCCCCAAAGGTGCAAGGCGGCCGCCGCCGCCACCGAGCCCGTCCCGCACGCCTGGGTCTCACCCACGCCCCGCTCCCACACCCGCATCGTCAACTCGTCACGACCGGGACCGAGGGCTACGAACTCGACGTTCACGCCACCCGTTCTTTCGCCGGCCTGGCGGCTGAGAGCCGGCCCCAGGGAGGCCACGTCGACGGTCCCCGGGTCTCGGCCAAGGACCACCAGGTGAGGGTTGCCGACGTCGACGAAGGCCTGCCCGTGCCCGACATTGCAGCGCTCATCTTCTCCCAGCACCTTTACCTCGCCCATCTCCGTGCTGGCCCACATAAAGCCGTCCTCGAGCTCGATCACCTGGACTTCCCGCCGGCCGACCGGGGTGAGGACGCCAAAGCGGTCGCCCGGATGAGCACTCACCAATCCGCTGTCGATGGCGGCATGCGCCAGGCAACGGAGGCCGTTGCCGCTCATTTCGGCTTCGCTCCCATCGGCATTGCGCAATTCGAATGTCATCTTTTCAGACGCGCCCTGCGGAGCCGGACCAGCGCGGAGTAGCCCATCAGCCCCGAACCCGAGGTGACGGTCGCAAGCGAGCCGGGCCAGGCCAACGTCGAGCTGGTGCCGGCCATGGAGATCGACCAGGACCAGGAAATCGTTCCCGAGGCCTTCGTACTTGGCCAGCTCCAGCCGGGCCGGAGGGCTCGGGCTCAACTCGCTCATGCACTCCAGTCTCTCAGCAGGGCAGCCAGTATTGCGAGGGGGTTTTGCGCGGAGCCGTACCACCGTACCCTGGGGTCGCGCCGCCACCACATCCGCTGGCGCCGAGCGAAGTGCCGGGTTCGGCGCACGGCCAGGTCGACCGCCGTCTCCAGGGAGGCGCCCTCTTCCACGTGCGCCAGCAGCTCGCGATAGCCCAGCGCCTGCCGGGCGGTACGCGACAAGCCCCCCGGGTGGCCACTCAGCTCCCGCACCTCCTCGACGAAGCCTGCGTCCAGCATGGCCGAGAACCGCTTCTCGATCCGCTCCGCCACCACCTCCCGGGGTAGCCACACGCCGGCCAGCCGCCAATCGGTGGGCGGAAAGGAGGCCACCCCTGGGCCATAGCTCGAGAACGGACGGCCACTACCGATGGCGACCTCGAGCGCCCGCACCACCCGCCGGCGGTTGCCTGGTTGGACCCGCGTCGCTCCGAGGGGGTCCAACAGTAGAAGCCTCCTGTACAGCTCGTCGGTATTGGCCGTCTCCTCCAGTTCGGCGACGACGTCGGGCCACCGGCCCGGCACCGTGAACCCATCGATCAATGCGTGCAGGTAAAGCCCTGTGCCTCCAACGAAAAGAACGCGCCTGCCGCGGGAGGCGACGTCCTTCTCCACCCGTCGGGCTTCGGCCACAAAGCGGGCGACGTCCCAATCTTGGCCCGGGTCAGCCACATCGACGAGGTGATGAGCGACGCCCGCCCTCTCGGCCACAGACGGCTTGGCGGTACCGATGTCCATCCCGCGGTAGACCTGCATCGAGTCAGCCGTCACGATCTCGATGTCACCCAGTTCCTTAGCGACCAGCACCCCGAGCGCAGATTTACCCGAGGCAGTTGGGCCTACTAACGCCATCGGGCGCGGTAATGAGGGACCAGCTGTCGTGCAGTAGCTCAGCTGGCAGCCACCGGGATCACATTGCGATGACGAGGTTGCGCCACGACGCGTACCAATTTCCCCTTCAGGAAATGGGGGGCGGCGTGTTCCACCAACGCCTCTACCACCGTCCCCGGGCGCAGGCCTTGGCCTTCCAGGTGCACGAGCTTGTTTTGCCGGCTGCGACCGGAATAAACGCCTGGCCCACCTTTCTTGGCCGGGCCTTCGATCAGTACTTCTTCGGTCCGCCCCACTCGTTGCTCGTGGCGGCGAAGCGCGCTGCGCTCAACCACCTGGCGCAACCGTTCGAAACGGTCAGCCGCAATGTCGGCCGGGATGAAGTCTTCTGTCTGCGCTGCGGCCTCAGTGCCGGGGCGAGGCGAAAAGATAAACGTGTAGGCGCTGTCGTACTCGGCCTCGGCCGCGACTTCGAGGGTGCGCTCGAAATCGCTCTCCTCCTCGCCCGGGAAGCCGACGATTATGTCCGTCGTTACAGCTAAATCCGGGACGGACGCACGCGCCGCCCGTAGTCGCTCGAGATAGCGGTCAGCCGTATAACCTCTGTGCATTTTCGCCAACACGCGGTCGCTACCCGACTGGAGCGGGAGATGGAGGTGCGGGCATACTGCATTTTCGTCCGCCATCGCTTCGATGGTTTCCGGACGCAAATCCTTTGGGTGAGGACTGGTAAAACGGACTCGCTCGATCCCGTCCACTCGGGCCACGGCCCGCAGAAGGTCAGCAAACAGCGGCCTAACCCGGGGTGTGCTGGCTCCGGCCCACTTCTCACCGGTGAGCTGAGGGTGGGCCCGCCACTCGTCCGAGGCGCGCGCTTTGAGGGCTAGGTCGCGCCCGTAAGAGTTGACATTCTGGCCGAGCAATGTGACCTCGATAGTGCCTCGGCTGGCCAGTTGTTCGACCTCGGCGACGACCTGCGCAAATGGGCGGCTTATTTCTCGCCCTCGCACGGCCGGCACAATGCAAAACGCACAATGATTGTCGCAACCAACTTGAATGGTGACCCACGCCGCGAACGGAAGCTCACGACGGACTGGGAGAGCCGAGGGGAACTCGTCGGCTTCACTGGCGGCGGCCTCCAGGATTTCCACCACAGGGCCCTCCACCTCGGCCCGGCGCAACAGGTCGACAGCACTGCCAACGTTATGGGTGCCGAAAACGGCGTCGACCCATGGCGCCCGGTCCACCACTGTTTCCCGGTCTTTTTGGGCCAGGCACCCGCCTACTGCGATCTGCATGCCCGGCCGCCGCTGCTTTAACGCTCGCAACTGGCCAAGGTGACCATAAAGGCGATTGTCCGCGTTTTCACGGATGCAGCACGTGTTGAGTATGACAACATCCGCGTCTTCGGCCGAGTCCGCCGCTACAAGGCCCTGGGCTTCGAGGAGACCGGCCAGGCGCTCGGAGTCGTGCTCGTTCATCTGGCAGCCGAAGGTGCGCACAAGGTACCGGCGGGGGTCACCGGCGCTCGTGGACGGCGAGTATGGACGGTCCAAGGTCACCCCTAAAGCCTAAGGCGTCGCGGCTGGCACCGCAGGTTGCCTTACCGTATGCCTACCTCATTTTGGGCCACCGATTAGTCGAGAACAAGGCGCCTGACCAGCTGGTTCGCCCTTAAGGGAGAGGGCCCCGCCCGACCGTGGCCAATTGGTGGCCCTGAAGCTTCGCGGCGCAATTGAGGCACTATCATGGGCGAGGTCGCTTCGGTTGAGCGGGTCCCCGCCAGCCTGCTCCCGAGGCGGCCTTTGCCGGCGGTTGATATGCCCTGCGTGTGTGGCATGGGCGGCCAAAGGCGCCGAGAAGCCCAGCGAAACCGACCCCTGCCCCTTCTCTCGGGAGGACAGTGGCCCCAGCCGTCCGCCCGCTTCGGTAACGATGATCAATGATCACATGATCACAGCCGGGGTCGACCTGTCGTCTCAGACTGCTCACACCGCATCGTGCATCATCGAGTGGTCCGGGCAGAGCGCCAATGTGACCGACCTTGAGGTGGACGTCGATGACCGCTCCATCAGCGCTCTCGCTCAGACAGTCGACAAACTCGGTATCGATGTCCCCCTCGGGTGGCCTGTGGCGTTTGCCGAGGCCGTAGCACAACATTCGCGCCAGGGCTCGTGGCCGGTTGACTACACCCACGGCGACGCTCTGGCCTACCGGTACCGCCGGACAGACCTCTGGGTCTGGAAAGCACTAAGAACATCTCCTCCCCTTTCTGTATCAACCGACCGGATCGCCATACCCGCCATGCGAGCCGCAGCCGTGTTTTCGCGCCTGCCCGGGCAGGTGGCCCTGGATGGTTCAGGCGTCGTCGTAGAGGTTTACCCGGCGGCCGCCTTGCGGCGTTGGGGGTTCACATGGCGGGGGTACAAACGAAAGGAGCAGGCCGATGCGCGGCGGCTTCTCGTCGAGCGCGTCTTCAAGGAAACGGCGCCGTGGCTCAGCGTCGCTCCGGCTGAAACCGAGCTGTGCTTGGCCAGCGATGACGCCTTCGACGCGCTCGTGGCTGCACTGGTGGCGCGAGCGGTGGCGGCCGGCCTGGTGGAGCCGATCCCTGGGGAAGAAAGAGCCGCCGCTCGCAAGGAAGGCTGGATAGCGGTGCCCCGGGAAGGGTCTTTGGAGCGGCTGGCGCTCCGTTGACGAGGCTTGACCCCGACCGCCCTAATTTTACCGGCGAGCCTTACGTACGGGCCCGTACACTTCAGTCGGTCCGTTCTTCTCGCGCTGTTCCTTACACTTCCTTACACTTCCTTACACTCTGGGCTCCCTGCACTCCGGGGCCCTACTTACACTCTGGGCCGCCCAATGCCGCCTGGGGAAGGAGCTAACCGATGGTGGGCGATATCGAAGACCCTCGGCGAGTCGAGCCGACCTACCTCCTCGACGACCGGGCCATGCTCGAGGGCTGGCTCGAGTTCCACCGAATGACCCTGGTGCTGAAGGGAGAGGGGCTCGACGACGCGGCCCGGAAGCGGCGCCCCGTCGAGACCTCGCTCCTTTCCCTCCACGGCCTTGTAAGGCATATGGCTGAAGTCGAGCGCAACTGGTTCCGCCGGGTTCTCCTACGGGACGCCTCGGCACTGTGGATTTATTCAAAGGACGGCTTCGACGACAGCGAGCTGTTCCCCCTCGACGCCGCCGACTGGGAGACCGATCTCGCCATCTTCCGCGACGAGTGCGACGCCAGCCGCCAGGCCGCGGCCGCACATCAGTTGGCAGACACCGGCCTCCGGCGAGGCGAACCCGTATCCCTGCGCTGGATATACACCCACATGATCGAGGAATACGCCCGGCACAACGGCCACGCCGACCTCATCCGGGAGATGGTCGACGGTTCTGTTGGTTGGTAAGGCGGCGGTCGGGCCGGCCGTCGATTTCCATCTGTCCGCCAACCGGCGACGTCCGGGCGGCGCCGGCCTCGCTTCGTCCGCTCAGTCGCCTGCTCTGCGGCCTGGGGCGCCCTTTCGCACGGGCTAGGCGATCTCTCGGGGCGCCCTAGGGCGATTCGCGAGACATTGCTGACAGTCGTTGCCGGCGGCGGCACCCAAGCCGGGTGCGCACCCAGGCCCGAAGGCCGAGGACGGGGTCGATGTCGCGAGACATCGCTGACAGTCGAGGCCGGCCACGGCGCCTGTCGCCCCTTTCGGCGCGATCGCCCAGTCTCGGCGCATTCGCTGCCGGATCTCGACATAAATCAAACCGAGAGTCAGTTTTCGCCCCGAAAGTCGGCCCAAATCGAGGTCCACGAGCACTCTCCGTGAAGACGATCCCGCTAATGGTGGGCCACGCCCCCCGCGCGAGAGAGCGGCGCCGTCGGCGGGGAAAACGCTACCGCCGGTCGTGGGAGAAGAAACGCCAATCGTGGGAAAGCACCGCCGGATCCCCCGGCTCCCGCCGCGACCAACAGGGCACCGCGGCCCCGCCCGCCGGCACACTCCCGGCCCAACCCTAACCGCCGCAACGTGACCGCCCCAACGTGACCGCCCTAACGTGACCGCCCCAACGTGACCGCCCCAACGTGAACGCCCCAACCTGACCGCCCCAACCTGAACGCCCCAATGTGACCGCCCTAACCTGACCGCGTGGTCCGCTGCTTCGTCGCCGTTTGGCCTACACCCGACGTCGTCGCGGCCCTTGCCGCGCTACCTCGGCCGCCTCTGGATGCCGCCCGCTGGACCACCGAGAGCCAGTGGCACGTAACGCTTCGGTTCTTCGGTGACCTCTCGCCGGCAGACCTCGAGAGCGCCGGCACCGCCCTCGCCGCAGTGGCCGGCTCCCTGCCCGAGTGCCCAATTGCGCAGGGAGGCCCTGGTACCCGCTTCCTCGGCCCAGGCCTTATCGTTTGGCCGGTCGCCGGCCTCGAGACCGCCGCCGAGGCGGTCGAAAAGGCGACAGCCGCCCTCGGTCAACCCGTTCTCGATCGTCGCTTCTACGGCCACATGACCATCGCCCGCGGCCAGCGAGGTGCGGACCTGCGCCGTTCCCGCCAGGCGCTTGCCCCGCTAACGATGGCGTGGCCCGTGAACTCGCTATGTCTGGTCAAGAGCGAGTTGCACCCCGACGGCGCCCGTTACTCGGACCTGGAACGGTTCCCGATCGAGCCCCCATCACCTCCCGAGCCGGCAGGCACGAAATCAAACGTGCAAGAAGAAAAGGGTCAGCGCATGCGCTGACCCTGGCCCTGTAGGGGCCACGCCGGCCAGGCCGGCGGTGGTGGGCCGACCTGCGCCCCGCGCTGACCTGCGCCCCGCGCTGACCTGCGCCCTCCGCGCTGAACCTGCCCCGGCGCCGACCTGCGCCCTCCGCGCTAAACCTGCCCCGGCTGCCCCCTCCGCGCTAAACCTGCCCCTCCGCTGACCTGGCCCCTACCCGAGACGCCACCGCAGTAGGCCGGCCCCAAAAGCGGCTCTGGGCCGGAGAGCTGCCCACACCCACCCACCAGAGGGGAGGCCCCGCTCAAATACGTCGAACCGTGACCGGCCCTTCCCACTCCCGCCGGCAAGGCCCAAGCGCCGGCCTCACCGACTCGCCCCACCAAGGACTTAGAGGATCCCCCACCGAACACGCGTTTGCCATTAAGCTCGGGTCGAGTTACATTTGTGAAAGTTAGACAATGAAAGTTAGAGCCCGGCCCGGAAGGTGCCTGCCAGCTTTGGTCGGCTGGCGCAGCTCGGTCATAACCGTCACACCCGGCTCGTAGGGTTCTCGCCAGCAGCACACATATCAGGTACAGGTCACGCAGACAACTGAGAGGACGGTCCCGGTGGAACGAGACAAAGCATTGGAGATGGCCCTCGGCCAGATCGAGAAACAGTTCGGCAAGGGTGCCATTATGCGAATGGGCGAGAGCACCCACATGCAGGTCGAGGCCATCTCGACCGGTGCCCTCTCCCTTGACCTTGCCCTCGGCATAGGGGGCCTACCTCGCGGCCGCGATCGTCGAGCTCTTTGGTCCGGAGTCCTCTGGGAAGTCCACGCTGGCCATGCACGTGGTGGCCGAGTCACAACGCAATGGAGGCATCTGCGCCTACATCGATGCTGAGCATGCGATGGACCCCAACTACGCCAGAGTGATCGGCGTCAACGTCGACGACCTGCTCATATCGCAGCCAGACACCGGCGAGCAAGCGCTGGAGATAACGGACATGTTGATTCGGTCCGGAGCCCTCGACGTCGTGGTCATAGACTCAGTCGCCGCCCTCACACCGCGCGCCGAAATCGAGGGCGAGATGGGGGACGCCCACGTCGGCCTCCAGGCGAGGCTTATGTCACAGGCGCTGCGCAAGATCACCGCCACCCTCAGCAAGTCCAATACCATCGCCATCTTCATCAACCAGCTCAGGGAAAAGATCGGTGTCATGTTCGGCTCTCCGGAGGTAACCCCGGGCGGCCGGGCGCTCAAGTTCTACTCCTCGGTGCGCCTCGACATACGGCGCATCGAGTCCATCAAGGATGGCGCCGAGGTGGTCGGTAACCGGACCCGCGTAAAGGTGGTAAAAAACAAGATCGCCCCGCCTTTCAAGCAATGCGAGTTCGACATTATGTTCGCCAAGGGCATCAGCCGTGAAGGATCTCTACTCGACGTGGGCACCGACCTTGGGATAGTGCGTAAGTCTGGCGCCTGGTATACGTACGAAGGTGAGCAGATAGGCCAGGGTCGTGAAAATTCAAAGGTTTTCCTGGCCGAAAACCTCGAGCTCATGATCGAGATCTCTGAAAAGATACGCCAGCAGGTGGGCGTGGCCAACGCCCCCGCGGCCCCGGAACAACAGCCTGAGAGTGACCCCCTGGTCCTCGAAGACTGAGCCCCAGGCTGGCCAGCGCAAAGGCCCCCACCTTCACTTAAACTAAGTGAAGGTGGACGATGCACGCTGGGCCGGCAGTGATGAGGTTACGTCGGGCGCAGCACTTGTCCCGCCAGTTGGCCCAAACAACGTCACGGTCAGTTTGGCGTTGTTATCTGTTGTGACCTTTGCCTTTTCGCTACGTCAGCTTTTGGTACTTGCTGTACCGGTTCAGTCCGTGCCAAGATGGAGAACCCGCTTATGGCAAGCATTTTTTGAAATACTTATGGCCATACGACGCCGTTGCGCGATACCTTTATCACCGTGTTAACAGCTTGTTCACTTGGTACGTCGCTGGCGACGCCGGCCAAGGCGAACCTACCGAGGTTCGCGAAACCGGCGGCGCTCAGAGAAGGAGAGCGGCCGATCGTGCCACAAGGTCGTGAGCAGCGTTACTGCCAGATAGGAAGGCACGACCGGCCGCTCTCTTCTCAGCCGATGGTTTCGCAAGCCTCTGTAATTGGGGAGGTGCAATGGCCGCGCTTCCTGGACCCGAACAGAGCTCAGGTGCCGTCTTGGACCTGAGTTCTCCGGAGTACGTCATCGAACTGACCGAGCTCGAAGGACGGCTCCATGTGTTGGGAGGGCTCCTTGACGTATCGTCCCGCTTAGACGAGCTCAACGAGACGATACAGTTCGCACACGACCGCCAGTCCGCCCTCGAGGCCTTGGAGCGCGCGCCTTTTGGCTACACGTACCAGCAGGCCGAGGCCATCCTCAATATGCCTATGGGCTGGCAAAGCGGGGCAGAGATGGACCACCTACGCGAGGAACGCGACCGTCTGACCTCGCGGCGCATAAGCCTGCAAGAAAACGCCACCGAGGTCCTCGCCTTCCACTGGTTCGGTTAGCGCTCGGCGCCGGCCGCTGCCTCGCAGACCGGGCGACCGGAAGACCGGGCGACCGGGCGTCAGTCCTGGTCGGGCCCGTGTTGTTCGATCAGGTCCCTGCGTAACAGGTCGAGAGCCTGCGTAGAGGCGCGTTGGCGCACCAACTGGCGATCGCCCCGCAGCGAGAGCTGCGTGACCTCGGCCTTCGCCTTGCTATCGGCCAGGCCCACGAAAACGGTTCCCACCGGCTGGTCGTCCTGGCTGGTCGGCCCGGCCACGCCGGTCAGGGATAGCCCAATATCGGCGGCGAGGAGGCCTTTCACGCCCAGTGCCATCTCTCCGGCGGCGTTCTCGCTGACCACAGGCCCAGGGGACACGCCGAGGAGCGACCGCTTTACATCCTCGCCGTACGAAACCACCCCACCCGCAAACCAGGTGCTGGCTCCGGGCACCGAGGTCAGCCGGGCGGCCACCATGCCGCCCGTCAGGGACTCAGCGACGGCCAGGCGTAGCCCGGACTGGGCCAGGAGCCGCCCGACAACCACCTCGATACCCTCGTCGTCCACTCCCCCGACCGCTTCGCCCAGAAGCGCCCTGAGCTCGGCCTCCTCTTTGTCCAACAGCTGGATAGCGGCGGCCTCGGCGTCCTTCCCGCGAGCCCGGGCCGTGACCCGGACCCGAATCCCTTCGGTGGCGCTGGCCAAGAAGGCGATCGTGGTGTCGCTCCCGGGCGCCTCGAGCGCCTCCACCCGGGGCGCCACCACCTCTGCCACCTTCGACTCCGTCATCCCCCAGACGCGCAGGAACCGGCTACGGATCGTCGCCTGCTGCCCTGACCGCCGGACGAGGTCCGGGACGACCGTGTCCCCGACTATCTCACGCATCTCGGAGGGGACGCCTGGCACGGCATAGACGACGTGGTCGCCGACGGGGCAGATCAGGCCGGGAGCGGTGCCCCCGGAAGCCAGGATGGCCGAAGCGCCAACGGGGAGGTCGGCCTGCTTGTAGTTGATCTCGGGGATCTCGCGGCCGGCGAAGCGCTCGTTCAAACGGGCGACGAGGTCCGGCTCCCGGCGCAAAGCGACGCCCATCACCTCGGCGATCGCTTCCCTGGTGATGTCGTCCTGGGTGGGGCCGAGCCCGCCGCAGCAGATGACGTCGCTGCCTCGCTCGAGGGCGGCGTGCAGCGCGGCGACTATGCGAGCGTGGTTGTCGCCCACCTTGGTCTGTTGGTAGCACGGGATGCCAGCCGCAGCCAGGCGATCGCCGATCCAGGCCGAATTGGTGTCGACCACCTGGCCGAGCAGGAGCTCCGTCCCGATGGCGAGGACCTCGCAGTCCACAGTGCGGCGGCCCTAGGCGCCTGTGGGTGCCGGGCGGCGCACCGAGCGGGAGTCCACCAGGTACTGGACGGCACTGGCCCAGGCCAGTACTACCGCCAACCACAAGGCCAAATGAGAGAAGGTGAGCCTCGATGGCCAAGCCACCGGCAATAGCAGGAGGGCAACGGTGAGGAACTCGACCAGCGTCTTGGCCTTCGCCACCCGGCGGGCGGGCACACTCACCCCCCGGCGGGCCACCACCACCCGATAAGACGTGATCACCACCTCGCGCACCGCTAGTAGTGCGACCGGCACCCACGTGACCTGACCCAGGGCGGCCATGGCCGCCAGCGCCCCGAGGACGAGGAACTTGTCGGCCAGAGGGTCGAGGAAGGCACCCGAGGCACTGGGCCCCTGGCGCCTGGCCAGCCACCCGTCGACAAAATCGCTCCCGGCCAAGGCGGCCCACAGCAATAGCGCCGCCCACGAGGGCGTGGCCCGCAGGACAAGCAGGACGAGCAAGGGCGTAGCCGCCAGGCGGGCGGCTGTCACACCGTTGGCGGCCGTTTTCAGCCTCCACGGGACGGCAGTAGTGGTGGCCTCGGTCATGCCCTTATACCCCCGCCGAAAGGTTACATGCCAGAGGGGAGCCCGCGGTGGTTCCCAATTCGAGAGCCATTGACGAACGATGATCACGGCCATTTCTCGGGCGATTTTGCCCGCCGTCGCCTACTGGCTTGCCCACCAGGTCCGGTCCCACTGCATCGACGATCTCGAGCTCGGCCCAGGAGCCAACGGCCAAGCTGCGGGGGACGTGCACCACGCCATCGATCTCAGGGGCTTCGCGGTGGCTGCGGGCCCGGCCGGGCGCGTCGACAAGGGCCCGACAGGTGCTTCCTATCAAAGCCATTCTTTTGCCCGCCGTGATCACGTCCTGAACTTCCGAGCACTCCCGCATTCGTTCTGCCACCAGCTCCGCCGGTACCTGGCCGGGCAAGGCGGCCGCATACGTTCCCTCCTCGAGCGAGAAGGCAAACAAACCGACCCAGTCCAGCTGCGCTTCGTCCAGGAAACGCAAAAGGGCGTCATGGTCCTCTTCTGTCTCGCCCGGGTAACCGACGATGAACGAGGACCGTAACGCCGCATCCGGGTAATGACGGCGGATTTCAGAGATCTTGCGCAAGAACCGTTCACCGTTACCGAAGCGGCGCATCCGGCGTACCAGCGGGCCAGAGACGTGCTGCATTGAAAGGTCGAAATACGGGCACCCGCTCTCGCCAATCGCTTCCACCAGCTCCTCGCTCAGGCCCGATGGGTACAGGTACAGGAGCCGCACCCGCTCCACTCGCTCCCGGACGGCACGGACCAGCGCCACCAGGCCATCGGTTCCTTCCTGGCCCCTTACGGCTCTGCCGCCCGGTCGTCTCTGTCCTCCCCCGCCGCCGGTCATATCCCGGTCCCAGGAGACCAGGTCCTGCGCCACCAGGACCACCTCCTCGACGCCGAGGCCGTCGACCTCGGCCAGGATGTCGGCGGCGGACCGCGAGCGCTGCGGGCCACGGAACGACGGGATGGCGCAGAAGCCACAGCGCCTGTCACATCCCTCTGCCACCTTGACGTAAGCCCACGGCGCTCGGGCCGGGGGGCGAGGCAGGTTCAACAAATCGAAACTCGGCCACGCCACCAGGGTTTCCGTGCCGCGCCCGCCGGCTTCGGTTGCGGCCGGCGCCGCCGGCGCTGCGGGCCCCCGCCGCGTCGACAACAGGCGCACCGGCTCCTCGACCGGCAGTGGCACCCCAAACCCGGCCACCTTGTCGATCTCCGGCATGGCGGCGGCTAGCTCTGGCCCGTAACGCTCGGCCAAGCAACCCGTCACGGCCAGCTTGGCCCCCCGCTTTTTGGCCCTGGCCAGTTCGAGCACGGCCCCAATCGACTCCTCCCGGGCGGCATCGATGAACGCACAGGTGTTGACGACCAACAGGTCGGCGTCCTCCGGCCGGCACGCCGGCCGGTACCCCTCTGCCTCGAGCAGGCCCTCGAGCTTGTCCGAGTCCACCTGGTTCTTTGGGCAGCCCAGCGTCTCCAGCCAATAGCTGGCGCTTCTCCCTGATGCGCCACCACGACGGCGACCAGCGCCAGCCGCTCCCTCCGCCCCCGGGTGCGCCTCACTCGGACGCCGTGGCGGCGCGCCAAGGCCAGAGGAGGCGTCGCTTTTGGGCATCCCAACCAGAGTAGCGGGGCCGTCTTGTCGGTAACCCCCGAATGACGCTGGTCAACCCACTTCTTCTACGGCACAGCCAGACAAGTCCGGCTCGAGCAGCAAAACGCGACCGGGGACCGAATGCCTCCCCATCAAGGGCCCCGCCGCCTCCGCCACTCGAGGAGCTTCGTCGGCACGACAAATCCCGAGCAGGCTTGGCCCCGCCCCGGACCAACAGGAGGTGAGGGCACCCAATTCGCGCAGGCCCTCCAAGAGGGCGGGGGCCTCAGGGAATAGCGCTGAGCGGGCCTCTTGATGGAGCCGGTCATCGCCGGCACTGGCTAGAAGTCGACGATGGTCGCCCAAACCGGCCACCAATAGGCCGAGGCGGCCCAGGTTGAACACGGCGTCCTCACGGGGCACCATCGACGCCAGGACGGCGCGCGCCTTGCTGGTTTCCAGTTCCCGTTCGGGCACGAGGACGATGAACCGGAGGTCTGGGTCGAGGCCGAGGCTGCGCGCCGTCGGCTGCCCGTCGATCACGGCCGCCGCCACCAGGCCACCAAGCGCGGACGCAGCCGCGTTCTCGGGGTGGCCGTCGACAATGAAACCCCACTCCAGAGGGTCCCTGGCCCCGGCGGCAGCGGCGGCGGCAACGGCCAGAGCGGCCGATGACCCGAGCCCCCGGGCTACGGGGACCTGCGAGCGCACCCGGACCTCCAGGCGGTCGTGGCCCGCAACTTCCGTCGCCACCCGGGCCGCCAAGTGAGCCCGCCCCGTAGCCAGTGCGGAACCCTCTCCCTCGGCTGTCACCAACAGGCCCGCTTCGCGAGGCTTCACTGCGACCTCGACGTACAACGACAGCGCTACCGCCAGAGCGTCGAAACCTGGGCCCAGGTTGGCCGAGGACGCGGGCGCCCTGGCGACGCGGTGCACGAGCGCCTAGCGCCTATTTGAAACCGGAGCAGCCATGGACAGGGACGCCGTCGGTCCTAAGGCCCGTCAAGCTCGTCCACTGTCATCAGCACCGCCCTGGCCTTGGAACCTTCTGAGGGACCGACGAC
Source organism: uncultured Acidimicrobiaceae bacterium (assembly GCA_963845605.1). Classification (GTDB taxonomy): domain Bacteria; phylum Actinomycetota; class Acidimicrobiia; order Acidimicrobiales; family Palsa-688; genus Fen-671. The sequence goes on from CAWJSS010000008.1 coordinate 388,804, forward strand.
GCCTCTTTGCTCCAGCAGGTCCATCAGCCGGCCGGCGCGGGCGAAACCTACCCGTAATTTCCGCTGCAACATCGAAGTGCTCCCCAATTGGCTGCGCACGACCAGCTCCATCGCCGCCTCGAGCAGTTCGGCGTCATCGTCCGCGCCGCCCTCGATGCCGGCGCCGGCGACGGTTTCGGCCCCTTCGACGCCCTCGACGTAGCTTGGCTCACCCTGGCGGCGCCAGAAGGCGACCACCTTACGCACGTCCTCCTCGTCGACCCATGGGCCCTGAAGGCGCCGGGCCAGGCTGGACGACGCAGTCAGCAACAGCATGTCGCCCTTGCCTATCAGCCGCTCGGCCCCGGGTTGGTCGAGCACCACCCGGCTGTCGGCCAGCGACGAAACGGCAAATGCCAGCCGCGACGGGATATTGGCCTTTATGAGCCCGGTAATGACATCGACCGAGGGTCGTTGGGTGGCCAGGACCAGGTGGATACCCACGGCCCGAGCCATCTGGGCAATGCGGCAGATCGACTCTTCCACGTCCCGGGCCGCCACCATCATCAGGTCGTTGAGCTCGTCCACCACGACGAGAATGAAAGGCAGGCGGGTGTAGCACTGGCTCTCGCCCCCCGAGCCTTCCTCTGGTACCAATTCACCTCTGTCCCACGCCGCGTTGTAACCGGTGATGTCGCGCATCCCGAGCTCAGCCAGCAGGTCGTAACGGCGCTCCATCTCCTGCACCGCCCACCGCAGGGCATTGGCCGCCTTTTTTGGGTTGGTGACGACTGCTGTCAGCAGGTGCGGAAGGCCGGCGTAAGCGCCGAGCTCAACCCGCTTCGGGTCGACCATGATCATGCGCACCTGGTCCGGCGTGGCTCGCATCAAGACCGAGGTCAACATCGAGTTGATACAAGAGGATTTGCCCGAACCGGTGGCGCCGGCGATCAGCAAATGGGGCATTTCGGCCAGGTTGACGAGCACCGGGCGGCCGGCGATGTCCCGGCCGACGCCGACCTCCAGCGGGTGACGGGCGGCGGCCGCTTCGGGGGACGAGAGGACATCGCCCAGCGCCACCGTTTGGCGCTGGCGGTTGGGGACCTCGACCCCGATGGCGGAACGACCCGGTATCGGCGCCAGGATCCTGACCTCGGCCGCCGCCATGGCGTAAGCAATATCGCGTTGGAGGGCCGTCACCTTGCGCACCTGAACGCCCGGCCCGAGCTCGAGCTCGTACCGGGTGACGCTGGGCCCGACGGTCGCCCCCACCAGGCGGGTCTCCACTCCGTGAGAGGCGAGGGCGGCCTCGAGGGTGCGGCCGAGGGCCTCTACCTGCGTGCGGTCGATCTCTGCCTGTTTGGTCCGTTTCAGCAGCGCCATCGGGGGCAGCCGCCAGGATGGCGGCGCCGGCTTGGGAAATCCGAGGTCGATGGCGAGCTGCTCCGCCTTGGCCGGGCCCGCGAAGCCGTCCAGAGGCACAGTGGTCGCCGCCCCGCCGTTGCGCGGCGCCGGGCGGCCTCCTAGCGCCAGCGGCAAATCTTCTCGTGGAGGACGGGCTCGAGCGATGGCCGGGCCAGGTAGAGCGGGGTCGAGTAGGTCTGGGTCAAGCAGGGGGGTCGTCTCGTGCCCATCCTGTTGGCCGTCCTCGGGCCAGTCATCGTCTCCATCTTCGGGCTCGGCGCCATCCAACCGAGGGAGGGTGGCGACGTCGGGGCGCCGTGGGGCGGGACCGGGTATCACCGCCGTCGGGTGGCGCGCCGCAGAGGCCAGTTTTTCATCTTCCTGGAGCAACTCGGTCACCGTCGACCGGCACCACCGGCCCGCCTGAGCCGTTTTGGCGCCCAACCAGCGCAGCTTGCCCGCAATGGCTTTGCACCGGGGTTGCCGTGATGATCAGGACAGAAACAAGAAGGATGGCGGCCAGGACGAGTGCGGCACCCCATCCGGCCAAGCCCGCCCGGAGCGGCACTCCTTCGGCCGCGCCAATGAAGCCGCCCGCCTGGCCCATGGTGGCCAGTGGCTGGTTCAACGTATCCTTGCCGGCGACAACCTCCAGCAGGCCGGCCGCGGCCAAGAGCGCAAGGCCGAGCCCGATGGCGACGCGGGCTGGTTCACAGCGGTGGCGCCGCCAGATCAGGTACCCGCCCAGGAGAGCGAAGGCGGGCGGTAAGCCATATCTGGTTAGCCCGAGGACATCGGCCGTCCCCGTCCTCAGCGCATGGCCGGCGGGGCCTATGACCTCGGCGTAGATCCCCAACCCAGCCAGAACGGCAACCAGGAGGAACGCCAGTCCCCACAGGTCGTCCGACTGGTCCTCCACCATGGAGTGGAGGGTGACGCGCCACGGCGCAGGGTCGGCAGGTGGCTCTTCGCGGCGCCCGCGAGGGGGCGCGGCACTGGAGCGTGACCTGCCGCCGCCCCGAGCGGGAACGGGCTTACGTGCGGTCCGCGTTGCCACAACAACCTCAAAACTAACATCAGCCCCACCAACAACGGGTGTACATCTGTTCGAGGGCGTGGTCGGCACTGCGTTTGGCGGGCCGGACCAGTAGTTGGCACTCAGGAGGCCGGCGGGGAAATAGTCCCGCCACGAGCCCGAAAGAGGACCGCTCCTAGGTCTCCATAACTACGGGGACGATCATTGGGCGCCGGCGGGTCCGCTCGTAGACGAACTTGCCAAGGGCCGAACGCGCCCGGCGTTTCAACGTGTCGAAGTCGGCCACGCCCGTTTCCGGCAGCTTGGGATCTTCGATCGCCGCCAGCACCACTTCGCGGGCTTCGTCGAGCAACTTCTCGGCCTCAGGGGCGTAGACCCAGCCCCGGGTGATTATCTCCGGTCCCGTGAGCACGTTGCCCGTACGTGAGTCGACCGTGACAACCAGGACGATGACGCCCTCTTCGGCCAGGAGCTGGCGGTCCCGCAAGACCCCGGGGCCTACGTCTCCCACGATCCCGTCCACGTACAGGTAGCCGGCCGGGACCTCGCCGGCGAACTCGATGCCGCTCGAGCGGACCTCGACCACATCGCCGTCCTCCGCCAGCAGGACGGACTGGCGGGGCACGCCGAGGTCAGTAGCGAGGCGGGCGTGGTGCATCAGGTGGCGGTACTCACCGTGCACGGGGATAAATGCGTTCGGCTTGGCGATAGAGATCAATAGCTTGAGCTCGTCCCGCATGGCGTGGCCGGACGCGTGCACGGCCGCCAGCCCCGAATGCACCACCTCGGCTCCTGACCGGCAGAGACCGTCGATAACCTTCCCGACGTTGGACTCGTTGCCCGGTATGGCGTGGGACGAGAGGATGACAAGGTCCCCCTCCCCTGTCTTCACCCATTTGTTCTCGCCCGCAGCCATGAGCGACAGCGCCGACATGGGTTCCCCCTGGGAGCCGGTACAGACCACACATATTTGGCTGGGATCGAGGTTGCCGATCTTCTCGATATCTATAAGCCGTTCCTCGGGGATGTCGAGGAGGCCGAGCTCGCGAGCGAAAGCGACGTTCCGGCCCATCGACCGCCCTAGCGTGGCGATGTAGCGCCCGGACTCCAGGGCCGCGTCCGCCACCTGCTGGACCCGGTGCACATGGCTGGCGAAGCAGGCCACGATGATCCGCTTGTCCCGGTTCGCCTCGAACAGGCCGGCGAGGACCTGGCCCACCGCCCGCTCGGACGGGGAGTAGCCCTGTTCCTCGGCGTTGGTGGAATCCGAAAGCAATAGCCGGATGCCCTCCTCGGCCGCCATGGCACCTATCCGGGTCAGGTCGGTCCGCCGGCCGTCCACAGGCGTCAAGTCGAGCTTGAAGTCGCCCGTGTGCAGGATTACCCCTTGAGGAGTATGGAAGGCGAGGGCGAAACCGAACGGGACCGAATGGGCCACCGGTAAGAACTCGATGTCGAACGGCCCAATTTTTCGCCTTTCCCCATCGGCCACCGGGACCAGTTCGGTGCGGTCGGCCACGCCCGCTTCATCTATGCGGTTGCGGGCCAGGCCGAGCGTCACCGGTGAACCGTAGATCGGCATGCTCACGTCCCGGAGCAGGTAAGCCAGAGCGCCGCAATGGTCTTCGTGGCCGTGCGTGAGGACGCACCCTTCGAGCCGGTCCTTGTTTTCGATTATGTAAGTGAAATCGGGCAAGACCAGGTCTACGCCGAGCATTTCCGGGTCCGGGAACATGAGACCGCAGTCCACCAGCACCGCCCGCCCGTCCATTTCGAACCACGCGCAATTGCGGCCGATCTCACCCAGGCCCCCGAGAAAAACGATGCGGACCGGCGATGCGCCCTCAGGAGATATCGGTTCTCCGGGCAATTAGGGCTCCTTCACGAGTTGGGACCGGCCGTCGGGCGTCACCCGCATCCTTCTTTGTGCCAACTCGAACGAGGGACGGGACCACCAGAGGTCGCGGCGGCGGCGCTAAATAGCTTTAGTAAACGGTTGCTGGTGAAGACGGCTCCAGACTTGCTCGGCTTTGCGCACCAGCCCGTCGGGCTCCGGGCCCATAGGAAGGCGGCAGTCGCCACCGGGCAACGCCAGAGCCTTGAGCATGGCCTTGGTCGGCACCGGGTTGGGGGCGTCGTCACTGGACTCGAAATCCCACGACTCGACCAGTCGCGCATTGAGGGCCATGGCCGCCTCGGTGTCGCCCTTGGTGTACGCAGTGACCATGTCGCTCATCTGCGCTCCCGCCCAGTGGGAGGCCACGCTGATCACGCCGACCGCTCCTACCGCCAACAACGGGAGGGTGAGCGCGTCCTCCCCGCTGTAGACCTCGAAGCTGGGCGGTGCCCCGGCCACCAGAGCGGCCGTGCCCGCCGGCGTACCGCTGGCGTCCTTGACCCCGGCGATCACCCCGTCCGCCGCCAACCGCAGGAACGTCGTCAGGCGGACCTCTCGCCCTGTGCGCTTGGGTATGTCATAGACGATCACCGGCAGCTCCGTGGCGGCGGCGATGGCCCGCATATGGGCCTCGATGCCGGCTTGCGAGGGCCGGTTGTAATAAGGGGTGACGACCAGGGCGGCGTCGACGCCGACGGATTCGGCCGCCCTGGTGAGCTCCACCGAGTGCGTAGTGCTGGCCGTCCCGGAGTTGGCGATCAGAGGCACGCTTACGGCTTGCCGGACGGCGCGCCACAAGTCGACCTTCTCCTCGTCGCTCAACGTCGGCGCTTCACCTGTCGTACCCGCCAGCACGAGCCCGTCGTTGCCGTTGTCAACCAGCCACCGGGCCAACCCGGCTGCACCCGGCAAGTCGAGACGACCGTGTTCGTCGAAAGGGGTGGCCATGGCGCAGATGACCGCACCAAAACGCCCCGGGGCCGCCATCAGGAGGCCATCACTTGTGAGCCAGTCCGCTGTGACACAGCCGAAAGCCTAGCTACCGTCGAGGGCTCTCATTGGTCGTTCTCAAATCCCCAGCAACGGGTCGAGGCCGAGAGTAAAGCCGCGCCGAGCCGGCACCTGCTTTATCGCCAGGAGCACGCCCGGCATGAACGAGGCCCGGTCGAGGGAGTCGTGCCGCAAAGTCAAGACCTGGCCGGCCGTGCCGAACAGCACCTCCTGGTGCGCCACGAGCCCCCGCAACCTGACCGAGTGAACACGTACGCCGGGCGCGCCCTCAAACCCGCGGGCGGGTACGCTCTCGGCCTCGACAGGGGGCCGAGACCTGGCAGATGCGATCCTCGCCGCCGTTAACAGGGCTGTACCCGAAGGCGCGTCGAGCTTGCCGTCGTGGTGAAGCTCGATAATCTCCGCCGTTTCGAACCATGGCGCCGCCATCTCCGCGAAGCGCATCATAAGGACAGCCCCGATGGCAAAGTTCGGGGCCACGACGCAATTGGCGTCACCCGCCTCGAAGAGCGACTTGACTTCGGCCAGTTCCTCCGGCGAGAGCCCAGTCGTGCCAATTACCGCGTGCACGCCGTTGCGGGCGCACCAGCCGGCGTTGGCGGCCGCCGCGCTGGCCACCGTGAAATCAACCGCCACCTGCACGCCGGCATCGGCCATGGCTTCCCGGTCAGCCGCCACGACCAGGCCACCCGGCTCCAGCTTTTGGCCCGCATGGACAGGGTCAACCGCCGCCACCAGCGCGAGCTCGGGGTCAGCGCCCACGGCCGCGCACACGGTGGCCCCCATCCGGCCGCCGGCGCCAAAGACGCCGACCCGGGTCACTCTTGGGCCGACCGCACGGGGCTGCCGTCCCAGTCGGGGAAGGCGTCGTCGTCGAAGGGTCCCAGCACCACCAGGCTCCGAGGGCCCCCGAGGATCTTCTCTGCTACCCGACTGATGTCGTCAGTCGTCACCGCCGCGATCTCGGCATCGAGCTCAGCCAGCGGGGGCACGCGGCCCTGGTTCAGCTGAGAGCGGCCCAGTCGGCTCATGCGAGCGCCGGAGTCCTCGAGCCCGAGCGCAGTAGCTCCCCGGATGTGCGACTTGGCCGCCGCCAGTTCTTGCTCGGTCACCCCGGCCGCGGTCATCTTGTCCAGCTCCTCGGTTATCAACTTGAGCACCTCGTGGGCACGAGAAGGAGCCGTCCCCGCGTACACCGCCAGGTCGCCTGCACCCTGGTAGCTGGAACGGTACGAATAAACGTTGTAGGCCAAGCCTCTTTCTTCCCGTACCGACTGGAACAACCGGCTCGACATCCCACCCCCGAGGATGTGGTCGAGCACGTTGAGGACCTGGCGGTCGGGGTGGTTACGTTCGAACCCCCGCATGCCCACCATGACGTGAGCCTGTTCGGTGGGCCGGTTGACCACCAGCCGCTTTTTGGCCCCCGCCGATGGCGCCGTTCGCTCGGGGGGTGCCCCGCCAGTAAGCGTTTCCCGGCCCACTTCCCCGGCCGCCTTGTCGAGCCGGCGCGACGACCCCTTCAGCGATCCGGTCGTGTTCTATTTTCCCGGCCGCTGTGACAACGACGTTGGCTGTCCTGTAGTGCCGCCGGTGAAAGTCGGCTACCTGATCACGGCTGGTACTCCGGACCGTCGACTCCAACCCCAGCACATCCCGCCCGAGCGGGTGGTCCGGGTAGAGGGCCGAATTGAACAGGTCGTGCACCTCTTCGGCCGGCTCGTCGCCGTGCATGAGGATCTCCTCGAGGATGACCTGCCGTTCGGCTTCGAGCTCGTCGGCCCGCAGGGCCGGGCCCCAAATGATCTCCGACAGCACGTCGAGGCCCAGGTCGACCGAATCGGCCAGCAGCCTCACGTAGAAGGCGGTGTGCTCCTTGGTCGTGAAGGCGTTCATATCCCCGCCCACGGCATCGATCGCTTCGGCGATCTCGCGGGCGGTGCGCTGCGCCGTCCCCTTGAACAGCAAGTGCTCGAGGAAGTGCGACGCCCCGGCGATGGGCCCCGGTTCGTCAACCGAACCGGTGCCCACCCAGAACCCGAGGCTGACGGAGAGCACATCCGGCATGTGCTCGCTTACTACGGTGAGCCCATCGTCGGTGACCGTGGTCTCGACGATGTCGCGCTTGGGCGTCGCTGCCCGACTGGTTGGCCGTCCTCGACTATCTCCCATATGGCTGGCTCCCACGTGGCAGGCGCTTTTAGTGGCGCCGACGCGGGTTGCGTCGTGGCCCGCCACCCTGAGCCCGCTGGTCACCACCCCGGTCGCGCCCAGCGCGGCCTGCTCCGGCGCTCGATTGGGCGTCGACGGGGGCGGCGGAGGGGCCGAGATCCCCGAAAGTGGAACGGGCCTCTTCCTCCCAGCTGTCCTCGAACGACACCGTCTCGGTGCCGTCGGCGTCCTCCTTGCCCCCATTGCCCAAGGTGGTGGCGTCTCCGCCATTGGCCCCGCTGTTGGGGATGGCGCCCTCTTCCAGGGACAGAGAAACCTTACCGATGGGGTCGATATCGTCGACGTGAACCTCGAGCTCATCGCCTAGCGACAAGACGTCCTCGACGCGTTCGACGCGTTTGCCTTGCGCCAGCTTGGAGAGCTTTGAGATGTGAACGAGCCCGTCGCGGCCGGGAAGGATATTGACGAAGGCGCCGAACTTGGTGATGTTGACCACTTTGCCGCGGTAGGTAGCGCCTACCTCGGCGCGGGGCGGGTCGAGGATCAGCTCTATCCGCCGCAGCGCTTCCTTCACCGCTCCACTATCTCTGGCGCCCATCGTGACCGTGCCCACGACCCCGTTGTCATCGACGCTGATGTCGGCGCCGGTCTCCTGCTGTATCGAATTGATCATCTTGCCCTTGGCGCCGATGACCTCGCCGATCTTGTCGAGGGGGATCTCGATGGTCACCACCTTGGGCGCCGTGTCGCGCACTTCGGCCCGAGGCTGGCTGATAACCGCGTTCATCACGTCCAGGATTGTCAAACGAGCTTCACGGGCTTGGCGCAACGCGTCGGCCAGCACCGTGGCCGGGATCCCATCGATCTTGGTGTCGAGCTGAAGGGCAGTCACGAAATCGGCCGGCCCCGCCACTTTGAAGTCCATGTCCCCGAAAGCGTCCTCGGCGCCGAGGATGTCGGTCAGGGTTACATAGCGGTCGCCGTCTTTGACGAGGCCCATCGCAATGCCCGCCACCGACGCTTTGATGGGCACACCGGCGTCCATAAGGGACAGGGTCGAAGCGCACACCGACGCCATCGAGGTCGAACCGTTGGACGACAGCACCTCGGAAACGAGGCGCAATGCGTAGGGGAACTCGTCGAACGACGGCACCACGGGCAGCAAGGCCCGCTCTGCCAGCAGGCCGTGCCCGATCTCTCGGCGCTTCGGGCTACCGACTCTGCCTACCTCCCCGTTGGCGGAGGGTGGCATGTTGTAGTGGTGCATGTAGCGCTTCTTTTCGTCTGTACCTACCGTGTCCAGAAGCTGGTCCATGCGCGGCATGCCGAGAGTGGTGACGTTGAGGACCTGGGTTTCCCCCCGCTGGAACAGGCCCGAACCGTGCGCCGTCGGGATGAGCCCCACCCGAGCCGATAGTGGCCTGATGTCACGCGTCCCCCGTCCGTCGATGCGCACGCCCTCTTCCACAATGCGTTGACGCACGAGCTTCTTGGTGAGCGAACGCACCGCGGCCGAGATCTCCTTTTCCCGGCTCGGAAATTCCGGCGCCAGCTCGTCGATGAGGGCCGCCGCCGCCTCTTCCATGGCGGCTTCGCGCTCCGACTTCAGCGAGATGGTGGTCACTTTGCTTATCCGCTCGGACCCCAGAGCTTGGACCCGCTCGTAGACCTCCGGGGCGTAGTCCCGCTTCGCCTGGAAGGCCATCAACGGCCGGGAATCCCGCCTTGTCCCGGAGCTCTAACTGGAGGTCTATGGACTCCTTGATCCAGGTCTTGGAGGCCTCGAGGCCCTCGGCTATGACCTCTTCTGTGACTTTGGGGGCGCCCTCGCTGTAGTAAGCCCACGCTTTTTCTGCGCCGCCCGCCTCGACCATCATTATGGCCACGTCGCCATCCGGCAGGGCCCGGCCGGCCACAACCAGCTCGAACGTCGACTCATCGCCTTCGCCGTAGGTCGGGTGGGGAACCCACTTGCCCTCCTGCGAATAGGCGACGCGCACCGCACCTATCGGGCCTTCGAATGGAATGCCGGAGACCATTAGCGCCGCGCTGGCGGCGTTTATTGCTATTACATCGTGACGGTTCACCTGGTCGGCGCCCAGGACCGTTATCACCACCTGAGTCTCGTTGCGATAACCCTCTGCGAACGACGGCCGCAACGGCCGGTCAATCAGTCGCGCCGTCAGTATGGCGTTCTCGGTCGGCCTACCCTCGCGACGGAAAAAAGAGCCGGGTATCTTCCCGGCCGCGTACATTCTCTCTTCGACGTCGACGGTGAGCGGGAAAAAATCTATGCCTTCAGGCGCGTGGGACGCGGCGTTAGCGGTAGCGAGGACGAGAGTGTCCCCGATACGGCCGACGACGGCACCCTGCGATTGCTGCGCCAGCAGCCCCGTCTCGAAGCTGATGCTTTTGCCGGTACCAGATACCGGCACTGAAACAGATACGGGCTCCCCCATTTATCTGCTCTACTCCTTTCAAGTAGTGGCCGCCAGCATCTTCTGGGGCCACAAGAAAAAGGCCTTCGGCTCTCGAAGGCCTTCGCTAATTGCGGAGCAGAACCGAGCCAGTTGTCAGTTGACGGCTGCCGGCGCGGGCGCTGGACGCCAGGCTGGAAGCCCTCGACTGGCAGCTGACCACAGCCTGCCCCACAAAAAAGACTTCAGGGCGAACATGAGATGGACAACAGCCCGTCGCTCCTGTGACCGGCCCAAGAGCGGTGCCAAACGGCCCGATCCCTTGGCCTTGCCGAACGAGCAGCCGCCGTCCTTGCCTCACTTCTCCCGAAACTTCCTTACGCCGCCGGTCAGCGGCGCAGCCCCAGCCGGCTAATGAGCTCCCGGTAACGCTCGACGTCGTTGTTCTTCACGTAGTCGAGAAGGCGGCGGCGGCGCCCGATGAGCACCATGAGGCCTCGCCGGGAATGGTGGTCGTGCTTGTTGACCTTCAAATGCTCGGTCAAGTGAGCGATTCGTTCGCTCAACAAAGCGACCTGGACCTCGGGCGAGCCCGTGTCCGTCTCGTGCAGGCGGTAAGCCTCGATGGTCGCTGATCTTTCTGCCATGCTGGTGGTTCCTTGGTCTCGGCTGTGCCCTTAAAGCTGGGCCTTCAAAAATCGTCAATTCGGTGGGCCGGACTGCCTCGAGCCCGGCGCAGCACACCAGTCGCCTGAGCACCTGCCGCGGCACAACGCCGGCCCCATTCTAGCAACAGGTGGCACGCTAGCAGCTGCGGGCCGCTCTTACCGTGCTCCGGGCACCGAGCGACAGGTTTGCCCGGCTCCAGACTAGCGGCCGCCATCAACCGTAGGGGCTACGGGTAGGCGGTGGCCAGCGTACGCCGCGTGTGGGCGACGTCACTCGACATTTGGTCGATGAGCGCCTCCACCGAAGGGAACTTCTCCTGACCCCGCAGACGCGCCACCAACTCGACGGTGCCGCTCTCGTCATAGAGGTCACCCTGGAAATCGAGCAGGTGGGCCTCGACGAGCGAATACGGCCTCGATTCGTAGAACGTCGGCTGGCGCCCAACCGAGATGGCGGTCTGGTGGCGCGTCCCATCTGGACGCAGGTACCAGCCGGCGTAGACGCCGTCGGCGCAGATCTGCATTTCCGTACTGACCTCGAGGTTGGCGGTCGGGAAGCCGAGCTCTCGGCCGCGTTTCTCCCCATGGCCCACCACCCCGCGCAGCTCGTACCAACGGCCGAGGAGGGCGGCGGCGGCGCCCACATCGCCTTCTGCGATCAGGTGGCGGATGCGAGTCGAGGAAATTGGCTGCGCCGCACGTCAGAGGCTCACCGGCCTCGACGCCGCTGCCGTCCGGGCCCGTGCCGTCTTGAGCGGGCGTGCCGAGCAGGCGTATCCCGGTGACGTCGAAGCCCATCTGAGCGCCCATCCGCTGCAGGAGAGGGACGTCCCCCTCCCGGTTGTGGCCGAAATGGAAGTCGTGCCCCACGATCACCGCCCGAGCGTTGAGGCACCCGACGAGCACCTCGGCCACGAAGTCCTCTGCCCTTTCGGCGGCCCGCTCGGCGTCGAAGTGAACCACCAGGGTCAGGTCGGCCCCGCACGCCGCCAGCAGCGAAAGCTTCTGATCGAGGTCGGTCAGCAGCAACGGCGCCGACTCCGGCCGCACCACGCTGGCAGGGTGCGTGTCGAACGTCACCACGCTGGCCACGGCCCCGATCTCGGTGGCCGTGCGGTGGGCCCTCTTCGATGAGCTGCCGGTGCCCCAGATGGACCCCGTCAAAGGCGCCGATGGTTACTACTGACCCTTCGGGAGGGGCCGGGCACTCGCCCGGGTAATATGCGGTCCTCACTTCTAGGAAGCTAACGGTTGTCGGCTCATAGCGCGGCCGGCAGCAGCGTCTCACCCACCAGGAAACGGTCGGCGGCGGCCGCGGCGGCTCGGCCTTCCGCAATGGCCCACACAATCAGGCTGGCCCCCCTGGTGGCGTCACCGCAGGCGAACACACCCGGCACGCTGGTGGCCCAACCGCCGTCATGGGCCACGACCCCGCCCCCGGTCACATCCACCTCGAGCCGGTCGAGCAATTGACGGTCGGGGCCGCGGAACCCGACGGCCAGCAGCACCAGGTCGGCCGGGAGCTCGAAATCACTGCCCGGCACGTCCTCGTACTGGCGACGGCGCAGTTCGCATACGCGATGCGCACCAAGACCACGGACACGCCCGCGATCGTCGCCCAGAAAGGCGTCGGTCTGGACGGCGAAGATGCGTTCACCCCCCTCTTCGTGAGCCAGTGAACCACGCAAGATCAAGGGCCAGAGCGGCCACGGCGTGCTGTCGGACCGTTCGTCGGGAGGCTGTTCATGAATATCGAACTGGTGCACCGACGCCGCCCCCTGGCGGTGCGCCGTACCAAGGCAGTCAGCTGCGGTATCGCCGCCACCGATAATGATCACCCTTTTTCCTTCGGCGTCAATCGGAGGCTCGGCCAGCAAGCCCGCTTGCACCCGGTTGGCCGGGACGAGATAGTCCATCGCCAGGTGAACACCGTCGAGGTGCCGGCCCGGGATTTCGAGCTCTCTCTGCCAGAGGGCGCCGATAGCCAAAATGACCGCGTCATAACCTGATTGCAGGTCTTCGACGGAGAGGTCAACCCCGACGTCGACGGAGCACTCGAACACGGTGCCTTCGGCCTCCATCTGGTCAACTCTGCGGTCGAGAAGCGCCTTGTCCATTTTGAAGTCCGGGATCCCGTAGCGAATTAGGCCACCTGGACGGTCGTCGCGCTCGTAAACGACTACGTCGTGACCGGCCCGGGTGAGCTGCTGGGCGGCCGCCATTCCCGCCGGCCCGGAGCCCACGACGGCCACCCGCTTGCCGGTCTTTACGGACGGCCTTACCGGCGTGACCCAGCCGTGCTCCCAGGCGTAGTCGATGATCTTCTTTTCGACGTCCTTTATCGTCACGGGCTCGTCGTTTATGGCCAGGACGCAGGCGCTCTCGCACGGCGCCGGGCACATGCGCCCCGTGAACTCGGGGAAGTTGTTCGTGGCGTGAAGGCGCTCGATGGCGTCGCGCCAACGGTCTCGGTAAACGAGGTCGTTCCAATCGGGAATGAGGTTGCCGAGGGGGCAACCGTTCAGGCTGTTGCAGAAAGGAATGGCGCAGTCCATACAGCGCGACGCCTGCACCCGCAGCGTCGAGACCTCGGCCGGTTCGTACATCTCCGCCCAGTCTCGGACGCGCATGTGCACGGGTCGGTGCTCGGCCTCCTGCCTCCTATGCTTTATAAAACCGTCCGGGTCAGCCATGTGCAGCGGCCATCATTATCGCCGCCACGGCTTCGGGCTCTCCTTCTGAAAGCCGGGCCGCTTCGAGGGCACGGCGATAATCCGTGGGGACCACTTTCACGAACAATGACGCGTGCACAGAATTATTGTCCAGCAACCTCTCCGCCAGCTCGGATGCCGTCTCACCGGCGTAACGCAGGAGCACAGCCGTGAGCCATTGCGTGTCGTCGTCGCTGAGCGCTTCCAGCTCGACCAATTCGTGGTTGAGCCGGGCCGGGAGCCGCTCGTGGGGGTCGTACACGTAAGCAAAACCTCCGGACATCCCGGCGGCAAAGTTGCGCCCCGTCGGGCCGAGGACGACCACCCGGCCTCCGGTCATGTACTCGCAACCGTGGTCGCCCACGCCCTCGACGACGGCCAGGGCTCCCGAATTTCGTACGCAAAAGCGTTCTCCGACAACCCCTCTTATGAAAATCTCGCCGCTCGTCGCGCCGTAGCCGATGACGTTGCCGGCAATGATGTTCGCTTCGGCGACGAAGCTGGCGGGTACGTCAAAGGGCGGCCTCACGATAATGCGTCCCCCGGAGAGACCTTTACCGAGGTAATCGTTGGCGTCGCCGTAAAGCCGCAGCGTGACCCCGGGAGGCAGGAAGGCGCCGAAACTTTGCCCGGCCGAACCGGTCAATTCCAGGTCAATGGTGCCCGGCGGGAGCCCGCTGCCGCCAAAACGTCTGGTCACTTCCGACCCGAGCATCGTTCCCACGGCCCGGTTGGAATTGGCCACCGGCCATGAGCCGCGCACCTCGGTGCCGTCCTCGAGCGCGGGTCGGCAGGCCTCGATCAGACTGGCATCCAGCGTCCGCTCGAGCTGGTGGTCTTGCCGGCGAACTGCACGTAAGGCCACCCCGTCCGGGGGCGGCACCAGCAGGTCGGACAGGTCGAGGGTGGCCGCCTTTTGGTGGCCGGCGGGCGCCTCCGCCGACAGCACCTCGGTATGGCCGATGGCTTCCTCGAGCGTCCTGAACCCGAGCTCGGCCAGCCACTCCCTCACTTCTTCTGCTACGTACTCGAAGAAACTGACCACCAGGTCAGGAGTACCCGTAAAGCGTTTACGAAGTTCTGGGTTCTGCGTAGCTACGCCCACCGGGCACGTGTCCAGGTGGCAGACGCGCATCATTATGCAGCCTTCGACGACAAGCGGTGCCGTGGAGAACCCGTACTCCTCGGCTCCGAGCAGAGCGGCAATCACCACGTCCCGGCCGGTCTTCATCGAGCCGTCGGCCTGGACTACCACGCGGTCACGCAAGCCGTTGCGGAGCAGGGTTTGTTGGGTCTCGGCCAGGCCGAGCTCCCAGGGGCCACCGGCGTGCTTGGTCGAGCTCATCGGCGACGCGCCCGTACCGCCATCGTGGCCGGAAATGAGGATGACGTCAGCGTGGGCTTTGGCCACGCCCGCGGCCACGGTCCCCACCCCCGTTTCAGAGACCAGTTTTACGTTGATGCGGGCGCGCGGGTTGGCATTCTTCAGGTCGTATATGAGCTGAGCCAGGTCCTCGATCGAATAAATGTCGTGGTGAGGTGGGGGCGAGATCAGGCCGACCCCGGGCGTGGAATAACGGGTCTTCGCTATCCAGGGGTACACCTTCTTCCCCGGCAGCTGGCCCCCCTCCCCCGGTTTGGCCCCCTGGGCCATTTTTATCTGGATATCGTCGGCGTGGACCAGGTACTCGCTGGTGACGCCGAACCTCCCCGCCGCCACCTGACGTATCGCACTGCGACGGCTGTCGCCATTGGGATCGGCCACGTTGCGCTCCGGGTCCTCACCCCCTTCGCCGCTGTTGCTTCGCGCTCCCAGGCGGTTCATGGCGATGGCCAGCGTCTCATGTGCTTCTTGTGAAATGGCCCCGTAGGACATCGCTCCCGTCGAAAACCGTTTGACGATGGCGGAGACGGGTTCGACTTCTTCGAGCGGTACCGGTGAACGGCCCGTTTCACCGGCCGGTCGCAACCGCAACAGGCCGCGCAGCGTGGCCAGGTGGCGAGACTGGTCGTCCACCGCCCGGGTGTACTGCTTGAAGATTTTGTAGTTCTTGGCCCGGGTGGCGTGCTGCAACTTGAAAACCGTGTCGGGGTTGAACAAGTGGTACTCGCCCTCGCGACGCCATTGCCACTCTCCGCCTGGCTCCAGGTCGCGGTGAGCCAGTTCGGTGGGCCGTCCCGGCCACGCGGCGCCGTGGCGGGCCAGAGCTTCGCCGGCGATTTCTTCCAGCCCTATCCCCTCCATTTGCGTCGCCGTCCCTTTGAAGTAGCGGTCGACCAGGTCGCCGGCCAGCCCGACCCCTTCGAAGACCTGGGCACCCGTATAAGAGGCAACGGTGGAGATGCCCATCTTCGACATGGTCTTGAGGACGCCCTTGGAAGCCGCCTTTACGTAATTGTGGAGGGCTTTGCGGGCCGACATATCGGCAATGGCGCCCCGGCGCACCTGGTCGGCGACCGTGTCAAAGGCGAGGTAGGGGTTTATGGCCGCCGCCCCGTACCCGATCAAACAGGCCATGTGATGAACGGCCCGCGCTTCTCCCGTCTCCACTATGAGGCCGACGTGGGTGCGCAGTTTCTTGTCCACCAGGAAATGGTGGACGGCGGACACCAGCAGCAGCGACGGTATGGGCACCGCATCGGCGTTCGCATGGCGGTCCGAAAGGACGATCACACTGGCCCCGCCCAGGACAGCATCTTCGACCTGAGCACAGACGTCGTCAAGGGCGTCGCGCAGTCGGTCTCCGGGGCTCGACGCGCCCTTGGCCGCGAACAGGCCGTCGACGGCAAAGCTGTGCCAGCCGGGGACGAGCCCGTCCTCGTCTACGTACAGCAGGGTGGCCAGCTCGTCGTTCGTAAGCACCGGGCCGGGCAGCATGATCTGGTGGCAAGACCGCGGGCCCGGCTCCAGGAGGTTGCCCTCCGGGCCGACAGAAGAGGAAAGCGATGTGATGAGCTCTTCTCTGATGGCGTCCAGTGGCGGGTTGGTGACCTGGGCGAAAAGCTGGCGGAAATAGTCATAAAGAAGGCGAGGCCGGCGAGAAAGGACGGCCAGCGGCGTGTCGTCACCCATGGAAGTGAGCGGCTCCACGCCGTCTCTTACCATCGGCGCCAGGACGAGGCGGATTTCCTCCTCGGTGTAGCCGAACTGGCGCTGGAAGCTGACCAACCTCGAGTACTGCGGGGTCAGGGCCCGGCGCATCGGGAGGTCCTCGAGATCGATCAGGCCGGCGGCCAGCCACGCACCATACGGGAGTTCGGCGGCCAGAGAGTCCTTGACCTCGTCGTCGTCGACAATTCGGCCGGCGGCAGTGTCAACCAGGAACATCCGCCCCGGCTGGATCCGGCCCCGCAGCACGACCTTGGAGGCGGGCACGTCCAGCACCCCTACCTCGGAGGCCAAGATAACGACGTCATCATCGGTGACCCAGTAGCGCAGCGGTCTGAAACCGTTGCGGTCCAGCTGCGCTCCGATGAGGGAGCCGTCCGTGAACGCCACCGCCGCCGGGCCGTCCCACGGTTCCATGAGACAAGAATGGAACTGGTAGAAGGCCCGTCTCTCCGCCGACAAATCCTCTTTGTTCTCCCATGCTTCCGGGATCATCATCAGCATGGCGTGGGGCAGCGACCTGCCACTGAGGTGGAGCAACTCGAGCACCTCGTCGAAGCTCATCGAGTCGCTCCCGCCGGGCGTAACCACCGGGAAGATCCGGGAAATATCGCCCGGGATGAGCCCACTGGCGAGCATCGCTTCGCGCGTCCGCATCCAGTTGCGGTTGCCTTGCACGGTGTTGAACTCGCCGTTGTGGGCCACGTACCGGTATGGGTGGGCTAGCGGCCAGCTGGGGAACGTATTCGTCGAGAACCGAGCGTGCGCCAGGACGAGCCCCGACTCGAACAGCGGGTGAGAAAGGTCGTGGAAGAACTCAGGCAGTTGCGGCGCAGTCAGCATCCCTTTGTAGACGAGCGTGCGGGCCGACAATGAGGGAAGGTAAAGGCCGGCGATTTCGTGTTCGGCCCGTTTGCGCAACACAAATGCCATCCGCTCCAGTTCGAGGCCGCTCTGGCCCCCGTCCCCGGCCACGACGACCTGTCGGAAGGAGGGCATCACCGCCCGGGCGGCGGCGCCCGGGAGGCCGGCTTCGACCGGGACATCCCGCCAAGCCAGCACGGAAAGGCCCTCCTGGCGCGCCAGTGCCTCGAAGGCTTGGCTCGCCCGGTCTGCCACACCGTGCTCTTTGGGCAGGAACGCGAGCCCGGTGGCGTAAGCGCCCCGCGGGGGAAGTTCTACCTCGAAAGCGGCCCGAAGAAAACGGTCGGGGATCTGGACGAGCACGCCCGCGCCGTCGCCCGTCTCAGGGTCAGCTCCTTTGGCGCCCCGGTGCTCGAGGTGGCAAAGGCTGGTCAAACCCATCTCGACCATGGCATGGCTGGGCCGGCCGTACAGGTCCGCCACGAACGCCACCCCGCAGGCGTCGTGCTCGAACTCGGGCCGGTACAAGCCCGCCGGGCTGCTCTTTTCTGATGTGTGCCGGCGCGCGCCGAGGTGAGAACCTCTCGCGTTCACGATCGCGGCCATGTGCCTCCAATTAGTTACGTTCCAACGCTTCCAGTGCAGATCGGGACAACGCTGGCCCACACAGCACGCAACTACCCAAAATGATACCTGGTCGCAGCCGTGCCGAGCTATCGGTTATTTAGGCTTGCCGTCCTGTCGGCTAGCGGCTCCAACGGGACTGGCCGAGATGGCTTACTACTGGTCCTGGTGTCGGCCGGGAGTGACCTGTTGCGCACCAGCCAGGTCCTGGAGGCCTGTCGGCGTCCGCACGGCTCAACCGGGTTAGGCGCTGGCTGCGCCCCGCACCGCTCAAGCCCGGTTAGGCGCCGGTAGGCCCTAGCTGGCGGTCCACACGGCTCAACTTAGGTTGGGCGCTGGCTGCGCCGCGGACGGCTCAACTCGGGTTGGCGCTAGCTGGCGCCCGCAGGGCTCAACCTGTGTTCGGCGCCCGCTCTGACAGTACCAGCGCCAGCCAGTTCTCTGCCTCGTGGTACAGGACCGGGTTGTTTTCCACCGTGTAATAGGCGAGTATCCCCACCGCCTGCGAGACGGCCAGCCCCGCGCCCGTGCCCAGGTGGCGTCGTCTGTAGGCAACGCCTGACAGAACGCGCCGCGGGCCGCGCCGCTGTGCAGGTTTCCAAGCGACCATCAGGTCGCACGCCGGGTCGCCCACCCCCATGCAGCCCCAATCGACCACACCGCTTATGCGCCCGCCTCGTACGAGCCAATTTCGCACGTCGAGGTCACCGTGATGCCACACAGGCGGGCCGGACCACGCCGGCGCAGCCAGCGCCCGCTCCCACTCAACCTCCACCGCCGCATCACCATCGAAGCGAGCTAGCCAGTAGCGGGTCTCCTCGTCCCGCTCAGCCAGGGGGATACCACGGCCGGGCGGAGCACCGGCCGGGTCGACCTGCTGCAGCGCCACCACGAAGCCGGCGAGGTCACGGGCGGCCTGGGTAGCGTCGATCTCCTCCACGGGGACCGTGTCTCCTCCGACCCACGTGAGGATGTCCCAGAACCACGGGTACTCGCCGGTCGGGACGCCCTGCGCGACAAGCACCGGGATTTCGAGCGGCAACTGCGGCGCCAACCTCCCCAGCCAATCGGCCTCCTTGCTGCCCGCCACCGTCGGGCCGTCCCGGCGGGCCAGCCGAACCGAGAGTGCGTCGCCCAGCCGGAAAATGGCATTTACCGTTCCGACCGGCGCAACTCGAGTCAGCGGCAAACCGGACCATTCAGGGAACTGCTCTTGCAGCAACCGGCGGACGAGGGCCTCGTCTATCTCCAGCTCATCGGCGTGCATGGGGTGGCCCGATGAGTGCTTGTTCGAAGGGCGTGGCTGCATACCGCTCCAGAAGCTCGCTTGTACCCGTGTTTTCAGGGTACGCAGGGACAGTGCGCGAGGGGACGAATTAGGACCACTTGAAGCGGGCCGGCGCTCCCGGTAGGCCCGTTTGGCTCGTGCACACGCCATGAGAGAATGGGGTCGGTCGTTGCCGGCCGGTCGGGAGCCCTTAGGTCAGGGCGCGCCAGCCGGTCCTGAGGTAGCGGAGGAAGAATGATGGTTGACGATGTAACAGGACAACTTTGGTTCATAACTGGCGCTTCTTCCGGCTTCGGGCGTGCTCTCACCGAAGCGGCCCTGGCTAACGGCGATACTGTCGTGGGCGCGGCCCGGCGGACCGAAGCACTCTCGAGCTTGGCGGCGAGCTACCCGGGACGTCTGGAAGCGTTACGCCTGGACGTCACCGACGGCGCTGCCGTCAGCGCCGGCGTCCGGGACGTGCTCGACCGGTACGGCCACATCGATGTCTTGGTGAACAACGCCGGCAAGACGCACGTGGGCGCAGCCGAGGAGACTGAGGAGGCGGAGCTGCGCTCGTTGTTCGAGCTCCATTGTTTCGCGCCAATCGCCCTGGTTCGCGCTGTCCTGCCATCCATGCGGGGCCGGCGCAAGGGCGCCATCGTGCAGATGAGCAGCATGGGCGGGCAGATGTCGTTCGCGGGTTTTTCGGCGTACAGCGCTACTAAATTTGCGCTCGAAGGGTTCTCTGAGGCGCTGGCGGACGAGGTGGCGCCTTTCGGCATCAAAGTGCTGATCGTAGAGCCCGGCGCGTTCCGTACCGAGCTGTTCGAGGCGTACGGCGCCAGCCAGGAGACGAGTACGTACTCGAGCACGGTCGGGGCCACGCGAACGATGATCCGTTCCAACGCCGGCAAGCAGCCC
Source organism: uncultured Acidimicrobiaceae bacterium (assembly GCA_963845605.1). Taxonomy (GTDB): domain Bacteria; phylum Actinomycetota; class Acidimicrobiia; order Acidimicrobiales; family Palsa-688; genus Fen-671. Next base: position 408,887 of record CAWJSS010000008.1, read on the forward strand.
GGTGACCCGGCCAAGGCGGCGGCCGCGATCCTGTCTGCACTGGCCGCCGACGACCCTCCTCTGCGGCTCCCTCTCGGGGGCGACGCCGTAGATGCCGTGACCGGTCACCTGGATAAGGTGCGCGCCGAAATCGCCGCGTGGGAAGACGTGGCCCGGGGCACGGCCCTGGAGGGCGAGGCGGATGGAGGTTAGCTTCGGCGGGTCGGCGTGGCGCCGGCGCTCGGGCGGCACCGGCGTTCGTCGGCGCCTGGGGCTCTCCAAGACCCGGATTGTTCATGAAAGGCCGCCTTTCGCCTTTTCCAGCGCGATGTCGTGGTGGACCATTTCCTCGAGCACTTGGGGGAACTCGACCTTTGGCTCCCAGCCCAACACCTCCCGGGCCTTGGACGCATCGCCGACCAGATGGTCGACCTCGGCTGGTCGCCTGAACCGCTCGTCCGTCGCCACATAAGTCGCCCAATCGTCAATACCGACCGCCCCGAAGGCGATGTCCAGTACTTGGCGCATAGTCCAGGTTTTCCCGGTTGCTACCACATAGTCGCCTGGTTGGTCGTGCTGGAGCATCCTCCACATGGCCTCCACGTAGTCGCCCGCGTAGCCGAAGTCTCTCGAGGTGGCGATGTTGCCCAGAGTCAAACTGCCTTGCAGGCCGAGTGAAATACGGGCCACCGCATTGGAGATCTTCCGCTCGACGAACTCCAGGCCTCGCCGCGGGCTGGTGTGGTTGAACAGGATGCCGTTCGATGCATGGACGCCGTAGGATTCCCGGTAGTTGAGCGTCGTGTAATAACCGAACACTTTGGCCGTCCCGTACGGGGAACGAGGGTGGAACGGGGTGCTCTCCCGCTGGGGAACCTCGGCCACCTCACCGAACATTTCTGAGGTTGCCGCCTGGTAAAACCGTATGCGGTTGTCCCGCCCGCCCACGATCCGGACGGCCTCCAGAATCCGTAGCACTCCTGAGCCGCTCACGTTGGCAGTCAACTCGGGTTGGCTGAACGACAGTTTGACGAAACTGATAGCACCCAGGTTGTAAACCTCGTCCGGCTGGACCTGTTCGACAACCGCGATAAGCGATGATAAGTCGGTCAGATCCCCGTCTATCAGCTCCACCTCGGGGACCTCGTCCTGGACCACCTTGGCCTTAGGGTTAGCTTGTCCCCTCACCATCCCGTGGACCTGGTACCCCTTCCCAATAAGCAGCTCGGCCAGATAACGGCCGTCTTGTCCGGTGATCCCTGTAATAAGAGCGCGTGGCATGTGGCCTCCTAGCGGTTCTGGCCCTCCTGTGGGGCGAACGGTTACGACGGGCGCCGTCGCCGGTAACTCCGCGACGGGAGCGCCGACGTGGTCGAGAAAAGCGGTACGAAAGTGGGCCCGGGCGCGCCGGTACCGGATCTCGAGCGCGTTTGGCGAGCAGCCAAGCCGGGACGACGCCTCCGCATGGCTCAGCTCTTCCCATACGACCAGCCGCAAAGTCTCCTGCTCAGCTGGGCGTAGGGATGCCATGGCCGCCTCCACCTGCAACTGGAGCAGCTCGAAACTGGCAGGCAGCGTCGCTGCACTCGGTTCGACGGCGAGGCGCTGGCGAAGCTTCGATCGCCTTATAGTCGAGCGCCGGTAATCGGCCACCATCCGCCGAGCAACGCCAAACAGCCAAAGACGGTCCTCGGGCCGTGCTGGTAACACGTCGAAACGGCGCCAAGCGACGGAGAAAACCTGGGCGATGATGTCAGCGGAATCGACATCGCCAACCCGACGCCGAACATACTTGGCGACTGCTTGGCGGTGGGCAGCGTAGAAGTCCTCGAAGCGCCTCTCCTCCCATCTGCTCGGACCGCCATTTGCCACGCTTCTGCCTCCCTTCCTCCACCAGTTATATGGCCGGGTCGACTCCAAAGCCGTCACTCGGTTCCGGTCACTAGCGGCTGGTAGTGTGAACATGTGTTCCCCTCGCCCAGGAAGGGAACATATCGCTAGCTCCGGGCTGGCCTACGTAACCGAGGTCGACGCAGAGGAGCTGGCCCATGTGCCAATCGCTGGCCGAGCTGAGACAAGCCGTGGCGCGCCTGGCCGGGGGTTTCGACCCGGCTATGGTACCCCCGGGCCAGCTGGCCCAGGTGCTCTGCGACGCCGGGGCCATCGAAAAGATAATGGCTACCGTCGCCGCCCTGACCGCTTCTCGACTGGCCGCTTGTGGGCCACCGGCCACCGCTGCTCGCCAGGCGGCGCGGGACCTGGCCCGGGCCTCGGGGACGTCGCTGTCCGAGGCCCAGCGGGCGCTGGAGACGACAAAGCAGCTATCGAGCCAGCCCGAGGTAGCGGCGGTGGCCCGGGCCGGGGGCCTGTCCCGAGCCCAGTTAGCGCTCGTCGCGGGAGCGGTGGCGGTCAATGCCGAGGCCGCACCGTCTTTGTTGGCGCTGGCCAAGACGGGCTCGCTGGGTGAGCTGAACGACGAGGCCGCCCGCGCCCGGGCTGCCCACCACGACCTAGAAGCCCGGCGCCTGGCGGTGCACCGGGCGCGGGGCCTGCGCACCTATGCCGACGCCGGCGGCACCTGGCACCTGCACGCCCAGGGGAGGCCCGAGGAGGGGGCCATGGTCATGGCTGCGATCGGTCCGTTGGCCGATAAAGCGTTCCAGTTGGCGCGTACAAACGGCCGGCGGGAGCGGCCCGAGGCCTACGCCTTTGACGGGCTGGTGGCCCTGGCCTCCTCGGGCGGCAGCCAGGCCCCACGGGCGGAGGTGTTGTTCCGGGTCGACCACGACGCCATGCTGCGGGGCTACCCAGTGGACGGCGAGGTGTGCGAGGTGGCCGGCTTCGGGCCGGTCAGCACCCAAGCAGTCCTGGACCTCCTGGATTGCGGTGACCCCATCTTGAAGGCGGTGGTGACCAAGGGGAAAGACGTCATCAACGTGGCGCATATGGGCCGGCGGCCCAACGCCCACCAGCAGAGCGCTCTTGACTGGCTGTTCCCCACTTGTGCCGCTGAAGGTTGCTCGACCAGGGCGGCCCACCTGCAGACCGACCACCGCCTCGAGTGGTCCAAGAGCCACTTCACCGCCTTGGACCTACTGGACCGGCTGTGCAAGTTCCACCACTACCGCAAGACTTACCACGGCTGGGCGCTGGTGCACGGCCGAGGCAAGCGCGCGTTCGTGGCCCCCGACGACCCCAGCCACCCCTGTCGCCGCAGTGAGGCCCCAGTGGGCCCTTCGCCCTGATTCGCCGGCGACGCCGCCGGCCCATATCAACTTGCGAACTGGGTCAAGCCACTGGCCCAGGTCAGGCCGCCGGCCCGGGGTCAGGCTGCGAAGGGGGTCAACCTGCCAAGGGTCAACCTGCGAACTGGCGGTACCGCTCGATCGCAACTTCGAGGGCCGCTTGCTCGCGCTCATCGAGCCTCTTGTCCACCCGGGTTTCGAGCGCTGAGGGATTACCAGCTGGCGCCCGCCAGTGGCCCAGGAGCCGACCATCGAGCAGGAGCACGTGAGAGAAGCCTTCGACGCGGCTCAAAAAAGGGAACCTGGTGAATTCGGTCTGCATCAAGTGACGCGTTTCGCCATACGAGACGACCATCTCGTCAAAGCACTGGACGAGGTCGACTCGGGGTTTTCTGGCCCTCGAGCCCGGTAATCCGGGAGCATCTCGCTCTGCGAACCAATAGGTGCGGCCATCGACTTCATGCGCCGCCAGGCGCGATCGCACCGCCTCCAGGCCGGCGCGGGCGTCGGACCTTTTGAGCCCGGCCCACCACGAAAAGTCGAACACTGTGGCCGGCCCACGGGTGGAGAAGTACCGCCACGCCAATTCGCCGAGCGCTTCTTCTCCCTCCAGGCCATGCGGCGCGCCGGCGCGCTGATCGAAGGCGGCGTAAGTGTGCTGCTTGCCCTGTCTGGGACCGCTACAAACCACGCTTGTCAGCTCCGCGTGCAACAAGATGTGCGTCGCTCGCAGATCGGCCGTCGATATGCCGTGCCCTTCGAGGTCCGCCACCAGCTCCCGCCGAGTCCGGGGCCCGGCCCTCACCGAATGGGCGATCACGTCATTGGACTGACCCAGCGTGCGGTCGTCCAGGCCCAGGAGTGCATATTGACGAGCGCAACCGGCGTCGACGCGCGGGCCGCTGACGCACATCAGCCACCCAAGGTCGGTCGCCGCCACGTAGTGCCATGTCGGCCGCAGTACATGGGTTCGAAGGAAGAGCCCCTCATCGAAGGCCGCGTCCACCACTTTGGCCATCGGCGGACCAGCCAAGCGTTGAGCCACTGACCACCGGGCATATGGGTGGTCCTGAGCCTGCACCGCCGTGAGGTGGCCCACCACCTCTGCCGGCGTTGCCATTGCGCTCCCCCGAAGGAGCAGACCGCGCAAGCGACCCTTGATGACCCGGTCCTCAAAGTTACCGCCTGGCGCCGCCATTTCAGCGGTCGCGGTCGTGGGCCGCGGCCCGGCCACCACAAGGTCACTGACCCTGCCGGCGCCAGTTCGGGTAACTGTGGCAACAGTCTTGCGATCTCATCGTCGGATGCACTGGTGAGACAGAGCCGGCGCCTAAGCCAAGCCACCGTTTCCGGCCCCCGTTCCCCGAGATATGACCTCGACCGAGCCCACCGCTCGACACCTGGCGCTACACCGAGGACCTCACGGACCACTGCTTCGGCGTCGTCCGCGGTGGGGCCGTTGGGGCGGGCCAGCCCCCAGAAGTGTCGCCAAAGGGGTGACAGCGAAACCTGGGGATGGACTTCGCTTAGTTCCAGCACTACCCGGCGGGAAACCACCGCGGTCAGCGCCACGAGAAAGGGCGTTACGTCCGCCACGTTATAGAGCACATTGGCACAGACGGCCACGTCCGCCCCCTCAACTCGACCGGCCACCTCCGGCCAGCGGCCTGCAATTAGCTCCACCTCTACCCCACCGCTTGCCAGTTTGGCCAGCGCGTCAAGCATGCCGATGTCTTCATCGACGGCCACGATGCGCGAGGCAGGTGGCGCCAACGGAAGGCTCGCCGCGCCTGCCCCACAGCCAACGTCAAGCAATATCCCACCATCCGGCAGCACATCGGCGACCCGTCGATGCGTCGGGCTCGAGCCTTCGTCCACCGTCCTCTGGGCGTGGTCGACAAAAACGTGCACCGGAAAACCCCATGGCGGCTCGGGTGCGGACGCGATGATCTCCTCAGGGATAGCCCATTCGCCCAACACCTGCGCCCACTCGCTCGCCGCTGTCACGGCAGCAATTCTCGCCCTCGCAGCGCCGGCCAGCCAAGCGAGGCTGGCATTTGGGATGACCCTCACATCACAACCGACAGGAGCCGGCGACCCAATGTCGCCCGCCGGCTCGGCCTCGGCCGCGCCTCCTGCTTATATCTGCAAATGGCGTCGGGTTTCCGGTGTAATGCGAATGGAGAAATCCCATTTCGCCTCGCCTGTCTCCCGAAAATCGTAACCGTGGAGGTATCAACCTGTTTCGTCAAGGGCAGCGACGACAGGGCGCTAAGGAGATTGGGCTCGCAACGTCGAAGGTGACGAATATTTCAGCCTGGGCTCCCGATAAACTTCATCCAACGAGACACCCACCGCATAATCTCACTGCAGGCGCGCGATTGGTTACCAAGCGGACAGCCGGAGACCCCGTCATCAGTTACCGGAGCCCGGTCGCCGGCGCTTTCCCCCGCAGTTCTCGGCCTTGCGCTGGCCCAGTCGGACATAAGGGCGCAGCCGGACACTCCCACCCACACGACCCTGACCAAGGCGACAACTGTCATCAAGGTGGAAGCCCATGACGCCGCGCGCCGGCGGCCAACTGTCCTCGGCCCGGGGTGAACTCGCTTGGATGGCGGTGGCCGCGGCCATGCTCGCCGTGTTGACGGTAATCGACCTCTCCCTCCCGGGCCGCACGAACATCTCCGGGGCGCTGGTCATCGCCCCCTTCCTGGCCGCCAGTGGCGTCCGCCCAGCCGGAGTGGCCATCCTGGGCGGCGCCGCCGTGGCCGCCGCCGCCGGCCTCGACTTCCTGGACCGCAACGAACCACATGCCAGCGTGGCCACCATCGTCGTCGTCGTGGCTGGCACGCTGCTGGCCATTCAAGCATCGGCACTGCGGATCAAGCGCCAGCAACGAATCGTCGACCTGGCCACCGTGGCGGAAGCGACCCAGCAAGCGATCATCCGTCAGCCGGCGCCACGGGTCGGGCCAGTGGCCGTGGCCACGTGGTACCAGTCGTCGGCCCGCGCTGCGACCGTCGGCGGGGATTGTTACGAGGTGCTCGACACCCGCTTCGGGACGAGGGCCTTCGTGGGAGACGTGAGAGGGCACGGCATGCCCAGCGTGCGCCTGGCCGCCCTGGTGCTTGGCGGGTTCCGAGCCCTGGCTTACATAACCCCGGATCTGGCCACCATCGCTCGCGAGCTTGACCGCTTGGTAGCCCGCTACGCCCGCGACCCCACGGCCACGGACGTCGACGGTGAGGAGTTCGTGACGGCCGTGATGTGTGAGATCGACCGTTCGACCATCACGATTGCCAACTGCGGCCACCCGCCGCCCCTGTTGATCGGCGCCGATGGCGAGGTCTGCGCTCTTGAGGCCTCGGTCCCCGCCGTCCCCCTCGGGGTCGGCAGTGACCCGCCCCTCGACCACATCGAAGTGCCACCCTCGAACCGGCTCCTCCTCTACACCGACGGTCTGGCAGACGCCCTCGACCGGGCCGGGAAACCCTTTGACCTGGGAGGCGCGGCCAGGGGGCTGGTTGCCGGCACACTCGAGACGGCCACCACCAGGCTCATCGAACAGCTCAACCTCCACACTCGGGGCCATCTAAACGACGATGTTGCCGTCATGGTGCTGGAACCCCTCGCCGAAAGACTGCAGGTCGACGCCAACGAGGGAACCGCCGGGGACCAGGGCGAGAAACTGCCTTCGTCCCCGACCCGAACGGCCGGCTGACCGGAGGGTGGACGCGTCCACCGCCTGAATCCACCCTCCGATCAACCCTGGGGTGGACGACCACGAGACCCGTTCGGGCCGACACTATGGCCATGACTTTCACCGATTACCTAATCGACATCGCCCTTGTCGCCGTCGTGCTGCTCCAAATCCGCGGCCGGCGCCTGACCCTCCGCTGGCTCATCCTCCCTATCGGGATCGTGGCTTACGCGGCTACCCAGTACCTGCACAGCATCCCCACGGGAGGGAACGACCTCGTCCTCATCGGCGTGGGCGCCGCGGCCGGCGCCGCGCTCGGTGTGCTTACGGGCCTGTTCACCTCGGTTCGGGCTGGCACGGATGGGCACTCCTACGCCAAAGCCGGGGCCGCCGCCGCCATCTTGTGGCTGGTCGGCGTGGGCACTCGGTTTGCCTTCCAGGTCTACGCCACCAACGGCGGCGGTGCCGCTATCTCCCGGTTCTCGGCTCATCACGCCATCACGTCGTCAGCCGCCTGGACGGCGGCCCTGATCCTGATGGCCTTCGGCGAGGTGATCGCCCGCACCGCTGTCCTTGGGTTCCGGGGCTGGTCAACTGGGGCGTTCCGGCCCAGCCTGGCCGAGGCATGATGGTTGATGGTGATTGCGTTCCTCGATCCCGCTGACGGTCCCCGTGGCGCCCTGTTGGCAACCGTCACCAACGTGGTCTGGCTCTCTGCGGTGGCGTGGGGCGTAACGGCCGAGATCCACACGGGGAATGACGGCGGCCGGGTGGCCGCCGTCATTCTGCTCGCCGCTGGCTCTATCGGGTGGATCTCGTGGCTCATCAGCCGGGTACTGGCGTACCGCTGGCTGCGCCTTCCTTCGTGGCTGTTGATGGCCACGGCCGGGGGTGCGCTCAGCGCGTTCGCGCCATTGGCGCTGGTGTTCGTGGGAGTGGCGGCGCTGGCGGCTGGGATGACCTGGGCTCCGGGGCGAGCCGCCATTATTGCTGCAGTAGGACCTCTGGCCGCCCTCGTCTCAGCATGGGTAGGCGGGAAAGGGTTGGTCATTGCCGTGTGGGCGACCACTAGCGCGCTTGGCGGGCTGACCCTCGGCATCGCCCGCCGGCAAACCCAGGAGCGGGCCGCCCAAACCGCCAGAATGCAGGTGACCGAGGCGCGAGCCGACGCTGAGCAGGCTCGGGCCGAACTGCTAGCGGGCCGAAATCACATGGCTCGAGAGTTGCACGACATCCTGGCGCACACCCTGTCGGCCCTTTCCCTCCAGTTGGAGGCGCTCGATGCCAGGATCGAGCGAGGCCCGGAACCGGCGCCCGAGGTACGCACCCAGCTCGACGGGATCCGGCGCCTCGTGCGGGAGGGCCTCGACGACGCCCGGGGCGCCGTGCGCGCCCTTCGGGAGGACTTGCCACCACTCGAGGATCAGTTAGCCAAGCTGTCCGACGCTCGTCATGCGTCGCTGAGCGTGGAGGGAGTCCCGCGACAACTGGCGCCCGATGTTTCCCTCGCTCTGTACCGCGTGGCGCAAGAGGCCCTCACCAACGCGGCGAAGCACGCGCCCGGGGCTACCACCGAGGTCGACCTGGCTTTCGTCGATGGTCAGGTCCGCCTGGCGGTTCGCAACGGTCCTGGCGGTGAACGGGCTAACGGTGAACCTGCCAATGGCCCCCGTGAAACAATCAACGGCAAATTGGCCCACTCCGGCGCTGGTTACGGGTTGCAGGGGATCCGGGAGCGAGTGCTGCTGCTCGGCGGGCAGGTAGAGGCGGGGCCGGCGGGCAACGGTTGGCGGGTAGAAGCTGAGGTGCCGGCTTGAGCGCCGTGGCGCCGGCGGGGCCGGCCGGTCCGGCGGGCAGTCCTTGGCCGAGCAGAAGCTGAGGTCACCGGCTAGAGAGCCGTGGCGCCGGCGGGGCCGGCGGGCAATCCTCACCGGGTAGAAGCCGAGGCACCGGCGGGGCCGGCGGGAGCCGGCAGAGTCCGGCGGGCAATCCTCGGCCGGTAGAAGCCGTGGCGCCGGCGGGGCCGGCGGGACCCGCAGGGCCGGCGTGCAATCCTCACCGGGTAGAAGCCGAGGTACCGGCGTGAGGGTCCTGGTGGCCGATGACCAACGGGTGGTAAGAGAGGGTCTGGCGACGATAGTCGGCACGCTGCCGGGGGTAGAGGTGGTGGCGCTGGCAGCTAATGGAGCAGAAGCGACGGCGCTGGCTGCCGAGTACGAACCTGACGTTGTGCTCATGGACTTGCGCATGCCCGGGGTGGACGGCATTCACGCCACGGCGGCGATCCGTAGCCAACTCCCGGCCACGCAAGTGGTCATACTCACGACCTACGCCGATGACACGTCGATCGTCGAGGCGCTCTCGGCCGGGGCCACGGGTTACCTCACCAAAGATGCCACCCGCGACGACATCCGGCGGGCGCTCGAGGCGGCGGCCGGAGGTCAGGGTGTCCTTGACCCAGCGGTGCAGGCCCGGTTACTCGAGGCGGCCCGGGCCGGCGTTTACCACCGTTCCGAGGAGTTGGGCGCCAAAGAACCAAGGCTCCCGCTGCCCGACGGGCTGACTGAACGCGAGGCCGAGGTCCTTCGTTTGATCGCCCAGGGACGTTCCAACGGTGAGATCGCCAGGGAGCTGTACGTGGCCGAGGCGACGGTGAAAACCCACGTGAACCGGATTCTGGCCAAGACCGGCGCCCGGGACCGCACCCAGGCCGCCGCTTACGCCCACCGCCGTGGGCTAGCAGGTCAGGACGGCTGAGTTACACATCCTGCCCCACGTCACAATCACAGTCGCAGAGCCGCTTGTACATGTGGCAATGGGCGCACCGCGTGTTGTCGGGCGGCCCGTCATGGGTCACCATCATTGCGTCGCCCCAAGGGTAATCGTCGGTAATCGGTCGTCGCTCCTGGCTTAGTAATAACCGTCGTCACCGGCCGTGGAGCCGGGACCGGTGCCCCGTTCGTTGCCGGCCCAACTGGCCCTGGAGTACTCGTAGCGCTCTGCTGCCCGAGTGGCAGTAAAGACCCGCTGACGGGACCAGGTGATCAGAGCTCCGTACGCGAAAGCGCCGGCGAGGCTGCCCATCGAGGATGTTCAGCATTCCGCGCATATACCCTGATCGTGCCGGTGCTTACCCCCGGCGCGCGGATAGCGGGGGGCGGACCAAGAGGGGGCGGAAGCCGGCATCCGACGTCCTTGGGCGGGCCCAGCCCCAACTCGTGCGTAAATAGGCACGTGAAAATGGTCTCACGCGACGTACACCAGTTTGGGATCGGGCAGTGGGTGCGGGCCCGGCAATGGTCGGTCCAGGGCAACCGCTTCCACCCGCTCCACGCTCGGACCGCCGGCCAGGCGATTCCGAGCAGGGACTGCTCCCTGGGGGCCCCGTATAGTGGACTTTCTATCCTCGCTCCACCCCTCGGCGCCGATCGGCAGGAACGACGAAGTCCACCAGGTCCTGGCCCGACTGGCGGTCGAGGGCTCGGTCGAAAAACGGCAGCTGGGCGGCCTGGGATCGGGCAAAACCTCGCCCCCTTCGCGCCGAACTGGCGTCAGCGGGACGACGACGCCGAGGCCGACTCGGACGACGACTCGGACGACGATACTGAGACCGACCCTGGCTCCAACGCCGAGGCCGACTCGGACGACGACAGCGACGCCGGCTCCGGCACCTCTACCGACTCCGCCACCCCCGCCGGCGCCGGCGATGACGACGGTGCGCGGTACACGTAGCGCTTGCCGCGCGACCACGACGCGCCCGCTGCTATCAGGCAGCCCAGGGCGGCAAAATCGAACGCCGCGTGCAGTCCCGACGAGAACGGCACGGCGATGAGGTGAGGGAAAAACGAGCGGCCAAGTACGACGGCCCGGTGCGCCGCCGGCAGGCTGGACAGGACACTACTGGGCAGCAGGTGAGCCAGTGGGTTATAGCCCAGGAAGGCGGCGAACAGCGTCGACACGGGAGGCAAGTTGGCCACCTTCTCGGCCACCGGCCGGGAGATACCTTCGGCTATGAGCCCGTGGCTGAGGCTCGACGGGAGCGTGCCCGAGAGGCCCACGATCACCAGTGTGAAGAAGATCCCGATGGAGAGCACCTGGGCCGAGTTCTGGAAGGTGGCGTTCATTCCGGAACCGGCGCCCCGGTCCTGAGGCGGCAGGCTGTTCATTACCCCGGCCCGGTTAGGGCTGGCAAAAGCCCCCATGGCCAGGCCATTCATCAGCAGTAGCAGCGCGAAAGTCCAGTAGGAGAAGTTGATCGGCAACGCCTCCAGGAGGATGAAACTGGTCGCCGCCAGGAGCATGCCGCCGGTGGCGAAGGGACGCGAACCGAACCGGTCCGACAAGGCCCCCGACGCCGGCCCGGCAATAAGGAACCCGGCCGTCAAGGGCAACATGTAGATGCCGGCCCACAGGGGCGTCTGGGAGAAGCTGAAGCCGTGCTCGGGCAGCCAGATCCCCTGCAGCCAAATTATCATCATGAACATAAGGCCGCCCCGGGCGACAGCGGCCAGGAAGCTGGACAGGACCCCGGCGGTAAAGGCCCGGATGCGGAACAGGGCCAGTCGGAACATCGGCTCGGCCCGCTTGCGCTCGATGACACCGAAAGCGCCCAGGAAGGCGGCACCGATGACCAGCTCACTGAGCACGGTCGGGTTGGTCCAGCCCATCGTGTGGCCGCCGTACGGCTGGATGCCATAGGTGAGCCCGACCATTATGGCGATGAGGCCCAGAGCGAAGGTGATGTTCCCGGGCCAGTCGATGGACGCCGACTGGCGTCGAGGTGTTTCGCGCAGTTTGTAGTAAGCCCACAACGTCCCGGCCAGCCCGAACGGCACCGACACCAAGAACACCAGACGCCAGTCGATGGGGCCCAGGATCCCACCCAGGACCAGGCCGACGAACACGCCACTGATAGCAGCCACGTTGTTGATACCGAGGGCGAGGCCTCGCTGGTCCTCGGGGAACGCGTCGGTCAAGATAGCGCTCGAGTTGGCTACCAGGAAGGCCGCCCCCACCCCCTGGAAAACCCGCCCGACCACGAGGTACAGGGCTCCGGGCTGCCCATGCAGCCAGTCGACGGTCAGGATCAACGAGGTCACCGTGTAGATGGCGAAACCCAGGTTGTACATCTTCACCCGGCCGAACATGTCGCCCAACCGGCCAAACGACACCACCAGGACGCTGCTCACCACCAGGAACGAGAGGATCAGCCACAATAGGTAGAAGCTGTTGCCCGGACGAAGGGGGTCGAGGTGGATGCCCTCGAAGATGTCGGGCAGTGCGATCAACATGATCGACGAGTCGATCGTGGCCATGATCACGCCGAACGTCGTGTTGGCCAGGGCCACCCACTTGTAGTCCACCTTCCGTCCCGACACGCTGACGGTGGCTGGAGAAGTGCTGGGCGACCTGAAGCTCACATCTCCAGACTAACCCGATAGTTCGTCTATCGAACTATTTTTCCACTGCATGCGTCGGCACCGAGAGACGGGCCAGATCGCCCCAGCTGGACCGCAGCTTGGCCGCGCTCTCGGACAGAGGCTCCGGCAGGACCCGGGCGTTAGCCACGGTCGTCATGAAGCTCGTGTCCCCCGCCCAGCGCGGGAGCACGTGCATGTGGAAATGCCCCGGGACACCCGCTCCGGCCGCCTTGCCCAGATTGGCCCCCAGGTTCAGGCCCTCCGGCCGGTACGCCGCCTTCACCGCCCGCACAGCGGCGCGCACGCCTTCCCATACATCCGAGGCTTCCTCGGGCGTCAGCTCTTCGACGTCAGGGGTGTGGCGAGTAGGCATGACCATCAGGTGCCCGCTCGTGTATGGGTACGCGTTCAATAGGGCGAACGCTCTACCGGAGGGGTGGCGCCAGATGATGTGGGTTTCCTCGTCAGGAACCCCGCTGGCCAGGATGCGACAGAACACGCACGGGTCGGGACCAGGCCCATCTTCGGCCCCGGCCCCATATGCGCTCGCAATGAACTCCGAGCGCCAACCGGCCCAAAGGTGGTCGAGAGAAATCATTCCTCCATATCGGTTCCCGAGTTGACGTCGGTCCTCAGCCGGGCCACGAAGTCCGGGACGGGGACGCCGCGCTCGGGCCGTTCGCTGCCCCGGGTGTTCACCCCAACGGTCCCGGCAGCCACGTCGTCGTCCCCGACGACGAGAACGTACGGGACCTTTTCGAGTTTGGCCCTCCTCACCCGCGCCCCGAGCGGTTCGTCGGCTGCTACCGCCTCGGCCCGGAAACCCCCGGCCCGGAGCGTGGCCACCACCGACGCGGCGTAGTCCTCGTGGTCGTCTCGCACCGCCAGCACTTGCACTTGGACCGGCGCCAGCCACGTAGGGAAAGCGCCGGCGTAGTGCTCGACGAGGATGGCAAAGAAACGCTCTACTGAGCCGAACAAAGCGCGGTGCACCATGAAGGGCCGGTGGCGGGAATTGTCTTGCCCCACGTACTCCATTTCAAAGCGGTGCGGGAGCTGAAAGTCGACCTGGATGGTGGACACCTGCCACCGGCGCCCGATGGCGTCGCGCACATGGACGTCGATTTTGGGGGCATAAAAGGCGCCCGCCCCTTCGGAGATTGTGTACGGGAGGCCGGAAGTACCCAGGGCGGCCTGGAGGGCATCGGTAGCCCGGTCCCATTCCTCTACGGTGCCGATGTACTTGTCCGGCCGGGTCGATAACTCCGCCTCGAAATCCGTCAACCCAAAACGACGCAGGATTTTCAGGACGAAGTCGAGCAGGCTGGCCAGCTCGTCTTCGAGTTGCTCCTGGGTGCAAAATATATGGGCGTCGTCCTGGGTCATGCCCCGCACCCGCAATAACCCGTTCAATACCCCCGAGCGCTCGAAACGGTAAACGGACCCGAACTCGAACAGCCGCAAAGGCAGTTCCCGATAAGAACGCTGGCGGCTCTTGTAAATAAGGATGTGCATCGGGCAGTTCATCGGCTTGGGGTAATAGGTGGCGCCCTCGAGCTCCATGGGCGGGTACATCCCCTCGGCATACCATCCGAGATGGCCGGAAATCTCGAACAGGGTCGACTTAGCCAGATGGGGCGTGAAGACAAACTCGTACCCGCTCTTTTCGTGCTCGGCGCGGGAATAGTCTTCCATCAGTTTGCGTACCAAGCCCCCCTTGGGATGGAAAACGGCCAGGCCGCTGCCGATCTCGGGCGGGAAATGGAACAAGTCGAGCTCAGCGCCGAGCCGCCGGTGGTCCCGCCGTTCCGCTTCCTCGACCCGTTTCAGGTAAGAATCGAGGGCGGACTGGGACTCCCAGGCCGTCCCGTACACCCGTTGCAGTTGCGGCCGGCGCTCGTCGCCCCTCCAATAGGCCGCCGCCAGCTTGGTTAACTTGAAGAAACCGAGCTTTTTGGTGCTCGGCACGTGTGGCCCGCGACAAAGGTCCACAAAACCGGGGTTCACTTCGGAGCCGATGTTGCGGTAGGTGCTAACCCCCGAGGGCCCGGCCCCCTCTTCGATAGCTTCAGTTTCCGCCTCTACTTCCCCTCGTCCTGCGCCCGGATGATCACTCTCAACTCTTTCTATGATTTCCAGCTTGTACGGCTGGTCTGCGAAAATCTCGAGGCCCTCTGCCACGGTGTGCTCTTCGCGGACAAAGGACTGGCCCTCGGCCACGATCTCGCGGATGGTGGCCTCGATGCGGGCCAGGTCCTCCGGTGAAAAATGAGCGCCTCCGGGCAACTCGAAGTCGTAATAGAAGCCATCCTCGATGGCCGGCCCGATGGCGTACTTTGCCCCCGGCCATAGCCGCGTCACCGCCTGCGCCATGACGTGGGCCGTGGAGTGACGAAGCACTGTCCGGCCGAGGTCGGAGGCCGGGGTAATGACACTTACCGTTGAGTTGTCGGGCAGGACGGCCGAAAGGTCGCGCTCGCCGCCATTTACCAGACCGGCGATGGCCGCATCGGCCAAGCGCGGGCCAATGGCGGCAGCCAGGTCGCCCACGGTGGCGCCGGCAGGGAGCTCCCGCAGGGAACCGTCAGGGAGTGTCACGGATATCGTCGTGTCGGCGGTGGGCATCTCGACAATGATAGGGACCGTCCTCGACGACGAAGAAAATGGGCTCAGACCGGCACCCCGAGAAGGGCGATGGCCGCTGAGAGGTCGTCATGAGCCGTCGGGCCGCCGGCCGCGGCTACGCCAGCGTCGATCGCCGCCAGGGCGCGCGGGAGTGTCGAGGTCATCGTCGAGAGCCGCCCGGACCGCGTCGACCAGCCGGGCGCTTTCGCTGCCCACGGCCGGCTCCTTTTCGGGCCGCTCCTTTCCGGCCCGCCCCATACCGGCCCGCCCCATACCGGCTCGCCAGGACGCCAGCCTGGTGGTTGCCTCCTGGAGGAGCCCATCGTGCCACTCCCAATCCGAACGGTAATGGTGGGCCAATACCGCCAAGCGCACCACAGCGGGCTCCCAGGACTTCAGCAGGTCGCGGACAAAGACCAGGTTGCCAAGGGATTTCGACATCTTCGCACCCTGGTAACCGACCATGCCGGCGTGCACCCAGTGGCGCACGAACGGGTGGCCCGTTACCGCCCCCGCCAGCGTCGCCTCGCACTCGTGGTGAGGGAAAATGAGGTCGGAGCCGCCGCCGTGCAGGTCGACCGTCGTCCCCAGTTCCCGTAAGGCAAGGGCCGAGCATTCGATGTGCCAACCCGGACGGCCCTCTCCCCACGGCGAGTCCCATGCTGGCTCCCCCGGAGCTGACGGCTGCCAGAGGACGAAATCGAGAGGGCTGGCTTTGTTCGGGTCTTCGGGGTGGCCGCCCCTCTCTGCCGCCAGCCGGAGCATTTCATCCCGGTCGTAATGACTGACCGAACCGAACGCCGGCCATGAAGAAATGTCGAAATAGACCGCTTCCCCGGCCCGGTAGGCATGGCCGTTGGCCAGCACCTTGGCGATCAGGTCCTGGATGTCAGCGATGGCCGACGTAGCCCGGGGCTCGCTGGCGGCAGGCAAAAGCCCGATCGCGTCCATGTCGGCCGAGAACGCCGCCATTTCCTCATCGGCCAAGTCGAGGTAATAAACACCCAGTTCGCGCGCCTTTCGCAGGATGTCGTCGTCAACGTCCGTGACGTTGCGGACAAGCCGGGTCTTGTACCCGAGGTCGTGCAGACGCCGCTGGACCACGTCGTAAGCGATATAAGTGGCGGCATGCCCCACATGGGCGGCGTCATAGGGGGTAACGCCGCAGGTGTACATGGTCACCGTTGCCCCCGGGCCGCCGGCCGGTTCGAAGGCAGCCACCTCTTGTCTGGCCGTGTCGTACAGGTGCATCACGCCGGCCTTAGCCAATCCCCGTTAGGCGGAGCGAGGTGTGCACCTTGTACCGGCGGTTGACCTCGACCAGGGCGGCAGTGAGAGCCTCGACGGCCATAGCCGAGCCGAGCCCACCCACATCTATCCCTCGCAGCCCGGGGACGCGGTTGACCAACTCGATGACCTCGTCCGTAACCCGCCTTTGGCCCGAAAAGACCATCACATCGGCCGAGAGCTCGTGATCGGGATCGCCGAGCGGGCCGGCGGGCAGGTGGTGGAAGGCGCCCGCCACCCGGCTCTCAGGGAGCGCCTCGGCAATGGCCACGGCTACCGAGCCCGTCGGCGGCAACAATGGCACGAAGCGGTCGCCCCAGCGCGTCATGACGTTCACCATGCTGACGACGATCTTGCCCGCCAGCTCGGCGCGCAGTTCTTTGACAGTACTCACCGCGCCCTCCCACGGGGTCGCCACGACCACCAGGTCGGCTCCGGCCGCCTCCCCATTGGTCCCGGGCGAGATGGCCGAGCCGATGTCGCCCCACCGTATTGTCAGCTCGGCGACCGTGGCGGCGGCCCTGTCTTGGTTGCGCGACCCGACCACGACGTCGACGCCGACAGAGGCGATGCGGGCCGCCAGGGCGGAGCCGGCCTGGCCCGTACCGCCTAAAACTCCTATTCGCATGCTACCTTCACCGGATGTGCCTTCATTTTCCGGATGTGCCTTCGCCGGATGTGCCTTCACCGGATGTGACCGTAGCCGACGCCGTCACCGTCGACACGCTCCTCGCCTTCCTCACCACGTCGTGCGCCTCTTGCAAGCCGTTTTGGGAAATGATGGCCGCCCCTGGTTTCGCCACCACGCTCGGGGCTCGGCTGGTCGTGGTTACCCCGAGCCGCTCCATGGAAGACGAGCGCCGCGCCAGGGCCCTTTTGCCCGACGGGGCCTACCTGCACATGGGCTCCGAGACGTGGTTCGAGTACGGCGTCGGGACCTCGGCCAGCTTCGTCCTGGTGCGCACGTCGCCGGGTGACCCCGAGCCGTGGGAGCGCGCTGGCCAGGTCCTCGGTTCAGCCAGCGGCAAAAGCCCCGACGAGCTGCTGGAGCTGGTCAAGCGATGGCAGGCCGGCGCCTGACCTTCGGTTGGGCTAACCCAGGATCCCTTTCACAAAGGCGGCCTGGCCGGCGTGCTGAAGGTCGTCGGCGACTACGCTTACCAGCCTCACTCCCAAGGTAACGGGCGGATCCCAACGCGGGTCCACCACCTGGTCGAGGTCACCGGCGGACAGGCCTTTCAAGTAGTCGACGGTGTTGTCGAACACGGCCTGGTGATAGCCGCTCAGAAGGTCCCCGCTGGCCTTTACGACGGCCACCTGGTCGGGATTGTGGCCGTACCCGGTGTCGCGGACATCGAGGTCGAGCCCGAACCGCTCGGCCCAGCCCCCAGTGACCCAGGCCTGCTCGCGGTTGGCCACGCCACAGACGTGGTCGTCCTGGACCCTGGTCAGGTGCCAGACCAGCCACGCGATCGAGTTGGCCTCGGAACCCTCCCGGAAGGCCAATTCGTCGGCACTTAAGCCATCGAGTACTTCGAGTACGGCCTCCCGGACCCGGCTGAAAGCGTCCAGGAGAACATCGCTACTATCCACCTGCCGGCTCCTCTCTGTGTGGCGGCGATGGCGCGATCCTACGGGTTCGTCTGGGTTCTATGGGTAGTCCTGCCCAATCGCATAGTTGTCTGTTGCGAAGAGGGTTCTGCCAAGATCAGTGCCGTGTCAGACGCGTGGTTCATCCAGCCCAATGGTCCCCTGGTCGGCGACGTGCAGGTCCACGGCTCCAAGAACGCGGTAACCAAGCACATGGTGGCCGCCCTGCTTGGGGATGGGCCGAGCACCATTTCGAACGTGCCCGAAGTGGGCGACGTCGAGATCACCGCCCGGATACTCCGGGCCATCGGGGCGGGTGTGACCCAGGACGACGGCAAGATCGAGATCACCCCTCCAGAACACGCCAAGCCCGAGGTGCCCCTTTCCTTCAGCGGGCTCAACCGGATCCCGGTCCTGCTCCTCGGTCCCCTCCTGCACCTCACGGGCGAAGCGTTCGTGCCGCTGGTTGGTGGCGACCGGATCGGCGGCCGCCCGGTCGATTTTCACGTCCAGGCCCTCGAGTCCCTGGGCGCAGAGATAGAGGTGACCGACGACGGTATCCGGGCCCGCTGCCGCCGCCTCAGGGGGGCCATTATCGAGCTCCCGTACCCGAGCGTGGGCGCCACCGAGTCGGCGTTGCTTTCTGCCGCGCTGGCGGAGGGAAAGACGGTTATCCGCAACGCCGCCACCGAGCCCGAGGTGCTGGAACTGGCGTTGTTCCTGCAGCGCATGGGGGCCAGGGTCGAATTGTCGCCCGACCGGCGCATGGTGATAGAGGGTGTGCCGACATTGCGGGGCGCGCAGACCCGGCTACAGGGCGACCGCAACGAGGCCTTCTCCTACCTGGTGGCCGGTTTGATCACCGGGGGGACGGTGCGGGTCATCGGGTGCGGCCAGGACCGCTTGGTCACCGCGATCACCACGTTGCTGGCCATGGGGGCCGAGGTCAACATCGACGAGCACGGGATCTCCGCCTTCGCCCCGGACGGCCTCCACGGCGCAGCCGTCACGACGGACGTCCACCCCGGGTTCATGACCGATTGGCAAACACCTCTGATGGTCCTGTTCACCCAGGCCGAGGGAGTGTCGGTATTGCACGAGACGGTGTACGAGGACCGATTTGTCTACGTCCCGGCCCTGAAGGCGATGGGTGGAGAAATAGGGCTGTTTGCGACGTGCCTGGGCGGGCCGGCGTGCCGCTTCCACGACACGAGCTACATGCACTCGGCTGTGGTCAGGGGCCCGTCGAAGCTGCACGGCACCGAAGTGGACGTCCCCGACGTGCGCGCCGGCTTTTCGAGCGTGATCGCCGCCGCGGCGGCGTCGGGCCCCACGCTGATGCATGGCGTGCGCCACCTCGAACGCGGCTACCACCGGCCGGCGGAACAACTTCGCTCCCTCGGCCTACTCCTCGAGCCCCGCTAAGTCTTCCCATAGGGCCTTGTTGCAGATGGAATAGGCCAAAAACGACAGAAGGACCGGCGCAGAACGCCGGTCCTTCAGTCTCGCTCAAGGGGCCGGAAGGGGGGGGACCTGCCCCGAGCTGAGTCCGCTGTTGGCAGGGAGAGCCGCAGCGACTCTTCAACTATACACGAAGAAAGCGATCGGCTCCATAGTCATTTGTCAAGGGCCCTATCTTTTTCACAGATGGAGCCCCACGAGAACAGGTTCGATTTCGAGCTGCACGCCGAAACGCCGCCTCACACCTTCTCGAACGTCCCTGGCCAGACCCAGGACGTCGGCGGCCGTACCACCGTCCAGCGCCGTGAGCGCCAACGCGTGCTTGCTCGAGATGGCCGCTCCGCCTTGGCGGTAACCCCTCGTAAACCCGGCCCGCTCCACCAACCAGGCCGCGGGTACCTTCGTGCCCCCCACAACCGCGAACCTCGGGACCTCCGGGCCAAGCTCGAGGAGGTTTCGCATCCTGCTGTCGTCGAGGACCGGGTTGGTAAAGAACGAGCCCACGCTGCGGCTGTCGGGGTCTCCGGGGTCCAGCACCATCGCTTTGGCCCGGCGCAAGTCGATCACGGCTCGGGCCGTCTCCTCCAGCGGTGCATTCCCACCAAGCCTGGTCCCGAGACGGCGGGCCAGCTCTTCGTACCGGAGAGCACCAGCCGTCCGCGACGGCCGCAACCTGAACTCCACCTCGGTGACCACATAGCGAGGGTTCCGTTTGAACAAGCTGTCACGGTACGCGAACCGGCACTCAGCTGGTGACATGCGCACGAGCGAGCGCCTCGTGCGGTCCCAAACCGTGACACAAGATATGGTTTCGGACACTTCCTGGCCGTACGCGCCGACGTTCTGGACGGGCGTCGCTCCGGCCAGCCCCGGGATCCCGCTCAGGCACTCCACCCCCGCCAGGCCCTCGGCTACGCATTGACTTACAAAGGCACACCAGACCTCGCCTGCCCCAACGCGCGCGAGAACGCCGCTGGCGTTCCTTTCGAAGCGGATTCCCCTGATGCCCATATGGACCACTGTCCCGGGAAAGCCCTCGTCTGCCACCACGACGTTGCTGCCACCGCCCAGGACCAGGATGGGCTCGTCCTCGGCTTCGGCCCCTCCCAAGACCGCTTCCAACGCCGGGGCGTCTGTCACCTCTACGAACGCCTGCGCCGGCCCCCCCAGACGCAAGGTCGTCCACTCGGACAGCATCACTTGCGGCAACGTAGCTCGCTCAGGAGGGCAGCTCATCCCAGGCAGTGCACCCTACTCGGCTGGCGGAGTTGCATGGCTACCAGCGCTAACCTACGTAAAGTAGATTCTCTTCCGGGCACGCTGGCCTGACTTGGGGGACGTTTTGCAGCAGCTCGAACAGGAAGTCAAGCTCGACCCAAGCCCGGGGTGGTCGTTGCCGGAGCTCTCCGGGATCCTGCCCGGCATCGAGGTGCACGCCCTGGCCGACGTCGCGCTGGAGACCACCTACTACGACACGGCCGATTTGCGCCTCGCTCGGCACCACTTGACGCTCCGTTTCCGGCGCCAAACCGAGCTGGTGCCGGGGGCTAAACGGGTTGAGGAACGTGCTACGACAGAGGTCTGGACCGTCAAGCTCCCCTCGTCGTCGGACAGCACCGTGCTGGCCCGCACGGAAGTTACCTGGCCGCCGGAGGGGACAGGCGCGACGGCTACCGGGCGGCGAGGCGGACGTCGTCCCCGGGCGACGGGCCGGGGCTTGCAGAGCAGTGACTATGAGTTCGAGAAGGTGCACCCCGAAGCGGCCCACTTTGTCCAGGCCGCCGCCCTCGGCCGCCCGCTGGAACCCGTGGCCCACCTTTCGAGCATCCGCCGGCGTACAGAACTGAGGACGTCGGATGGCCGGCCCCTGGCCGAGGTGGATGAAGACACCATTACCGGTAGAGACCTGCTGGCCTCCCAGGAACGTCCTTTCCGTCATGGCGACACGCCTGACGTCCGCTTCCGGGAAGTCGAGGTCGAGCTGGCCGAAGGTAGCGCTCTGGAAGTCCTGGATGCCGTGGTCAACAGGCTCGAGGAGGCTGGCGCCCGCCGTAGCCCGGGAAAGAGCAAATTGGCGCGGGTGCTGGGGGGTGGTTCCGCCGAAGTGGACCTGGCCGACCTGCGCCCGGCGCCGCCCGAGGCGCGCAGCCAGGAAGTGGCCGTGTCCGGGGTCCTGCGTCAACAAGCCCGGTCGTGCCTGGACGCCCTCGTGGACCACGACCCCGCCATACGCCTCGATGACCCTGACCCTGAGCACGTCCACCGCAGCCGGGTGGCAACGCGGCGGTTGCGGACGGTCCTACGGGAGTTCACTCCTCTATTGGCCTATGGCCCCGACGACTCGGCCAGCGCATCTGCCCCCACCACCGAGGCGGCAAATGGCGCCGAGGCGTGGTTCGCCACCCTACTTAGGGAATTGAAATGGCTTGGGGGCATCCTGGGGTCTGTTCGTGACACGGACGTCCGCTTGGAGTGGCTCGAGGAACACTGCGCCAAACTGCCCGCTATCGATGCTGCCGCCGGCGATCTGCTGCTGGCGGCCGCCCGAGACCAGCGCCGAGCGCGCCACGAGGAACTGCGTGACGCCATCACTACCGGTCGTTATCTGGATGTCCTGCGGGCTCTCGACGCGCTGGCATCCGGGCCCGGCCCTCGTTCCGCAGTGCCTCACGAGTTGTGGATCTTGCTGTCCGAACCCGCGGCGACCGGCATGCCGGCACTGGCCCATCGGCAATGGCGCTCATTGCGCAAGGCCGTGCGGCGCCTCGCCCCCGAACCTGCGGACGAGGCCCTGCACCGCGTCAGGATCCAGGCCAAGCGCCTGCGTTACCTGGCCGAAGTATCGGCTCCCGTCGTGCGCACTCCGGCTAGCCGCGTCGCCGCCTCGGCCACGGCCAAGGAGGCGACGGCCCTGCAAGATATCCTCGGTGACCTCCACGATGCCGTCGTGACCGAGGACTGGCTGCGCCAATCGGCGTCTCATTACCCCAGTTCCGCCAAGCCATTCAGCCTCATTGCTACCGGGCTAGCGGCAGGCCAACTAATTGCCCTCGAGCGGGAGACCCAGCGGAAATCCCGGGCCGCGTGGCGGCGAACCTGGCGCCGGCTGGACCGCAAAGGGCTGCGCAGCTGGGCCACCGACGCTCAATAGTCCCCTCCGGCTCCCCCTTTGCGCGAATTGCTGCGCCTGGCCCGCCACGACCATGGTTTACGCGGTTCTCTGTAGGATCAAATGCGGAACGGGAGCCGACGTTATGGGACCTGACGATGACTGAGGGCCCGAGCCTGGGCCATGCCAAACGGGCGCTACTCGCCTTTGTCGCTGTCGGTGCTGTGATGTCAATGTCCCTGTCGGCGTGCGGTGGCGGGTCGACCCAAAGCACCGGGACAAAGAGCGTTTCTGTCTTCGATTTGCGCCCGCAGGACTGCCTGAACCCTCCGAAAGCCAACCCCAACCTGGCGGTTTCGAGCGTCAAGGTCCTGCCGTGCACAGAGCCGCACGTTGACGAGGTTTACTGTGTGCTGCCTTTCCACGCCACGCCACCTTCCTCTATCCAGCAGTGCCCGGGCCGGCCGCCCCGCTTTGCCGGGTCGTTGACCGAGGACTACCCCGGCGAGCAGGCCCTCACCAATTACGCCAACTCGCTTTGTCTCAACCAGTTCCAGTCCTACGTCGGTTCGGCCTATACGGGCAGTTCGCTCTATTACACATACCTGTACCCGTCTCCCCGGAGCTGGGACGATTCGCTCAAGCGCGACCGGGAAATCGTGTGTATCCTGCACACCATCGGTGCCCCACTGACACGGTCCGCCAAGGGCTCGAAGCTCTAGCTCGCTGGAGGTTCTGTTGCCCCCTCCGTACGTTTCTACGGCTCAGATGCTTTGCTCTTTCGGCATCTCGCCGGCCCCCCTCAACGTCTTGCCGTTCAAACGTGTGCTGATCGAAGGAAAGCCGGCGGCCACAATCGAAGATATGGTGCCATTGCTCAACATCCCTCCGTTCGGGATGTGCACCAGCCTTTCCAACCCCACGGTGGCGGCGGCCACCGCCGCCGCCCTGGGGGTCTTGACCCCGATGCCCTGTATCCCGGTCCCGGCCGGCCCCTGGGAACCGCCGAGCGCCACGACCTTAATTGGCGGCACGCCGGCGGTTTGTGCGGGCGCCATTTGCAACTGCGCGTGGGGCGGCATCATCAACGTCACCTTCCCCGGCTCGGTCCAGACCATCGTCAACTAGGCCGTCTACGTCAACTAGGGCGTCAACTAGCGGCGACTTCGCCGCCGGCGCCTTTCACCTGTCGCGCCAAACGAAAAAGCCGGCATATTCGCGCTTGTCGTGATCGTCCTATTTGCTCCTTTTGCTCCGGGAGGCTATCGCGAATCTGCTCTAGTGTCTGCGCTGGGGCACCACCCTGATGCCCTCGTCCGCGGGCAGCTTCCGCCGGCGGACAGGCCACAACGTCACGCTCTACAGAGGGAGAGGCGAATGCCCACTTACGCAGCACCAGGTGTCTACGTCGAAGAGGTCCCGTCGTCGCAAAAGGTCCTGACTGCCGCAGCCACGGCTATAGCGGCATTCGTCGGCTTTACGGGCCGGGCCCCGGACGATGACCCTTCCGATCCCGATGGTGTCAAGCCTCGTTTGGTCACGAGCTGGACCCAGTTCGAAAACCTTTACGGCGGCTTCGCCCAGGGTTGCATGTTGCCTATCGCGGTACGTGGTTACTTCGACAATGGCGGCACCATCGCTTACATAGTCCGGATACCGAACACGACGCCCTCCGGCCAACCCTCCCAACTCGCTCTCCCAGCGGCTGACAAGGTCCTTGGTGCGCCGCTCGATGTGACCAGCATCGAACCGGACGCCCGGATATCGGTAGTGGTCACCAGTTCCGACGTCGGGCCTGAGCACGAGGGGCCCAACCCCTTCAACCTCTCCGTGGTGGAGGGCGGCCAAACGGTGGAGAGCTTCGACGACCTGACCGTCACCCCCGGGGACCGAAATGTCGAAAAGGTCGTAAACGCCGCCTCCACCAAGGTCAAGGTAAAACTCAACATCGAACCGAAGCTCGACGTCAGTTCGATGATCGATGTCATGAAACCGGGCACCTTCACTCTGGCGCAAGCGCCATCAACCCCTGTCCCGGTGAATGGCCGTCGCTTTGCCGGTTCCGAGTCGGCCCGCACTGGCATCAACGGCCTGGCCATCGCGGAAGACGTCACGATGGTGGTCGTGCCTGACCTGATCACGGCGGCGACCAAACCGGACAAGACCGTGGACCTTGGCCTCTGGAAAGCGGTCCAGACCACTCTCATTACGCACTGCGAGTTGCACGGCAACCGCATGGCCGTGCTCGACGCCCCGCCAGGGATGAACCCTCAACAAATAAAAGAGTGGCGTTCCGATACGGCAATGTACGACTCCGCTTTTGCGGCGCTGTACTACCCCTGGATAAGGGTTGAAAACCCCACGCCTAGCAACGGTGCCGACGCCGAGCTCCTCATCCCGCCGTCAGGTCACATCGCCGGCGTATGGGCGCGGGTCGACGAAACCCGGGGCGTCTGGAAAGCGCCCGCCAACGAGACGATCGCCGGTTGTCTCGACGTGGAGTACCCGGTTACGAAGGCTGAGCAGTCGTTGCTAAACCCGATAGGTATCAACTGCATCCGCCCATTCGGCACGCGCGGCATCCGCATATGGGGCGGCCGCACTCTGGCCTCCGACACCGACTGGCGCTACCTGAACGTACGGCGCTTGTTCAACATGGTCGAGACCACCATCCTTGATGGCACGCAGTGGGCCGTCTTCGAACCGAACGACGTGAAACTGTGGGAAGGCGTGAAGAGGACCCTCACCGGGTTCCTCACTGGTCTGTGGCGGGAGGGCGCTCTGTTCGGCACTTCGGCTGACCAAGCGTTCTTTGTAAAGTGCGACGCCGAGACCAACCCGCCCCAATCCATCGACGAGGGCAAGCTCGTCGTAGAGGTAGGTATCGCGCCGGTAAAGCCGGCCGAGTTCGTCATCTTCCGGATCAGCCAACAGAAGCAGACCGCCAGCTAGCGTCGGCGAAGCAACCTCGGCCCGGTCGCCGAACGACACGTGGAGCTACGATAAAACGTGTTGGCTAACAGGCGAGCGGGCCAGGGCCTGCGGAGACAGCGCTAGGCGTCCGGCTCTTAGAAAAAGGGAGGCACATTGCCCGCTACGAACATAGAGAAGACCGATCCACTAGTAGCTAACCATTTCTTCCTGGAGGTCGACGGGGAGGTGATCTCCCAGTTGTCTGAGGTCAGTGGGCTCGACGTCGAACTCGAGGTCACCGACATCCAGCAACAATTGGCCAATGGCCAGTACGCGCAACGGAAGACTTTTTCCAAGCCGAAATGGACCGGCGAGATCAGCGTGAAGCGGCTGGCGCCAGACGACGCCACATCAGACGCCATGTGGAAGTGGTTCAACTCCATCCGTGAGAAGGGGATGTCTGTGAGTTCCCTCGATGAGCAGCGCAAGAACGGCTCGGTCGTCATCTACGACTCGACGTTGAAGGAGATCGCCCGCTGGAACTTCTACAATGCCTGGCCGTCCAAGATCTCCAACGACAGCTTCACTGTGGGCGGCAACGATCCCATCTCGGAGACGATCACGGTCCAGCACGAAAAGCTAGAACGGACCAAGTGAACTTCGAGTGAGCGCGCTACAGACGGAGTACGAGTTCGTTTTGCCCCGGGGTTACCTCGACCAGGGCGGTGTACTTCATAAGCGCGGCATTATGCGGCTGGCGACGGCGCGCGACGAGCTCGAGCCCCTCCGTGACCCGACGATCAGCTCGGCGGACGACCCTCGCCTGACTATTCTCGTGCTGGCCCGGGTGGTGCGCCGCCTGGGCACGCACGAGCTGGTCACGGCGCAGGAAATAGAAGGGCTGTTCGCCGCCGACCTTGCCTATTTGCAGGACTTCTACGGGGTCATCAATTTCGGCACGCCAGCCGATATCCAGGCCCTCCTAGACGCCCAGGACGAGTTCGAGCGCGAAGCTAACAGGCAGTCCCTCTCATCGGGTACTCGAGCCAGCGCCACGAGTACCCAGACCGGGGAACGGAGCGACCAGGTGCCAGAGGGCTCTCCAGACGCCGGCCCGGCGGCACCGTTGGGGCGGCGGGCGGCTATCGAGGAGGTCCCGAGCAGCGCGAGATGATGCAGTACCCGACAGAGGCGCTGTGGCAAGAGATCGTCTTTCTCGCGTACCACCTGCACTGGCCTCTGGACGAGCTTTTAGACCTTGAACATGCCGACCGGGCCCGCCTCGTCCGTGGGGTGGCCTCGCTGAACGCCCGGGCGTGGGAAATGGCGCGTGCACAGTGAGCCAGCAGTCGAGCGATTTCAACGGGATCATCCCCGTCAGCCCGATGTTCCTGTTCGAGGTGGACGGCGTCCAGATTGGCGTTTTCCAGGAGGTGTCTGGCCTCGAGCTACAGGTCGCCGTGAAAGAGTACGAAGAAGGCGGAGAAAATGGGTTCGTGCACAAGTTTCCCGGGCGGTCCAGCTGGCCTCACATTGTGATGAAGTCCGGGGTGACAAACAGTGACGCCCTGTTTCAGTGGGTGTCGAAGTCGTCCGGTGATGGGTTTGCTGCCGCCGGCAACAAGATCACGCGTAGCACGGGGGCCATCACCGCCATCGGCACGGACGGCACCAGGCTAAGGTCCTGGGATCTCCAGGGCGCCTTCCCGGTGCGCTGGCGGGGCCCAACCTTCAATTCCGGTTCGACCGACGCCCTTCAGGAAGAGCTCGAGATCGCCCATCACGGGTTTGTCTCCAACACCTTCAGCGGGACATAGCGGCCGGCTGCCATGGTAGGCCTCCAACAAGACGACACCGCGGGGGTCTCGTCAGCCGAGCCGCAACACCCCCTGGGGACAGAAGCTCGCCAGCGGTTTGATTTCAAGAGCTGGGGGCGGCATCGCCATACCGCGCCCGGTAGCCCGCTCAAGCTTGGCATCGGTTCGCTGGCGGCCCAAACCCAGGTTTTCAACGCCGTCGTAGGCCGTTCCGTAGCCGCTCGCCGGATTATCGGGCAACGCTCGGCGTGGCAGGTGGCGGGGGCGGGACGTCTTCCCGTCCGGCCTCCGGAGGAATACCTCCCCATCGCCGAGGAGCGGCGCCATTTAACCGTCTCCCCGTCCGCGGCCGAGCGCCGCAACCGAGGTTTTATGCAGATCCAGGAGCGCATGAGCGGGGCGCGGCGCACTAGCCGCCAGTCTCCGCCCCTGGGCCTGCCCCGGGCCACGTCGCGTGCCAGCCAATCGCGCATGGGGCGCCAGACCGGGCCGGCGGGCGCCGTGCCGCGAATGGCCAGCCAGCCGGCGTACGTTTCCAACCCGCGCGACGTCACCGGCGCAGGGCAACTCCTGAGCCCCCGTGACCGCCTGACGGTCGGCCCCCGGAACGCCGCCGCGGGCCAGCCTCCACCAGCCCGTAACTTCATCCCGCCCATGGCCGCGCTGGGCGGTGGTCAGGTCAATCTCGTTCAAAGGGCCTCGGGCAACGGTTCTCCCTTTCAGAGCCACGTCCCGCTAACGACGGCGATCGCTCGCGGCGCTGCTAGCCTGCCCGTCGCCCCGCAGTCGGGCACCAACCCGAGCGGCCGCTCAATCCCCTTGCGACCCGCGGCCCCGTCCCTCCCGGTCGTCATGTTTGGCCATGCGGCCCGAAACGTCGCTGGCCCTGGCGGTCGTGGCCGACACTCCGCAGCTTCGCCTCCCGTTCCCTTTATTGGTCGGTCAAAACCAGCCATCAGCCGAGCCGTTTTCGGTTCAGCTCGTCCCGAGCGCCGCCTGGGTCACGCCGGGACCGCGCCCGTCGCGCCGTCCATCGCCGCCCCCGGCTCCGGTCTATCTCTCTTCTCGCTCCCTGGCCCGTCCCTAGTCCGCCCTCTTTCCCCTGGACGGGTCGCGTCTTCGGCGTCCCCAAGAGGCCTGGCCCGGGCCGTGGCTACGCCCCGCTTCGGTGATGCCGGCGAAAGCCGCGGCACCGTCCCTGGCAGCACGCGTTCCCCTTCGGGCACCGGTCTTCTTCGCCCTCGACCCTTGCGTTCCGGAGCCGTAAGTCTCCCTACTCCCGGCTTACCCTCTCTCTACGCAACGTCGACCTCTCCGAATATCCGCCGAACGACGTTGGCCAGACTTATTGGCTCCGCAGGCTCGGACGCCCGGCCTTTGCCCGCTGGCGCTGCGTCCTCCCGCCACCCCCACCGGCACTGCGCCCGCCACCACGTTGCCCGCCCGAACTGGCCCGCCACCGGCCCGCCGGCCCTGCACCCGCCCGCACTACGCTCTCCGGCACTACGCTCTCCGGCACTACGCTCTCCGGCACTACGCTCTCCGGCACTGCGCCCGCCGGCACATTGCCCGCCCGAACTCCGCCCGCCCGAACTGCGCCAGCCGGCACTGCGCCGCCCGCCAGAACTCCGCCCGCCGGCCCTGCACCCGCCCGAACCCCGCTCGCCGGCACTGCGCCCGGGCGAACCCCGATCGCCGGCACAGCTCGACCTCCTCTTCTGGCCCGCACCCTCGCTCCACTTCAGCCGGGCATACCTCGTGCCCAGACGATCACTGCAGCACGAGGCCTGACCCCGGCCTGGGCCACGGGGCAAATTACTCGTTCAGTAGATCCTGGCGGTTTAGCTCGGGTCGCGCCGGCGGGACCATCTCGGCCAGTGTCCGCGCCCGTCGCTGGGTCGCTGTTGAGACTTGGCCGCCGCACCAGCGCACAACCATCGTCGGCATCTGCTCCACCTCCCCTTGCGCCGTCATCACGCACCACCAGGACCACCAGGACTGCCGGGACTGCCGGGACTGCCGGGACCGTGTCGCCCGCTGGGTCACTCGCCGGCTCCTGGCGACCTCAGGGTCGTCCTATGTCAGGCCCGGAATATCGAATATGGCGCCATAACTCAGGCCTTTTCGCGAACCCGCCATCCTCATTCCAGCCCTCCGCCATAACTCGGGAACCCCGCGGCGCACCGCCCAATGCAGTTCCGCCCGGCGCCAACACGATTCGGCGATCAGAACTACCACTCGGCGTGCGACCTTTGTTCGTCCCGTTTCCCCCCGCCTATCCGTCGAAATGGGTGGCGCCGGCACTGACCCCCGCGAGCGGCCCGAGCGCTGTGACCACGAGATCTCCTTTGATGCGAGGCGGTGGCCGGGCGCCGCGGCCGGGGTCCGGGCCAGTCGCTTTAGCACGCTCCTTGCCCCACGCCATAAGCGTGGTCCCGCCACGAATCTCCAGGGTGTCGCAACCCATTCTGGCCACAACGACAACGGCAACAGTTGGTCGAGGGACGTCACCAAATATCCGTGGTGCACCGTGGCCAATTGTTTCCGGCTCGCCGGCGCACGCGCTTTCTCGGCCGACAACGGCGCCCATAGTTCGGCCAACCTTCGGACCACCGGCCACGCCGGCAGTTCAGAGAGCACGAGCCAGTTTTTCGCCGAATACGTCCGGCGGTTGACCGGGACGTACGGACGCCAGCCCACGAGAACGTACCAGCGCGTGCCGACCAGTACATGCCGCGGCGGACCCACCTAGACGTACGGCGGGCTGCGTTCCCACGCGTACCGGCGCCGGCATTTCCCGACATACCATCGTCGGTCTTGTCCCGCGTGCCGGCGCCGGCATTCCCGAGCGGACAGTCGCCGGCAATCTTGAGGGCTCCCGCGGCATCTCCGTCAAAGTCAGCGACGCCCCCCCTCGCGAGTTCACTGGCTACGGCGTTCATGGCCATCAGCGTCGCCGGCCCTCCAGAGGTCGTCGTTTTTTCGCCTGGAGCGGGCTACTTCGACAGGCTCTGCCGAGATCCAACCGACAGCACTTGCCAGTCCAATAACACCGTTGGCCCGGAGAACCTCAGCGAAAGCCCAGATTGTACCCGGGGTATTTTCAGTCACGTCCGGCGCGGGCACCGGAGGCCGAGCCGTGCCCGCCGGCGGGTACCAAAGCACTGCGCAAAGCCGCCAGGCGAGCTACGTCGCAAGTATCGCGCCGTCGGTCATGTCCGCCCGGAGCGGAAGTCGCACCGCACAGCACCAACCTCGGCCTCCGCAGTCCTTTCCTCTCGCCCCAACTTCCCCGGCGACAGGCACGATTGCCCGAATGCTCGCTAGGCCCACCGCGGGCTTGAGCCAAAGAGCGAGTTTGCGTGTCATCGACTAGCTTTTCCGGCCCCATTATCGGTGGCATCCTTGTTCCCCCCTCTTCCCCAGCCCTCCCGCTAGCTCGGCCGGCGACCGGCCTCGGCCCCGGTCAGTCGCCAGTCACCGGCTTCCGCCCAGTGGGCCGCCCCATCGCCTTCGTCTTCCCGGTTGGCTCGGTCCGTCGCCACGTCTCGGTCTTCACCCAGGACGACGACACCATCTCCGGAATCCCCCGCCAGTGGACCGGCCCTTCGCCCGCGTCTTTCGGTCTGGCTCGGTCCGTCGTCACGTCTCGGTCTTCACCCACGACGACGCCATCTCCGGCCCCCGCACAGTGGACCGGCCCTTCGCCGGCGTCTTTGGGGCTGGCTCGGTCCGTCGTCACTCGTCTCGGCCTAAAACGATGAGGCCATCGCCGCCAACCTTGGCCGCAACCGGGCGATTGGCCCGCCGGGCACCGGTACCCCTTCGGCAAGCTGCTCGTCGAGTTGCGTCGCCCTCGCCGCCGGCCCAAACCTTCGGGTCGATCGCCGCCGGCACTCCAATCCGATCACGGTCAACGATCTCAGTGCCGCCGTTCATTTCCCCGGTGCAAGCGGCTCGTTCCGTGCGGCCCACCAGCATCTCGGTCAGCCGCACGCTGAGCGAGGCTGGCCGTTACCCGCAGACCGCCCTCACGCCGCTAGTTCGCTCCTACGAGCAAGGCAATTCCCGCCCGTCGTCCGGAGTAGCACTCGGCCGGACCGGTGACAGCCATTCAACAAGTGCGCCTCAGGGTGACGGTACTCCTGCTCCCGCGGCACCGTTCAGGCCGCCGGCCTCAGCCCGACCGGCACTGCTCAGCTTGCCCGTGAGCTCTGCAGTGAGGATGACCGGAAGCCGCTTGGCAGGGCTCCAGCGGTGGAGCGGGCGCTTCTCGTAGCGCACAGCCCACGTTGCTAGCCTCCGCAGCGTGCCGGCGAGTCAACGGTACGCGGTCCAGCATCCAATGCCGTCCCTAGCCACGCCAGGTCTGGCCCGATATCCGGTTATTTCCCGGTGGCCGGCGCCGGCGGCGCCCTTTCCTCACTCCGCCGGTGGACGAGGCCTTTCTGCCGCCCCTGGCCGGGGACCAACCGACGCTCGCCTCGGAGCGCAAAGAGCCATGACGATGAAGGCCGGAACAACAGCTATGGCCCGAATTGCGGGGGCGAGCGCGCCCATAAGTGGTGGTCGTATAACAATGCGAAGTCGGGCGGGCGCTGCGCCCCGGCCGGCCTATCACCACCCGGTGGGACGATCCGCAGCAGTTGGAGCCAGCCGCGCCACAGACCCGATCCGTCGAACACGCGCCCTAGGGCTATCGTCGCCCGGCCTGGTGTCGTCCCGCCGCATGTCGCCCGGCACGGTGTCGGCCGGCCGGCATCAGCGACCGGAGCGACGTCTGGCCCGATGTCGGCCGGAGCGGTGTCTGGCCCGATGTCGGCCAGAGCGGTGTCGCCCGGCCCGGTACAGATCGGCGGGGTTTCGGACGGAGCCCCAGGTAGCCCGAGCCGCCAGCCCATAGGCAGCAGCGGGCGCCGCCCCGGATACCTTCCGGGTGCCAACGCGGCGGTCGGCCCGTCGGCTTCGCCTCAATTCCCGTTGTGAATTGGGCTCGGCGCGCGCCAGCCCCCAGCCGTTCGCCGGGCGGGGCCTTAGACCAACCAGGCGACCTGGTCAGCCGGCGCCAGCCCCCGCTGGGTTCGACCAGGGCTCTGGCTGCGCCGCCGGCGATCGCCTCTGTAAGCCTGGCGGCGGCCGCGTCTGGCTCCGCCCTGGCGAGGTCGTTCACTGCTGTGCCCGCTGGCCCCGCTGGCCTTCC
Source organism: uncultured Acidimicrobiaceae bacterium (assembly GCA_963845605.1). Taxonomy (GTDB): domain Bacteria; phylum Actinomycetota; class Acidimicrobiia; order Acidimicrobiales; family Palsa-688; genus Fen-671. The sequence goes on from CAWJSS010000008.1 coordinate 441,233, forward strand.
ATCTGCCACTGACCCCCAGCGCTCTAGTCGGCTCGCTCGGCGCCGGCGGTCGAGGGCCTGCGACCGGCCCGCTCCCTAGCGACCCGAAACAAACTCCCAACGACCGCGATGGTTTGAGAACTAACAAAGGTCTGGGCACCACCCTCACACCGAGTGGACGAAACGCTTTGATCTTCCAGTCACCGCCGGGTCGACTGCAGGCCCCGGTTGCCCTCCCGTTCGGCATCGCGGGTCTTCGAAGCGTCTCCGCGCCGCCGGCGGTTACCACCCCAGCAAGTGTCGACGCTCGCCGCCCGAGGGCCCAGTTCAGGCTTGCACGGCCAACAGCCACCGACCGCTATGATCAGCGCCGCCAGGCCGGCGCCCACACCCGGTGCTTTGGCCGTCAGTGGACAGTCGCCCGGCGCCTGGGACGGTCTGTACGCAAAAACCGTCAGAAACGGTCCCCAGCGGTTTGCCGGCGCCATACCCGCGTACTCGATTGCGCAGACCGGCGGCGCCACCAGCCCAGGAATCAACAGGCCCGGCACCAGCAGCCCCGGCACCATTAGCCCCGGCATCAGCAGGCCCGGCATCACCAGGCCCGGCACCACCAGGCCCGGCACCAGCAGCCCCGGCACCAGCAGCCCCGGCACCAGCAGGCCCGGCACCAGGAGTCCCGCAACCGGCGCCAGCAGCAGCGACGGAACCGGAGCCGGTAGCCCAGGAACCGGCAGCACCGCCACCTCCGGCACTAACAGCGCCCCCGCCGGCAGCACCGTTGGGACCGCCGGCCTGCCCGTCCTTCCCATCCCTGCCGCCGCCTTCGCCCTGGGCCGCCGGCATGGCTCCACCCAAGCCTCCGCCTCGGCCACAAAGGACGAGGCCGGCCGGGGCCAGCCACGAGGCGGCGCCTCCGTCGGATCTCAGGCCGAAGCGTTGCGGCGAAGCGTAGCCAGCTCCACGGCCGGCTCACCCAGGTACCCGAACTCGCGCTCACGCGACATTTCAGCCGCCGCCATGACCGGTTTCGCCATGACTGCCGAAGGAGCCCAGAACCCGATGCTCGCCCAAAACCCAATGCGTGCCACGTCAAATCGGAACGAGGTACGGCGGGCCACCCAGGGGGCGCCAGGTGCGCTTTCACTTCCCGCCGGCCCGGGGGCGGGCCAGGGCACCGAGTTTTCCCAAGACGGGTACCCTGGGACTACCGGGCACAGCGCCACCCCCGGCCAAGCACTCGTAGAACAGCCCCGTGGACCTCAATTATCCGAGCAGCTCGACATGCTCTCCGAGGTGTTGGCCGACCGCCGGCTAGCTGACCTCGAGAGAAGAGGCCTCTTCTTGCACCCGGAGGTTTTCTGATGGCTCAAAACTCCCAAAAGGCATTCTTGACCACTGAAAAAGGCGACAACATACCCTGCCTTTTCAACCCCACCGAGCTCAGTTTCAGCCGGAGCAACTCGTGGCAGGCGCCGGACATGCCCGGCAAAGGCGTGCCGACGTTGAACTACTCGGGGGCCAACTCGGGCTCGATGACCTTACGGTTGTTCTTGGACAGCACTGACGATGGCTCGCCCGTCACCAACTACACCGATCAACTGCTGACGCTCATGGAGATCGATACATCGCTCCCTGGCAGCAACGAGAACACAAACAACGCCAGGCCCCCCTGGGTGCAGTTCAACTGGGGCAGCATGCACTCGTTCAAGGCCGTGGTGGCGTCCGCTTCAGTCAGCTTCACCTACTTTTCCAACCAGGGCGTACCCCTCCGAGCCGACGTCGACCTCACCCTGACCCAGTACGAAGATGGAAAAGTCTTCGGCCCGCAAAACCCGACCTCTGGCACGCCCCACCCGCACCGAGCCCACCGGGTGCAGCCAGGCGAAACGTTGGACCGCATTGCCGCCACGTACTACGGCAACCCCACCAACTGGCGGCCCATAGCTGACCTAAACGGGATTGAGGACCCGATGGCGCTTAGGCCGGGACGAATCCTGGCCATACCTGAGCTGACCTGACAGCGCGGCCCGGTCCAATCCTATGTCCCCCATAACTCTCGCCCCTACGATCACCGTCAACGGGCAATTGCTGGCTACGTCGTGGCAGGACGACTTGCTCGAGTGCAAAGTAGAGCTGGAACTGCGCACGACCGGGCAGGTAACTATGCGGTTCACTGACCCGGGTTACACGCTGGCTCAGTCGGGCACCATGAGCCTCGGGACCAGCGTGACCGTCGGGGTGCCCGGGACGGGCACGCTCATCGAAGCAGAGGTGACCGCGCTGGGCGTGGAGCAGCGCGAGGGTGAGCAGCCCGAGCTGGTGGTAATCGCCCTGGACAAGAGCCATCGTCTGGGCCGTGGTTCGCGTGTAAAGACCTACTTGACCATGGCGTACTCGGACGTGGTTTCTTCTCTGGTCAGCGCCGCCGGTCTCTCGGCTTCTACGGACAGCTCGCAGCCGACGTTTGACTATTTGCTACAGGTCAGCTCGGACCTCGAGTTCCTGAACGAGATGGCCAGCCGGAGCGGGTTCGATTGGTGGGTGGACGGTAGCACCTTCAACTTCAAGAAGCCGGCGTCAGGCACGACCGTCGAGCTCACGCTGGGCGACGCGCTGCGCAACTTCTCGGTCTACGCGTCGGGCCACGCGCCCGGCACCGTTTCGGTCTACGGGTGGGACCGCGACGCCCAACAAACCCTTACCGGCACAGCCAGCAGCGCCACGCTCACGGCCAGCTCTGACCTCGCCACCACCGTGGCCGAGCCCGACAGCGCCTTCGGGCAGGCAACGCTTATAACGGCCGGGCTGGCGGGCAGCACGCAGGAGGAGGTGACGCAGTTGAGCCAGGCGCTTATCGATTGGGCGGTGGCCAGCTCGGTGCGGGCTTCGGGGACAACGGACGTCGACCCCAACCTCAAGCTGGGCACGTCTGTGAGCATCTCCGACGCCGGCCCTCTTTCGGGCTCGTACCCCGTCACCAGGGTCGAGCACACATACCGGCCTCGGCGGGGCTTTTTGACCCGGTTCTGGTCAGGCGGGCGCGTGCCCTCTTCCAGCTCCGGTGGGAACGGGCGTTATGGGCCGCTGCAGGGGCCGGCGACGCACCACCCGGGACTGGTGGTCGGCGAGGTCACCAACATCAACGACCCAAACCAGATGGGGCGGGTGAAGGTTCGTTTCCCCGGCCTCGACACCACCCAGGAGAGCGCTTGGGGCCGGTTGCTGACACCTGGCGGTGGCAGCAGCCGCGGGAGCGTGATGATCCCGGAGGTCGGCGATGAGGTGCTCGTGGCGTTCGAACACGGCGACCCACGCCAACCCATAATCCTCGGGGGTCTTTTCGGCAACAAGTCAACTATCCCGGACTGGACAGTGAAAGATGGCAAGGTTTCGTCTCGCCGGTTTACTTCACGGCTCGGGCACGTATGGGAGATGTCAGATGGCGACCAGCCGGCGGACCAGTACTTCATGGTGCAGCTGGCCGGCCAGCAGCACACGCTAAAGATCAATAAGGAAGCCACGAACCTGGAAATCCCCTCGGGCCAACCGCTGACGATCAAAGCCGGCAACACCCAGGTCGCCTTCTCCAACACCGGAGATGTGACCATAAAAGGGGCGAACGTTACGATACAGGCCGACCAAAGCCTCAAGCTTTCGGGCCTGCAAATTAGTGTCTCCGCCGATTCACAGTTGCAGATGCAAGGCCAAAGCCAGGCCAGTCTCAAGGGCGCAGTGTTGCAGCTGGAAGGTGAAGGATCGGCCGCCCTCAAGGGCGCTATTGTGCAGATCAACTGAGGGACGGCTGCGCATGCCTCAACCACCGGACAACCAGCCACCCGGCAATCAACCGCCCGACAACGGGGGTAACCAGCCCCAGTCAGGGAACGGCCGGCGAGGTGAGGGCGTAGGCAATAACGGGCAGGCTGGTGAGACGGCCCTCGTCCCTGCGCCCTCCACCCGCCTGCAAGCGCTGCAGGCCAAGCGCGATGTGCAGGTTCCGGCTAACGGGCCGCTGGCACGGGCGCGCGGCAGGGCGCCAGTGCCGGAGGTCCCCTCCTTCGTCGGGCGCGGCTTCTCCTTTCCTATGGGCGTCAACACGGATGGCGGCATACGGATGACCCGAGGACCGGAGGATCTCGACGCCTCGATGCGAGTCATACTCTCCACCGCCCGTGGCGAGCGTCTTATGCGGCCTCAGTTCGGGTGCCGCATTTGGGATCTCCTTTTCGAACCGGTCAATTTCAATACCCTCGGCCAGATGGCCGAGGCGGCCGGGGAGGCCATCGCGCAATGGGAGCCGCGCGTCGACGTGCTCGGTATCGAGTGTGTACCCGACAGCCGGGACGCATACCTTGTGAACATAGAGATCACTTACAAGGTCAGAGCCACCAACGACCGCCGCAACCTGGTGTACCCGTTTTACGTAATACCGCGAGAGGAACATTAACTTTGTCGCTTCAGGCCCCCAACCTCGACGATCGGCGGTTCCAGGACATCGTCGACGAGACGAAGCTCCTGATCCCCAAGTACTGCCCGGAGTGGACCAATCACAACCTCTCGGACCCGGGTGTAGCCCTGATCGAGCTGTTCGCGTGGATGAGCGAGACGCTCCTGTACCGCCTCAATCAGGTACCCGACCGCTTCTACACCAAGTTCCTCGAGCTCATGGGCATCGCTCCCTTCCCCCCCACCGCGGCCCAGGCGGACCTCACATTTTGGCTATCGACCGTCCTCGACGAGCCGGTCACGGTTAAAGCCGGCACTCAGGTGGGCGCCCCGGGGGCGGGGTCACCCGTCGTGTTCGAGACCGTGGAGGATCTCGTAATCGCGCCGCCCAAGCTGATCGCGGCCAAGACCGGGCGCGGCGGAGCGGGAACCGACGCGCTCGTCGATGCCTGGGAGGACCTGCGGTTCGCCGGTGCCTCCATGCACTGTTTCACCTCCGAGCCTCGTCCTTTGCCCGGCGACGCGTTCTACCTCGGGTTTGCCGGCAGCCTCGCCGGCAGTGTGCTGCGTTTCAGGGTCACCGCCACCGGTCCCGCAGGTATCGGGATCCACCCCCAGACCCCTCCGCTCACGGTCGAGGCGTGGTCAGGTGAAGCGTGGGTCACCGTCCTGAAATACTCAGATACCACCGGAGGGCTCAATCGGGATGGAGAGGTCGTCCTTTTGTTCCCGCCCGTCCACGAGGCTTTGGCTCTGGGCGGTACCCGGGCCTACTGGTTCAGGGTGGTGATGATCCAGACCCCGCCCGGCGCCCCGAACTACCAGGCTTCGCCGGAAATACGGACCATCTCGGTGGACGCCCTGGGCGGGACCACCGTGGCGGAACATTCGGTCAGGTACGGCCCCGAAAGCCTCGGGCGATCGAATGGCTTGGCCGGACAGTCTTTTGTTCTCCGCCACCCGCCCCTGCTGGCCCGCCAGGACGCCGAAAACATTCAAGTTTTGCCCGGGCACGTCGTCCAAAACTGGGTAGAAGTGGACGATTTCACCAGCTCGTCACCGGAAGACCTGCACTACGTGCTCGATGGCAGCGAAGGGACGGTCCACTTCGGCCCCACGGTGAGGTACGCCGATGGGAGCTGGCACCAGCATGGAGCGGTGCCACCTGTCGGGGCCGAGATAATCATCCGCGCCTATCGCCATGGTGGAGGGGCCGGGGGCAATGTGGGGGCGGGCATGTTGACCAGTTTGCGTTCCACAGTGGCGTTCATCGACAGCGTGACCAATATCGCCCCGGCCAAGGGAGGGGCGGACGCCGAGACGGTCAATGAGGCCAAGAAGCGAGGCCCCTTCAGCCTCCGGACTCGCCAACGAGCAGTGACCCCTCACGACTTCGAACGCTTGGCCACGGAAGCGTCTGCCGAAGTGGCACGGGCGCGCTGCCTCGGCCGAGCGCGCCCGGAGGACCGGTCCGCCTCCTCATAGTCCCCAAGGTCCGGCGAGAACCAGAGAGCCAGACCATCGACGATTTCGCCCTCACTGATGGCCTCGTCAACCACATCGCCGAGTACCTCGAGCCTCGACGCCTCCTTGGGATAACCGTTGAGATCTCGACTCCCTACTACCAGGGCGTGACGGTGGCCACCCACCTGCACGCCTTGCCCACGGCCAGCGACGACGCGCTGACACGAATCCGCTCTGACGCTCTCCAGCTCCTCTACGAGTGGGTCAACCCTCTTTACGGCGGGGCGGACGGGGATGGATGGCTGTGGGACAGCGACTTGAACGCCGCTCCCATAGCCCAGCTTCTGCAGCAGGTCGACGGAGTTGACAGGGTCGACGAGGTCCTCTTGTTCGAATGCGATCTCCGTACGGGCAAGCGATACGGGCCAGCCAAGGAGGTAGTGCGACTCGACGAGCGTTCGCTTTTCCTCTCGGCCCCCCAACCCCTTCCAGTGTTGGGCGAAAATGGCAACGGAGAGCGCCGCACCGCCTCGCCGAGCCACAGCGTAGTGGTCGTAAAATGAGCTGGCTACCGATTCGGGCCAAATGATCTGGTACCGCAAATGATCTGGTACCGCAAATGATCTGGTACCGCAAATGAGCCAGAATGGGGGTGCGCCCGAGGGAGACGGGGCTCACGCGCCGGCGACTTCTGAACCTTCCAAAATGGTCGTATTGGCTCCCGGCCCAGGGGCACCCCCACCGCCGGGCCGGCGACCCGACTGGCTGGTGGGCCAATTACCGGTCGGGATGCTCGACGACAATTTCTTTTACCGCTTCGTTTCTATATTTCAGGAACAGGCAGCGACCTACCTCGACGGTATAGATAATCTTGCAAACCTTCTCGACCCCGCGGTGGCACCGCCGTCGATGGTGCGTTTCTTGGCTGGTTGGCTAGCGCTCCCTCCGATCAACCCGGCCCTCGACGATGTATACCAGCGGCGCCTCGTTCTACAGGCGTCCAGGCTGCAATGGTGGCGCGGTACCAAAAAGGGGCTGTCCGGCTTGCTGGAGCTCTTTACCGGCGGGCCCGTCGAAATCAGCGACACCGGCGGCGTGTTCCGGCAGGGGGAAATAGGGCGGCGGGCGGCGCAGGTCACCGTCCGGGTCGGGAGTGCCGGTTGGTTGTCTGAGCCCGGCCTCGTCGACCTGGTGAGGGACGAGGTGCCGGCCAACGTCGACCTTCAATTGTTCATTGGCGATCGGCGGATTTTCCCCGAAGAGGACGTCGGCCCGGTCCCGCTGCTCTCCGCCGCCGATGCCGGTACGTTGAACGGTAACGAAGAGGCCCACCAGCCTGACAACGAAATGAAGCCGGCCCTGTAACAGAGAGAGACGAGACGGACCGATAGGAGAGAGATAGTGCCCACCGACGTCGTCTGCCCGACCTGCAACACGGTAAGCCATCTCGACGACGTCGAGCGCGACTCGGGCGGTTTTTGTAGCACGTGCGACTACCCTCTTTTCTGGGCCAACCAGACCGCCTTCGCCGCGCCAGCGACGGGAAATAACGAGCGCGTCGGTTTGCGCCGCTTGCCCGGCACCGAAGGATGGGCCGTCCTGCAAAAGATAATGTGCCCCGTTTGCAGCGAGCCCAACCTGGTTACCCAGGAATTCTGCGTCCGTTGCGGGGCGGAGCTGCGACCGAAACCACCTCCCGTGGTTGCGCTTGAACCGGCGCCCCTCGATATCGAAGCGGAACGGGCGGCACAAGGCCCATAGAGACTGGCTCCCGTTCGCGGTGGCGCTGGCCTTCGTGCTCGTATGCCTCGGCGTCTGGTTGGTCGCCGCCTACGTCGTTTATTAGCTGGCCAGTTTCGCGTTTATTCTCATCGCTAAAAATAGGCAGAGTTGTCAGCTCAAACCGGCAATGGCCACCACGGGCAGGTGGGCGGTGAGGCCAGCCGGGGCGGGTTGCGCCTTGGCATTACCAAAACCGAAGACGGAGCCGTTCGCCCCGGCCATGAAATAACCACCGTCATCCGCCGTTAGGGCCAAGCCGACAATGTCGCTGACATGAGCCCCCTTGCCCGGCAGCGACCCATGGAAGCCGACCCCGCTGCCGAACAGGAACGCACCGCCATCGGAACCAACCAGGACGTACCCGGTGCCGCTCGACGACGGCAGTATGGCCCTCACATCACTTACGTGCACGTGTACTGATGGCAGCGACCCGTAGAAATGGCTGGCGCCGAAAGCGAACACGCCACCGTCCGAACCCACCAACAGATAGCCGCGCCCGTCGGGCGACGCCACCATACCCACGATATCGGCGACGCGTTTGTTCACCGCTGGCACCGAGCCATGAAAAGCGGCGTTGCCGAAAGCAAAAAGGCCGCCGTCCCGCCCCACGAGCCAATACCCGGCACCGCTGACAGTTGGGGCGATAGCGACGATATCAGACACCTTCACGCCTGCTTTAGGCAGGTCCCCGTGCCACGTGGCCCCCCCGAAAGCAGCCACCGTGCCGTTGGCCATAACTACCCAATAACCGCGGCGCCGGGGCGAGGCGCTGATGCCGACCACCGGGTTGGCTGCGGTTGTATTGATCCCGCCAAGGGCCTTGGCCGCTCCCGCCGCAAACACGCCACCGGTCTTGGTGGCCAGCCAATAACCTTGCGCCACCACGGCCGGCTTGGTCACCAGTTGGCTGTACAGGACCGACGTTGACGCCGTGAACCCAGGGCGCCCGGAGAAAGCCGCCTGGACGAGGTTCTCCCCTACCACTTTGTAGGTCGTCGCGCAGGTGGCCTTCCCGCCGGCCCCGACTGCGACGGCACGACAGCCCCCGATTACGGCGCCGTTGTCAGCGAAGGTCACGGTGCCCCCTGCCGGCGCCGGCGCAACAGTGGCGGTATAGGTCACGCGCTGGCCCACTTTCGACGGGTTCGGCGCCGACGAGAGCCTGGTTGTCGTCTCCGCCACCCCAACCGGGGTCGGGCCGACTCAGCCAGGGAACCCTGAGACGCTCCGGCAACGAAGTGCCCCACGGCCACGCAGTTGGCCAGAGCGACGCACGAAACCGCACCCAAGGAGTCACCCCCCGTGTCAGGACTGGGGGTCGGGACTACTGCCCAGCCACCTATGCCGACGGTTTCGACCAGCGTTTGGTCGACCGTTCCACCAGCGCCGCTCAGGTAATTGCCCACCAATGCGCACGCCCCGGACGCCGTACACGAGACCCCGCTCGGGTAGTCGCCGGTGACGCTGGGCTGTGGGATCTGGGAGACCGCCCAGCCGCCGGCCCCCAGCGCCTCAACCAGGCCTAGATGAGCCTTGCCGGACGCGTAGTACCCCACCGCGACGCAGTTTGCCGGCGACGAGCACGAGACGGCGTCGAGCAGGTTGTCCCCGGGGCCGGCGTTGGGGCTACTGGCGACGGTCCATGCTCCGTTGGCCAGGGTCTCGATCAGCGTGCGTCGGCCGGTCCCGTTGTAGTCGTAACCCACCGCCACGCAGGTGGTAGGCGACGAACAGGAAACGCTCTCCAAATAACTGGCACTGGCAGTCAACGCCGGGCTCGGGGTCAAAGTCCACGAACCATTGGCCAGCGTTTCGATCAGCACCCGCGTCCCGGCGGCCGCCGAGTAGTACCCGACGGCCACGCAGGAGACGACCGCGGCGCACGAAACCCCGTTCAACTGGTTGTAGCCGGTGCCCTGGTCGGGACTGGGAGTAACCGCCCACGTCCCCCCGGAGAGCTTCTCGATCAGCGCCTGACCCGTCTTGGCGGTGGCATAGGACCCGACGGCCATACAGGACGTCGCCGACGGGCACGACACGCCACCAAGGCTGTTCGTCGTGGGGCTGGGCCTGGCCCGGGACCATCGACCAGGTCCCGTTGGCCAGATCCTCGATGAACACCTCGCGAATGCCGGAAGCGTTCACATAGCTGCCTACCGCCACACACGGACCCGCCGCAGAACAGCTGACACCGTTAGCCGACACATCTGAAACCATGGCGTCGGCCGCCGGCACCAGGGACCAGCTCCCCCCAGACCACGTCTCGGCCAGCGCCTGGGCGGCCACGTCGGCGAAACCGCTTATGAGGTCGTTGTAATAGCCGACCCCCTCACACTCGAGGGCGGCACCAGCCAGGCAGGACACGCCCACCAGCTGGTTGGTGCTCGTGCCCTTGTCCGGGCTCTGGACCACCGTCCAGGTGCCGTGGGCCAGTTCGATGGCCAGAGATTGGGCCACGCCCTTGCTGTTGTAGTGGCCGACGGACATGCACGACGTCAAGGCCGTGCACGACACCGCGGTTAGCTCGTTGTTGGCGCCGTTGGCGTCGGGGCTCGGGTGGTGGACGCTCCAGGTGCCCGCAGCCAGGGTCTCGATAAGGTCCTGGTTGACGCCGGCTGCCGTGCGGTACGTCCCCACGCTCACGCACGAACCGGTCGCCGGGCACGAAATACCGTTTAGTTCATTCAGTCCTGTGCCCTGGTCTTGCACCGGCGTTACGGCCCAGACGCTGGCGGACAGGGTCTCGGCCAAAGCCCGGTCAACGGTCCCGTTGTCGAAGTAGCCCACCGCGGTACACGCACCCACGGCGGGGCACGAAACGTCGCTGAGGACGTTGCTGCCTGAGCCGCTGTTGGGGCTAGTTGTCAGGACCCACGAGCCGCCGAACAACTCCTCTGCCAACGTCCGGGTGGTGCCGCCACTCTGGTATGTACCAACGGCCACGCAGGCGCTCGGCTGCGGGCACGAAACGCTGGCGAGCTGGTTGTCGCCCGAGCCGCGGTTCGGGCTCGTCGTCACCGACCAGATCCCGTTGGCCAGGGTCTCGACGAGCGTCTGCTGGCTTCCGCCCTTGACCTGGTAGTAGCCCACCGCCACGCACGAGGAAGCCGAGGCGCACGAGACGCCCTCCAGGTCGTCGCTGTACGGTCCGCTAACTTGCGGCCCAGCCACCTGGGGTGCGCTCGTCAGGGCCCATCCGTCGGGCCCGAGCGTCTCGATCAGGGCCGTGGCCCCCACGGGGGTCGAGCTGAGGCCGACGGCGGTGCAGGCGCCCGTGGAGGGACATGAAACCGCATTCAGCTGGTTGGCCATCAGGCCGGCAGGGCTCGGGCTGGGCGCCACCGCCCACGGGCCGGCTTGCGCGCTGGCCGGCGCGGTGGCCCACACCCCCGCCAGACCCGGCCCGCCCATCGCGACGAGGGCCAAGGTCAACACCATGGCCACCACTCCGCCGCGATGGGTCTGCATGGCCGTGCCACCACCTTCCTGCCCTGAACCACGGATCCGCCGCTGTCGCGCACCGGGGCAGGGCTAGCCTCCTGGGACAGCCACCAAACTTAGTGGCGGTGGGCCCACCGGACTGTTCATGCCCCGGGTCAAGTTCCGGGGCCGCGTGCCCTCGCCGCCGGCCTCATAGCGTCTGCGAGCAGGACGGGTGGCGGGGGCGGCCCAGGCCGGAGGACGACGAACGCCGAAGTGGTGGCGTTGGCCGGGGTACCGGTTGTTTCATTGGACAGGCCCGATGTACCCGCTATGTTCTCCGCGTCGACCACAAAGTAGTAGGTCGTCCCGGCGGTGAGCCCGTTGATAACGACGAGCTCTCCTGGCACGGTGCTTACCGGGTTCGTCGACTCACCGCCCGGGTTGGTCCCCATGAACACGTTGTACTCAGTGGCTCCCGTGGATGCGTTCCAGGTCAGCGTGAGCGAGTTGATGGTGGTGGCGGTCACGGTAAGGCCTGTAGGCGCCAGCGGAACGGTCACCCCCGGAGTTGTCCGGACCTCATTGGAGGCGCCCGACACGCCGGCGATGTTCGACGCCTCGACGTCGAAATAGTAGGCGGTGCCGGTGCTAAGTCCCGTGACTGTGCACCCGGGTGTGCCGGCCGGCGGGCACGCCGGAGTGTTGGTTTCTCCGCCCGAGCTGGTCCCCTCGAAGACGTCGTACTCCGTGGCCCCGGCCGAAGCGTTCCAGGAGAGGGTGACAGTGTCCGACCCCGGTCCCGAACCCACCGTAGTGGCCGTCGCTGTAAGCCCCGTAGGTGCCACCGGCGGGTTCACTCCGGCCACCTCGCGTACTTCGGCGGACGCCGCGGAGGCCCCGGCGATGTTGGTCGCCTCGACCTCGAAGTAGTAGACGGTGCCGGTCGTGAGGCCGTCGGCTGTGCAGGTCTGCGTGGTGGTGCTCGTGCATGCAGCAGTACCGGATTCGCCCCCCGGGCTCGTCCCGTCGAAGACTTCGTAGCCCGTGGCCGTGGTCGACGCGCTCCATGACAGCGTGACCGCGCCCGACCCGGTAACGGTGGTGGCGTTGAAGCCGGTAGGCGTCGCTGGTGGGTTGACGCCCGCGACCTTGCGCACTTCGGTCGACGGGGCTGAAAACCCGGCCACGTTGCTGGCTTCAACCTCTAAGTAGTACACCGTGCCGGTCGTGAGGCTCAGCGTGCAGGTCAGCGCGGTCGTGGTCGTGCACGCAGGGGTGTTCGATTCACCGCCGGGGCTCGTCCCGTCGAACACTTCGTAGCCCGTAGCCGTGTTCGAGGCACTCCATGACAGGGTGACCGAATTGGAGCCGGTGGCAGTGTTGGCACCGAACCCGGTGGGCGCCGGCGGCACCTGCGGGGCGGGCTGTGGAAGGTCGAGCAATGTGGGGTCGGCGGAGGTGCTGGGCGGGTCGCCGTTGCCGTCGACCGTCACCATTTCCGACGGCGAACAGACGGTCCCCAGCGCGTGCTCGCACGCCTCCGCCACGTACGCCCCAAACGGGTTCCCGTTCCCTGTGGGGAGGAGAACATTGACGGTGGGACTTGGGAAGTTCGGCGTATCGACGGCGTCGACCGCGAATGTGCCATTAGGTCCGTTCGGGCTCGTGATTTGTAGCGCCCCGCGCGTTTGGGCATCACACGGCGGGGGGTTGGCTGGCGCCGGGTTACCGACAGCGCAGAAATACAACGAGAGCGCCCACTGCGGGGATGGGTAGTTGGCCGCCCCGTTGGCCGATACATACCAGGCCGTGACGGGCATGTTCGCTACCGAGTTGACCGTCGGTTGGCTGGCGAGGACCGTGATCGGATCGAGCGTGGTCTGCCAGCCGGGGAAAATTAGTTGCGCGGTGTAGTTGCCTGCCTGGTTGACGTTTTCGGTTATGGTGCCATCGCTGCCCGTCCGGCCCGTGTCCAACGGCGTGCCCGTAGCGGTCGTGCCGCTGAAGAAATTGACCAGTATGTTCGTCGTCGGGGAGAACGTGGGTGGCGCCGTCCCCGCCCCGCTTTCCAGTTCCCCGGTAATGACGATCGTCGTGGCCTGGTGAAGCCGGATCGTGCCCGCATTTACGGGCTGGCCCTGGCTAGTGACGGCCACGCACCCTGATATGGCTGCGCTGGCGAGGTCGTCGCAGAAGTTCGTAGACGCCGTGCTCGCCGCCACCGCCGACCCGTTGACGTCGACCTGGTAATCGCCCAGAGGGACGTTCTGGAACGTGGCTTCCCCGCCGTTACCCGTCGTCATGGCTCCCTGGGCTTCCCCGCTGCTGCAATACAGGGTCTGGGCCACCCCGGTAGGACAAGGCACCGGTGTGCTCTCCTGCCCGGGAGGCGTCAGGGAAACGCTGGCGCCAACAATGGGGGACCCGCTGGCGCTCGTGACGACGTCCACGACGACGGTAGCCGTGTCGGCATCGAGCGTGGGGCTCAGTATGTAAACGAAACCGGCCTCCTGAGCAAACTCCACGTTCTGCGAAAATGACTGGAAACCGGGGACTTTAAACGTGATGCTGTAGTTTTCACCCGGTTGGAAGAAGGTGCTGCTTGTCCCGCTGCCGGTGACCGAGTACTGGCCATTGCCCGGGGCCGTGATGACGAGCCCGGTGTCCGGGATAGGGCACGTCGACTGGCCGGCGTTCCCGCAATAATTGGGGCCGTCGTCGGCAACGGTGATGTCGGCCGCCGTCAAAGCGCTTAGCGGCGCCGGGCCGTACAGGCCAATAACCTCCGATACAAGGCCAGAAACTGTGTTGAGGCTCTCGGTCATCTGCACGTCTAGTGTCTTGGTGCCAGCGCCAATGTCGAGCATAAACGCCACTTTTTGCTGGGCAAAGTTGGTCTCGTTAATCGTTGCCGCCCAGGAACCTGGCGGGAGACAGACCGTGAACTGACCGTTGCTCCCCGTCGTAATCGGGGCAATTTTCGACGGTTGGGTGGGTGGCGTGCCGTTGGGGTTACAAGCGCCAGGCGTGGCCGGGCTGGTGGGCAACGAGCCCTGGAAAAACACCGTTGCGCCCGGTATGGCTAACCCGGTGGCCTGGTCTGTGACCTGCCCGGAAACCGTAATGTCTGTGGCGACCAGAGCTATCCCGATCGTCGTCTGCGCCCCGCTGTTTACTGTGACCGGGTTGGCCACCGAAGTGGTGAGCGTCGAGTCCCAAAACGTGGCCGGCCCATAGCCGCTCACCGACGAAACCGAGAGCGTATAAATGCCCGGGGGCACGCCCAGCGTGGCCGCAGTCGGGTTACCAAAGATGGCGAAAGAGCCGTTAGACGTGGTCACCGCGCTCAGCCCGTTGCCGGCGCTTACGGTCACACCGGCCAGGGGTGAGACGAGGTTGCCAGTGGCGCCGGGCGTCGCCGCCGCATTGCCCAGATCCTCCACCACGCCGCTCACGGTGCCCTGGACGCAGCTCGTACTCTGCAGCGTCACGGTGTCGGTGACCTGGCCGTAGGACACCTTGAACGGTGCCACGATGACGCCTTCGCAATTGAGGTAGACGTCGAGCTGATAGTTGTAGCTCGACTGGGAGTGGAGGCTAAGGCCGGTAAATGTGACCGAGTTGGCCCCCGCCGGCGCTTGTTGCGTCGACACCATCGTGGGCGGCGACGTGGCCGGGTCGTACAGCACAAATGTGGCCCCATTGACCGCCGTGCCGGTGCTGTTCACCGCCACCACGGTGACGCTCGGTTGTTCGAAAAAGTCAATTGTCCCGATGTTGACCGCGGCGCAGGGCTGCACCGTACAGGAGGTATTTATCGGCACTGTGACCTGGACGGGTGGCGGGGAGGCGTAGCCTGCCGCCGAGAAGGACAATTGGTAACTGCCTGGTTCGGCCCACCCGGGCTGCTGCGCCGCCGGGTCGTGCCACACGATCTGGCCGCTACCGTTGACCGACGCAGTTACGTTGGTGCTGGCGCCGTTGGCTCCTTCGACGGCCACGGTAACCGCACTGAGGTCGGCTGCCGCCGTGTCAGTGGTGGTGGCCCCGGTGTGGAGCACTACTGATCCGGTCACGGCCGAGGCCAGAGCTGTGAGCGTGAGGTTGGGGAAATACCCGGGCACGCACGGGGCCGCGGGACCGCTTCCCTGAGCGGTCGTCGCTGCCCCGGACGCAGAACAAGTCGGGACGGGGACGTTGTTCTCGGTCAAGCCGGTAAACCCGCCCGCTGTGATCTGCAGGTTCACCGTGGGTGAGGCCACCTGCTGGCCCGCAGGGACGTTCGAAAACTGGAAGAAACCGTTGGCGTCGATCGGCGTCGTGAAAGTGCCACTGAGCAGCGTGGGCGGATTAGCCGTGCGGTCGTAGTACTGCCACGTCGCCGTTACGCTGCCCGGGGAGCACGCCGCCCCCGCCGCCGCCTGGCAACCGACGGGCAAGACTTTGCCGTCGACCTGGTAAATGAGAGAGCCGCTGATCGTGATGCCTGTAGGCAGCATGACGGCCGAGTAGCTTCCCGTCGAGTTGACACTTACCTCCGATAGGGCCGGGTTCGGTGAGGTGGCGATGGGTGCTCCGCTGCTGTTGCTAGCGGCCCCGAAGCAGACGTCGTAGACGCCGGAGGGCAGACCCTGGAAAACCACTGGCCCGCTGGTGGCGGTGAGCGTCTCGCTGACCTGGCCCGTAGCCGGGCAGCCAGAAGTTGCCGCTGTTGCTGGCAACCTGTCGCCGGCCAGCGTGCCTGTGGTCGACGTTGGCAGAGAAGTCGCCGACGAAGTGGGGCTCGACGACTCGGTGGTACTGGAACTGGTGGTACTCGAGGGGGGCGTGCTGGTGCTGGTCGTGCTCGACGAGGTCGTGCTGGAAGTCGTCGTACTCGAGGTGGTGGTGGACGAGCTGGTCGTGCTGGAACTCGTCGTTGACGAGCTCGTCGTAGACGAACTGGTGGTACTCGAGCTGGTGGTGGACGAGCTGCTAGTGGTCGAGCCGACAGTCGTCGTCGAACCAGTCGTCGTCGAACCAGTCGTCGTCGAACCAGTGGTCGTCGAACCGGTCGTCGTGGACCCGGTGGTCGGCGGAGCCGGTCGTGGTCGAGCCAGCGGAGCTCAGGGTCGATGAGGTCGTCGCCGCCGGGTTGGTGGTCGTCGACCCGATGGTCGTCCCCGTGGGTGCCGTGGTGGACGGCACCGGGCTGCTCAATGGGGCGGCGAACGGGCCAGTCACCGTGATGCCTACCTGGACCTGGCCCATGATGCCGCCGAGACCGGGCGTCTCGGCGTCAACCTGGAGGCGCCCGTCCATATCCATCGAAAAATTGCGGAGCTGGTTTTGGCCCTCCAGGATGGTGACGCTCCCGCCGGTCGGTATCCAGCTGTCGTAATAGCCGCACGGCGCCACCTGCCCCGGCCCGCACATAGCCGCCGGGTTGGGCGTACTCGCGGCGTGCGGGCTCTGCACGCTGACGTTGTAAGTGCCGTGCGACAGCCCCACGACCCGGTAGTCGCCGTTGGCGTCGGCCCGGCAACCTAAACCCTTCCCGCCGGGGCCCGGTGCAAGAGCAGTCGGAGCTGCACTCGGGTTGGACGCCGTGCCACAACGTTCCGTGCTCAGCCGGGGCGACAAACTAACGAACGCGCCGGCTACCGTGCCGCCGTCGTTGCTTGTAATGACGCCGGAAACAGCGACCAGGGGCGCCAGCAGTACAAGGGGGGCGACCGCCGTTGCGTCCATAGCCACGTCAACCACGACGCTGGCCGGTTCGTAGCCATGGGCGGTAACGGTCACGCGGTGCACGCCTGCGCCGAGGCCGGTCACGATATAAGAGCCGTTGTTGCCGAGGGAAACGGACAGGGCCCGTTTCCCGTCCACCTCCACATTGCCCTCGGTCACTGCGTTGCCCGTCGAGAGGTTGACCACGTTGCCGGTTATTTCGGCCTTTTTCTCGCTCGAGGGGTTTATGCCCGGCATTTTCACGGTCGGGACCATCAGGATTTGGCCGGCCCTCAAGTTGACTTCGACAGACTCGCTGCGGTAGCCGAACAATGAGAACAGCAAGACGTAATGGCCGGGAAGGACATTAGCGAGAGCAAACGAGCCTGAATTCGGGGAAGTGGCCGTAAGGGCTTTGTAAGTGCCCAGCTGTCCCGTCATGACCACGCCCACACCTCCGAGGCCGTCGCCGGGGCTCACCACGGTGCCCATGACGGTCGCAGTGGTAGCCGAAAGCTGGAAATTGGCCGTGACCTTGCCCACTTTGGCTACGGCGGGCTTCGAGAGCGAAACGCGCTCGAGTCTGCGAGATCCACCCTGAGCCTGATGCCGTGACTGTCCACGGCCCCTGTACTGATAGGTTCGGTATGACGTAGGTACCGACGATCCCCCGGCCGACGTCGCGCCCGCCCGTGAGGGTGGTCACCGACTGGGTGACCGTACCGTCTGTGGCGGTTACGTTTATGCCCCCTACCGGGCCCCTCGGGGAACCCACCGTGCCCACGATCGACGCCACGCCCGCCTTGACGGTGAGGTCGACGCCACTCGAGGTCTTGCCTGCCGCCAGGTTCACCAATGTCGTCGACGCCCCATACCCCGGCGCCGTCGCCGTTACGAGATAGGTGTCAGGAGTAGTCAGGCCGGAGATCGACCATTTGCCCACCGAGCCCTCAGTAGGGGTACGAGCACTGCAGGTCATGGTCCCGTCAGTCACCGTGACCGTCGCTGCGCCGAGTGGCCCGTGAGGGCCGATAACCAGGCCGGAGATACTGCCTGGCCCGGGCGTCAAAGTCACGTTCAGGTTTACCGGTGCCCCGGTGGCGGCGACTACGAACTTCTGTGTCGCGTAGCCCGGCTTGGAGAACGTGACCAGGTAATTGCCCGGCGAAGCGAACTGGGCCGGGAAGGTGAAGAACCCGCTCCCGATGGTCGTGGTCGAAAAGGACGAGCCCAACGGCGCCCCGCCGCCGGCCAGGCCGGGCCTCGCCGGTCCCGGCGGGTCCCCGGGCGGGTCACTAGGGCTGCCCTGGAGCTTGCCGACCGGGCCCGAGTTGGCCGAGTTCGTCCCCGCCACGGTGACGTTGTTCGTCGCGTTCACGAGGGAAGCGGGCACGACGCTCACGTTCACCCCGGTCGGGTTGGCCGCCGTGACCTGTCCGCTTATGGCCACGTCCTGGCCGGCGGGCGACGTCGACGAGGGCGCCTTTGTCGTGGTGGTGGTAGCCGCCGGCTTCGCGGTCGTACTCGGGGCTGACGTGCCTGGGGCTGCCGTGCCTGCGGCTGACGTGCCTGCGGCTGAGGTGCCTGGGGCTGAGGTGCCTGGGCTGACGTGCCTGCGGCTGACGTGCCTGGGGCTGACTTGCCTGTAGCCGATGTAGTCGCCGTAGCTGCCGGCTTTCCTCCTCCGCTGCCGCCGGCGGATGTCGTGCTGCCCGTTTGGCCCGAGACGCCAGAGGTCTTGGGCGGCGGTGTGTTGGACGCACTGCCGCTCCCGGTCGTAGTTGTCTTTCGAGGCACAGTCTTTCGCGGTACAGACACAGACGGCTTGGGGACTTTCGGCTTGCCTGGCACCTTCAAAGTGGGGACGGCGGTCGGGTTCGGCGCGTAGGTACTGGTGAGCTTGACCACGATTAACGTCCCCAACGCAGCGAAAAACGCCAGGGTCGTGAGGATCGCCGCCGCCTTCAACCACAACGTCGACAGCCACGGCCTTTGCACAAAGGTCCCACCGAGGCTTACAGGCGCACCCCGGCCTTTCACCTTGACGACGAAGGGCACCCGCCGGACCGGTCCCGTAAGAGCACGTTTGGACCCGACCTCGGCTCGTACCCTGGCCTGACCGCCGGGCTCCAGCCGGACCCGCCTGGTGGACCACCCGACCCGGCCCACCGGGCTCGACCCCGACAACTCGACTACTTGCGGCTCCCGCCCACGGTTGCGGACCAATACCTGGAACCGCCCGTGGAAAGCGCCGAACACCTCGTCGGGCATGGTCGCTTCGACGAGCCCGGTTTCGGCCACACGGAGCACGACGTCGGCCGAGACGGGCCGAGCGAGCGGGACTAGTGTGCCGGGCGTCGACGCCCGGGCGTGAAGCGCCGCCCGCAGTTCGCTCGGTGGGTAGCCGGCAGGGAGCGTCAGGGTGAAGCAGAGCTGCCGCGTGTCCCCCGGGGCCAGCGGCTCGGGCACCTCGGGTATATCGGTCCATTCGGGGTTGAGCCCGGCCACGTTGAAACGAACGGCGGCGGGCACGCCGCTGTCGTTGCGCACGGCAAACCGGACCTGCCCCGGGACCCCGGGCACGACATGGGCCGGCTCGACCTTCACGGCCAGAACTGGCCAGGAATTGGCGCCGTTCCCGTTGCTCGTGCTCATGCCGGGCTCCTATCCGCCCAACGTCGTGGTGGTCACTGCCGTTGTCGTGGTAACCGGCACTGTTGTGGTGGTCGACGTTGTGGTGCCCGACGTTGTGGTGCCCGACGTCGTGGTGGCCGACGTTGTGGTGGTGGTCGCCGTAGTCGTGGTCGTCGGGGCCGTAGTCGTAGTCGTGGTGGTGGGGACAGTCGTGGTCGTTGTGCTGGTCGTCGTGCCAGTCGTCGTCGTCGTAGAAGACGTGGTCGTAGTGGATGTCGTCGTCGGACTGCTGGAAGTGGTTGAGCTTGTCGTCGTCGCCGGCGACGTGGTCGTAGTCGTCCGCGCCACCGCTGTGGTGGTACCTGGGGCGCTAGTTGCCGTTGTCGACGGCGATGCCGGGGGCGGGCCAGTCGTGGACGTGGCGGCGGGGCGAGCGGGTGCTGTCGTCGGCGCTGTCGTCGCCCCGGTCCGGGTCGTGGGCGGCAGCGGTGGGGGTGCCTTGGTCGTGGAAGTCACGGCGGGTGGGGCCGAGGTGGCCGGGCCGCCACCGCCAGTAGTGAGGACTACCGTCGCCAGCTGCGCCTGTTGGCTCGGTTTGACCGTGACCTCGAGCGTCTTCTGCCCGGGAGTGCCCGGTGGGTAGGAGAACTGCACGATGTACTGCTCGGGCGCGTTGAGTTCGGTGAACAGGTAGTAGCCCTTAGGCCCGGTTTTTGCAGTCGTCAGCGCATTAGCCGGGTACTGGCTGGCTAGGTACAAGGTCACGGCCGCGCCAGGCAGTGGAGAGGTGGCGCCATTCACCCGTTGGTCGACGTGCCCATCGATCGAGGCGGCCTGGGCTAGAACCGCGTTGTACAGCAGGCGCTGCCCGGCCGTCAGGGTTACCACTGAAGATGTGGGGAGCGCTCCCGGCTGCGTGAAGCTGACCGTATAGGTGCCAGGCGTGATGCCGTCTATCTCGTACTCGCCCATCACCGGCACGTTGGCGGACGTAACTCCATAATTCGTGGTGCCCGAAGCGACATTGACGCCAATGCCCGCCAGGGCGTCGCCCCTCAGGTCGCTGACCTTGCCATATATGGCGCCGGTGGCCAGCTGCATGGCCACGTCAAGATGGTTCGGGTTCGAGGCCGTACCTGGCAATGACGGCGTAGTTGTCCCGGGAGCTACCAGGACGACTTCGCGGGTCTCGGGCTGAAGGCCCGGGCCCGAAAAAGCCACCTCGTAGGTGCCCGGGACGGGCAGCCCCGTGAACTGGTAAGTACCGGTGCCATGCACGCCTTTGCCCTTGCTAAGGGTTTCCGTCGTTATGGCTAGCGGTCCTCCGCTGACGGTAACGGTCACGCCGCCCAGCGGGCTCCCGTTGGCCAGGGCTACCTTCCCGTCGATGCTCCCGCTGCCACGGGTCAGGATCACCGAAAGCCCGGTCAGCTCCTCAGCCTGCGCCAGTGCCACGTTCAGGGTCTGGCTGGCATACCCGGGGGCCGTCACCACCACGGTGAACGTCCCTGGCGTGGGAAGGTTCCGCAACACAAAGGCACCCAATTTTCCCCGCGTCAACGAGACCGTCGAAGAGGTAACAGGGTTGGCGCTCATGCCTCCAGTTGCGCTGATGGTGGCCCCCCCCAACGGCCCCTTCGGGCCCGAAATGGTGCCCGAGACCGACCCGTCGCCTAGCTCCAGGAGGATGCTGACGCCTGTGTCCGCCTCACCACTGGCCAGGTTGACCTGCTGGGTGGCGCTGGCATAGCCAGGTTTGGTCACCACGAGCTCGTAATTGGCCGGAGACGGGATGTTGGACAATTGGAACTCACCCGACGCGCCGGCGGCGGTCGAGGCCACCACGGCTGAGCTCAACGCCGGGTTGGTGCTCTCCACCTCCAGGGCCACCACGGCCCCCGACGGGGAAGACCCGGTAATCGTCCCGGAGACGCTCCCGGGTAAGCCGCCCAACTGGACGTTGATAGCGGTCAAGGCTTGGCCAGAGGCCAGGTTTACGACATTGGCGCCCTCCGGGGTGGCGCTGCTGGGGTACCAGATCTGAGCAAAGCCGGCTCCGGTGAACTCGACCTTATAGGCCCCCGGGGCCAAGCCCACGAACGCATAGCCGCCCTGCGCCTTAGTCGCCGTCGACGCCAGCGGCGTGGCGGTATTGGCCGCGGTGAAAAGGTCGACCGTCACGCCACCCACGCCCTGGGCCGGGTTCGACACCAGCGTTACGGTGCCGGCGACCGACGCGGCGCTGGCCCCCGACGCTCCCGACTGGGAGGTCACACTGGCCTGAAGGGCCTGAAGAACCGCGTCCGAGTTCGTCGTCGAGGCAGAGTTGATCTTCGAAAGGGCCAGAGCCAGCACCGCGGCAAAGACGGTGGCGGCCATCAGTAGGCCCACAAGGGCGAGGAAGCCACGTGTTAGCCACGCCTTCTGCAGGAACGAACCGAAGGCTTGCGCCGGATACGCATCAGTTGGCGCATCGCCATTGGCCCTGACGCTGAACGGCCGCACCTTGGGGCTGCCGGCCAGCGGACGGTGGGCTTTGAGTGCGATATCGACCGCCCGGCTCTCGCCCGGGACCATCGCCATGCTGGCCGGGTTGAACGAAAACCCGACCTGTCCCTCGTCGTCCGTTCCCACCAGGGCCACGTCCTGGCTGACATTGCCTGTGTTGCTGACTATGGCCGTGACGGAACCGTGCCGCCCGGCGTTGATGCTTACCGGGTCGAGCTTTATGGCCAGCGAGGGCTCGGAGGGGACCTCGAGGTCGAGGTCGATGACCTCCATCGAATACGGAGGGGTCACCTCCGTCACCTCGAGGCTGACCCTGCGTGCCCCGGCCGGCGAACCCGCGGGAAAGGTCACGGACAGGATGGCCACGCCCGTAGTCCCTGGGAAAAGGGAGAGCTCTCTTTTGTCGAGGGTCGTCCATTCGCTGTCAGCCCCGAGGACACGGACCCGGTGCCCGCTTATCAGCTCTTCGTTGTTGAAGACTTGAACGGTAAAAATGGACGGCTTGCCCGGCGCCAGCACGGCGCTGCGAGGGGTGACTTCTACCTTCATGGCCCCGTGCCAGTTCCGGTTGAGCCCGTACCGGCCCCGCTGGCATTGGCGCCGCTGGTATTAGCCCCCGGCGACGACGTGGCCGGTACCACCGCCACGCCGGCTGCACCGCTTGGCTTCAGCGCGATGTCCTGAGTGACCGTCTGGCCCGCCTTCAGCTTGATGAGGGCCGTCTGGCTGGAGTAGCCGGAAAGGGAGTAGGTGACGGAATAAGTGCCCGGAGGAAGCTGTGCCAGCGTGTAACCACCACCGGGAGATGACGCCGTCACGGTCTGTTGTTGCCGCGCGCCGTTGCTGACGGTAACAGCCACCCCTGGCAGAGCCGCCCCCGTGCCCGCGTTTTTGACGGTGCCAACGATCTGGCTCACGGCCGACAGCAGGGCGACGTTGATGTTGGTGGCCAGGCCATCAGACGACAGCGTCACGCCGAGCGTTTGGCTGATGTATCCCGGCAACGAGAACGTCACGGCGTAGGTCCCCGGCGTGGGCAAGCCGGAGATCGTGTACGCGCCGACATCACCGGCCGTAAGAGTTTCGGTCGACGCCGCCTTGGCCATGCCCCCGATGGTCACCGCCACGTCGCCCAGCGCCTTGCCGCCGGTCCCCGTCACTGTGCCCGAGATTGTGCCGGTGCCCCCGACCATCGCCACCTGCAAACTGGAAAGGAACTCCCCCGGCCCCAGGTTGACGGCAACGTTGCGGGTACCGAACCCAACCTTGGAGAACCTGAGCAGGTAGGTCGCCGGCGTGGGGAGGCGCGGAAGGGCGAAACGGCCCACTGGGCCAGTCGTGGGGGTGGCACTCGTGAAGGTGTTGCCGTTGGCCGTGGCCATGATGTTCACGCCCCCGAGTGGCCCTTCCCACCGGTGACCGTGCCCTCGATCTCGCCCAGCCCGGCCGATAGGTCGACGGTGTTGGCCACGACGGCCTGGCCCCCCTCGACGTCGACCTGGGCGTCTGACTGCAGGAAACCGGGAGCGCTGAAGGCCAGTGTGTACGTAGCCGGGGACGCCAGGTTGGCGAGGGAGTACTTGCCCTGCGCGTCAGTGGTGGCCGCCGCTCCGACGGGTACGCCATTGACCAAGGCCTGCACTTTCACAGGCGGCGACGGGGTTTCGCCCGTCATGACCTGACCCGTGATGGTGGCGGGGTCGCCGGTGATGACGGCGTTGATGTTGCCGGCCGTCGTTTGCGCGGCCACCTCGACAGGCTGTGCGGTGGCCTCGGACGCTACGCCCGGGTACCACACGGGGCTAAAGCCGGGCGCCCCGAAAGCCACTTTGTATGTGCCGGGGAAAAGCCCGACTATCTGGTACGCACCGTTGGGCCCCGTGGCCGCCGAGATAGCTTCGCCCGACTTGACGCCTTGCAGGAAAGCCTCGACCGTGATCAGCCCCACACCGCCCGGCTCATATGGGGACGTGACCGTCCCGGCGATGACACCACCCACACCGAGGGGGGCGACGTCCTTCGGCTGGAAACCAGCAGCAGAGGCGGCGCTGGCGCCGGCGAGCCGCGCCCCCGACGGCGAACGAGGGGGCGACGCCGCCACGGGGGTGAAAAACGAGAGAGGGGCAGATTTAGTGACACTTTGTTGGGCCAGGACCGTGTTCAGTGCAAAGGTAAATATGACCGCCCACAGGCCGACGATCGCCCCCAGGACCAGAACAGTGACCACCCCCCGTGGCACCCTCGGTTTTTGCACGTACGTGCAGCGGGCCTCGAGGGGTACGGGTGTGGTTTCTTCAGCGGCGGAGACACCGTTGGGGCTTGACCGCGCATAAGCGACCGGCGTCGCCGTCCCCTCGATCGTCACCTGACGAGCACGTTCTCCCCCAAAAACGTGCCGGGGACCATGCACGGCCAGGACGATTTCGGCTGATGACGCGGGGGCGATCTTCACCCGGTCCGGTATGCACTGGAGACGCAACGCCCGTTCAGGATCTGAGGCGTCCAGCACCACTTCGAGCGATGTGTTCCCCAGGTTCTCGACCGTAAGCGAAAACCGCGATTTCCGTTGGCCCTTCCTGGTCAAAGGGAAAACCGAAAGTGACGCCCTGCTGACCGGTTCGACGTCGAGGACGAAGCCGCAAGAGGCGGTCTCGCCGGTCGAAACGCGTGCTCGCGCCTCCACCTTTGCGTCGTACCGGCCAGCCGGGAAGCCGGCCGGGAGCTCGACCGTCACCACGGTCGTCCCGCTGGCGCCCGGGAACAGCGGTAGCTCTCCAGGGACGGTTTTGACACTGGCGCCCGGTAGGCCGCTGACCGACACCGATACCGAGTCGATGACCTCTTCGGTGTTGGAGACCTCGAGGCCGAGCGAAAACGGTTGTCCCGGCGAAGCAGTTATTTCGTTACTGGCTAACAGGGCGCGCATCGGCGTCTCTTACGAACTCGCGACGCTACGCACCCTCGGCCCTACGCACCCTAGGCGCCATCGGCGCCATCTTCGGCTCCCGACGACTGAGTGTCCTGTTGGTCGGAGGACTCGTGCTGGTTGGAGGAGCGGCCCTCCATCGTGAGCGCGCCGGAGCTCCGCCGGCGCCGGAGGGCGGGTTCGTAGACGGAAGTGGTCGGGGCCTTTCCGAGGTCCGGCGGCTGCTTCATCCGTTGCGCCGCCACTCCGACCGATGAGGTCGGCGGTCCGGCTGGAACCCAACCAAAGATGTCGAGCGGGATGCTGACGACGAGCTGGAGCCCTGGCTTCAGCCGCCCGTCCAGGGAGGACCAAAACTCTCCCGTCACTCGAGCCTCCTCGCTGGCCAGCCCTAGTGACAACGATGAGGATGTGGGCAATTGGGGCGGCAGGATGTCTGGAGCCACCGAGGAGTGAGCGAGGATGCAAGTCAGCACCGACCCGAGCAGTTGGTGTTCGTCCCGGTGCTCAGCGGCCCAGGCCGTCACGACGTATCGAAGGTCGATGACGGGATTGGTTGGCCGTCGCTCCACCTGCCCATCTGCGCCCTGCTGGGCCATGCCGGCCGTTGTGCGAGTCGTGTTGCGACGGATGTCCCACAAGAAGATGTTCACTGTCGGACGGGTCACAGCCGCCCCCCAGGCCCGGTCGGGAGCGGCAAATGAGATATCGACACTGGTCTCGGGGAGAGGGACCTCGCGGCGCAGGTGCGCCTCGACCGCCTCGTCAATGAACTGGATCAATCGCGCGCCCCCGTAGACGTCGGAAAGGAGCCAACTGGCGTGGTTTAACCGCCCCCACGATACTTCCGTGACAACTCCGGTTCGACGCTGCCTCGTCTGCCGGCGCTGCTTTAGCAAGGTTTTCTTGGTTGACTAAAGATGTGACTCGAGGTGCTGTTGCCCGTGAAAGCGTGGCCCCGGCCTGGACGGTACTGGCCGACGTCCTTTTGCGGCGGGCTGCACTGGTGGCGCGAGTGGCCTTCGACCACAGGCCTGACCCGCTGGCAGGGCTGAAAATCGACGACGAGGACTTGGAAAAACTCCTGACAGAGCTCCCGGGCCTCGCCATCGCCGACCGCTCGCTCATCGGTGCCATCGAACGTGAGGCCCGCCCGGCAGTTGAACAAGCGCGTGCTCAGTTGCGCAGTGTTATTACGAAAACTTCTTCTCAGACGATTTCCGGCAACGACACGTTCAGCCGGATTGTCCGGTTTGCCCGATTATCGGAGCTCGAAATAGAAGTCCTGGCGTTGGCGTGCTCTGTCGAGATCGACCCCCGCCGCCAACGAGTCGTCGGTTACTTGAACGATGACGTTAGCCAGCGACGTCTGAGCCTGTTTACGTTGCAGCTGCTATTGCCGGAGCACCCTGACGTCGGGCTGGCCATTAGCCCCGGGGGCGGCTTGCGCCGGGCGGCACTCCTCGCCCCCGCCGAGCCGGGCGTGCTCGGTTCAGTCGCTCTGGCTCCCTCGCCCACCGTTTTCTGGTGGCTGGCCGGCGACCGTACCCGCGATCCCGAGCTCCCGGCGGGTAGTGAGCACATCGCGGCCGGGGGCGACCGGCACTATTCGGCCGACAATTCAGCCAGGCACTATTCGGTTCGGCAAAACCCGGCCCTGGTGCTAACGAAACGGGTAGAGACAGGCTCGTGCTCGTCCCGGGAAGCGACAAATTGCGCCGCCGTCAGGCCGCAATCGCCGCTTTGGGGCCGCTATTGGCCTCGCCGCTGCCCGCATCTCCGCCGGCCTGGGACGCAGTGGTGCGCCAAGCCACCCTCGAACAAAGTGCTGTCATGATCGACCTCGACGGCCCGCTGCCGGCCGAAGCTCGCCAGCGCATAGAGCAAGCCGACCACCTCAGCTGGGCCCTCGCCAGTTCGGATGAACTGCCCCTCGACTGCTTGCCCTCGGTGGCGTGGAAAGAAATGCCGGTAGCCCTGGCGCCGGCGACGGACCTCGAATGGGAGGCGGCCGTAGCTAGCCTGGCGGCTGTGGGCCCCCTGGGGATTGAAGCTGCGTGCCCGGCGGACAGTCCTGTCCTCGGCAACTATGGCCTCAGTGCTGAGCAGCTCGAGCTGGTACGTCTAGCCGCTCCCGGCGTGGGCGGCATCAATGCCGCCGTCCGGAGGCTGGCCGCCGGTCACATAAGCGCGCTGGCACCCCGAACCCGCCCCGCCCGCACCTGGGACGACCTCGTGCTTGACCGTGACCGGACCGAGCGCCTGCGAGAGGTGGTGGCGAGGTGCCGTCACAAGCGAAAGGTGTTTGGGGCATGGGGCTTTCCGGCCTCGCCCTCGGGCGGTGTGGTGGGCCTGTTCGCCGGCGCGTCGGGCACAGGCAAGACCCTGGCTGCTGAGATTATCGCGGGCGAGCTGGAGTTGGACCTTTACAAAGTGGACCTAGCCACTCTCGTGTCCAAGTGGGTGGGTGAAACAGAGAAAAACTTGTCGCAGGTGTTCTCGGCCGCAGAAGCAAGCAATGTGGCGTTGTTTTTCGACGAGGCGGACGCCCTTTTCGGCAAACGCTCTGAAGTCAGTGACGCTCACGACCGTTACGCCAACATCGAAGTGGCTTACCTATTGCAGCGGCTCGAGCGGTACGAGGGCCTCGTACTGATGGCCACCAACCTGGCTACAAACATCGACCCGGCCTTCTTGCGCCGGATCCACGTCCACGTGGACTTCCCCATGCCCGAAGAGCCGGAGCGGCACCGCATCTGGGAGCGGAGCCTCCCGCCGGCCGCTCCTCGTGACAACCTCGATATCGGTGTCCTAGCCAAGTTGTTCAAGCTTTCCGGCGGGTCGATCCACAACGCGGCGCTGACGGCCGGCTTCTTGGCCGCTGATGCCGGCACAGCCATTGACATGGCCACAGTTGTCGAGGCGGTACAAAGAGAAATGCGTAAACTCGGGCGGCTGCTTACTCCGGCAGATTTCGGGCCTTACGCCCACTTACTTGACGGTGGCACTGGCGAGGCACCCGCCGCGACAGCGGCTGCCAGGAAATAGACCGAGGCAACTAGTCTCCTGGGTAATGAGCTGGTTATCGCGTTTCAGCCAGCCGAAGGTGAGGCTCACCGGCCCGCCCCCGTCCGGTAATGGGGCTTCCTCGTTTCACCTCTGGTGGGTACTGCCGACGGCAGGACCTTTCAGTGAAGTGACGGCGGTGTTCGAAGTGACGCGGCCGCCGGCCGTCCCCAGGCTCTATTTCTGGGCCCTCCAAGTGTCCTTTTCCGAGGCCGGCCGCGAGGTCGGTGCCGGCCACACCGGGTTGCAATGGCATCCAAGCGCCCCCGCTGGGGCCGTCAACTGGGGTGGTTACTACTCCGGTGGTGCGCCTCGTGGCGGCGATGGGACGCTGCCGGGGACCGGGTCGGTGCTCCTCCCGGTGGACGGCGGCCCCCACACTCGCCACTTCGCCTGGTCGCCTGGCCGTCCTTACCGGTTCCGGGTGTGGTCGCCTGCGGCCGGCGCTTGGCGTTCGGAGGTGACCGATATCGCACAGGACCGGACCACCGTCGTGCGCGACCTGCTCGTGCCGGCCCACGGCCTGGCCAACCCGCTGGTGTGGTCCGAGGTCTTCGCCACTTGCGATGACCCCTCCACAGAGGTGCGGTGGTCCGAGCTTCATGCCCTCGATGGGCATGGGGTTGTCCACATCGCCAAATCCGTAAGCCTCTCGTACCAGTCCTTTGCTGATGGTGGGTGCAGCAACACCCAGACTTATGTGGACGGCGAGAGCTTCGTCCAGGTCACAGGGTTGCCCGCCGCCCGCGAGCCCGTGCCTGACGTGCTCTTGCTCCCTGGCGGGGGGACGGGGGCAGACGGTTAGGTTGTGGCCGCCGCGTTGCTATTGGACGCACCGTTGCCGTTGGCCGAAGTGCGGGCTGGCCCCGGTCGGGGGGCAGCGTACAGTGCCTGGATCTCTCCGACGCTTCGCCGCAAGTCGCGACCACGGACCCACGACTCGCCCGCTCGCTCCATCTTCCGCAACCAATCGGGGTCAGTCCGCAGACGCCGGATCTGTTCCACTAGCTCAGGCACGTCACGAGCTTGAACAGCGAGGTCCCGCTTCACCATCTCGGCCGTCGAGGCGGTGCCATGGCCAGCCAGGGGTGCAAAGGCCACCACTGGCCGCGGGGTCCTGAGCGCCTCGAGCACAGTTACGCCCGCCCCGTTTGTAACCACGACGTTGGCGGACGCCATGAGCTCAGCCATCGTCGACACGTAGCCATACACAGTCAAGCGGTCACTGTGGCCGGCGGCCAGGACACGCATGTCAGCCTCGAGGTTGGCGTTCTTGCCGCACACGGCGACGACGTGGACCGGTGGCTCCAGTTTCACCAGGGCCTCGGCGCCAGGAGCGATATCCCCGAGGCCCCACGCCCCGCCTGTCAACAGCACGATAAAATCGTCCGGCGAGAACCCCAGCATCTGGCGGGCCTCCGCCCGGCTGAAGTCCCCAAAACCGCGGCGCACCGGCGGCGCCCCCACGCGCATGGTCTGCTCGAAGCCCGGCATCCGGGCGTGCTCACCAGCACTGTCGTACATCACGAAATGTGCGTCCACCCCCGGGTAAGCCCAGAGGGGATGCACATGGAAGGCGGGTATATAGGTCACCATGAGCGTGGAAGAGCCCCGGTGCTCCCTCAGCCACTGGAGGGCGGCGGAACCGAACGGGTACGTGGATATCACCAGGTCGGGGTGCCTGCCGTCGAGCGCTTTGGCCAAACGGCGGCCAAAGAAGGCGCCGACGGCGCTCTTCGCCGCCTGGGCGAAGCGATCCGAGCGGGAAAGCCGGTCGTAGAAGATCTCGTAGCTCCATGGCAGAACCGAGAGCTGGAACCCGTAGGCCCACCGAGCCGCCCTGGCGAAACGAACGCCCCTGAGCTCGATAGTGTCCAGCCTTTCCACAGTGCAGCCGGGCCAGCACTCCTCGATGGCTTCGGTCAGCGCCGCCGCGGCCGCGTTGTGGCCCTCGCCCATCTCGGCGGAGATGATCACTACGCTGCGCGGTAAGTTATCATCCACGCTCTCATATGCCACGTTTGGAGACCCCTGTCCGTAGTCCAAACTGTCGAGAGGCTCCGGGGGCTCCCTTTCGAACAGGCCGGGCCTGCTCGATGCACCCAAAGGCTAGGGCCACTTGGTTATGCGCAGCCTGTTATAGGGCCGGTGGTCGCCATCTTTCCTGTCAGCTGGTTGCCGAAGCCTCTATAAGCCATGTTGCTCATCGGTAGCCTACTCGCACTGCTCTCGGGCATGTTCAATGCTGCTGCCGCGGCCCTCGAAAAGCGCGAGGGGATGAGCACCGGGCTGGGGAAAAGTGGTTGGCCGCTGCTGGCCGCACTGGCCCGCCGCCCAGCCTGGCTACTGGCCATCGGCCTGAGCGCCGTTGCCTGGGTGGGCGAGGCCGCATCTCTGGCGCTGGCGCCCGTGCCGGTGACAGCGACGCTGCGAAACGCTGGGCGCGGTTTGCTGGTGGTCGGCGGTGCCCGCTGGCTGAAGGAGCGTTTTACCATCCCTGAACTGATCGGGGTCGTCCTGGCCAGCACCGGAGGTGTGATTACCGCCATCAGCGTGGTGAACAGCGGGGTGCAACGCCGGTTGCTCTCGAACCTCACCCAGCTCCTCATAGGTGCGGGCTGCATGTTGGTGGCCGCAGTCGTGGCCGCATTCTCTAGATGGCTCGCCAACGAAGGGCGGCTCCCTCACAAAGCCAAGGCAGCGAGCCCGGGACGGGACAGGGCCTCCGGGCTGATAATGGGGGCCGCCGTCGGGGTCCTGTTCGCCGGGACCGGTGTCTTTACCAAAGAGGTGGGAGACCGGTTCGCCGTGTACGGGCTCGGAGGCCTGAAGCTGGTACTGCTGAGCACCGGCCCCTGGCTCATGGTCATGATGGGGGTTTGGGCTCAGAGCCTCATCCAACAGGCGTTCCGGCACGCCAACGCGGCCAGCGTTTCGGCGGTCAATGCGTGCGTGGCTTCGCTCGGGCTCATCGGAGCGGGGTTCACTCTTTACGGCGAGAAGCTGCCTGGAGGTACTGACGCGGTATTGCTCGTGGCCGGCATTGTCGTCTCGCTCGGTGGCGCCGCCCTGCTCATCGCGGCCCGTCCGGCTGACCAGATCGGCCCCCCGGTGACGCCGCTACCCGAAATAGGCGGTATTTAAGCCAACTTTCTTCTAGGTGGCGCCTCCGCCCGCGCCGATCTGGAGCTTCAGGTCGTCGAGGGCTCCAAGTAGGACGGCAAGGCCTCCCTGAGTATGGCAATCGAGAAGGTCGATTATCTTCTCGACATCCTCGAATGTTTTCGCAGAACGGGCGTCGGCGGCCAGGTTTTGCAGGTTTTGCCCGACCATGAGGGACGGCAGGAGCACCAGCTGCAGGAAGCTTTGTGCGACCCACTGCACCATAATCACAAAGCCCGCCTCGCCGATCAGTCCGATGGTGGGCGATATGACGTGAGCCTCGACCAGCGCGGCCGGAAGGCCCAAGAGAGCGATGACGCAGAAGATCCAAAAACACGTCATTGTCCCCACGTTGCTAGTGATCCACACGGCGAGGTGCTTGTTGAGCCGCGCATAAGGAGTTCCGGTCGGTAGGTGGTCGAAGACCCTGGCATGAACGGGATGCCCGTGCTTGGTGAACCCGAACGTCGGGCCGCGATGCGGCTGGGCGGGCGCTGGTGCATCAATTGCTGTCATGGCGCCCGAGTTTCGCGCCACGTGATGTCAAAGGGGTAGCAATACGCCCCTCAGGGTACGCGCACGATCCCCATATGGAACGCACGCCCGTCTGCCACCGTAGCCCTAATGCCGTCGGATATCGGGCCGTCCCGGAAGATGACCTCGTTCGCCAGCGTCTCGCCGGCAACCATGTGAAGATGCTCGTCCACCGCCTCTTTGAGCCCGCTGTTATGGGAAAAAAACAGGGAAAGACGGATGTGGTCGGAGACGTCGAGCTTGAGCGCCTTGCGGTGCTCCTGGACCTGGCGGACGACGTCGCGCGCCAGGCCCTCCCGCTCCAGCTCTGGCGTCACCTCGAGGCTCAGGCTAACCACGAGCTGGTCACCCACGAGCGCCCTCGAGGCGTCGGTGTCCTTTGGGACAAGAGAAAGGAAATACTCGTCGCCGTTGAGAACATGCCCTGCCGCCGCTATGGCTCCGTCAGGCGTACGTTCCCAGGCGCCCTGACGGACCGCGGAGATCACCTGCTGTGTGGCCGGGCCAAGCCGGGGCCCAAGCACAGAGGGCTCAACCTTCAACACCAGGTCAGCCACTCCGCTGACGTCGTCCGAAAACCGGACGTCCTTCACGTTAAGCTCATCGGCTATCAGGTCTTTATAAGGGGCCAGGCTAGGCGCCCCCGCCCCGGCCACCAGCACCCAGGCCAGGGGAAGACGGGCACGAAGGTCGCCGGCTTTACGAACCGAGTGCCCGGCCGAGCACACGGCCCGCACGGTGTCCATGTGGCGAGCCAGGTCGGCGTCCTCAGGGAGGGTCGATGGTCTCGGCCAATCGGCCAGGTGGACGCTACGTTCGCCGGTCAACCCCCGGTACACCGTCTCTGTGACCATGGGAAGTAGGGGTGCCGCGACCAGGCAAAGCGTGTGCAGGACGGTGTAGAGAGTATCGTAGGCACCCGTCTTGCTCTCGTCCGACGCCGTGCTGGCGCCGACGCGGCTCCAGAACCGGTCCCGGCTCCGCCTTATATACCAGTTGTTGAGGGCGTCGAGGAACGCCGTGACAGCGACGCAGCCGCCATATAGGTCGTAAGCGTCCATGGCCTGGCCGACTTCTTCGACCACGAGCCGGGCCTTGGCCAGGATGTACCGGTCGAGCACTTCCGTCGCGTCGCTGCGCCACTTTGCGTGGTAGCCATCCACGTTGGCGTACATAGCGAAGAACTTCCAGGCGTTCCATAGCGGGTTCAGGACGGCGCGTACGGCTTCGACCGTCCCCCTCCGTTCGACCACGAGGTCCCCTCCCCGCATGACCGGCGATGAAAGCAGGAACCAGCGCATGGCGTCAGCCCCGTAAACGTTGAACATCTCGTCCGGGTCGGGGTAATTGCGTAGGCGCTTGGACAGCTTCTGCTTGTCGTCGCCCAGCACAACCCCGTGAGCCATGCAGGTCTTGAACGGCGGGCGCCCGAACAGCGCGCTGGCCAGGACGTGGAGCGTGTAGAACCAGCCCCTGGTCTGTCCCACGTACTCCACGATGAAGTCGGCCGGGAAATGGCTTTCGAACCAACCGGCGTTCTCGAAAGGATAATGGACCTGTGCAAACGGCATCGAGCCCGATTCGAACCAGCAGTCAAGGACATCTTCGACCCGTCGCATCACGGACTGGCCAGTCGGGTCGTCGGGGTTGGGCCGGACGAGCTCGTCTACGTCGGGGCGGTGAAGGTCCGTGGGCCGGGACCCGAAATCGGCCTCGAGCTCGTCCAGGCTCCCGTAGACGTCGACGCGCGGGTACCGGGGGTCGTCGCTTTTCCAGACAGGCACCGGCGCGCCCCAGAACCGGTTGCGCGTTATCGACCAATCGCGCGCCCCTTCGAGCCATTTTCCAAACGCGCCGTCCCTCACGTGAGCGGGGACCCAATTAATCTGCTGGTTCAGTTGAAGCATTGTGCCCTTGAAAGCCGTCACTTTGACGAACCAGGAACTGACCGCCCGGTATATGAGGGGCGTGTCGGTCCGCCAGCAATGGGGGTACGAATGCTCGTAAGTCTCGTGGTAAACCAGGGTCCCTTTTTGTCTCAGATCGGAAACGACGGGGCGGTTGGCTTCGAAGACTTGAACTCCTTCGTAAGGACGGACTTCCGCGGTAAAGCGTCCCCTCGAATCGACAGGGCAGACGACATCTATGCCCGCCTGCT
This sequence comes from uncultured Acidimicrobiaceae bacterium, assembly GCA_963845605.1. GTDB lineage: Bacteria > Actinomycetota > Acidimicrobiia > Acidimicrobiales > Palsa-688 > Fen-671. The sequence continues at coordinate 475,027 of CAWJSS010000008.1, forward strand.
CACACGCCCGCTGGTCGTCTTCACCGAAGCCGGGGGCGAGGTGCACGATGCCTGTGCCCTCCTCTGTCGAGACAAAATCGGGGCCAAGCACCTGAAAAGCGTTCGGTTGAATGGCAAAGAAATCAAACAGAGGCCGGTAGGTGAGCCCGACGAGTTGCCTCCCCGTCACCGTCCCCACCCGATCGGCACCCGGGAGCCCGGCCTCGAGCGCCGGCCGGAGCGCCTCGAGGCGGCTCTCGGCCACCACGAAGCGCACCGCATCAGACTCCAGGACGACGTACCTTATATCCGGCCCCACCGCCAGGGCCAGGTTGGACGGCAACGTCCACGGGGTCGTTGTCCACACGAGCGCTCGCACAGGCCGCCCGGCCTCCCATAGTTCGTTGGCGGGATGCCCGGCCGTCGGGCGCACAAGCTCGAACGCGACCGTAACCGCAGGGTCCTGGCGGGAACGGTAAGAGTTGTCTTGGCGGATCTCGAAGTTGGACAGCGGGGTCTCGCACTCCCAGCAATAGGGCAAGACGCGATAACCCTCGTACAGCAAGCCCTTTTTGTAAAGCTGGCCAAACGCCCACATCACGCTCTCCATATAGGAGAGGTCCATAGTCTTGTAGTCGTTGGAGAAATCGACCCAGCGGGCCTGTCGGGTGACGTAGCGTTCCCATTCGCTCGTGTAGCGAAGGACCGACGCCTGGCAGTACTGGTTGAACCGGCCGATGCCATAGCGTTCGATGTCAACCCGCGTGGGCAGCTCGAGCTCCTTCACTGCCTCCATCTCCGCCGGCAGGCCGTGGCAGTCCCAACCGAAGCGCCTCTCCACTCGCCAGCCCCGCATCGTTTTGTAACGAGGGATTGCGTCTTTGACGTACCCCGTCAGGAGATGCCCGTAATGCGGCAAGCCGTTGGCAAACGGGGGGCCATCGTAAAATACGTATTCCGGAGCGCCACTTCGAGCTTTGACGGAGGCTTCGAACGTGCCGTCATCCGCCCAATAGGCCAGTACCTCGCGCTCTATTTCGGAGAAGTTGGGTTTATCCGGTACGCGGGGGTACGGCCCTCCACTTCCCGGGCCAGAGCTGGTTGCCACCTCACCATGCTATGGGACAGCCGGAGAGCTGACCTTCCCGATGGCGCCAGCGCCCATAGTCGTTATAACGCCAACCGGGCTCGGCCGTAGCGGCCACCGTTTGAGGCTGACCAAGCTGCCCGCGTCAGTCTGGCTGGCTCAATAGGGCTGCCCCGATAGGGCTGGCTCAGTACGGCTGCCTCAGAACTGACGGCTGTCGCTCGGGTTGTACTGGCCGTCGTATTGAGCCGATTCCTCGTCTTCGTCGTCGGAGTCGTCTTCTTCAGTGGCCAGGCACCACGAAGCGTGTTCCTTGCCCGGCTCCGCGCCACACTCAGGGCACGGCTCACCCGTGCTCTCATCATCTGTGCTCACAGCACGCTTTAAATCACGCGCCTCTTCGAAGCGCCGATGCCGTCCCTTTTTCACGATGACTCCCGAACCGAGACGTGCCAGTACAAGGGCAGTTTACCCCCAATCCCGAGATTCAAGGTATCACCGCAAGGGCCAGAACGGCGCACGGCCATACCATATCCTCATGCCGCAAGACCTCGACGTCGACGCCATGCTCAACCGCTTTCGGGAAAGGGCCCGCGCCGTGCGTCAGAGAGGCGTGCCCCCGCTGGAGGGGCCCGAACGAAAGCGGTTCGTGGACCAGGCGAGGACAGACTACATGGACTACGCCATGATCGGCGACGCCGGGGCGACGCTCGATGGCGGCATCCTCACACTGACGATCGATTTGCGCCCTGCGCCTGCCCAGGAGCAGGCGCGTCACCGAGCTCAGAGAGGTCATGAGGGCGGGCCGATCAACTAACGGCGCGCCGCTGGGCACCGCCGGGGCGGTCCTCGAGGAGGAGACGGCCGTGGCCGTCGAGCGCCAGGGACGCCTCACCATTGGCTAAGCGTCGCAACGGCGCTCCGACCAGATCCGCTCTCCAGCCTTGGCCGAGACGTGCCCCCGGTTTGCCGGCGAGATAATCGACCACGTCTGTGCGAGTGGCCAGCAAAGCGGCGTCAACCTCTTCATCGCGGCTGAGTTGGGACACCCACGCCGTCGCCAGTGCGACGGCTGGCCGCAACTCTTTGCTCATCGGCTCCGTCTGGGCCAAGCGCAAAGACCTCGGCGGCAGCGCCTTGCCCCTGGCCACAGCGGCCATGATCTCCTCCTCGGCCCCCCCTCGCAGGTGCCGGGCATCGATCCCCCTGGTCTCTCGCAGGGCCGCCACCGTAGCCGGCGGTGAGTGAGCGATGGACAGCAAAGCCAGGTCGGCCAGGACCATGCGCGGTTGCACGTCGAGCCCCCGGGCCTTTTCCTCGCGCCACGCCGCCACCTCTTGCGCAATTGCCCTGGACACACCCTGAAGGTGACGGTTGTCCCGGAGCTTCCACCACGCCTCGTGCGGGTCCGTCTCGTTCTGGGGCCGCGTCAGAAGGGTGTCGCACTCCTCTTGTGCCCAGGTCAAGCGCCCCCGCGCCGTCAGCTGGGCCGAGATGGACTCGGCCAACGCCAGCAGGTAGGCGACGTCGGAGGCGGCATAGGAAAGCTGCGACTGAGTGAGGGGCCGCCGGTTCCAATCGGTGAGCCGGTCGCCCTTGGTCAGCCGCACATGTAAATAACGTTCCGTCAACGACGCCAACGATGCGGACCCGTGCCCGAGGAACCCCGCCGCCACCTGGGTATCGAAGAGCCTGGCGGGTGAAGCGGCGCACGCACGGGACAGGACCTCGAGGTCTTGCGTGGCGGCGTGCGCCACCATCAACGACGGCCCGGCCAGGACCTCGGACAGCGGCTGGGGATCGACCGCCAACGGGTCGATAAGGGCCACCTGCTGCTGGCCATCGGTAGCGCTCGCCCAGGCCACCTGGACCAGCGCCAGCCGCGGCCAATAGGTCCTCTCTCGGTGGAACTCGGTGTCGAGTGCGTACGCGGCCGCTCCTTCGAGGCGGTCAACCAGCGATCCCAGGCCCGATTCGGTGGTTACGACTTCGGGGTGCCCCACCGGTGCGAACGCACTAGGGGCCGGTCCATAGGCCGTACTGCTCGAAGTCACCCCCGCGCCAAGGGCCGTCACCTATCGTCGCTCAGGCTCTGACCACGCCCGGAGCTGGGCGAGGCTACGAGCCAGCATGCGTGACACTTGCATCTGAGTGGCGCCAATAAGGGCGCCGATCTGGGTTTGGGACCAGCCGGCCACAAACCGCAAGTTGATCATCAAGCGCTCCCGCTCGGACAAGCGGGCCAAGAGCGGGTTTAGCAGCAGCCGGCCCTCTACCTCGGCCAGGCCGGGATCCTTCATGCCCAGCTTCCCGGTTACGTACAAATCGTCGGTACCAGTGTTCCCGGTGTCGAGCGGAGCGCTGGTGCGTAGTCCGCCGGCGTCTAGCGCCTCAACCACTTCTTCCAGGGAGGCGTCAATATGTGAGGCCACTTCGGCGATCGTCGGCGACCGCCCGTAGCGCTGCGTAAGCTCGTCGATCGCCTGCTGTGTGCTTATGTACAGGTCGTGTACACGTCTTGGCGGCCGCACCCACCAACCCCGGTCACGGAGGTGGCGCTTCAGCTCGCCGAGGATTGTGGCGGTGGCGAACGTGGTCAACTCGGTGCCTCGTGAGAGGTCGAAGCGCTCGACCGCCTTTAGCAGGCCGATAAGTGCCACCTGGTTCAGGTCTTCAATGTCCTCGCCCCGCTGAGCGAACCGGCTGGCCAAAGAGTAAGCCAAGCCCTGGTAGGCAATGACGATGTCATTGAGGGCCTCGGCATCCCGACTATCGCGGTAGACGACCAGCGCCCGCCGGACCTGCTCGCGCCGGTCCGTGGCCTCGTCGCACCCGGTCGCAGCTGGTGCGGGTGTCGCCACAGGCTGAGCTTAGCGGCAACCTGACGTGAGATTACGACCACGGTATTGCCGGGGGCGCGGCTCCAAGGGGATGGGCAGCGGCCAAATCGGCCTTCTAGCTGGACTTTATCGCCTGTGTCAGAAAGCTGAGTCAGGGGATCGGTTTTTTTGGCCGCGGCGGCGAAGACTTCGATTTTCGCAATCTTCGCCTGCGCTAGCCGCCGTAGTTGAGCCTCGTGTCTTCCATCCGGAGGACAGGTGCCTCTTCATCAGGCGCCGAACAATCGACCACTTCGCCGACAAACAGGGTGTGGTCGCCCACGGGCCACTCGTGCCTCACCTCGCACTCCAACCAGGCCGCCGACTGGACCACCAGGGGTGCCCCCGTCGAGCCTGAACGAACTTCTACGCCCCCAAGCATCCCTGGCTCCGGGCCCTCGGTCGCCGGCTTGGTAAAACCCCTGACAAGGGCGCGGTCCTCTCTTTTCAGGAAACACAGGCTGAACACACGCCCCTCATGGACCAGCTGGTGCGTAACTGCGTCCACTCGCACCGCCACCGCCAGCAGCTTGGGCTCGGTCGCCACTTGAACGGCCAGGTTGTGCGTCATCAGGTTGCGCCGCTCCCCGGATGCGCTGCCCAGCAGATAAAGGCCGGCGGGCATACGCCACAGGATCCGGCGGCGCAGGCGGTCGTAGGTGTCGGGCTCCGCTCCGGCCGGGAAAGGCCCTACGAGCTGGCCGGCCACAAAACCTCCATCAGCGGCCGGCGGATAAGCCTGGCCACGTACACGCGGACGGGCACAGTCATCATCCCGGTGACGTGTGGTCGGTCTTGTCCCAGTCGGGGTCCAACTGCCGCAGGAACAACGCGCAGCGCTGCTCCTCATCGACCTCCCCGATCTCCCCTGCTCGCCTCCGTAGTGCCTCGACGCACCGCAGGAAGCCCCGGTTGGTCGGGTAGCGCCAGCGCACGTAGCCCGACCCTCTCCAACCCGCCGCCCGCAACGCATCCAGACCGCGGTGATAACCGGTGCGGGCGAACGCATAGGCGGTAACGGGATCCTCGCTCTGCTCGGAGAGGGCGGCCCAGGCGGCCAGGAACCTCGGCCACCTGGCGGCCACCGAGGCCAGCTCACTCGTGGGGGGTGGGAGCGGACATGGCTTCGGCCAGCGCCTGTGCCGCCTCGGGCGGCGGGTCAGGCAGGACGGTCTCGGGCGGAGCATGCCCCAGGGGGATATCGCTCATATGCCAGACAGAGCGTAATCTCGTCCTCACGCCAGGATGCATCTTTGACCGCGTTATAGACGGCGGGGTGGCGGCCCACTTCGTCGTCGACGAGCCTGCTTTTGTGGCCTTCCTGGACCACCGTCCCGTCTTCGACGGGCACACGCTGGTTGTCCCGCGAACCCACTACGCCACGTTGGCCGAAACCCCTGAGGGCCTCCTCGGCCCATTGATGGACGTGGGGCGGCGGGTAGCCGCGGCGCAAAGGAAGGCCCTCGGGACCGAAGGAGCGTTCTTCGCCCTCAACGAAGTGGTCAGCCAGAGCGTGCCCCACGTCCACTTGCACGTCGTCCCGAGGCGCGCCGGCGACGGATTGAGAGGGTTCCTGTGGCCACGCCATCGGTACGAGAACGAGGATGTGGCGGCGGGACTAGCCGCATTGTTGAGAGAAGCCTTGGTATAGCCCGCCCGGCTCGAGGGTATTGGTGCTTAGCGGCGGAAATAGGCGCCACTCGAGCGTGAACCGAAGGGAAGGGCTCGGTCTCGCAAATCCTTAGGCCCGAATAACTACCGGTTTAGGACCCAGGCCGGTTCGGGTTTGCGACCGCCACTTGTAGATGGGAGCTCGCTTCAAATGGCGTGATGGTTAGGGACAGCCGGCAGCCCGAGGAACTCCTGGAGACTCGTGCAGGTACGCGGCTGTCCCGCCAAGCCCTATTCGCCGGCTCTTATCGCCATGCGGACCACGTTCACGGCTTGAAGGCCTTTGGGGCTCTCCTGAACGTCGAACTCAACGGGCTCGTTTTCCTCGAGGGTGCGATAACCCTGTCCTTGGATGGCTTTGTAGTGGACGAAGACGTCAGGCCCCCCCTCTTGGGATATGAAGCCGTAACCCTTTTCCGAACTAAACCACTTCACAGTTCCAGTTGCCATGTTCCAGTTCCCTCCTCTCCTGGCCGTTCCGGGCTATCAAAGGCGTGGCCCGTCGGCCTCCGGCTTGCGGCCGGGAGGGAACTGCTCGTTGGATCGATGCTGCACCCTCGGAGCGCCAAAGTAGCACGGTACCGGGCGCCCGCCAAACGATCCTCCGATGAGGCCGGAAGGCCCGGCTCCTCCCCTGTGGATAAGTCGGCCCAAAGCTCACATCCGCGTCGGCGCCTCAATACCCAGTAAGTCGAGCCCCTTTTCGAGGACGGCCCCAGTGAGGGCACACAGAGCGAGGCGCGACGCCCTCGTTTCGGCATCCGGCGCCCGCAGCACTGGACAGTGCTCATAGAAGGCGGTAAAGGTGCTGGCGAGTTCGAAGAGGTAGCTACACAGTTTGTGAGGATTGTAGGTGGCGACGGTAGACGACACGGCGTCAGCGAAACCCAGCAGCCTCTTGGCCAACTCCCGCTCCTCGTGGGCAGTTATTGCACAGACCGTAGGAGACCTGCCGGTCTCGGAGTTGCCGGTCTGGGAGTTGCCGGTCTGCGGGCCGGCTGGCCCCGGCCCGCCGTCCTCAGCCGCCCGCCGGAAGATACTGCATATCCGGGCGTGGGCGTATTGCAGGTATGGACCGGTATTGCCGTCAAAGGAAAGCATTCGGGACCAGTCGAACCGGTAGTCGCGTGTCCGGTCAGTGGAAAGGTCGGCGTACTTCACCGCCCCAATTCCCACTGCCCGCGCCACGGTGACAAGCTCGTCCGGGCCCAGCTCGTCCGCGTGTCCCTTTCCGGGGTCGTCGCTCCTACCCTCTATGACCGCCTTGGCTCGCTCGACCGCCTCGTCGAGCAATTCGTCGAGTTTCACCGTGCCGCCTTGCCTCGTCCTGAACATCTTGCCGTCCGGACCGAGGACGTTACCGAACCCGATGTGTACGGCCTCGGTTCCTTCGGGTAGCCAGCCGGCCAAACGAGCGCAGGCGAACACCATCGAGAGGTGATCGGCTTGCGGTTGGCCCACCACATAGACCAGGAGCTGAGCCGCGAGCCGTTCGACGCGGTCTCTGACGGCGGCCAGATCTGTAGCCGCGTATGTATAGCCACCGACGGAATTCTGGATTATGAGAGGCAGTGGGTCACCGGAGCGGTTGGTGTACCCAGGAGGGAACACGCACCGAGCGCCGTCGCTCTCGACCAGGAGGCCCTTTTCCGCCAAGTCCCTCACCACTGTCGGTAGCAGTGGGTTGTAATAGCTCTCCGCCACCACGTCGTCACGCGTCAGCTTCGTGCCGAGCCGCCGGAGCGACTCATCGAAGTAAGTCACGCTCTGGCGCACCAGCACGTCCCACAACCGCAACGTCTCGGCGTCGCCTGATTGCAACAGCACCACCCGGGCGCGCGCCCGCTCGGCAAACCCCGGGTCGTGGTCGTACGCCGAGCGGGCGGCTTGGTAGAACTGCTCCAGGTCCCCCAGCGCCCGCTCATGTAAGGCCTGCTCTTCCCCCACGTCAACAAGGTGCTCGATGAGCATCCCGAAGGGCGCGCCCCAGTCTCCGATGTGGTTCTCCCGTACGACCGTATGACCGACCAGTTCGAGCAACCTGGTTAGCGAGTCACCGATAATGGTCGAACGCAAGTGGCCTACGTGCATTTGCTTGGCTGCATTGGGCGCCGCATAGTCGACCACCACCGTAAGGGGCCGGGTCGGCCCCGTCACCCCGAGAGACCCCGGGTCTTCCGCCATTTTTCTCAGCTCGCTGGCCAAGAAGTCGTTAGAAAGAGTCAAATTGATAAAGCCCGCTGGCGCGACGTCGACACTCTCGCAAATGCTCTCGAGGCCGTGCGCGTTTGCCATCCCCAGGATTTCCTCGGCCAGTTCGCGCGGGACCTTACCGAGCGAGCGAGCCAGCGCCAGTACGCCGTTGACTTGGAGGTCGGCGTGCTGCGAGGTTCGTAGCCCGCTGGTGGCGTGCGGTTGGAGCGAATCGAAAACGGGAGCGAAAACGGCGTCGACGGAAGCTAACAGACCAACCATCCACCCATCGTCGCGTCATCCGCACGTTATGGCCAGCCCGCCTGCCGCCACTGTCACTGCTACCAGCTTCACCGCTCCCGCTAGCCTGGCCCACTTACTATGGCAACCACCGGGCCAACCATTGGACCAACCATTGGACCAACCATTGGTCCAGGCAATGGGCGGGACGACCCCGCCGGCGATGATGCCGGCCATCTTCGTCCTCTGGCGCTTCGCTACAAGGACGTCGACCTCTACCGCTTGACGACCCGGGTCCTCACCGGCATCAGCTGGCAAGTCACCGTCGGCGACCGGTGGGCCGTGCTGGGCCCGAACGGGTCGGGCAAGACAACGCTCATGCAGTTGGCTTCCGGGTACCTGCACCCGACGCGCGGCCACGTCGAAGTCCTGGGCCATCGTTTGGGCAACGTCGACGTGCGAGCGCTACGCCAACAGATCGCCACCGTTTCGGCCGGCGTTTCTCGCATGATCGTCCCCCGTTTGACGGCCAGGGAGGTGGTGGTCTCGGCCAGCCGGGGCGCCCTCGAACCGTGGTGGCACACCTATAGCGACGCCGAGTGGGAAAAGGCTGACCGGTTGTTGGCGGCCGCCGGCTTCGACCAGATCGCGGAGCGCCCCTTCGGGGTGCTGTCCGACGGAGAACGACAGCAGGTAATGCTGGCACGCGCCCTTATGAGCGAGCCACAGCTGCTGTTACTCGACGAACCCTGCGCCGGCCTCGACATGGGCGGCCGAGAGCGGCTGCTGGCCCGGCTCGGGGCCCTGGCCAAGGACGCCGGCGCCCCCCCGATCGTCCTCGTTACCCATCACGTCGAAGAAATCCCGGAAGGCTTCACTCACATCCTCCTGCTCCGCGCCGGAAGGATCGTCGTGGCCGGGCCGATCGGCTCGACCCTTTCACCGCAAAGCCTGAGCGAGTGCTTTGGCTTGACACTGGAACTGCGGAATGAGGACCAGCGCTGGACGAGCCGGGCCTCCCCCTGAAATAAGGCGGCGCGTGCCTGGCCGGCGGCCCGGCTTACAGGTCAGCTAGCTGGCAGCAAGGTCTCCAGGCGCTCGTTGATGTCAGAGACCGAGTAGAGGTTGCGCCGGAGCGTCTCTGTCAGCCACCGCTCGACCTCTGACTTGGCCGGGCCTTCGTCCAGAGCGCCCCACAGGTCCAGCAAATGGTCCTGCACGTCCGAGGCGGGCACCGAGATCCGGTCGGAAAGCTGCGCCAGCCATGCCTCTGCCACATCGACAGCGCTGGTCAGAGCGCCTTCGGTGGCATCATCCGGCTCGTCGGGCCGGTCACCGCCAAGTTCGCCGCTCACGTCCCTGGCGTCTTCCGTGGCCTCGGTCATACAAGAATTATACGCCACGGCTTGACGTATCGTCCGTCACCAGGGCTGACGCGTCAGGAGTGGCTGGGCAACCGCTATCAGCACTATGAGAAAGCCCACGTCAGGCTACCGGCGCATGTCGGCGATTATGCGGAAGTTCCCCCTTTTCACACACCAATGGGGACAACGTTGCATATGGCCAATATGCCCATCGACGCGCACCAAAAAAAGTATCTCTTTCCCGGCAGATAACGCGCATAACATGCCTGGTCACAATATGAAATACGCGATTGGCTTGACGTGAAAGCAATCACTGCGTAACGTATTGAACTCAATAAGACAAGATAATTAAGCGGTATTCAGCGTCAGTTCCTGTATCAACGCTGCCGGAGCGGGGTGCAGAGTGCCGTGGTTGCTAACCAGCAACCGCCCCCGTCTGGGCTTTTGGCTCATGGGGGCCACGTGCCTGCTCGCTGCCGTTGATGCTTTTCGGCCGAAAGCCGGTCGAGCGCGACGGGCTGGCACGCGACCAAGGAGGCACGTTGCCAAAACGTCAGACGAGCGCGCCCTGGCGCGCTCAAAACCGGACCATACCTGTGGCGCGCCGGACAGTAATGTTCCTGCCGCTTATTGCATTTATCCTTCTCGCCGGGCCGGCTAACGGGTCAGCGGACAACCATCTCAACGGGCACATCAACGGGCACATCAACGGGCACATCCTCCGGCACATCAACCGGCACACCGACACGAGCACCAAAGCCGTCCCTACCACGCGCACCACCGTCCCTCACAACAAGAGCATTTCCACCGTTCATAACTCGGCTGCTGCTCGCACCCAGCCCCGCCCGACCGCAGTCCCGCACAAGACCAGTCGTCAGCTGATCGCCACCAAGAGCCTGCCCGCCACCACTACCACGACCGTCCGTCACACGGCTCCCGCCCAACCAACGCCTACTCAACCCGCTCGGGTCCCCTTGGGCACATTCATCGTGACCTGCTACGACCTCTATGGCCACACCGCGGACGGCGACGTCGCCGGCCCGGAGAGCGTGGCTGTCGACCCCAGTGTTATCCGGCTCGGCACCAATATCTATGTACCAGGTATCGGTGAACGGACGGCGGACGACACCGGTGGCCTAATTATTGGCAACCATATCGACATATGGGAACCTTCATATGGCCGCTGCGCCGACTGGGGCGTCCGCCATTTGACCATTTACCGGGTTGGGTAACAAAAAGCGCTAGGCCGGGGCCAGCTGTGGGCCGGCCAGAATTAGCCATCTCAGGGCTATATGGCGCGGCTATCTATGGGAAATGTGCCCCGCTAACGGGTAACAACTAGAGCGAAAACGTGTGGCGTGAGCCCTAGCCACACCCCGCCCGAAGGCCCCAGCACGGGCATTGACGTGCCGGCCGCGACGACCAGTGGGCAAAGCCGGCTTTGGCGCTGACTAGGGTGCCACGCATGGAGGACTACCAGGCTTTGGTGCTGGTATCGTTCGGCGCCCCCGAACGGCGACAGGACGTTATGCCTTTCCTCGAGCGGGTCACCGCCGGGCGGGGCATCTCCCAGAGCCGCATTGCGGCAGTAGCCGAGCACTACTACGCCGCCGGCGGCGCCAGTCCCCTAAACGCCCGATGCCGGGAGTTGATCGAAGCGCTGCGCACCGAGCTGGCCCACCTCGACCTGCGGCTGTACTGGGGCAACCGCAACTGGCACCCCTTCCTCGACGACACCATGGCCGAGATGCGCGACGACCACATCGAACGCGCCCTGGCCTTCGTGACATCGGCTTACGGCGGCTACAGCAGCTGCCGGCAGTACCTCGACGACATCGAACAAGCCAGGCGACGAGTGGGCGATGGTGCGCCGGCGGTGGACAAGTTGCGCCTCTATTACAACCACCCGGGGTGGGTACAACCGTGGGCCGCGCAGCTGCAGCACGCCCTCGAGCCACTTGGGCGTCCTGCCGACGGAGTTCAGGTGGACGTGATCTTTACTGCTCACAGCGTGCCGGCCGGCCTGGCTGCGACCAGCCCTTACGTGGAACACCTGACGGAAACGGCGAGACTGGTGGCGGACGCGGCGGGTGCGGGGCCTTGGCAGCTCGCCTGGCAGAGCCGCTCCGGGCCGCCCAACTCGCCTTGGCTGGGGCCTGACATCTGCGACGTGGTCAAGGCCTCGCGAGCTAAGACGCTGGTCGTGGTACCAATTGGCTTCGTATGCGACAACATGGAGATCGTCTACGACCTCGACGTCGAGGCGGCTGCCGTCGCAAAAGAAAAAGGCGTAAATCTGGTCAGGGCCGCCACCGTAAGTGGCAGCCCCGCCTTTGTCGAAATGGTTCGCGAGCTGGTCGAAGAGCGCCTTGACCCCGAGATGCCACGCCGTTCTCTCGGCCACCACGGGCCGTGGCCCCACACGTGTCCCTGGGACCACTGCCCGCGCGGGCGCTAAAATGATTGTGGCTGACCCGCTGGGGAAGGGCTCGATGGCCCCGGCCTCCAAGATCTCCCAGTTTCGGCGCGCTCACGCGTCGTGCTGACCAACTGTCACAACAAAGGAGCCCTTATGCCAGGATCACAAATTTCCAGTCCCGAAGCCGGCGCCGGGACCAGCACCGGCGGTGCGACCAGCGACGCCTTGCCCTACCGGGTAGCCGACATCTCGCTGGCGCCGTTCGGGCGCCGTGAGATCAACCTTGCCGAGGTCGAGATGCCAGGCCTTATGGCCTTGCGGGCCGAGTATGCAGACGAGAGGCCGCTGACCGGCGCCCGCATCAGCGGTTCCCTCCATATGACGGTCCAGACCGCGGTCCTGATCGAGACGCTCGTCGCCCTGGGCGCCCAGGTGCGCTGGGCCAGCTGCAACATCTTTTCCACCCAGGACCACGCCGCCGCCGCCATAGCGGAGGCCGGGGTGCCGGTGTTCGCTTGGAAGGGAGAGACCCTCGAGGAATATTGGTGGGCCACCGAACAAGCGCTCGCGTGGCCGGACGACGACGGCCCGAACATGATCGTCGACGACGGCGGCGATGCCACACTGCTCATCCATCTCGGCGTCGAGGCCGAGCGCGAAGGCCGGGTCCCCGACATCGGGCCGGAGGACAGCGAGGAACACGGGGTCATCACGGCCACGCTTCAACGGACCCTCCGCACCCGTCCGGGCATGTGGACAAAAATGGCGGCCGCCATCAAGGGCGTGAGCGAGGAGACCACAACCGGGGTCAACCGGCTACGGCAGCGGGCCGAGGCCGGAGCGCTCCTGTTTCCGGCCATGAACGTGAACGACTCGGTTACGAAGAGCAAGTTCGACAACCTCTATGGGGTGCGCCACTCTTTGATCGACGGGATCTTCCGGGCCACCGACGTCATGGTGGCGGGCAAAGTGGCCTTGATTTGCGGGTACGGGGACGTCGGCAAGGGTTGTGCCCAGTCGCTCGCCGGTCAGGGGCCCGGATATTGGTCACTGAGGTCGACCCCATCTGCGCCCTGCAGGCGGCCATGGAGGGCTACCAGGTGGTGACGCTAGAAGATGTGGTCGGTGCGGTCGATATTTTTGTTACCGCCACAGGTAACAAGGACGTCGTGATGGCCGAGCACATGGCCAAAATGAAGCACAATGCCATCGTTTGCAATATCGGCCACTTCAACAACGAGGTCGACATTACGGGCTTGGCCCGCTACCCCGGGATTTCCCGCCACACCATCAAGGCCCAAGTAGACGCGTGGGAGTTCCCCGACGGGCACGCGGTGATCGTGCTGGCCGAGGGAAGGCTGGTCAACCTGGGCTGTGCCACAGGGCACCCGAGCTTTGTGATGTCCACCAGTTTCACTAACCAGGTGATCGCCCAAATTGAGCTGTTCGACAACTCGGGACGCTACCCGATCGGCGTCCACGTCTTGCCCCGAGAACTCGATGAAAAGGTAGCCCGGCTCCACCTTGGCAAGTTGGGGGCGAAGCTGACCGAACTTACGGAGAGCCAGGCCTCGTACATCGGCGTCCCCCTCGAGGGCCCGTACAAGCCCGAGGGCTACCGCTACTAGGAACCTGAGCGATCTCGCTTAGCGTATGGCCGGAGTGGCGCCCGATCTGGCGCCGCTCCGGCGCTGTGGGCGCCAAGGGCCGGGAACTCCCGGGCCGGGCCCGGGCCGGCTAAAGTCCCGCTTGGCCAAGTCATGCGATAACAGTGCCGGCTTGGGTACTATCCGCTTCGCAGCTCCTCACCATTGTTAGGGAGGTGGTCCATGACAAACATCGAGGAGACGGGGGCTTCGGTAACCGAGGCCCAGATCGCGGTCCACTGGCGGGAGGAGGAGTACCTATACCCTCCTACGAGGTTCATTGGGCAGGCCAACGCCTCGGACCCGGCGATATATGACCGGTTCGCCGAAGAGCACTTCCCGGATTGCTTCAGGGAGTACGCGGAGCTGCTCGATTGGGACCAGTACTGGCAGACCACCCTCGACACGAGCAACCCACCTTTTTGGAAGTGGTTCGTAGGAGGCCGTCTAAACGCCAGTTACAACTGCGTCGACCGCCACCTGCCGACTAAGGCCAACAAAGCCGCCTTTATCTGGGTACCAGAGGCCGAGGCCGAAGAGACCAAGACGATAACCTACCGGGACTTATATCGGCGGGTCAACGAGTTCGCCGCCATGCTGCAGGGTTTTTGTGGGCTCGAGACGGGCGACCGGGTCACGTTCCACATGCCGATGGTGCCGGAGCTGCCGGTTTCTATGCTCGCCTGCGCCCGCCTCGGCGCCATACATTCCGAGGTCTTTGCTGGCTTCTCCGGCACGGCGTGCGGCGGCCGCATTGCCGACTCCGGTAGCCGGGTATTGGTCACGATCGACGGTTACTACCGCGATGGCAAGCTCCTGGACCATAAAGCCAAGGCCGACGAGGCCATCGCCGTCGCCAAAGAAGAAGGCGTCGAGATCGAAAAGGTGCTCGTCTGGAGACGCCACCCGGGCCAGTACCTCTCGAACAGCCCGATGGTTGAGGGGCGCGACTACTTCGTCGACGAGGTCATCGGCGACTATCTCCGCAAGGTGGTGCCGCCGGTCTCGATGCCAGCGGAAGCCCCCCTGTTCCTCATGTACACTAGCGGGACGACCGGGAGGCCGAAGGGCGCCCAGCACTCGACCGGGGGGTACCTGTCCTACGTCGCCGGCACTTCGAAGTACTACCTCGACATCCACCCCGACGACACCTACTGGTGTTTTGCCGACATCGGCTGGATAACCGGGCATTCCTATATCGTCTACGGGCCGCTTGCCCTTGGCACAACCAGCGTCCTCTACGAGGGTGCCCCTGCGTATCCTGACGCGGCCCGCCCGTGGAGGATCGCCGAGCGCCTCGGCGTCAATATATTCCACACGGCACCGACCACGATCCGCATGCTGCGCAAGCTCGGCCATGACGAGCCGGCCAAGTACGATTACCACTTCAAGTTGATGTGCACCGTGGGAGAGCCGATCGAGCCGGAAGTCTGGCGGTGGTACCACGAATCTGTCGGCAAAGCCGAAGCGGTCATCGTAGACACGTGGTGGATGACAGAGACCGGCGGCTTCCTCGGCAGCACCCTGCCGGCATTGAAACCCATGAAACCCGGCAGTTGCGGCCCCGCCACCGTCGGGGTGTACCCCGTTATCTACGACGAAGAAGCAAAAGTAGTAGAACCGGGCACGGGGCGAGCCGGCAACATCTGCATCCGAAACCCGTGGCCAGGCATAATGCAGACGGTCTGGGGGCAACCAGAGCGCTTCGTGCAGACTTATTTCGCCAAGTACAACCACTATAACTCCAGTACCGATTGGCACGATTGGCCCTTCCTGTGCGGGGACGGAGCCGTCGAGGCGATGGACGGCTACTACCGGATCCTGGGCCGTATCGACGACGTGATCAATGTCGCCGGCCATCGCCTCGGGACCAAGGAACTGGAATCCGCGGTGCTCACGGTGCCGGAGGTCGCTGAAGCGGCCGCCGTCCCGGTGGTCGACGAGTTGCGGGGCCGCGTCGTGGAAATGTACGTCTCGTTACAACCGGGCCTGTCACCCAGCAGCACCATAGAGGACAAGGTGAAATCCTCGATCGAAGTCCAGATCGGCAAGGTTGCCCGGCCGAAAAATGTCTGGATTGTCCCAGATATGCCCAAGACGCGGTCGGGCAAGATCATGCGCCGGGTCATCGCCAGCATCTCGAACTTCGCCGACGTGGGCGACATCACCACCCTGGCCAACCCCGACGTGGTCGACGGGATCCGCCGCCAGGTCTACAAGGAAAAGGCACAGCGCGGTGAGGCCCCTCGCGAGCTCACCCCTAAAGAACTCGAGGACATCCAGTCGTACGGTCGCGCTGAGTGACACGTCCGCCAGGGGCGGCCCAGTTGCCCCCGGCGGCGTGATCAACAGCATGCCTAACGGTCCGGTCCCGAAAGCGGGCACGCCCATCTGCCAGCGTCTTTCGGACCGGGCCCGAGTGGAAATGACCGATTTGACAACGTAAAGTTCGAGTGCATGTTTGAGGCGCGCACGGCGGCAGTGCGGCCCCACAACGTCGTGTCGCGGCCGGCTGACCTCTCGGCGCCGGCGGTTGATGTCGTGACTACTGACAAGCCGTCAAGGGGGGCCCGACAATGGGCGCCCGTGGCCCTCGTGTTGGCCCTCGTGGGCTGGGAGCTGTGGAGCCTGCGCGCCACTACCCTGCCGGTCGCTTACCTGAACGACGGCTCGGTCCACGAGCAAATGACCCGTTTCGCGGCCAAGCTGATCTCAGCCGGCCGGCTCCCCTTCACAACGTGGTTCCCGTACATAGGGCTCGGTTCGGCCCAGTTCCTCCACTACCAGAGCCTCGGGTCCGTGCTCGTCGGCGCCGCCGGTACGGTCGTGGGAGCCAATGAGGCGTTCCGCTGGTCCGTTTACCTTCTGGTCTGTTGCTGGCCGTTAGCCATTTACTGGTCGGCCCGGCTCTTCGGGTTCCACAGGTCAGCGTCAGCAGCGGCCGCGTTGCTATCGCCGTTCGTAGTCAGCTTTACGGGTGTCGGGTTCGAGCACGGCTCTTACCTCTGGATAGGAGGGGCCGAGCTCTGGACACAGCTTCTCGGGTCATGGGCACTGCCGTTCGCCTGGGCGGTGACGTGGCGGGCCATGAAGGACACGAGGTTCCTGTGGCCGGCGGCCGGCCTTATCGCCCTCACCGTTGCGCTCCACTTCATGTGTGGCTATCTGGCCATCCTGGGGGTGTTCGTACTCGGGTTGGCGGCGGAGGGACGATGGCGGGCCCGCCTGGCGCGGACGGCGGTGCTCTTTGTCGCATCCTTGGCTGCGGCGGCGTGGGTGATCGTGCCCCTGGTCCTTCTGAGCAAGTGGTCCGCCATCAACCAACCGCTGGCCAACACGGTTTACGTGAAGGGTTACGGAGCACGCCAAGAGCTCACATGGTTGTTCACGGGGCAAGTTTTCGATGCCAAACGCTCCTTACCAGTCATAACCATCGTCGTCCTCATCGGCCTCGCCCTGGCGGTCGCCGGCTGGCGTAAACGCCCGCTCACCCGGGGTCTGTTGGCCTTGTTTGGGTTGAGCCTCCTGCTCAGTTTCGGTTCGACGACGTGGGGGCCGCTGGCCAACGTGCTGCCGGCCCACGCGGACCTCTACTTCCGGCGTTTCCTGATGGGCAGCCAACTCGCCGGTCTATACCTGGCCGGCACGGGAGTAGTCTTCACGTGGCGGCTTCTGCGGCGTGTCGTCGACATCCTGGTGGTGTGGCGACCGGCCCGTTTATTCGCCATCGGTTGCCTCGCGGCCGGTGCCATTGCCTGGGTATCGCCCGCCGTCGCTCAAATAGCCAGGTACGACAGCCGCGATACGGCGGCTATTCAGACGCAGCGGACCGGCGACGAGTCCCAGGGGGCCGTAATCGCTCCGTTGATCGCTTACATCAAACAGCACGGCGGCGGCCGCACATATGCCGGGCTGTCCAGCAACTGGGGCCAGAGCTTCACCGTCGGCCTGGTCCCGGTGTACAAATACCTGGAGAGCGAGGACATCGACCAGGTTACGTACCTCGTCCCCACACTGTCGTTGATGCTCGACCCTGAGACGGATTTCGACGAGGACAACCCCGCCGACTACGTGCTGTTCGGGATCCGCTATATCCTGCTGCCGACGGGCGTGAGCTCGCCGGTCCCTGCGCAACTAGTGATGACACGGGGGCCGTATTCACTGTGGCTGATCAGTAACAATGGGTACGTCGACCCGCTGGAGGTCACCGGCTCGCTTTCGGCCGACAGGGCCAACGTAGGCAGTAGTTCGCTGGACCTGTTGTACGAACTCGGCCCTAACGAGGACTGGTCGGTCCGATGGCCCGGGCTCCCCCATCCCCCCGCGCCCTCTTCCCCGGGGGCCAACCTCGAGCGCGGGCTCCCGCCAGCGGGGACCGTCACCCGCACCGTAGCGGACCTCTCCGATGGGTCTTTGAGCACCGAAGTCACCATGCACAAACGTGGGACCCTGCTGTTCTCGGTGTCGTACGACCCGGGTTGGCACGCGTGGGTAGATGGACGGCCCGCCGCCACCGAGATGCTCGCCCCTGCCGTCATTGGCGTCCCGCTCGCGGCCGGCGCCCATCACGTCGTCCTCCACTACATCGGGTTCCGCTGGTACCCGGAGCTCTGGCCCTGGGCGTGCTGGGGCTGGGGAGCGCCTTCTGGGCCGGTCGACGGTGGCGGTCGCCGTCCCCCGACGACGAGCTCGACCCGCCAGCACTGATCGACCGCCAGCGCTGATCGACCGCCAGCGCTGATCGACCGCCAGCACTGATCGACCAGCGGCACTGATCGACCAGCGGCACTGATCGACCAGCGGCACTAACCCGAGGCCGACCCAGGGCCCGCCCGTCTCTTTCGGACCGCTAGTCGAGTCTCGGCGCGTTCCAGCCTGGATCCCGGCATAAATCGCCCCGAGAGGGCGGGCTTACCCCGAAAAGGGACAGCACACAAACTGCGCGTGCGGCCCGGGAACATAAACGGACCAACTTGCGTTGCCAAACTTAACGCAAAATAAACGCCAGTGAAGGAGCAAGCAGCGACAAGAGGTAAGGAGGCGGCGGGGGCGGTAATAAGAGCTCCCTTTGCGTCCTTGTCCCTTTGACTTCGCTTGTCACTTCTCAGGCATAAAAAGATAGGTTGAGGAGGCTGGACAAAAATGAGTACGCGGTATTTTACCAACGTCGTTATTGCTGTTCTGGGCGGAGCTCTTGTGGTGTTCACCCAGTCGCTCAGTTCCAGTGCCATCAGGTGGACTGGCTTTGGCATCGCCACTGCTGTCCTGCTTGTGTCCCTCCTTGCGCAACTCGGCGCGCATCGTGGGATAGCCCAGCGTGGCCTTGACGCCGTGATGGCGGTAATAGCCGGGACACTGGTTGTTTTCTCGGCCGGCGCCTTTGCCGGCACCACGCTAGATTGGCTCGTTTTTGGTTTGGCGCTTGGTTTCGTGGGAATTGCCCTGGCCGGGTTGACCCTGCACGAGGTTGAGAGCTGGCGTGAGGCCCACGACCTTGGCGAGCTCCACTGGCTGGCTCCAGCAGACAGGCGGGGAGGTCACGACGTAGGTGAAGCGGCCACCCGCTCGGCCGCCTAAAGCTCCCAGTAAAAGCCAACGTAGCCACGACAAGGGCTCTCTCGGGAGCCCTTGTTCGCGCCCGGACAATGCGGCGGGCGCCGTGGGTTCCCTACTGTTGAGGCGTGGGAGACGAGCGCCCTCAGCCGCCAGTCGCCACCTCTCTGAGACGAGTCCTCCTCGGGCTCCTCACGGGCCCGCGACGTGTCCAAGGAGCAGATCAGCCCCATCGAGGGGCTCTCCGCCCTCTCTCTGGACGCGCTTACGTCCGTCGCCTACGGCCCTGAGGCGATCATCGTGGTGCTGGCAGCGGCCGGCGCCAGCGCCCTGGGGCTCATCCTCCCGATAACGCTGGCGATTGTCGCCCTTCTGGTCATCCTCGTTTTCTCTTACCGCCAGGTTATTGACGCTTATCCCGGCGGCGGCGGCGCCTACGCCGTATCGCGGGCCAACCTGGGCCACAGAGCCGGGCTGCTGGCCGCGGCGGCCCTGGTCGTCGACTACACCCTTACTGTGGCCGTTTCGATCGCGGCCGGAGTTGGTTCGCTCACATCGGCCTTTCCCAGCCTGACCTCGGCCACAGTACCGATCTGCCTCGGCATCCTGGCCGTCGTCACTTTGCTCAACCTGAGGGGCCTGGGGGAGGCGGCTCGCGCCTTCCTCTTGCCGACGGTGGTGTTCATAGTGGGCCTCTTGGCGATTATCGCCATCGGGCTCATCCATCCTTTGGCCCTCAACGTCGCTCAACCCGGCCGCTCCCTTATGCCGACGCACAACCTCGAGGCCATCAGTGTGCTGCTGGTTTTGAAGGCCTTCTCGGCTGGCTGTTCGGCTCTCACCGGCGTAGAGGCGATAGCCAACGGTGTCCCGCTCTTCAAGCAGCCTCGCGTGGTCCTGGCCAAGCGCACCGAAGCGCTGCTAGGCATCATTTTGGCGGTAATGCTCATAGGTTTGGCCGTCCTGGCCCGCCGCTGGCACGTCGGTCCACGACAGGGCCAGACCGTCCTAAGCCAGATAATGGCGTACGCGGTAGGAAGGCACTGGGCTTACTACATCGTTTCCCTCACCATAACCCTCGTACTGGCGCTGGCTGCCAACACGTCCTTCGGCGGCCTTCCGGTCCTTGGGAGCCTCCTGGCCCGGGACAACTTCCTCCCCCATATTTTCGCGTTGCGGGATGACCGCCAGGTGTTCTCCAACGGAATTTGGGCATTGGCGGCTTTGTCAGCGGTATTGATCGTCGCCGTCGATGGCAATACCGAGAGGCTCATCCCCTTATTCGCCATCGGGGTGTTCACCGGTTTCACGCTGGCGCAGAGTGGCCTCGTGGTCCATTGGCACCGGCGGCGGCCCCCGCATTGGCGCAGACGGGCGGTGGTGAACGCCACGGGAGCGTTGGCAACGGCGGCCGCGACCATTATCTTCCTGGGCACGAAGTTCACCGAGGGGGCGTGGGTGGTAGTGGTGGCCATCCCCGCCTTCATTTTCCTGTTCCTCAGGGTCCACGCCTACTACCAGAAAGCGGCCCAAGCTCTGGAAATCGGGCGAATCCCGATCAGACCGGCGGCCAAACCGACCATCGTCGTGGTGCCGGTGTCCGGGGTTTCCCGCTTGGCCGAACAGGCCATCTCGGAGGCGCTGAGCATCAGTCCCCACGTGGTGGCGGTAAGCGTCGTCATGGAGGATGCCGGGGCCGCTGGAGACGGGGACGAAGGAGGAACAGGGCCCCGGGCGACCCCCGCTGGCGCCAAAGCCACTCGCTCGGTGGACGAGGGGAAGGCGACAGCAAATGGCGACGATGCCACCCACCTCGGAGCGCAGAACGCCAGGACTGATGGCACGAATGATGCCGGCACGAGTACGCCGGAAGCGGACCGAGCCCGGACGCTGGAGGAGGACTGGGTACGGTGGGGGCCCGGTGTCCCGCTCCGAGTCTTGCGCACCGAGTACGCATCGGTAGTCCGGCCGGTGGTGGCGTTCATCGACGACCTGCGCCAGCGCGAGGAGGAGCAGATCATGGTGCTCATCTCGATGGCGGTACCCGAAAAGACGCGGTACCTGTTCCTGCACAACCACCTCGATACCGTCCTGGAACGAGCGCTCCGGGCACGGACCGACGTCGTGATCGCACGTGTACAAGTTCCCCTCCATGTGGAACACGACGAGGGTAGGTCCGACGGGTAGACGCCGAGGCCCGCGATGGCGGGGAGGACGCAGACGCCGTGGGTTCTTGTCGATAAGTAACGTTCATGTCAGGATGCCAGGGGCCGCGAGACGAGGGGGTCGGGAGGTTCATTGGACGTAGTCCTAGGGATGGACTTTGGGGGCACCAAGATTGCCCTCGCCGTATGTGACCTAGAGGGGCATTGTCTTCACGGGCAGAAGCTTTCAACCGGGGCGGACGAGGGTGGTGGCGCCGTCCTCATCCGCGGCCTCTCGGCCGCGCAATCGCTGCTCGCCCTGCTCGACCATGACACCCACCTGGCCGCCGTGGGTGTCTCGACGATCGGAATCCCGCACGAAAACCGGGTCGAGTTGGCGCCGGCCATACCGGGCTGGGAGGACATATCCCTTGGCCGCTCGGTCGAGGCTGCTTTTGGCGTCCCCGTGCGGGTGGCCACCGACGTCAAAGCGGCGGCCACGGCCGAGGCCCGTTGGGGTTCCTTGGCCGGCTACGACCCGGCGATTTACCTCAACCTGGGGACGGGTCTGGCCGCGGCCATTGTCGCCGGAGGCCGGGTCCTCAGTGGCGCCCACGGCGCTTCTGGCGAGATCGGGTACAACCTGGTGGACCCGAGCGATGTGGGCGTGGACCTGCCGGCCCGGCCGACACTGGAGGACGCGGTCAGCGGCATGGGCCTCGCCGCCAGCGGTTCCCACCTCCTTGGGCGGGCCGTGACGGCCGGGCAAGTGTTCGATGCCGCGCCATCCGACCCCAAACTCGACGCCATTATCAGTGCCCTGATACGAAAACTGAGCTCTCATCTTATAAACCTCGTAATCGCCGTCGACCCCGCCCGTATGGCCGTCGGAGGCGGCATGGTCAAATCCTGGGGGCGCCTGCAAGGCCCCCTGGAGCAGGCCCTCAAAGCAGGGGTGCCCTTCCCCCCAGACCTGGTGATGGCGGCCTATCCCTACGACGCTCCGCTGGTGGGCGCCTTGGCCCTGGCGGCTGAGGCCGTGGGTGCCAGCCTCGCCGACGGGATCCGTTTGCCCCTGTAACAACCCCGAGTGATGGAGACAGCAAAAGATGAAAAGACGTTGGTCCGGGACCCCGCCGACGGCCCGTGGCGCCGCCGCTCCCACGTCTGGCGCCGTTCCCACGTCTGGCGCCGTTCCCACGTCTGGCGCCGTTCCCACGTCTGGCGCCGTTCCCACGTCTGGCGCCGTTCCCACGTCTGGCGCCGTTCCCATACCCGCGGCCGCCGCCGACTGATGCTCTTGCCGACCCGGGAGGAAGGGAAGCCACCTTGGACATGATCGCCTTCGGGTCGCTGTTCCTGGAGATCGTGTTCGGGGATTTCGACCGGCTCCCGGGGCCAGGCGAAGAAATCTTCACCGACACCTTTGCCTACTCGTGTGGTGGGGCCCTGACGTCTGCGGTTGCCGCCAGCCGGGCGGGCGCCGTTGCCGGCCTGGCCACCTCTCTGGGAGACGACCTCGGGTCCAAGCTGGGCATTGAGCATTGCCAACGGGAGGGCGTCGACCTCTCCCCCTCGCAACGCGTGGAGGGCCCTGTGGCCGGCATAAGCGTCGTGCTCAACTTCGACGGCGACCGGGCCTTCATCAGCCACATGCCGCCCAGGCCAAAGGGAGCGGCGCCCGACCCGGAGCGGTGGCTCGGGATCCTGCGCAGGTTGCGGCCATCGTGGTGCTACCTCCACCCTCACTCGTCGCTACTAGGTCTTCTCGAGGAAGCACGTTCCTTGGGCACCCGGGTGGCCCTCGACATTAATCTCGGGGAGATCGACGATCTTGGCCGGGACGTTGTCGTCCGTTGTGCCCGTTTGGCGGATCTGTTCCTTCCGAACCAAGCCGAACTGCTCCACTTGACCCGGGTGGACGACCTTGAGGATGCGATCGCCCTGGCCGAGGCCTGGTGCCCGTGGCTGGTCGTAAAACGTGGCCCAAGGGTGCCATTGCCGTGGACCGGGGCCGCGCCTTGGAGGTGACCGAGGGGCTCGAGGACGTGGTGGTCAGGGACCGCACCGGCGCTGGTGACGCTTTCGCGGGGGCGCTAATCGGCAAAGTGGCGCATGGCTGGGACCTTTTGGACGCCGTAGTGGCGGGGAATTCCGCCGGGTCGGCAGCGGTAGCCCGGCTGGGTGCGGCCGGCGCGCTGCCCGTCACGGGATTCCCAGTCACGGAACTGCCCATTACGGGGTTCGCACTGCCACCAGAGGAGGGCTAGAAAATGTCAAGGCCGGAGCCAGACACGAAGTTGCCGACGCTCGAATTATCGAAGCTCAAATTAACCGTCCTCGGTGGGGGCGGAGCCCGGATGCCGGCGTTCGTTAGGGCCGTGTTGTCCAGTGGTGCCAACATCTTCGACGAGATCAGTCTCTTCGAGCCGGACCCACTACGCCGGCAAACAACCGGCCGTTTGGCGGTAGAGCTCGCCGATTATCTCGGCTACCCAGGCATGGTCAGCATTACTGATGACGCTGAGGCCGCTCTTTCCTCTGCCAACTTCGTCTTCTCTGCCATCAGGGTCGGAGGCGACCAAGGTCGTGTGGTCGACGAGGAGGTGGCCCTGTCTCGGGGGTTGGTGGGACAAGAGACCACTGGCCCGGGCGGTGCCGCCATGGCCCTGCGGACCATCCCCGTAGCCCTTTCTTATTGCAAGGTGCTGGCCCGCGTTTCGCCTGATGCTGTGCTGATCAACTTCACCAACCCGGCGGGGATAATTACCCAGGCATTGTCGCTGCATGGAGGCGTCAGAGCCGTCGGCGTATGCGACACACCGAACGGCGCCCTCGAGCGACTCGGGGATTTCCTCGGCGCCGGCCCGGAAGACGTGTCGTTCGAGTACTCGGGGCTCAACCACCTCGGCTGGATCTCATCTTTCAGGGTCGGCGGGGAAGAACGCATCGAGGACGTCCTCCGTCGTTACGAGGAACTGCAGCGCTTCGACCACCGCTTCGCCGCCTTCGACGCTGGCATGGTTCGTCGGGTCGGCGCCATCCCCACCGAGTACGTGTTCTACTACTACGATTCGCGCCGGTACGTGGAGGGGGTGGCCCACGCCGGCACCAGCCGGGGACAAGATGTGCTCCGGCTAAACGAAGAGTTGCTGGGCGGCATCGCCAGGGCCTTTGACAAGGGCGACGTCGAAGACGCCTGGTCCACGTATTCGCTACTCCTGGGGGTCCGCCGCGATACGTACATGCGGACCGACACTGAGGGAGACAACCATCAGCAGCAGGCCCGCTCCCGCCGGGCCGCGGAGGGGCCAGCCCCCCTCGACGAAGCCGAGATCGGCGGGTACGAGGGTGTCGCGCTGAAGGTGATCGCCGGTTTGAGCTCCCGGAACCCGTCCAAGGTGATTGTGAACACGCGGAACGGCTCCAGCATCCCATTCCTCGAGGACGACGACGTGGTCGAAGTACCGGCCTACGTGCACGGTGGAGGCATCGAGCCCCTGGCCGCGGGGGAACTGCCTCGGTCCGCCCGGGGCCTCGTGAGCCAGATGAAAGAGTACGAGCGCACTCTGGTGGAAGCCGCCCTCTCCGGGGACGCCGAGCTGGCTGAGGTGGCCCTTTCGCTCAACCCACTGGTCCCGGGGATCGGCGCCGCCCGTGACCTCCTCGCCGAGTACCGTCAGCTCCACGGGGCTCATCTGGCGTACTTGAAGTAGTAGCGCGGACCGGCAGGTGCCCACCCCTGCGGTGCGGCTCATATCTCTAGGGCCATATCTCAGGAATGGCATATCTCAGGAACAGCCGTGTGGTTTATTCGCCGACGAACCCGGCCGCAACCGCCATCATGGAGAGGTGCTCGAGGCCAAGGAACTGAGCGTGGAGGTTGGCGGGCGCACCGTGTTGTCGGGTGCGTCGTTCGGATTGCGCGCCGGGGACAAGGTCGGCCTGGTGGGCCGCAACGGTGCAGGCAAGACCAGCCTGCTCAAAGTACTCAGTGGTGAACTGGTCCCGGCGGCGGGCCACGCCAAAGTGACCGGCGGGCTCGGGTTCCTCACCCAGGACCCTCGCCGGCTGGCGGTAGAGGTAGAGGCGACGGGCCTGTCCCATGTGCTGTCCGGGCGGCAACTTGACCAAGCCAGCGTCCGGCTCGAGAAGTTGCGATTGGCCATGGAGGAAGACCCTTCTGAACGGGCCATTCATCGTTACTCGCGGGCCGAAGAGCGTTTCGCGGACGCCGGCGGGTACGCGGCCGAAGCTGAAGTCCGCCAGCTCGTGGCCGGGCTCGGCCTCGGAGCTGACCGGTTGGACCTTTCCGTCGGCGTGCTGTCGGGCGGTGAACGACGCCGGCTCGAACTAGCCCGGATCTTATTTGCCGGCAGCGACGTGCTGCTCCTCGACGAACCGACGAACCACCTGGACAGCGACGCCAAGAGCTGGCTGGCCGGTTTCTTGCGCTCGTACAGGGGGGCGCTACTTATCGTTAGCCATGACATAGAGCTGCTCGACGAGTCAATGACCCGGATCATGCACCTGGACGAAGGCACGATCGTCGAGTACAAGGGCACCTACTCCCAGTACCTGGAGGCACGGGCCAAAGACGAGGCCCAACAGGCCAAGCTGGCCGAGCGCCGGGCGGGCGAGATCAGGCGGCTCTCGACCCTGGCCGATTCGATGCGCCACCAGACCGAAAAGCGCGCCCGGGCCGCCAAGGTCCTCGACAAGCGCGTGGCCCGTTTGAGAGCGGAGGTGACGACCGCTCCCGCCCGGCGACGGGAGCGGCGCTACAAGGTCACCTTTCCGGCTCCGCCCCACACCGGACGGGTAGTGGTGGAGGCCGAGGGCCTCGCTAAGTCTTACGGTGGGCCACCGGTCTTCCAGGACGTCACCTTCGCAGTGGAGCGTGGCCAGCGTCTATTGGTCATGGGACTGAACGGCGCCGGGAAAACCAGCCTGCTCCGGATCCTGGCCGGCCTCTCCTCCGCCTCCGACGGAAGCTGGCGGAGCGGCGTCGGCGTCAGCATCGGCTACTACGCGCAGGAGCATGAAGGCATCGTCGCCGGCCGTTCGGTCCTGTCCCATCTGCACGAGCACTCGGATGCCACCGAGACCGAGCTGCGCGGTCTGCTGGGCATGTTCGGGCTCGTCGGCGAGAAGGCCTTCCAGGACGCCTCGACGCTTTCCGGTGGGGAGAAAACCAAGCTGGCTCTGGCCCAGCTGGTGGCGGGCCACCACAACTGCCTTCTGCTGGACGAGCCCACCAACAACCTCGACCCTCCCTCACGCGAAGGTATCGGCCGCGCCCTTTCAGCATGGCCCGGGGCGATGGTCGTCGTCAGCCACGACGCCGGCTTTGTCGCCGAACTGGCCCCGGACCGGGTCCTGCTCATGCCAGAGGGGACGGAGGACAGCTGGAGCAACGAACTGCTGGACCTGGTCACGATGGCGTGAGGCCTTGAGAAGGCCGGATGCCAGTGACCGCCGGAGCGGCCGGGCCAGCAGCTGACGCCCACCGAGAGCGCTTCTCGGGTTGCGCGGCTAATGCGTTTTCCTTGTGGCGCGCCATCGCGTCGGTCACAATCTTGGGATGCTGTCCCTAGGCGCCGACATCCTTAGCTTCGATGACTTTGCGGCGAACCGCCCCCCCGGGCGGGTCGTGGCCACCTCTGGAGGGTACGACCCTGTCCATCCAGGTCATATCAGCTCCATCCAGGACTCTCGCCAGTACGGGGACGTCGTCGTCGTCGTCGTGAACGGGGACTCCTTCCTGGCGGCCAAGAAAGGCCGCCCCTTCCAGGACCTGCAGACGCGGTGCCTTATCGTGTCGGCCATCCGGGGCGTCGATTTCGTCGTCCCGTTCGAGATCGAGGACGACCGCACCGTGACCGAAGCCCTGCGCCGCCTCCGGCCAAACGTCTTTACCAAAGGTGGCGACCGGGTCGATGCGGAGAGCATCCCCGAATGGGAGGTGTGCCGCCAGCTCGGCATCGAGGTCGTCACCGGCGTAGGCGAGGACAAACGGTGGTCGTCAAGCTGGTTCTTGCAGGCCTGGGCCAGCAACGGGACCGAGGTCGCATCGGCGCCGCTCGACGGCGCCGGCTGAGGCGGGCCACCCGGTCTCCGGCGTCAGGTCTCCAGCATCTGGACGATCCTCCAACTCCGCCGTCGCCGTTTTGGACCGTTTATTACGTCAGAGCAAATAAACCGTCCAAAGCGATTCGTTGGCGCAGGTTACCCGCTGGCCGCGTTGGCCACGAAAGTTTCCACCAGCGACGACGCGATGACAACAGCGTTCCCCGCGCTGGCGGAAGCCGGCCCTTCTTCGTCGTGTGGCGCCGAGCACCACCGTTCCTCCCACTCAATGAGCGCGCCGGAGAAGCTTTCCTCGTCCGGGTATCGGTTCGTCACGAGGCATTCATGTAGATAATCCACCCATCGTTGCCATCGCGGTAAGTAGAACGTGGCCACCAGCCCGGCCCAGTGGCGGCCGGAATAATCGTGCAATCGGCTGTGCCCATCACCCCAGAGAGTGACCAGCCGGCGGGCGTTGGACTCGTAGAGCTCGGCCTCCTCGGCGCTCCTTGCCCACGAGCGCGCCCGGCCGGTCCATGACGACAGCAGGTACTCGGAACGTACCCCGAGCAACTGGTCGAGGCCCTTCAATAGCTCGAGCATGGAGGACGAGGAGCCGTCGAAACCTTTGACATCGCCCGCCGCGAAGGAGCCCGACGCCAAAAGTTGAAGCTGGTGGAACCGGCGCGACAGGATTTCGGCCGAGACGTCTACGAAATCTCGCTCCAGGGGCGCGCCCTCCGGGACATGTTGAACGGCGTTGTACAAAGCACGCCAAGATTCAAGCAAGACCTCGGGCACCTCCGAGGAAGGGGCACGCAGGCCGGGCGCCCTGACAGAGAAATCACCCGCTACAGTCGGCCTGCAGATGAGGACCGAAGCCGGCGCCGCCGGGCTCTCCAGGTCGTCATACACCGCCGCGGCCAGCAGACGCCAGGCCCGTTGTGCGGCCGCAACTGTGGCGGGGTCAGATCCCGAGCATCTTGTCGCCGCCCACGTGTCGATCCACCGGTCCAGGTCATCGACCGGGGAACCCCAGATCACGTCGGCCATCAGCTCATAGACAACGGGGTCCAGGAGGATCGACTCCATGGTGGCCCCGACGCCGACGGCCCCGTCGTCCTTAGTCGCGGTCTCTGAGGCGAGCGCGATCCGGGACAGCTTGCCGTACATGCCAGGCCTGCCGCCAAAGTTGTGCAGCATGCACCATAGCCAGGGCTTCGGCCGAGCCTGTCGCAGCCGGCTCAATGATGACTCGTGCTCGGCCCAGAGATCGAGGACCAGCATTCGGTCGTCGGGGATGGCGTCGAGGAACGCCCGTACCCGAGACGGCGTCCAGTACTCCTTAACCACGTGAACGGCCAGCTTTGCATGACCCAGACCGCCTCCGGGTCGCCCTCGTTCATCCCGGAATAAATAGTGGACGAGACAAGCGCGAGCTCCTCTTCACTTTCGACCGGAGGCGGCGCCTCAATGAAGGGATCGGTGGCGTACAGATGGTCGGTACCGAAAAGCGCAGCCTGCTCCTCGATGAAGGACTTGCTCAGCTCGGCAAACAGAGCGCTTTTGGGATCCAATGACACGGTTCCCCACTCCGCCCACTGCAACTTCCGGGTCGGCGATGCATGCGAAGACAGCATGCTGGCGGGCACTTGGCCACCAAACGCACCCAGGACCGGTGTCATGCCAAATTCTCGTTGTCGGGCCAGAACCCTGGTCGCCGAGCGCGACGTGCTCGTCAATCCAAGACTGGGGAAGGGCCCGGCCCAGTCGGAGACGCAACTCATGAACATGAACGGCAAATATGCCGGACCGCCAAGA
Source organism: uncultured Acidimicrobiaceae bacterium (assembly GCA_963845605.1). Taxonomy (GTDB): domain Bacteria; phylum Actinomycetota; class Acidimicrobiia; order Acidimicrobiales; family Palsa-688; genus Fen-671. Next base: position 504,092 of record CAWJSS010000008.1, read on the forward strand.
AAGCGCAGGATCTCATCGTCGGAGACGCCGACGCGACGAAACGTTCGCTGCCAAACGGATTCCTGACCCGTCATCGAAAGGGGCAGATCTACGCCATGAAGAGCCATCCAGTCGATCTCTTGCTGCCATCGTTCCCAGTCCCAGAAAGCAGTGGTGTAGCTGAAGGTGCACGGCTGCAGGTAGTAGAAATGACGTAATTTCGCCACTTGGCGCGTCGAGATCCCGGGGAGCTTCTTTGGGAGGACGGGATGGGGGTTGTCCCAGGTGACGGCGACCCGACAAGCGGCCCGCAGGTACCAACGCAGCGCTGACGCCTGCGCGACGCCGGATGACCCTCTCAGCATCACATGACGGCCGTCATGGTCAACTTCAAACGCGTGCGGGCCGGCGGATAGATCGAGCGCCTCAACGAGGAATTCGCCGGCGCGCTCGCCGAACGTCCTCTCTAGCAGGCCGCGGACCGCCTGGCCGCCGTCGCTTACGTTACCCCCAGCGCTCACTCTCAACTCTCCACCGATCGGGCACTTTTGGCGTATGCCTGCAGGGAGGCCCGTCCCGGTACTGGGAGATGGGCTCCGAGAGTATGATAATCGACGGAGTTTCCTAAGTGATAGGCCAAAAGTGACAAGCCAAAAGTGCTAGGTCAAACGTGCTGAGCGCGTGGCCCAGGGCATTGCGTATAGCCATCACTTGGCGTCGAAAGAGGTCAGTTCGCTGTGCTCGACAGTGGCATTGAGGTCCGGGTCCCGAATGTCAATGAGCGGGGACAGATCATGGCCGTCGTTGACGAGGTCTTTCGCGGGTCAGCGGCCGAACCCTTGGGACCAGCACTCCCGATCTTCTTTGACGAAGACAACCTGAAATACTGGTCTGTCGCTGTCGCCGGTGTGCGCATCGTCGCCGCCACCGGTGCGCACATTTTTGCCGTGCGAGCAGGGCCGTTTAGCTATCAGGCGGCGCACATCGGCGCCGTCTGCACGCTGCCGAAGTGGCGTGGCCGGGGCATCGCCACCCGACTGCTCGATTTTCAGGCTGATCTGCTGCGGAGTTGCCATATCGACGTCGGTTTCATCTCGGGCTCCCGCCCGCTCTACGCTCGCGCCGGGGCCACTGAAGCGGGCACCATGTGTTGGCGCCGCCTCCGCGCCAACGACTCGTCTGCCGAACCGGTACGACCGTTGACGGACGATGACCTTCGAGAGTTGTACCGGTTGTGGGCTATGGAGCCAGTTTCCATCGAGCGGACGCCGGCGGCTTGGGCGCTCGGGTTGAAGGCGGTCCCCGACCGGCTCGGCTGGAGGCGCGCCGTCGCCGTCATCGGCCATCCGGCCCGCGCCTACGTCGTGGTCGACGCCGGTCCCGACCTGGAGCACGCTGATCTCAAGGAGATGGCTGGGTCCAGGAGGCTGGCGGCGCTGGGCGCCTGTCATGTCGCGGCCCAATTGGGCTGCAAAGACGTCAATATCCCTGTCCCCTCCTGGGATTCTTGGCTGGAAGAAGAAACGGCAGACGCCGAACCGGTCCAGGCCGTCAGTTCTCTGTCTCCTTCTCCTGGAACTCCTACTGCCGGCGCCACGTACGTGCTGATGGACCCGGTGCGTGCGTTCAGGCGCCAATTGCCCATACTGCGCCAACTCGATCCAGACCTGCCTGACCTCGAATTACGGCCTACAAGTGAGGGCTACGCGCTCTGCGCAGCTGGTGGTGAGGTCTCGAAAGGGGACCGGGCCTGGGCCTGTCGGCTGTTGTTCGGCGCGGACGGGCGCCACCTGTCGCCAGCCTTGCCCATCCCGCTGCCGTGGTGGTTCGGTGTCACGTACGGTTAGGGACCGCCGAAGGACTACTTGCGCGCTCGAGGCTGCGTTCCTTTGGAGGTCTTGGTTCGCTTGCTTTCGAGCGCGCAAGTTTTCCTGACGCGGGGCCTTAGCAGTGAGCGTTCGACCTTTCACGCCACCGCCGGTCATTCAGGTGCCTGCAGTACCCAATCGGGGTAACGGAGAAGAGAAAATTGCCGGCGGCCGCATAAATGCAGCCGCTCGCTCCACTCCCGCCAAGCGCCCTCGGGTGGCGGTGAGCGCTTCGTAGTAGCCCTGGTAATCGAAACTCACTACCCCACCCCGGAACAACTGGTGACAGCGGGCCGCTTCGAGCCAATCGCGGTAAACGTCACCGATGTCAACGACGGTGTCCGCCATAAACCCGTCAGCGTCCTCCCAGTTCTCGGCGTAGAAGACGTCGGGAGGTGGCAGGTTTACGAGACCGAGCGCCCGTTCCACGGCGAAGTAGCAGTTGGCGTGATCGCGATGAAAGCTGCCCCGCCAGTGGGTAACCAGGACGTGCGGACGCGCCTGCTCGATGACCGAAGCCAACGCTTCTGCCACTTCCTGGCTGGCGGCGAGGTCGCCGTCGGCGTACGTCATCACCCGGTGTTCGGCCCCCAGGGCAGCCGCGGCAGCGGCCGCCTCTCGATGCTTCTGGTCTCCGTAGGCGGACCTGTCCATATGCGGATGGCCCGCCTCGCCCGCCGTGAGGTGCAAAAAAAGCACCTCCTCCCCCGCTTTCACGTGAAGACGGGCCAAATGGCCCGCCGTGAAGTCCATGTCACCGATGTGCGCTCCGACCAACAACAGGCCTCCGCTCATGTCGAGCCCCTCGGACGGGGCACGTCTAGGCCGGCCGAGCATCGAGGAGCCGTGGCCCTGATCTTCCCGGCTGACTCCGTCAACTGGCGACTTCCGCCGCGGGACGTAGCAGGCCGGGGGCATTCACATGGCAGGCGGCCTCGTGCCCGGGCGCCACGGCCACAGGCCGGGGCGTCACGGTCGAGCACACCGCCACCGCCAATGGGCAGCGCCGGCGGAACCGGCACCCCTCGCCCGGGTTGACCACCCGGGGCGGTTCGCCCACGTCGCTCGAGGTGACGCGCGAGCTCGGCGCGTGGGTCCGGGACGGCGGAGAGCAAAAGGCGAGTGTAGGGATGGACGGGATGCTGGAGCACCTCTTCTATCGGCCCGGCCTCTACCAGGTGGCCGGCGTACATGACGAGCACCCGGTCCGAGACATAGCGAGCGGACGCGATGTCATGGGTTATATAGAGCAGCGAAACCCCCTGATCGTCGCGAAGACTGGCCATGACGTTGAGCAAGCCGACCCGGATGGAAACGTCGAGCATGGACACGGGCTCGTCAGCCAGGATCAACTTGGGGCTGGTAAGACAGCGCCTGAGCGAACCCGACGCGCTGGCGTTGACCTCCCGAGAGCTCATGTGGGTACTTGGACATGACCTGCGCCGGCGGCACCAGACCGACAATTTCGAGCACGCGCACCGCCTCGGCTTGGCGGTCGCGGCGACTGAGCTCGGGTCTGTGCAGCTTGAGGCCCCGCAAGAGGGCATAGCCGATCATGTGGGACGGGTTGAGCGAGCTGAAGGGGTCCTGGAACACCATCGGGACCTCTCCCCGGTATTCGAGCAGGTCCCGGCGCCGCCGAAGCGATTCGACCTGCCGGCCCCGGAACAGTACCTCTCCCGAAGTCGGCCGGTAGACCATGGCCAGCAACCTGGCCACCGTCGACTTGCCCGAACCCGACTCGCCGACCAACGCGACGATCTCTCGCTCCTCGATGTGCATGTCGAGGTCATCAACCGCGTGCACAATGCGCCCGTGCAAACCTCCGACGCGGAAATGCCGGGTCAGGCCCTTGGTCTCGAGCAAGGGACCGAGGGGCGCCTCCAAGAGCTTCAGGCACGGTGCGGCTCCAGCCCCTGGGATTCGTCCAGCACCGATGGCGGCGTCAAGGCTGCCGTCGTAGAGCAGGCAGCGGACGTCGGCCTCGTCTACACGGTAGAGAGCAGGCTCGACCTGCGTGCAGCGGGCCATGGCGTTTTTGCAGCGGGGCTGAAATTGCAGCCCGGCGGCAGGGCAGCAAGGTCCGGCGGGCTCCCGGGGACCCCTTCGAGAGGGGCCTTGGGCCCGTACACCGAAGGGAAGGCCTCGAGGAGGCCCTTGGTATAAGGGTGGAGAGGCCTGCTGAAGAGGGCGCGTGTGGCCTGGGACTCGACGACCTGGCCGGCGTACATGACGAGCACACGGTCCGTGAAGTGGGATACGAGCGACATGTCGTGGGTCACAAAGATGATGGCGAAACCCAGCTCGGCTTGGAGTTGCTTGACCTGGACCATCAACGACCGCTGAGCGACAACATCGAGCGCCGACGTCGGTTCGTCCATCAATATGAGCTCAGGCGAGAACAGCAGGGCCATGGCGATCATGGCCCGCTGACGCATACCCCCTGAGAGCTGGTGCGAGTAACTCTCGAGGTGGATCGGGTCGATGCCGACCATGTTGGAGCACTTCCTGGCTGCGCAGGCGGATCGCCTTGTCGTCCCGAACGCCGCGCGCCCTCATCACGTCCTTGAACTGGGCGCCGATGGTGATGACGGGGTTGAGCGCGTTCATCGCCGACTGCATCACCACCGACAGAGATACGCCACCGTAGCGCCTGCAGTTGCTTCGAGGTCATTGCGACCATGTTTTGCCCACGGAAGATGACCTTTCCGCCTGTCACCTCCGCCGGTGGGGAGAGGAGCCGGGCGATGGCAAACAGCAAGGTCGACTTCCCGCAGCCCGACTCTCCCACCACCGCCAGGAACTCCCTCTGGGAAAGCTCGAAGCTGACCTTGTCGACCGCCTTGGCGGCGCCGCTCTGGAGGATGTAATCCACTGAGAGCTCGTCCACCGTGAGCACCACTTGCGGTGGGCTCGCCAGCTCAGCGAGAGGCGCATCAGTTTCGGGCAACGCCACCGCGCTTCCTCTTTACCGGGCGCAGAGCGGGGTTACTGACCTCGTCAAAGGCATAGTTCAAAAGGGCGAACGCCGCCCCTAGAAGAGCGATACAGATCCCGGGCATGATGGCCCAAAGTGGCGACCCGGCCTGCAGGGCCTCGTCGTTTTGCGCCCAGTAGAGCATGGTGCCCCAGGACAGGGAGGCGGGGTTGCCCAGTCCTACGAACTGGAGGGCGGCCGCGGCAACAATAGCGAACACGGTAGTGCCGAGGAATATGGCCACGATGAGCGACGTCATGGTCGGGAGTATCTCGGAAACGATAATCCGCCAGCGGCGTTCGCCTCTAAGCCGGGCTGCAACGAGAAAATCGCGGTGGCGCAGCGACAGCGCCTGCGCCCGCAACTGGCGCGCCCCGTAGGCCCACCCGGTAACCACAAGCACAGCAATCAATATGACGTCGCCGCCATTTTTGGCGTAGGCGGCGATGACAACGATCAAAGGGAACGCCGGGATGACCAGGAAGATGTCGGTCACCAGCGAGGTGGTGTCGTCAAACAGTCCCCCGATGTAGGCGGAAGTGACTCCGACCAGCACCGATAGGACGGTAGCCAGCCCGCCGGCGGCCACTGCTATGACGAGCGACTCCCGGGTCGAGTAGATGAGCTGGGCGAAGATGTCCTGGCCGTATTGGGTCGTCCCGAGCAAGTGGGCGCTGGAAGGCCCGAGGGTGGGCAGGTAGATCTCCGCATTGGGATTGTCGTGCGCGATCACCCCCGGGAAGGCCGCCAAAAAGCCGAAGATGAGCAGGAGGATGAAGCCCGCAGTCGCCTTGCGGTTGGAGCGGATGGCGCGCACGAGGTTGGCCAGAGCACCTTCGCGAAGGCGCGCCCACAGCACCTCCAGCGTCGAGGGCTCGCCGCTATCCAGGGCGGTTGTGGCCACCGTGCCTCCCTAAGCCGAGATTCGGGTGCGGGGGTCGAGCACCATCGTGGCAAAGTCCATTACGAGCACCGCGAATAGCACCGCCAAAGTTATGAAGAAGAACAGCGTCTGCATGAGGGCGTAATCGTCATTCAGCACGGCTTGCAGCAGCATGTAACCCACCCCGGGGTAGCTGAAAACGTACTCGACCAGGATGGCTCCGGATACGACGAACCCGAGCGACATGGCAAAGCCGGTGAGGCTGGGGAGCACGGCGTTGCGGCCCGCGTACGCGAACATGATGCGGGCCGAGGAGAGGCCCTTGGCCCGCGCCATGCGCACGTAGTCCTCCGAGAGCACGGAGATCATGTTGTTGCGCATGATCAGGATCCAGCCGCCGATGGACGCCAAGAGGATCACGAACGCCGGGAGCAGGGCATGGGTCAACGCGTCGCCTACGAAGCGCCACGACAAGCCGATGGTGTCGCTGGTCGAGTACCCGAAAGCGACGGGGAACCAATGGAGGTCGAGCCCGAACACCAAGAGCGCGATCAGGGCCAAGAAGAAGTACGGGAACGCTGAAACGATCACGAACATCGGAGGCAGGACGCTGTCGACGATCCCTCCTCGCCTCCAGGCGCTCAGCATGCCGACGAGCGTACCGAAGGCGAACGCGAGCACCGTGGTAACGCCGACTAGCGCGATCGTCCAAGGCAGGGCGTTCGCCACCACTTGCCCCACCGAGAGCGGGAAAAAGGTGAGGGATACACCAAAGTGGCCGGTGAATACATTGCCCAGGTACCCGAAGTACTGCTGGAGGTTGCTCTCGTTCGTCTGAACGCCGAACGCGATCTCGATCGCTTTCAGCGCCGAGCCGTTCAGGTGACCCTTGTACCTCGTCATCATGACCAGCGCCGGGTTGCCCGGCATGAGGCGGGGGAGCACGAAGTTGATCGTCAGGCAGGCCCAGAGCGTGATCAAAAAGAACCCCATGCGGCGTAGGAAGTACCTCACTTATCGTCCTCCTGCGCCGCAAGGGTTCATCATTTCGTCACTTGCACAGCCTGTGAAATCGGCATCAAGAACCTCCGATCTGGCCAAAAAATCGAAGTTCCATCTGTTTGGACCGTTACCCCTTGGGCACGAGGTGCAGCAGCAGCTGCTCGTTGTCGGGGACGAGATAGGGAGAGGGCAAAGCGTAAGGATTTTTCTGAGTTACCCAACCCGAGAAGCCTGAGGTGCTGTACTGGTACCAGGCCACGTCCTCGGTCATCGGGATGACCGGTACGTCCGACAGCATGACCTTCTCCAACTGGTTGACAATCTGGTGCTGCAGCGCAGTGTTGGTCGTGCCCGCGTACTCGCTGAAAAGCTTATCGGTCGCGGGGTTGGAGTAGCGCTCCCAGTTTGTCGTCGCGGTCTTGCCGATGGGCGCGGTGTTGGCGCTATCAAGCAACTGGCGCAGCTCGTAATAGGGCGATGGGCCCCCCGTCTCCGAGCCGTATGCGAGCTGGTACTTACCAGTGTAGAGCTGTGACGTCCAAGCGGTTGCGGTCAGGTTATTGGGGGTGACCTTGATCCCGACCGCGGCCAGCTGCTGCTGGATTACCTGGACGGCGGCCACCCAGTCTGGGTACGCCCCGACGTTGATGATGCTGAACGAGAGCTGCTTCCCGTTCTTTTCGAAGATGCCGTCCGAACCCTTCTTGTAACCGGCCTTCTCCAGGATCGAGATCGCCTTGGCGGGGTCGTAACGGTAGTTGTAACTCTTCGCCTGCGCCGTGTCCAGCCACGAATTAAACGTGGGCGTGACGATGTCTGACTGGTTCGACGCCGGCTCGTAACCGTACTCGCCGATAGTTGAGACCCGCTGACGGTCGATTCCGTACGCCATCGCCCGGCGCACATTTACGTCGAGCAGCGGGTTGGTGTTGTTGACGAAAACGTCGACGTTGCTGTACGGGGGGAACCAGTAATGATTGGTCTTGCTTTTCGAAAGGTAGAACGACTTGATATTCGGGATGAACTGGCCACCCCACCCGCCGTCGGTGGTCAGCATGCCGTTTTCCGTCGAGGCACTCAGGATCGCCGGGTACTGAATGGTCTTCACCTTCGGCAGCCCCGGTTGCCAGTAGTTCGGGTTGGCGGTATAGGTGACATTATCGGAGGTGCACTTGCCTAATGTGTACGGCCCCGTACCGACCGGGTTGGCGTCCGCGTAGGTCACCGGGTTTTTGACCGAGGACCAAATATGCGCAGGAAGGATGAACGTCTGGTCGGCGACGTAGTAGAAGTAGGGCACTGCGGCCGTCTTGAACGTAAGGACCACGTTGTCGCCCTGCTGGCTGACGCCGCTCAGCACGCTCCAGACCGAGTTCAGGTCGAGGGCCGGGTTCTTCTTGAGCAGGTCGAAAGTGAACACTACGTCAGCCGCCGTCATCGGCGTGCCATCGCTCCACTTGACACCCTGGCGGATAGTGAACGAGAGGGTCTTGTTGCCGTTACTCCATGCCCACTTGGTGGCCAGCATCGGCGTCGTCTTGCCGTTCTGGAGCGTATTGACGTATACGAGCGGCTCGTAGAAAAAGCCGGCCGTACCTAATTGCCACGCCAGGTTGAACGGGTTGAACACACAACCCCAGAGCGTGCCAAACCCGTTGATGATCGTCAGACTTCCTGAAGCCGTGGCCTGAGGTCGTGCAAATCTCGTGGTCGCCATGGCCGCTGGGCTAGTGGCGGCGAGCATGGCGGCGACACCGATCGTCGCCGCTACACCCCTCAGTGCGGTTTTTTTCATATGAGCTCTCTCCATTTCCCACTCGCTACGAAGTTGGATAAGTATGCTCCCCAGCCTGCGTCGTCTTCAAGGCAGCGAACGTGTGTTTGCTACCGGTGGCTCCAGTTGTCGCCCTTGGTTGCTGGCCCACTTGACGTAGGACCGAGCGGCGGCGAACGAAATGGCTCCGGGCGACGGCTCCGGCCATCGGGGCTGCCATGCGCCTTACGACTAGGTGGCTTGACAGCATGCTGTTATAATGTTATATCTTTGCGGTGAGCGTCGTGGTCACTGCCCGTTCTCCGATGGCCGACCGGCCGTACCGCATTTCGCGGAGCACCAAGGTGCCGCTCTACCACCAGATCGAAGCTCGACCTCCGGGAGAGGATCAGTTCCGGCGAGTGGCGCCCAGCCGATCTTGTCCCCCCTGAGGCGCGCCTGTGCGAGCTATACCGAGCCAGCAGGATCACTGTCCGGCGAGCACTCGCGAACATGGTCGCCAGCGGCCTACTCGAACGGGTGCCAGGCAAAGGGACCTACGTCCGTGAACCTGGCATTGCGGCGGGAGCTCGAGGGCTCACCTCCTTCACCGAGGAGATGGAAGCCTTCGGCCTTCGGCCGGGTACCCGCCTGCTTCAGCTGTCGAAGGAGCTTCCCAGTCCTGAGGTCGCCAACAAGCTGCAAGTCTCGCCGGAAGAGCCCATCATCGTCGCCAGCCGGTTGCGGCTGGGGGACGGCCGGCCTCTCGGTATCCAGACGAGCCATCTCGTCGGGCACCGCTTCCCGGGGCTCGAGGCGGCCGACCTCGGGTCGGGCTCACTGTACACATACCTGCGACGGGTGTACGGCACGTTCCCTGAAGAAGCGGACGAAGTCTTTCGAGTGGTCCCGATTCGCGGACAGGCGGCTCGGTACCTGGAGGTCCGGCCCGGGTCGTGCGGTTTCCACGTTGAGCGAGTCACACGTGACAAGGAAGGTGCATATGAATATGTTGTTTCGACTGTGCGGGCGGATCGTTACGAGGTCCGACTGCGGCTCATGGCCGAGGCCCGCTAATGGCTGACGGCCCGTTCGTAGGCCGGCTCATCCCTCTGCTGGCCGGCCTCGAAGACCAGGCCGAGGCCTTCGGCCGGGCATCCAGCATGATGGCGGGCTCCATCATGAAAGGTGGCCTGGTCCACCTGTTCGGGAGCGGCCACTCGGTGATACCGGTTATGGACTCGTTCCCGCGCTACGGAAGCTTTGTCGGTCTCAACCCGCTGACCGACCCCCGGCTCATGTGGCACAACGTGCTCGGCCCTGGCGGTGTCCGCGAACTCCTGTGGCTAGAACGGACCGAGGGCTATGTAGCCAACTTCCTCGCCAATTGTCCGATCCGCTCCGGCGACGTGCTCATCGTTTTCTCGCACGGTGGCCGCAACGCTGCGCCCGTCGAGGCCGCTCGTTTTGCGCAAGAGATTGGCGCGTCTGTGATAGCGGTCACTTCGAAGCTCAACCTGGACGTGCCCGCCACCCATTCCTCGGGTAAACGGCTGGTCGACTTCGCAGATATCACCCTCGATACCGGGGTCCCGGTAGAGGACGCCCTGGTCGAAGTGGATGGTTGGGGCGCGCCGGTGGCGGGCGCCTCCACCATCGTCGCCTGCGTATGCGTGGGAGAACTGGTGGCCCGGACCGCCCAGGACCTCGCCGCCCAAGGTGTGTCTTTGCCTACGTTCGTATCCCCGACCGTGCCGGGCTGGTCGGTTGAGGCCAACGGCGCCGTGTTCGACGAGTACCGCAAGCGGCTCCACCAGGCTTTCGGCAACGCTCAAGGTTAGGCGTGCTCGACAAGAGCACGGCCGAGGCCCTGGCCGTGCCGGTCGTGCTGGCCGTGGATGTGGGCGGGACCAAGACGGCGGCGGCCATCGTCAACGCGCGGGGCGAGGTCAGCGCCCGTTGGCGGTGGCCGACCGACGCCTCCCCGGAGACGACCATCGACCACCTGGCCCAGATCGTGTCGGGCCTCACCGACCCACCGGGCGTCGCCCCCGGTGCCATCGGGATCGCAGTACCAGCTGTCCTCGACGACGTCCGGGAGCGGGTCATATGGGCGCCGAACCTGCCCAGATGGACCGACGTCCACCTTTGTGAGCTGCTCCGCGGCAGGACGGGGCTCCGGGTGGCAATGGATCTCGATGGGCACCTGGCGGCCGTCGGAGAGCACTGGCTCGGCGCACTACGCGGCATCGATGACTGCGTGTGCGTTGTGGTCGGCACAGGGATCGGGGCGGGCGTGTTCGTCCACGGACGCCTGGTCCGCGGGCGCCAAAACCTGAGCGGATGTCTCGGGTGGATGGTCGTCGGAGACAGCGAAAGCGCGCCAGGGCGGGCGGGTGCCGTCGGTTGGCTGGAGAGCCAGGCGGGTGGGAGCGCCCTGGTGGAACTGGCAGGGGGCACTTGGCCATAGTCAGTCATCGGAGCCGGTTGAGCGGCTCGTTGCCGCCTCGATGGAAGGTGACCAACAGGCCACGGCGGCACTAGTGCGCGCCGGAGAGCTGATCGGCCGGGCCGTGGCCAACGTCGTCAATCTGCTCAGCCCAGAGGCCGTCGCGCTCGGCGGGACCGTGGCGCGTGGCGCGCCGGTACTCCTGGCCGAGGTCAAGAAAACAGTCGAACTGTACGTACAGCCGTACCTGCGCAAGGGCCTCGCCATTGTTGAGGTCGAGACCGGCGCCGACGCCCCGATATTGGGAGCAGCGCACATGGCGTTGGGCTCGATCGGGGCCGCCGGGCCGGACAACGAGCACCCATCCCCCGCGCCGGCGCGCCCCTGAAACATATACTGCGAGGACAAATGTTGACAGAGAGGGCTTGGGTGGTGGAGCTGCATGGCTGACGTGGACCGTTCGATGAGGCTGAGTAAGCCGGCCGGCTTGACGGCCTGGGTCGGTGGCCAATGGTGATACGAACTGCCGTAACTGAGGACCTCGACAAGATCGTCAGCCTCTGCGTAGATGCATTGACGTGCGACGCCGAAGATGCCAGCCTTTTACCACAACTGCTGTGGGACAGTCCCACCAGCCGACCGGACCTCAAGTTCGTCGCCGAAGCCGATGATGGCATCGTTGGCGTAGCTTTTTCTGCCTTGCACGCCGATGGCGACGACCCCCCGGTCGGCTTTATCGATCTCTTGGCGGTCGCCCCAACGGCGCAAGGTCAAGGACACGGCCGAGGTCTGCTGGCCGCGGCTGAAGACACGCTAAAGCGCGCTGGCGTGGTCGAAACGCATTTAGGAGGAAATGCGCCCTGTTACGCATGGCCGGGGATAGACCTCAACTACACAGCGGCAATGAGGCTGGCGGAATCGGCCGGGTATACGGAAAGCTACGAAGCGTTCAACATGGGCGTGGATTTGACAGCCGCGTCCCTCGACACCGCCTCAGCGGAGAAGCGATTTGCTGAAAGCGGGATCGCAGTACGGCCCCTAGCCGCTTCAGACGAGCCCTACTTCTCCTCCTGGGTGACGCAATATTGGAACGCAAACTGGGCCTGGGAGGCGAGCCGCTCCCTGGTAAGAAACGAAGCGAAGTGTTTCGTCGCCACCCGTGGCTCCGACCTGATCGCATTCGCAGCGTGTGGAGCCGGACGACCGAGTTGGTTCGGGCCGATGGGCACTGTGCCAGCAGAACAGCGTCAGGGCCTGGGCGCGGTCTTGCTCAAGCGTTGCCTGGCTGAGCAGCGATCTGCCGGCATGAGCCGGAGCACCATCGCCTGGGTAGGGCCGGCCGAGTTTTACAGCCGGTCCGTGCAGGCGGAGGTTGACCGAAAGTTCCGGATCTACCGAAAGGACCTCTGAGTCACATCGCACTCAGGGGACGGCCGAGGCTCAACCGCCAATGGCTATTGAGCTCCCGGAACTGCTGGTCCCCGACGCCGAACGGTGGCGGCACTGGCTCCACGACCACCACGCGACGGCACCCGGGGCGTGGCTCGTGCTGGCCAAGAAGGGCTTCACCCGGCCCACCAGCCTCACCTACGACCAGGCGCTGGAGGAGGCGGCCTGCTTCGGCTGGATTGATGGCCAGCTCCGCCGGCGTGACGACGCCACGTATCGTCAGCGCTTCACGCCGAGGCGGCCCCGGAGCGCCTGGTCGGCCAACAATGTCGCCCTGGCGGAGCGGTTGGTATCGGAAGGTCGCATGCGCCCTGCGGGCCTCGCCGCCATAGACAGGGCCAAGGAAGACGGCCGGTGGGAAGCGGCTTACGCCGGCTCTGCCAGCATCGAAGTCCCCCTGGATCTGGCCGAAGCGCTGGCGCGCCACCCGGGCGCTCACGCCGCGTTCGAACGGCTAAACCGCCGGAACCGTTTTGCCGTCCTCTACCGGATCTCCACCGCCACTGCGCCGTCGACACGGGCCCGTCTGGTGCAGCGGTTCGTCTCCATGCTGGCGCGAAACGAGGCTATTTACCCGCAAAAAGGCTTCGATCTGAGCAACCGCACCGTCCCGGGCGGGCCAGAAAAATAGGGCCCATCAACGGCTGTGGCAGGCTGTTGGGGCCTAGCTGCTGGGAAAATTAATGGCGTTGGCAGGGACGGACGGCATCGGGGCGGTACCGAAGTCCGAGAAGGTCAGGTACCCCGACGACCCTCCACCTCCGCCCTGCAGGTGGAGCATGTAAGGCTTCGTGGCGTCGGCCACATAGAGTTGGTCGCCCTGGTTGTCTTTGAGCACGAGCGCCTTGTGCCCTCCCCAATTCGCCGTCGCCGGGACCTTGGAAAATTTGGCATTACCGGATGTGAGCTGAGCCACAAAGGTCTTCGAATCTGCGAGTTGGGCGAAATTAGCGAAATCGGCGTTGGAGGCCGGGGCTTCGATCCAACGGTTGGCGACCAGTTCGGCCGTCGGCTTGCTCCCGGTCAATTTTAGCCAGCTCTTTTCGTCCGCCTTGACGTACACCTTTTGGGCCGCGACGACCAACTGCATCGTCACCCCCGGTAGCTGGACGGTTCCTCCACCACCGCTCGGGGACATGCTCAAGTTGAGCGAAATCGCCTCGCCTCCCTGGTCGATGTAACCCCGGACATGGAAGCTCTTTGCCCCCATCATCGCCTTTTCGGCGTCGGCGACGATATGAGCGGCGGGCTTGCTCTGCTCGGTAGCAACAGCCCCCGCAGGCGTGGCTGACACCAAGGGAACAGCCAAAAAGAGGACCGCGGTCAAAGCCGGGTAGCGAAGTCTGGTCACCAGCCGAGGCTACCATCGGGCCCCTGGCCGGGGTACGGCGGGCAGGGACCACCGCGGGGGTTCAGGCGAAGGGGTTCAGGTACTGGTCTGAGCGGTGCCGGCGACGAGTTTGGAGCTCATCTTGATGGCCTTGACCGCCCCGGTGGCGCCGGACTGCAAGCCCAGCCCTACGATCAGCAAGATCACTCCCAACACAAACAACGAGTGCGTCCCCAGCAGCACCAGCCCCACTCGCGCCAGGACATAAGGCGGCGTGCAGACAATTGCCCCCAGCGCTCCGGCCACTACCGATGCGGTGAGCTTGTCCCGTCGTGAACTAGTAGCCTTGATCCCCACCAGCCGGGACGGGACGGTCACGTAGGTCAGCATCATCACGGCGACGACAATGCTCATCGCAAATGCGTACCACCACAAGCCCCAACGGGGCACCACGACAGCCGAAAACCCGAGCGCCAACCCCACGACGAAGCCGCACGCAGCCACTACCCCGAGATGTCGCCGCGCTGACGCGAACGCGGGGCCGATGGCCGGTTTGCCGGACTTGGATATGGCGAACGCGAACACCGAGTTCAGGTAAAAACTGGCCACGCTCAAAACCGCGACCCCCAGGACGGCAATGACCACGGTGGGCCCGAACCAGATCTTGAACTCACGCTGGCCGACGACGTGCAGTTTCAGGTCGAGCATGGCGAACCAGATCCACATTGCCGGTACGACCTGTATTAAGGACAGGCGCCAGTCCGAGAATAGGAGCTTTACCCCCTGGAACAGCATTAGGAAAGCGCCAACGGCGAAGGTGAGGGGGGCGAATATCCGTTTCCTATGGCTGAGCTGGAGGACAGCGGCTTCTACCTGAGAGTCATCTCCCTCGTTGATGGCCTGCACCAGGTGGCGCACTTGCGCGACCATCATCTCACGTCGCCTCCGGCGTGGCCCCCCGCCGGCAGGGCGCTCCTCAGCAGCGCTCCCGGTAGTCACTGTGTCCGCACTCGAGCTCCACGTCATTATGACATCCCACTATCAGGGTGAGCCGCTCAGGCGCGAAAAGGCCCATCATCGCCGGGTGGTGAACAGTGATACCGTTACCCTTGTTAGTTGGCTGCCGCAAGCCGGAGGAATTAGCGATGGCTGACCCAATAGGCCCGTTACCGGCTCCAGCTGAGCCGATCGCACCAGGGCCGGTTACGGCGATCGCTCCTGAGAGTATGTCCCTGCCCGTGACAGGGCCCCGCCAGCGACGGAGGTCCCGATCGTCACAGGGCCCCGCCAGTGACAGGGCCCACGTCACAAGCGGACGGCAGGGAGCGTGGCACGCGCCACCCTGTCGGCCATCCTCATCGTGCTGGGTGTCCTCAGCCTGGTCATCTCCCCGGTGGCCATCTGGGGCCGCAACCTGGTGCTCAATACGGACCACTACGTCGAGACCGTCGCCCCTCTGGCTCAAAAACCCCGGGGTCCAGGATGTCATCGTCAACCAGGTAGACAAGCAGGTCCAAGCGAACCTTGACGTCGCTGCCTACGTCAAACAGGTCCTCCCGCCGAGGGCGGCCAACCTTCTAGCGGCGCCGGTCCAAAATGCCGTGTACGGTCTGGTCCGCACCCTCACCACGAAGGTCGTGCAAAGTAAGGCCTTCTATACCCTCTGGGTGACCATCAACCGCGTCGCGCACAGACAGATCGTCACGTTGGTAACCGGACGCACGCTCCCGGGCCAGGTGATCGTCATCAGGTCCGGCAAGGTCTATTTGGACCTGTCGCAGGTGGTCGGCAGAGTCAAAACAGCGTTAGTCAACGCCGGTGTTTCCGCGGCGGCGAAGCTCCCCGTCGTAGGAGCAACCATCCAGATCGCTCAGGTGAAGGGCTTGGAGTCCACCCAGAAAGGGGTACGGGCGCTCAACACGCTGGCCGACTGGCTTCCCTGGATCGGGTTGGCCTTGGTCGCCTTGGGGGTCTGGGCCGCCCGGCGGCATAGACGGGCCATAATTGCCGCCGCGCTAGGCCTCGCCGCTGGCATGATCGTGCTGGCCGTAGGTGTGATGATCTTGCGTAGCGCCTACGTCTCGGGCATCCCGGACGACATCTCCCCTCCGGCCACCTCGCGGTACGTCTTCGACACCATCGACCGCTTCCTGCGGTTGGGGATCCGCCTCGTGTTCGTCATTGGCTTGCTCGTCGCGCTGGGGGTGTGGGTAAGCGGACCGTCGGCCCGGGCCGTCTCTTTACGTCGAGGTGTACTCAAGGGGACGAGGAACCTGGGGCTGGGGCTTCCCCAAGGCCCGGTCACCACCTTTGTCGCTCGCTACACAAACGTCCTGCGCATTGCCGTCCTGGCCGTGGCCGGCCTGGTGTTGCTCTTCATCACGCCCACGGCGGGGAAGATCATCCTGCTAGCTGCGATCGTTGTCGTGCTCCTGCTGGCCATTGAGGCGATCCGGGCACCTAGCTTGCGCGCCGGTGCTCCCGGTGTGCCGAAGACCGGCTGAGCTAAGACCAGTCGTCCGGGTGGAACCGAGTGGGAAGCACCGGTGCGGCCGGTGCGATACTGGTTGAGATGACTAAACGAACGCAGGCCGAACAGGACAAGTGGAAAAGGCCGCGGGGGCTCACGCTCAGGGGCGGCGAATCGATTGTTATGGTCGTCCGTCCCTCGCGAGCTTTGTCCCTCGGTAAGTACCTCTACACGCTCGGTCTGTACGGTATTTGGCGCAAACGTCACGTGTACGTCCTAACCGACGAACGCCTGATGACGGGCAAAGGCGTGGTCAACCGGACCGAGACCTCGATCCCGATGAACCGGATCGACGAGGTCGGCTTCGTACGGCGAGGTCTGGGTTCTTATTGTCAAATTGTGCTGACGGCACACGGCCGGAGACGGTTGGAGCTTGTAGGCCCGCTTTTGGCCAAAGATGCGCGGCGGATGGCGGGCGAGATCCAAACGCGGATCTAACAATTGGCCACTGGGCCGGCCCTGGAGCCGGCTCACGGGAACGGGCTCGAGGGACGAGCGTGCGACCACGGCGGCCCGGGTTGCTTCAGCGCCAGGGGTCCAGTGTCCTGCGAGAGTAAGAACGGGGGGATTTCGCCCACCGGAACGGTGGCCGAAGGGCAGGCGGTAATGGGCGTCTCAACAAACTCAAGCGGCGACACCCTTCGACCCTGCGGGTGCCGCCGCATGCCAATTCACTAATTCAATCCAATAAGGAACTTCCCGAGGCCCCAATTCCCGGTTCCTGCCCGCCGAACGGGGGGCCTAAGGGTTGTCCCGAATTGTAGTGGTAGCCGCCTCAGCGGCCAATCTAAAGGTCTTTTCTCAGGTGGCGGCCAGCGCCTTGGCCTTCTCGGCTTCGAACTCAGCCGGGGTTATGACGCCCTTGTCCCGCAGGTCCGCCAGCTTGGCCAGCTGGTCTGCAGTGCTGGTGCTCGAGGAGGTGGCGGTTTCCTGGACATATTGCTTGAAGGCCTCTTGTTGAGCCTGGGCCGCTTGAATCTGACGTTCGTGCATCTTGCCGCCTCGAGCAATGAGGTAAATCAACACTCCAAGCCAGGGCAAAATGATGATGCCGATCACCCACAAGGCCTTCCCCCATCCCGACAGGTCGCGGCTACGGAAGATATCGCTGAAGATCATGATCAGCAACCAGATCCAGATGATGAACAAAAAGATCCAGAGCATTGTCAAGAAGGCGTCGAGCAAAGGGTACGAGGAAGCTACGATCATTTATCAACCTTTCCTATGCGACCGCCGAGGGATCGATGGCTCGGCGATCTATGTACGTTGCCCACAATACGCGCAGCTGAACGACGGCCTGAGCATACCCGAAGTGGGTGAAATCTTCGAGCCTCTAGCCCCCACCCCCACCCCGCTCGGCCAACGTCCTCGCTACCCTCCGAGCGGTTTGAGTCCCTGCCGGGCACCTCGCAACAAGACCACGGACCTTGGGCCGACCGTGACCCCGGTGCCGGCACTGAACGGTTGTGGTGCCGGCGGGCGGCTCGGGTCGAACGTGTCGATCTCGACGAACCAGGTTTGCCCCGGCCGGCTGGGCGGGATGACGAAGTCGAGTGGCCCCCACCAGGCGTTCACCAGGAAGAGGAAGTCGTCGTCGACAAGGAGGCGGCCATCCGCGCCCCGGTCAGGGTCATCGGCGCCGTCAAGATATAGACCGAGGCTGCGCCCATTGGGGTCGGCCCAGTTTGCCGTGGTCATAACGGTGCCTGAGGGGGTGTACCAACCGAGCTCGGACGCCTCCGACCCGGCCAGGAACCGGCGCCTGCGGAACACCGGGTGAGCCCGGCGCAGCGCTATAAGCCTCTTCGTGAACCCCCGGAGGTCATTGTCCACGTGGGACCAGTCGAACCAGGTAATCGGGTTGTCCTGACAGTAAGCGTTGTTGTTGCCCTGCTGCGAGCGCCCGAGCTCGTCACCACCGAGTAGGAGCGGGACGCCGAAGGACAGTAGGAGGGTAGTGAGCATGGCGCGCCGCTGCCGCGCCCGAAGCGCGAGCACGTCCGGGTCGCTGCTCGGGCCCTCGGCCCCGCAGTTCCACGAACGGTTGTCATTGGTGCCATCCCGGTTGCTCTCACCGTTGGCGTCGTTGTGCTTGCCGTCGTACGAAACGAGGTCGGCAAGGGTGAACCCGTCATGGACCGTGATCAAGTTGACCGACGCGGTAGGCCGGCGGCCCTGGCTGGCAAATAGGTCAGAGGAACCGGCAAACCGAGATGCGAACTCTCCGACCAGACCGGGCTGGCTGCGCCAGAAATCGCGCATGCTGTCGCGGTACTTACCGTTCCACTCTCTCCACAACGGCGGGAAGCGCCCGAGCTCGTAACTGTCGGTCTGGCCGACGTCCCATGGCTCGGCTACCAGCTTGGCCTGGGAGACCAACGGATCCTGCGACACGATGTCGAAAAAGGCCGCCACCTGGTCGAAGCCGCCCTCCTGCCGGGCCAGGCTGGGGGCCAGGTCGAAGCGGAACCCATCGACGCGCATTTCCGTCAACCAGTAGCGCAACGAGTCCATGATGAGCCGGAGCGACAGTGGGTCGCCGGCGTTGACCGTGTTGCCACAGCCTGTGTCATCGATGTAGTAACGCGGGTCTTGGGCCAGCCGGTAGTACGCCGAATTGTCCAGGCCGCGGAAACACAGCGTCGGGCCCATATGGTTGCCTTCAGCCGTGTGGTTGAACACGACGTCGAGGATCACTTCGAGCCCCGCGCCATGGAGGGCATCTACCATCGCCTTGAACTCTGCTACCTGGCCCCCCGGCCGCCCGGCGCGCCCGGCAGCCGAATAGGCCTCATGAGGGGCGAAAAAACCGATGGTGTTGTAACCCCAGTAATTCGTGAGCCCCCGGTCGAGGAGGAACTGCTCGGGGACACTGTGGTGTACCGGGAGCAGTTCGACCGAGGTGACGCCGAGGTCGACCAGATGCGAAATGGGTGCTTCATGAGCGAGCCCGGCATAAGTGCCCCGCAGTTCCGGCGGGACGTCAGGGTGCGTCGTCGTGAACCCCTTGACATGGACCTCGTACACAACGCTGTCTGCGTACGAGTAGCTGGGCCGGGCACGGTCGCTCCATTTGAACCCGGTGTCAACGACGACGCTACGGGGCACATGGGCGGCCGAGTCGAGTTGGCTCGGCTGTTCGGGGTCATCCAGGGAGTAACCGAGCACCTCAGGGCCGTACCGGACCCCACCTGTGATGGCCAGGGCGTAAGGGTCGGTCAGCAACTTCGCCGGGTGGCAGCGGATGCCACGACCGGGGTCGTACGGCCCGGTGGCGCGGTAGCCGTAAGCCTGACCTGCCCCCACGCCCGGCACGAAAGCGTGCCAAACCCCGGCGTCGACCGCCTTCAATGGGATCTGCGTCTCGGCCCCGGAACTGTCGAAAAGGCATAGCAGGATCCCGTCGGCCGTCCCGGACGCCACCGCAAAGTTAGTGCCACCCTCCTGTCGGGTTGCCCCGAGCGGAAAGGGACTGCCCGGAATGGTCGCCGTAAGGCCCATTGGCATTCCTCTCTCAATAGTTCCAGCTCTCCACCGCTCAACATATGCCGTTAAAGAAGTGGCGCATCATCTGGATCGGGTGGTTTTCGAAGCAGTTTCACCGCGATGGGCCGTCTTAATGTCATCTTCGCCCTCGGCCCATTACGATGGGCGCTGACCCCATCAACAGGGCCCATCCCAACTTGAGGAGGCAAGAACGTGACATCGCTCGAGGGGCACGAGAAAGTTGAGTTCGAGTCTGGCCCGCTCATAGTCGGGTCGGTACTCGTGGGCGTGGGTGGCATGCTGGCCTTCATTGGTCTCGTAATTGGAGGCCTGCACGCCGTGAGCCAGGGGATCCGCTGGTTGGCCAGCCTCGAGCACCCGCCGAGTGAGGTGGCCAAGACCAAGTGGTCCCAGTTCCTGGCCGCCGGCGCCGCTGGCGCGAACGCCTGGAAGGAGTCGACGACTTCGCTCCCATCGCACGGCTGACGATACGTAGCTCCAGCGGCGAATTTTGGTAAAGAACAAATAGGTTTTCTCTGTTGTCTTCATCGGCGAGCTGCTCGGGCCGCCGGTCAGTCCCCAAAACCCCGAAAGGACCAACCGTGTCATATACGCCCGTACCCGATACACCTATTGCCAGCTCACTCATAGCCATGACCGCAGCGGCCCTCGAGCAATGCGACCTCGCAGACCGCGAGATCATGGTGGCCCGGATCGCCGCGTTGGCCGCAGTGGGCGCATCGGCGCTCTCTTACACTTTGAACACTGGCGCGGCGGCCTCGAGCGGGCTCACGGTTGATGACGCGCAAGGCATCTTGGTGGCCATTGCCCCGATTATCGGAACGGCGCGCACAGTCGCCGCCACTGCCGCGATCACAGAGGGCCTCGGCCTCGCCCTCGCTTTGGCCGAAGCAGCCGAGGATGAGGACGACTGATCGGAACCCTTGAAGCGGACGGCTACGAGCGTCAAAAGCTGACGATTCCTCCAGTGGATTTGCCGGTCCAGTAGAAGTAGCTTCAGCCCAATCGGATCAGCCAGGAAAAAGAGGAATCAGCCAAGCGAATCAGCCAAGCGAATCAGCCAAGCGAATCAGGAGGGTGCTCATGGCCGAGGTAAGTCCTACAGCTTCAGTCGAACTGGCCATCATCGAGTTCCCGGGGAGCAAGTTCACGGGAGAGATCGCCCCCGCATTGGGCGACCTCATCGACCGCGGGATCGTGACGATCCTCGATCTCGTCTTCGTCACCAAGGACCTCGATGGGTCGGTCGAAAGCATCGAGCTGATGAACCTCGAGGACGAAGCGGCCGCACCGTTCCGCGACCTTGACGGAGAGGTGAACGGGTTATTGAGTGACGCAGACCTGCAGACCGCCGGCGCCGCTCTCACGCCGGGT
This sequence comes from uncultured Acidimicrobiaceae bacterium, assembly GCA_963845605.1. Taxonomy (GTDB): domain Bacteria; phylum Actinomycetota; class Acidimicrobiia; order Acidimicrobiales; family Palsa-688; genus Fen-671. Next base: position 525,193 of record CAWJSS010000008.1, read on the forward strand.
AGCTCGGCCGTCTTGATCGTGTGGGAGAACACGTGGGCACGTGAGCTCACGGGGGCCGTCCTCCGCGCCGGAGGTCGCCTGGTGGCCCACGACCGGCTTGACGCCCCCACAGTACAAGAAGCCCTCTCGGCTAACGCACCCAGCTGAGGTTAGGAGCCGCGCCGAAGCTCGTTGCTCGGCCGCGTGAGCGAGACCGTGCACCAGAATGTTCTGACAAGAGCGGCGTGACCGGTTGCCGCCTGGTTGATAGTTGAAAAGGGAGATAGCAATGTTGATGCGTCCAGTGCGCCGAGTCGGCCGTCCGGGTTTGGTTGGAGTGGCGGCCCGCACCGCAGTGGTGGCGGGGACCGCCACTGCCGTAGTTGGGGGTGTGTCTCGCCACCAGGCCAACAAGCAGGAGCAGGCCGCCGAGGCGGCGGCGTATGAGCAGCAACAGCAGGCCCCGCCGCCGGCTTATGCGGCCCCCCCACCAGAGCCGGCTCCGGCCGCCGGAGTATCCGATGACACGGTGGCCCAGCTCGAGCGGCTGGGGAAACTGAAGGAGGAAGGGATCCTCACAGACGAGGAGTTCGCCGCCCAGAAAGCAAAACTGCTCGGCATGTAAGCCAATCAGTCTCGGGTTTCGTTGGGCTTTTCGCCAATAGTGCGAGTCGAGCAGAATTCGACAATGTCGGCCTTAGGGTCGGCTAGTCTCTAGTGTCCCGGCTCTTCTCCATCGTCCGGACGGTGCGCACAGCGAAACCCGATGTGGCTGCTGGTTGAGTCGACCGCTTGACCTTGGCGGGCAGCGGGCCGGTAGCGCAGGCAATAGTTGGGGGCGCACAGGTGCGACCCGCCCTTGGTGACGCGCCTCGGTATCTGCACTCCAGGGGCTCCTTCGCCGTAACTCCGGTCCGGAGAGGTGACCCGGGGGTTATGGGGGGCACAGCAGGGCGTGATCAGCCGCAGCCGACGGCGGAGGCGCGAAGAAGTCGGAGGTCCATTCCCATACGTTCCCGGCCATGTCGTAGAGGCCGTACCCGTTGGGCGGGAAGCTCTTGACCGGCGAGGTCCTCTCGTAGCCATCGAGGAGCAGGTTGTGCCAGGGAAACTCTCCTTGCCAGGTATTGGCCATCATCCGCCCCCGCGGAGCAAACTCATCTCCCCAGCTAAAGACCTTGCTCACCAGCCCACCCCGGGCGGCGTACTCCCATTCCGCCTCAGTGGGTAGGTCCTTGCCCGCCCAAGCCGCGTATGCCTCCGCATCGGAGAAGGACACGTGGGTCACAGGGTGGCGATCGCGCCCGCCCAATGTGGATACCGGGCCCTCGGGGTGCCGCCAGTCGGCACCGGGCACCCACGTCCACCAGTTCTGGATATCTGACAGGTCCACGGGCCCCGTCGAACCCGTGAAGACCAGAGATCCGGGCACCAACAACTCGGGGATGGCGCCGGGGTAATCAGCGGGGTCCGGTGCCCGTTCGGCCCAGGTTACGTGCTCGGTGGCCTTCACAAACCGACGGAACTCCGCCACCGTCACCGGGTGCTCATCGATCCAGAACCCATCGACCGTCACGCTGCGGACCGGACGCTCCTCGGGGTAAAAATCGTTGGACCCCATGAGGAACTCGCCTCCCGGGATCCAGGCCATATTCTTCGTTGGCGGCACATTCCGTTGTGGTGCAACATTTTTGGCCCCGGTGGCGGGACCCAATGGCTCGGCCTGACGTAGTTGTCCCACGAGCCGGCTATGTCGTCTGGCTCAGGTCGCTGTCAGCGAAATCCCAGGCCCGCACGTGCCCAGGCGACCAACCGGACCACGACGTCGTCGCCGGCCGTCGCCACATAGGCTCGTCCCCCCGACTCGCCCAGGTACCTTGTGGCCACCCGCAGGAGCGTGTCTTTGAAGTTGTCCTGGGTGAACGTCGCCTCGGTAGTGACCTCGACCCCTCGATAGGGCGGCTCCGATTCGGCCACTAGCAACACCGCCCGGGGGTCACGGTGCAAATGCCGCGCCTTCACGTCCGCATTGGAAGTACAGACGTTGAAGCCTTGGTCGCGGTACTCGTGCCAGACGGGAGAAAGCAAAACTGTCCCGTCGCGGCGGTAAGTGGCCAGCACTGCCACCAAGGGCAATTCCACCAGATCGCCCAGGTCCGATATAGCCAGATCCTTGCGCACCGGTCCTGGAGCCTAGCTCGCGCCCATGTCTGGCCCAGAAAGCCCGACGTCCTGGCCGGAAAGCCCGACGTCCTGGCCGGAAACCATGGCCAAAGCCTGGCGCAGGCGGCCCTGGGCCGCTTCGAGGAGGACAGTGACGTCTCTGACATCCTTGCCGCTGGAGGCCACCAAACATGCAAGCTTTACGTCCCAGCCCGCCGCCACCAGCGCTTCGAGCGCCGGCTCGGGCCCTGCACCCGTCACGGCCTGGACAATCCGCACCGCCCTGTCTCGCAGTTTCTCGTTCGTAGGCCGGACGTCGACCATGAGGTTGCCGTATGTCTTTCCGAGCTGGACCATGGCCGATGTAGAGATTGTGTTGAGAGCGATCTTTTGAGCCGTGCCGGCGTTCAGCCGGCTCGAACCGGCGACCACCTCTCCGCCGACGACGAGCTCAACGGGGTAGTGAGCGGCCTCGCTAAGAGGGCTACCCGCATTGCAAGACAGCCCGATGGTGGCCGCGCCAACCGAACACGCGTGATCGATTGCACCCAGGACATATGGCGTGCGCCCGCTGGCAGAGACGCCAATAACCGCATCGGTCTCGCCCACGGCCAGGGCGGCCATTGCCGCGGCGCCATCACCACGGTCGTCTTCGGCCCCCTCGGCCGGGTGGCGCAGTGCGTCATCGCCGCCGGCGATAACGGCTTCGGCCACGCCGGAGGGCACGCTAAAGGTCGGGCCGAGCTCGGCGGCATCGAGGACCGCCAGCCGGCCGGCTGTACCTGCACCCACATAGACGAGCCGGCCTCCAGCCTTGAGCCGAGCGCTCACCACCTCTACGGCCGCACTTATGGCGGGGGCGGCGGCCACGACAGCATCGGTGGCGCGCCGCGAATCGGCCGCCATTAGTGACACCAGCTCGTTCGTGCCCAGAAGGTCCAGGGCCGCTAGCTCGGGCCGAACGGCCTCAGTGGCGAGGGCGCCAAGGCCGGCTGTTGTCGTGTCCCCCGGGCCGGGAGGGCTGGCCGGGCTGGCCGGGCCCGGAAGGGCCAGTCACCGCAGTGCCTCAGCCAGCAGGCCATGGATGTGCGCTCGCATGGCCGCCTGGTCTTCCAACCGGCGATGGGGGTGGACACTGTTAGTAAGTAGGACTACTCCTACCCCCCGTTCCAGGGCCACGAGGAGCGACGTGCCCGTGAAACCCGTGTGCCAAATCGTCTGCGGCGGCCATGGCCCCCAACCGACAGGCTCGAGCCTCCAACCGATCCCGCGGATGTCTTCCCCGGTGGCGGCCTGGCGGGTGCTCATAAGAGCCACGGAGGCAGGCGAGAGAACCGCGCCCGGTACCAGTATGGAGTGGACGAAGCGGGCCAAGTCCGCTAAAGGCGCGAAGAGCCCAGCGTGGCCCGAGACGCCACCAAGGGCGTAGGCATTGCCGTCGTGAACCTCGCCCCATATGAGCCCGCGGCCGGACCGTTGGTCGCCGTCGAGTTCGGTGGCGGCGATCTGGCGCAGACTGGCCTGGACATCGCCGTCGGCCTTACGGTCGGCTAGCGGGCGGAACTGCGCTCGCGTCATCCCGAGAGGACGGGCCACCAGAGATCCGAACGCATCTTCCAGGCCCAATCCATAACACTCCTCCAGCACCCAGCCGAGCAGCATGTACCCCAGGTCCGAGTAGCAGACCGGGCTGCCAGGCGTGGCCACCCTGGCTTCTTCGTAAATGGCCGCCTCGATCTGCCCTCTTCCTTGAAGGTGGTCATGGAACGGCCTGTGGTCCACGAGGCCCGCTGTATGCGTAAGCAGGTGGCGCAGCGTGGTCTTTTCCTGCGGGTAGCGCGGCAGCCATCGGGTCACCGGGTCGTCGAGGTCCAGTGAACCGCGTTGGCGGGCCACGAGCGCCAGCGTGACCGTGCAAACCATCTTCGTCAACGAAGCCAGGTCGTAGGACGTGTCCAAAGTGGTCGGGACGGGTTGACCGATGGCACAGGCGTAGCCACCGAAGGCCTGCAGGGCGGGGCCGGAGCGATCGACCACAGCCAGCGACAGGCTGGGCGGGAAACCATCCGACAGATATGACGTGAGCCCGGCCCGGATCTTCTCCAACGCCGGCGAACCGGCCAGCTCGCTATCTTGGCGGACCTCGAGCGTCAGGTCAGGCCGCAGCTGGGCACTCAAGTCGCGCTCCCTCTCTCATGCGGTGCAGGCAAACGACGCATCCGGATCTCCTGCGCGCCGTACTGCGGTTCTACCCGACGGGCGCCGTCGGGCACGAAGCCGAATGACGCGTACAGGCTACGGGCGGCCTGGTTCTGCTCGAAAACCCAAAGGGTAACGGTGCCGAGCCCGCGCTCTGACAGGAGCTGGAGGTCATGGTCGAGCAAAGCTTTGGCGATGCCGCGGCCTCTGGCGGACGGCGCGACGTACAGGGAGTAAATGTGCCCGCGGCGGCTGTCGGAAGGGTCCTCGCCATGACGAGAAAAAGCCAGGATCTCACCATCTGCGGACTCGACGGCCCACGTCGTGGGGCCGGTCGACGAGGTCAGCGTGCCCAGCCAATCAGCAATATCGGCTTCATCGAGAGCGTCGAGCACCAATTGGTCCACGATCCCCACATAGCCATCGCGCCACGCCGATACGAACACCTTCGCCAAGCCTGGGGCATCGGACACGGACGCCAACCGGAGCCTCGTGTCGGCGGGCAGGACGCGGCCAGCGCCGGCGGGTGGGGGTTGCAAACGGCTCCGGAACCGGAACCGGTCCGCCCGGTAGTAAGACCGTACGAACTCCACCGGCCTCCCGATGGCATCGAAGCTCTGCCGGCAGAGCACGAGCACGGGGGCCCCGACAGGTATGGCCAGGAGGGATGCCTCTCGTTCGGGCGATAGCGCCGCCTCTATGGTCTCTTCCGCCCACGCCAACTCGACGCCATACCGGGCGCGCAACAACTCGTACAGCGACTGCGATTCCCCCAGGACGGCCGCTATCCCGTCAAAGCGTTTGGCCCCCAAATGCAGGACTTCGATTGCCAGAGGCTCGTCGTTGGCCAGGCGGACCCGCTCGATCTGGAGGATTTCTTCCCCCTCGCCCAGAGCCAGCATGCCCGCCACTTCCGCCTTGGCCGGCGCCCGGGTGACGCCGATCAGACGCGAACCTGGTTCCATCCCTCGCGCCCGGAAGTAGGCCGTGTGGCTCGTCAGCTCCAGCAGATGGTCCATCTTCGGCCCGGCCACAAAGGTGCCACGGCCCTGGTGACGAAGGATGCGCTGCTCCGCCTCGAGGTGGTCGAGGGCCTGGCGGACGGTGCCCCGGGACACGCCGAACCGTTCGGATAACTCGCGTTCTGTTGGCATACCTGAGCCAGCAGGCAGGTCGCGGATTAGAGCGGCCAGTGCATCGTGAAGCAGTCGGTACTTCGGCTGACCAGGGCCGTTGCCGTGCAACTCCTCCACCGGCCCATGGGTACCTGCGCTACCCAACGAAGCCCGTCGATTCTAGCGTCACCAAGTGGCGACCCGGAACGATGTCGCTCCTCTTCAACAGGCGCGTCGCTGTCCCCCCAATTGGACGGTACCAATTACAAAAGGTCTGGTTGACTGCAGTCACAGAGCGACCCTTCTGGCGGACGGCTACGGGCTCTGGCTAATCATAGGGACGGCGGCCTGATCACGTTCCGGCAGAAGAAAGATCAAATGCCCGGACCAATGGCCAGTGGTATAAGTTCGCCCCGGTCCGCTCTCTGGGAGCGCGACCTCCAGCGCTATGCCGTGGTATAAGGTCTGGCGAGGTCGCCCGAGGATGGCGCGGCCAGCACGGGGAGGTGTGTTTGTGGTCCGTAGTACAGAGGCCGTCATGGTAGGGCGGCCCCGGAGGTCCGGGATCAGCTCAGGGCGCGGCGCGGCCGCGCTCGCAACAGTCGCCGGCCTGCTCGTCACGTTTGGTGTACCTGCGTCAGCATCGGCGGCGTCCTTGCGAGCCCCCGCGGCCGAGCGCGTACACGCATCGTCCAGTAGCACCTTTGTTGTCGGGGACACTTCGAGCGTGCAGAAACTCGACCCCGACGTAGTCACCAACTTCCTGGACTTCCAGGCCCTGGGTCTGATCTACGACCAGCTTGTCCAGTACAACAACAAGTTGCAGCTGGTCCCCGACCTGGCCACGAGCTGGGCGTACAGCGACGGTAACCGGGTGCTCAAGTTCCAATTGCGCAAAGGGGTGACTTTCGACGACGGGTCGAGGTTCACCTCGGCGAACGTCGTCGCCTCCCTTAACCGGGCGCTTGCCCCTAAGACGGGGGATGCCTCGGCGTCGTTCTTGGCCAATGTGAAAAAGATCGTGGCCACCGGCACTTACAGCGTCGAGTTCCAGCTGAGCCAGCCGGACACTTCCATCCTTGACGGCTTGACCTCGGTCAACCTTTCCATGCTGTCGACGAAATCCATTTCCGCCGGCTCGCTGGCTAAGGCACCGGACGGGACGGGGCCGTTCGAGTTCTCGAGCTGGAGCCCGGGCAATACGTTCGTCATGCAGGCCAACCCCAAGTACTGGGGCGGCAAGGTAACGCTCGGCGCCGTGAAAATCGAGACCATCCCGTCTGAGCAGTCCATCGCCTCTGCGGTGGAGGCGAACACCGTCCAGTTGGGTCTCCTGACCGAACCGCAGGTGGCCACCCATCTGCCGTCTTCAGTCAAGGTCCAGTCTGTGCTCGACCTCACCTACCGGGCGCTCATGCTCCAGGACAAGTCCGGTCCTCTGGCCAATGTCGACAACCGGCTCGCCCTCGCCTGCGCCGTGAACCGCAAGCAGGTACTACAGGATGCTGTTTTCGGAGCGGGCCAGGTGGTCGGCCCCGTACCGTCAGGCCAGTACGCCTCTAAACCAGTGTCAGCCGTCTGCCCGACGACCAACGACGCCAAGGCCAAGAGCTACCTCCAGAAGGCAGGAAACGCCAAGGGTTTCTCCTTCACGGCGGTGACCTCCACCGACCTTGACCCGACCAGCGCCGCCCAGGCCACGGTCGTGCAGTCCGACCTGGCCAAAGTAGGCATCAAAATGAACATCCAGAACCTGGCCGAAAACGCCTACATACAGGACTGGCTGAAAGGCAACTTCCAGGCCGCCTTCGCCTGGAACGGTGCCGACCCCAACCCGTACACGATGTACGGCCGGTACTTCGGATTGGGGGCCAACTTGACCGTCCCTGCCGGCTACAGCTCCACCCAGTTGCAGAAGTTGCTGACCCAGGGTGACACGGCCACCACCGCGGCGGCCCAGAAGAGCCTCTGGACCAGCTTCTCCAACGCCTTGACGTCGAACGCGGTCTGGATTTGGCTCTTCACCGGCCTCGACTATGCGGCGCTCACCCCCTCGGTCCACGGCTTTGCGTTGGCGCCGACGAACTCGACGTCGCTCGACTCGCTGCGCTCGACCACGCTTTCTTAGCCGCCGCAGCCTGAACAACGTGTCCAGGAAGGGCCTCACCGACTCTGCCGGCCGGTGGGGCCCTTTCTTATTGTCCTTACGGTCCGCTGGGCCGTCCATGCTCGTAAGTCGTCCATGCTCGTAAGCCGTCGATGCTCGTAAGCATCGCCCGCCGGCTGATCAGCATGCTCGTGACGCTGCTCGGCGTCTCGGTGATCATTTTCGTCGTGCTGCGCTGGCTGCCGGGCAACGCGGTGACCGCCTCACTGGGCGTCAATGCCGGTTTGCTGAGCCACGCCCAGCTCGTCGCCCTCAACCACTATTACGGCGTCGGCGAGCCGTTTTTCCATCAGTACGGGTCATGGCTGGGCTCTATGCTCACCGGCAACCTGGGTATCTCGCTCTCGTCGCGTACCTCGGTGGCCTCCCTCATCGGGACCGCCTTTCCCGTGACGTTCGAGCTGGCCGTCGCATCCATGATCATCGGCGAGCTCATTGGCGTTTTGTTCGGCGTCTTCGGCTCGCTGCGGCCCGGCCGAGCGGTCGACGACGTGGGTCAGGGCGTAGCCGTTATCGGCCTGGGCGTGCCCAGCTTCGTTATTGGGACCGGCCTGGTCACGTTCCTGGCGTCGGTGTTCCACTATTTCCCTGCGTCAGAGGGGTGGGTGAGCTTCACCCAGGACCCGTGGCTCAACCTTCAGCAGATCTTTTTCCCGGCCCTGACGCTCGGCCTCGGCATCGGCGCCGCCCTTATGCGCACGACCCGAACAGCCATGCTCGAGGTAACCGGGTTGAACTATGCCCGTACCGCGCGCGGGAAAGGCCTCTCCAAGCGAGTGGTGACCTGGAAGCACCTGTTCCTCAGCGCCCTCGTGCCAATAGTGACGATGTCCGGCATCCAGTTCGGTTACTTGCTCGGCGGGACCGTGGTGGTCGAGGAGATCTTCGTGCTGCCGGGGCTCGGCCGCCTCCTCATCACTTCCATTAATCGAGCGGGACTTCCCCGTCGTGCAGAGCGTGACGCTCATTTTCGCGGCGGGCTTCATCGTCGTGAACATGCTCACGGACGTGGTCTACACATTGATCGACCCGAGGACGCGCAGCTAGTGACATTGACCGCCCCGGCACCGGCGTCCGCTCCCCCGTCCGCGGTGGCGAGGCATCGCCGCTCGCTGCTGGGAAGCGTTTGGCACAACCCCAACGGGCGGGTCGGTTGCGTCCTCGTCGGGCTGGTCATCCTTGGTGCGTTCCTCGGGGCGTTCGGCGCCACCCCGTACAACCCTCAGTTCCAGAACGCGCTGTCCGTACTCAAATCCCCCTCCTTCGGCCACCTGGCCGGCACCGACCAGTTCGGCCGCGACGAGTTTTCGCTTGTGCTGGAAGGTTTATATGTGTCACTCAAAATCTCCTGTGTGGCCGTTTTGATCGCAGGAGCGGTCGGGACCGTGGCCGGGATTGTGGCCGGCTATTTGGGCCACTGGACGTCCGTTGTCATCATGCGGGCGACGGACATGCTCTTCGCTATCCCGGCCATCGTGCTGGCGCTCGCCATCGTGACCGCCCTAGGCACCGGCTGGCTCAATAGCGCCCTGGCTATCGGGATCGGCTACATCCCGATATTCGTCCGCGTCGTGCGGGGCCCAGTACTTTCTCTTCGGCAGGCCGGGTATGTCCTGGCCGGCCAGGTACTCGGCTTCTCCCGGGCCCGCCTGCTGTTCCGCCATATCCTGCCCAACATCGCCGGTATCATTACGGTGCAGGTGAGTTTGGCTCTGGCCTGGTCGGTCCTGGCCGAGGCGAGCCTGAGTTTCCTGGGTTTGGGACCGCCTCCGCCCACGCCATCGCTGGGCGAGATGGTGAGCCAGTCAAGCTCACTGGCGTCGACCGCCTGGTGGACGCTGGCCGCGCCGTCGATCGCCATCATTATCTCCGTCATCGGGTTCAACTTCTTGGGCGACGGTCTACGCGACGCCGTCGACCCCAGGTCTCGCACCCGTTGATAAGCCCAATAGCTGAGGAGACAGAAGTGAGTCGTTGCTTGTGAGGGTTTTGTGAAAGTCATCGGGATGATCTCGGGCACGTCGTTCGATGCGGTAGAAGCCCTTTTGGCCGAGATCGACATCGAAGGCGACGTGCTCGTCTGCTCAATCGTCGAGCACCGGTCAGTCCCTTACCCGCCGGCGGTCCGGCTTGCGATTGGCGAAATGTTGCCTCCGTCGCCGACCACTATCGAACAGGTCTGCCAGCTCGACGTCGCCATCGGGCAGTTCTTCGCCCAGGTGGCCAAAGATTTGGCCGATGTTCACGGCGGGACCGACGCCATTTGTTCGCACGGCCAGACCGTGTACCACTGGGTGGAAGGCAACGGCGCCAAGGGGACGCTGCAGCTGGGCGAGCCGGCATGGATCGCTGAACGCACCGGGGCCACGGTAGTGAGCGACGTGCGCAACCGCGACATCGCGGCCGGGGGCCACGGCGCCCCCTTGGCCAGTTTGCTCGACGTCTTGCTTTTGGGAGCAAACCCGCCAGTCGTGAGCGGTTCGCTCAATCTGGGCGGGATCGCCAACGTCACCATCGTCGGCCCTCGGCACGAACCGATCGCTTTCGATATCGGACCGTCCAACGCACTGATGGACGCTTCAGTCGAATGGGTTTCGGGCGGGAAGCAACACTTCGACGTCGACGGGTCGTGGGCGGGACGCGGCCAGGCAGACGCGGCACTGGTGGCCCGATTGACGCACGATGCCTATTTCAACCTCCTGCCGCCGAAGTCGACCGGTAAGGAGTACTTCAACCTGGAATACATCCAGCGCCGCTTGCATGGCGCAGAACTCTCCCCGGAAGACTTGCTCGCTTCGGTTACAACGGCAACGGCCGAGATAGTGGCAGCCGCGCTGGCGCCCCTACGCTGTCGTCGACCTGCTGGTAGCTGGGGGCGGCACTCGGAACCCGACATTGATGGGTGAGCTGCAAGCGCAGCTCCCGGGAGTGACCATACGGCAGACTGACGACCTGGGGGTCCCGGAAGCGGGCAAGGAAGCATTGGTTTTCGCCATCATCGGCTTTCTAACGCTGTGCGGGCTCCCGGCGACGATCCCTTCGTGCACGGGGGCACGGCACTCGTCGGTGCTTGGTACCGTTACCCCGGGGCGCCGACTTCCGCCCCAGCCCTCTACCCCACCCCACCCCCCGTCACGGCTAGCCGTCCGGCCCGGTCGCCCCTGATATGAGCGGCATCTGCTCGAGAAGGAGCGGCCCGAGGTGAGCGTCGCCGCCGTAGCCGTCAAGGAGCCGCTCCTCTCGCTTCGGGACGTGGTCATAGGCATCCACGAGCACCGGCACGTGGCCGAGATCGTCCGCGGCGTCGACCTCGAGGTGTTTGCCGGCGAAAAGCTCGGCATCGTGGGAGAAAGTGGCTCCGGGAAGACCCTCACGGTGCTGTCCGTCCTGCGCCTCCTCCCCGACCCGCCAATCCGGCTGCTCAGGGGCGACATCAGGTTCGCAGGCAAAAGCCTGAGCAGGCTCGACGAAAAAGGCCTGGAGAAGATCCGCGGGGCCGAGATCGCGATGGTCTACCAGGATCCCATGACATCGCTCAACCCATTGCTCCGCGTGCGCACTCAGATCGTAGAAACCTTGCGCGCTCACGGTTTCGACAGCCACAACGCGCACGCCCGCTGCCGCGAGGTGCTGGGCCAGGTGGGGCTCCCCGACCCGGCCCGAGTGGAGCGGGCCTTCCCGTACGAGCTATCGGGTGGCATGTTGCAGCGGGTCATGATCGCGATCGCACTGGCCATTTCCCCTCGGCTGCTCATAGCCGACGAACCTACGACCGCCCTCGACGTCACGATCCAGCAGCAGATCCTCGAGCTGGTCGAGAACGTCCAGGCCCGAACCGGGATGGCCGTGGTGTGGGTGACGCACGACCTCGGCGTCGTCGCTCGCATCGTGGACCAAGTGGTCGTTATGTACGCGGGGCGGGTGGTTGAACGCGCCCCGACCCGAGACTTGTTTGCCAGGCCTGCCCATCCGTACACACTGGCCTTGTTGGGGTCGCTGCCAACACCGCTGACGGAGCACCGGCAACGCCTGACCCAGATCGGTGGCACTCCGCCAGACCCTTCCCACCTCGAGCGGGGCTGCCCCTTCCGAGCCAGGTGCCCGTTCACGATCGAGCGGTGCGCCGATGAGGAACCACCGCTCATCGAGCGGGGCCCGGGTGTGGCCGCCGCCTGCTGGAGGAGCCCGGACGAATGGCTCCGTTAGCGCTCAAGGCCAGCAACGTCGTGAAGAACTACCCGGCCGCCCGGGGCGCCGTTGTCCGTGCCGTGAGGGGCGTTTCGCTCGAGGTCACAGAGGCGACCACGCTGGGGATCGTCGGTGAAAGTGGCTGCGGAAAGTCGACATTGGCGCGACTGCTCGTCGGCCTCGAAAAGCCGACTTCCGGCCAGGTCGAGCTGTTCGGCCGGCTCTCGAAGGACCGGCCGGCCGGCGCGACAGCCAACAAAGGCGGGGCCGACGATGACCAGGCTGTTAACGACGAGACGGGGGCGAACCGGGACGCCGGCGTTGCCCTGGCCCGCCGGATCCAGCTGGTGTTCCAGGACCCTTTCTCCTCCCTAAACCCCCGCCTCAGCGTTATGGCCGCTCTCAACGAGGTCCTGGCCGTCCACAAGATCGTCGCCGGCCGAAGCGGACGGCGAGAACGAGCGGGAGAGCTCCTGGCCATGGTGGCCCTGGCGCCTCGGTTCGGGGACCGGTACCCCCACGAGCTCTCGGGGGGCCAGGCGCAACGTGTGGCTATTGCCCGGGCTTTAGCCGTCGAGCCGAGAGCGCTCGTGCTGGACGAGCCGACCTCGGCGCTCGACGTCTCGGTCCGGGCCGAGGTCATGAACCTCCTGGTCCGGCTACAGGACGAACTGTCGCTCTCTTACGTGTTCATAAGCCATGACTTGGCCATGGTGCGCCACATCAGCGATGTCATCTCGGTTATGTACCTCGGCAAAGTGGTCGAATCGGGGCCCTACCAGGAAGTGTTGGGCGCCCCCCTGCACCCGTACACGCGAGCGCTGGCCGAAGCCGTACCACTCCCCGACCCCGAGCTCGAAGCTCATCGCCGCAAGGGCGCCGCCGGCGAGGCACCGTCGCTTTTTGCTGAACCGCAGCAGGGGTGCCCATACCATCCGCGCTGCCCACTAGCGGAGGAACAGTGCCGGGCGGTAGCGCCAGAACTGCTCGAGCTCCGCCCCGGGCATGTGGTCTCCTGTCACGTCGCCACCCGAGAGGCCGGCATCAAAAGAACTACAGCGGGCGTCACATCCACTGAAACGCTTACGCCACCAGCCGGACCAGAACAGGTCACCGGTCCCTGAGGACGTGCCGGCCGTCAGTGGCGAGGCGGCGAGCCGTGCTCCGTTCGCCGGTGCGCCGTCACAACTCCAGAAAAGGTCGTACCTCAATGGTCCCGACCAGCGCCGTAGGGTGCCGGGACGCCAGGTCCAGGGCTTGCTCGAGGTCGGCGCACTCGAGGACGTCGTACCCGCCGATCTGTTCTTTTGTCTCGGCGAACGGGCCGTCGGTAATGAGTACTTCGCCGTTACGCACCCGTACGCTTTTGGCCGCGACATCGGGCTCGAGCCGGCTACCGTGCAGGTTCGTGCCGCCGCGGATCGTCTCATCGAGCCAGGCGCTGAGCAATTCCTCGTCTCGGGCCTCCTCGTCGGGCCCTAACTTCGAAGACCTGTCGACGCAGTGGATCAAAAAGTACTTCAAGGTGGGTAAACCCTTGCTGTCCTGTGCGGGGGTGCCTAGCTCTTTGCGAGCGTAGTGGGCGTGAGACGGGGCACCCCGTGCACCAACCTGAACACCACTTTGGCGCGGCGGGTGACGGAGGCACCTACCTCGCCAATCGCCGCCGCAAGCTGGCCCGACCGGACATCGGCTATGTGGCGCTCGCGCTCGGTTATGGCGCGTTCGGCTTGGTAGAGCTGGTAAGTACCAAACGGGATCACGGCCTGTCCTCCTCTTTTCATGCCATTTCTTCGGCTTAGTGGTGAAGGCCCGGCTTGCCTTGTGGATCGCCGAGTTACTACCACGACGAACAGGAACGGCTAGATGGACAGAGGAGGGCAAAGAAATTTAGCCCTGGCCGTGCAAATCTAGATAGGCCCGGCCGGCCGGCAGGTGGAAATATGTTGTCGGCCGTAAATAGTCGAACTCTTTGGCCGCAAATGCGCCTGGTCAGCGCCCTCGTCAGCGCTCGAGGAGCGCCAGCACTTCGTCTGCCGTCATGGACCCTGGTGCGATCCGCTCGCTCGCCATCTGGTTGGCCACCCGTCGCAGTAGCTCGTTAAGCGGCGTCGGCACACCATAAGTGCGACCGAGCAGGACGATCTCACCGTTCAGGTAATCCGCCTCAATGGTCCCCTCGTACCGGGCCAAGCTCTGCCATGAAGAGCTGCCGCCTCGCGGGTAACCGCTTACGTCGTCGCCCGGACGGAGCAGGTTGTCGCGTCGGGCACGGTCCTGCTCCTCTGAAGCGAAAGCTATGCCCGCCGCCAGCAGGGTGGCCTCTCCCTCGTCGGAAGCCATCTTGGCCAGACGGGTCCCCCGCTGGCCGGGGCCGCATATGGCGTCGATGGCGTTGCCCAGGTTGCGCAGCAACTTCGTGTACTTCCAGCGCATGATGTCGGGGCGGACAAGCGATTCGATCGTGCTCGTGCCCAGGGCCCCGGCGATCGCCGTGGCCACCTCGTCGGTCCCCGACGGGTACCGTCCTATATCGAGAAGAGCGCTGATCGGCGACGAGCTGGCGACCACCACGCCTGGTTCGAGGTGGCTGGCCGGGCACATGACGCACACGCCATAAACATTGGCGAACCGCCGAAGCGCAGCGGCCTCGTTTGCCACCCCGTTCTGCATGCAAACAACCGGGACCGACGCCGGTGCGGAGCCACTCAGCTGCCGGAGCGCCATCTCAGTGTCCTGGCTCTTTACGGCCATAAGGACCACGTCGTCGTCGCGCCAGTCGACGTCAAAAGGAGAGACGGTGACCGGTACGGGCAGCACGGCCACCCCGGACGCTGACGCCAGGGTCAATCCGGTGCTCGATATCGCCCTGGCATGTTCGCCTCTCGCGATCAGCAGTACGTCGTGGCCGTGCTCGAAGAGCCGGCCTCCCACAACGCCTCCCACTGCACCGGCTCCGAGCACGACAAAACGCATACCCAAAGCCTCCCACATCAGGTGTTGGTTACGCGAGACCTGGCCAGGACAATCTCTTCGGTTTGTCTCGGCGGGTGCAAATAAGGGAGTTGGCCCGCACGGTGGGCTACGTTGCATTTCATGATGGGAGGAAAGGTGGCCGAGCGGCTGAACGGAAGCCGGCCCGTTACGGCCCATCCCGAACGCGACCGAGCCTCCCATCGCACCGATGGGCCGGCCGAAGCAGAGCAAACCTCAAGTGCAATCCCAGGTGTAGCTACGGTCGTCGAGCCGTTGTTGGAGCAGTTTTTTGCCGGCGGGGCCCCCGTCCGGTTCACGTTCTGGGACGGCAGCACCACCGGGACGGAGAGCTCTCTTGGTCGCGTCTTGGTCCACTCCCCCACGGCTCTGACCCGCCTGATGTGGTCGCCGAACGAACTGGGCATGGCCCGGGCGTTCGTAGCCGGCGATATCGACATCGATGGCGACCTCTACGGCGTGCTGATGGCCTTGCATAGCAACGCCACCGTTACCAGCCGCACCAGCCCCCGGGCCGTCACCAGCGCCGTCAGCGTCGCGCTCCGCCTGGGCGCGGCAGGTCCGCCCCCAAAGCGCCCTCCCGAAGAAGTCCACCTTTCTGGGTGGCGCCACTCCAAGGGACGGGACGCGGCCGCCATCAGGCACCACTATGACGTGGGGGACGACTTCTACCGGCTAGTGCTCGGGCCGGCCATGACGTATTCGTGTGCCCGGTTCGAACCCGCCGAGACCTCATTGGAAATGGCGCAACGGTCTAAACACGATCTCGTCTGCCGGAAACTAGGCCTGGCCGATGGCCCGGACAAGCAGTTGCTCGACGTCGGGTGCGGATGGGGGTCGATGGCCATCCACGCCACCCGGGAGTACCGGGCGAAAGCGGTGGCGATCACCCTCAGCCCTTCTCAGGCGAAGTCCGCCCGCCAGCACACCCGGGAAGCCGGCGTGGGTGGACGGGTCGACGTCCGCCTTCAGGATTATCGAGACCTTCGGGGCGAGACCTTCGACGCCATATCGTCGATCGGCATGTTCGAACACGTCGGCCGGGGGCGCATGGGCGAGTACTTCGAGAAGCTCTTTGCGCTCTTGGTGCCGGGAGGGCGGATGCTCAATCACGCTATTTCCAAGCCGGGCGGGTCGAAATTCAAGGGGGCGACCTTCATGAACCGCTACGTCTTCCCGGACGGGGAACTCATCGACGTGGCGGACGTGGTCCGGGGCATGGAGCAGGCGGGCTTCGAGGTCCGCGACGTCGAGTCGCTGAGAGAGCACTACACCCGCACCCTGCGGGCGTGGGTGGCCAACCTGGAAGGGGCCTGGGACTCAGCCGTAAAGCTGGTGGGAGAAGGCCGGGCCCGGGTCTGGCGCCTGTATATGACCGCCTCTGCCAACGCGTTTGACGAGGGCGCCATCGCCGTGCACCAGGTCCTGGGCGTGCGGCCGACGGCCAGCGGCGCCAGCCTGATGCCACCCACCCGGGCCGGGTGGGGGTAACCCCGGCTTAGCCGGTCTACGACTGGACCACGGTCGTGCGCGACAGGGGCCGGGTTCTTACGGAAGTCAAGTCGGCTATGGCGAAAGCGGGGTCCGAGGGACGAGCAGCTCCCGCAAAGGCAGCGATCGGAACAAGACCTGCGTGAAGGGACTGAGCGGCACTCGGTGGAGGTCCGCCAAGGTCCACCAGCCGACCGCACTTGTCTCGTCCCCATCAGGAATGGGATCTCCCGATGTGACCACGGCCTCGAAGACGCTGGTGACGTACGAGACGACGTCGCCGTTGGGGTACGTGATGTCGAAACCGGGACCGCCCAGAGCGTCCACGAGCCGGCCGAGCTCGACCCCCACGCCGGCCTCTTCCAAGGCTTCGCGCACCCCGGCGTCGCGTGGCGACTCATCAGGTTCGATAGCCCCCCCGATTGTCTGCCACTGTCCCGTCTCGATCGACTCGACCAGCAACAACCGGCCCGTCGCGTCGATCGGCAGCACGCATACGGCGGGCAGGACGAGCAGGTCATGACCGACTTTCTGGCGCAAGCGACGGATGTGGGGCGACACAGCCACGGCCACACCGTAGCGGTTACATCACCGTGGCCGCTGGGCCCCGGTCAGATGGCCCGTTCACACTCACCTAGCGCGCCGGCTGCCGCCGCCTGTCTTGCTCCCGGCGGCGGGATGAACGCTCCGAGTTGGCTCGCTGGAGGCTATGAACACCGCCGTCGGCGGCAAAGGCCGGGCTCGGCGTGGCTTCATGACCGGAGCGGCGCTCATCCGGGATAGCCAGGACCAGGCCATTAGAACGGTGGCCCCGCCGAGCAGAACCGCAGCTATGGCCTCGATCGTGAAGGCCATCCCCACATAGGGGGCGGCGGCGGTCTCCTGCCAGCCGAACAGCCCAAACCAAATGGCGATGAGCAACCCCCCAATACTGGAGATAGCCAGACCGGCCGACGCGGCCACGAGTATTAACCGGCGGAAGATGGCGGTGGCTATCGCCAACACTACGCCGACAATGGCCTGGGCCAAGAAAAGCGGACCGATTGCGGGAATATGCCGATAGCCCTCGGAATCCCAAAGCTGAAAATGGAGCACCGCGGAAGCCGCCAGCAGTGCTGCGCCGGCCCAGATCAAAAGATTGAGCCCGAGCCGGCCGGTGGTGGTTTGCATGCCTGATTACCTCCCGTCAGATCGTGATCTCTAGGAAGGTCATACGCACGACGTCGATGCTGGGATTGAGGCGCGCCGTCCCCTCAACGCGCAATGAGGTGGGCTCGACTAGGGGAGCCCACCTCTTTGGCAGACGTTCGTTGCGGGAAAGGCGCTTACGTCGAAGCGCTGATGAAAACCTGATCGGCGTTTATAACCGTCCCGCCGGGGTTGCTCGTCCCGTGCACGATGACGCCGTCACCCGGCTTGATATTAGAGAGAGATGGGCTCTTGACGCCCCGCAGGGTGTAGTGGGTCTTGGCTGACACCTCGACCGTGACCATTGACTTCCCACGCATGGCAACGAAGCTCGAGGAACCCACCTGGGTCACCTTGCCAGTCATATCGATAGGCAGCAAGCCCGCGATCTGAACATGAGTGGCCGAGACGACGCTTGGGTTGGCCGTGTCCGTGGCGTTCACGGTGACCCGTGTACCAATGAGGACGTTGGCGAACGACGGCCCGGCTACGCCCTTCCCACTGTAGGTCGTCTTCTTCGAAACCTGGACAGTGACAGGGGCATTGATCCTCCGCACCATGAAGTTGCCCGAGCCGACCGACGTGACGGTGGCGGTGAACTGCAACGTACCGAAGGACAGGATATAGACCTGCACGGCGTTGATTACGGAGCCGCCCGGGTTGGTCGTCCCGTGCACGATTATCCGGTCGCCCAGAGCCAGGCTCGAGAAGTTCGCCGCCGCCCCACCCACGCTGAAGGTGGTCTGCGGCGAAACGTCAACATTTACCGGGGAAGTGCCACGCATGGCTATGAACGTCCCGGAGCCGAGCGAGCTGACCGTGGCGTTGAAGTCATTGGGTAACAACTGCAAGACCTGGACGTGGCTGGCGTTCACAACCAGGTTGTTCGAAGTTATAGAGCCCTGCACAGTGACCCGCTCGCCGGTGAGCACGTTCGTCAGCATCGCTCCCGTCACGCCGTGCTCACTGTAAGTAGTGGTCGGTGAAACGTCAACGGTGACGGATTGATTGGCGCGGTCCACCGTGAAACTCCCGGAGCCGACCCCGATCACCTTCGCCGTAAACGTGAGCCCCGACACTGGCGTCGCTGACGCTAACGGCGCCGTTATGCCGAAGATCCCTACGCCGGTCGCCATGACGGCGCCGATCGAAAGAAGTGACTTGCCCTTTCTGTTCCAATTCGTGATGTTCACGAGATCACCCCTGTGATTTGCCGTCGCATACAACGTCCTTTTTGTACCTGCTGCGATGTGTGTACTACGCCTATATACCTGTCAACTGCTGAGTAAAAACTAGCAATGCCACCCGCATCATCCTTCGATGTGGATAGCTGATCGCCTTTGTTCCCATCGCGTCAGTTTCGCAAACCTGCCGTTGGGCTAGCCTCCGTTGGGCCTAGCAGGCGGAACAGGTAAAACGGTGAGGAGGAGGAGGCTCGGTGCTTCTGCAGTCGGCCGGTCTGGCGTTGTTGGCCTCGCTGTCGCCGACCGCGTTGCTGGTCGCCGCGGTTTACCTAGGTTCGGCCCGGCCGATGCAGACTGCGGCCTTCTACCTGACCGGGGCGCTGGTTATGAGCCTGGTCACGGGGGTGGTGATCCTGGTCGTGCTGCGCAGCGTCGATTTGAGCCATCCCGGCGAGCACGGACCTCGCTACGAACTCAGGCTCGCGCTCGGTGCAGCCCTCGTCATCGCCGGCCTGGTGGTCGCCAGGCGCAAGCCCCGTCCTCCCGACCCGGCCCAGCCCGAGCAGGGCCTCATTTCCCGGATGGCGGCCAGCCCGGCGCCGCGGACTGCGTTTGTGGTCGGCATCCTTGTCTTCGCACCGGGAGCCACCTTCCTCGCCGCCGTTCAGGTGATCGCCACCGCCCGCGCCGGCCTGGAACTCACCCTGCTCGCGGTGGCGGTGGTCGTGGTGATCAACGTCCTGCTCGTCTGGTTGCCACTGGTGTTGTACCTTCTCGCACCGGCCTTGACGACTCACTACTTGACGTCCTTCAACGGCTGGTTGCGCGCTCATGGGCACACTGTCCTCGTATGGGCCCTGGTCGTGGCCGGCTCCATTGTCGCCGGCAACGGGATATATGGCCTTGTCACCGGATAGCCCCGCATTCCTTGACCGCTACTCGTGAGGGCGTCGACGCTCAACTGCTCGTTTGGGGGCCTCGCACCCCGCAAATGCGTCGACTCCGGCCCCCCGCAGGCCCGACGTGGATCATTACCCGCGCTAAATGGGTAAACCCCTGTTCGATGAACCAGGATCACGCAAGGGAGCGGCCGTGGAACGCGCGCAGGGCGAGCTCGTGACTCACCAGGTGCTGGCGCTCCAGCCTGGGACTGGCGCGCCCCGCTTGGCCCGGGAGGCCCTACGGGCATGGTTGGCTCACGACCACTTGCGACAACTCGACGCCGAAGTCCTGCTTGTCGCCAGTGAACTGGTAACGAACGCCGTTCTTCACGCCCGGACCAACCTGGAGCTGTCCTACGCCGCGGACGAAGGGAACATCGAGGTTGGCGTGCGTGATCTTGACGCTCGGCCCCTGGCTCCGGCTTTGCCGTCGTTGCCAGCAGGGCCGACGGAGACCAGTTGGCCGCTACTTGCTCTCGGCGGACGAGGCCTCGCCATAGTGGCCGCCATGGCCGATGAATGGGGCGTAACCGAGACCCAGGACGGCAAACAGGTGTGGGCTCGCTGGTTCGCGCCCGCCCTTCCGGCTGGCGACGCGTGACACCGCACTTCAGGGGGTGAGCTTCGGGCGACCAGCCTCACGAGCTCGAGCAGGAAATTACAGTAGGCGCCCCAGGCTGTGCCTAGTTCCGTTGGAAGTCGGGTAGTTGCCATATGCCATCGAACCCCGCTTGTTCTGGCCCATATATCCGGCAATAGACAGACCAGCGGTGCCGGGCGGCATCTGGATCCACCGGTCTTCGTGACCCCTCGGCGCAGTGGGCCCGAAGTAAAGGTCGACGGACTGGGCCGTAGTGGCTCGGGCAAAATCAAACAAGGAGCTCAGGACGGCTTTGCCCTGTGCGGTCTGGACGGGGCCGGGCTCGCCATTTTCCGGTACCGGGACGGACCGTGCGTCGCGACTGTACGAGGGTCCCGTAGGCGTCGCGGTTATGACGCGCCCTGGTCCAGGTCGGCTAGCAGCGCCCGTACGCGTCGGCCGATCTCTTCGACGATCGGGCGGACGACGTCGACTGGCTGCCCGGCGGGGTCGGGGAGGTCCCAGTCGAGGTACGTCTTGCCCGGGTAGTAGGGACAGGTGTCCCCGCAACCCATCGCGACAACTACATCCGCTATCCGGGCGTCCTCGGCGCTGAGAGCCTTGGGGAACTCTCGGGAGGGGTCGAGGCCTCGCTCTCGCAGGACAGCCACGACGGACGGGTTCAGTTCCGCCGCTGGTTCTGACCCCGCCGAGACGACCGCCACTCGGCCTTGCGCATAGTGCTCCAAGAGGACCTTGGCCGCCAGGCTGCGACCCGAGTTGTGGACACACAGGAACAGCACGACGGGCGTAGGCCCGGCCCGACGTCACGGCCGGTCCCGCGACGGGCCGAGGACCGGCGTCACCCTCGGGTAGAGCAGTGTGATCAGGCCCAGGCCTACGGCGCCGCCCAGCACCTGGGCGCCAATAAAGGCCGGCGCCGACGAGGGGGCAATGCCCGCGAATGTGTTGGAGAACATCCGCCCGACGGTGATAGCCGGGTTGGCGAAGCTAGTCGAACTGCAAAAGAAGTAAGCAGCCCCGATGTAGGCGCCCACTGCGCCAGCCACGGTCGCCGTCCGGGTCGTGCGGGCCAACGCATTAGATAACCAGCAGGAGGCCGGCGGTGGCCACCACCTCGGACAAGAAGTGGGCGGCGCTGGCCCGGTCGCGGGTGGAGATGCTCACGGCCGGGCGCGAGAACATCAGGTTGGCCAGCACCGCCCCCGAGACACAGCCGACAACCTGCGCCGGCAGGTAAGCAAGCGCCTGCCGCCAGCTGACCCCGCCCAGGGCAGCATCTACAGCAGACACCACGGGGTTGAAATGGGCTCCAGAGACGGGGAGGAACATCAAGATCAGGGCGTACAGGCCCGCTCCTGTGGCCAGGGCGTTCTCCAAAAGCTCCAGGCCGGTCTCACCGGGTGAGAGCTGTTGGGCGGCGATGCCGGACCCGATCACCACCACGGCCAGGAGGGCACTGCCCAGGAACTCGGCCAGGATTCTTCGGGTCAAGTGAGCTTCTCGCACGGGGCAGGCTCAACAGCACGAACGGCCGGAGCCCGCCGCGTCCATCGTGACGAGGTCAGAGGAACAGGCGTCGGTGGAACATCCGAGGCCTGTCTCGGCCGGCGCATCGGCCAAGACGGTGTACACCTCCCATGGGGTACCGTCCGGGTCGTCTACCCACAGCTTGTTCTGAACGGCGTAACAGCAGGTGGTCTGCTCTTGAACCTCAGGCTCGAGCCCCGACGAGACCAGGCTGGCCGTGGCCACGCGCACTTTCTCAGGCGTCTCCACCTCGACGCCAAGGTGGTTCAGCGCCCCCGCCACCCCCCGCCCGCGGTCCTGGCCGTCCTCGATGAGGACGAGCTTCAACGCCGGTTCCTCGATGGCGAAGTTGGCGTAGCCGGGACGGACCTTCGCCGGCTCGGAACCAAAGAAGTTGCTGTAGAACTCGATACTGGCGTTTAGGTCGGAGACGTTGAGGGCGACCTGGACACGTGACACTTAGGTAACCTCCTGATAGCATCGATAATTGTCAATGCATTGATAATCGCTGATGCATCAACAGTTGTCAATGGGAGATGAAGATGCACCAAGCAAAAGCTCTTATCGAATTGACCGAGGCGAAGTGTTGCCCCTCGGTCTTTTCTGCCCCGTTAGCGGCCGACGAGGCATCTCAGCTCGCTACCGCCTTCAACGCACTCGGTGACCCGGTGCGGCTTCGCCTCCTGTCCATGCTGGCCTCCGCCGCCGACGGAGAGCTGTGCGTGTGCGAGTTCATCGAGCCCCTCGGCAAGAGCCAGGGCACGGTCTCTCATCACCTCCGGATCCTCGGAGAGGCTGGGCTCGTTCACGGCGACCGCCGTGGCAAATGGGTCTGGTACTCCCTCGACCGGGCGCGTCTCGCCTCCCTGAGAGCGGCGCTCGAGGCCTGACGCCGGCGCCGGCGGCGTGGTCCTAGCCGGGCTCTGGCGAGCGTGGACGTTCCCTTTGGTTGTTCAACACCTCGGGGATGGTTTGGCCCGCTTCACCTCGGATTGCCGAGTGGAGCACCCCCTAAGGGGCAGCGCCCTCCAGGTACCGGGGCGCGAGGTGAGCGAGAGAGTGTTGCCGTCGGGGTCCTTGAACCAGGCGACTCGGTCGCCGGCCGGCGACTTCCAGACGCCGAGCTCGTCCTGGTCCATGCCGTCGTAACGGGCGAACCGGACCCCTCTGTCGCTCAAGGCGCGCACGGTAGCGGCGATGTCGGGCACCTCCCAACCGGCAATGGTAAAAGCCTGGACGACCAAGTCTGGTACCGGAGTCACCCGCAGCCGCGTGCCGTTGGCGTCCAGAACGAGCGCGAAGGGGGTGTCCTCGACCACGCGCAGCCCGAGGGTGCCCGCGTAGAAAGCCCGGGCGGCGACTGGGTCCCGAACCGGGATGAAGCCGATGAACGACGCCTCGCCCAGCACAGGAGCGACGGTAGCAGTTGCGACTGAGTTCCTTATAGGGCCCCTAAAACGCCGTCGTAAATCCTCGAGAACTCACGCCAGTGTTACGGGGCCATCTGCCCAGGCTTGGTCTCCGCGAGGGCGGCCCGGGCGGCGGCGGCCGTCGCTGCGCTGCTGAGGTCGTCGGAGAAGACCCCACCGGTGTAGTCGACCACCCAGACGTGCAGCATCTGGGTGGTGTACTGGTCCTGCCAGGTGGAGGGGTTGCAGACGCCAGGCAATGCGAAGTTGAACCCGGCGATGATGATGCGGTCACCCCGGCAGACCTCGAGGTGCGAATGCCAGCGGGTCAGCCCGCCGCCGACCTGTGGCCCGCTGACGCCGTCCGGCATCAGGTACATTGCGCCGAGCAGGATGGGCATGTGGCCCTTCACGTTGATCGCGTACACCAACGACGACGGGTCCTGCGGGTTGAGCCCCTGGTAGGCGGGGTCGCCGCCCTCGTAGAGCAGGTGCTCCTCGCCATTGGTGGCCGCCCGGTAGGTGTAGCCGGCAGCGATCGCGTTGTTCACGTTTTGGAAGCGGACCAGGCTGGCATCGGTCTGCTTGACCAGTGTGGCGGCGGCCTCCACTTGGGCCGCGGTCGGAGCGTTCGTGTTCCCGTACATATGCATATCTGGCAGGCCGTCCGTGGTGCCCATTTCACCCATGCCGCCTTGCAGGGTTCCCGACGAGCTGGAGGCCATGCCCGCCGGGCCCTCCGAGCCCGCCCACGCGGGCGTCATGACTGCGGTCGTGGCGGCAATGACGACGGCGGGCGCCACCAGCACGCCGGCTAGCGACCGCGCTTGGCTGCGGAACCGGACCGGTCGGGCCAGCAGCCACGGGCGGGCCAGTACGGCGGCGGCCACAGCGACCAACAGGATCTCCTGGGTGGCGCACACTAGGTCCAGGCCGCCCCAGGCCTCCACCGACTTGGTGTCAGGGCCAATCGGCAGGCCAATGGAGCGCGAGGCGAAGTAGATGGCCAGGACAACGGCGTTCCCTGCGATACCCAGCCACAGCCACCCGGCTAGTCGGCGGGCCGCCAGCGGCGTCAGCCCGGACCGCGACCAACCGGCCCCGAGCCGTGCGGGCCGCTCCCCGCCCAGGGCCGAGGTGAGCAACGGCAGCGCGATAAGTACGGCAGGCCATACAAGCTGTGCCCAGGCCACAACCAGGAAGAAAACCCCGTACAGGGTGTACTCATTGAAGTGCTCGAACGTGACCGCGAAGTGGATCGCGGCTGCCCCGACGGAAAGCGAGGCGAGGCTACCAAGTAGCAGTGGCTTGGCCGTCGGGGCGCTGATGCGGACTTCTGTCCCGTCCGCAAGGACAGCGGTACTCATGCTCCGATGCTAGGTTCCTCCGCGCTGCGGAACCTGAGCGACGATGATCGGTAACTGGCGGTTCTAGTCGTTCCCGACGCGCTCGTCCGGGCTCCCATGGGCCTGGACGGGTGGCAGCACATGAACAGCAAGACGAGCGTGTCGTCGCTCTCGCCGGCGCGGCGCTCGCCCGGCTCCGGCCAGCTCCGCCCGGCGGCCCACTCGACGGCCGCGCCTTCTCGGCGACGACGTGCCTGCTCGGAGCGCAACAGGTCGGTGAGGCGGCGCGACGCCACCGTGACGAGCCAACCTCTCGGGTTCTCAGGGAGACCATCTTGGGGCCACTGCAGGGCCGCCGCGACCAGCGCCTCCTGCGTGGCGTCCTCGGCCAGGTCGAAGCGGCCGTAGCGGCGCGCCACCGCGCCGAGGACCTGAGGCGCAAGGCGGCGCAGCAGGTGGCCTTCCACCTCGGCGCTCGTCACCACAGCCGTCGTTCGTTCTCAGCCCTCGAAGTCGGGCTGGTGCTCGTCGATTGGCCTTACATCCGCGTAGGCGCGACCACGGAGGTGCTCTGGGCCTGGGCAGCTGGCGAGACGCGACGCGATCTCGGTAGCGCGGTCGAAGCTCTCACACTCCACGACCCAGTAGCCGGCGAGCACCTCTTCGGCCTCGGCATAGGGGCCGTCGGTCACCACTGGCGCCCCCTCCTTGGAGCGGACCCGCCGAGCATGCACCGGGGCGCTTAGGCCGCGGGTCTCGACCAGTTCGCCCGAATCCACCAGCTCCTTGTTGAACTGGTGCATAAAGGCTCCTAGCGCCGCCCAGTCCTCTTGGCTCCACGCGGGCTGCAAGCTCGGCTTCCCGACCATCTGGTCGTAGTGCGCCTGCGAAGCGAACGTCAAGATCATGTACTTCATGTCATCACCCTTTCACTCGGAGCACCGCTTGGTGCCTTCCTCGTAGAGGTCGGAGCCGAGGTGACCGATCGGACACGATCGGCAGGCCGCCGGACCAGCCGGGACTTGACTCTCCAGTTGTTAGGGGCTCGGAACTTAGGGACATTACGACAGGTAAGGGCATCGGCGAGTACGCCGGCCAGGACCGGGCTCACCCCAGGTGCTCGCGTCGGTCGAAATGCGTCCAGGCGATGGCCGTTGGGCCACCGCAAGACGGGCAAAGGGTCGGCGTCCTCGTCCCAGAGGGTTTTCAGTAGCTGCTCCCGCTTGGAACTGCGCAGAGCTGAATTTCTGGTCAACCTTGACTTTGTTCAAAGTAATTGGACAAATCTGGCCACCCTGGTCTGCTGCCGTAGTTGACCAGCAGGTGTGTGCATGCGTGGATCTCGCCAGTGAACTGTGGCGAATTCGGGTCGACGTATATATTGAAAACAGGGCGCCCGTGGGTATCGTAGGTGGGGTCGGGCCAGTCCGGCACCCCATGGTGGCGCATGCAGTGGGCGAACTCCACCATCGAGCTCAGGATTTGTTGCCACTGGGCCGGGGTCGGCCCGTTGCCGCCGTTCGGGAGCAGGGCGCTGCATGCCGTCCGGGCCTCCTGGAACTGGTGAGGGTCGCTCAACGAGATTTGTTTCGCGCTGGGAGGGAAGTTCCCGCTGCTGTTGGGGTCGGGGAAGCCCGTCACGCCGTGACGCCGCATACACCGCGCGAATGCGAGCGCCTGCTGGGCGGGTGATCCATAGGAGTTCGAACCCGACGAACCTGACGAACTCGACACCGGCTGGGCGCTGCTGGGCGAACTCCGCGAGGCCGCTGCAAGGCCGGAGTGCCCGCCCCCGCAGGCCGCTAGGCCTAAGCCGGCAGTCAGGGCCATGGCGATAATGCCGGCCGCGGTCCGCACTCCCTGCGGCCGTGGCCGCCGTCGCCGTCCTACCATGCGGGCGCTGAAGTCCGGCAAGGCCACCACGGCTATTTTGTACAGCGGAGTTGGTAACACGGCCTTAACACGGAGGACCGCAAAGCCCTGGAGCACAGGGGGGAACCGTAGGAAATGAGCGCTGGTGCCCCTAGTTACACTCGGCGGCGTTGTGCGTCTGCATCGCCTGGGAATTGGCGTACACGGTCAGCGAGAATTCGCCGGCTCGTAATGCCCGATTCGCGTAATCCATTCTGCGACCTAGTACTACTGGCCGCGCAACTTCCGCACAGTTAACTGCCGCCCAGACACGGCACGCAGGTAGTTTATTACGTGATAGCGTAATAGTTGTGGACGTGGACGAGGGGGCCAGCGCGGCGCGAGTAGCAGCGGACCTGCGCCGCGCGGTCGTCCGTCTGGGCCGGCGGCTCCGCATGGAGCGCCAACAGGGGGCATTCAGCGCAAACAAATTGAGTGTGCTGGCGCATCTATACGAGCATGGCCCGAGCACTCCGGGGCAGGTCGCTGCCGCAGAGCACCAGCACCCGCAGTCCCTGACGCGTGTGTTCGCCGAGCTGCAATTGGCGGGGCTCATGTCACGCGCTGCGAGCGAGGACGACCTACGGGCCTCTGTACTGACCCTCACGCCCGCGGGTAGGCGGGCTTTACGCAAGGACATGGCCGAGCGTGACGCTTGGTTAGCCGACGCCCTGGGCACGCTGAGCCGTGCGGAGGTCGAGATGTTGGGCATCGCGGCGAGTTTGATCGACCGCCTGGTTGACTGTGCGGTGGCCCTTGCGCCCATGCCGGCTCCGGGCCCGTGACACCGGGCTCCGAGCCAGCCTGGGTCGCGTCGGTGCTGTGGTGGTTGGTCTACCCGCTTGGTTTCACCGGCGCCGACACTACTGGCGCCGATCGCCACGGCGGCAATGGGCTTGACGGCATAGGTGCGTGGTTGGACTATGCGGCCGATCTCGGTGCCACCGGGGTCGCGCTCGGCCCGATATTCGAGTCCTCCACCCATGGCTATGACACCGTCGACCACTACCGGGTAGATACCCGCCTGGGCGGAGATGCCGCGTTCGACCGGTTCGTCGCCGCCGCTCACGAGCGGGGGCTCCGGGTCCTGCTCGACGGGGTGTTCAACCATGTCGGCCGGGCGTTCCCTATGTTCGAACGGGCTGTCGCGGGTGGCCCGGGCACGGCGGCAGCTGCGTGGTTCCGGCTCACCTGGCCCGAAAATGGCAATAATGTCCCGGCATACGCCACGTTCGAGGGCCACCCAGACCTGGTCGCGTTGGACCACGATGCGCCGGTTGTAGCCGACTACGTGGCAGACGTGATGTGCCACTGGCTGGGACGTGGCGCGGACGGTTGGCGCCTAGACGCGGCCTACGCGGTGCCAACCGCCTTCTGGGCGAGGGTGCTGGCGCGAGTGCGGGCTGCCTTCCCGGACGCCTACTTCGTCGGTGAGGTGATCCACGGCGACTACACCGATTTCGTTGGGAGGTCGCAGTTAGACGCGGTGACACAGTACGAGCTGTGGAAGGCGATCTGGAGCTGCCTTAACGACCGCAACTTCTTTGAGCTGGCCTGGGCGCTCGACCGCCATAACCTCTACCTGGGCAGCTTCTGCCCGTTGACCTTCGTCGGCAACCACGACGTGACCCGGCTCGCCTCGAGGCTCGCCGACAGCCGCCACCTCGCGCACGCCCTCGTCGTGCTCCTCACCACCGGTGGCACCCCGACCGTCTATTACGGCGACGAACAAGGCTTCCTCGGTGTGAAGGAAGACCGGGCCGGCGGTGACGACGCCGTCCGCCCCCCGTTCCCAGCCACCCAGGTCGACTTAGACCCCTCCGGTCGCTCCACCTACCAGCTCCACCAGGAGCTCATCAGCTTCCGCCGTCAGCACTCCTGGCTCCACACTGCCCGCACGCAGGTCGTAGCGCTCACGAACCAGCAACTCGTGTACGACACCACCGACGGCGCCCACTGCCTGACCGTGGCCCTGAACCTGGCTGAGAGCGAAGTGAGCTACAACCTCGAGGGCATGGAACGGCGGATCATCGTGGGCGTGGCCAGTGCCAACCTGGACTGCGGCCGCCTTACCCTCCCACCGCACGGCTGGGCGATCGCCGAGTGACCAGGGCCAGACCATAGCGCACATTTTGCCGCGCCAGGCAACCAGAATTGGCGAGCACACCGCCGTCGGTCTGGCTTGAGCCTCCTTGTAACGCAAGGCTTTTACCGGCCTACATAATAGTCATTTTCCGCCTCCCTACAGCCAGCTACCGCCGAAAGCCGGGTGCCTAGTACGGGCGCGCCTTAGCGCAGAGCCTGCCGTTCGAAGGCAGGACTTGGTCCCGGGTGTAGTCCGGATTTTCAGTGGCGGCCCAACTGGCCAGCAGGTCAAGGGCGTGCCTGGAAGGCGCTGCCCGCCTCGGCGGTGAACATGTTCAAGGTGAGCCCGTTGTCACCTACTAGGGGAAGTGCCTCGTAGCTCAGCTCTGGTTGGCCAACGACTTAACCCACCACTCTTCGCGGATGGCCGCTGACCAGCTAAAACGCTTGAGGCGGCGAGCGGAATCGAACCGCTGTAGAGGGCTTTGCAGGCCCTTGCCTCAGCCCCTCAGACGTCCAGGCCGTTACATAAAACAGCAGGTCACAGCGACTTTTAAATGACCGTTGGTCACCGTAAGTGGCAGTAACCGGCCAAGATTTCGCGTCATTTCGCGCGTCAAACGCGTCACTGCCGCGTCACACTGGGCACCTGCCGAGACCTCAACCGGTCGCCTGCAAGGTAGTCACTCTGAGTGAGGGTGGGCCAGGAAGCACTACTGGCGGGGTCACGGGTCGGTGAGGGGCTCCCTGTGCGCGGCGACCGACCTCGTCGGTGCCTGGCGACGGAATGGGCACTGTGCCGGGACATCCTGGGGTCTGCCGCAGGTATCTCTGAGGCAGCTTCGGCCTGGTCCCCACAGGACTTGTAGGGTCCAACGGGTGGCTTTGAAACGCCTTTGGGTCCGGGGCTACCGCTCACTCCTCGACGTCGCCTTGGAACCGGGGCAGCTGACGGTGATAATAGGCGAGAACGGTTCGGGGAAGACCAACCTCTACCGAGCCCTACGCCTACTCAGCCGGGGTGCGGAGGGCCGCCTCGCCACAACTCTCTTAGCGGAGGGGGGAATGCCTTCAGTCCTTTTCGCTGGGGAACGTCGGCTGGGCAAAGGCGAGGCTGTCCGAACTGTGATCGGCGTGGAGATCGACGAGGTCTCTTACGAGCTGTCCCTTGGCCTCCCCTCGGCAGCACCAAACGACCCGTTCGTGCTGGACCCCGACGTCAAGGAAGAGGTCATCTGGGTCGGCCGGAAGCGGAGCCGGGCCACGACCATCGCCGACCGAGCTGGCACCACCGTCATCCTCCACGACGTTGACGGCCGCCCAGTGTCGTACCCGGCCACCCTGGAGCCTGCGGAACCGTTGCTGTCCCAGATCGCCGACCCCGGTCGCTACCCCGAGGTGTTCGCCGTGCGTAGGCACCTGGAGAGGTGGCGGTTCTACCACGAGTTCCCGACTGGCGCCGATGCGCCGGCCCGCTCGCCACAGGTGGGTGTACGGACACCGGTCCTCGCCGACGATGGCCACGACCTAGCCGCCGCCATCACTACGATTTTCCAGATCGGGGACGGTCACGCCCTGCGCTCGGCCGTTGGCCGTGCTTTCGAAGGCAGCGGGGTCGAGACCGAGGTCGCCCAAGGCCTCCACGCGCTCTCCGTGAGCCAGCCCGGCTTGCACCGTCCGACGAGAGCCGCCGAGCTGTCTGACGGGACGCTGCGGTTTCTGTACCTCGCGGCCGCCCTCCTCACGCCCCGACCACCGGGCCTTCTCGTGCTCAACGAGCCAGAGACCGGTTTGAACCCAGCAGTAATCGAACCGCTCTCCGAGCTCGTCACTCGCGCCGCGGAGACGGGCCAGGTCATCTTGACAACCCACTCCGACCTTCTTGCTGATCGCTTGGCGTCCGAGGGAGCCAGCCGGGTGCGGCTCACCAGGTCCGCCGAGGGGGCCACTGTGCTGGGCGACGGAGGACTTAGGGGCGACGAGGCAACAGTCGGGTAAAGGTCCTGACTCGTCCGGCGGCGCTATCTAGCCGTCGACGGAACGGCCGAGGAGGTGGAGTACCCGTTAATGGAGGCGCGCCGGCCCACTAGGTTGGGCGCCTCAGAGCGGGCAGCCGTTGCACCTCATAGCCGGTGCGTTGCCATTATCGGGATAGGCGCCTGCACCACTGGGCACGGTCTCAGCAAATCAGGGTGCATGAGGTGGAGTGAGGCCGAGGCCTCAGTGGTCGCCTACCTGTCGTCAGTACCGGGTGCTAGCGAAGAGCATCCAGGCGCGGTTCCAGGGGGTTGGGTCGCCTCCATCCAGCACGGTGGAGGGGCGGGGGCGATCCGATCCAGCATCCGCTTCCGGCGTGACCGGGTTTACGAGGGTTGCCATATGTACGCCGTCGCTTTCAGTAGGAAAGACCGCCCGACATGGTTGATGGTCGTGCGGGCCTTCCAAGGGCCAGACGGCGCCTGGTTGGCGGACCCTATCGGCGGCGGTGCTGGGCGGGGCCTAAGTCGTCCCCGCCCATGGGTCAATTTCACTGCCCGAGGAGGGCGAACAAGTAGTGACTTCGCCGGAGGTGGTGAGGTAATCGGCGAAGGCTCCGACCTGGCGCGCAAAGTTCTCTTGCGCTTCGAGGACGGGACGGGCGCGGAGGACGAGGTGCAGGACGGGCTTGTACTTTTCTATATTGACCACCCCGTTATCTGCCCCGCCCGCGTCACCGTCATGGGCATGGACGGGAAGGCGCTGAGCGACTACTCCGCCTTCGATGAGCTCGCCTAGGTGGCCGGTGTTGAACGGGGTGCGTTAGACGTAGGGATCGACGAGCTAACGGTCATCTCTGGTCCGAGAGGGGACTTGTGCTGATGGCGTAATAGAGGCGCCGGAGCGGATTTCGGGCAGCAGGCCGGTCGTATTACGACGAGGGGCCAGCAGGCCGGTCCCGAGCGGCTGTGTCAGGCTCCAGCCGCCCATCCGCTCGGTGTGGAACGAAGCCCGAGAGCGGCGAGACGGGCCAAGTTGGTGGCCGCGGCGAGCAGGTTGAAATCGGCGTCTACTTTCGGTCTGCTACGTGCACGAGCTCGCCGCCCGCCGTGACGGCGGCGCATGAGGTGGCCAAGTTTGCGTTCGACCTTTGGGCGGGTGGCCCTGTAGTCAGCGGCCCATCCCGGGTCTTTTTGACGGTCCCGGGCGTGGGCCAACGCGTCTTCGTGGGCTCCGACCACGATGGTCCGCCCACCGGCCGCAGTGGTGCACTGGTCTCGTAGCGGGCAGCTGGCGCACGACCGGGCGAACGATGCGGTGCCGGCCCCGTCACGGCCACGGCGGATGTTGACAGTGACATTGTTGGGGCAGGTAACGGTGCCTGCTCCAAGGTCTATACCGAAGCGGTCCTTGGTGAACAACCCACCCGCCGCGTGGGCGACTGGGTCTTGCACCCCGAGGCGATGCCGGCACCTTCGAGCTTGGACTGGAACTCTCCGGTCCCATAAGCGTTATCGCCGTACACCTTGGGCTTTGGCCCATCGTCATCGTCAGTTCCGTTGCCGTCGCCATCGCCCAAGAGGTCGTCGATCAGACCGGCGGCGGCACTGGCATCGCCGGCGTTGCCCGGCGTGACCACAGTGGCGGTGATGACCTCACTGTCGGGGTCGACGGCTACATGGCCTTTGTAGCCGTCGAATTTTCGGGCCGAGGTCTTATGGCCATGCCGGGCGTCGGGGTCGACAACCGAGATCACCCGGTCCTGGGCCACTTTGCGGGCGATGCGGAAAGCCCCGTCGTCGCCAACCTCGAGGTCTTGGCCGACCACGGTGGCCAACAGCTCTGCCGCCTGAGCGACGCCTGGGCCAAGCTCGCGGCCGTCGAGGATTTCTAAACAGGCATAAGCGTCTTTGGCCAGTTCGTCGACCAGGGCTTCCCGGGCGGCCGGGTCGTCCCAATCACAGCTCGGTTTGCCGCCACTGGCGTAGTCGTCGTCGCGCCCCAGTACCCCGCGCAGCTCGGCCTCCAGCTCGGCGTCGACTGCGCTGAGGAGCTGGCGTAGCGCCGAACGGACCAAAGTGACGGTGTCCATGGTGGCCACGGCGTCGTACAGCGGCGTCGAATCCAGGACCCGCCGAGCTCCAACGAGCCCGGCCCGGCGGGCGGCGTCCAGGCTCACCTCGAAGATCCGCCGAGGCCGCTCCGACGCGGCCAAGCGCGGCTCGCATGTCGACCAGCACCGTGTGGGCGAAGCCCGGGTAGTCGAAATCGAGCCCGCCCGCTGCGTACTTCCAGCGGGCGTCAAACTCGAAGGCCTCGACCGCCTCGCGGTCTGAGAGACCAAAGAGGCGCTGGAGCACCATCACCACCGCTACGATCCGGGGCGGGACCGACCGCCGCCCGGTGCCCGCGAACAAGTCGGCGAACAGCTCATCGGGGAACAGGACATGGCACTCACGGTGCAATACGCCGAAGATCGAGTTTTCCTTCACCCGTCCCGTTACGAAGCTCGCCGTGCCCTTCATCAGATCAGCTTGGCGCGGCGCCAGCCCGACCGTCACCGCCCCGACCTCTGCCAGGATAAACACACCTGTGTAATTCTGACCGGTCCACAATCAGAACGCGAGCATCTACACCCGCGAAAGACACCAGCCTCCTAGGCAGGTGACCTGTGGTCCTGGGCCTTCGTCCCATCCCCTGAGCTGGCGCTCAAAAAGGCACTGCGCGGCTGTCAATATGTGCGGAGGGAACTGGGCTCATGGCGCGCGCCGAGCCGTCGTTCGGAGTGGATTCCCCGTGCAAATCGACCGTTTTCCACCCGTACATAACTGGCTGATCTGGTACTTCAGGCCAGGCCCCGCCCGGGGGCGTCGGGGTCGCGGCGCCGGTTGCTGGTCTGTTTGATAGTCCAGCGAATGCCCCGCCCAGCCTGAGGTTCGTCATCGAAGCGCGGGATGACGTGGAGATGGGCGTGGAATATCTCCTGGCCTGCGGCGGCACCGACGTTCCAGCCAACGGTGTAGCCGTCAGGTCGCCAACGTTCGGCAACGACCTGCTTGGCGGCGACTAGTAGATCGTAAGTGGCCCGCCACTCTTCGGGTGACAGTTCGAACGGAGAGCACCGGTGCTCGAGGGGCGCGATGATGCCGCTACCCGGTAAGACGTCCTGGGGCGACTGGAAACCGTTCGAGGCGCAGATGGCGTAGGCATTTTCTAGGCAGACCTCGGACCGGCGAAAACCTTCGAGATCGCAGAAATTACACTCCCCCGCCGGCGAGGACTCCACGGTGCCGAGGGTAGCTCGCCAGTCGCCGGGCGCGAGACGATCTGTCGCGTACCCGAGCCAGCGTCCGCGACCTCGTGCATGACAACTTCAAACTGCGCTGGTACTTCGTGTTGGACGAACCACAGCAATTAGCATTTAAGCCAGATGCCGAGGTGAGGCCCGGGTACATCCGGTTTTGGCCGGGCCAGGGCGTTCTCTGTCAGACCGTCGGGCCTGCCGGTCTGCGTCACCCGCGAGTTCCCGTTCGGACAACCGAATATCGGCTCTCGCCAGTAGTCAACATTCGTTGCCCTGGGCTGGCCCTTGTCATACCTGGCTTGGCGGCCGGAGGCGCCGACTCACCACGGGCCTATGAGGGACTCGGCCAGGTCAGCTGATCGGGGGGCGGCGGCAGAGGTCTGAGCGGCGGCGGCGAGCCGACGCCTGCCACCCGGGTCACCGGCGAGGAGCTCGCTGAGGCTGGCCCGGAGCGACTGGACGGTGAGCTCGTCGGGGGCCAGGGAGACCCCCAGGCCAGATTGGACCACGGCTGGGCGATTAACGGTTGGTCCCCCATTTGGGGCACAGCCAGGACCCCGACGCCGGCGCAGGCAGCCTGGGTGACGGTGCCGTTGCCGGCCGAGGACGCGACCGCTGCCATAGGGCCAATGAGGATGGAGGGAGGGAAGTCCCCGGCGGCGATCACGCCGGCGGGAAGGTCGGGGAGCGCCTTGGCCCGGCAATTACTACGACGTCGAAGCGCCCAAGAAGGCCTCAGCTCCACATATCGCAAACAGGCTGTCGGGCACCGGGTTCGTCGACAGCGCGAGCATGACGCAGGGCCGGTCCCGGCCGACGCCGACCAGCCACCCGGGCTCAGGACCAGAAGAGGGCGCCCAGATGTGGCGCCGACGCGGTGGACATAGCCCGGTGCCGGGCGTGCGTGGGACTTCAGCTCGGGAAGCCTGAGGACCAAGGTCACGACCGACGAGAGGTTCCAACAGCAGGCCTCCTCTACGCCCCGTGGCTCGGGGCCACACCCGAGCTCATCACGCAGCATCGGCCAGAAGTTGCAGAAGCCTTCCCTTGGTCCCTGTGCACCGCGAAGCACCTGGCAGTAGTACTCCACCATGCCCTCTGACGTCCTGGCCTCGTCGAAGTAGTGGTGCGTGTAGGCCACCCAGGGCAGCCCGAGCCGTTCGGCGGCAAGGCCGGCGCCGAGGCGGAACCCGTCGGCCACCACGACGTCCACATAATGGCGGCGCACCAGTTCCTCGACCTCGGCCTGGTGCCACCCGGCCAACAGCACCTTGCCCGCAAGAGCCTGGTCCAGGTCATGTGGCTGTCGCGGCGGCACCGCCGGCAGCCCAACCGGAGGCGCCAAGAAGCCAGGAAGTGGTCAGCTACCACCTCGATGTCCTACGGCAAAAGGCACGGCGGCGGGGCCTGGGTGACGCCGATGACACGGTGGCCTCGATCGAGCAATTGGCCGATGATCGGAAGGGCGGGCTCGTAGCAGCCGCGCTGGGTCATAAAGGACCACAAGATGGTTCCCACTTGGCCCACTTTCGCTCCTGCGCCGCATCGACACCCAGATGCGGGAGGACAAAAAGCGCCTCGAGGTGGCGGGCAAAGCGCCGGGCACGAGCGTCACTGAGGTTTTCGGCGTGGGGTCCTATGTGGCCGCCACCGTAGTCGGCCACGTCGGCGACGTCAGCCATTTTGCCGACCGGGACCACTTCGCCGCCTAGAATGGAGCCGCCCCTATCGAAGTCTCCTCGGCTGGCCACAAGGTCTTCCGGCTCTCTCAGCGGGGCAACCGCAAACTCAACCACGTTGTGCACATGGTGGCGGTCACCCAGGTCGCTCCCCGTCACAGCGAGGGTAGGGACTACTACGACCGCAAGCTAAAAGAAGGCAAGACCAACAAAGAGGCGCTGCGTGGCCTGACGAGGCGCATCAGTGACGCCATCTTCGCCCGCCTGGTCGCCGACGCCAAGCGCGAAGCCGAAGTAGGCCGGGAGGGCAAAGGGGGAACGGCTCTGTCTCCAGCGTGGCCGGCTCACACCCCGAGCGCCAGCTCTTCGGAGAAGCCACTCCCGGGCACGGCCGACGATAGGTCCGACGCCCAAGCCAATGCACATCAGGCCCCGGCGCACGGAGCAAAGAAGTCCCGAAAAGCATCTTGACAACAAAGAGGTCTCGATATGCACAGATTAACCTCGTAACTACGGCATTTTTCCAGCTGTAGATACCAAGCATTATGTAGCCGCAAAGGTCGCTTTGTCGTTGTCGCGGTCGGGCCCAGCCAGTAAGCCTCGGCTCGTGGTCCGGTCCGAGGTATCGCTCCAACTCCTCGGGTGTTCGCGGCCCGCCCTCAATAATGGCTCGATAAAGGTCGATGGACGCGATGGCCCTGACGGCCCAACAGCGCGGGCCTCTTTCAACAGCAGGATCAGTCCTCTCCTGTGATTCGGCCGGCCAGAGCTTCTCGACGGGCTGTGCTGCGATGAGGCGCTACGCATTTGATCCACGACCCACGGGGCGCAAGGCACATAGGGGACGGGGGAACCTACGCCGTCACAATCCGCGGGGCCCGCTAACTGCGGGTGGTCACTAGTAAAAGAGATTCTAGTCAACCATTGAGACGATCTATCGCCGCCGCTACTATTCGCCCGGCACCGGCCGGCCGCGATGGGACGCCCGGGCTTTCAAGGAGCTGAGGGGGCCGTGGAGTTCATCAGAAGATCGTCCGCCCGACAGCCGCGCTCCTCTTTAGGCCTTTTTCAAGGTCAGTTGGACAACACCGTTGGGACGGCGCTAACAGGAAGGCGGGCGATATGAGACGAGCGAGGCCTAGCCGGATGCGAAGGCCGTGGTTAGGTCTCACGCTAATTTTGGTCACCCTACTTGCAGGTGGTTGGAGTGCAGTTATCGCTTCGCCGGCTGTTGCCGATGGGGCAAGTGAGCTGTCGGGCGTACTGGTGGACAGCAACGGCGTGGCTCAGGCCGGGGCCACGATTACGTTGACGGATAGCGATAACCAGAGCGACGTCTTCTCGACCTCGACGGCAAGCGACGGCTCGTTTGCGATCATCGTCCTCTCGGCTTCGTACACGCTGTCGATCTCGGGGGGCTCTGGTGACCTCCAGTACCAGTTGAACACCACAGTCGACCTGTCGTCGGGGAGCCTTCTCGACCAGGCGCTCACGTTGCCGGTGGTCCCGTTGACAGTGTCGGTGACCGACCAACGGGGTGACCCACTGGCCGGTGCGTCAGTGTTAATCCCGCAGTCTGCGCCGGTTACTCCTAGCCAGTGCTCCCAGGTTGCCCCCTTCCAGTTGATGACCGGGGTCACGGTGTCGTCGGGGACCGAGGCTGTGGCGGCCCAGACAACGGACCAGACCGGGACGGCGACTTTTACGCTGCTCCCGTGCAACAGTTTCTACAGCGCCGAGTTCCAGGTGTCGGTGCCCGGAGCGCCGCCCCGTACGCCGCCCAGCACCGTGCCCATCCCTATCCCGGTCAGCGCGGCCGCTTCGTTCACCGTCGTCGTTAACCAAACGACCGTGACCTCTACGTTCTCTGGGTCACGGTTGATGGGAGCGGCAACCCGCTGGCAGGTTTACAGCTCACCCTTTCGGCGAACATCGCAAACGGCCACCACGTGGCCCAAACGGCGGCAGACGGCTCGTTCTCCTTCACCGTCCCCGCAGATTCAGACTACAGTTTGACCGTCGCGGCGGCGGACGGGCCCAGATCACGGCGGGACTGGACCTCACCAACGACCTGACGGGCCAGACCCTGACGTTCCCACTCGTCCCGTTGAGCGTGGTGGTGACCGATGCGTCCGGCGACCCAGTAGCTAACGCCGGTGTGAGCACAGCGTCGTCGTCCTGCGCCGACCAGACGGCCCAGGTCCTGCCCGGGGTGGAAGGCAGCATCACCGGCGAAGACCTCTTCTCCGCCACGACCGACAGCACCGGCACGGCCACCGCGGCCGTGCTCGCCTGCCCGGCCCTCAACATGGTCCTGTTCGTCCAGCCGCCGGACGGTAGCAGCCTCGCCCCGGCGTCCGTCAACGGGCCCAGCGCCATCACCAGCCCGACCACGGTCCCCGTCGTACTCGCCCCGGCTGTCGCCGTTGAGGGGAATGAACTGTCGGGCGTACTGGTGGACAACAACGGCGTGGCCCAGGCCGGGGCCACGATTACGTTGACGGACAGCAATAACCAGAGCGACGTTTTCTCGACCTCGACGGCAAGCGACGGCTCGTTCGCGATCGTCGCCCCCTCGTCGACGTACTCGCTATCGGTCTCGCAGGCGTCTGGCGACCTCCAGTACCAGTTGAACGCGACAACGGTCGACCTTTCGTCGGAGAGCCTGGTCGACCAGACGCTAACGGTGCCGGTGGTCCCGTTGACAATGTCGGTGACCGACCAACGGGGTGACCCACTGGCCGGTGCGTCAGTGGTAATCACGCAGACCGCGCCGGGCAATACCAGCCAGTGCTCCCAGGTTGCCCCCTTCCAGTTGATGACCGGGGTCACGGTGTCGTCGGGGACCGAGGCTGTGGCGGCCCAGACAACGGACCAGACCGGGACGACGACCTTTACGGTGCTCCCGTGCAACAGTTTCGGCAGCGCCGAGTTCCAAGTGTCGGTGCCCGGAGCGCCGCCCCATACCCCGCCCAGTTTCGTGCCCATCCCTAGCCCGGTCACGGCGGCCGCTTCGTTCACCGTCGTCGTTAACCAAACGACCGTGACCTCTACGTTCTCTGGGGTCGCGGTCGACGGGAGCGGCAGCCCGCTGGCAGGTGTACAGCTCACCCTTTCGGCGCCCGTCGCAAACGGCCACCACGTGGCCCAAACGGCGGCAGACGGCACGTTCTCTTTCACCGTCCCCGCAGACTCGGACTACGGTTTGACCGTCCGCGGCGGCGGACGGGACCCAGATCACGGCGGACCTGGACCTTACCTACGACCTGAAGGGCCAGACCCTGACCGTCCCCCTGGTGCCGTTGAGCGTGGTGGTGACCGATGCGTCCGGCAACCCAGTAGCTAACGCCGATGTGAGCACAGCGTCGTCATCCTGCGGCGACCAGACGGCCCAGGTCCTGCCCGGGGTGGAAGGCAGCATCACCGGCGGAGACCTCTTCTCCGCCGCGACCGACAGCACCGGCACGGCCACCGCGGCCGTGCTCGCCTGCCCGGCCCTGAACATGGTCCTGTTCGTCCAGCCGCCGGACGGTAGCAGCCTCTCCGCGCAGTCCGTCAACGGGCCCAGCGCCATCACCGGCCCGACCACGGTCCCCGTCGTACTTGCCCCGGCCGTTGTCGTCGTTGGGGGAAATGAAAACGAGCTGTCGGGCGTACTGGTGGACAGCAACGGGGTGGCCCAGGCCGGGGCCACGCTCACGTTGACGGACGCTAACAACCCGGGCAGCAGTTTCTCGACCTCGACGGCGGGCGACGGCTCGTTCGCGATTGAGGTCCCGCCATCGTCGTACTCGCTATCGGTCTCGCAGGCTTCTGGCGACCTCCAGTACCAGTTGAACGCGACAACGGTCGACCTGTCGTCGGGGAGCCTTCTCGACCAGACGCTCACCGTGCCGGTGGTCCCGTTGACAATGTCGGTGACCGACGTCCGGGGCGGCCCGGTGGCCGGTGCGACAGTGACAATCGGACTGACCAACGTCAGCAAGTGCACGCAGGTTGCCCCCTTCCAGTTGATGACCGGGGTCACGGTGTCGTCGGGGACCGAGGCTGCGGGGGCAACCCAGACCACGGACCAGAGCGGCACGACGACCTTTACGGTGCTCCCGTGCACCAGCTCCAACAACGCCGAGTTCCAGGTACGGGTGCCCAACGGTGGGCGGTTCCCCAGCGTCGTGGCTATCCCCAGCCCGATCACGGCTGCCGCGACGTTCACCGTTGTCGATACGCACACGGGCCTGACCTCTACGTTCTCTGGGGTCGCGGTAGACGGGAGCGGCAACCCGCTGGCAGGTTTAGGGCTCACCCTTTCCCCGGGGAACCTAGTGGCCCAAACGGCAGCAGACGGCACGTTCTCTCTCAAGGTCCCCGCAGCGGGCTACACTTTGACCGTAGCGGCGGCGGGCGGGACGAAATCACGGCCCCCCTGGACCTTACTAATGACCTGACGGGCCAGACCCTGACCGTCCCCCTGGTGCCGTTGAGCGTGGTAGTGACCGATGCGTCCGGCAACCCAGTAGCTAACGCCGGTGTGAGCACAGCGTCGTCATCCTGCGGCGACCAGACGGCCCAGGTCCTGCCCGGGGTGGAAGGCAGCATCACCGGCGGAGACGAATTCTCCGCCACGACTGACAGCACCGGCACGGCCACCGCGGCCGTGCTCGCCTGCCCCGCCCTCAACATGCGCCTGTTCGTCCACCCGCCGGACGGTAGCAGCCTCCCCCAGGAGTACTTCAACGGGCAGGCGCCATCACCGGCCCGACCACGTTCACCGTCGTACTTGCCTCGCTGTCGGGAGTCCTTTTGGACTCATCGGGACAGCCATTGGGTAACCAGACCATCGCCATTTCGACAGACGGCGGTACCGACGTTGCGGAAACCACAACGGCGGCGGCTGGCGCCTTCGCCCTAACGGTGCCCCCCGGCAATTATGACGTGGGGATTTCCGGGTCTCTCGGAGATCCCACGACCTTCGCCGTGTCCGTACCCGCGGTAGACCTGACATCGGGGGTACAAGGCACTTTCCAGCTGCCGACCGAGTCGGTGGCCGTCTCGGTCACTGACCCCGCGGGTGCGCCAGTACCGGGAGCGAGCGTGGACCTACCGTGCGCTCCAACCTCATTCCCTCTTTTGGGGGGGACGGCTTCGGGGACGGAGTGTGCCACCGAGCCGACGGATGGCTCAGGGGGGGCCAATCTTACGCTGCTACCGACGGGGCCGACATTGGTCACCGTAACTCCTCCATCGGGTTCGCAACTGGCTCCCTGGGCCCAGGTCGTTGCTCCGGCGGCGGGGTCGACGATCAACGTCCAACTCAAGCTGCGAGGTTCACAAACGATCACCTTCGGGGCCGCCCCGCCAGACAATGCCATGGTGGGCGGGCCCATATACCTTGAGCGCCACGGGCGGGGGATCCGCAAACCCCGTGACGTTCACCATCGACGCGTCGACCGTGTCGCTGTGCTCGATCTCGGGGCCGACCGTGACGTTCCAGCACACGGGCACATGCGTAATTGACGCCAATCAACTGGGAGACGCAAACTATTTCGCTGCTCCTCAAGCACAACAGACGGTCGCCATCGGCCGGGGATCCGAGGCAATAAGCTTTGTCGGGCCGGGCTCGGGCGCAGTCGGGGGCTCCGCCACCCTGTCGGCCAGCGGAGGGGCGTCAGGCAACCCAGTTGTCTTTTCGGTTGACTCTTCCACGGCACCGGGGATCTGCACCGTCTCGGGGGCGAATGGTTCAACTGTTCATTACCAGGCCCTGGGAACCTGCGTGATCGACGCCAACCAGGTTGGGAACGCCGACTACGCAGCCGCTCCCCGGGTACAACAGACAATCCCAATTAGGAACAACCAGACCATCACCTTCGCGGCCCTGGCCAACAAGACCTTGGCCCAGTCGCCGGTCACCCTCAACGCCACCGCCTCGTCGGGCCTGCCCGTCAGCTTCGCCACCACCACCCCGTCGGTGTGCACGCTCAACGGCAGCACCCTCACCCTGGTGGCCGCCGGGACCTGCAGCGTCACCGCTTCGCAACCCGGTAACGCCACCTACAACGCGGCACCGGTCGTCACCCGCAGCTTCAGCGTGTCGGCGGTAAACCAGACCATCACCTTCGCGGCCCTGGCCAACAAGACCTTGGCCCAGTCGCCGGTCACCCTCAACGCCACCGCCTCGTCGGGCCTGCCCGTCAGCTTCGCCACCACCACCCCGTCGGTGTGCACGCTCAACGGCAGCACCCTCACCCTGGTGGCCGCCGGGACCTGCAGCGTCACCGCTTCGCAACCCGGTAACGCCACCTACAACGCGGCACCGGTCGTCACCCGCAGCTTCAGCGTGTCGGCGGTAAACCAGACCATCACCTTCGCGGCCCTGGCCAACAAGACCTTGGCCCAGTCGCCGGTCACCCTCAACGCCACCGCCTCGTCGGGCCTGCCCGTCAGCTTCGCCACCACCACCCCGTCGGTGTGCACGCTCAACGGCAGCACCCTCACCCTGGTGGCCGCCGGGACCTGCAGCGTCACCGCTTCGCAACCCGGTAACGCCACCTACAACGCGGCACCGGTCGTCACCCGCAGCTTCAGCGTGTCGGCGGTAAACCAGACCATCACCTTCGCGGCCCTGGCCAACAAGACCTTGGCCCAGTCGCCGGTCACCCTCAACGCCACCGCCTCGTCGGGCCTGCCCGTCAGCTTCGCCACCACCACCCCGTCGGTGTGCACGCTCAACGGCAGCACCCTCACCCTGGTGGCCGCCGGGACCTGCAGCGTCACCGCTTCGCAACCCGGTAACGCCACCTACAACGCGGCTCCCAACGTCACCCGCAGCTTCAAAGTATCCTGAATACGGCGGCGCGCCAACACTGCTTACTGGCAGATCCGAACGGCGCTCATTGAAATAGTTCGTCTATGTCCATAGGCACAGTATCTCCGTCGTCAAGTCCACATCGGCGCCGGCCTTGGCGTGTGGCGGCGGGGGCTGGCGGCTGGGCTAGCCACCAATCGGAGAACGCTGACGTCCCCTCTCAGTACGCGAACCTCCACTCCACCTAGACGGTGCTGGCCCCTTTCGGCCGTTGCGGCCCGACTGCTCCGAGGCGCGATATTTTGCGCAGGCTCCTGTTGACAGAGGCGGATGAATGCGGCGACGAATGGTTCCCGGTGATGACCGACGAACTCAGACCTCTCGGGCGACCTACAGGAGTTGGAGCGCCTCTGCCGAGACGCGGGGCGAAAGCCCACCGGCGCAACCGTCTTCCTGCTCGCACCTGACGAAGGCGCGACGGAGCGATGCGCCAAGGCTGGCGTCGCACGCTGCATTGTCTGTCTCGTCCCCAGACGAGGAAACGACGTCAGCGCCTTCCTCGAAAGCTGCGCACCCCTGGCTCGCCGCTTCGAGGACTGAACCCCGTTCCGTGGAAAGTGGGTTCGGTCCTAATTACGGCAATGGATTTCCGCCCCTCTTGTCTGTCAAGCACAATGATTGATAATCGGAGCGCGACTGCCCAACTCAGCGAGACACGATGGCTCGAATACAGAATCGGCAACTTGTTTAGATCCACCTTGGGAGCTTGAGAGTCTGGGACCCTTGAGCGTTGGGCCCAGATGGTGTCGCTCGTGAATCGGCTGCCGTCGCTTCGTGCGCTCTGGCTCTTGAACGGCCTGCGCCCATCTGGGCCCACCCGGTGAGGAAGTGGCTCAAGAGAGGTTTGCTCTGCCGGAAGTTGCATTGCCCTTCCTCGCCTTCTAACCGACCAGGGCTGGAGGAAGAAACATGGGCAGTGAGGAAGTACTGATCGCCGTCGACCCCCACAAGGGCCACAACACCTTGGTGGTGCTCGACGCGCTGAGCCGCCGAGCGGTAGAAGAGGCTGAGTTTGCCAATACCCACGCCGGCTATTGGGAGATGGTGCGGTTTGAACCGCCCTGGGTCCGATGGAGGCTCGGTTTGTTGGATCCCAAACGGTAACGGGTGGGCTCGTTGGACACAATAGCCTCGGGCTCGATAGAGGAAAGATCGAGTGCGGTAACCCAAGGTTGTGCCGGGTTGGGCGAGCGCTCCGGGTGGCTCAGTCGGCCAGCAGTTCCTCTACGGTTATGACCTCGCCGCAGCACGGCGAGCACCCACCGGGCCCCAGGCGTCTCATGAAAGCACCGCACTCGCAACGCTGCACCCCGACCTGGCGCTCCTCGCACTCGGGGCACTCATAGACGGTCCCTTGCTTGCGTGAGCGTTGAGCAGGCACGACAGCAGCCGTAGCCGGCAGTTGGTGGCGGCGACGGAACACTGTTTGACGACAGCGGTCGCTGCAGGTCGTGCGCGGGCGCCCAGCGGGCAGGGCACGCCACAGGCCAAGCACTCAACCGTTACGCTGCCGTTACGCGACGGGGGTGTTCATGCCGCCTCGCCTTGGCCGGCCTTCGCTTGGGCGGCCCAGAAAGCCGCCTCGTGCTCGGCCGGGGGGACGTCGCCCAAGTAACCATGAAGGCGTTCGTGGTTGTACCAGTAGACCCACGACAGTGTGGCCAGTTCCACGTCATCGACCGTCTTCCACGGCCCCTGTCCCGGGCCTTTTACCAGTTCGGTTTTGTACAGGCCGTTTACAGTTTCGGCCAGTGCATTATCAAAACTGTCCCCGATGCTGCCTATTGAGGGCACCGCGCCAATTTCTGCTAACCGCTCACCATAACGGACACTGGTGAACTGGCTGCCGGCGTCGGAGTGCGCCACCAGGCCCTCGAGGCCGGCCCCTCGCTGCCAACGGGCCATCTCCAAGGCGTCGAGGACCATTTCGGTGCGCATGTGGGCCGCGACTCGCCAGCCCACGACCATGCGGCTGAAGGCGTCGGTGATGAAGCAGACATAAGCGACCCCGGACCACGTGGGCACATAGGTCAGGTCGGTGACCCACAAGGCGTTGGGCCTGGTGGCTACGAACCGGCGCTTTACCAGGTCAGGGGCACGCCCGGAGCCTCTTGTCGGCCCTGGTCGTGACCACCCGCCGGCCCCGGCGCACGCCCCGTATGCCGGCCTGGCGCATGAGGCGGGCCACCTGGTCGCGGCCGATGTCGTAGCCGGCGCGGCGGGCCGCTTTCCAGAGCTTGTGGGCCCCGTAGACCGAGTAGTTGGCGGTCCACAGCGCCACGAGCAGCGGCAACATCACGGCGTCGTGCAAGCCCCGGGCCGAGGGCGGCCGGGACTTGGCCGCGTAATAGGTGCTGGGGGCCACTTGCAGCGTCCGGCAAATGGGCTCGACCCCGAGCTCGTCGCGGTTCTCGTCGATAAAGCGCACGGTCATTTCTGTGGG
Source organism: uncultured Acidimicrobiaceae bacterium (assembly GCA_963845605.1). Taxonomy (GTDB): domain Bacteria; phylum Actinomycetota; class Acidimicrobiia; order Acidimicrobiales; family Palsa-688; genus Fen-671. Next base: position 569,952 of record CAWJSS010000008.1, read on the forward strand.
CGGTCGAGCTCCGCCGCAAAAAAAACTGAGGCCCGTTTCAATATCTCATTAGCCCGCCTCAGCTCTTTGTTCTCTTGTTCGAGGGCTTTTATGCGCTCGGCCTCGGCAGTGGTCGTGCCCGGCTTGGCGCCTTGGTCGATGTCGGCCTGCTTGACCCAGGCCCGCACTGATTCCTCCCCGTAGCCGAGCTGACGGGCCACCCGGCCCACGGTGCCCTGCTCCGTGCCGAGCTCTTTACGGAGCTGGCGGACGAGGCGGACGGCTTGCTCCTTCTCTGCATCGGTGTAGCGGCGGCTGGCCGGGTGTTGCGGGGGCTCCTTCGTTGGCATGGCTCCATCCTTCCTTCCAAGGTATGGAGCCTCCAAGGAACCCAGGGCGGTTCAGTTTGCCCGGCGCTGGGGGCAGCGCCGTTGGGCCGTCGAGGGTTGCCACGGGGCCGGGCGTTACCTGGCCCAGCGCCTGGTGGCCAAGGGCGAGGTAGTCCTGGACGTGCCGGCCAAGCTGGCCGCCCGGGTGCGGGTGTTCTCCCAGGGGCATGGGCGAAAGACCGACCGGGACGACGCCGTGTCCATCGGCCTGGCCGCGCTCAACGCCGACAGCGTGCAGGCTGTCCAGCCAGACGGGGCCATGGTGAGCCTGCGGCTGTGGTGCGACCGCCGGGAGGAGCTGGTGTCCTCGCGCACCCAGGCCATCTGCCGCTTGCACCGTTTGCTGACCGAGCTCACCCCGGGAGGCTCGGGCCGGGAACTGAGCGCCACCAGAGCAGCGGCGCTGTTGAGCAAGGTGCGGCCGAAGGACGACGTGTCCCGGGAGCGCAAAGCCCTGGCCCTGCAGCACCTTGGCGATGTCCGCTCGCTGGACCGCAGGATCAAAGCGGCCCGGGACCGCATCGCTTCCATGGTCGAGGCCACCGAGACGGGCCTGGTCGACCTCTACGGCGTGGGGCCGCTCGTGGCCGGCCGAGTGCTGGCCGAGGTGGGCAACGTGGGGCGCTTCCCGACCAAGGACCACTTCGCCACCTATAACGGCACCGCCCCCCTGGACGTCTCGTCCGGCGACCAGGTCCGCCACCGGCTGTCGCGCTCGGGCAACCGCCGGGTCAACCACGCCCTGCACATCATGGCCGTGACCCAGATCCGCAACCCCAAAAGCGAAGGTCGGGCCTACTACGAACGTAAGCGGGCCGAGGGCAAGACCGGCAAAGAAGCACTGCGGTGCTTGAAGCGCCGGCTGTCCGATGTCGTCTATCGCCAACTGGTCGCTGATCATTACGCCAAACTGGTGCCGTGCGCGTCACCTACGACCGCCAGGCCAATGCCGTCTACTTCCAGCTCACCGACGAGGCGCTCACGCCCGGGCGGACCACCCTCCGGGCCCCGACGCCCCCCGGCGTCGAAGCCTTCATCGCCCTCGACTGGAAGGACGACCGTCTCGTCGGCATCGAGGTCCTCGACGCCGATCTCATCCTCCCAGCAGACTTCCTCGAGCAGGCCGAAGAGGTTACCTAAGAAGGTAATTTCAACTTCCTCTTGACAGAGAGGAGCCGATCTGAGCTGCTCAGAGTGTCTGTTTGCTATTCCATAATGCGCGCACTCGATGACGCTGAGCTCAATGAGCTTGGCGGGAGCAGCATGGCGCGCGGTTTGCGGCCGCAAACGAGCATCTCCATAGCCGGCGTCGTGAGGGGGCGTCGTGAACGCGCCCGGCGTGAGCGTCTGATACGGCCGCCGTCGCCGGCGACCGGTGCGAAGCCTGGCGGACCTGGTGGGAAGGCCAGAAGCTCGCGACGGGCAACGCTGCAGGTTGAGCATCACATGTCGATACCCCGGCCGGTGTCCGGCGCGCGCCAAGTGCTACGGTGGCGAGCCTGCTCTCGTTGCAGTACACGTCTGTAGGTCTGCCCGCGTTGGACCTCCTGCTCCTGCTCGATGGCCCGGTCGAGCTCGGCTAGACGACTAGGGACGTCGGGGTGTTTGGCCAAGAAGCCCTCCCGGGCCTGCTGGGCCTGCTCGAGCTCATCAGCCTGCCGTGTGAGCTGTACCCGGGTCGCCTCCAGCTGGTCGGCATATGGTTGGCCGTGCTGCTCCCAGGCTCGCGTGGCCTGGCCGAAGCGAGCCGATGACTCTCTCAGCTGGCGGCGAGCTTTGTGCCGTCCCCAAGGCCCCAGGTCGCCGGCTTCGAGGTCTTCTGAGGCTCGCTGGTAGCCAACCGTCGCTTGCTGGAGATTCCGGGCCGCATCCCCGGGAGTGGAATGGGCCCAGCGGCCGGTGCCTGCGTGCAGGTCGGCGCTGTCCTGTTCGACGGCCCGCAGCTGGCGGCGGGCCTGGGCGAGGTCGGCCGAGCGGTCTGGCGGCAGCGAGCCCCGGAGTTCCTGGCGTTGGTGGTAGAGGCGGGCCAGGTGCTCCCCCGGTGACTTGCCCTCGGCCCAGCGCTGGCGGCGCTCCTGGCCCCAGGCCCAGGCCAGGCGGCGGGCGGCTTGACGGATGTCGGGGGCGACCATGTGCACGTGGCTCTCGCCTCTGGCCCTGCTCATGGTCACGTAGGCCACCTCCCGGCCGCCGCCGTCTTCCAGGGCGTGGGTGACGTCCACGGTATGGCCCTGGGACCGATGAGCGGTGATGCTGTAGGCGTGGGCCAGTTTGTTGGCCCCAATATCGACTGGGCTCATGCGCAGCTCGGTGCCTTCGGGCGTTATGGCCGCTAGCGAACCGGCCGCCGGGTCGACGGAGCTGACCACGGCCCGCTGGGAGGTGACCCAGGCCCCGTCCCGGCCGGGCGAAAGGGTGACCACCCGGTCCCCGGCCCGGTAGCGCCTCCCTCCTTCGGCTTCCAGCTCGGGGCCGGAAAGGTGGCCCAGCTCCTCCCACACCAGACGGGCGGCCCCGGTTGAGCCTCTCCACGGCGTCACAGTGGTAAGCCACCAGGAGGGCGTCTTTGCCTTCGGCGACGTCGTACGCCCACGCCCGGACCATGTCCAACATGGCCTGGCCCCGGGTGGGAGCAGGGTGGACCCGGTTGTTCAATACATACCAGCCCACGGCCATGGGCACCTCGCCCGAGCGCAGCTGGTCGAGGGCGTGGCGCTCGGCCGGGTCACGCTGGCGCACGTTCTCGGTGAGGGCAAAGACGTGGTCGGGGTGACGGCGGGCCAGGGCTTCGAGGGCGCCCCCGGGGCCGACGGCGTCCAGCTGGTGGTAGTCGCCCACGATGATGGCCCGTGCTCCTGCCGCTTTGACGGCGCCAAGCAGCTTGACCATTTCGGCATCGGGGGTCACGCCGGCCTCGTCCACGACGAGCACATGGCGTGGGCCGAGGGCCTGGCGCCGGTGCTCCAGGCGCCAGGTGAGCGACGCCACCGTACGCGAGGCGACACCGGCACCTTCCTCGAGGGCTTTGGCCGCCTGGCCCGAGGTGGCCGCCCCGATGACGCTGTAGCCGGCCGTTTCGAGGCCGGCCCGCACGGCGGACAGAGTCGACGTCTTGCCGCTCCCGGCCACCCCGATCAACAAGTCGAGCGAGTGCCCGGAAGTGAGTAACTCCTTGGCCACTTCGGCCTGTCTCTCGTTGAGACGGGCGCCTCGGCCCAGTTCTGTCCCCAGGACCGCATTGGCTGCGACCTCGACCGGGACGCCCGGCGCTCTGCGCTCGACCAGCTGGTCGGCCAGGTCAGCTACACGGCGCTCGTCCTCCAGCACGCAGGCGGCCGCCCACACCGGCCCCGCCGGCTACCAGCGGCAGGGCCACGGCCCGCTCGTCGGACAGGACCTTGTGGAGAGCGGTGTCCAACATTGAGACGGGTAGGCCGTGGAGGAGCGGCGCAACCGCCACCACCGCGTCCAGGAGGTCGAAAGTCTTCTCCGCCGCCAGGCGTCCGCCGGGGCGAAGTAGTTCCTCCGCAAGCTGGCCGACGATGCCAGGGCTAGGCGGTACGTAGGCCCGGCCGGCCCGCTCCACGGCGGCCGCCAGCTCGGCCGGCGGGTAGCCGGCCTCGGCCAGCTCGGCCCGCCACCGGGGCAAGAGGTCTTCGACCATGGTGTGCTCCTTTTTTTCCCGGGTGGTGCGGGCCGCCATCGAGCGCGCCTGGTAGGAGGCATCCCGGCCCACGGCGGCGTCGATCTGGGCCGAGCGGGTGGCGTGCACCCCGCAGGCCTCTTTCGGGACACCCGCAATAGCGAAACTGCCCAGTCGTCCCGAGGGGCCGGGGTCGGGCTCGATCCCATAACCAAGCTCGACCGCTTTGGCCGCCGCCGCCAGGCGGCCAATAGCGGTGGCGGCGTGCAGGTGGTCCCGCAACTGCGCCGTGTCGAGCGCTTTCCAGCCCCCTCTGGCGTCCCCCATGGCCACGACGTTGGCGATGAGGACATGGTCGTGAGGTTTGGGGTCGCCGGCCCGGGTTGTGGCGTGACGGGACACGGCCCAGGTGAGCCCGCCGGTACCGGTGCGGACTTGCGCCCGGCCTCTTCTCCCGCCCTGCTCTGTTGTCACCTGGTCGAGGTACCCGAGGGTGGCGGCAGTTTCTGCGTCCAAGATGGCGTGCATGTCTTCGGCCCGGCCGATGACGCCGAGATCGGATACGGACTTCCCCGGGCTGACGACCAGCTCCATGCCCGGGCGCATGCAGGCCACCAGGCGCTCTCCGCTTTCGGGGTGGTGGGGGCCGCCGGCGCCAAATAGCACCCTCCAGTCGGCCATGTCCACTTCACCCTCGAGGCCGAGGAGAGAGGCACCCGAGCCACCCCAGGACATGGGCGTCTCACCCCGGGACGAGTAATAGTCGAGTGCGTTGGCCACCGGGTCGTCGCCCCGTCCGGCCACCGTGTGCTCGTGGTAGGTGACGGAGTGGGCCCCCATCATCCTCATCCACGCCACGTCACGCTCCTGGTCACTCCCGACGTCACCCGTATTTGCCAGCGGCACGTTGCAAACGTGTCAAAGGCTTTTTGTTGTTATACGGCTAAGGCTCAAAGACTGGCAGGGGTCTTTTGGCGAGCGGTCAATAGCGGTTATTTTCGGTAAAGAGAAGTCTTGGAGAAATGGGTGAGGAGGTCAAAGTCGGGCCGCCAAGTTCGATAATCAAGGACTGAGTGCAGAGGCGGTACCGATCGATAGTCGGGCGCCGGAGCATGATGGGTTCGTGATGCCCGAAGGTGCTTGTGTTGTGGGCAGTCAATTCTTGGGACTGGTAGCACTTGAGGGTGAGGCCACGCGATTAGTTGACGAGGGCTTGCTTGGGCGGTCAGCGATGGCCCCCGGACCGTCGAGAAAAAAAATATTCGTGTCTGCAAATGTCGCTAAACGTGCGTAGGTGGCACGAGACGGCAGCAGTTGGCGCCAACAGGCAATTACGGGCGCCAACGGAATATCACCGGTAAGGGAAATTCTGTGCCACTATTGCGACCTGCAATTAGTGGACCGCAGGAGGTACCGATGCCAGTACGCCGAACCACTCCCTCACCTGCTCACCATCGACCAGCTCGCCGAGCACCTCGGGGTGACCCAGCGCCATGTCCGCCGCCTCGTCGCCGAGAAGAGGGTGCCCTACCTAAAGTGGCGCAGGTTCATCAGGTTCGACCCAGACGAGATCGCCGCCTGGCTAGACAACGCCCGCCAACCTGAGGCGGGCCGGAACTCGGGACGCCTCAATGGCCGCAGCGCCTAAGCCACTACAGCTGTTCGGCACAGACGCCGAAGGCTCGCCGCACCTCGACGGCAACGCATAGCAATTGGCTCAGGTATCACTACAAATGGTGCGCCAGGCTGGCAGACTTGTCGCTCAGGCACAGGGGCGTTTCGTCACTGCAGTGCTCACGGCACGCAGCGCTGGTTGTACCTGGCGCCATATCGGGACCGCCGCGGGCGTCCCCTATCAGAGCTTGCATCGACGATTTCGCCCGACACATGCCCATAACCAAGGAGCGCAAAGCGCCCCGAAGCGAGCCTGAGCAAAACGCAGCCACTGAATTACCGACTCCGGAGGTCGACGATGGCGACTGAACCCATTCACCAGGTTGCCAACGGGCGCTGGGAGCTTCGCTATCGGGACCCTAGCGGTCGGCCCCGGCGAATGCGCTTTGCGACGAAGCGTGAGGCTCGTGACTTTTCTTCCGACCTCCGCGTCCGCTCACAACTAGGGACGTGGACGGCGCCGGAGACCGGGCGTCTAACTCTTGAGCGCTGGGTCGACGAATGGTGGGCGACAGTCGTACATCTCCGCCCCGCTACCAGGGTTCGTTATGAACGCGACGTCCGGTTGCACATCCTGCCTCGGTTCGGGCTCACACAATTGGCTCGTATCAGCCCACACGACGTCAGAGCCTGGGTAGCGGAGATGACGGCTGCAGGCGAGCGAGCTTCGGCTGTTCGCCGACGGTTCTCCGTGCTCCGGAAGATCCTGGCCGACGCCATTGCCATGGAAATGATCCCCCGCAACCCCTGCAATAGCGTCCGGCCACCGGCCGACTCCCGGTCAGATGTCGTCATCCTGGACCCCGCCGAGGTGCGCGACTTAGCCGACGCCATCAACCCCTGGTTCCGCTCGTGGATATGGTTCGCTGCATACAGCGGCTTGCGGTGGTCTGAGATGCTCGGAGTCCGTCGGCGAGACCTCGACGTTCTACGACGGACTGTCAGCGTGCGACAGCAAATAATCGAAGTCAATGGCAGGTTCCTTGGCTTCGGCGAGCCCAAGACAGCAGCCGGAAAGCGAACTGTAGACCTTCCAGCCTTCCTCTGCTCCGTGATCGAAGAGCAGCTCGCTGAGCGAGCTCAGCCCGGCCCGGACGGGCTGGTCTTCGTGAACACCCGCGGTAACCCTCCCCACGCCTCGAGCTTTGCGTCGCAGACCTGGCTCAAAGCGAGGCGCGCCATCGGGCGGCCGGACCTGCGGTGGCACGACTTGAGACACACGGCGGTCGCGCTCGCCATTGCCCAAGGGGCTCACCCCAAGGCGATCCAGGAGCGTATGGGCCACGCGTCCATCACGATCACCCTCGACCGTTATGGCCACCTTTTCCCGGCCCTCGGCCGCCAAGTCGCTGAAGGCCTGGACCGCGTCTGATCGGGAGTCGATAGCCGCTCCCCGCCCGCCGTGCCCAGTTGCGCTGACAGCCAAGCCGAGCGACGTCGAACCAGGCGACCGTCCGTACGACATTGGCGGATCCCGATGGTGGACCGTTTCAACGACAGATGAAGTGGGACAGTCAACCGGCCTCTTTAGGGCGCTGACGGGGGCATGGCGACACAGAAACCTGCGTCCGACGCACCACGCCGTCCAGCAAATGGCTGCCCGTGGCATCACGCTCGACGAAGTCGCGGAGGCTCTTGAAAACCCAGAAACAACCTACCCCTCCTCCCGGCGCGACGACCGCCTGACGCATTCTCGGCCGGACCAGCAAGGGCCGCCGCTTGAAGGTCGTTGTGCCTCTAGCGGAACCTGACGTAATCATCACGGTCGCCGACCGAGATGAGGAAGGCGGAGACCAGGAAGGTAGGCTGAACTCGTGATCGTCAGGTACGACACTGAGGCGGACGCAACCTACATCATCTTGGTTGAGGCTCCGATCGGCCGCACTATCGAATTGGTCGACTCTTTTGTATGGGCCGACGTCGATGACCAAGGACGACTGGTCGGGATCGAGATCCTTCAAGCGCCCGCCGATATCGACGACGCGCTGCTCGTGCCGATCCAAGAGAGGTTCCCGACCGCGGATATCGCGGGCATCAAGGCTGCACTGGCCGGGCATAACCTGCGGCCGGCAGTCTGAACAACTGGTAGCGAGTCTGCCCGCAGCCGCACCCCGGCATCATGACTTAGCGCATGCGGCAGTCCGACTCTCGTCTCTTACGGATAAACCGCCCGTCCGGGACGAACGGCACTCCCAAAGTGGTCCGTTCTGTACCCGCCCACTCTCTGCGCTCCACAGTTACGGCCGCCCGAGAACTCTTATGACAGCCACGACCGATCGGACCGGTGTGGCCCCCAGAATTTCGCGTCATTTCCGCGTCGCGCCGACCTCTCTCAAGCGACCCACCACTCTTCGCGGATGGCCCCTGACCAGCTAAAACGATAGAGGCGGCGAGCGGAATCGAACCGCTGTAGAGGGCTTTGCAGGCCCTTGCCTGGACCACTCGGCCACGCCGCCTGGCGCTGCACCGGAAGCCTTACTGTACAACGTCACCCCGACGGTCGCTGTAACGTCGCCGAAGTCGCCGACATGCCCCGCACTATCGATGCCTTCGAGACGTCGCAGCGCCTGGCCATCGTCAGCGCGGTCGTGTTTACGCTGGCGGCCGGGCTCACGACGGCTGTCGGCGCCAACGACATCGCCCGGTTCGTACTTGCGGGCCTGGCCATCGCCTCCTTGGCGGCGGTGGTGGGCCAATCGATCGATCAGATCGGAGAGTACCTGGGCCCTGGGACCACGGGCCTTTTGCAGTCCAGCCTCGGGAACCTGCCCGAGCTGTTTGTATCGATATTCGCCTTGCGAGAAGGGCTGACGTCCGTCGTACAGTCGGCCTTGGCCGGCTCGGTCCTGGCCAACGTCCTGCTCGTACTGGGGGTGGCCTTCCTGAGCGGCGGGGCGAGGTACGGGACCCAGACCTTCCGCCCCGAGGCTCCCCGCATGCTTGTTACTTTGTTGACCCTGGCGGTGGGCGGCATGCTCGTACCGACCCTGGCGGTACACCTGGAAACGCCGGCCGCCCGCCATGCTCACGCCCTCTCTGACGCCACCGCGATCATCCTCCTGCTCGTGTATGTCGCCAGCGTCCCCTTCTGGTTGGGCGGCGGCCCCACCCGGCAACCGCAGCCAGGGACGGCTGCTCGTTCCGACCCAGGCCTCAAGAACCAGGTGGCGCCCGCCCACGAAACCACCGAAGAGGTCAAGCGGTGGCCGCTCGGCATGGCGGTCACGGTGCTTGCGGTTGCGGGAGCCACATCCGCCTTCGTCTCCGACTGGTTCGTCTCGGCCCTGGTCCCGGCCACGACCGCCCTCGGGATCACGCCGGAGTTCACGGGTCTGGTCATCGTGGCTATCGCGTCGAACGCGGTCGAGAACTTCGCCGGCGTCCGCTTCGCCTGGAAAGCCCGGTCCGACTACGCCGTCAGCGCCATATTGAGCAGCCCTTTGCAGATCGCCCTCCTACTCACGCCTGTATTGGTCCTGGGCAGCGCCTTCTTCGGGAACAGGCAGTTGACGCTCGTGTTCCCCCCGTTGCTAGTGGCGGCGCTGGCCATTGCGGTCGTCGTTACGGCCGTCGTCATCTATGACGGCGAGTACTCATGGCTGGAAGGCGTGGCCTTGATCGCTCTCTACGGGATTGTGGCCACCGCGTTTTGGTGGGGGTGAAACCGGCTAACGGGCCTGGGTAACCAAGCCTCTACCCGCCAGCCATGGCCGCCAGCTTGACCAGGTCAGGCGGGCGGCCAGCGCCTACGTGGGACATCGCGGAGCCTCCGGCGGAGAACGGCTCAGGGCCCAGCTACATGTAGCCTTGCCCTTCATGCCAGCGGCTCTAAGCCCGGGGGACCCCTACCCGCTCGGAGCGACCTGGGACGGGTCGGGGACGAACTTCTCGGTGTTCTCGCAGACCGCCGAGTCTGTTGAGCTGTGCCTGTTCGACGAGGCTGGAGCCGAGACCCGCCTGGAGCTACCAGAACTCGACGCCTACGTCTGGCACGGCTACCTGGAAGAGGCTGAGCCCGGGCAGCTCTACGGGTACCGGGTGCACGGTCACTACGACCCCGAACAAGGACTGCGAGCCAACCACGCCAAACTCCTGCTCGACCCCTACGCCAAGGCCGTGGCCGGAAAGGTCCGCTGGGACCAGGCCGTATACAGCTACGACCTCTCGGACGGTGATGACCGTGTCATCGACCGGACCGATTCCGCGTCCTCGATGCCAAAGTCGATAGTCATCGATGCCGCCTTCGAGTGGGCGGACGATCGCCGGCCCCGCACCCCGTGGCACGACACCGTGATCTACGAGACCCACGTCCGTGGCCTTACCTATCGCCATCCCGAGGTGCCGCCTTCGCAGCGGGGCACGTACGCCGGTGTCGCCCATCCCGCGCTGATCGAGCACTTCCAGCTGCTCGGAATCACAGCCGTCGAGCTCATGCCCGTCCACCAGTTCGTGGACGACCAAAGCCTGGTCGACCGGGGGGTAAGGAACTATTGGGGCTACAACTCGATCGGTTATTTCGCCCCCCATAACGGTTATGCGTCCCGCCCGGGCCAGCGCGTGGTCAACGAGTTCAAGACGATGGTGCGCGCCTTGCACGCCGCCGGGATCGAAGTAATCCTCGACGTGGTCTACAACCACACCGCTGAGGGCAACCACTTGGGGCCGACCCTTAGCTTCAGAGGCCTGGACAACCCGAGTTACTACCGCCTCAACCCCGACAACCCGCGTTATTACGCCGACACGACCGGTACGGGCAACGCCCTCAACGTGGGCAACCCGCAAACCTTGCAGCTCCTCATGGACTCGCTTCGTTATTGGGTATTGGAAATGCACGTCGACGGTTTTCGCTTCGACCTGGCCGCCAGTTTGGCGCGGCAATTCCACGAGGTTGACAAACTGTCGGCGTTCTTCGACCTCATCCACCAGGACCCGGTGATAAGCCAAATAAAGCTCATAGCCGAACCATGGGACCTCGGATCGGGTGGCTACCAGGTCGGCAACTTTCCCGTGTTGTGGTCGGAGTGGAACGGCCGGTACCGGGATTCCGTCCGCGACTATTGGCGCCAAGAGAACACTTCGATTGGCGAGCTGGCGTTCCGGCTTACCGGCAGCTCCGATCTTTACGAAGCGACCGGACGGCGGCCATGGGCCAGCATAAATTTCGTAACTGCTCACGACGGTTTCACGCTGGCGGACCTCGTGAGCTACGACCACAAGCACAATGAGGCCAACGGCGAGGGTAACAAGGACGGCACCGACGACAACCGCTCGTGGAACTGCGGGGCGGAAGGCCCCACGGATGACCCCGAAATCGTTGCCCTTCGTGCCCGGCAGGTTCGCAATTTCATGGCCACGCTGGCCCTGTCGCTCGGTGTCCCCATGTTCCTCGGCGGCGATGAGTTGGGGCGCACGCAAATTGGCAACAACAATGCTTACTGTCAGGACAACGAGATCTCCTGGTACGACTGGGAGAACGTCGACGTAGACCTCCTCGCCTGGACCAGGGCCGTCATCAACCTGCGCGGCAAGCACCCTGTTTTTCGGCGGCGGCGCTTTTTTCAGGGCCGCCCGCTGCGCAAGCTGGCAACCGAACCGGCGCAGGCCGACATCGGCTGGTTCCGCCCAGATGGGCGCCTTATGACCGACTCTGACTGGGGCGTCGGCTATGCCAAGTCCCTTGGGGTCCTGCTCAACGGCTCTTCGCTAAGCGTCCCGGACCGGCATGGCCGCCAAGTGGCCGACTCATCGTTTTACCTGGCCTTCAATGCGTGGGACCAGCCACTTCAGTTCAGGCTCCCCGGTCCGAAGTGGGGAGGGCCGTGGCGCATCGTGGTCGACAGCTCCAACAGCAAACCAGCGCAAACTTGGAGCCTCGTCCAAGCGGGAAAGCTTGTCCAGCTTCAGGGGCACCACTTCGTCATGCTGGAGTGCACCTCACGAGCCTGATCCGTTTGGCCACGCAGAGCGCGAACCTCGCTGCACTGCGCAGAAAAACAAGACCTCTGACCTTCAGCTTCCTGGCACGACTACTTTGCGTAGCGAGTTTTGGCTACTCTTCGTGTTGACCACTTTGAGACCGGAGGACCGAGAGCTAGAGATGGGACAGAAACTATGAGCGTGGCGGAGGAGATGACCCCCGTTTATGCACGCCACGTAGGCGAGCGGCTTCGCAACATAAGACGCCAGCAGGGACTGTCGTTGCAGGCCGTCGAGGAACAATCAGAGCGGGAGTTCAAAGCATCTGTGCTCGGTGCTTACGAGCGAGGGGAGAGGATCATCTCGGTCCTGCGCCTCCAGCGGCTGGCCCGCCTGTACGGAGTCCCGGTCGACCAATTGCTGCCCAAGATGTCACCTGAGCCGGACTTTGGTTCCGACAGCCGCGCCCCGTCCGGGTCCGAGGGAAGCCCGATCACCATCGACCTGTCCCGTCTCGAGCGCTTGGACGCTCCGGAGCGAGAGGTCCTGCGCCGCTACATCGGGATGATCCAAATCCAGCGGGGCGACTTCAACGGGCGCCTAATCACGATTAGAGCTGAAGACGTCCGGGCGTTGGCCCGGGTGTTCGAGCGTGACGAACACGCCATGCGCAACCGCATCGAAGAACTCGGGATCAGGACCTAGAACTGCACACTACGGAGCCGGTCTCGCTACCCTCATCACTAGTGAGACCACTCTCCGCGGTAGCCGACCAGCTCAGGGCGACATTCCGCACTGGTCTGACTCGTCCTGTCTCCTGGCGACGCGCCCAGCTCAGCGAGCTGGTTTGGCTCCTGCGCCGTGAGGCGGCTGCCCTCACCGATGCAATGGCAGCGGACCTGGGCAAGCCCGAGCTCGAAGGCTGGCTTACAGACATCGCGGCTGTGCGACGCGACATCGAAGGCGTCACCCGGCATGTCGCCTCCTGGGCTGCGCCTCGCCGTGTCCCGGTGCCATGGACCTTGTGGCCGGGCCGGGCCGAGGTGGTACCCGAACCACTTGGTGCCGTCCTGGTCATCGGGCCATGGAACTACCCGGTCCGTTGCGTCGTACTACCTCTCGCGTTCGCTATCGCGGCCGGCAACACCGCCGCGGTCAAGCCGTCCGAGCTGGCCCCGGCCACCTCGGCGCTGCTGGCCGAGCTCTTGCCTTCCTACCTTGACCAGCGGGCGGTGATCGTGGCCGAAGGTGGCCACGCAGTAGCCGACGCACTCCTCCAACAGCAGTGGGACCACATCTTCTTGACCGGCAGCAGCCAGGTCGGGCGGCTGGTGATGGCGGCCGCCGCTCGTCACTTGACCCCGGTGACGCTCGAGCTCGGCGGCAAGAACCCGGCCATCGTCGACCATACCGCCGACGTCGAGGTGGCCGCCCGCCGGATCGTGTGGGGGAAGTTCTTGAACGCAGGCCAGACATGCGTGGCCCCCGACTTCGTCCTGGTGCACAAGAGCATCGAAGAACCGCTGCTGTCCGCGCTAACCAAACGGGTAGCGGGCTTCTACGGCGCAGATCCGAGGCTCAGCCCCGCCTTCGGGCGCGTTGTCAACGCCGCGCATATGGCACGCCTGCTCGAGATGCTCTCGGCGACCAAGGGCCGGGTCGTTACCGGCGGGAGCGGTGACGCCGCCGGGCGCTACCTCTCGCCGACCATCGTGGCCGAGGTGAGTTGGGACGACCCTTTGATGCAGGACGAGATATTCGGCCCTGTCTTGCCAGTCCTCAGCTATGAGAACATCGGCGACGTCCTCACCGCCCTCAGCGAGCGGGATAAGCCATTGGCGCTGTACGTCTACGCCAATAACGCGGACCTGGTCCAACAAGTCATCTCCGGGTCGTCATCGGGGTCTGTATGTGTGAACCACAACGCCGAGCAGCTGGCGGTGCCGGGCCTGCCCTTCGGCGGCGTCGGCGCCAGCGGCATGGGCGTCTACCATGGCAGGGCCGGGTTCGACACCTTCAGCCACGCCAAGTCGGTGCTGCACAGGCCCGAGCGAGGAGAGCTGCCGCTGATGTACCCGCCGTACACCCGGGCCAAGCGCTGGATCCTGCGTAAAGTGCTCTGATGGGCCTGCGCTGTCTGAGGCCGGTGGTGGTGCTTGAATCAGGGGTAGGACGTCGTCGAGGGATTGCTCGGGATGGGCAACGGGTCAAAAGCTAACGGGAACCCGGATCCTGGCGCAGGCAAAGCGAGCGCCCGGGAAAAAGATGACGCGGGCCATCGTGACGCGGGCCGTAATGACACGGCCCGTGGCCGCGACCAGAGCACGAGCACCGGGAACGGCAGTACCAGAACCTCGCTTACGCTTAGTCAACTGGTGACGCTATCGGGCGTGCCGACCAGCACTGTCCATCACTACCGGCGCCTTGGGCTCCTACCGGCTCCCGAACCCTCCAAGTCCGGCCGTTTCGTGTACGGCGAGGACCATGTGCGGGCGCTCGTGCTCATACGCGAACTACGCGAAGAGCGAGGCATGCCTCTCTGCCAGATCAAGGTGGTGTTGCCAGGTCTCCTGGAAGGGACCGAGCCGTTCCCGGCCGGCTTGGAGGAGGCGGCTGGCGAACCTCAGCAGCGGCTGATCGAGGCCGCCTTCCGGCTCTTCTCGGAGCCAAAGGGCTACGCGTCGGTGACGGTAAGCGAGATCGCGGCCGCCGCCGGGATCGCCAAAGGAAGCGTCTACCGGCATTTCCCCTCCAAGGAAGCCCTGTTCACCGCGGTGGTCGAGAGCCTGTGCCAGGACACCGCTGACCGTTTCGCCCAGGCCGTCGCCGAACTGGGAGGCCCCGAAGGACTGGCCAGCGACCCGGCCAAGACCGCCATTGTTTTCGGGCGACTGATCACCCGGGCGATGCCGATATTGCTCGAACTCGGCGCCCGTGCGGCTAGAGGCGATTTACCGAGCCAGTTGTTGGCCGCCCGGGTCCTAAGGACACTTGCAGAGGCGGCGGGGCGGCCGCTGTCCGATAACCCTGTGCCGGCCGGCCTGGAGGTCATCCAGACGGCGTTCGCCACCGTCCTACAGTGGGCTGTCGGGCCCGATTGGAACACCCGGGAGAACGCTAACTAGGCGCCCGCGACCCTCAGCCGGCCCGAAGGGCTGGCGTTTTTCCAGCGGAACTAAGGCCGGGTTTGATGGCGACCAGCTTCGTTCCGCGGCGGCGGAGGGCCCAGTCAGACAAGTTGCGATTCGTGGCGCCATGGTGTCTAAGATGACCGGTGGGTCAGCCAGTTTGCACAGAAGTAGGCCCACGGTCAACGCCCTAACGAACAAGGGGATTTTGGTAAATGACGGTAGCGGCGACGCAGGCACCGTCCCGGGCTGCCGGCTCGGGACGTGACCTCCCACCCGACTACCTAGTCCTCGGTCGGGCATCCAGCGAGAACTTCCCTGTGGCCTCCAGGTTACTGCCGGCTTCGTTGCGCTCCGACTTGATGGCGCTCTACGGGTGGGCGCGCCTCGTGGACCAGTTGGGCGACGACTATGCCGGCGACCGGCTAGGCGCGCTGGACGAAGTGGAGGACCAGCTGAGAGCGGCGCTCAGTCGCCGCCGCCCGGCATCTGGTGCCGAAGTCCATCCCTTGGTGGCGGGGATGGCCGAGACGGCGCTGCGCTTGGCTCTGCCCACCGCACCGCTTTTCGACCTCGTCCAGGCCAACCGACAAGACCAGGCCATTTTCCGTTACGAGAGCTTCGAGGATCTGGTCGGCTATTGCCGGCTGTCTGCTAACCCAGTTGGGCAGACCGTTCTTTCCATTTTCGGTTACGCCACCCCTGACCGTCTGGCCTGGTCTGACAGCATCTGCACCGGGCTCCAACTGGTCGAACACTGGCAGGACGTGGCTGAGGACGCCATTGTCGGGCGGGTCTACCTCCCCCAACACGACATGCGGCGCTTCGGGGTCACGGTTGAGGAACTGAACCCGCCGCCGACTGACTACGTGGACCGGCGGCGGGCCGGCGCTCCGGGCGGGGCTTCTTTCGAATCCCGGGCACTGTTGGCCTTCGAGGCAGCCCGGGCCCGGCAGTGGCTCGACGACGGCACACCCCTGGTGGCCAGCCTGCGGGGCCGGCTCCGGGTAGCCATAGCGGGGTTCATAGCTGGGGGGCACGCCGCCCTGGACGCCTTGGCCACCGTAGATTTCGACGTTTACGCCGACCCCAGACGCCCTGCCCCACAGCGCTTCTTTGCCCACCTGGCCAGGCTTCTGCGCGACGCCTACCGCAGTCAGCCCGACGGCGCCGGAGAGACCGGGATTTGAACGAAGCCGCCGTCGCCCAGGCCTACAAACACTGTGAGCGGATCACGCGCTTGCGCGCCCGCAACTTTTACTACGGCATCCGCCTGTTGCCTCCTCACAAGCGAGCGGCCATGTGCGCCCTCTACGCCATGGCCCGCCGCATCGACGATGTGGGCGACAGCGTGAACCTCGATGTTGGGCCGGCAGAGGCCTCCCGTGAGGCCGCTGGGACAAGAGGCCCGCCGGAGCAGGTGGGCAGGGGGGCAGCTCTCGATGACATACGCCGTTCGCTGACGTCACTGGCCCGAGCATCGAGCGGGTTGCCCGCGGGCGCAGTGCCTCCGGGCGACCCCGTCTTAGCCGCTTTGGCCGATGCAGCCAGCAAGTTCTTCCTCCCCGTCGACGCTCTCGAGGAGCTGGTGGAGGGTTGCTCATGGGATCTGGCAGGCCGGCGCTACGAGACGTTCGACGAGCTCGTCGAGTACTGCCGGCGCGTCGCCGGCACGATTGGGCGCCTGTCCCTCGCTATATACGGGAGCAGCGACCCGGTCCAAGCGCGGCCTTTGGCTGACGCTCTCGGTGTCGCCCTCCAGTTGACAAACATTTTGAGGGACTTGATCGAAGACCGTGACGTTATGGGCCGCGTCTACCTGCCCGCCCAGGACCTGGAACGGTTCGGAGTAAGCCCGGGGTTGGTCGGGGCGCCAGATGACCTATCTGCGCTCATCTGTTTCGAGTCGGGCCGGGCCGCGGCGTGGTACGAGCGAGGGCTTGCGCTGCTGCCTCTGCTGGATCCCCGCAGCCGCGCTTGCACGGCGGCCATGGCCGGCATCTATCACCGCTTGCTCGAGCGCATCCGTATGCGTCCTGAAAGCGTGCTGCACGGCAGGGTGAGCCTGTCGGCCGGCCAAAAGGCGACGGTGGCGGCCTATGGCGCTGGCAAGGGCAGCGGCGTGACTAACATCCGGCGCCAGCAGTAGCGCCCGTACCCGTCCTCGTTTGATCGTCGTCGGCGGCGGCCTGGCTGGCATTTCGGCCGCTCTGGCCTGTGCTGACGCGGGCGCTGAGGTCACCCTCTTCGAGAAGCGGAACCGGCTGGGCGGCCTCACATGGTCGTTCACTCACGACGGTTTGGTCATGGACAACGGCCAGCACGTCTTCCTGCGCTGCTGTACCGCCTATCTGGACTTCCTGCACCGGATCGGTTCCGACGGAGACGTCGAGCTGCAGCCCCGTCTGGATGTTACTGTCCTGCGCCCGGCAAAAAGGACGTCAGGTCCCGCCGGGGGCCCCGAACGGGCCGTCTTGCACCGGGACCCGTTGCCCGCCCCCCTTCACTTGGGGCGCTCCCTGCTCCGCTACAGCCTCCTCCCGGTCAGTGCCCGGTTGGCCCTAGGCCGGGCCGCCCTACCTCTGTCACGCCTGGACCTCGAGGACCCTGGCCTCGACCGGCAGACCTTTGCGTCGTGGCTGGCCCAGCATGGCCAGAGCGCGGCCGCCGTTTCGGCTCTCTGGGACCTGATCTGCCTTCCGACCGTGAACCTCCCGGCCACCAAGGCGTCGCTGTCAATGGCGGCCAAGGTCTTCCAAACCGGGCTCCTGACCGACGCCGCCGCTGGGGACATCGGTTGGAGCCGGGTGCCGCTCGGTGTCCTGCACGGGGAGCGAGCGGCCGCCGCCTTGCGCCAAGCAGGGGTGCAGGTGCGGCTAGGCGAGCCTGTTCTGTCAATCCACGCCCTTGAGCCGGCACGTACCAACGGCTCCATTGACGTCGCCACCGCCGCCGCCACCGAGCTGGGGCCGCAGCCATCAGCGGGGTGCCAGCGGTTCGAGGTGCGGTCAGGCGTCGGGAGCACCGTCGCGGACGGCGTCGTGGTAGCTCTGCCCCATTACTGCACCGAAGACGTCCTGCCTGGCGGCGCTCTGGCTGACGAGGTGCGCCCGTCCAGACTGACGAGCTCGCCCATTGTGAACGTGCACATCCACTTCGACCGGCGGGTGACCGACCTGGCCTTCCTGGCCGGCCTGGGGACAGAGGCGCAGTGGGTTTTCGACCGCACTGCTTCTTCTGGGGCTAGGGATGGTCAATACCTGGCGGTTTCGATATCAGCGGCAGACAGCTACATCGGCACCCGGCCCGAGGACCTCGGTCCACAAGTAGTGGCATCCTTGCGAGCCATCCTCCCGGCGGCCAGGCGGGCCAATGTGCTCACTACTTTCGTGACCAAGGAGCACCACGCCACCTTTCGGGCCAGCCCCGGTACTGCCATTGACCGTGCCACCACCAGGACCCGGCTCCCCGGGCTGGTGCTGGCCGGGGCATGGACGGCCACGGGGTGGCCGCCAACCATGGAGGGCGCGGTACGGAGCGGTCTCAGCGCCGCTCGGGCCGTGCTCGTCGCTTCCGGGCAGCGAGAAGGTCTTCCGCCGCTCCCAAGAGAGGCCAGCGCTGTTCTTGGCGCCGGTCCCGGCTCGAGCGCGGCCTCCACTGGGCCACAAATGGCCCCAGACCGCACCAGCCAGGAAATACAGCCAGCTAGCGGCACGGAACGGGCTAGTGGGCCCCTTCTGGAGCCCGTGAAATTTGAGGAGGTCGTGTGAGGCCCACCACCGCGGTTGCCGACGTGCTCGAACACGCACGAGACGTAACTCAGCCCTTGATGCGCGACGCAGTCGCCCGGCTCACCCCGAGCATCCGGGACGTGGTCAGTTACCACCTCGGATGGACCGACGCCGCCGGTAACCCAACCGCCATCAAAGGCGGGAAGGGTATCCGGGCCGCCCTGGCCACTCTTTCCGCCGAGGCGAGCTGGGCCGACGCCGCCGTCGGCGCGCCGGGCGGGGTGGCCGTCGAGCTGGTCCACAACTTCTCGCTGCTCCACGACGACTTGATGGACGGCGATGTGGAACGGCGCCACCGGCCCACCGCGTGGGCGCTGTGGGGGCCGAGTGTTGCACTTCTGGCGGGCGATGCTCTAGCCACGTTGGCCACCGATGTACTGCTCCGGACGCCGAACCCGGCTGCTCCCCAGGCCGCTTTGGCGCTGTGCGAGGCGACGGCCGAGATGATCGCCGGTCAGGCGGATGACCTGGCTTTCGAGGCCCGCCGGTCGGTGAGCGTTGAGGAGTGCATGGGCATGTCAACCGCGAAGACCGGGGCCCTGCTCGGTTGCGCCGCTTCGCTGGGGGCGATCCTGGCTGCCGCGCCTCCTGCGACTGTGCGGGCACTGCGCGACTTCGGCCGGCACCTCGGCGTGGCCTTCCAGGCCACAGACGACCTGCTCGGGATCTGGGGCGACCCCGCCACTACTGGCAAACCCACAGGCAACGACATCCGGCAGCGCAAGAAGTCAATGCCGATCGTGTCCGCCTTGGCGGCAGGCGATGACGAGGCCAGGGAGCTCGACGCCCTGCTGTTCGACACCAGGCCTGTCCCGGGAGCTCCCGCCACCGCCCCGACGAACGGGCGGGCTGGTAGCCGCGCCGTGCACCGGGCTGATGGGCACGTCTCCACCTCCCTGGCCGTGCCCGACTGGGCGCCAACGCTGCCGACCCCGCTCGCTCAAGAGCAGGTGGCCCGGGCCACCTGGCTGGTAGAAGCGTGCGGCGGACGCGAGTGGACGGCAGCCCGGGCCAAGGCCCATCTGGACGCCGCCCTTGGCTCCCTGGAAAGAGCACGTTTGTCTGCGGTACCCCGCCGCGCTCTAGCTGACCTCGCGGTCTACGTGGTGGAGCGCGAGTCATGACTTTGGTGGCGGGCCAATCAGACAGCCCTGTGATCGTCGAGCGGCGCCCAGATGACGCCCTGAGGCTCGCCACCACCCACCTGAAAAACCTTCAACAACCGGGAGGGTGGTGGAAGGGTGAGCTCGAGACAAACGTGACCATGGACGCCGAAGATGTGCTCCTACGCCACTTCTTGGGCCTCCTTACTCCGGAGACCCTGAGCCGGGCGGCGGCCAGGATACGCTCGGCGCAACGGCCCGACGGCGCCTGGGCCACCTTTTATAACGGCCCCGGTGAACCGTCGGCCACGGTTGAAGCGTACGTCGCGCTACGACTGGCCGGCGACGGCCCTGACGAGGCACATATGAAGCGGGCGGCGCTTTGGGCGCGCCAGCACGGCGGCGTCGAGTCCGCCCGAGTTTTTACGCATGTGTGGCTGGCCATGACGGGCTGCTGGGATTGGGACCAGCTGCCGGCCGTACCGCCCGAACTAGTCTTCCTGCCGCCGGACTGGCCCCTATCGATCTGGTCGTTCGCGTGCTGGGCCCGCCAGACGATCGTCGCCTTGTCGGTCATTATGGCCCACAAGCCGACCCGGCCCCTTCCGTTCAAGATCGACGAGCTCAAGTCAGGAGCCCGGCCTCCCCGGGGCCGGCTCGGCCCTCTGGGCATGTGCCTGGTTGGCCTGGACAAGGTGCTGCACCGCTACGATGCCCTCTCCGAACGGTCGTGGCCCAAGCGCCTCGTCCGGGAGACCGCTCTCCGGGAAGCAGAACGCTGGATCGTGGCCCGCCAGGAGGCCGACGGTAGCTGGGGTGGGATACAGCCCCCCATGGTCTACTCGACCATCGCCCTAGTGGTACGCGGTTACCCCCTCGACCACCCGGTGGTCAAAGCGGCACTTTCGGGCCTCGAGCGCTTCACCCTGGACGACGAGCAGGGGCGGCGCATAGAGGCCTGCCAGTCTCCTATCTGGGATACAGCGTTGGCGGTGATCGCCCTCGTCGACGCGGGCGTCAGGCCCGACGACCCCTCGGTCCAGGCCGCGGTCGAGTGGCTGCTGGACAAAGAGGTCACCGTAGTCGGGGACTGGGCGGTGCGCCGGCCTACGCTGCCGCCCGGCGGCTGGTCGTTCGAGTTCGCCAACGTGAACTACCCCGATATCGACGACACCGCCGAGGTGGTCCTGGCGCTGCGCCGAGCCATCCACCGGCGCAGCGCCCCAGCCTGTGAGAGGGCACTGGACTGGGTGGCCGGGATGCGCTCGAGCGACGGCGGGTGGGGCGCCTTCGACGCGGACAATAATTCGCAGCTGCCCAACCAACTGCCTTTCTTCGACTTCGGCGCCGTCACCGACCCGCCCACCGCCGACGTCACGGCCCATGTCGTGGAAATGCTCGCCTGCGAGAACGGCCCGCTCAGACCGGGGTGGCAAGAGGCTCTCAGAGACGGTCTCGAATGGCTCTCGGCCAATCAGGAGCCAGACGGGTCCTATTGGGGACGCTGGGGGGTCAACTACGTCTACGGGACGGGCGCTGTGCTCCCGGCGCTCATCGCCGCCGGCGTACCGCCGGGCGACCCGAGGGTGGCCGACGGAGTGCGCTGGCTGGTGGAACACCAGAACAGCGATGGCGGATGGGGCGAAGACCTGCGGTCCTACGTCGAGCCCGGTTGGGTGGGGCGGGGGGACTCCACCGCCTCCCAGACCGCATGGGCGCTTATTGGCTTGCTGGCCGCAGGTGAGCGGGACAACCCCGCCACCGAGCGAGGTGTCGAGTGGCTGGTCCGCAACCAGACCGAGGACGGCACGTGGGACGAGCCCTGGTTCACGGGTACCGGGTTCCCGTGGGATTTCTCTTTGAACTACCACCTGTACCGCCAGGTCTTCCCCGTTACCGCCCTCGGCCGTTACGTCCTGGGCACGGGGCCACTTCCAAAGACCGCGGCCAGGCCAAAGACCGCGGCTGGGTCGGCGCAGGCCGGTGCAGGTCGAACCGACGGAGAGATAAGGCTGTGACGATGCCGGCCATCCCGACCCCGGCCATTTCCACCGCGCCGCGCCTGGTCGTCCTGGCCCCCCTAAGGCTGGAACAGGTGGCGCTCGGGGCCGGCCAGAGTGGCCCGGCCGCGCTCGTCGTCGAGCGCACCGGGATGGGCTTGGCCAAAGCCGGGCAGGCGGCCCGGAGGTTGAGGGCGACGACCAGCCCGGCCGCCGTAGCCATCGCGGGGCTCGGAGGCGCTCTCAACGACAACCTGGTACCGGGTGACCTGATCGTCGCCGAGCGCCTCCTCGATGCCGCCGGCCAGGAAGTGATGACACTACCGTCAGCCGCCCTCCTGGCCGCTGAACTGCGGCGCTCGGGCTTACGAGCCCGTACGGGCACCGTTCTCAGTACCGATCACATCGTCACCGGAGACGAGAGAGCCGCGCTTGGGGCGCTCGGGGCCGACGTCGTCGACATGGAGTCGACGGCCGTGGCGGAAGCCGGGTGGGGCGTGCCCCTGGCCGTCGTGCGGGCGGTATCTGACTCGCCGGGTGTCGAACTGTTCTCGCCTGCGGGTGCCCGGGGCGTCTACAAAGCGTTGCTGGCTCTCCGCGCCTCGCGCCGCGCTCTGGCTGACTGGGCGGCGGCGATAGGCCCGAAGGAGATTCTTCTAGCCGAGCCCCGTTCGTTTTGTGCTGGTGTACGCCGCGCCATCGAAACCGTCGAGCGGGCCCTCGAACGCTTCGGACCACCCGTGTACGTACGGCGTCAGATCGTCCACAATGCCCACGTCGTCTCCAGGCTGGAGGCGGCGGGGGCGGTGTTCGTGGAGGAGCTCGACGAGGTTCCCGACGGCGCCAACGTCGTGTTTTCCGCCCACGGTGTGGGGACGGCGGTGGTGGACGAGGCCACGCGGCGGCACATGTCCACGATCGACGCCACGTGCCCCCTTGTTACCAAGGTCCACAGCGAGGCTCGCCGCTTCAGTGCTTCCGGGCGGCAGCTGGTGCTGATCGGCCACGCTGGTCACGACGAGGTCGAAGGCACGCTCGGTACTGTCCCGTCCATTGCGCTGGTCAGCGGGCCCGAAGAGGTGGCCAGCCTGCAACTCGACCCCAGCCTTCCGACGGCGTTGCTGACTCAGACGACCCTGGCCACCGACGAGGTGACAGGCGTCGTCACCGCCCTCGAAGAACGCTTCTTGGACCTGGCCCGGCCTTCCGCCTCTGACATCTGTTACGCCAGCCAGAACCGCCAGGAGGCGGTGCGGGCCATAGCCCCCGATTGCGACCTGGTCCTGGTGGTCGGGTCACCTAACTCCTCCAATTCCAACCGGCTGGTCGAGGTGGCGCGGAGGTCAGGGGCGAGGGCGCAACTAGTGGACAGCAAGGCCGACTTGTGCCTGTCGTGGCTGGCCGGCGTGCACCGCATCGGTATCACCGCCGGCGCTTCTGCCCCGGAGGACCTGGTCGGGGAGGTCGTCGACTGCCTGTCGGGCCTCGGCCCCGCCGCTATCGTCGAGCGCTCGGTACGCAACGAGCGTGTTTCCTTTCCGCTTCCTATGGAGGTCCGTTGATATGGGCGTACCCTTGCGCCAAAGCATCAAGGTTGGTAGTTACGTCGCTCGCCAAAAACTGGCGCACCGAGACAAGTTCCCGCTGATCGTAGAACTGGAGCCTTTGTTCGCCTGCAACCTCGAATGCAGTGGCTGCGGCAAGATCCAGTACCCAACCGAGATCCTTCGGAAACGGTTATCGGTCGAGCAGGCTGTGGCCGCTATGGAGGAGTGCGGCGCCCCGATGGTGTCTATTGCCGGCGGGGAACCGCTGTTGCACCCCGAGATCGAAAAAATGACCAATGCGTTGCTAAAGCGAAAGCTTTTCGTCTACCTGTGCACCAACGCTTTATTGCTGGAGCGGAAGTTGGACCGTTTCACGCCTCACCCAGCCTTCTCCTGGGTCGTGCATATTGACGGGTTGAAGGAGCGTCACGACGAATCCGTAAACCGGGATGGCACGTTCGACAAAGCCGTAGCGGCGATAAAGGCAGCTAAGGAAAAGGGCTTCCGGGTGGCGACGAACACCACGTTTTTCAGCACCGACTCGCCGCGAACCGTGCAGGAGGTGCTCGATTTCCTGAACGATGAGCTCGAAGTCGACACCATGATGATCTCGCCCGGATATGCGTACGAGAAGGCGCCGGACCAGGTGCATTTCTTGGGCGTCAACCAGTCGAGCACGCTGTTCAAGGACGCGTTTGCCGGCAAACGCAAGCATTGGCGCCTGAACCACAGCCCTCTGTTCCTCGACTTTCTGGAAGGAAAGGTCGAGTTCGAGTGCACGCCTTGGGGGATCCCTTCGTATTCGGTTTTTGGTTGGCAGCGGCCTTGCTACTTGCTGGCCGACGGCTATACCGAGACCTACCAGGAGCTCATCGAAACGACGGACTGGTCGAAGTATGGGCGAGGCCGGGATCCTCGCTGCCACAACTGCATGGCCCATTGTGGCTTCGAACCCAGTGCGGTACTCGCTACCTCCGGTAGCGTCAGGGAGTCATTGCGGGCCTTGGTCAACGCCCGTTAGATGCCCCGGCCCGAGAGTGACGGCCAAGGGTCACAGGCCAAGAGTGACAGGCCGAGGGTGACGGCCGCACCACCAGAAGGGTAGGGCTGCTCCCGGTGGCTGCGGCCCGTTCGCTGGCGGGCCTCCGGGTGCTCGTTACCGGAGCTTCCAGCGGGATCGGGGCCGCCGTCAGTTCGGCTCTGGCCGGTCGCAGGGCGCGCGTGTTCGGCACCGGCAGAGATGGTCAGGCCCTGGAGGCAGCCAAGGACCAGTTCGTGGCCACCTTGGCTCGAGACCTGACCGAAGCGGGTGCCGCGGCGGCAGTGGTGACCGCGGCCGCCGATGCCCTGGGCGGGTTGGACGTGGTCATCTCCAACGCAGGCGCGGGATGGGCGGGCGCCTTCGAGTCGATGTCGCCAAACGAACTTGACTGGCTGATCGACATCAACCTGCGTGCCCCCGTTCACCTGGCTCACGCCGCCTCGCGGTACTTGCGTACCAGCGAGGCGGGCGGCCAACTGGTGCTCATGGGCTCGATCGCCGGCCTGGTCGGCGTACCCGGCGAGGTCGCCTACTGCGCCGCCAAGGCCGGCCTGCGCGGGTTGGCCGAATCGCTCCGGGCCGAGTGGCGCGGCGCCAGCCGCAGCGGCCATGCCCCGTTGACCGTCACCCTGGTGAGCCCGGGGCCGGTGAGCACCCCGTTCTTCACCAGGCGCAACCGCCCGTACACGCGTTCCTGGCCTCGGCCCCTCCCGGTGGAAGCGGCGGCGAGCACGGTCGTGGCCGCGGTCGAACACCGGGAACTGGACGTCGTGGTCCCGGCGTGGCTAACCGTCCCGGCCCGCCTCAACGGCGGGCTCCCTTCGCTGTACCGGTTGTTGTCCCGCGGGCAGGGATAGGGGCGGTCCGGACGTTACCGCTGATGGGCCGTTCTCGCTGGCGGAGTGCCGTCTCGGCGCCCGTGGGCTCGGCCAACCCCTGAACTCCGCCCTGGCCCACCAGAGTAGGCCCTCACTTGTACGATCGCGAGGTGGCAGACCTCGAGGCCGCCGAGACGCCAGAAGATGTCGGCGATAAGGTCGCCGAGACGAGGACCACGACTGCGGACCGCCGTGGCCAGAGCGGCGGCGACCTCGATCTCGGGCGGGTAGACGCCGGGGTAGGCGAGACGTCGCTCGGGCGTGCAGGCGAGGGGCGTGAGCGCTACGAGCGGGGCCGCCGAGCGGTTCGGAAGGCCACGGGCGGGCCCTCGGAGGCCCGCTTCGAGAGCCTGCAAGCAGTGCGGCAGAGACTGCGGCAGAGACTGGCGGCCGTCGACCCCCGGTGGCTGGCCTGGGCGACGTATTTGCCCCTCGCTGTGCTGGTCATCGCGTACACCGTGCATTTCAGCGACGTCACGGTGGCCATGCTCCGCTCCTTCCAACAGCCTGCATACGACATGGCCATGCCCGATCAGGGGATCTGGCTGCTGAGCCGGTTCCACGACCCGTTCCTAACCGTTGCCGGCCGCAACCTGTTTGGGGACCATCCGTCCTTCGTCTACCTCTTGCTGGTACCTGTCTATTGGCTTTACCCGCACACTTCCGCCTTACTTGTGGCCCAGGCCGCGCTGCAGGCGGCCGGTGCCATCCCCATCTTTCTCTTGGCCCGACATCTGCTCCGAAGTTCTGTCCTGGCCACGCTCCTGGCCGGGGCCTACTTGCTCAGCCCTGTACTCCAGCAGACAGACCTCGAACAGTTCCATGTGGAGGCGTTCGAAACTCCCCTGATCGCATTGGCTATTTACGCGGGAGTCTTGTGGCGCCCGCGCCTTTTCCTCCTCTGTGTCGCCTTACTTCTCCTGTGCAAGGAGGACGCCGCCCTGTACACCGTCCCGTTGGCAGCCTGGGTCGCCATTAGGCGAGACCGAAAAATCGGGGTAGTCGCATTGCTGGCATCGGCGTTTGTCGCCGCCTTTGACAACCTGTACTTAATTCCGGCGCTGATCGGTTACGCCAGCGCGCACGGTGGCCGGCTGCCCTTCGGCGGCCTGGGCGGGACGCTTCGGGCCGCGGTGCGCCGGCCGGCCCAGTTCTGGGACTATCTGACCTCCGGCGGACGGCCGTGGTATTTGTGGCAATTGGCCTTTAGTGCCGGCCTTATTTTCTTCATTTCCCCTGAAGTGGCCGCCATCGCGGTTCTCGAGCTCGGCGCCAACGTCATCTCAGCTTTCGGGTACCAGCACCAGATCCTTTATCACTACTCGATGCCCCTCGTGGCCATCCTGGTTTGTGGCACGGTCTATGCCATTTCGCGCCTGCGCACCCCGGTCGCGCAGCGGCTGGCCACCGCGGTCGTTGTGCTTTGCGCCCTGTGGGCGTGCCTGCTCTGGGGAGCGACGCCGTTTTCCGACAACCACGTCGCCACGCCGAACACGAACACCCCCGCGCTGGCCAGTACCCGTCAGCTCATGGCCCGCATCCCGCCGAACGCCGTCATCTCTGTGGTGCAAAACTTCGTCCCTGCCCTCGACCATCGCACCGGGATATATATGTGGCCTAACCCCTTCCATCAGGTTTATTACGGCAATCCCAAGTACGACGGCACCAAGTGGCCTTTCGCCGTTCAGGTCCAGTACCTCTTGTTGCCCAGCTGCATCAGTTGTGACGAGGGCACATCCCCGTGGCTGAGCGTCTTCGAGCAAATACGCCCTGAGTTCGGGGTAGTGGCCCGCACGAGCAGTTACGTCCTGTACGAGCGCAATAGCACCTGAAACCGGCGCCACCGGCGGGCCCCGAGGACGGCGAAGACACCCTTACTTCGGGGTCCTCTCCCCTTCCTCGCCCGCCTGTGTCACAGTCGGCGCAGATTCAGCGCCCCGCCGGCGCCAGCTCACCATTACCAGTCGGAGCAGGTGGCGGAGGAAGACCATCCCCTCACGGAAGGTCGCCTTCGAGCGGCCGGCGTGACGAGGGGCAAAGTCGAAACCAACGTTAAGGACCGCTGCGGGCCTGGTCCGCACCGTCACTTCGAGCAGGATCTTGTACCCCGTAGGCTCCAGGACAACTGCGTCCAGCAGCGACCGGCGAAAGGCGAACAAACCGCTCATCGGGTCCTGTAGTGGTCGGCTGACGGGCAACAGCAAATGGACGACCGCGCGGCACGTCCGTGACAGCAGTTGACGCCCCGGCCCGGCCAGGCCCGCATCAGCGCCCGCCCAGCTGTACCGGCTCCCGGCCACCAGGGCGGCCTCGCCCGACAGAACGGGCGCTACGAGCGCCGGGACGACCTCTGGCGGGTGTTGAAGATCAGCGTCCATTACGGCGAAAACAGTGCCACGCGCCAGCTTGAACCCCTCCTGCACCGCCCCTCCCAGGCCACCCTGACGAGCCCCCATCTGCCGGTGCAACAAGCGGACGGGCCGGCCCGAACCGATCACCTTTGCGATTACGTCGGGCGTGGTGTCGTCGGAGTCATCGACGAATATCAGCTCCCAACCCCCCGGGGTGGCGTCGAGAGCCGAGCTCAGACGTTGCTCGAGGAGCTCGATGTTGGGGGCCTCGTTTCGCGTCGGGACAATGACCGACAACGCGCAAGGCCATCCCGCCTCCTGCTGGCCAGCATCGTTGCCGATGGCGTCGAGGCGTGCCGTCACCGTTTCTGGAGCCGCTTGGTCGCCAAGCGCAGCACTTTAATCGATCCCCGAAGTTCGTGGAGACATCGTGAAGCTGCGCCAATGGCGATGAAGGGGCGGCGAGTACCCGATTTGTCTTGGCGCTGTCCTCAGAATTTCCTTAGTAGATGCGCACTATGCGCAACGTGTCGGTCACCGGTTCGGGGTCGTTGAGCGACCCGGCGAGCACAACAACTATGTCGCCCGGCTTGACGTAACCCCCCTGCAGCACCGCTTGCACACCGAAGTTAACCGCTTCGTCCGTCGTTTTGGCCTCGGGGACCAGTACCGTATCGACCCCCCAACTAGTAGTGAGCTGCCGGGCCGTCTCGGAATAAGGGGTGGCCGCCACGATGGGCGCCGCCGGCCGGAAACGAGCGATTGCCCTGGCGGTCGCACCAGTGTTGGTGCAGGCCACGATGACCGCCGCTCTCTCGTCGACAGAGGCTCGCCACGCAGCGGCCCCGATAGCGGCGGTTATGCGGGCACCGACCGCGCCCTCAGAGGCGAAGTGCTGCGCCGGGAGGTTACGGCCCCAATGGTAGCTATCGAACTCCATGTCGGCCCGCCGCGCTATGCGCGCCATGGTGGCTACGGCACAAACAGGGTCGACGCCGATGGCCGTTTCACCCGAGAGCATGACCGCGCTGGTCCCGTCGAACACGGCGTTGGCCACGTCGGCCACCTCGGCCCGGGTCGGCACCGGCGAGGTGATCATCGACTCGAGCATCTGCGTGGCCGTGATGACCGGCCGGCCCCACGCCACCGCCGAAAGGATGAGCTTTTTCTGGATATGCGGCACTTCCTCGAGCGCGACACGCACACCGAGGTCGCCCCGGGCGACCATAATCGTGTCGCTCACCCGCAAGATGTTCTCGATGTCCTCGAGGGCCTCGGGGGTCTCCATCTTGGCGCAGACAAGGACACCGCTACCCGTGACGGACCGGACCACCTCGAGGTCGGGGGCCGACCGTACGAAAGAAACGGCGACGCTCTCGATACCCTCTTCCAGCAGCACCTCGAGCCGCTCGATGTCATCGGGCGTAGGCGTGGTGAGCGAGAGCCTGGACGCCGGGGCGGTGACCCCCGGGCGCCCCTGCACCTTGCCCCCGGCAATCACCCTGACCTTCATGGAGCTGCCGTCGCGTTCCTCGGCGATAAGCGCTACGCCCCCGTCGCCAAGAGCGACCCTGTCACCTTCCTGCAGCGACTCGACTAGCTCGGGCACCGATACACCGATGATCTCCGCATTACTACTCGGAGCCAATGGGTGAGGGCACAGCACGACCTGGCTGCCTGTCAACAACGAGACGCCACCCTCGGGAAAGGGCGTTGTCCGAATCTTCGGGCCGGGCAGGTCGACCAGGATGGCGACCTCGGGCGCCGCTTTGCGGACGCGACGCAGGCGCTCCACCGCCTCGTCGATCGACCCATGGGCGAGAGGAAGCCGAGCAACGTCCATCCCCGCTTCCTGCATTGCCGCCAAAGTGGCCGGCTGGTCTGAGGCAGGCCCGATGGTGGCAACCACGCGCGTCCTGCGGGGGGCGGCGCCCAGGCTGCGCCGGGCCGGGCTGGAAGCCCCGGCGTCCCCTGGCACAGACGGCCAATCAAGGCGGACTCCCCTGTGGCTCACGCCTTCACCGCCGGCGCCTTCTTCGGTGGTGCCTTCATCCGTAGTGCCTTCAAACCTGGTGGTCGCATTCCTGACTGCATTAGCGTCGGTCACCCCACCAGCATTGCCGATCCAGAGTGCCGACGTATAGGCAGGCTCCGCCGTGATCGGCCTTTTATGCCGTGGCGGGGACGAGGCGTCGCCGCCCAGACGGGGCTAGGCGCTGACGCGCCGGATTTGCTCGTTCGGCGCAGTCGGCGGTTTGTATGTGGCGGCTACGGCCGGGTGGACTACCTCGTGGTCGCGGACATTGACGCCCATCGCGAATCCCGGGTCCTTCAGGCCAAAACCGTCGAGGCCAAGGTCTGTCAGGCGGTGCAGGTACGGCAAAGTGGCATTTGTCAGAGCCCGGGTCGAGGTGACGGGGACGGCGCCGGGCATGTTGGCTACGCAGTAGTGCAAGACGTCGTCGACGACATAAGTCGGCGCCTCGTGGGTCGTCGGCCGGGAGGTTTCTGTGCAACCTCCCTGGTCTATGGCCACGTCCACGATCACGGCGTGGCTGGGCATGCTCGAGAGCATGGCCCGGCTGACGAGCTTGGGTGCAGCCGCACCCGGGACCAGCACGGCCCCGATCACAGCATCAGAGCAGGCGAGCTGTTCGATAATGCTGTGGGCATCCGACATCACCGAGCGGACCGACCCCTCGAACCTCTCGTCCAGGTACCTCAAGCGTTGGTCAGAGCGCTCCAGGATGGTGACATCCGCGCCCAGGCCCCGGGCGACCCGGGCGGCGTAGACGCCGACCACTCCCCCACCCAGCACCAGCACTCTGGCCGGCAATACTCCTGGTGCCCCTCCCGCCAATATCCCCCGCCCACCCATGGGCGTGGTCAGGTAGTGGGCTACGACCTGGCCGGCGAGCCGGCCGGCGATCTCGCTCATGGGAGCCAGCAATGGCAAATGGCCGTTGGCATCTTCCACCGTTTCGTAAGCCACAGCAGTGGCCCCGGAACGGACTAGAGCAGCGGTGAGCGCCGGATCCGCCGCTAAGTGGAGGTAAGTGAAGAGGATCAGTCCTTCGTGAAGAAGCGGGAACTCCGGCTCCAGCGGCTCTTTGACCTTCACCAATAGGTCCACATCGGCCCAGATCTTGGCCGCGTCGTCCACTACCACCGCCCCCGCATTGAGGTAGGCCGTGTCCGGGAAGCCAGAACCCTCACCTGCCCCTGTTTCGACCAGGACCGTATTGCCCGCCCCCACCAGTTCTGCGGTCCCCGCCGGCGTTAGCGCCACCCGCCATTCGGCCGCCTTTATTTCCCTTACGACGCCTACGCGCATGCGAGCGAACCTCCGGCCAGTGCCGCCGAAGCTTGCCTGGGCTTATTTGCGGCCTCGGCTCGGTTTGCGGCCTAGACAATTCTACCGTGACAAGGGCGGTTCTCAGCCAAGGGCGGGTGCTCCACGCACGGGACCTGCTCTGCTCGACTCGCGAGGGCCGGGGACTAAGGCCTCCAGGTCAGGTCAGGCCGGTCCGATCACGATGAGCAGATCGCCCCCCTCGACGGACGCGAGCTCGGGCACGGCCAGGCGCTCCACCGCGCCGGCGAGTGATGTCGTAATCGGGGCCTCCATTTTCATCGCCTCTATCGTCGCCACCGTCTGGCCCGCCTCGACATGGTCGCCGGCTCGGACCGTGAGGGAGACCGCACCTGCGAACGGGGCCGCTACATGGGCCGGGTTATCCGGTTGCGCCCGTTCACCGCGGGGACGCGTGTCCTTTATCGACCGGTCCCGGACCGTCACAACGCGGGGCTGGCCGTTCAGCCTGCAGAACACGGAACGAAAACCCCTTTCGTCCGCCTCCCCGACGGCATCCAGGGCCAAGTACAAGGACACTCCGGCCCCCAACGCCACCTCGACCTCCTCCCCCGGGGCCAAACCGTAAAAGAACGCCGAGGTTGGCAACACGGACAGGTCTCCGAACTGACGGACGGCTTCTTCGTACTCGCGGGTGGGGCCGGGGAAAAGCAGGCTGTCGAGCATCTGACGTAATTTCTGAGGCCCGGATTGGGGGCCAGCCAGGACCACCTTGGCTTCAGCCGGGAGCTCGGGGTCGCGCCAGGGGGCACTTTTCCCCTGAAGGGCTTTGGTGCGAAAAGGCTCAGGCCATCCCCCGGCCGGCACCCCGAGCTCGCCCGACAGAAAGCCGATCACGCTGTCGGGGAGGTCGAAACTGGCCGGATCCCGCTCGAACTCGGCCAGATCAGCATTAGCACCGGTCAGGTATAGGGCGAGGTCGCCGACGACTTTCGAACTAGGCGTGACTTTCACGACGTTGCCGAGGATGCGGTTCGCCTCGGCGTACAGGTCCTCGACCACCTCGTACCGGTCCCCCAACCCCAGTGCGATCGCCTGCTGGCGCAAGTTGGATATCTGGCCTCCCGGCATCTCGTGGCGGTAAACGCGCGTCGTGGGTGCGCCGCTCCCGCTGTCGAACGGCTTGTACAACTGCCGTACCGATTCCCAGTAAGGCTCGAATGCCTCTACTGATGCGAGGGAAAGCCCCGTCGCTCGGGCCGTGTTATCGGTAGCGGCCACAATCGCTCCCAAAGAGGGCTGGCTGGTCGAGCCCGCCAATGGCCCCAATGCACCGTCGATAGCGTCGACACCCGCCTCGACGGCGGCGAGGTAGGTAGCCAGTTGGCCACCCGCAGTGTCATGGGTGTGAAGGTGGACCGGCAGCTCGAAATTCTGGCGGAGGGCGCTGACGAGAGTGTGAGCCGCCGGAGCTCGTAGCAGTCCCGCCATATCTTTGATGCACAGGACATGCACCCCCGCCGTGACCAGTTGTTCCGCTTTGCCCAAGTAATAATCGAGGGTGTAGAGCCGCTCTGACGGGCTGGTCAAGTCCCCCGTGTAGCACACTGCGCCCTCTGCCACCTTGCCGGTCTCGAGGATCCCTTTGATAGCCGGGAGCATCTGGTCGACATCGTTTAGGGCGTCGAAGACGCGGAAAATGTCGATCCCTGTCCGAGCTGCCTCCTTGACAAATGCCACCGCCACTTCGTCCGGGTAAGGCGTGTAGCCAACCGTATTACGGCCCCTGATAAGCATTTGCAGGCAGATATTGGGTACGGCATCGCGGAGCGCAGCCAGACGTTCCCAGGGGTCTTCTTTCAAAAAGCGCAGTGCGACGTCAAAAGTGGCCCCACCCCACGCCTCCAAGGACAGCAGCCCTGGGAGCGTGCGAGCGAAGTAAGGAGCGGCGCGCAACATGTCTTCGGTCCGCAGCCGGGTGGCCAGCAGAGATTGGTGCGCGTCGCGAAGCGTCGTATCGGTGACAGCAACCGGCACCTGCCGGCGTAACCACTCTGCGAACCCCGCCGGGCCGAGCTGGTCGAGAAGTTGGCGGCTCCCAGGGAGCAGGTCAAGCTGACGGCCGGGACGACCAGCGCCGGCTTGAGCGGGTAACCGGGGCAGTTTTGCCCGGGGGTCGCTCACATTCGGGGCGGGCCCATGGGGCCGGTTCACGGTTACGTCCGCAACGTACGTAAGCAGCCGTGTCCCCCGGTCGGCGCCGCTGCGCCGATTTGCCAATGCAGGCCGCTCGTCGATGAACGCCGTGCTCAAGTTGCCGGCCATAAAGTCCCGGTCTTCCAGCACGGCCTGGAGAAAAGGGATATTGGTGGCCACACCGCGGACCCTGAACTCCGCCACCGCCCGCCTGGCCCGCGCCACCGCGTCCGGGAAGGTCCGGCCCCGGCACGTGAGCTTGACGAGCAGGGAGTCGAAATGCGGCGACACGTCCGCGCCTACATACGTGCAACCGTCAAGGCGCACCCCGTACCCGCCGGGAGAACGGTAGGTCGTGACCCGGCCGGTGTCAGGGCGGAAGTTCTGCGCCGGGTCCTCCGTCGTGATCCGGCACTGGAGAGCCGTACCCGTCACCACGATGCCCTCCTGGGTGATGCCGAGGTCCGTCAGACTGGCGCCGCCGGCAATCTGCAACTGGGCCTGGACAATGTCGATGGCCGTTACCTCTTCGGTGACGGTGTGCTCGACCTGGATGCGGGGGTTCATCTCGATGAACACGTAGCGTCCATCCGGGGCCACCAGGAACTCGACGGTGCCGGCGTTCAGGTAGCCAACGGCCCGAGCGAACTTGACGCCGTCCGCCCACAACCGCTCCCGGATGGCGAGGTCGAGGTTGGGAGCCGGGGCGATCTCCACCACTTTCTGGTGGCGGCGCTGGACCGAACAGTCCCGCTCGAAAAGGTGCACTACGTCGCCGGCGCCGTCGGCCAAGACCTGTACCTCGACGTGGCGCGCCCCTTCGACGGCCGCCTCAAGGAACACCGTCGGATCGCCGAAAGCGGTCGCCGCCTCGCGCGTCGCCGCCTCCACCGCGGCGCGCAATTCGTGTGGGCCGGCCACCCGCCTGAGGCCGCGGCCGCCCCCGCCGGCGGCCGCCTTCACGAACAGGGGGAAGCCGATGTCGGCGCCGGCCACGACGAGGTCATCGACGTTGTCCCAGGGGCCGGCGCTGGCCAGGACGGGGATGCCGGCGGCCTCCGCTTGTTGTTTGGCGGCCACCTTATTGCCGGCCAAGGCCAGGACCCTGGCCGGCGGCCCTATGAACGTGATCCCAGCCTCTTCGCACGCCCTGGCCAACTCAGGGTTCTCGGAGAGGAAACCGTAACCGGGGTACACCGCGTCGGCGCCACAGTGTTGCGCCACCTCGATCAGGCCCGGGATATCGAGGTAAGCGCGGAGGGGGTGGCCCCGTTCTCCTATCTCGTAGCTCTCGTCCGCCTTCTGGCGATGCAGTGAGTACCGGTCCTCGTATGGGAAGACGGCGACCGAGGTGTAGCCGAGCTCGTTGATGGCCCGAAAGGCCCGCACGGCGATCTCACCCCGGTTGGCGACCAGCACTTTGCGCACAGGACTGAGCGTATCTTGCGGGGTGGAGAGGGCCGGCAGGGCCGGCGGGGCGGGCGGCAGGGCCGGCGCGAGCGGCCGGGCCGAGGTCGCCGGCGAGGCCCGACGTCCGCTTGGGTCGCCAAGCGCCCACCCAAAGTCACGTCCGCGGCACGTAGGGTCACATCCAGCGACAAGACCCCCGACTTTCGGTGCAGGTTGCCGGTCTCGGCGTGGTTCTTGTCGGATCTGGGCTTCAAATACGCCGAAAGTCGGAACATGCCCCGAAAGAAGCACCGCTACTTCGTCGCTATCGACTGGAACAACATGAGATAGCATAAAACACATGACACGTATCGCCACGAGAGAGCTGGCCCGCAGGTTCAGGGACCAGCATGGCGTCGTCAGCCGCTCGCAGCTGCAGGCGCTGGGAGTGAACCGTCACATGGTCCGGCACCGGTTTTCCACAGGAGAGTGGGAGATGCTGAACCCGAAGACGGTTCGCCTGGCCGGCTCAGCCCGCACCCCCGAACAGGACCTGTTCGCCCTCTTCCTAACGGCCGGCCCCTCGGCCGTTGCGTCGCACCAGTCTGCGGCCTGGCTCTGGCATTTCGCCGACGCGCCCAGGCGGCACTCCGTCACCATCCCTCGCAGCGCCTCCAGACGAATCGAGCTCGGTGACGTCCACCGCCCGAGCGATTTCCCCGCTCATATCGTCACATTGCGGAACATCCCCTGTACCGATCCTCTGCGGACGGTCTTGGACGTCGCCGCGGTCACGTCGCCCGAGGAACTCGAGGACATCGTCGACCGCGCCCTGGCCAGCAAGGTAGTAGCGATCGACGCCCTGGCGGCAGAGCTGGCCCGGTTGGCGCGCCCCGGCCGCGCCGGCGTCGAGGCGTTGCGGTCAGCACTGCGCTGGCGCCAATCCGCCGGCGTCGCCCACCCGAGCGTCCTGGAAAGCCGGGCGCTGCGGCTTCTAAGCCAAGCCGGAGTGTCGCCGCTGGCCGTCGAGGTGCGGACGGGCGATGACCTGTCATACCGCGTGGACATCATGCTGCGCCCGGGCTTGGCTCTCGAAGTGGACGGTTACGCCTTCCACCACACCCCGGAACAGCTGACCGAGGACGCCCGGCGCCGCAACCGGCTGTACCTGAGCGGAACGCAAGTACTGGTGTATACGTGGAAAGACATCGTGTACGACGGCCATCGGGTGATCGCCGAGGTCCGCCAGGCGTTGGGCCAAAAGCCCCGCATAGCCGCCACGAGCGGGCGGCGGGCTGCCCTTGCCGGCTGACCCCGACCTCAGGACCTCCGACCTCGGGACCTCACCCGACCTCGGGACCTCACCCGACCTCGGGACCTCACCCGACCTCGGGACCTCACCCGACCTCGGGACCTCACCCGACGCCTGGACCTCGATCGTCAGGCGGGCACTACCTGGCGGAGCCCCTCAACTACCCATTCGGTGCTCTGTTTCGTCGCCAGCTCGGGTGACGTCCTGCAGTCTGGCTGCGCCACCCGCCGGCCTTCCCGGACCTCCGCCTCCCATACCCCGCCCGGTTCGGCCTCGAGCCGGACCACGCCATCGCCGACGTCGGACGCTCTCCGGTACGAACCCAGGAGCAGCCAGCCCACCTCCGCCAGCACGGCCCGTTCAACAGCCTGTTGGGCGGGCGAGCCAACCGTCGCACAGCCTCGGTAGCGCTCGAGCCACCCTTCGGCCGTCCCCTCAGCAAACGCTGCTGCGCGGAGCAGTTCCAGGTCGGCCCAGGCCCACATGGTGCCGGTAGGCAGTAGGACCGCCGTGGGGGCAAAGCGGTGGCCCCCGGTATGGCTGGTGCGCCACAGCTGCAGCCCGCCCGGTGAGCTGAACTGCCGTTGGCGGCGAAGCTCGTTAATTAGCTCCATACCCCGCGCCCCGCAACACGAGTCTCGCCGGCCGTGGGTGCAAACGAGCAGGTCAACCGGCTCGATGCCCCTAGGCTCAGGCGTCGCCGGCGCCAGATCAGCGCCTACCAACTGAGCGGCGGCTTCCGCGAGGGCGCCCACTTCAGCGACTAGCCGTTCCGAGCGCACCAAAAGGCCCGCCCAACCGGCCCGCGCCGACCGGTAGCAAATGACCCTGCGGCGCCCGCCTGAGCCGTCCGGCGGCCCCGACAGCCCCGGCGTCTCGACCTGGCCCACGGCGCTCCCGGTCCCCCCTACCGGGATGACGGCCTGCAACCGTAGGCGGGCCGAGGCGGCCACCTTGGCCACCTCGACCAGCTCAGGCTGGGAAGCCACGTCGAACGGCCAGGGCAGGGGTTGTTCGACGAGGAGGAAGCCGTCGTAGTAGCCGGCACTACCGACCGGGTCGAGATGTTGGCTCCTGGCCCATTCGCTGCATGCAGGCGGGCTGCTGGGCACCGACTGGACCGACCACCCGTCGCTTTCAGGCATAGCTTCAAAGACTAGGGGCACTTTGGACAAACCAGCACAAGGCCCCGCTCCGAGGCGTCCTGCCCTCAGGGGGCGGCGTAGGCGTAGATGGGCGTCCCGTTATGAAAGAACGACTGTGCCGGCAGGAACGGCCCGTTGACAAGGACCGAAGTCCAATTGCCCGGCCCAGGGCCGGAATCGCCTTCAACGGTATCGATGGCCCCGTTCGGCCAGACCTGGGCCACCACACCCATGTGCGGCGAGGTGGCCACCGTTCGTGGGCCGGTCCCGTACAGCACCAGCTCGCCCGGCACGGGCCTGGCAGTGGCTCGGGTAACGGACGTATGTTTCCGCGCCCAGTCGTACACGTAGCCCACGAACGCGTACCGGGGGATGTTGATCCCGGCTTTCTCCCACACCCAGGTGGCAAACAGCGCGCACCATTCCTCGCACGGCCCGTATGGGTTGCAATAATTCCCGCCGTCCTTGCTGGGCCCGAGCTGGCTGGCGGCAACGTCGACGATTTGATGACTGGCCGCATCCGGGTGGGTGAGGCTCACCGCGAACGCCTCGGCGTCAAGCAGCCAGTAGCCCGCGCCCGCCGGATCTGCCACCACGGCGGAAATGGGCGGCCGAGGGACGGCCGTATTGTTGCCACCAAGGTTAGGGGCGTCACCGAAGGCGTCGACTTCACCGTCGCCGCACAGGAGCCAATAACCTCGGCCATCGGGCGTGACCGCCATCCCCGATACGGGGGGGTGCCCTCTTGGCATTTGGCCTAGTCTCGGTGCGTCGCCGTAGGCGATGACCTCGCCCCCTCCTTGCACGATCCAGTACCCGCGCCCGTCATAGGAAGACGCAATGGCCACAATAGGTATGTTGTGCAAATTGGTAGCACCCAGCGACCCGTAATAGCCGGCGTCGCCGTACGCGTAAACCTCGCCGTGGCTGGCTACGAGCCAGTAACCCCTGCCGTCAGGCGTTGGCGCGAACCCAACTATGGCCGCGGGCAACGGGTTTTCAGCAGCAGAGCCGTAATACCTTGCGTCGCCGAAGGTGAAAATCCCGCCGTCCATCGACACCAGCCAGTAACCGCCTCCGTCGGGCGTGGGCGCCATGGCGACAATCGGGGCATAAAGCTGGCGCGCCGAGGTCCCTCCGAAGTACCTGGCGTCGCCGTAAGCCAGCACGCCACCGTCGGCTCCCACCAACCAATAACCGCCTCCGTCGGGCGAAGCCGCCATCGCCACGACGGGTGCCGCCAGACGCTTTCCAGTGGGGCTGCCGAAAAACCGGGCCGCACCGTAGGTGAGCACGCCGCCGTCTTTGAAAAAACCTCCGTTTTGCTGGAGGGAGGCGTGTTCGACGCCGTTCGGGCTGGCCCGAGACGGATCGACGTTCGCCGCCCGAGTCGTGCCTGAAGCTCCATTAGGCCCTGTCGCGGCATTAGCCGGCCCTCCCGTGAACAGCGCACAGACGACCGCAAAGACCAGGGAAACGGCGGCCACTTTGGACCGCGTAGAGCCCGTAATGCCCTCCGCCATTGGGTAAGTGTTTTAGCACGACCATTGTGCCCAGCGCGGGCGGCGCGCCGTTTCGTGCCAAATTAACAACCGATTGAAGAGGTCGTCCCTATCATCACCTAGCCGCCTTGACGCACATGGCCCAATTTGGCGCGACTAGCCCGCACAATTGCACTAAACGTGGGCGGGGACTTAACTGCAACCAGATGTACTGGAAAACCAAATAATTCTCAAATCCTGAACGCTTGGCGTGAATCTTCGACTGCTTTGCGCCCCGAATTCTGAACGTAACATGAAGAAAAGTGCCGACCCTCAACCTAATCACGGGATGGTCCGCCCGAGTAGTGCCCGGCGGAGCCGGCTGCCTCAGGCCGCTCACCAGGCCTCCAAGTAAGGGGACCGGCCTAAGAGGCCCCGCGCTGGCCGCAGGCTGGCCGGGGCAACGAGCGTCCCGGTACGGGGCCACGGATCTCGGTAGCGTTCTCAGGCGTGGACGACGAAAGCCCGAGCAGGCGTACCCCCGTTTTTGGTTACCCGACCTCGACACTACGGTCGGCCTTTCCGCCGCCCCGGGAACCCAACGAGGTAGGCAGGAGTAGGTACTCGTGATCGAACACGAGGTCCGAGCCCATAAGAGCGCCGACGCCCTGCCCCGGGAGCAGCAATTGGCCTGGAAGCTGGCGGAGTTGGCGTCGGACGCGGTGCCGGTTGACCCGGACGTAGAAGAGATGGTGGTGAACCGCCTGGTCGACGACGCCGCCGTGGCCGCCGCCGCTATTCGTCGCCAGCCAGTCGTACATGCCCGTGCCCAGGCTCTGCCGCACTTGTCACAGCCGGGTGCCGCTGTCTTCGGGTGCGGCAGCCAGGTGTGGGTTTCGCCCGAATGGGCGACATGGGCCAACTGCGTGGCGGTACGCGAGCTCGACTTCCATGACACGTTCTTGGCCGCCGAGTACTCCCACCCAGGCGACAACATCCCAGCTCTGCTGGCCGTGGCCCAGCACACCGGCTGTGACGGGAACGACCTGGTCAGGGCCATTGCCACCGCCTACGAGGTGCAGGTAGACCTTTCCCGGGCCATCTCGTTGCACGCCCATAAGATCGACCACGTCGCTCACCTCGGCCCCTCCGTTGCGGCGGGACTGGGTACCCTCCTGCGGTTACCGACCGAGGTCGTTTACCAGGCGATAGGCCAGGCCCTTCACACGACGACCGCCACCCGCCAGTCCCGCAAGGGCGTGATCTCCTCATGGAAGGCGTACGCGCCGGCGTTCGCGGCCAAAGTGGCTGTCGAAGCGGTTGACCGCGCCATGAGAGGCGAGACGTCCCCGGCCCCCATCTATGAGGGAGAAGACGGCGTCATCGCCTGGCTTTTGGACGGGCCTGACGCCAGCTACCGGGTGCCGTTGCCGGCGCCGGGCGAACCGAAGCGGGCCATCCTGCGGACCTACACGAAGGAACATTCCGCCGAGTACCAGGCCCAGGCGTTCATTGACCTGGCCAGGCGCATGCGGGCACAGGTAAAGGACTTGAAACAGGTGCGCTCGATCGAGATATACACCAGCCATCACACCCATAACGTCATCGGGACCGGGTCAGGCGACCCGCAGAAGTTCGACCCGCGGGCAACCCGCGAGACGCTCGACCACTCGCTCCCCTATATCTTCGCCGTCGCTCTGGAAGACGGCACCTGGGACCATGAGGAGTCCTACGCTCCGGCTCGCACCACCCGGCCCGAGACAGTTGAGCTATGGCGCAAGGTGAGCACCCAAGAAGAGCCGGCGTGGACCGAGCGCTACCTGGCCGGAGAGGCTTTTGGTGGCCGGGCCGTCTTCACGTTCGCCGACGGCACGGTCCTCGAGGACGAGATCGAGGTGGCGGACGCCCATCCCCTCGGCACCAGGCCGTTCGGCCGGACCGAGTACAACGATAAGTTCCGCCGCCTAGCCCGCGAGGCCCTGAGTGCGGACGAACAGGAGCGCTTCCTGTCGCTGGCCCAGCGCCTACCCGCGCTGTGCCCTGAGGAGGTGCGCGAGCTCAACCTGAGAGTGCCGGGCCTAAAAGACGAGACTCCCGGTGGAGGGCTGTTTTGATGTTCCACTCGGGTACCACCGCCACGGAAAAGCGCCAAGCGCTTCGCGATGGCCTGGGCTCAGGCCGGCTCATGAGGTTCCCGGGCGCCTTCAACCCCTTGTCCGCCATGTTGATCGAACGCCACGGCTTCGAAGGGGTGTACATCTCGGGCGCCGTCATCTCCGCCTCTCTCGGCCTTCCGGACGTCGGCCTCACCACTCTCAGCGAGGTAGCCGTTCGGGGCCACGAGATCGCCCGTACGACCGGCGTTCCTACCTTGATCGACGCGGACACCGGCTTCGGTGAGCCGCTCAACGCCGCCCGCACGGTTCAGGTGCTCGAGGAACTCGGTCTGTCCGGTTGCCACATCGAGGACCAGGTCAACCCCAAGCGCTGCGGCCACCTCGACGGCAAAGAGGTGGTCCCGGCGAACGAAATGCGCCGGCGTATCCGGGCCGCGGCGGACGCCAGAGGCGACGACCGCTTCGTCATCTGCGCTCGAACGGATGCTCGTGCCATCGAGGGCCTCGGGCCAGCCATAGAGCGAGCCAAGTCTTACCTGGACGCCGGCGCTGACATGATCTTCCCAGAGGCCCTCGAAGATGCCCAGGAGTTCGAGAGGTTCAAAAAGGCAGTCGACGCGCCCATTCTCGCCAATATGACCGAGTTCGGTAAGACTGAGCTGCTCGACGTGGGCACGCTGGCCTCGGTCGGCGTGAACATCGTGATCTACCCGGTTACGCTGTTACGTCTGGCAATGGGCGCCGCCGAGCGTGGCCTCAATGCCATCGCGTCTCTGGGTACTCAAGAGGGGTTAGTACAACAAATGCAGACCCGGGCAGAGCTGTACGAACTGCTCGGGTACGACGAATACACAGCCTTCGACACCAAGTTGGGAGAATTGTGAGCGGACCGATTGAGGTTAAACGGGGCCTGGCGGGCGTAATCGCAGATACGTCAGCGGTCTCCGTGGTAGACGAAGAGAGCGGTTCCCTTCTGTACCGCGGCTACCCGGTACCCGAGCTGGCGACGTCTTGCAGTTTCGAAGAAGTGGCCTACCTGATCTGGCACGGGGAGCTTCCTACCGCCACCCAGCTCGAGGAGTTCGAAGAGGAGGAGAGGTCCCGGCGTCAAGTCCCCGCAGAATTGTCCAGCGCTCTGTCCGGATTGTCGCTGACGTGCCACCCTATGGACGTGCTGCGCACCGCTGTCAGCTACCTGGGGGCGCAGGACCCCACAGAGGACGACCTTTCTAGCGGGGCCGAGCTAGAACAATCGTTAGGCCTATGGGCCAAGCTGCCCACCATTGTCGCCGCCGAACAGAGGCGAAGGAACGGCCAACCCCCGGTCGCACCTGACCCGAAGCTTTCCTTCTGCGAGAACTTCTTCCACATGTGCACCGGACAGGTGCCGGACAAAGAAGTGGTCCGGGGGTTCGAGGTATCGATGGTCCTGTACGCCGAGCATGGCTTCAATGCCTCGACGTTCACGGCCCGGGTCATCACGTCCACCCTGTCCGACCTTTACTCCGCAGTCACCGGCGCCATTGGCGCCCTGAAGGGCCCGCTGCACGGTGGGGCGAACGAAGCAGTGATGGGCATCTTCACCGAACTAACCAGTCCTGACCAGGTCGATGGGTGGCTGGCAGGCACCTTGGCATCAGGGCAGAAAGTAATGGGTTTCGGCCACCGTGTTTACAAGCACGGCGACAGCCGGGTGCCGACTATGCGGGCCTCCCTCGAGCGCTTGGCCGACATGAGCGACCAAGGGCGGCAATTGATGGCCGTTTATGACGCGCTCGAACGGGCCATGCGTGAAAGTAAAGGCCTTTACCCGAACCTCGATTACGCCACCGGCCCCGCCTACTACCTGATGGGCTTCGACATCCCCACCTTTACCCCGATCTTCGTCATGAGCCGGATCACCGGCTGGACGGCTCATGTCATAGAGCAACGAGCCAACAATGCCCTGATCAGGCCGCTGTCTGCGTATGTCGGTGCGCCGCGACGCGAAGTACCCCGCTACGACCGTCGGGAAATTGGCCTAGTGCCTCTTGCACTACAAACCCGTTCGGCCCTCGGCAAGGATTGGTGAGGCAGGCCTTGCCCCCTGAAAGCCCGACCCCGGCACACGCGCTCGGCCATTCCCGCTCTCAGGCACCCGCCTATGGCGTCGCCCCGTCGTCAGAAGCAGAGCCGGGTAACCAAACGAGCTCCCGTAGAGGACACCGCCGCCAGCGCCACTGAGCCGTCGGCCCAGGCGGTCGTCACCCGGGGCCGCGCGTCCTGGCAGGAAGTGCTGACCGTACTGGCGCTATCGACCTTTTTGGCCGCACTTCTATGGCACAACGCCTGGCGCCACCCCTTCAGTACACAGGTAGGCGTGTTCGGCGACGCCGACGAGTACACCTGGTTCCTCGGTTGGGTGCCGTACGCCATCGGCCACGGCCTCAACCCTCTCGGCAGCACGTTCGTCAACTTCCCTCACGGCGTCAACTTGATGTGGAACACATCCTTGTTGCTGCCCAGCTTCCTCATGTCGCCCATTACGGTCATCTTCGGAGCGGCCTTCTCCTACAACGTCCTGGCTACAGCAGCCATCTCGTTCAGCACGACGTTCGCCTACATGGCCTTCCGGCGTTGGACATCGCCGTTGCCGTCGCTGGCCGGCGCTCTCATCTTCGGGTTCTCGTCTTACATGGTGGCTCAATCAGTCGGTCACCTCGCTCAGACTTTCGTCATGAGCGCGCCGCTGTTGTTGATCGTGCTGGACCGGCTCTTCGTAGTCCAAACCAGCAAACCGTGGGTCGACGGGCTGATGCTCGGAGGCCTGGCCTGGGCGCAGTTGCTAACCGGCGAGGAAGTATTGGCGGTGGAAGTCGTAGCCGCCGCCATTGGCCTATTTGTGCTCATCGCCATCAACGACCGGGCCATCTTCCCGCACGTACGGTACGCCGTCAGGGGTCTCGTAGTGGGCGGTGCCTCGTTCCTGGTGCTGTCGCTGCCGTTCCTGGCGTACCAGTTCCTGGGCCCGGCCCGGGTGCAAAACGTCCACGCCAAAAACGTCTACGTAAACGACCTACTCAACTTCGTTATCCCCACCAATATCGCTCATTTCGCCCCCGCCGCTGCCATTCACCTGAGCGGGCAGTTCAGGCCTCACAACGGCTCGGAGCAGGACGCGTACATAGGCATCCCACTCCTCCTTTTCATAATCCTCACCCTCGTAATCGCCCGGCACCGGCGCGTTGCCTGGGTGGCCTTTTCCGTCGGGGCAGGTATTGCCCTCTTGTCGATGGGCCCTTCCCTGCACGTGCTCGGCACGACCACCACCTTCGAGCTCCCTGACGCATGGCTGCAAGATTTGCCTTTGTTCCGCAACCTGTTACCTGACCGGTTCGCATCAATGATGTTCTTGAGCGCGGGATGGCTCGTAGCTCTCGGGTTGGAGGAACTGAGGCGGTTCAAGGTGCCCGTCAGAGCGACCGGTTGGCCCTGGCCGGCGTCGGCCTAGTGGCTCTTTTCCCCATCACCAATTACCCCGCCGCCGCCAGCCCGACATACACCGCCTTCGCCGCCGGCCTGGTCTGCCCGCGTCCGGTGTCCGGGCCGCAATTGTCGCCCCGGCCTGTAGCACTCGTCTTGCCGGCTATGAACGAAATGTCGTTGCGGTGGCAGGCCGAGTCGAAGTTCTGTTACGCCATGCCCACCGCCACAGGTATGACGGGCACCAACTCAGGTGATGTCGGCCAGGAGCCGCTGATCCTCAGGGTGGGCCAACCCGGAAAACCATTGCCGCCCCTCACGCCAGCCGTCCGAGCCGAGGTGGCCGCCAACATCAAAGCTCTGGACATAAAAGAGATTATCGTGGCCCCCGAGTACCCCTATTCCGGCGTCCCGGCGTGGGACCCCAACAGCCAGGCGCAGCTAATCGCGTGGGTGGAAGGGCTAATCGGTAAGGTCCCGATCAACAGCCACGACGCCTTCTTCACGTACGCGTGGAGAAACCTGCCCCCCATAAGCGACATCGCCTCCGGCCACGTCGCCTACGTCCGCGGCGCCCTTTAGCTCCTTCGTTTCGAGGGCCGGGACCGGCCTCCTCGGAATTGGTCCCACCAGACCGCAAGAGGGCCGAGACCCGAGGAGAGGGTCCCGCCCCCAAATTTGATACGGCCTAAGCGGGACTAACTCCTCGGGGTGCCGGATGCTCCTGGTGTGGCACTAGCCGGACGACGCGTCCGGAGTTTTTGGGGCGGGATCGCCGAGTCTCGGTGGGGAAACCGGCTTTCGGCATATCTTTTGCCGAAATCGAGCAACAATCACGCCGAGAGAGCCCGGAACCGCGCCGAAACCCCGCCCAAAGAACCGGGAGCCAAC
Source organism: uncultured Acidimicrobiaceae bacterium (assembly GCA_963845605.1). Lineage (GTDB taxonomy): Bacteria > Actinomycetota > Acidimicrobiia > Acidimicrobiales > Palsa-688 > Fen-671. The sequence goes on from CAWJSS010000008.1 coordinate 614,699, forward strand.
CGCCTGACAGTGGGCGCCGGATCTTCGCAGGAGGGTGGCGGCCCTCCCGTCGAGCTAGGCGGTGCGCTTCCCGACGCGCTGCGCCACTTCGACCCGGTTTCGGCCCCGTCGTTTGGCCAGGTAGAGGGCACGGTCGGCCGCAGCTAGGACGGAACGCCAGCTCCCCGCCGGCCCGCACGCCACCCCAATGCTGACCGTCACCACCAAGCGCGGGTCGAGGCTTCCCCAAGGGTAGGACCTGACCTTCATGCGGATACGTTCGGCAAAGTCCCGGGCCGCGCCCAGCTCGACGGACGGCAGGGCAAAAACGAACTCCTCCCCGCCGTAGCGCACGACGATCTGGCCGGCGCGGGCGTCGGAGGCCAAGATGTGGCCCAGGGCACGCAGGACGTGATCACCGACCTCATGGCCGAAGGTGTCGTTGATCCTCTTGAAGTGGTCGATGTCGGCCATGAGCAGGGCCAGCGGCTCCATGTTTTCGGCCACGTCGCCCAGCACGCGCTCGATCAGGCGCCGGTTCCCTATCCGGGTCAGAGCATCTTCTTCGGCCGATCGAATTGCCGCCGCCGTCTGGGCTTCGAGTGAGCGGCGCTCTTGCTCCAGTGCGGCCCGCGCCCACACCTGCTCGACTACTTGACCCGTCTGGCGGCGGTGGATGGCCCACATCCGTCTTTTCAGCTCGAGGGCGTCGGCCAGCGCCCGCTCGAGGTCGCCCGCTTCCCGCTCGGCCGCCACGAGCTCGTCGAGGATGAGCATGGTGTCGTGCAGGTCATTGCTCTGCTCGGCCAGGGCCGCGGCACTGCTGGCCACTGCAACGGCCTCGGCCGGTCGACCGAGAGCGCGTAGGCAGCGGGCCTCAGTGAGCTTGGCGTCCGCCCGGCCGGCCGCCCACACGATAGCTTCGGACCCGCTGGCAGCCCCCTTAATGACCTCCAGCGCCTCCGTCGGGCGCCCAAGTTCGACCAACAGCTCGGCCTGGAGCCGCTGCAGCCCGAGCTGGCCTTCGATCTCTTGTGTGGCCTCCTGGCCCAGGCGAAGTACGACCTGTTCGGCCTCTTCGAGCCGGTCCGCTCCGAAACGGTCGTAGCGGCCGTCCCCTTGCCCGGAAGCCTTGTCCTGCCGCACGGCCAGAAGCAACGCCTCGGCGATGTTGTGTAGCTGGCGGCAGATCATCCAGGCATCGCCGCAACGCTCCGCGGCAGCCAGCGACACCTCGAATTGCTCGATGGCGCGGTCGTAGTCAAGGAACGAGTAGCAGAAGATCCCGAGACGGTTCGCCACTTCGGCGACGACGCTGTCCTCGGCGATAAAGCCCATCGAGAGGATGCAGCTGGTGGCCAACTCGGCCGCCAACGACATCTCGCCTAAGCGGGAAGCGAACGCCGCGCCCAGGCTGGCCGCCTCTACGGCGCCCTCGGTGTCCCCCGCCTCCTCGAACAGCGACATGGCGGCAAGGGCGTCCTGCAACACTTCCCGTGTCTGCCATCGCCCAGACCGCACCCGCGTGCGGCACATCAACAGCCGCGCCCGCTGGCATGGTTCGTCAACGGTGCTAAGAGCGACCTCGATGTCCCGTAGGCACTCGGCCCGCTCCTCCTCGGACGCAGCCGTGTCGGCGCGGTGATAGAGCGCGTCCATGTCCGCCCGCGCGTCCGTAGCCGCACTCACAGGATATTTATCGGCACCAGGCCGCTACTAGGTTGAGCACCGTTTCTTACCTGCATTTTCTTCACTGCCATTTCTTCAACTTCTGGCCCTCGTTCCCCGGCGCCGGCATACCCAGCCCGTCACCTCGATCAGCTTTCGGCCCAGCCCCTTCCCCCGGCGTTCAGCCCTTCGCGTCCGCCCAGCTGGCGCCCCATGAGACATTTACTTCCAGTGGCACCGATAGGAGCGCCGCCCCTTGCATCGCTTCCAGGGTCACCTTTGTAGCCGCTTCCTCCTCGTCAGGAGGTACCTCGAGGAGGACCTCGTCGTGGACCTGCAGGATGAGCCTGCTGCGTAGGCCCTCTTCAGCCACACGGGCATCGAGGCGTACCAACGCTGCTTTGAAGATGTCGGCGGCCAGGCCCTGGATACCAGCATTCATGGCCTGGCGCTCCCCCGCTGTGCGCACCTGGTACCGCTGGGACGCCAGCTCGGGTATGAGCCGGCGCCGGCCGAACAGAGTCTCCGTGTACCCCTTGTCCCGCGCCTCGGCTACGACCTGGTCCATGTAGGCGCGCACGCGGGGGAAACCGTCGAAATAAGCCTTCAGGATCTCGGCCGCCTCTTCGACCTCGATGCCCAGGCGCTGCGCCAACCCGTAGGACTCCATCCCGTAGGCCAGGCCGTAGGAGACCATCTTCGCCTTTGAACGCATGGCGATGGTCACGTCCGCGGGGTCGACGCCGAAGATGCGGGCCGCCGTCGTCTGGTGAATGTCAGCTCCCGTACCGAACGCCTCGATCAGCCCCGGGTCTTGCGCAAGGTGGGCGATGACCCTGAGCTCGATCTGGTTGTAGTCGGCGACCAGCAGCCGCATGCCTTCCGCGGGCACGAATACCCTCCGCAGCTGGCGCCCTTCTTCGCTCCGGATCGGGATGTTGTGCAAGTTGGGCGCATCGGAGGAGAGCCGCCCGGTGCGCGCCACCGTCTGGTTGAACGTCGCATGGATCCGCCCGTCCGGCCCAACTTCAGCCAGGAGCGCATCGGTGTACGTGGACCGGAGCTTCTCCACCTCCCGGTACCGCAATATGACCGGGATTATGGGGTGCTCGTCGCGCAACTTCTCGAGCGTCTGGTTGTCAGTGGAGTAGCCGGTCTTGGTCTTCTTGCCCGGCGTGAGGCCGAGCTTGTTGTACAGCACCTCGCGCAACTGCTGCACCGAGTTGACGAGGAACGGGCCGCCGGCCAACTCGTGTACTTGGCGCTCGAGCGAATGGGCCTCGTCGGCCAGTACGCGAGCCAGGCGGGAAAGCTCTGTCGTGTCCACGCGGACGCCTACGAGCTCCATCCGGGCCAGGACCCTGACCAGCGGGCGTTCTACCTCGTCGTAGAGGCGGGACATCCCCCTTGATGCCAGGGCGGTGGACAACGGTCCCACCAGGCGAGCCACAGCGCCGGCCCGCTCGGCGGCCAGTACCGCCGGGTCCCCCGGGCCGAAAGGTCAAGCTGTCCGGCAGGTGTGGTACCAGCCGCGGCCAGCCCGATGCCGGCGTAACGCGCGGCCAGTTCCTCGAGCAGGTACTGGTCGCCGGCGGGGTCCACCAGATAGGCGGCGATAGAGGTGTCCAGCTCGAGGTTGTAGAAGTCGATCCCGACCTCGGCCAGCCCTCTCATCAGCGCTTTGGCGTCGTGTGCCGATACCTGTGCCCCCTCAGGCCCCAAGAGGCCTTCCAGCGCCTGCGCCACCTCTGGGGTGGCCAGGAGTTCCCGGCTCAACCACCATGCGCGTACCGTCTCCTCGCCCTCATCAGGGGTCGGCCCGGTACCCGGCTCTCCAGCCGGTGGGACCTCGGCGAACGCCAAACCTGTAACCGCCGATCGCCCTTCTCGGCCTTCCCAGGCTGCGGAGACGGCTAGCGACGCTTGGGCGTGCGCCCACCCGTGCAGACGCTGAAGGACGTCTTTGGAGGCACCTAGCTGGTCGAGCGAGACAGCCAGCCGTTTTCCAGGCGGGCTCCCAGCGGGGGCCATGTCTGCCTTCCCCGCCCCCGTAGCCTCGGCCAGCCGTTCCCAGAGGGTCCGGAACTCGAGGAACTCGAACAGCCTCCTCAACTCGGCCACGTCCCATCCGCCCACCTCTGCCTCGCCCGGGTCGAGCGAGATGGGCAGGTCGCGCACCAGCGGGATCGCCTTGGCGTTGCTCCTGACCGCATCCTCCCCGGCGACGAGGGCTTCTCGCAGGCGGGGCGTCAGTTCGTCGACATGGGCGTAGATGTTGTCCAGGTCGCCATACGTGGTTATCAGCCTGGCCGCCGTCTTCTCCCCCACTCCGGGCACCCCGGGGAGATTGTCCGACGGGTCGCCCCGCAGCGCCGCGAACTGGGGGTACTGCCGCGGGGTCACCCCCGTCCGGTCGAAGATGCCGGCTTCGTCGTAGAGCGCGTAGTCGGAGACGCCTCGGCGGTTGTAGAGGACCTTAAGGTGCGGGTCCTCTACCAACTGGTAGGTGTCGCGGTCACCCGTCACCACGATCACGTCGTCGCCCGAAGCGGCTGCTTGGGTGGCCAGCGTCGCCAGCACGTCGTCAGCCTCGTAGCCGGCCATCTCTACGATCGGTATGCGCATCGTCTCGACCAGTTGGCGCACCAGGCCCATCTGCTGGCGCAGGATGTCAGGAGCGGCAGAGCGAGTCGCTTTGTAGCCGGCGACGAGTTCGTGACGAAACGTGGGCTCGGGCCGGTCAAAGGCCACGGCTAGCCTGTCGGGGTGGTGGTCCTTCAGCAGGTTGACCAGCATCGACGTGAAGCCGTACACCGCATTGGTCACTTGGCCCGACGCCGTCGCCAGGTCGGTAGGGAGGGCAAAAAAGGCGCGGTACGTCAGAGAATTGCCGTCCAGCAGCATCAATAAGGCCACTGTCTTACCCTTCGTCGCGTCCTCGGGAGCTCCGCCGCTCTCGCACCCATAAGTCTGCCACCACCCTGTGACGCTCCGGCGGCCTGTGCCTGTCCGGGAGGCTCACCCGCCGTAGCATCACTGGACCGAAATTATGTCCGCCCGGCGCCTTTTAGTAACAGGAGCCATTTGGCCCATGCCCTGTTTCGCCAAAGGCCCGTGTCGGCTGCACCGGACCAGAAGTACGCTCGTTGTGTGAGCAACAGTGCCCCGGCGGGAGTCCACCCTCCGAGCGAGCAGTACCTGGAAGCCATTTTCAACCTGGAAGAGGAGGGTAGCCAGGTCATACAAGCGCGATTGGCCGAGCGCGTGGGGCACTCAGCCCCAACGGTGTCCGAGATGGTCCATCGCCTGCGGGAGTCGGGCTATATCGAGGTCACGGGCCGTTCGATCTCGCTGACGTCGACGGGCCGGAAACTGGCCACCAGCGTCATCCGCAAGCATCGCCTGGCTGAACGGCTCCTGACCGACATCATCGGTCTCCCGTGGCACAAGGTCCACGCCGAAGCCGACCGATGGGAACACGTGATCTCAGATGACGTAGAGGAGCGCCTCGTCGAGGTGCTCGGCAACCCCTCCACCTGCCCCCATGGCAACCCGATCCCGGGGTCGGGGACAAAACCCGAGCCCGCCACTGTCCTGGCTAAGGCGCAGGTCGGCGACCGCGTACGGCTTTCCCGCGTGACGGAGTTGGTCGAGTTCGACCTGGAAGCGCTGACCTACCTTGACAAGCACGGGTTCGTGCCTGGATGCGAAGCGGTGGTCGCCGCTCAGGGCCCGGACGGCACCATGGTCCTGGAGGTGGGCGCCGGGACGGTCGTCCTGGGCGCGCCCCTGGCGGGGCAGCTCTACGTGGCCACCCTCACGCCCGCTGAAGGCCAGATCGCCCACACGGAACAAACCCGGTTACGTTTGAGCCCCGACGGTCCTCCCTCGCCGGCAGGCGCCCTCTCGGAGCGCGAGGTCGTGCGCTAACCGCCAGGCTCGAGCGCACGCGTAACCCGCGACCAGAGCGCGCCCGGGAATTGGGACAACGCCTTGTCCCCGGGTGCTCGCCACCGGGTCACCGGGTACGCTAGCTAGCTCGTGGCCGGGTCATCGGAACGGCCCGGCGAGGGCTCCGGGCGCAGGGTCCCGTCCAGGACCTGCTGAGCAATATCCTTCATGGTCCGGCGTTCGTCCATGGCCCGGCGCTGGATCCATCGGAAGGCCTCGTTTTCCTTCATGTCCAGCTCGTCCATCAACCGACCCTTCGCCCGTTCGACCAACTTGCGGGTGGCCAGCCGCTGTTCGAGGTCCTTGTTCTCCTCTTCGAGGGCCTTCATTTCCTCGAAGCGGCCGATGGCAAGCTCGATCGCCGGGACAAGGTCGTTGCGTTGGAAAGGCTTGACCAGGTAAGCAAGAGCCCCCGCTTCACGGGCTCGGTCAACCAGTTCTCGCTGGCTGAACGCGGTCAAGATGAGCACCGCCGCCAGCCTTTCTGCGGTTATCTCCGAGGCGGCGGACAGGCCGTCCCCTCCAGGCATCTTTATGTCGAGGATGGCCAGGTCAGGCCGCTTCTCGCGCACGAGGGCGACTACCTCGTCGCCGCGACTTGTTTCGGCCACGACCTGGTAGCCCTCTTCCTCGAGGGTCTCCTTCAGGTCGAGGCGAATTAAGGCCTCGTCCTCGGCAATAACGACTCTGGTAACCACTCCTGCTTTACCCTGCCCTTCTCCTGACTGATTGAACATATGTAGTGCCCAAATTGGTGGGCCGTGGCCGTTTAAGTTTGGCCCGGCCGGCGTTGCCTTCACCCGTAGGCTTCGGCCCCCATTTGGGTTACGAGGCCTGAGCCCCGACCAACGGGACCTCGGCTGGCCGAAAGGTTAGCGGCTTACGGTCTGGTCGCCGGGCACCCGGCCGAGTTCCGGCCGGCTCGGAGCCCGACGGCTAGCCGGCATTGCCGGGGACCAGCTTGTCTAGCAGCTCGTCGATCTCGGCTTCCAGCCGCTTGACCTGTGAGACAAGGCTGTCGCGCGCCCCTTGCATAGCTTCTGCGTTCCGCTCGGCTTCCTGGCTCTGGCGGGCGGCGAGAGGCGTCTCCGACACGAGCGAACGGATGCGGGCCTCGTCGGCGGCTTCCGACAGAACGCTCAACTGCTCGTCTGCGACGGCCAGTTCTTCCCTGGCCCTACGTAGGCGCTTCGACACCTCTAATATCCTACGCTCGACGAGGTACCGGGCCATCTCTCACAAGGTAGTGCTGCGTCCAGTGAGGTTGCCGGTCGCCGCGCCGCTGCGAAAGGGAACGGCCGGGTTCAGCTTGTGCGTGACCTGGCGTTCAGCACCTTCTCAGATCCGCGAGCCAGACTATGAAGAGGGCATTTTGCCGGAAGGGATCTGGTAATGAGAGTTCTTGTGGTCGACGATGAGCCGGCAGTGCGCCAAGCGCTGGAACGTGCCCTGCGTTTCGAGGGCTATACAGCCGAACTCGCCGAGGACGGGATGGCCGGGTTGGCGGCCCACGCCGAGCGCCCGGCTGATGCCATCGTGCTGGACATCGCCATGCCCCGCCTGGACGGGCTCGAGATGTGCCGGCGCTTGCGGGCCGCGGGCGACCGTACCCCTGTCCTGATGCTCACGGCCAAAGCCGCGGTGACCGAACGGGTCGACGGCCTCGACGCCGGGGCTGACGACTACCTGGTCAAGCCGTTCGCCCTCGAAGAGCTGCTGGCTCGGTTGCGGGCGCTGCTGCGCCGGAGCGCGCCGACGGCCGAAAACGAGATCCTGCGCTTCGGTGACCTATCGCTCGACCCCGGGACGCGTGAGGTACGCCGAGGGAACCGGATGATCGAGCTTACGAGGACAGAGTTCCTGCTCCTGGAGCTGTTCCTGCGCAACCCGAAGCAGGTCTTGCCCCGCGAGGTCATCTTCGACCGGGTCTGGGGCTACGACTTCGGCCTCAATTCCAACAGCCTCGAGGTGTACATCGGTTACCTGCGCCGCAAGACAGAAGCCGGCGGCGAGCCGAGGCTTATCCACACAGTCAGGGGTGTTGGATATGTCATGCGCCTGCCCACGGAGATGAGGGGATGATAAGCGCCTCCCGGTCTTGGCCATGGAACTGAACTGGGCCCCCCAGAACCGCTGGCAACGGCATAATCGCGGCACAGCAGATCCACTGGCTCCCTACGCGGCGCCAGCGCCAGTGGCACCAGGCCACGCGCCGGCAGAGCCCGAGGAGACCACCACCGGGAACGGGTTGGAGGAGTGGGCGGTACCGACCGGTCGGACCGGGCCTGAAAACGCGCCTCCTGAGAGTGAACCCTTAGGTGGCCGTCGCCGCGGGGGCAGCTCCCCCCTGTCCTGGCTGCGCAAGGTCAGCTTCCGCAGCCGCATCAGCATCCTTGTCGGCGTAGCCGTGGGCATCGCTGTAGCCATGGCCTCCCTGGTGAGCTACATCGCCGTCAGCCGGCAGCTGGAGGGCCAGGTGACCTCCAACCTCGAGGACGCCGTAGCCGGCCGTCCCGGGGGTTCATCTCATCCCCAGCTCCAACGCGTCCGGTTACGACGTGCCTCTGCCTCCCGACGAGTTCTTGCTTTTCCAGGAGCGGACGGGCGACTCCCTGCAGGTCATCACGCAGGACAGCTATGCTTCCGGCCTTCCCGGCGACAAGCGCCTCTTCCCTTTGACGGCCGGCGCTAAGCAGGAATTGAAGGAAAACTCGAACAACGCCGTAGCCGTCTACGAGACTATTTCAGCCAACAATGGGGAAGTTACAGAGTTCTCTCCGAGGCTGTGGCCGGCGTCCAAGGGCTTGTCGTGCAAATTGGCTACCCCTTGACGAACGTCGACAACACTCTGGCCTTCCTACGAGCCGCACTCATCCTTGTAGCCCTCGGCGGCGTGGCCCTGGCTGCGGGGCTCGGCTGGGCCGTCGGCCGGGCCAGCATCAGGCCCGTCGAAGACCTAACCGTAGCGGTCGAACACGTCACCGCCACCCAGGACTTGTCTTCGACCATCAACGACGAGGGCAACGACGAGCTAGCCCGGTTGGCCCGCAGCTTCAACGCCATGCTGGCGGCTCTGGCTGCTTCGAAGGGCCAGCAGGCTCAACTCGTTTCGGACGCCGGCCACGAACTGCGCACCCCCCTGACCAGCCTGCGCACCAACATAGAGGTCCTTATGCGCACCAAGGACCTCCCGGCCGCGGACCGGGAGGAGCTGCTCTCGGACGTAGACGGTCAGCTCCAGGAGCTGACAACCCTCGTTGGTGACCTCGTCGACTTGGCCCGGGACGACGAACGGCAGCAGACCGAACCGGAGCTGGTCGAGTTCGATGAACTGGTGGAGCATGCTGTAGAGCGGGCGCACCGCAGGGCCACCTCGCTCGATTTCGACGTCTCCCTCCAACCCGGCCAGGTCCTGGCTCAACCGGCCCTGCTCGAACGCGCCGTCATGAACGTACTTGACAACGCCGCCAAATGGAGCCCCGCCGGCGGGCGAGTAGGGGTGTCGCTGCAGGCGGACAGCGCCTGGCACTTGACAGTCACTGACCAGGGCCCGGGCATCGCCCCCGAGGACCTGCCCCGCGTCTTCGAGCGGTTTTACCGGGCCCCGACCGCCAGGTCGATGCCCGGTTCGGGCTTGGGCCTGGCCATCGTCAAACGCGTTATCAACACCCACGGCGGCACCATCGAGCTGACTTCGCCTCCCGGCGGAGGCACCAAGGTCGAGATCGTGCTGCCCCTCGAGCACGGCTCGGGTTCCACGAACGGCAACGGCGTAGCCGGCTAAAGGGCCGGTGGGTCGGGCGGTGCCGGCGGCGGCCCCGTCGGCGGCGGCCCCGTCGGCGGTGGCACCGTCGGCAGCGTCGTCGTGGGTGGGGCCGGTGGAGGAGCGTAGGGAGGCATGGTGGTCGGCGACGATGTCCAGGAGCCGGCCGGCGGGGTGAGAGGAGGCGCCCCCCCGCCTTCCACGGTCCCCGGCTCGCCTGCGCCGGGCGCGGCACTCTTGAGGGTGGCAATTTCACCAAGCGCCCACACAATCGCCAAAACCCCGATGGCAATATCCGCCAAATGCAATAACAGGTCGTCGACCAGTACGCCAAAACCGGTATCGGTAAATGCAGCAAAAAAACCGATAATCCCGATAACGACGGACAAGAGCCCGAGGGCGAGGAAAAGAGTCAAAGCGGCATCGAGCATCTGTCGGCCCAGCTCGTTCGTTTGGGGCGCGTGAATGCGAGCGACGAGCGTCAGGGCCACCACGCTGACGGCGGCGCCCACGAACAGTAACGGACCACCGAGGAACGGGCCCCTAAACCAGCGTGAAAGCTTATGGAGAACCCAAGTACCAGCGAGCCGATTACGCTCAACCAGATTGCCACCACGTACGCAAGCGCGGCCACTTCCCAGGCGCTGGCGGCCACCGGCCGGTGTGCTTCGTGCACCTCGCCGGGGATGAACCTCGACAAACCTTTATCAACCATGGACTACCTCCGTATGGCCACTGGTCAGGGCCTCTCTACCACCGTCCCGCGGCCAGTCAAGCATATGGGCGGCAGCCAGAGAGCTCTCGGGCCCGCCGATGAACCGAGATCCACGAAGGCGTGCTGACCCTGCGCGGCCCACTCGGTTTCATCGGGAAATATCACCCCACGTCGGGTAAATAAACATTTCAACGCCCGGTCGCCGGCCTCGGCGAAATTTCAACTGCCCTTATGTCGTCTCGAGACCGGTGGGCGCAGATTGTGGTTTGCCTGCCCACCGCCACGTGGCACTGATCCTGGGGCCGCAAGACGCGATTTTGGGCACGGCGTGCTCGAACAGCGCCTGGCAGGATCCTCCCATGACCAGCAGGTCACCAGACGCAGGCCGAAAGTCCATTGACCTTCCCCCGCCCAACGGCCGCAAGAGGAACGGCCTGGTTCCTCCCAGGGTAACGATGGCGATGATGGTGTCGTTCAGGTGCCGGAGCTCTCGGTCCGCGTGGAAGGCAACGCTGTCGCGGCCATCGCGGTAGTAGTTGAGGCCGGGGCCCACGAGGGGGACCTTGTAGATCTCTTTCAGCGCGTCGCTCACCACTTTGAGCCCGGGGTGCGCCGGCTCAGCGCCCTGGCCGGGCCGCCACGTCAAGCGGGGCTCGTCAACGACACGTTGGTACATGCGCCGCCGGTGCTGGGCCCAGGGCACGTCCCTGATCAGCTCCTCGCACATCGTGTCCGCGCCGAGGAGCCAACCTCTACGCACCTCGACCCAGCCGGTGCCATCCAGCTCCGTCCGTTCGGGAGCGGCATCGTGATTAATACCGACTTCGCCGACACCGAAGAACCCGAGCTGCAGTTCAGACACAGCCGCCCATGGTACCGGGGCCAAACGTATGTTTGGTTAGGGCTCACCGTCGGGTATGCACCCAGCCCGGCCACCGCCGAACTATCCTGCGCCACATGGCAACAGCGACCGGCCGCTACCCGGTTGGGGGCATGAACTGTGGCCCGCCCAACGGGGCCGGACGCCTATGACACCCTTCTACGTCGCCGGAGTGTGCCTTGTGGTGGCCCAGATCTTGGGCATATACGCGCTCGTTACCCGGAAGGCCGACTTCACGTTCGCGCTCATCATGTTGCTACTGGTGGTGGTGGCGCTGGCCTCGGGCGCCGAGGGCGTCTACCGCCAACTGCACTGAGCGCCACCGCTAGGTCGTCCCATTTCTTGAGCTTGATTCCGGCACGCCCGTAACCTGGCAGTTTGCGAATGTCATTGCCGTCCGACCCACCCGGCCCCTCGACCCGGAGCCTGTCGCGGCCAATACCTGAGACGCTAATACAGGAGAGGACGGCCGGTGCGGGCCACGCCGGCCTATACGACCGGGACAAGATCGTCCTGAGGGGGGTAACCAAGAGGTTCCCGACCCTGGCGTGGCCGGCGCTCGACCACGTCGACCTGGTCATCGAGCGCGGCAGCTTCTTCACCGTCATTGGGCCGAGTGGCGCGGGCAAGTCGACGTTGCTCCGCGTATTGGCGGGGTTGGTCGAGCCCGAGACGGGGGAAGTCTCGGTCTTTGGCGAGGCCCCGGTCGAAGCCAGCCGGTCCAAGCACCTGGGTTGGGTGCCGCAGTCGCCGGCGCTGCTCCCCTGGCGGACCGTGCTCGAGAACGTCCGCCTCCCGCTGGAAGTCAACAAGCGCGCCCGATGCGATGAGCGCGACCCTGGGGCCATCCTGGAGCGCCTCGGCCTGGGCCAGGCCAAATCCATGTTGCCGGCCCACCTGTCGGGTGGGATGCGGCAGAGAGTAGCCATAGCGCGGGCCTTTGCTTTCGCTCCAGCGTTGCTACTGATGGACGAACCTTTCGGGGCTCTCGACGAGATGACCCGTGAGCACGTGGCCCACCTGCTCCTGGAGCTGTGGCAGGCAGAACGGCCCACCGTCGTTTTCGTCACGCATTCTGTCAACGAGGCCGTGGTCCTATCCGACCGGGTGGTGGTCATGGGTGAGGGAAAATTGACCGCCCCGGTGGATATCACCTTGCCCCGGCCGCGCCCAGAGGGGATCGAGGACACCGCCCTGTTCCACGAGCTCACGGGCGAGCTGCGCTCGCGCCTGAAGCGAGCCTTCATTGCCACGCCGACCTGAGGCTTTGCGGCCCGACATTTGGGCCCCGCCGGTCGTCGCCTTCGGCCTTCTCCTGCTGATCTGGGAGCTGCTCGCCGCCCACGACCGGTTCCTGCTCCCGACCATCGGGTCCGTGGTGAACCAGCTGGTGGCCGACCCGACCACATACCTTTCCAATGCCGGCTACACGCTCTCCGAGGCCATACCGGGCGTGGCCATCAGCTACGTCATCGCGTTGTTATTGGCTCTGGCGATGACGCAGTCGCGCCTGGCCACCCGGGCGTTGCTCCCTATTGCGGTCGTACTTAACGTCACCCCGCTGATCGCCATCGCTCCGGCCCTGGTAGTGGCGTTCTCGTTCAGCCGCACGCCGACGATCATCCTGGTCGCCCTCATCACGTTCTTCCCGGCCCTCATCAACAGCCTGGCCGGGCTCCGGGCCGCCGACCCGCAGGCCATGGAGGTGCTGGCCACGCTGCACGCTTCTCGGTGGGAGACCCTCTGGCGCCTGCAGCTGCCTTCGAGCTTGCCTTATTTGTTCGCAGCCGCCCGGGTGGTGGTCCCGCTCAGCATCGTCGGTGCGGCGGTGGCCGAAATGGTCTCGCCCGGGGTATCGAACGGCCTCGGCCTGCTCATAAACACGGCTTCGCAAAACTCCGAACTCGACATCGCTTGGGCCGGCATAGTCACTCTGATCGCTTTCGGGCTGGCCCTGATGGCGATCGTCGTGGTGGCAGAGGGACGCGTCTTGCATTGGCGTGGCTTCAGGTAGCCGGGAGGGGTGCGCCGACGCCCGGCCTGTGCCCGGGTATTCTTTCGGCGGTCCCCCTCGCGGCTGACCGCATATAAGCCACCTCGACCGGGAGAACTTCGCCGGCTATGTCACGCCCACTAAAGCGCATCCCACGTGGCCCTTGGCTCGGCCTGCGCCACGGTGGCCTTGGCTTGGTCCATCTCATCGCCCCCCAACGGCGAGCTCGACAGGTTCGGCTCCCTGCCGTAGTCCTGGTGGCGTCTCTACTGCTGGGTCTACTCACGGCCAGCGGCACCGCCAGCGCCGCTACAGTCGGGGCAACCAAGGGGAAGGTCCTGGTCAGCCCGTCCCGCTGTGCGGCCAACCGGGCGGCCGGGACCATTACCTACCTCACCGGGTTCGGCTGGCAGGCCTCCGTCGGGATCCTCGACCCGATCGCCGCTCAGGCCCAGGGTTACTACAGCGCCATGTGCTTACGGGTCCAATTGCGGCCGGGCAATGGCAACCCGACCTCTGCCAGCCAGCTGGTGGCGGCCGGGAGAGCGACCGTGACGGAGCTGGGTTCTCCCTCTGACGCCATCACCGCCGTAGCCGGCGGCATACCGGTCAACGCTGTGGCCACATACGGCAATACGACCGCCTCGACCTTGCTGACCATGCCGTCGGTGACCAACCTGCGCCAACTGGACGGGAAAACGATCGGCTACAAGGGCGCCATGCCGCCGATCATCACTGCCATGCTCGAGAAAGCGGGCGTCAACCTCCATTCGGTCAAGGAAGTCTCTGTCGGTTACGACCCTACGATCTTGCCTCGAGGCCAGGTCCAGGCGCTCACGGCCTACAAGTCCAACGAGCCCATCCAGCTAAAGGATGACGGGTACAAGTTCCACGAGTGGGACCCCGGGAGCTTCGGCTTGAACGGCGCCTTCAACGTGTTCGACGCCAACAGGGCCTGGGCCACCGCCCACCCCGGCGCCATGGAGGACTTCCTACGGGCCACCTTCGAGTCCTACCACTACTGCCTCTCGCACGCCAGCACCTGTGTACAAGAGGCGGCCCGGTACCAGACCGGGTACCTCGTCAACCAAAACATCCAGCGCTGGCGGGTCGAAACCGGCGAGGTGAACCGCACTCTGCTGGCTGGCCACGGCGTCGGCTACGAGGACGAGGCTCAATGGCAGCCGGAGTACAAGTTGCTCCTGGCCGACCATCTCATCAGCCACTCGGTGCTCTTGGCCAAGGTCATCAACCCCACCTACCTCGACGCCATCTACCACGGCGCGTCGTTGATCTGGCCCGGACCGTAGAGCCCGCCCTTCCGGATTAGGCGGTACCGTACCAGACCGGCTAACGTCTGCCAGGTCGTGGCGTGCCACAAGCCCGTAGGGCAAGATGGGGCGCTGCGGGTAGCCATGCGCCTCGCCATGGCGCTGGTTGGCCTCGCGGCAGTTACCGGCTCTATCGACGCGCCCATCGCGCCAGGTCGCCGCCGACCCCCTCGGTTCCGCCCAGGCTACAGCCGCGGCGTTGTCCCAGGAAGTGATCGACGAAGCCGTCCTGGTCCACCAGCTGAGCGAGCGCTACCAGTCCGACAAGGCGCAGGCAAACTACCTGGGTGGCCAGGTAGCCAGCTCGCAAGCATCCGTCCACGCCCTCCAGTTGCGTTCTCAGCACACTGAGTCGTTACTACGCCGGGAGGCTCTGCTTTCCTACACGGACGAAGTCCCGGCCACCAGTTCGGTGGCGAAGTTCGGCGGCAACCTCGTCGAACTGGCGGCCCAGAGGGCGTACCTGTCCCTGACCCTCGGCGACGTTTCGGCGACGGTGCTGCAACTCCAATCAGAGCAGGGCCAGCTGGGCCGCGCCCTTTCCAACCTTCGCCGCCAGTACCGGAGCGAGGTGAAAACGGGCACGCTGGCCGCCGGTCAACGCGGCCGCGCCATCAGTGAGGCGGCGGCCCTGCAGGGCATGCTCGCCCAGGCTCAGTCCCGGGTCGCGCTGCTGACCTCCGAGCAGCACGCTCAAGCCGGCCTCCCCGTCGGCAACGGCATCGTAAACGCCGTCAACCAACAGCTCGGGACATCGTCCTCCAGCGGCCGCACCATGGCCAGCAACCAGGCGCCCAGCACTGCCGCCCCCAATACGACTGGTCCCGCCACCGTGACCACGGTCCCGGTTACCACTACGGTGCCGGCCACGACCCTACCGCCGACGACGGCCCCGCCGATTACGGTCCCTCCCACTACTGTCCCTCCCACAACTGCTCCGCCCGCCCCGTCGTCAAGTGGTGCTTCGGGAGAACCCGCCCCATTGGGTGGAGTCTGGCTCGAACTGCGGGATTGCGAGTCGGGCGACAATTACCAGGAAGATACCGGTAACGGCTTCTACGGCGCTTACCAGTTCGCCGGTGCGACCTGGAGCGGGCTCGGCCTGCCCGGCGTGGCCAGCGACGCGCCGTACTGGGAGCAGGATGAGGCGGCCCAGCGCCTGCAAGCGCAATACGGCTGGAAGCCCTGGCCGGCCTGTAGCGCGGCACTCGGCCTCTAGCCCGCGCCGGCCCAGCTCGCCTGCTCCATCAACCCTCCCGTCCCGGTGCGCCCTTGACAAGGACCTTAGCTATCTGACTAAATAGCTAAATTGCTGAAGATACAGACACCACCATAGATAACGCAGTTTTCAGGGCGCTCGCCGACCCGACGCGTCGCCAGATCCTCTACCAACTACGCAAAGGTGAGGTCCCGGCCGGCGAAATAGCGTCCCATTTCCCCATCTCCGGCCCTTCGGTTTCGCGCCATCTGGCCGTGTTGAAGTCAGCCGGCTTGGTTACGGAGAGAAGGCAGGCGAACCGGGTCCTTTACTCGCTGGCAACCGACCGCCTGGCTGGCTCGCTTGGCGCCTTCCTATCGGCCGTGTGCCCGGACCGACCGGGGCGCAGCCGCCGAGGGAAGAAGAAAAACAAACCCGCCGACAGATCGTCGTCCAACGACAAGGCGTCGGCCAAAAGGAGGCGCAAAGGGCCATCGCGCTCGAGCGGGCCGCAACCCATCGAAACGCCGGCGGCCAACGACGGTGGCCTTCGGCTCGAACCAGTTCCCCAGGAGTTCAGCGCCAAGGAGTGAGGACCGGGCACTCAACGCCACTCACGTGCGCGGCGCGCCCGATGACCCACGCGAAAAGCTCCGCTGTGGTACCCATGATTTCCAGCGCCTGGCCACTGCCCGCCACCCAACGCTGGTCGGTATCGGTTGCCGCCAGTACAACGGCAGTACCGGGCGACAAGCGCGATGGCAAGTCCAGCATGGCCCGGTCCATCTCCTCGAGGACCCATTCGATCGGCCAGTCCTCTGGTTTGTACCCGTAGTCGAGGTCGACGTGGTGAACTTCGACCTCTCGAAGCCTGGCCACCACCAGGCCTGGCCCTATATGGACCTCTCCCTTAGGCCCGATGGCAGGAGCATCCCAGATCTCGTCGGTTGCCTCCCCGAGTGCGACCCGCAGAAGCCGGCAGGCGGCGTCAAGCCGCAGATAGAGGTCGGCCAGCCGGAAGAGCCCGACCGGCTTCAATCTCCGCGTCCCGAGCAGCCTTGCCTCCGGGGTAAACCTCACCGGTCTCGCCGGCTCGGGCCGCCTCCACGGCCCGCCGTATGCCGTCTGCGTTAGCCGCCAAATGGGTGACGACCATCGAGCGGTCCCAGTCCGGCAACAGGCTCGGCTCCGATGCGGCGGCGTCGTCCAGCTTCGAGACTGTTGTGAGCAGCTTTCCCGTGGCGACGTCAATGCGCGCCATGTAGACGCTGTTCATGACGGCAGGCCAGGGGGCTCGAGCGCCGATGGAGTGGGCATGTCGACACGTTACTGCCGGTGCACCGCAGCCTCACCAAACAGGAGCCTCAGGACGCCCTCGCCTCTGCCCCTTCCACCAGGAGGTCCACGGCCGAACGGGCATGGGCGAGTGTGACCAAGTCGGCTCCGCTAGCAGCCGACCAGGCGGCGAAACCGAGGCGCTGCAACTCCATGGGCAAACCATCTGCCGACAGGCAAAGGAGCTCTAGCGCGTCTTCCTGAAATTCGACGCCGCGGTCGACGCCCGGTACCACCAGCGCCTCCCGGGACTCGCCATCGTCCAGCTCACCCAGACTTGTCGGCCACACGCAGTCCAATGTGTGACCAGCGCGGGAAAATCGTTCGTCCAGGCGTGGCCCTCCGCTGAAAAGTAGCGCCACGGAGAGGCTATCTCGGGACAGACTTCGCGCCAGGTAACCAAGTGACTCCAGTTCGCCGCCACCTAGGCGATCGGCGTCGTCGAACATCACCAGCACCCCTCGCGACGCTCTTCCGGCAATTTTCCCGGCCAACTCCAGCAGATTTCTTAGGCCCGCCCAAGAGCAAGCTACGTTTTCAATCCGGTGCACCTGGGGCCACTCGCTCGACAACTCCGGCTGGGGACCATCGAACGACAACAATTCGCTTTCCAGCTCCGGCCCCACTCTGGGCCATTTCTGCTGAAACGCCCTCACTAATTCCGTTGAGACGGCGCGGATGGCACGCTCTTTCGGCCGGCACACGTGAAGGGTCACCACCCACCCGAGCCGGCTAGCCACCTCCCGGCCTATCGCCCTCAACAACGCCGTTTTTCCCATAGCGGAGCCAGCAATAACCAAACGATGGAACCTGGGGTCGCAGGG
This sequence comes from uncultured Acidimicrobiaceae bacterium, assembly GCA_963845605.1. GTDB lineage: Bacteria > Actinomycetota > Acidimicrobiia > Acidimicrobiales > Palsa-688 > Fen-671. The sequence goes on from CAWJSS010000008.1 coordinate 632,336, forward strand.
CCCGGCGCCGTAAGCGGCGACGCTGGCGGCGACGATACCGGTTGCTATCTCGTCATTTGGGTCCTCCCGGTCTACAAAGTGAGGCGGGTCGGCGCCGCGCAAGGGACGGTACGGGGGTGGGCAACGGGTCATGTAATGCGCTTTCTGTGCGATTGTCGTGGGCCTTAGGTAGAGGTGTGCGAGGGCCGAAAAGGCTAAACACAGGTCGGATTAGCTGGCACTGGTACAAAAGAGGGCAGGCCGGACCCAGGCCCGAGGAGCGCCCTGGCGCGGTCGTTCGCTTCCCGGACGGCTTTTTCCTCCCGCTGGACTTCCCGCCAACCGGACAGTTCAGAAAGAAGCGGCAGATAGGCCAAGAACGGGGGCAACCTCGACCAAAGCACGAGCGCCACCCCAGCCGGGAGCGTGCGGATTTGATCGGCGCGTAGCACCGTCTCGCCTTCCCAGCTGATTGTCCGCGATTGGTCTCGGTTCTGGGGGCCACCAGTTGTTCGATGGGCCGTTTCCCGCCGCACGCGACGCTGGCCGCAAACCTTTTCCAAGTCGGCCAGGTCGCCCGGGGAGGTTAGGCCACCGAGGACGGCCGTAATAGTCGTGGCCGTACCCATAGTTTGCGCTCTTTGGGCGCCCCACCGGGTAACGGCCTGTGAGAATGACTGCATGGCGTAAACGATCACGATCCCCCGACCGCGCCCGTCGGCCAGCAACTCGGGCAGCGCGGGAACGGGAGCGATACTCGGGGCTTCGTCCAGCAAACCCAGAAGTGGTGGGTCCAGACGACGGCTGGGCATCCGTGTGGCCAGCCTTTCGGCGCAGTCGAAAACCTCGTCTGCCAAGGCTGTTATGAGGGGAGCGACGGCCCCCAACCGGGACCCTTTCCCCAGCAGGTAAAGCGTGCCGCTTTCAAGCAAAAGGCGCTCGATGTCGAGCTCGTCTCCCGGATCGGGGCAGCACACGTCAACCACCCGCTCATGGCTGAAGCAAGCCAGAGCCCGGGCCACGTACCGAAGCACGCCAGACGTGGTCTCGGCCGCCCCGCTGGTGTGAAGGGTAACGACGTCCGCCCACCCAGGCGCGGCCCACGGAGACGCCATGAGTATGTCCACCGGGGTTAGGTCCTCAGGACGGCGCGACCAATCCAGCACCGCCCGGATGTCCAAACCCTCGAGGGCGGCGGCATGCAGGTAGGCCTTCAAGACGTCACGCGCCGAGTCACGGAAAAAGGCGCCATTTTGCCCGTTCTCTTCGTCGCCGGCGGCGGTCACAAGTGCGGTGGCCCGACGCTCCGCAACCTCGCTTCTTTCACACCCCGCCACCGGCGACCAGCGGGCGGGATGCGCCGCCGGGGCGAGCAGGTCGGGGTCGAGCGCAAATACCGGCCCTAGACGTTGCCGAACCATGGCGCTCAGTTCGTAAAGGTCGGGTTTGGTGGACGTGGCTACGGCCGGTCCCGTGTGCTGGCGCAGGATCGGGAGAAGCGCCCTGAAGGTTTTGCCTTCGCCAGGGGGCGCTACAAGGCGCAGCGAGGCCTCCCAACTCGGCCACAGCCACATGCCTCTTCCAAAGCCGCGGTACGTGCGGCCCAATGGGTAGCCGACTTCTGCTGCCTCCGGCCGTTTGGTGCGCACGGCCAGGGACGGGCGGGTATAGGGTGCACGCCGCCTAGCAGCGGCTACCGAAGCCTCTTGACGCAGGTGGCCAGCGCTGGCGAAACCATTGCGGTCCCTTCGATCGGCCAACGCGGTGCTGCCAATGAAGCCCGCGGCGTGGACCGAGCGCCACGGCGACGAAGCGACGGCGCTTCCCGGCCGCCGCAGCCGGGGCCAGTTCGCCCAACCAGCTGGCGCCGCAAGCCGGCGCCGCCAGAGGCTTCCCGTAGGAAGCGGCCCGGTGCGCTTGCTCCGGGCCGCCCGGCGCAGGACGGCCAGTACCGTAGCCGCGACGCCCACGACAACGATGAGCACGAGTAGGACCGCAAGGCTCGGCAGTCCCGCCCCCGTGGGGGTCACGCCGCCCTCCAGATGAGCGTGCGTTCGGCTTGGGCCAAGGCGTAATAAACCGCTTTCGGGGGCATCCCCACGCGACGGCCGACCTCACTCGCGGGCAGGCCTTCAACCCGAGCCCCGTACACAAGTCGGGCCTCGCCCTTGCTCAAGTGTTTCGAACGAACGGCGTCCATAAGGGCAGCCGCCAACCATTCGGCCGGTGACCGGGCAGCCGAGAGGTCAGCGGCGGCGTCACCTGGGTGGTCCGGCAGCAACAGGGCCGTCCGCAGGTGGTACCGCCTTTGAACTTGGCGAGCCCACCGCAATTTCCTGGTGGCTTCCTGCAGGACGAGGCGGGCAACGTCGTCCCTGTCCTCGCCCGCATGGCGCTTCACCGCCACAAAACACTCGGCCACCAGGTCCGCCACCGTGTCCGCAGGCCGTTGCCAGGCCTCATCAATACCGTGCCCGTACTTGGGGACCAGAACCTTTTCGGCGCGGATGCGCGGGATCAAGGCCTGCAGGAGCGTGCGGGCGGCCAGAGGATCGGCCGCTCGCCGCTGCAACGCCGTCATCACCCGGGCCCTTCGTCCGTCGGCCGCCGTCCTTGCCAGCGGACCGACCGGACTATCCCGTTTGCGCCCGAGCAGCGCTCCAGTGCTGGTTCTGCGATGGCCCATTCCTGAAAGCGGGCCTTCATCTCTGGACGCCCCGTGATCCTTTCCCAATCGCGCTGCAGGCCGGCGAAGATGGCGGCGACGTCCATCGAACTCGTGTGAGGATCAGAAGGCACCAGGGTCATGGCGCCCAGGCTGCACTGGCGCTTCCCCCGCAAGTTCCCCACTTCGTTCCCCAGCCCCGTGACTTGGCGGGGATTCGAGACAGCGCCTGGCCATTGCCGCCCGCATGACCTCGGGAACAGCAAGACCCCTGGGTCCCATGACGGGCGGAAGGGCGGGAAGGGCGGCTAACCGTGAGTGATTGAGGCGGGCCCGGTCCGGGCTCGAGCGGGGCGCCTTTCGGCACGCCAACCTAGTTTCGGCGCGATTCCTGTTCGATTCCTGCCACAAACACGCCAAGAGCGAGGTAGCGCGCCGAAACTCGACCCAAATCGACGTCGATCAGCACTCTCTATAAAGGCGGCGTCCCATAAAGGCGGGGCCGCTAACGGTCGGGCTACGGCTCCCAACGGCTGGAGCGGTGCCGCCCTCTGTGCCCCGTCAACCTCGGTCGAGCGCCGCCCGAATGGCCCCCACTCGCTCGGCGATCTGATCGGGAGAGTCGCCGTCCAGCGCCGCCCGCATCAAGGCCGAGCCCACGACAACCCCATCGGAGTGCTCGGAAGCCGCCACCGCCTGAGCGGGGCCGGAAATGCCTAGCCCCATGATTACGGGCTTGTCAGTCACCGCTTTCATGCGCTTGGCCAGCACCGAGGAGGTCACCGCCAGATCCTGTCGTTCGCCCGTCACGCCCATCAGGTTGACCCCGTACACAAAACCGTGAGATCGCTCGCAAATGGCCGACAGGCGTTCGTCCGGCGTTACGGGTGCGACCAGCAGGACGGTTTCGACGTGCTCGCCGGCGGCGGACTCCTCCCATTCCCGCGACTCCTCGAGGGGTAGGTCGGGCACGATCGCCCCCCTGACGCCGGCGCCGGCCAGCTCGCTGGCAAACCGCTTCGTGCCCGCCCTGAACACGAGGTTGCAATACGTCATCACCAGGAGCGGGACCGAGGGCTCGACCGCCCGAAGCTGCGCCAGGACAGAAGCCGGCGTCGTCCCTCGCTCGAGAGCGCGCTGGGAAGCTTCTTGTATCGTCGGCCCGTCCATCATCGGGTCGGAGAACGGCAACCCCACCTCGACGGCATCGGCCCCCGCCTCTGCCATGGCCAGCAGTATGGTCGGCCATTCCTCGCTCAATCCCCCGGTGACGTAGGGGACCAGTAACTTGCGCCCCTTGTCCCGCGCCGCCCGCAGCGAGCTCTCGACCGGGGCACCGTTGATCTGGCCTGGCTTCATGGAGCCTCTCCGCTCATCAGCCTCATTACATGCTCGGCGTCCTTGTCCCCTCGCCCTGACATCGTTAGGAGGACGCTGGAGCCGGCGGGGATCTCGCCCGCCCGGGCCGCCCTCACCACCCACGCCAAAGCGTGGGCGGGCTCGAGGGCAGGGATAATGCCCTCAGTACGGGCTAGCAGGCTCAGAGCCTGGAGGACTTCCTCGTCGGTCGCCGACACGTAACGGGCGCGGCCCACCTCGGCCAGATGGGCGTGCTCGGGGCCAATCCCGGGGTAGTCGAGGCCGGCCGATATCGACGTCGCCTCGAGGATCTGGCCAAACTCATCCTGCAGCAGGTACGACCTCATGCCGTGCAGCACCCCGGGGACGCCCTTTGGCCCCAGCGCCGCCCCGCCGGCCGCTTCTACGCCCACGAGCTGAGCGGGAGTGCGTACAAATCCCGCGAACGTGCCGGCGGCATTACTGCCTCCCCCCACGCAGGCGACGACGTAGTCGGGGGCCGTGCCGAGTAGCTGCTGACACTGGGCCTCGGCCTCAATCCCGATCACGGCCTGGAACTCGCGCACCATCCACGGGAACGGGTGCGGGCCCATGACAAATCCGAGGCAGTAATGAGTGGATTCCACTGTGGCCACCCAGTCCCGAAGTGCCTCGTTGACCGCGTCTTTCAGGGTGCGGCTACCGGAACTTACCGGCCTCACTTCGGCTCCGAGCAGTCGCATGCGGAACACGTTGAGCTCTTGGCGCGACATGTCCACCTCACCCATGTAGACGACGCACTCGAGGCCGAAGAGGGCGGCCGCAGTGGCGGTAGCCACCCCGTGCTGGCCTGCCCCGGTTTCGGCCACGAGTCGCCGCTTGCCCATATCGAGGGTGAGGAGACCCTGGCCAATTACGTTGTTGATCTTGTGGCTGCCGGTGTGGTTGAGGTCCTCGCGTTTCAGCAAGACGCGCACACCGAGTTCCTGCGACAGGTTGGCGCATTCGGTTAATACGCTGGGCCGTCCGGCGTAGTCACGCAGCAGGTCGTTGTAGCGCTGCTTGAAACCCGGGTTGGCCCAGGCGGCCCGGAAGTCCCGTTCCAGGTCATGGCACGCAGGCACCAGCGCCTCGGGGACGAAGCGACCACCGAAGTGGCCAAAACGCCCGTCTGAGGCCGGTTCTCCCATCAAGGTGTCAGAGCTCAATAGTGCTCGTCCTCAGCCCAGTCATAAGGCCCGTCGAACGTGCCCTGGGAGAGGGTGGCCGTCGCCTGAGCTACCTCCACCTCGGCCCGCTTGGCCGCCTCTACGAACGACTTCACTTTCATGGGATCTTTGACACCCGGGGACGCCTCGACCCCCGAAGTCACGTCGACGCCCCACGGTCTGACCTTCGACACCGCAGCGGCCACATTGCCGGCGTGCAGGCCACCAGCTATTACCAGCCTTTGCCCCTCAGGCAGGTCACCCGCCAGCGCCCAATCAAAGACATCCCCCGAGCCGGGGTTGGCCGCGTCGAGCAGGACCGCGTCTGCGCCGTACTCGCTCGCCCGAGCCACCCGGGGGTCACCCGCTGGGAACGCCTTTATGACCATCGGTACCCTCTCGCGAACCCAGACGGTCTCCTCCGGGGTCTCACGGCCGTGCAACTGGGCCGCTTGCAAGCCCGCTTCATAGACCACTTCGACCACCCGCCGGGGGGCGTGGTCCCGGAACACACCCACCGTGAGTATGTCTTCACGGGGTAGACGCTTGACGATGTCGGCCACTCGCTGAGGCGATATTTGGCGGGGAGACGGGGCGAAAACGAAACCGATAGCGTTCGCTCCCATAGCCACGGCCAGTAGGGCGTCGTCCTCGGACGTCGTGCCGCAGATCTTGATCAGCACCGTTTAAGGCCCCTCGGCACCGCGCAGGGCGGCCAGAGCCGCACCGGGGTCGGCAGATGTCACGAGGGCCTCGCCGACCAGGACGGCGTCGAAGCCGGCATCGGCCAGGCGGCGGACGTCGTCATATGAACGGATCCCCGACTCGGCCACTCGCACCACACCTTCGGGCAGTTTGGCCGCCACCCTCACCGCCCGATCGGTATCAACCTGGAACGTGACCAGGTCGCGCTGGTTCACGCCGATCATGTCGGCCCCGGCCGCTAGCGCCGCCTCCGCCTCGGTTTCATCGTGCACTTCCACGAGCGCATCGAGCCCGAGACGCCGCGACAGGCCCAGGAACTCCTCCAACTCGGAGGCGGAAAGCGCCCCGACGATCAGGAGCACCGCATCTGCTCCCATTAGTCGGGCGTCGCAGACGTCCACTGCACAAACCGTGAAGTCTTTGCGCAGCACCGGGAGGTCCACGGCGGCCCGAGCCTCCGCCAGATCGTCGGCCGAACCGCCAAAAAACTCCTGGTCAGTCAGTACGGACAGGCCCGCAGCGCCCGCCCCGGCGTAGGCCTTGGCCACGATCCCTGGCACCAGGTCCGGGGCCAGCGGCCCCTTCGAAGGGCTGCGTCGCTTTACCTCCGCGATAACGGCTACGTCCCGGGGCGGACTGCAAAGCCACCTTGAAAGGGCGCGGCGGTGGACGGTGCTGAGCCTCCGCCATGAGCTGGGCGAGATCGCGTCTGTCCTGGCCAGCAGCGTCGCGGTGAGCGGCGAGGATCTTGTCCAGGTAAGTGGCCACCGGGGACAAGCGTAGCCCCAGGATCTCCTGGTCCCGGGGCTTCACCAAAGCCTCACAGCTATAAGGCATGCTGGCTGTATGCCAAACGAGCAGGGCACCGTCGTCGTCATCGAGGACGACAGCCACATTGCCGACCTGGTTGACATGTACCTTCGGCGGGAGGGGTTCAGGGTAATCCAGGCGGGCACGGGTGAGGCCGGCCTGGCGGCGATCGAGCGGGAGCGGCCCCGAATGGCGATCCTCGACATCGGCCTGCCGGGCGGGATCGACGGCATGGAGGTGTGCCAGCAACTTCGCGCCAAGCATTCATTGCCCGTCCTGATGTTGACGGCCCGGGACAGTGAGCTCGACCGCGTTCTTGGCCTGGAGCTCGGGGCTGACGACTACGTGACCAAACCGTTCTCGCCGCGAGAGCTGGTGGCCCGGGTCAAAGCCATCCTCCGCCGCTCGGACGGGTCGTCCGGCCGCAGCGAGGTCTTGATGGCGGGCCGGGTCGAGGTCGACCTCGTCCGCCGGGAAGCCCGGCTGGACGGAGAGGTCGTAGCGCTGGCATCAAAGGAGTTCCAGCTCCTGCAGTTCCTGGCCGAGCGGCCCGGGAGGGCATTGTCCCGCCAGCAGCTGCTCGATGGAGTATGGGGCCCCGGTTGGTACGGCGACGACCGCACGGTCGACGCCCATGTGCGCCAGCTGCGAAAGAAGCTCGGCGACGCCCTCCCGCTCGGCACGGTCTGGGGTATGGGCTACCGCCTCGGGTAAGGGTTATATATGCGCCGACGCTTGAGCCTGACCATGGTGGCCATGGTCGTCGGCGCGCTGGTGTTCGCCGGCCTGGCTACGCTCGGCTTGAGCGACCTCAACAGCGTCCAGCAAACGCAGTCGGAGCTTGTGTCGGAGGCCAAGCAGCTGGCCCAAGGGGTAGAGGAAGCGGCCACGACCGGAAAGCGCCACGACTCTCTGGCCGTCCTGCGCAGCACGCTGAGCGTCTTGAAAGCCCCGTTGCAGCTACAAGGGGAGGCTGTGGTCGGGATCAGCAACAATGGCTCGTTCTACAACCCGCTCGACGTGAACGAACCGATCGGGACCGACAAGGCCGTCACGCTGCCCAGCGCCCTCAGCGTGAGCAATGTCGAGACGCAGCAGCTCTTCAACGACCAACCCGTAAGCGGCCACCGGGGTCGGTTGGCGTGGGCGGCCGTGTTGGTCCCCAGGCCCGTGCCGATCGCCAACGGCCAGTCCATCAACCTCGTCGTTGTGCTCACCCGCAATGCACCGGCTGGTGTGGGGGCGGCCGCCCTGTGGTTCGCCATTGCCTCGGCGGCGACGATCGTCATCGCGCTCATCGCCGCCATCCGGCTCGGTCGTCGCATTGCCCGGCCCCTTCTGCAGACCGAAGGGGTGACCCGTCGAATTGCCAGGGGCGACCTGGAGGCCAGGGTCCCTGTCCCTGAGCGGGAGGGCCCGGAGCTGGTGTCTCTGGCCAACTCGGTTAACCAGATGGCCGACAGCCTGGCCAAGGCCCAGGGGGTGCAAAGGCAGTTCCTGATGTCGGTGTCCCACGACCTGCGCACCCCCCTCACGTCCGTCCGCGGCTTTGCCGAGGCCATCTCCGACGGTGCCACCGACGACGTCCAGTACGCAGCCGGGGTTATCAGCTCGGAGGCCCGGCGGCTAGAGCGCCTGGTCAGCGACCTGCTCGAACTGGCGAAACTGGAGTCGGGCGCCTTCAGCCTCCACTGTGGGCCCGTCGACCTCTCCAAAGTGGTGACGGAGTCGACCCGGGCGTTCACTCCCGCCGCAGCCGAGCAGGGGCTGGACATATCGATCGAAACCTCACCCCCAGGGGAGGTGTTCTGCGACGCCGACCCGGACCGCCTCGGCCAGGTGGTCGCCAACGTCGTCGAAAACGCCTTGAAGTACGCCACCTCCCGGGTCGTGGTGAAGACGGGGCGGTTTGACGGGGGCCAGCCCACGGTGCTGGTGGAGGATGATGGGCCGGGGATCCCGCCCCAGGACCTCGAACGCGTCTTCGAGCGGCTCTACCAGTCCCGCCTGCCCGCTGACCGCAAGGTCAGCTCCGGGCTCGGGCTGGCCATCGTGGACGAATTGGTCAGTGCCATGGGTGGTACTGTGCGCGCCGAGTCCCCCATAGGTCCGGCCGGCGGCACCCGGTTCGTCATCGTGCTGCAAGCGGCCCAGCGACGCGCCCGAGGCCCGAGGCCCATAACCGCCGTACCAGCCCCGTCACCGGCTACGCAGGTCACTTCCGCCGCGGCCAAAGAAGTAGCTGTTCCGCCAACACCCGCACCGTCTCGGTCCGCGCCGGGCGTAGCTGCGCCGGCGTCCTGATCAGCTCCCGCCGGCTTGCAGACCGTCCCTCGACGTCGGGGTTAGACGTGGCCGTGGGGCGCGATCGTCAGCTGGGTCAGCTATTCCCTGGTAAGTCCGTGCCCGCCCCCCGGCGGCGAACGACCGGGATTTTGGGTGGCGCGGGGACGAGAGCCGGCCCGGCCCCCGATGGAGCGCCCTCGAGTACGAACCCGGCATCGGCGATCATCTGGAGATCGGACGACCCGGGGGCGCCTTCCGAGGTGAGGTAGTCGCCGAGGAAGATCGAGTTGGCAATGTGAAGACCTAGCGCCTGAAGGCTGCGCAAGTGCATCTCCCGCCCACCAGCAATGCGCACTTCCGCGTCCGGGAAAACAAAACGGAACATCGCCAGCACACGCAGGCAATGGGCTGGCGTCAGGTCGAAATGGCCGCCAAGAGGCGTACCTTCAAAAGGCATAAGGAAATTGACAGGGACAGAATCGGGCTTCAGCTCTCGCAGGGCAAAGGCGACGTCCACCAATTCCTCGTCGGTCTCCCCCATGCCCACGATCACGCCAGAGCACGGCGAAAGACCCGCCGCAGACGCCCGCCGGACCGTCTCGGTCCTGTCCTCAAAGGTGTGGGTGGTGCAGATTCGTCCATAAAACGTTGGTGCCGTATTGAGGTTGTGGTTGTAGGCGTCGGCTCCCGCCTCCTTCAACCGGGCCGCTTGTCGCTCATCGAGCAGGCCAAGGCACGTGCAGATCTCGAGTCCCGGCCGCCTGGACCTGATGGCCTGGACGGCGGCCGTCACCCGGTCGATGTCCCGCTCGCCTGGGCCCCGTCCGCTGGCCACCAGGCAGATCCGGCGGGCGCCGCGTTCGGCGGCCACGTCGGCCTCGCCGGCCGCTTCCTCTGGGCTCACCCAGTTGTACTTGAGCACTCCCGCTTGGGATCCCCTTCGCTGGGAGCAATAAGAGCAATCTTCGGGGCAGAGCCCGCTCTTCATGTTCACCAGGTAGTTCAGTTTCACGCGATTGCCGAAGAAGGCCCGGCGCACGCGCGCCGCCGCCGCTACGACATCGAGCAATTGGGGGTCTGTCGAACGCAGGACGGCCACGAGGTGCTGGCGGGACGGGCACCTAATGGCCAGGGCGTCGCATACCAGCTCGTCCAGCCAGCCTGTCGGCGGGTCAAGCGACAAAGGCTGGCCCGCCTCGTTCGCGCCGCCAGGCCAGTCCGGCCTCTCGCCTTCGGCTTGGTCCAATTGGCCAACTCGGGTTGAGTACGCCGTCACAGAGACGACCCTATCCGGAACCAATGAAGGCCCCGCGTGTCGAGAAGACCGGTTGCGCTACGGTATCCGGCATGACCCCGACACCCTCCCAGGCGTTGGGCCGCGCCGGTCGGTTTTTCGAGATCAGGGAAGGTGACCGTGAGGCCATCGTCACCGAGCAAGGCGCCAACCTGTTCAAGGTGCGATGGGCGGGCACCGACTTGCTCGAGACCGTCAACGCCGACGGTTACACGGGCGGAGGTGGCCACGGGCAGTTGCTGCTCCCATGGCCGGGACGGGTCCGCGACGCGACGTACCAGTTCGCAGGACAGAATTACCAGCTCCCCGTCAACGACTTCGTCCACCGGTCTGCCATCCACGGCTTTACCCACTGGTCCGCCTGGGACGTAAAGGAACACCTGGGGAACAAGGTCACTCTTTCTTATCTCTTATTGGCGCAACCCGGTTACCCGTTCCCGCTCGCGTTCGAGCAGTCGTACCACCTGAACGACGGCGCACTGGAAATTGCAACCACGGCCACGAACACGGGGGCACAAACGGCCCCCTTCGGCTGCGGCGCCCATCCCTATTTCAGGACCGGCGCCGGCATCGTGGACGACTCGGTGCTGCACATCCGCGCCGCCAGCTACTTCGAGACGAATGCCGACCTCAGCCCGAGACCACCCGCCGAGCCCGTGGACGGCACTGCTTTCGACTTCCGCCAGCCGAGGACGGTGGGCAGTACCGAGTACGACGTTACGCTGACGGACCTGGCCAGAGACGAGGATGGTCGGGCGGCGGCCAATTTTCGTTCAGCAGACGGCAGTATTTCCATCACTTGTAAATACGACGAGCCCATAAGCTTCCTGCAGATCTTCAGCGGCGATACGTTGCCGGCGCGGCGCCGGCACGGCCTGGCCATCGAACCCTGCACCTGCCCGCCAGACTCGTTCAACAACGGCATCGGGCTTATCAAGCTGGGGCCAGGTCAGTCCGTGACCGTCCGGTGGGCGATCAGCGCGGAATAGGCGCAACGCCAGCCGGGCCCAGCCAGTGGGGCCGGGTCCTGGCGCAAAACCGGCGTGAATCTTCCCGCGCGTGGGACAACCCGGTACCAAGGAGCAGATCAGATGGCCACAATCATCGACGTAGCGGGTCGCGCCACGCGTTCGAGGGCCAATACGCCGGCCAGTGTCAGCGCGGCCGTGATGACGAGCGCCGGCCCGAAGTAATCCAGCCCATAGTGCTGGAAAACAGCCCCGAAGGTGGCCGAGATGGCGGCCCCGCCTACGCTGGCCGCCCCGATCTGCCAGCCGATCACGTGGCGGGCCATTTCTTCGCCCACCCTTCCCGGGGTTAAGGCCACCAGGGCCGGGAACACGCCGGCGAGGCCACCACCGATCACTACCAACCCCAGGATGGCGACGGTCGGAGCCGGTCGCCACCAGACAAAAACGGCGCCCATTATGGCGATGGCGCAGCCCAGGTTGACCACGAGCCGTTGCGGCAAGGGCCGGCGCGGAGCGGCCAGGGCAAACCTGACCAGAGTGAGGGCAACCACCCCGTCCGGCGGCCATACCGGCCCACAGCCCACCAGCCGACCACCAGACCCGTTTCGGCCACCAGTAGCACCCCGTACGCAGGCCGCCAGGAGACGGCCAAGATGGCGGCGGTAACGACCAGCGGGCCGATGGTGGTGCCGACGCCGTAGAAACCATGGAGGGCGTTCAGCAACCGGTTACGGCCTGACAAAGCCACCGCCGTATTGAGCGAGCTGTCCAGCAAGCCCGTGGCTACGCCTAAGGCTGTGGCGGCCACAAGGAACGTCCAGAACGCCGGCGACAGGGCTGCCGCCAGAGAGCCAAGGGCGGCGATCGTACCGGCCAGCATGACGGTGGGCCTCAACCCGAAGCGAGCGAGCACCACCCCGGATACCGAGGAGCTGCAAACGGCCCCGGCGGTGCCGAGGAGCAAGATGACCCCGAGCCCGTCCAGGGGCACGTCAAAACCTTTGCGCAGCGCCGGCCAGGCCGTGCCGATCATGCCATCTGGGATCCCGAGGGCCACGAACCCGTACATGGCCATGGCGTCGACGGCACGGCGAGGACCGACGGCGGCCAGGTCGAGGCCCTGTCGTTTGAGGGTTGGTCTTTTGAGGGTGGCCGCCTGCCCTTCGATGGCTACCGCCCTTCGATGACTTCAGTCATGTGAGCGGTAGTAGCTCTACTCCAGCCTCGCTCTCATCCTCACCGTTTTCACTCCGGACTACGACACTCGAACCCACTTCGACGGCCCGGGCGACATAGCCCAAAGCTACCCACCCGAGCCGGGGAGATAGCGCGACGCTCGTGAGCCGGCCCAGCGCTTTCGAGGTATCAGCCGCCTGCAAGTACAGGCCGGACCCCGCGCTGGCCGCGCCGAAAGCCGCAGGCCGCGCAGGTGCCGCGGTACGTTGCTCCCTCGCGAGTCGATCCGGGCCACGAGTTCCTGGCCGGTATAGCAACCCTTCGTAAAACTCACGGCCGCCTCGACCAGACCGGCTTCGGCCGGGATGGTCCGGTCGTCGAGCTCGCGCCCATGACGAGGAAAACCGGACTCCACCAGTGCGGCCTCGTACGCCTCCACCTCCACGACAGTGGCTTCGCCCGGCAGTGGCAGGGCCGGATCCGGGGCCAGCAGGTCATATCCGCTTAGGCCACCCCATTCGAACCGGGCCGCAACCGCAGCTCCCGTCCCGGGTGTGGCCGGCCCCCGGCTGGCGCCCGGGCCCCTTACAGCCACCACTCGCCACGCCAGCGGTTCGATCTCCACCTTGGTCCGCAGTTTGAACCGGCTGAGCCGGGCCACGAGAGCAGCGCCCATGCCGGCATCGGCGTCGAGGAGGAATTCATCCAGGGCCACTTTGGAGACCCGCACAAACACGTCAAGCTTGCCCTGAGGTTGCAGCACGAGCGCCCAGGCCGATCCTCCCGGCGCCAGCGCGGCAATGTCTTGGCTGGTCTGGCCCTGGAGGTACTTCTCCGCATCGGGCCCAAATACTTTGACAACATCGCGGCTGACCTCGAGAGCGCCGGTGCCCTCGCGAAGGGCGAAATAGCCGGTTTCGACGCTCACGCTGCACCACCCGCCGTTGGACCTCCAACGCCAACCCGTTGTGTGCCGGCGACGTGGTTTGCGGCGCGCGCGGCCGCTATCCGGCGTGCCCCGGGGACCGCTGCCAGCAAGGCGGCCGCCTTATTGCGACATTCAAGGTCTTCGGTTTCGGCGATGCTATCGGCCACTATGCCCGCCCCCGCCTCGACGCTCGCCCGCCCGTCCGCGCCCACGAGCATGGTGCGTATGGCGATAGCGGTGTCCACGTTCCCGGAGAAATCGATATACCCGACGACGCCTGCATATGGCCCGCGCCGGGCTGGTTCGAGCTCGTCGATTATTTCCATGGCCCGCACTTTGGGAGCCCCCGAGACCGTGCCGGCCGGCAAAGTCGCCCTCAGGACGTCTACCGGCCCCAACCCGGGCCGTAATTGTCCCGAGACTTGCGAGGTCAGGTGCATGACGTGGCTGTACCGTTCCAGGGTCATCAGCTCATCGACCGTCTCCGAGCCGAACAACACCACCTTACCCACGTCGTTGCGGGCCAGATCCACCAGCATGACGTGCTCGGCGCGCTCCTTTGGGTGTTCCGACAGCTCGGCCGCGAGGCGACGGTCGTCGGCGTCGGTCCGGCCCCGGCGCCGGGTCCCGGCGATCGGGCGGGAAATGACGCGCCCGTCCCGGACGCGGACCATCGGTTCGGGCGACGACCCGACCACCGCCAACTCCGGGTACTGCAACAGGTACATATAGGGGCTCGGGTTTACCTGTCGTAGCGACCGGTAGAGGTCGAGCGGCTCTGCCCCGAGTTCAAGTTCGAACCTCTGGGCCAGCACGACCTGGAAAATGTCACCGGCATAGATGTACTCCCGGGCCGCTTCGACGGCGGCGGCGTACAGCTCAGGCGATGTGCGCCTAACGGCCGGCGGCAACTGGTCGTCCCGCTCCGGTGGCTCGATAACAGGCTCGTCGATGGGTTTAGCCCCCTCGGCGGCGAACTCCTCCAAACGAGCCACGGCCTGGTCATAGAGGTCGTAGATTTCCTCGCTAGTGGCTCTAGCCGGTACTGGCACGGCGTCGACCAGGGTCACCCGCTGACGCCACGCGTCGTAGGCAGCCACCTGGCCCACTACCGCCATGACGGCGTCGGGATAACCGAGCTCGTCGGGAGGGGCGTGGGGTAGTCGCTCCACCTCGCGCACGACGTCGTAGCCCAGGTACCCGACCACGCCCCCATGCAGCGGCGGCAGCCCGGGCAACGACGGTGCCCGGTAATGAGAAAGCACGGCCTCTATGGCGGCCAGGATCCCGCGGTCCACCGGGACATCGACGGGGACGGGCCCCTCCACTGAGACCCGGCCGTGTCGCAGGGTCATGGTGGCCGACGGCCGACGGCCTATGAACGACCACCGTCCCCACGTGCCTGCGTGCTCGACGGACTCGAGGACAAATCCTGGCTCGCCCCGCACCAGTCGTGCGTAAGCGGCCACAGGCGTAGTCAAGTCCGCCAGCAACTCGCACCACACGGGCACGATGGTCCAGTCCCGGGCCAGCGCTGCGAACTCTTCTCTGTTGGGGTGCACCCCCTGAGCTTGTGGTGCCCACCGGTTCACGTTCCCGGCTCACCGGCCTTGCTCAGGCGCCTTTTCACTGGCACCTTCTCACTGGCGCCTTCTCACTGGCGCCTTCTCACTGGCGCCCGCTCACAGCTGTCCGGCCGAGCTGGCGCCGTCTGTCCCGAAGCGGCGGAAGAAGCACGTTCGCTCGCCTGTGTGGCAAGCACCCGCCCCCTCTTGCGCGACGACGAGCAGCAACGTGTCGCCGTCGCAGTCGTAGTAGGCGGCCCGGACCCACTGTCGGTCCCCGGAGGTGTCGCCCTTGCGCCAGCGGGACTGACGGCTTCGCGACCAGAAAACGGTGCGCCCGGACTCGAGCGTCTCTCGCAGCACCTCCTCGTTCATCCACGCCATCATGAGCACCTCGCCGGTGCCCTCCTCCTGCACGATGGCGGGGACAAGGCCGTCCGAGTTGTAGTTGACGTCTGCCAGCTGCGCAGGAGTGGCGTTGATAG
>CAWJSS010000009.1:0-652282 GCA_963845605.1 uncultured Acidimicrobiaceae bacterium
ATTTTCTTCACATGGATCGGTGGGAGGACGATGTGCGCCTCGGGCCGGGCGTTGCCACCCCGAGACCTGCTGTCGCGCCCACCCGTTACCGTTTGGTCGCCTCATGCGTGGCTGCGGGCCTCTACGGGCGCGGTCCTCTTCCGCCAGAAAGCCTTCGGCGGGCTCCCCTCAGCTAGCTAGTTAGATCGTGTCGTGGAGCCGCACTGGTAAGGCACTGGTAAGTGGTCCAGACGTGGGTGCCGCGGCCGGACGTGGTTTGCCCGTAGAGGAAGTACTCGCTGGCGCCGACGCGGTCGGTACCGGGTGGCGCCAAGACGGGCATCGCCCAAGCCGGATGCCACCTCAACCTCCGATAGGCCGACGATAGCCAGCCTGCTCGCGCCTCCGTCCTGCTTGGACCTCAGGCCCGGTCGCCCGTACATGCGTCGTATCAAGATTGATCGTGATACGGGAGATGGAGGGGGCGCGAACAGCCGTCCGGGCGCCTGAACATGTCGTTCTGGAGTGTGACGAGCCAGGTTGCCCGTCAGGCGGGGTAGGGCTGGCAGTGGCGGCACGCCTTCGGGCTCGCCGCGGTGCGGCCGGCGACCCTGGTGAAAATAGGTCGATAATCGACGGAATCCGAATGGGCGGTGGACCGCCTGACCTGGGCCGGGGCCGAGAGCATGTGAACTGGCACGACGCAGTGGGCGACAGTGATCCTTGGTTTGTAAGGCGAAAAACCTTACCTGACGTCCGAACCTCCACCTGGCCTCCACCTCGTAGCGGACGTACCGCTGGCATTATGGTCATCTGACTCAAGGAGGATCATGGCTACATCGACTCAGACCGGCACCCGTGGCGGACCGGTAACGGATTCCGAGTACCGGGCTCTGGCCCAGTTTCGCCGTGCTCTACGGTCCTTCTTGTACTTCTCGGAGGAAGCGGCTCGGGACGCCGGTCTGACCCCGTCCCAGCACCAGCTCCTGCTGGCCATTCGGGGCGCTGACAGCGACGAGGCTCCCACCATTGGCGACGTCGCCGATTGGATGAAGCTGCGCCACCACTCGGCCGTCGAACTAGTCAATCGTGCGGAGTCCGGCGGGCTCGTGCGCAGGATGCCCGATACAAACGACCATCGCCGGCAGCGCCTGGTGCTCACCAAGCTCGGCGACGCAAAACTGGCCGCCCTATCCACGCTGCACCGCGAAGAGCTCAGGCGCTTTCGGGAGGAAGGGCTTACGCCTTTGCGGTCCCTCTAGGCCCTCCTGTCCCGAGTGCTCTGCCCACGCGGGCCAAATGGGGCGGCCAGTTCTCTCAAGGCGACGAGAGGCCCGCCTTGTTGGTAGCGCGCTTCTCTATCGTACCACGAGCGGTTAAGGTGCTATGCTGTGGCGTGAGAGGCTGAGGACGCACTGAACAGGAGATGACGCGAGCGGCATGCAGCGATGCTCTGGCTTCGACGGCGTGAGTGCGCCCACAGCCTCTCAGCGAAGCTGCTGCTCGCTGGCCCGATGTTGGCTTCCTTGATAGTCGTGCTACGACGCGGGATCAGCCCAAGTGGACGGTCGGGCAGCCTTCCCCTCCTGGGAAACGCTGGTCAGGATCCTGGGGGTGACCTAGAGCGAGTTGGCCAACCACCCCTCGAGGTACACGAGGTAGGTCGGCAACCAGTGGGCGCGGTTGAAGCCGTCAAAGGGGTCGATCTTCGCCACTACTTGCAGATGGTCGTCCCGGCCCGCCAAGGCGGCCGTGGCGAGGGGCGAGCCTGGTTCGAGGGCCCGGCCCACCCGGTCCAGGCACCAGGCCCGCGAAACATGCAGGCCTTCCAGGTGGACCGTGTAGGGGTCCGCCCCGTCCGGGATAAAGCGCGCCGGGCTCCAATCCGGGACAATGCCCGCGGGGCAAAGCCGCGCCATCCACGCGCCGTATTCGTCGGGGGCCAGAACGTCGGCCATGAAAGCCGCCTCGACCAGCGACGGGTCGAGGAAGTCGCTCCCCGAGGGCGGGACAAACCATGGCAAGGAGTCATCGCCCTCGAACCAATAGCGCCCGGCGGCCAAAACCGCGCTCGCTAGCTCTTCGTCTCCGGCTGCGCCTGCGGCTTGGTGTAACAGCTGCAGCGAGTACGCGGTGTTCCCGTGTGTTCCCGCTCGCAGGGCGAAAGCGAGCCCGGCGGAGAAGTAATCCACCAAACGGCCACGGAGCAAGGTATTCAGCGGTCCCAGCGCGGTGGCCCAGCGCTCTCCGGCACCGGCCAGCGAGGGGTCGGCCGACGACCCGGCCAGGCGACGGCACTCGGCATGGAGCATGACCAGCCACGCCCACCCGTACGGACGCTCAGCTACCCGCCCTCCGGGGCCAGCGTAAAAGTTCAGCTCGCCGGCGAGACGCGGTTCGGAAAGGTGTTCGTCGAGCACGTTTATGACCGTTTCGGCGACATCGCCCGGTAGGCCCGCTGTCACGCACCTGACCAGCGTCCAATGGGAGTGGACGGCCGAATGCCAGTCGTAGCTGCCGAAGAAGCTGGGGTTTAGCACCCTAGGTGGCACGACGTCGGCATCGGAGTTCAACTCCTGTATAAGCATGTGCGGGTACTCGCGACTGGCCGCGGCCACCACCTGAGTGGCCAGGTCGGATCGGGCCTGGTCGTCCAGAGGTATGGCCGCCATTATGAGAAGGCCCGGACCTGGACGCCGGCCGCCCTGAACGCGTCCCGCAGTGCCGCGGCCAGCGCCACGGAGCCGGGAGTGTCGCTATGGACGCAGATCGAGTCAGCCTGCACGTGGAGCGCCCGGCCGTCCGAGGCCTCGATCGGCTGGCCGAGAGCCAGACGCCGTCCCCGGTCGGCGACCACCGCTGGGTCGGTTATCACAGAACCCGCCTCTTTACGGGAAACAAGGCGACCGGCAGGCGTATAGGCGCGGTCCGCGAACGCCTCCAGCACCACCGGGACCCCGGCTTTTTGAAGGACCTCCGCCGCCGGACTGCCCGGCAACGTCAATACCGAGAGCCCGCCCCCATAAGCAAGGACCGCCTCCGCCAGCGTTCTGGCCATCGCCTCGTCGTCCACCAGGTCGTTGTACAACGCGCCGTGCGGTTTCACGTAGCGCACGGCCGTGCCATGCCGGCGACAGAAAGCCTCCAGCGCCCCAATCTGGTAGAGGATGTCGGTGATGAGCTCGTCGGCACCCACCCTCATGTGGCGCCGGCCGAAGCCGACCAGGTCGGGGTACGACACGTGGGCACCTATCGCCACTCCGGCGGCGGCGGCGCCGGCCACGGTGGCGTCCATCGTACGGGGGTCGCCGGCGTGAAAGCCGCAAGCGACGTTGGCACTGCTGACGAACTGCAGCAGCTCGGCGTCCGGCCCCATCCGGTAGGCGCCGAACGCTTCGCCCATGTCGCTGTTGAGGTCGATGGACCGCTGTTCGGTGATAGTGGCCGTTCTTCGAGGTTGGGTCACAACCAGGGCTCCTCTCTCTGTGCGCCCACTGTTACAGGGTTAGCGGGAAACGGATGGCGAGGGTTCGCCAGGTCGGGTTGGCCCCGGATGAATACGGCCGGCGCCGTCAACGGGAAATGGCATGCGGCGCGGTGCTCACCGCCGAACGGGCGCAAGACGGGCTCTTCTTCTGCGCAAATCGGTTGGGCGGCAGGGCATCGGGTCCGGAACCGGCACCCCGACGGCGGGTTGGCGGCCGAGGGCAGCTCACCGCTTATCCGCGCTCCGGATGGGGGGTGAGCCGGGTCGGGTTCCGGGACGGCATCGATGAGCGCCTTTGTGTAATGGTGCGCAGGCCGCTCGAACAGGTCGTCCCGGTTGCCCGACTCCACGATCTTGCCCAGGTACATAACAAAAATGTGGTCTGCGATCCATCGCACGACGGCGAGATCGTGGGAGATCATCAAGTAGGCCAGGCCGTGTTCGTCCTGGAGGGCGGTCATCAACTTCAGGATCTGGGACCGGACCGAGACATCAAGAGCCGATACTGGCTCATCGGCAACTATCAGCGCGGCGTTGGTGGCCAGGGCCCGAGCCAAACCCACCCGCTGGCGCTGGCCGCCAGACAGCTCATGCGGGAACCGGTCAAGCTGATTAGCTGACAGCCCGACCTCGCCCATGAGGATGGTCACCCTCGCCCGGCGCTCGGCGTGGGTCATGCCTCCCCGGGCCCGCAGAGGTTCCTCAATGATGCGCAGGACCGACATGCGAGGGTTGAGGGAGGCGTACGGGTCCTGGAACATCATCTGCACGTCGAAGCGAACCGCTCTGCGCTCTTCCCGGCTAAGTGACCCGCGGTCTCTTCCTCGCACGCGGATTTGTCCACTGGTCGGGTGCTCGAGGCCGACCAGGAGACGGCCGAGAGTCGACTTCCCACAGCCAGACTCGCCCACGACACCGATCGTCCGGCCAGACGGGATGGCCAGGTCCACGCCGGCCACCGCTTGCACGGGAGGACCGCCCGTGCCCCAAAGCCGTGACCCACTGAAATGCTTTGTTACTCCGACAAACTCCGCTAGCGCTCCGTTGCCCGGGACGGATGGGCCAGGAGCGTCGGCACTCACCGGCCCCACCCCCTGCTTCGGCTGTCGGCGCCGCCGCCGAGCTCAAGACGGGTTCGTCCGTCATGGCGGCGCTATCGCCTGGGTGATGACAGAAGTATCGGTGCCGGTCACTGCCGGACGCCTCCGGGCGTTCCGTCTGGCAGGGCCGTCGGCGGCCACACAGCGGGGGGCGAAAGGGCAGGCCGCTAGCGGTGCCGTAAGGTCGGGCGGACGGCCGGGGATCGAGTTGAGCCCGGTCCGCCACGGTGACTCCATGCGGATGACCGAACCGAGTAGCGCTTCGGTGTAGCGGTGGCGGGGATGGCCGAACAAGTCTGCTGTGCGCCCGACCTCCGCCTCGCGGCCCGCGTACATGACCAGTACCCGCTCAGTGTGGCCGGCGACGACGCCCATGTCGTGGGTTATGAACAGCAAGGCCATGGACAGCGTGTTCCGCAGCCGGTCGAACAGTTCCAGGATCTGGCCCTGGATGGTGACATCGAGGGCGGTCGTGGGTTCGTCTGCCACCAGCAATTTTGGCTGGCAGATCAGCGCAGCCGCGATGACGACACGCTGGCGCATTCCTCCTGAAAGCTCGTGGGGGAACCGTTCGAACTGGTCGGCCGGCCGGGGCAGGCCAACCAGGTCCAGCATGTCCAATGCCGCCCGGCGAGCTTCGGATTTGCTCGCTCCCCGCTGCAGGCGCAGCGCCTCGCCCACCTGCACACCGATACGCTTAGTCGGGTTTAGCGAGGTCATCGGGTCCTGAAAGACGATCCCTACTTCAGCACCGCGAACGTGCCTGAGCGCACCCTCATCGAGCCCCACCAGTTCGCGCCCGGCCAGGCTGATGCGCCCGTTGACATGGGCGTTCTCGGGCAACAACCCGGCGATGGCCAGAGCCCAAGGTCGACTTGCCGCAGCCGGACTCGCCTACCAGCCCAACTTTTTCTCCGGGGGCAATGGTCAGCGACACGCTATCCACGGCGTGGACCGTGCTCTTGGGCAGGGCGATGTCGACGCTGAGGTCCTCCACCACCAGCACGGGCTCCGGCTCCGGCCCCTCGCTATTGGTAGTGTTCCCGCCCTCGAACGCTGTCACCGGCGCCGCCGCGTCACGCCCAGGGCGTCGCTCAAGCCGTCACCGACCAGGTTGAACGCCACCACTGTCACGACTATGGCGATCCCGGCCGGGTAGATCAACCACCAGTAGCCGGAGTAAACAAAGTTGAGGCCGTCCGAGAGCATCGAACCCCAGTTGGCGGCGGGCGGCGGGATCCCCAGCCCCAAGAACGACAGCGCCGCCACCAGCAGGATGGCGTCGGCGATCTGGAACGTGGCGTTCACCATGATCGTCCCGATGCTGTTGGTCACGATATGGCGGTAAATGATGGTCGGGGAGCGGACCCCCATCGTCTTGGCCGCCTGGACGTACTCTCGCGTCCGCAACGACAGCGTCTCGCCCCGCACCAGACGAGCGGGGACCAGCCATGAAACGAGGCCCACGACGAGGATGAGCATCAGCACGTTCGGCCGCCAGACGGTCGCCAGGAACAGCAGCAGAAATAGAACGGGGATGGAGAGGAAGGCATCGACGATGCGCATCATCAGGCTGTCGAGCAGCCCTCCGAAATACCCGGCCACTGCCCCCCAGACGACTCCGAGTACCACGGCAAACGCGGCCGCGCCGAAGGCGACCTCGAGCGAAGTCTGCCCGCCTAGCATCAACCGGCCCAGTACGTCGTAGCCCACGTTGTCGGTGCCCAGGGGCCGGCCCCGACCTGGTGGGAGGTTCTCCATTGCCAGCCTCGTCGTGACCTGGTTCGTGTGGTACAGAAGAGGCCCAACGAAACAGAACAAAAGCAACCCGATGATAATGATCAAGCCGGCCACAGCCAGGCGGTTCTCGGCGAAGGCGGACAGGTAGGCGCGGCCGCGTCGTCGGCCCTCATCGGCGGTCGCCGCACTTCCTTCCACCTGGGTGCCGAGGGTGAGTTCCTGAACGGTCAATGGGGCCTCGTAGTGGGGCTCGCAACAGGCCCCCCAGTTTCAATAGTCGTCATCGATGGCGTCATCGGGCCCGCTCGCGCCCGGCATAGCGCACACGAGGATCGAGCATGGCGTAACCGATATCAGCCAGCAGCGAGCCAACCACGCTGGCTACCGCCACCACCAGGATCACGCCGAGCAAGACCGGGTAGTCCTGGCTCGTGGCGCCGTCGAAGAACAGCAGCCCTACTCCCGGGTAGTTGAATACCTCCTCGGAGATAAGCGTGCCGGAAAGGATGAACGGCAGGTACACCCCGAGCAACGTGACCACCGGCGATATGGAATTGCGCAAAACGTGGCCGAAGAGGATGCGCTTCTGGCTAGCCCCTTTCGAGCGGGCCATGCGGACGTAATCCTGGCTCAGCTGGTCGAGCGACGCGGACCGAATATAACGGGTGAAAGCGGCGATGATGACCAGCGCGATCGTCATGACTGGCAACACCATCGCAGGCAAATTGTTTAGAACGGCGCCAAAATTCCCCTGGGGGGCCTCGGCCGGGAATATGTGGTTGCGCACGGCCAGGAACTCAATCAAAAGGATCGCTAACCAGAACGCCGGCGTCGAGTAGAGAGTAAACACAACGGTGGTTACGGCGATGTCATCGGGACGGTTACGTCGAGCAGCCTGGAGCAGTCCTATCGGTATCGCCACCATCAACGCAACCAGAGTGGCGACTCCGGCCAGGAAGATGGTTTTCGGGAGCCTCTGGGCCAGGAGGGACCTGACCGACTGGTTGAGTACGTACGAGTAGCCGAAGTTCCCTTGTACGACCTGGGTCAGCCACGTCCAGTACTGCTGCGGGAGCGGGCGGTCGAGGCCGTTCTGCCGGTTGAAGGCGGCGATGTTGCTTGGCGTGGCGTGGATGCCCAGGATGGCCCGCGCCGGCCCGCCCGGCAGCAAATGCTCGAGGCCAAAGACGATCACGGTGACAAAAAGGATCACTACGAGCGCCTGGCCCGTCCGCCGGAGGAGATAGGCGGTCAAGCCCTATTTCTCCACCGGCGCCGACGCGATTGGGCCATCACAGTTTAATGTCGCATTTTCCCACTTGGGTGGTCCTACTTGGAGAGCGTCCAGTTCTCGGGGTTGAGGCTCAGGATCGGGCTTTGGGGGATGGCACCATGCAGCTTGCTACTGACCTCGCTGACGGCAAAGGCGGAGTGCGGCATCCAGAGCACGGGGATTTGCTCAGCCAGGTAATTCTGATAGGCGGCGAGCGTTGCCGAACCGTGGACGGTTTGGTTGATCAGATTGTCAGCCGTCGAGCTGCTGTAGTTGGAGAAGTTCGAGCCCGACCCGGTCCCGAAAATTTGGTCGCCAGTAGGGTACGGGTTGACGCCGAAGAGCCAGCCCCCTCCCCAGTTGGTCATCTGCCAGGAGCACGACTTGCACGGCGCAGCCTGGGCGATGAGCGTGTCGAACGGCGCCGTCCCCAGGTTGATGTCAATCCCCGCGGCCGCGAAGTTGGACTTGAGGCCTTGCATCTCCTCGCTAACGGGCGTGTCACCCGAGTCGTAGTTGAGGTTGAACTCGGCCTTCGCCCCGGACTTGATACCCGCTCCACATTGAGTGGGCCCGGTACCCGGGCGGGCGCAAGTGGACACTCCGTTGGGCTTCACGTCCCAGCCGTGCGACTTGAGCATGCTCACAGCCTTGCCGGGGTTGTACGCGAACGGGCCTTTGATTTCAAGGGATGTGGCAAACGTGGAAGGTGAGGCCGGTACCGGCCCATAGTCGGTAACTGCGAAGCCGCTGAGCGGGCCTTTGATGAAGGCCTGCTCGTCAACGAGGGACTGCATGGCCTGGCGGAAGTAGACCTGGGAGAAGATCGGCCCGACCGTGGGGTTGTGGAAATTGAACACGAAGTAGGTGATGCCCCAGTCGTTCCAGACGGTTTGCGTGTAACCCTCCGACTTGAGTGCGCCGGACTGCGCCGCGTCCTGGAACGGCAGGTACCCGTAGTCGAGCGTGCTACCTGAACGCAATACGTTGAGCTCTGCCGTGTCAGTGGTAAAGGGCTCCTCTACGAAGTACTCGATGGCATGAGTATCTGGCCCCGAGTAGCCCGGGTTGGCCTTGAACCGCACATAACCATCCGACTGGTACTGATTAAGCGCCCACGGGCCGTCGACGGTCTGCCACAGCGGGTTGGTCCCGTAAGTGCCGATGTCCTTTGACTGAGTGGTGAGGAAGTTGAACACTTTCACCGCACCAGCTGAAGTCTGGTCGTAATTACCAATGGCTCCTGAAGCGGACGTCTTGTCCCAGGTCTGCTGCGGGATGGGTGTTATTTGCGAGAGCTGGTCATAGGTGAACCAGGTCTGGTTGACTGGCGCCTTAAGCGTTAGCTGGATGGATTCGGGCCCGGTCACTTTGTAGCTCTTGAGGTTGTCCGGGAACTCCCCAGGGATGTAAAAGGCAATGTTCTTTTTATTGGCTTCCAGGAGGTTGATCCAGAACGCCACGTCGCGAGAAGTCACGGCGGTGCCGTCGGACCAGTTCCACTTGCCCAGGGAGATGTTGACGACGGTGTTGTTAGCCGAATATATCGGAAGTTTGGCCAGGCTTAGTTGTGGGTTGACGACTGGCTTGCCCTTGTCGCCGATCCAGTAGAGCGATCTGTAAGACAAACGCTGGAATTGCTCGATGTTGGCCACGCTGTAATACGCGCCGGTGAGCAACGGCAATATGTAGTTGGGCGCTGCTCCGGGCGCTTCGGCATAGGTTGCGGTCGCCCCGGTTGTGGCGGCGCCGGCGGTCGATGCCGCGATGGGGCTAGTGACCAGCCCGGCCACCAGTGCGCCCGTTACGAGCGCGGCGGCGGACGATCTGGCTCGTAGGTACCTCATCAGGCGTTCCTCCTTTGTTAGCTCTGATTGAACACGGGTGTCCTAAAACGACCATTCCGGTAGGTCCCCGTTCGATGACGTCCCGGTGACGTTTTGCTGCAGTAGGGCTCGTTCAAACGACGGCGCCGGGCTCGGCGACCTGAGAAATTCGGCCTTGCGATGGCTGCCCCCGGACGTCGAAGGCGAAAGTCGGGGCAGGCTGGACGCCAGCGTCCAGGACGCTTCAGGCCGGTGCTCCGTCACGAGCATGGGAACTTCGGCAACCACGGCATACGGGGTACGGCGACTCGCTGGCAACGAAGTCGGGGTACCCGGTTGGCCGCGAAGCCGACGCGAAGAGGAGGGGCATTCGGTACGAAAGGTGCAGGTCATCTTGCACTGCGATCAAGCAGCTGCCCCCTCACTGAGTTCACGAGGATCGTACCTCTTGTTCTACAATCCTTCAAGACGACGATTGTAAACATCGTGTGAACCGACTTCATTGGGGCCCCGGAGGAGCAAAGTGGTTGTCGCCGTCACCGACGAGATAGCGGCCGTGCTGGCCGGCGACCGGAGCGAACTGGCTACGTCGAGCACCGCCGAGCGAGTGGCCGGGATCCTCCGCACCCGCATTATGGAGGGTCTGTTCGCGCCCGGCAGCCGGCTTTCCGAAGAGGTGCTCGGCCGGGCGCTCGGAGTATCGCGGAATACGCTGCGGGAGGCTTTCCGGCTCCTGTGCCACGAACGGCTTACGGTCCACGCCATGAACCGGGGCATTTTCGTTTCCGTACTTACAAAAGCCGACGTGGTGGACCTGTACCGCCTGCGACGAATGCTCGAAGGCGGGGCTGCTCGTCGAGCCGGCTCTGCCCCGGTCCAACTGCGCCAGGCTGTAAGCGCGGCCGTCGAGGACGGGGAAGCGGCCGCCGTAGCCGGGGCGTGGCTGGACGTCCGTACGGCTGACCTTCACTTTCACCAGGCCATCGGCGCCCTGGCCCAGAGCCCTCGAGTCGACGAGATGATGCGCCGGGCCCTGGCGGAGCTGCGCCTGGTGTTCCATGCCATGACCGACCCCGAGCAGTTCCATGCGCCGTATCTGGGGCGCAACCGGGTGATCGCGGGACTTGTGGACGCCGGGCGCGGCGACGAGGCGGAGCAGGAGCTGTACGCCTACCTGACTGACGCGGAGAAGCAATTGTTGGCCGTGTACGAGCAGCCGGACCACGCCGCCGGCCGTGGCTGGGTCACGGGCGAACCCGAGCCGAACGTCCTCGAGCCGAGCGACCCCGAGCCGAACGACCTCGAGCCGAATGACCTCGAGCCGGACGATCCCATGCCGAACGGGCCGGCCCCCCGGCCTTGAGGTTTCTTCCTGCCGGGCCTTCCGCTGTGCTCGTTGAGCTCAAGGACCTCGACGAGGTTTTCTCCCTGACGGCCGAGATCGACCGCCATCGCCAGCATGGGTGGGGTGGCACCATCGTCGACGTGGTCCCCGGCGCCGCCACTGTGCTGCTCGATGGGGTGGAGGACCCGGCCGGAGTCGCGTCTGAGATCGAGACGTGGCCCATGCCGGAGTTGAACGGTGGCCCCGTCACAACGGTGGAGATCTCGTGCCGGTACGACGGCCCCGACCTCGTCGATGTGGCCAAGTACTGGGGGGTAACGGAGATGGAGGTCGTGGAGATCCACACCTCGCTTTCCCATCGGGTCGCCTTTTGCGGCTTCGCCCCGGGTTTTGCTTACATCGACGGCCTGGGTGAACGCTGGCACGTGCCACGCCGCCCCTCCCCCCGACCGGCCGTGCCGGCCGGCAGCGTCGCCCTGGGGGCCACGTTCTCCGGTATCTACCCCCGCTCTTCTCCGGCCGGATGGCAGATCATCGGGCACACGGACGCCCGGCTCTGGGACCCGGGGCGCGACCCGCCGGCGCTGCTCGCTCCCGGGACTGCGGTGTCTTTTGTAGCGGCATGAGCTCGGTGTCGGTCTGTCCGGTGACCGCTCAGGGCCGGAACATGACGGGGAGCAAACAGGGCCGCGAGACCGTCGAGGTGGTCCGCCCCGGAGCGTTGACGACGGTGCAAGATTTCGGCCGGCCGGGCTTCGCCCACCTCGGTGTGCCGGCGTCCGGGGCGATGGACGTGGCCGCCTGCGCCCGAGCCAACCGGCTGGTTGGCAACGCGGAGACGGCGGCCGTGCTGGAGTCGACGGTCGACGGCGTTGGGCTTCGGTTCGACGAGGCGGCCGTGATCGCAGTGACCGGCGCCGCCGCTCCGGTCCGGGTGGACGGCCGGGCGTCGGACTGGAGCCTGCCGGTCTACGTGACGGCCGGGAGCGTGGTCGAAGTGGGGCCGGCTGAGCTGGGAGTTCGGTCGTACCTGGCCGTCGCCGGCGGTTTCGACGCCCCGCCCACTTTGGGCAGCCGCTCGACCGACCTGCTGTCGGGGCTCGGGCCTCCCGTTCTTTTCGCCGGCCAGCGGCTGGCTATAGGCGAGGCTCGGTGCCCGCCGCCGGCCATCGACTTTGCTCCTTACCAGTTGCCCTCGAACAACCTGGTCCTGCCGCTCCACCCCGGCCCTCGGCGCGACTGGCTGACGGAACAGGGAGAGTCCGACTTATTTGCTCAGCCGTACCGGGTCTCGCCGCTCAGCAACCGCATTGCCCTGCGCCTGGCCGGCCAGCCACTTGGACGCCGCGTCGGCGAGGAACTCCCGAGCGAGGGCATCGTATGGGGTTCGGTACAGCTTCTCAACAGCGGTGAGATCCTGGTCTTCCTGGCGGACCACCCCACCACGGGCGGGTACCCGGTGATTGCCGTCGTCGACCGCGGCGCCGCGTCGGACTGCGCCCAGGCGCGTCCGGGGGCGCCGGTCACACTGCGTCGCGCTCGTAGCCGGGGGCCTGGCGGCTGGTGATGGTGATGCCGGACGGGCGCCAGCCTGCTCGGTTCACGTCGCATCGACCCCGTACTCATCAGCTAGAGCTGCCACCTCGAGGACCTGGCCGTTGAACCGGTGGCGCTGAGGGTCGCCAGCCAGGGCCACCACCACTCGTCCCACCCCCTCTGGTGACTGCGACGAACTGAAGTCCAGCTACTCGCGGAACTGGACGACACCGTCGGTGTTGATGTGCACCGCCGCCTGACCCTACATACCAGGTCGGACCACGTGAATCTCGGCTCTCTTGCATTATGCAGGCAAATACCTGCATAATGGTCGAGTGGGGCAGGACGACGACAGGGTGTTCAAGGCTTTGGCCGACCCGACGCGGCGTTACTTCCTGGACCGGCTCTACGAGCACAATGGGCAGACCTTGGGCGAACTGTGTGAATCGGTGCAGATGGCTCGCCAGTCCGTGACTCAGCATCTCGAAGTCCTCGAGGCGGCCAACCTTGTCTCCACGGTCCGACGGGGCCGGGAGAAACTGCACTTCCTGAATGCCGTCCCCATCCATGAGATCCAGGAACGCTGGATCTACAAGTTCGAGAGCCCACGCCTGCGGGCGCTAAGCGCAGTGAAACGACGAGCAGAGGAGCCTGAAGTGGCCGACAAGCCGAGTTTTGTTTATGTCACATACATCCAGAGCAGCCCGGAGCGGGTATGGCGCGCATTGACGGACGCCGAGCTGACGGCCGAATATTGGGGCCACAGCAACGTCTCGGACTGGCAAGTAGGGTCGAAATGGGAGCATCGGCGGACCGACGGCTCCGGTATTGCCGACGTTATCGGGACCGTGCTCGAGGCCGAGCCGCCCCGCCGGTTGGTTGTCACGTTCGACGGTCCCGATAATCCGCATGACCCGCCGACCCGGGTCACCTTCGAGATCGAGCCCTACGAAGACATTGTCCGCCTTACCGTGACGCATGAGGACATCCCTGACGAGGCCAACTACAAAGCCGTTTCCATAGGGTGGCCCGCGGTCATGGCCAACCTGAAATCGCTCCTCGAGACGGGGCATTCGTTGTCGCAACCGCCATGGGAAATGCACGCCGAACTGCGGCAGGCGCAAATGTCTCGGCGCGAAGGCTGAACCGCTCCGACGCCGGATAAAAAGTCCTACTAACCCCGCTAGCCAGAGGGGGGTCTGGCGCCCTTTTCGACGGCCGGGCCGCGTCTGTCGACACTTTTATCCGTTATCCGGATAAAGTTGCACACGACGCGGGGTAACGGTGCGCAAACCAGATAAAGCTTCGCCAGCCGGCGCGGTAAACGGGCGCGGTAAACGGGCGCCGGTAACTTCCCGGAGCCGCGGTGACCGGCCTCAGGAAACGGCCCGGCGGAAAACCCGGGTCGCCCACATCAGCACGAGGGCGCAGAGCGGTATCAACACGACGAAGGCTTGCCAGACGGCAGAGTTCGACAAATGGCCGACAGCCAGGGCGCGAGCGGCCACGACCAAGTAGTAAAGCGGGTTGAAATGGGCCAAGACCCTAAGCCACAGCGGTCCCAGGGCGATGGGCAGGAGGACGCCGGACAGCAAGAGCAGAGGCAGGTTCATGCCGTTGATGATGGCGGCAAAACTGCTGATGTCTTTGGTCACTAACGCCATAGCTGTAGAGAACGACGCCATCAGCGTGGCGAGCGCCCACAGCAGGATGATCATGACGAAAAGGCCGGCCCAATGAACAGTGAACCCGAACCCCACCGCGATAGCCAGGACGACGGCGTCGAAGACCGTCATCATCAGAAGGCCCGACAGGATCGGCCCGACCAGTATGGCCAGCCGGCTGGCCGGGGTGACCCGCAGCCGCTCGATGAGCCCAGACTGCAACTCGAAGATGGTGTTGAAGCCGGCGCCGGCGCCCGAAGTGAAGGCCAACAACGAAAGGATGCCGGGCAGGAAAAGCTGAAGGACGCTGCCGGTGGGGAAGCCCTTGACGCCGGGAAGGCTTTTCAGCAGGGGCGTAAAAAGGAGCAGGTACAGCACGGGCGTCGAAAACCCGACGAACAGCCATACGGGGTTGCGCAGCAACTGCAACGTGTAGCGCTGGAACAAGAGCCTCGTGTCAAGGGCCGTTTTCATGCTGTCCTCGCTTGGTTGTCGCTGGAGCCGGCGTCGCGCAGCGACCGGCCGGTCTGGCGCAGGAAAACGTCGTCAAGAGTTGCTTCGGAGAGGCTCATCGACCTGACGGCGATATGTTCGGCGTCGAGCAGCCGGAGGATTCTGAGGAAGGGCGACGCTCCCGTCTTCGACGTACAAGCGCACTTGATTGTCCTCGGCTTTCACCTCTCGCACGAACGGTTGGGCGGCCAAGAGTTCCGAGGCCCGTTGGCCGCCGCCGTCGTATTCGCGCAGGCTCAATACCACCGACTCCCCGGCCACCTGTCGTTTTAGCTCTCGTGGCGTACCGCCGATCACGACGTCCCCGTGGTCCATAATGACCAGGCGGTCGCACAGGGCATCAGCTTCTTCGAGGTAATGGGTGGTGACGAATATGGTGGCGCCTCGCTCCCGGAGGTCCCGGACGTGGTCCCACAGGTGGGCGCGATTTTGAGGGTCGAGCCCGGTGCTCGGTTCGTCGAGGAACAACACCTCGGGTTGATGGACGATGCCCAGCGCCACGTCCAATCTGCGACGCTGGCCTCCCGAGTACGTCTTCACCCGTCGGTCTGCGAACTCCGACAGGTCCAGGATCTCCATGAGTTCCTCGGCTCTTTTCGTCACCGTCTGGAGGCTCTCGCCGTACAACCGGCCTTGCAGGATCAGGTTTTCCCGGCCGGTGGCCAGGTTGTCCGCCCCCCCGAGCTGGCTCACGTAACCAATACGCGTCCGCACTTCTTTCGGGTACCGGGCCACGTCGAGGCCGGCCACCATGGCCGAACCCGAGTCAATAGGAAGCAGTGTGGTCAACATGCGCAGAGTGGTGGTTTTGCCGGCGCCATTGGGGCCGAGGAACCCGAAAATTTCGCCCCTGTTCACATCGAAACTGACCCCCCGGACGGCCTCGACATTCCCACGTTGGCCGCGGAAAGTCTTGCGCAAGTCTTTGGTTGAGATAATGCTGTCCATTTTCCATTTTCCCTTCGAGGGCGTAAGCGGGCCGAACTCCTGGGCGGCGGTCAGGGTTGGATGTCTCCATCGTCGAGGCCGCTGGTGAGCGGCAATGGGCTCGGGACCGGCTCGCCATTGGAAGAGTGCACCTTTCTCCACCAGTCGATCCCTTCGAGCGTCCCGCTCTCGATCTCCCGGACGAGGCGCCGGACGTAGCCGAGCTCGGCTTCCCGCAAGACCATGCGGAACTCTTCCTCCACCCAGAACAGGCGAGGGAAATGCTTCTTCTCGATGAGCTCACGCGAGCCTTGCGACTCGGCCAGGTCGAACTCGAGTCGAGCGGCCCGCTCCCGCAAAAGGTCGACGACATCGTCGGGTGGTAGGGCGGGCAGGAACGACAGAGCCGCTTCGAAATTGGTGTAGTCCTTGACCGGCGTCGAGACCAGGTCCGTCAGCCAGTCGTGTACTTCGATGCGGCCCGCCTCGGTAAGGGTGTAGACCGTGCGCTCTGGCAAGCGACCAGAACGCCTCGTCTCCTGCGGCGCAATAAGACCCCGCTTCTCCAGGGCCGCCACTACGGCGTAGAGCGACCCGTAGTTGAGGCGGACACTCTGGTGCTTCTGACGCTGCCGCAAAGTGGTTGCCACTTCGTAGGGGTGCATTGGCCGCTCGGCGATGCAGATCAGTACGGCCAGAGCCAGTGGGTTGCTACGGAAGCGAGCAGACATTTGTCCCCCTTTCTGGTGTCTCTATCATCTATTCAAACTACTTTGGATAGAGTACCCCTGACCGAGTCAGCTGTCAAGCGCGTCGTCCTTGGTTCGCCTAGAGCCCCGCCCTCAGGCCGGCGGTTTCATGTGCGCCAGCCTCTCCGAGGCCGTCTCGGCCAGCGCGGGCACGATCGTCTCGAAGGCGGCCGCCCGGCCGTCGTCCGAAGTGAGCTCGCCTCGGAGAAAGCGGCCATAGATGGCCTCGCAGAACACGCCCGCCTTCCACAAGGCGAGCGCTTCGAACCAAGCCAGTGGCTCCACGTGCCGCCCGCTGCGCTCCGCATAACGGGACACGAGTTGTTGCGCCCGTAAGAAAACCCGGCGTGGTTGTTACGGGCGACGTGCCCAGGGGGCTCGGTTTGCCACCAGGTGAGGAGTACGTAGCCAGCAGGTAGCCCACGTCGGCCCGGGGGTCGCCGATGGCGCCCATCTCCCAGTCGAGCACCGCGACAACCGGGGCGGGACGACCGGGTACCACGATCATGTTCCCGAGCCGGTAGTCGCCGTGGACGACGGCCGGGGCCAGTGGTTCCGGCAGGGCGGCGGCCAATCTCGCCCCCACTTCGCCCACGAGGGGGAGGTCGCGGGTGGCATTTACCTCCCAGAGCTGCCTGAAGCGCTTTACTTGGCGTTCCAGATAGCTCCCGGGCCGGACGAAGCCCGCCAAGTCCGGTCCGTCCACATCTACTGCGTGGATCTCTACCAACGCGTCGATCAGGTCTTCGGCCAACCGTTGCCGGGCTCCCTCGTCGTCGTCCAAGCCAGGAGGCAGCTTGTCGGTCACTACGAACCCCTCGATGTAGTCGGCGACGTAAAACGGCACCCCCAGGAGGGCGTCGTCCTCGCACACGGCCCTGATGCGGGGCACGCGTATGCCCACCCGGGCGAGGGCCAGCTGCAGACGGGCCTCGCGCACGACGTCGTGCGCGGATGGTGGGAGCGGCGGCCGAGGTGGCCGGCGGAGCACGTACCGCTCCCCGTTCCGCTCTATCAGGAAAGAGAAATTCGAACCTCCGCCTTCACCCACGCGCGAGGCGATGACGGGGCCGGAACCGAGACCTTGGTGGTCCAGAAAGGCGGCTACGCGCTCCAGGATGAGCAGGGGTGGCCGCGACAGCCCGGCCGCCTCGTTCGCGGTTTGGACGATATCCGGTCCCACGGTGCGGGCCACCAGGTCTTCAGGAGAACGTCCAGCGGCCACCGTCTGCGAATTCCTTGAGGATGCGCCGGCTGACCACCATCCGGTGGACCTCGTCGGGGCCGTCATAGATATGCGCAGCGCGGGCCAGGGTGTACATATAGGCCAGCGGCGAACGATCGGTCAGGCCGAGGCCGCCGTGTACTTGAACGGCTCTGTCGATCACGTTGGAAAGAGCGGTGGCGGCATAAAACTTGATCAACGAGATCTCGACCCGGGCGTCTGCCCCCTCGTCGATCTTTCGCGCCGCGTCATATGTCATCAAGCGACAGGCCTGGATCTCGGCCGCCGAGTCCGCCACCCAGTTCTGGATGGTCTGCTTATCGGCCAGCGGGCTACCGAACGCCTGGCGCGCCAGCGACCGGCTACACATGAGCTCGAAGGCGCGCTGCATCTGGCCCAGCCAGCGCATGACGTGATGGATGCGTCCGGGACCGAGCCGCATCTGGGCGATCCTGAAACCGTCGCCCCGCTCACCGAGAAGGTTGCCCGCCGGTACCCGTACGTCGTGGTAGCGGACCTCGCAGTGGGTCGACCACCCACGGCCGCGGTGGCCGAGCACGGGGACCGCCTCTATCTCCAGGCCGGGGGCGTCCGCGGGCACGATGATCTGGCTCATACGTCGGCGCGGCGGGGCTTCTGGCTCGGTAACCGCCATCACTATCCCGAACGCAGCTCCTTCTGCGCCCGAGGAAAACCACTTGTGCCCGTTGACCACCCACTCCTCTCCGTCGAGGACGGCGGTGGTCCGCAGGCCCGTCGGGTCGGCCCCGGACACTTCGGGCTCGGTCATTGAGAAAAAGGAGCGGGCATCGCCGGTCACGAGGGGGGTGAGCCAGGTGTGTTTTTGTTCGGCAGCTGCCGAAGAGCGTACAGGATCTCCCCGTTCCCGGCGTCGGGAGCCTGGCAGTTGAAGACGAGCTGCGCCCACTGCACCCGGCCGATTTCCTCGTTGAGGCTGGCGTAGGCCATGAAGCCTGCGCCGGTGCCCCCGGCCTCGGGCGGGAGGTGCGGCGCCCACAGCCCGGCCCGTTTGGCCCTGGCCCGCAAGCTCACGAGGAGCGAGCTGGCATCTTCGTCCTCCCGTGACAGCGCCTCCTCGCTCGGGTAGATGTGTTCCTCCATGAACGACCGGTACTGCGCACGCAGCGCTTCATGCCTGGCAGAGGTGGTCGAGACGACGGTCATGGCCACTACGATCTCACATCGATGGGAGTGCGCGAGCTGTTTGACCTGACCGGCCGGACCGCGATCGTCACGGGCGGCGGGAGCGGCATTGGCCGGCAGATGGCCGACGCTCTGGCCGAGTTGGGGGCGGGCATTGTCATCTGCGCCCGCAAGCTCGAACGCTGCGAAAAGGCCGCCGCCGAACTGGCTGAGCTCGGTGTGCGGACGCTGGCCTTGCGCTGCGATCGTCCGCCAACCCGGCGACGTGCAGGCTGTCGTAGACAAAACCATCGAGCAGTTTGGCCGCGTCGATGTGCTCGTCAACGACGCCGGCACCACCTGGGGTGCCCCAGCCGTGGAGACTCCCCTGAACGGGTGGCAGAAGGTCATTGACGTAAACCTGACCGGTCTTTTCCTCATGAGCCAGGCCGTGGCCCGCCAAATGATGGCGCAGGGAGGTGGCGTCATCGTCAACATCGCCTCGGTGGCCGGGATCCGTGGCTCACCGGCCGGGATCCTGGACGCCGTGGCCTACTCGGCCAGCAAAGGCGGCGTCATTACGCTCACCCGAGACCTGGCGTGGAAGTGGGCGCCTCACGGTATCCGTGTGAACGCCATCGCCCCGGGTTGGTTCCCCTCCGACATGTCGAGGCTTTTGCTGGACCGTCACGGCGGCGAGCTCCTGAGCGGGATCCCCCTCGGCCGTTTTGGCGGCACCGAAGACCTGAAAGGGGCCGTCGCCTTCCTGGCTTCCCCCGCTTCTGCTTATGTCACTGGCCACACGCTCGTAGTCGACGGTGGCCAAACTGCCTAGTTGAAGCCGGGCCAAGACAGCTATGGGCTATCGCTCCTTGGCGCTTCCGGGGTCGATGGCCGAGTGGTACGCTCGCCCGAACGGGCCGGGCAGTCCGCACAGTCGGTGCGCCGGCAGGTTGCCAGGGGGGATGCAGCAAGGAGAGCCAGTCCGAGGGAGGAACGAGGCGCACAGGCTCGACGCGCGGGGTCTGATTGAACTGCAATGACATTTTCTGACCTCAAGGGGGGGAGCCAGCGCCCCGAGGA
Source organism: uncultured Acidimicrobiaceae bacterium (assembly GCA_963845605.1). Classification (GTDB taxonomy): domain Bacteria; phylum Actinomycetota; class Acidimicrobiia; order Acidimicrobiales; family Palsa-688; genus Fen-671. The sequence continues at coordinate 19,591 of CAWJSS010000009.1, forward strand.
AAGCGCTGGCCGCGGCGCGCCTCAGGCTTCGGCCATGGTCGCCTTGGCTGGCGGCGGCCCGAACGGGAGCAAACGACTGGTTGTCCACGATCTCTCCGTCGAGTTCGGCGGTCTGCTGGCGCTGGACCAGGTTTCCATGTCGGCCAATTACGGCGAAACAGTGGGGGTCATAGGACCGAACGGGGCGGGCAAGACGACACTGTTCAACGTCATCTGCGGTTTGACGCGAGCGCGTTCGGGGACCATAACCTTTGACGGCGTCCGGCTCGAAGGCGCCCATCCTCACGATCTCAACAGGCTGGGCATAGCCCGAACGCTCCAGGGGGTTCGCCTGTGCGGTGGTATGACGGTCCTGGAAAACGTCATGCTGGGAGCACAAGCCCGGCTTCGAAGCGATATCGGTTCGGCGTTCTTCGGCCTCTGGCGTTCGAGCCGCGAAGAGCGTCACATGGCGGCCGCGGCTGGTGAACTACTGGAACGGCTCGGTATCGCTGCTTATGCGCCGCTGTTGCCCGCGGCGCTACCGTACGGCATCCAAAAGCGCGTCGCCCTCGCCCGCGCCCTCATGGCTGAACCCAGCATGCTCTTTCTCGACGAACCGGCCAGTGGCCTGTCTGACGAAGAAATAGATGACCTGGCCACCTTGATCCGGGAGTTGAGCCTCGGGATGGGTATCGTACTGGTCGAGCACCGCATAGATCTGGTAACCGCCGTGTGCGACCGCATCGTCGTGCTCAATTTCGGACATGTGATCGCGGATGGGACGCCCGCCGAGATCCGGCTAAATGCGGAAGTGGCGATGGCCTATCTCGGACGCGATCTTGAGGAACCGACCTCGGGGACGCCTGGGCCGGAGGCCGACGGTGCTTGAAGTCAGGGACCTCAGCGTCGCTTATGGCGCCGTGAGCGCACTCCGGTCCGTTTCGTTCACGGCGGAAAAGGGCCATATCACCGCCGTCCTGGGCGCCAATGGAGCCGGCAAGACGACTTTGTTGCGCACGATCAGCGGGTTGACCAAGCCAAAAAACGGTTCGGTGGTCTTTGCCGGTGACGAGCTGCTAGGAAATTCGGTCGAGTCCATCGCTCGGCGCGGGGTCGCTCATGTACCAGAGGGAAGGGGGGTCATCGAGGAGCTAACCGTCGAGGAGAACCTCCGCGTGGCGACGCTGTGGTGCATGCGCCCGCGACAACGTCAACAAGCCATCGAAGCAACCTTTGCACTATTCCCCCGGCTGAGCGGGTTCCGGCGCCGCCACGCATCGACGCTCTCGGGTGGGGAACGGCAAATGCTCGCCCTCGGACGGGCCTTGATCACGGGCCCCCGGCTGCTACTGCTCGATGAACCGTCGCTGGGGCTCGCTCCGCTGGTAACCGCACAGTTGATGAGCATGCTGCTGGAACAGACGGCCATGGGGGAGATGACGGTCGTACTGGTTGAACAAAACGCCCGCAGCGCCCTGTCTATCGCCGGCCGGGCCGTGGTGCTCAACCTGGGCGAGGTGGTGGCCAACGACGTGGCCACCGAGGTGGCCGGGGATAATGAGTTGCGTCAGCACTACCTCGGATTTTGAGGTTGACAGATGAGCTTGTTCATAAACATCACACTCGACGGTCTCACCCAGGGCCTGATCTTTGCTGCTCTGGCCCTGTCGCTCGTCCTTATTTTCAGGGCGACGAAAATTATCAACTTCGCCCAGGGCGCGATGGCGATGATCACGACGTTCATCGCCTCTAGCCTGCTCAACCGAGGCCTCGGCTACTGGTGGGCTTTCTTGATGGCGTTGGCTATAGGGTTCCTGATTGGCGCGGTTGTAGAGCGTGCCCTTATCAGGCCACTGGAGGGCAAACCCGAACTAAACCCTGTCATCGTCACGATCGGGCTCGTCATCGTGCTCGAAGGGCTGGCCGGAGCGGTTTACGGCAATTCGAGCCGCGGCTTCCCGGCCGCGTTTTCCCAGAGCGGCCTCGAAGTTGGGCACACCAGGGTCGCTTTTTCCCACTTCGACGTGTTCATAACTGTGGCCGTGCTCTTACTCATGGCCGCCAACCTGGTGTTGTTCAGGGCCACTACGTTGGGGCTCCGGATGCGGGCGTCCGCCTTCGCCCGTGAGGTGTCGCGATTGCTCGGCGTGCGGGTCGGCCGGCTCCTTACATTGGGCTGGGCGCTCGCCGGCGTGGCGGGAGCGCTGGCCGGTCTGTTGACCGCCCCCACGAGTTCGTTCGGTCCGTACTTCATGGACCTCGACTTGATCTACGCTTTTACGGCCGCCGTCATCGGAGGTCTCGAAAGCCCCGTCGGCGCTCTGGTCGGTGGGCTCATAACGGGGCTATGCATTTCGTACGTTGGGGGCTACCTCGGCTCGGGACTGGAACCTCTGGGGGCGCTGGTGCTGTTGATGGTGACGCTTACGGCCCGGCCCCAAGGGATCTTCGCCCGGCCGCCGGCCAGGGTCGTCTGAACATGTTCAGGTGGGCCCGGCTCCCGCGTCAGCCACTGGCCCGGCATTTACTACTGGCCGTCCTCGGGGCCGTGGTCCTGTACTTCATCACTTCGGCACTAAGCCCGTACAACAACGTCCTCGTCGGGCGAGATCGCGCTTTATTTGATCGCACTGGCCGGCTTGAGCCTGCTTACCGGGACGAGCGGGCAAATCTCGCTCGGCCAAGGCGCGTTTATGGCCGTAGGCGCCTACACGGTCGCCTTGTTGATGACCCACACCCGGATGAACTTTTTCCTCGAACTGCTGGCCTCCATCGGGGCGGCCGCCACGTTGGGCCTGATTATCGGCATTTCGGCCACGCGCCTGAAGGGGCCTTACCTCGCCGGAGTAACTCTCCTTTTAGCACTTGCCCTGCCGCCGATTGCCGATAAATGGAGCGCCACCTTCGGGGGCGACCAGGGGTTGACGACCACGGTCCCGACTGCGCCCGGCAACATCAACCCCGAACAGTGGCTGGCCTGGATCGAGCTCGCTGGTGCATTGATAACCCTGGTTTTATTGGCCAACTTCCTGACCAGCCGGTTCGGGCGCTCGTTCCGTGCGGTGCGTGACGACGAAGTGGCGGCGTCACTTTCTGGAGTTCACGTCGCTCGGACCAAGGTGATTGCGTTCGTCGTGAGTGCCGCTTGTGCCGGCCTGGCCGGCGCCTTCCTCGGCTTGTCGACCGGCGTGGTCAGCACGGGCGAGTTCCCGCTCACTCTTTCGATCGAGCTCCTGGCGGCGATGGTGCTGGCCGGAGCGGGGAGCCTGTTCGGGATGTGGTGGGGCGCCATCTTGCTCGTTTACGTCCCGCAGTGGTCAACCTCGCTGTCGGGCGACTTCGGCCTCGGTGCCGGGACGAGCGCCTACCTCGCCACTATCATTTTCGGCGTCGTTCTAATCGTTGTGATGATCGCTGCCCCGACCGGCATACAGGGAGGTCTGCGCTGGGTATGGGAATCCGTGGTCAAGGAGTGGTCTGCCGTCCGCATAGGGAGGGCTGGTCCTTCACCTACGTCGTCACATCTTCGTCCCGATGCCGAATGATCATAAGTCTATTTCGGTGCACGATCCATTGAACGAATGAAGGGAGCAGTTATGAAACACAATCATCAGCGATGGGCCCGCCGTTGGGTGGGGGTGACCGCGGCCGGTTCGCTGGTCGGCGCGCTGGCAGTGGGGGCCCTGGCGCCTGCCGCGTCAGCGCAAGCCCCTGGGGTTACCTCGACCAGCATCACCATTGGGGCCACGGTCCCGCTCACGGGCCCGGCCGCGCCCGGCTACGACGAGATTGCGCCCGCTATGGACGCCGTTTTTAGCTGGGTGAACGCGCATGGCGGTGTCCATGGCCGGAAAATCAAGTACATCTACCTTGACGACCAATACAACCCGGCCCAAACGGCCACGCTGACTCGAAAGCTGACCTTGCAGGACAACATCTTTGCTGATGTGGGTTCGCTCGGGACGCCGACGCAGGCTGCCGTCCAAGCGTTCCTCAATTCACAGAAGATCCCGCAGCTGTTTATCGAGTCCGGGTGCAACTGCTGGAGCAACCCGAAGTACCCGGACAGCTTCGGATGGCAACCGCCTTACACTGTCGAAGGCAAAATTTTGGGGGCGTATATTGCTTCGCACTTCGGCGGCCAGAAAGTCGGGTATTTGTACCAGGACGATGAGTTCGGACAGGACTTTGTCGCCGGTTTGAACCAGGAACTGGCCAAGTCGATGGTGGTTTCCCAGCAAACCTACGATGCCGCCACGTTGTCCGGCCCTCTTTCGAATCAGGTCGCCGCCTTGAAGGCGGCGGGGGCGCAGGTCGTGGCGATGGCCACCCTTCCGGCGGCGACGGCGCTAGCGATGCTGCCGGCCAGTTCGATCGGCTATTTCCCGCAATATGTGATTTCGAACGTCGGCTCCGATGGGCCCACCGTGGGGCCATTGCTGGAGGCGTACACGAAGGCAGGTCATGGGAGCGCGGCGGCGGTTAAAGCGGCGGCGGGGTTGTTGAACGGCGTCATCACCGACAACTATTTCCCGCCGGAGTCGCAGGTGGCCAACCCGTGGGTCAAGGTCGAGTCCAAGCTACTGAAGGACTATGCCCCTGCCCTTTACGCCAAGGCCGGTCTCGACGGCAACACCGAGTACGGAGTGGCACTAGCCCTCACCTTCGTCGAGGCCCTGAAGGCGGCCGGGAAAGACCTGACACGTCAGGGACTGATCTCGGCGATAGAGAAGTCAGGGAAGAACTTCGTCACTCCCGGCTTCGTGCCGCCTTCGTATTCCACCGGTACTCATTACGGGTTCCAGGGTGCAGAGGTGGTCAAGCTCTCGACTACTGCGGCGCCGGCCGTGACCCCCACCGGGAGCTGGATCGGCGGCGTGCCGGTCACCCGCGTGCAAGTCACGAACGTCGGGAACGGCCCCGTGACCACGTACAACGGGAAGATCGCCCTCCCGCCCAGTTCGCTCGTATCCACCTCATAAGGGGAGCCCGCTAGGCGCCACGGCGGCGGGAGGCACTCTCCCGCCGCTGGCGGCTACTGCTTCAGTTCGATAGCGGTGACGTGGATGACGTCTTCGCCGGTGTTCTCGAGCGTGTGAGCGGGGGTGCCGTCGCTCCAATCAACCGGCTTGATGACAGAAGGTGGTTCGGTGGACCGGGTATCGAAAACCACCGCCCCGGATGCATCCCTCCGTATGAAGTGACTGCCACTGACCGCCACCATCAGGTGTTTGGGCAGGTGAGTGTGGAGGGGCGTCCTATCTCCCACACCGATGATGGTCTCCATCACGCGCACGTGCTCGTTCTCGAACACCACCCGATGGTGTTCGGGGTCCGCGACCGGTCCGTCCAGATTGTCAACGCCGTCAGAATTAGCCACGGTGGCGAATGATAGCGCCGGCCCACGCCAGGCCTGTCGTCGTGACCCTGGCTCAAGGCGGACGTGGTGGAATCGGAGCATGTACGAAACCCCCGCCGATTTGGACCGCCTACAACAGCTCCTCGACCGGAGCGCGGCCGCGGCTGGCCCGCACCTGCGGAGCATCATTACCGATGACCGCCGGCTCAGCGCCGAAGAGCTGTGCGCCAGGTTGACGGGCATGCGCCTCCTCGTCGTTTCGACCGTAACTGCCGATGGCCGCCCGCTCTCAGGCCCTGTGGACGGCTATTTGTTGCACGGGTCCTTCCTTTTCAGTTCCGGGCGGGACTCGGTGCGTATGCGGCACCTGGCGGCCCGTCCGGCCGTTAGCGCCGTGCACCTACCGGGCGAGGAGCTGGCCGTAAGCGTTCACGGCCGGGCCGAGCTCTTCGAGCTTTCAGACCCGGGCCACGGCGACTTGCGCCAGGCCATGCTCGACCACTACCTGCCCAACCAAGGACCGGCGTTCGAAACCTGGCTCGACCAGGCCGACGCCCTGGGAGTGCTCATCCAAGCGGAAAAAATGTTTACTTTCCAGATGTAATCCTCCCTCGACGCCAAGGGCGTGGCCGCTCACGATAGCCACCGTCCATTCATCGCCCAAGGAGCGGCAAGGACCGGTTGCCGTCCGGTCGTTACCCACTCGCAGAGGAGCCGGGCCGTGGCCGGGGCCATGAGGATGCCTGTGCGGTAGTGGCCGCTCGTGAACCAGGCATTGTCGAGCCCGGGGACGTGGTCTATCACCGCCAGGCCGTCGGGGTGGTGAGGCCGCCAGCAGCACCACTCGTAGCTGAGGTCGACGTGGCCCAGTTGCGGCCACGCTTCCTGGAGCTCCCGGGTGATGCCATCGATGACCTCGGGGTTCACTCCCGGGGAAGCGTCGTCGGCATCTACCGTCCCGCCCACCAGCAGGCGGCCGTCCTCTATTTGCGTCGCCAATGGCGCCACCGATCCCGGCAGGCTCACCGAAACCGGCGCGGTGGCGGCCAGGTGGCCCTTTACGAAGTCCGACGGCAAGTCGAGGTCAAGGCCTGGTAATTGTGGCGGGCCACCGGTAGCGAAGATGACGGACCCGGGCGACACGGTCCCAACAGTGGTGGAGATAGCGACCACGGCGCCTCGCTTTTCTTGGCAGCCGGTGGCCGGGACGCCGGTGGCGACGTGCGGCAATTGAGCCGCCATGAGGCCAACGGCGCGTAGAGGGTTGACACGGCCCTGGTGGTGGATGAGCGCACCATGCGTCTCCCGGGCAAGGCCCGGGACCAAGGCGGCGACGTCGCCGGCGCTCAACCACTCGACCTCCGCGGGAGGGCGGGCTTGAAACCCTTCCGGATGAGGAGCGAGCCCTATCCAGTCCATGTCCCGGAAACCGACGCCTTCAGGGAGAGCGATTTCCATTTCCCGCCAGAGCCTGAGACTGGTCCGGGCCATGTCGACGAAGGCATCGGGGTCGGAGCCCTGGTGGGCTTCGGGGACCAGCAGGCCGGCGGCGCCGGAAGTGGCACCCGAACCGAGGGCCCCGGCTTCCACTAGCGAGACCCGGCCCAAGCCTGCCGTTTGGCACGCCAGTGCGGTGGCGACCCCGACCATCCCGCCCCCCACCACGAGGACATCCGGTCGAGGTTCTGGCGCTTCACCGGCACCGAAGTGGAGCGCAGACTGCTCTGCGTCACTCAGGAGGTCGGCCCAGATGCTCCGGCCGTTAGCCACCCAGAAATGGCCTGGCCAGCCAGCCCTTTGCGCCCGTGTCCCGGCAGAGCGCCACTATGGCTAAGCGGCCGAGAAGGCCCCGGGCTGATGGAGCTCGACGCGGTTGCCTGCAGGGTCGGCGACGAACGATTGGAGGCTCGTGCCCGATCGTACCGGGTCGGTCACCTCCAGCCCCTGGCCCCGGAGCTCGGCCACCAGCGCCGTAACGTCGCTGAACGCCAATGCGAAGTGCTGCCCCAGGTTGTCCGGTGGCTCGGCTTCGATGAGATGGACCTGCTGGCCGCCGGCGTCCAGCCATGCTCCCCCGAAGCTGAAGTCGGGCCGGTCGGGGCGTACCTTCAGGCCGAGAACGTCGACGTAGAAAGCGAGCGCGGCGTCGACGTCATCGACGTTGATCGACACGTGGTGCAGACCTACGAGAGCCATCTCGTCAATTATGGCACCGCGCCCCGCGGACGGTGGAATTGGTCGGCCCGCCACGGCCTACGGTGACAGCCGGGAGGCAGGTCGTCGGGCCCGGCCCACCCTTCAGCCACCGCTCGCGGGAGCCGGGCGCGGATGTCCGGCGCCACCGAACGAAAAATCAGTGGCGCCGGAGCGAGGCGCTCCGCTCTAATGGGTAGGTCCGCCCATCGAGCCGCGAGGAGGTACGTGTGAACAAAACCCTAAATCGCACCCTCTTCGCGACCGGCCCTTGCCGGGGCGTTCGCACCTCCGCTCGCTAGAGGTCGAACTCCCGGTACGGCCGGGACCCGCTGCAATAACTCTCAGCTGCGCCTGCCGGCGCGGCCTTAACGATGGAGGTCGTAATGTTCATCCAGCCCACCCTTGCCGCGTACATGATCTATTACCAGCGGCTCGATTTTGAAAAAGAGGCCTACAACGCGGTGGCCCGCCGTCAATTTAGGCCTGAGGCTCGACCGGTCAAACTGAAGATCCCAGCGCGGGTACCTCGTTTGTGGCGCTGGCGATATCTATGAGCGAAATAATCGTGCCCTCATCAGCCCAATTGTGCCCTCAATTTGATCAACCAATTGTCCCCTGCCAACAACCAGCAGGGGACAATTGGGGTTTCGTCGTACCCGCAAGTCAATCGCCGCCCAGTTTGAACGCCAGCTCAGTTTCCCATTTATTCATGTCGGGGTCGTCGTCAGTCTCATAGATTTCCAACCGTGATGACCACCGGTCGCCATCGGCGGTGGGGACCACGTCCCAAGCCAGGCCTTGTCCCGCCGCCCATTCGAGCAACGCCCGAGTGGCGTCGATCAACCCGTCCGGGTGACCGGTGTACAGGACGGTGGCGTACCTCCCTCCCGGCAGCACGCCGCCGATCACCTTGCCCTCGCCTGCCATCTCCTCCGCCACCGGCCAACCAACCTCGACCTCGAGTTGGCGTTCCATGTCGATGACGTTGTACTTGAAGAAGGGGGCGCCCTCGGGACCGGTGCCCCGCTCCTGCAGCCACTTTCTTACTTCGGGGTGAAGCGGCGGCAGAACGGCGCCGAGGTTCTGCATAGTGACGAGCGCTTTGATGGCGACGTACGGCTGATCTTTGCGTTCGACAACCACTGGTTCTCCGAGCATGTGGCTCCTTCCTGATTGCGGCTTCTAAGTGGTCCTGACCTCTTGAGGCCGACATAATCATCGCCGCCCTCGCTATTGCTTAACCCTGGCCCGACGACCCGATCGGCCTCGGCCTCGGCCTCGGCCGCGTCCGGCGCACGACGATAGTGTGACGACCGTGCGTATTGAACCTCTCTTCACGGGCGTGGGCGTGGCCCTGGTAACCATTTTCGGAGAGGACATGGAGCTAGACGCGCCGGCCACCGGCGACCTGGCCTCCCAGCTGGTGGACCTGGGGATGAAGGCGGTGGTGGTGGCCGGCACCACCGGTGAGGCAGCCGCGCTCGATCTCGACGAGCGGGCCGAGCTGCTCGTGGCGGTGCGCAAATCCGTACCTGAAGGAGGCGGCGTGCCGGTCATCGTGGGCACCGGGGCGCCGTCGGCCAGGCAGGCAGTCAGGTTGACGCGTGTGGCCAGGGATGGCGGTGCCGACGCCGTGCTGGCGATGTCGCCCCCAGGCGCGGCCGAACCGCAGCGCTACTACGACGCTGTGGCTGAAGCGGCCGGCACTGTCCCTGTCCTGGCCTACCATTACCCGGCCGTTTCCGCTCCCGGTATCCCGGTCAACGCGCTGGCAGGGCTGCCCGTATCGGGCCTGAAGGATTCCAGTGCCGACCCGGCCCGGCTGGCGGAGACGGTTTCGTCCTGGGACCGGGCCGTCTATTGCGGCTCGGCCGCCTTCCTCCCTTACGCCGGGGCTCTCGGATGTGCCGGCGCCATCCTGGCGCTGGCTAATGCCAAACCGGAGTTGTGTTCGGCGGCCTTTGCCGGCGACATCGGCGCCCAAATGGAGCTATTGCCGCACCATCGGTTTGTGGCCAGCAGGTTCCCGAAGGGGATCAAAGAGCTGGTGGCGACCCGGTTTGCTTGTTCGCCGACGACGCGGCTGGGTTAAGCGGCCGGGCTATGCGGGGGCGGCGGCGGTCCCGCGAGAGTGGCCGCTGGAGGCCAGCCATTGCTTGAGGCCTTCGGCGTTGCTATGGATGCCGTTCAGCGTTTCGAGGCGCTGCCGTTCAGCCGGCGCCAGGGCGTCCATCTCGGGCCCGAAACGCTGGCGCAGAGCCTCCTCCACATCCCGGCCCGTGTTCCAGGCCGTTGTGGCTACGCCGGCCCACTCCTGGAGTACGTCGCCCGCGCTTTCTAGGGCCGACTCGGGGTCGTCGGGCAACAAACCGTAATGGGCCAGGGCCAGAGCGCTCGGGCGCCTCTCGGCATAGCGCTTCAGGCTATCCAAAGCCTGATCCAGGTCGAAGTCGGCCGGCGGCGTGGCCGGCCTCAAGGTGCCGGCGCCCGGTAGTTGCACGCCGACGGAATCACCGACGAACAGCAGCCCGCTATCGCTGTCGTGCAGCGCCATGTGGTGCTTCGCGTGCCCCGGCGAATGCACGACGGTGAGCGACCGCCCTCCGCCGATGTCGATTTCCGTCCCGTCTTCTACCGCCTTCACACGGTCGGGCGGGGTTGGTTCCAGCCGGCCGTAGAGCGAGTCGAGGGCGTCGCCGTACACCGTGGCCGCCGAGGCAATGAGCCTGCTGGGGTCAGCGAGGTGCCTGGCTCCCCGCGGGTGCACATAAATGACGGCCTTCGGGAACACCTTGGTCACGTCGCCGACGCCGCCGGCGTGGTCCAGGTGTATGTGGGTGACGGCTATCCCGGCCAGGTCCCCGGCGCCGACGCCGTGTTCAGCCAGGGCCGTCAGCAGTATGGGCACCGAGCTTTGGCTGCCCGTTTCCACCAGGACGGGGGCCGGGCCTTCGATGAGGTAGCCGGCGGTAACCCGCTCCCAGCCGCCGAGCAACGTGTCGATTTCGAGCACACCCGGCCCTACGTACCCGCTCATGGTCGGACTCTAGCCCCTGGGGCCACCGAGAGGGCCAGGCTGCAGAGGCCGGCGGCGGCCGGTTTGGCGGTGGCCGTTTGGCGGCGGCCGGGCGCCGGGTTCTGTGCGCCGGGTTCTGTGCGCCGTGCGGCGGGTTCCGTGTGCCGTGCGGCGGGTTCCGTGTGCCGGCGCGCCCCTTTTTGGCCGCGCTAAGCCCTCTCGCCGCCGCAGGGAGTCCTTTTTCCACGTGCTTAGCCATCTTTCGGCGCGCTAGCCGGCTTTCGGCGTAAAAACTGCTCGATTTCGACAGAAAGCACACCGAAAGCCGGGTATTGGCCCCGAGAGTTGCCAGGGCCGCCGGCGAGGCGCCCGATCGCCGTGCGCCCGTCAGCTACCGCATCGCGAACGCGCTCAGAGCCGCCTTCGCCGACCGGTAGGACATGACGGACCAGCGCGACCCGGCCGAAAGCAGAGACCCGATCGAGCCCGCCGACCCGACGGACAACACCGACAGGAAAGAGCCGACAGAGCCGACCGACAGGGCCGAACCCACCGAGCCGATCGAAAGTACCGATCCCTTGGACGCGATCGACAAGACCGAGTCCTCCGACCACAACGACCAGAGCGAGCTAGAGCCGGTTGGCCCAGAAGCCTTCAGCAATCTCATGTTCCCATCCTGGCGCCGTCGGTGCAGCTACCGGCGCCCCCCGCCGGGTCCGCCCGGCCAGGCCTACCTGGTGGTAGTTGGACGACCTCGTTGCCGGCGGTGCTGTGGGGCTGCACAGTTCGCAACCAGGTCACCGTTCCGCCACCGGATTCCGGGCATCTTCCTCCGGCAGCGCCCAGAGGGTCGTGACCATCAGCCGCATCGGCTACTGGCGCGTGACTTCGATCCCGCGCAGATCCCCGTCTTCATCCACGTGGCGCCGCAAAGAGCCGAAACCGGCGCGCTCCAGCACTTCCCTGAGCGCTTCATCCTGATCGCCGCCCAGCTCGAGTAGGAGCGAGCCACCCGGGTGCAAAAGGGCGGCGCCGGCCCAGCCCGCCTCTTCGAGCAGGCGGGTGCCACCGGGGCCTCCGTCGAGGGCCATACGAGGCTCGTTCTCCCGTACGTCGCGCGGTAAGTACGCGAACATGTCGCTCGGCACGTAGGGCACGACCCCAATTACCACGTCGGCCCGGCCCTGAAGTTCAGCCATAAGGGGCTCCGCCAGGTGGCCGGAGAAAACCTCCACGCCGTTGCTCTCCGCGCAGCGGCAAGCAACGGGGTCGATGTCGGTAGCGACGATGCGGGCATGCGGTCGGGCCATCCCGAGGGCCATGGCAATGGCACCCGAGCCGGTGCAGAGGTCGGCGGCCACTCCCTCTTCGGGCAACAGCTCGATGGCCCGACGTACGAGCGCCTCCGTCTGCCAGCGGGGCACGTAGACCCCGCGATGGACCCGTACCTGACAGCCGGCGAAATTGGCGTACCCCGTAACCCAGGCCAACGGCTCGCCTCCGACCCGGCGGGCGACAAGCCGCTCGAGCAGCTCCCTATCGCCCTGAGCCGCCTCGATCAGTTCGTCGGCCTCCTCTTCAGGGGCGACGCAACCGGCGGCGTCGAGCCGGAGCGCAAGCGTGCGCCGGTCGGGAGCGCTGGCGTCCACCGCAGGTACGTCAGCCATGGGCCAGCGTCAAGTTTCAGCCAGCCCGCACAAGAAACTGACCAGGCCGCTGAAATAAACCGTCTGGTCGTCGTACAAACACAGGTGACTTCCGTTCGGGCAATGAATGGTATTGGCCCTGGGGCAGGCGGCTCGCCATCATTTCCATGTACGAGGGGTCCATGGTGTCGTAACGGGCGCCGATCACAAGAGTCGGCACTTGCACCGAAGGCAGGTGAGCGGTCCGGTCCCACCGGGCCAACTTCGCGTCAGCACTTACGCCCAGCTCGCTCGGGCCCTGCATGGGGATGTAGATGGCCGGGTTTATGTTGGTAAACGCGCGCTCAACGGGGTCAGGCCAGTCCTCGACGGGCATACGCAACACGTGATGTACGTAGTGTTGGTCGTTTAGCAGTTCCATATACCTGGGGTTGTCGAAATCGTTTTTCAGTTCGAGCGCTCTGATCTCGGCCAGAGCGTCGGCGTCGATTTCCTTCATCAACACGTCGTGGGCGTAGGCGTCGTACGCCGGGACGCTCGACATCATGTTGGAAATTACGAGCCCTTTTAGATGAGACTGGTGACGGATGGCGTACTCGAGCGCCAGCAATCCTCCCCACGAGTGACCGTACAGCACGAAGTTCGAGGGGTCCAAGCCCAGTGCCAGCCGGACTTGCTCGACCTCGTCTACGAAGCGGTCGAGCTCCCACAGCGACGGCTCGTTGGGCTGGTCACTGAACCCCGACCCGAGTTGGTCGTAGTAGTAGTACTCCACCCCTGCGGCCGGGAGGTAGCTATCGCACGCCTCGAGGTATTCGTGGGTCGACCCCGGCCCGCCGTGCAGCAGCAGCACCTTGAGCTGGGCGTTGTTCCCGGTCCGTTTCGTCCACACGCGATAACGCCCCTTCGGGGTGTCGACCCGGATCCGCCGGGCCCCGCCGCTCAGGACGTCGTCCAATCCGGCGTAGTCCAGGTATGAGGTGATCGGTACCATACGTTGCTCCCTTTGCCTTAGCGACGGCGGTCGCAAATTGTTGAGGTAAAGCTCCTTGACCTCAACTTTACTTGAGGTCTTAGGCTGGTCATTATGAACAGCGGTAACGCAGAGAAGTCGAGCGCCCTTGATGAAGCCTTCGAACGTCTGGCCTTCGCCGGGTTCGAGCTCCCTAACGGTTTTGTGAACCACGGCGCCATGGCCTGCGAGGCGCTCGCTGCCCTCGGCTTCGAAGACGAGCTCGACAGCTGGGCGCGGCGATTCTCCAGAGCGGCCGGACCTGCGATCGAACCTCAATCGCCGGGCACGTTCGAATGGAGCGAGGCGCTGGGCGATTACCGGAGGCTTCCTGAATGGGTGGGCTATTTCAGCGCAGAAATCGACGACCAAGGGTGGCCCGACGTAGTTGAGACGTGGGTGCCGCGGCTCATGCCGGCCCTGTCTACCGCCCTTTTCCACGGCGCAATAAGGGCGGGGCACGCTACGCGGGCGATCAGCGCGGCCGATACGACGGCCCGGCGGGAAGAGTTGGCGCGCGCCCTTGGCTACTGGGCCGCCCGGTACCGGCCCGGCCAACCGGCGGGCGCGGGACCCGTCGTGGACGACGTCAAGGCCGCAGTGGTCGAGGCCGCGGCCGTGGGGGCGAGTTACTACGTGGCGGAGCCGAACATTTTCCATCTCCACGGTGTAACCGGCGCTATGGCCGTTGAGCTTTTAGCGCCGCATATCTCTGGCGAGGCGGCGGCGGCCGGTTTGGCGCAAGTCCAGGCCGAGCACCTGGCCCTCTATTCGCGGGCGCGCCGGAAGGCTGCTCCGGAGCCGGCGGGAGCGCCGGGTGATGACCTGGCCAGGGTGGCCGAAGCGAGCCTCGACCCCCACCAGGTAAAGCTGGTCGAAGCCTGCCGACGCGGGTTGCAATTGAGCGGCGACCAAGTCTTTGCGGCCGCCGCCGAGACAGTAACCGGGGTGTACGCGGAGGCGGGTTAGCGGCCAGATATTCCCGCAAGTTAGCCGTAATACCAGGCCTCGAACGGAGAAATCTCTCTCAGGCGCGCCCGGGCCCGTAGGCTGGTCGGGAACCAGGCCAGCTCTCTCCCGGCGCCGTCAGGGGCCCGGGCCGAACGGCACCGCACTCCGCGTAGCCCGCGTCTCCAGACCTCCACTCCGATCGGCTGGCACACGTCGTGGCCGACCAGGTCGCCGTTTGGGCCGAGCGGGTAGCTGGCCGGCAACCCCAGGGCTTTTACCCCGGCCGGCGTGTGGCCATCGGCTACTCGCTGGTGGCGAGGAAGGGTGGCCGACACCAGCGTGGGACCGGTCTCATCTCGAAGATCCTCTGGCTCGTAAGGCCACCCCGAGACGAACTTGCGCAGGTTGAGCCGGGCCGTCACGACGTCCTCGTTCATATACAGCACCGGGAAACTGCCAGGAGGGTTCCAGCGTTGGCCACGGGCCTGAGCAAAGCTCGGGTCGAGCGGGTCCTTCCACGCGGGGTTGGCGATCCGCAGCCAGATATGGCCGTCAGGTAGCAGTTCGGTACGCACCCCCGGCCCGGGTCAGACCTGTGTCGAGGCGAAATCGAACATGGCCCGGCACGCACCCACAACGCCCTGGGTGTCACCCATCTCGATCAAGTCAATGAGCGACCGCCCGCCCAACCGCGCCGCTTTGCGGCGGACTGCGGCTGGTACCCGGTCCGTCTTCAGATAGTGGACCAGAAGGTCTGTGGCTGCGGCGAGGTCGGCCACCGCCAGCATCCGGTCGGCCGGCAACCCCTGGGCCAGCCACTTTGAAAGCGCCTGGCGCGATACTCCAAAGAGGCGGCCTGCTTCCGAAGCCGACAAGCCCCAGACATCGAGGACCCTGCGCAACTGGTTGCCCAAAGCCTGCGACTCGAGTTCACCCGTAAAGGTCTCGAGCCAGCCTGGATGGTCACGACTAGCCTCTACGAGCTGATTAGCGAACGTCTTAGGGTCTGCTTCAAGCGCCCATGCCACCGACATCTGTCACCTCCTCTCCGCAACTATATGTCAACCGCAACCATATGTCAACTTACCCGCCAGTTTGCAGTAATGCTGTGGCTAACCGGCTGGCCGCACGAGGTTCCATGTCGAGGGACAGGTAAGGGTCGATCAGCTCGACTTCCAGCACCAGAGGGTCACTTTCCGGCCCGGGAATGAGGTCGACCCGTCCATAGGGCAGCTGGCAACCCAGGCGGTCAGCTACAAAAGCCAGCGTCCGTTTGGCCACTTCTTTTTGGGCCGGGGTGGCCGAGACCAACCCGGCCCACGACATCCGCTCCCAGGGCCGGTCGACCACGCCCTCGCCTTGGGCCAGGGCCATCTTTTTTCGCACGGCGTGGCTGAAAACGCCGCCAAAGAAAACGAGGTCGGTCTCGCCCTCGGCCTCGATCCGGGAAAAATACGGTTGGACCATGACGGTCTGGCCGAGTGCCTGCAGCTCGAGAACATGGCCGAGGGCCTCCGGATCTCCCGCACGATAGCGGGCAGTCTTGCGGCCCCCCGCCGATATCGAAGGCTTGACCACGAAGTCGGCGTCGGCAGGTGGCGCCCATGATGAGCCGGGGTGGGCCCACATAGTCGGCACGACGGGCACTCCGGCGGACTGCAGTTCCTTATGGTGGACCTTGTCGAAATCCCATTCGATAACGGGAAGAGGGTTCAACAGGTGGGAGACGGCGGCGACGTCCCGTGCCCACGCGAGGTATTCGCCGGCCCGCTCCACGCTGTCCCACGTACTGCTTATGACTACGTGCGAGTACGACCTCCAGTCGACGGCCGGGTCGTCCCATGCCATCAGCTCGGAGCGGGCACCGAGCGACCAGAGCGCCTCTTGAAGAGGGCCGGCGTCAGGGTCCGGGTAAAGGTCGGTGGCGGGGCCGTGCCCGGACCATCGGCAGCCAACCAGGGCCACAGCTTGCGTGTTCACGGTCCCAGTCTGGCCGGTCCGCAGCACGGCTCCCTCAGCGGCTATTCGACTGTTTGCAGCTCTCCCAGGACCATTGGTGCCGATGTTTCGTCGTTGCGCCAGACGTGCACGAGATAACCGAGCAACGGCGAGATCACGATCGTCACCAGCACGGCCCAGCCCCATAGCGGTAGCGCCAGGCTTTCTCTGACATAGAAAAGACCGTGATTTGTCAGGCTGCCCGAAAGACGGCCGACATGACCGGATGCCAGCCTGATACCCCGACCATGACCGGCGGGGTGGAAGGCCGCACTTAGCAGGCCGGTGTTCACCACCCGAGCTTGCCCCTGGTGAGCGTGGTCCTGTTTTACGGTGACCTCGGCCATGACGCCGCGAACGAGCGGCCCCAGCACCCAAATCGGGATAACGGCCAATGCCGTCAACCAGAGCCTGTCCCACGCCCGCCGCGAGGCTTGAGATATCCGGGCACGAGCCAGGACCCATGCCAGCACACCGATAGCCAGCATGGGGAGTGCCTTCAGTGCCCACCCCAGGCCCCAGGCCGTCCAGACCACTCGTCCGACGACGTTCGAGCGGGTAATAAGCCAGGGATCGTGAGCCGGGTTGGCGACCCCGCGAGTCTGGATCATCCCGTTCGAAAAGATGCGAGATATCTGGTGGGTATAGAGCTCTTGGCTGCCGGGCGGGTGGAAGGTGATTAGTTGACCCACATGAAGCGGCCCGCTCAGAGCCTTGTCACCGATGAGAGAACCCACACAGACCGAGGGGCACATGGACGGCGTACCCATGACGTACAGCTGCCCACCAGCCAGGCGCCAAGCGAAAGCGCAGACAATGGCGGCGGCCACCACGACGAGGGCGATAAGGGCGAGCCAGCCGATGTTCCTTCGCTTTTGGGCACCGGGCGACGTGGGCCGGGTGTACTGCTCGAGTGCGACCGGGCTTAGCGTCGCGGCGCTCACAGCTGTACCCACACAAATGGGAAGGCGACTTGCGCAGACCAGCTGTTGGCTGAAGTGGCCGTGCCAAAGGCCACGAAGGGCAGCATGTGCAGCCCGGCGATAGTAGTCCCGGACGTGGCGCTTTCCTCCAGGGTTATCTTGATGGTGGCCGGGACGGCCGACGTGGGGGCGGTTAGCGGGCGAGAAAACAGGTTCGGGAGCAGTGAGGAGGCGCTGAGGCCCGAGCAAGCGCCGGCCGCGGGCGGGAAGATACAGGTATTTGTGGTGCCCACGGTTTCCTGGATGGTGGCTTCCACGGTGCCGCACACATTGGACGCCGAGTCCTGCAAAGGCCAATAAGCGGTGGGCGAAAGTTGGGCAAGGTCGAGGGCTACCGCCCCGGTGCTGTTTGCGCTGTAGAGCGTGGCGATCTGCGAGGCCGACAGCTGCGTGGGGACCACCGCCGCCTCGGCCAGGGAGCCGGTCAGGTAAGGGTTGCCGGGCGAATTTACCCATCCCGGCTCGTAACCCCATCCGAGATGCCAGTAACCCGTGTAGTTCCCGGCCGATGTTGGTGTGATGGCACTGGCCACTTTGACACCGTCGACCCAGAGTTGTGGACCAGCCGTGCCGATTTCCGCCACGACGAAGTGCCACCTCCCGTTGTTGTACGAGCTCGGCGAGGTTACTTCGCTGACGGCGCCCCCGTTGACCTCCCAGATGAGGTTACCGGCCGAGTCGAGCCATAATGTGCGGTCCGATGTGGCCGGTGTGCTGTTGGCCTGTGAATTGGTAAAACTGAGGATGGTCCCCCCCGTGGTCGAGGTTGTTTTGAACCACCCCATGACGGAAAACCCTTCCGGGTTGGAGTACGACTTCGCCGTCTCGACGAAACCAGAAGAACCGTCCAAAGTAACTGCGTTCGCGGTCAGGGTGCTCGGCCCCGACGCTCCCAGGGTCGTCCCGCCTTCGGCGGTCCCGGTGTCCGAGTTCTCCGAATAATCCACCAGTGTCGTTGACGTGGTGGCGCCCGGCACCGGTCCCTCGTACGGGACGGTGCCCGAGTCGTTCATGGGCCAGTAATTAGTTGGGCTTAAGGCCTCGACACCGGCGGTGTAGCTGGCCAGTGTGGTGTCGCCGTAAAGACTGGAAACCTGGGCGGTGCTGAGCTGGGTAGGGACGACCGCCGCTTGAGCCAGCGAGCCGGAGAAGTAATAGCTGCTGGGGACGTCGTTCCAGTTGGCTATGGAGGCATAGCCGAGGCTCCACCATCCGGCATAGACCTGGGCCGTCGTCGGGGTGGTGGAAGATGCGACTTTGGCCCCGTTGACGTACAGGGCTGTGCCCGCCGCCCCGACCGATGCGACAGCCATGACCCAGTTACCCGTGTCGACCGGGGACGTGCTGGTCAGCTGGTAAACGGCGTTGGAGTACACACCCCAGACCAATTTGCCGCTGGGGTCGATCCACAACTGGCGGTCATGGTCGGCCGGAGTCCCGGTCGTAGGGTTGACCTGGGAGCCAAATCCCATGATGGCGCCGGTAGCTTTGGTCGTGTTGAACCAGACGATAACGGTGACGCCCTCGGGATCGTTATATGACGTTGTCGTCTCGGCCCACCCTGTGGAACCGTCCACAGTTATGGCCTGCGACCCGAGCGGTCCCGAA
This sequence comes from uncultured Acidimicrobiaceae bacterium, assembly GCA_963845605.1. Lineage (GTDB taxonomy): Bacteria > Actinomycetota > Acidimicrobiia > Acidimicrobiales > Palsa-688 > Fen-671. The sequence continues at coordinate 38,342 of CAWJSS010000009.1, forward strand.
GATTGGTACGTAAGACCGCCGACCGCGAGGGCGGTATCCCCGCCGACGATGTCGGACAACTGCGCTACTCCGCACGATGCGGACGAGACCGTGCCGCCGGACGCATTGGCGGTGCCGACCGACGACAGGGTGGTGGTCGCCGCCGCCGCCGTCGTGGCGGACAAAGACCCACTGGGGATGGGTGAACCCGTTGAACAGGTGGCTGAGTTGCTTGTGATGACGCCACCCGACCCGGACCCTGTCGAATAGCAATTCGTCGTACCGGTGGTGGCCTTGAGTTGCAGCGTCCCGGACGAGGACGTGGTCTTGGAGGCGGCCAGGGCGGCGTTGAAGCTGGTGGCGCCGGCGGGAGCGGCGAAACTCAAGAGCACGGTCAGGGACAGGCCGCAGGCCGCGAGTTTCCTCCAGATGTGGCCCAGACGTCGGCTGGGTCGAGGCTCTGTGACTGGTTGGATGGCGTCCATCGACAAGCGAGGTTTAAGGGCCGTAGGTGAGTGGGGTGCCCGCGTCATTGGGGGCACCCCACCAGTGCCTACTGGTTGATGGCCCAGGTGAAGGGCTCGGTGGCGGTCAGGCCCTGGTCGGCGTTAGTGGCCGCCGGGTCGAGTTGGACCGAAACGACGTAGGTGGCCGAGGCGCCGGCGGCGAGAGCCGACATCGGCGTCGTGCCGAACGTCTGGTTGGCCAGGCTCGACAGTGTGTAGGTGTTCGACAGCCCGGGGCAGACCGTGGCCTGGCTCGGGTAGACGCATTTATCGGTGGCGCCCGACGTGGTGTTCGCGATGGTCACGTCGACTTTGCCGCAGAAAGCCGCATCAGAGCCGACGTACCCGTTAGCGTCCGACGCCGTGCTCTGGCTGCATGCGCCGGTGACCAGGCTGGCCAGGGAGGCGGCCTTGTTGCCGACGTTGGTCAACGTGATGGTCGAGGTCAGGGCGGCGCCTCCGGGTACCTGGTCAAGCGTCCCGGTGAGGACGTTGATCGAGCACGTGGAGTTGGTGTTGGCGGCCGTGACCGACCCGCCGGAGCCGGTGCCGGTCGAGAAACAGGTGGTGCTGCCGTTGCCTTCCTCCAGCTGGATGGTGGCCGAGGAAAACGTGCTGCTCGAGTTGGCGATCGTGGCGCTAAAGCCACCAAGGGTGTACGTGCTGGTCAGGCCCAGTGCTGCCACGGCAGCCAGGGATGCGATCAGCCCCCTTTTGTTGCTGGTGATCTTGCTGACTACAGACATGGCAAACGAGAGCTCCTAAAGTGAGAGAGGGTTTGAGACGGTCGTCACAAAGTCCGTCCCGGAAGTATCGGGGAAACGAGGACCGGCCTTGAGCCGGTGAATAAGGAAATTTTCAGGTTCTCGCCCGAGGCCGGTCGTCCTCCCTGGCCAGTCGCTCGCCGGCCGAGCGGCGCACAGTGGACAGTGTCTCGAGTGAGCCCCCGCTGTGGCGGTGGCGCCCGCGCCGCGGTAAGCCAGTGCTTCGTGCCAGATAATGGCGTAATCTCGGCCAGAAGACCACGAGCGTCGCTATGAGCGGCTCGCCCTTAGCTGTGAGACGTCGCTACAAAACCGTGGTGAGGGTGATACTGCGGTCGCGCCAGTCGCTGTCCACCCTGAGCTCGGCTCTGCACAACCCCGATATCCGCCGGATCGAAATCGTATGGGCGGTGGCCATCGGAGCCGAGTGGGCCCATTTCGTGGCACTGGGTGTTTTCGCTTATCACCACGGAGGAACTGCGTTCGTAGGGCTGGCCGGCCTTGTCCGCCTGCTGCCGGCGGGAGTACTGGCGCCCTTCGCTTCGAGCCTGGGCGACCGCCTGCCCCGCGAGCGGTTGCTCCTCTTTTTGCTCCTGTTCGAAGCGGCGGCTCTCTGTGCATCCGGGGCGGCGGCATTGGCCGGCGGCCGTCTCGCGGTGCTCCTGTTGGCGGCGGTAATAGGCATCACCTCGACGCTGGTCCGGCCGGCAGTGCAGTCGATCCTCCCGTCTCTGGCTCGCACACCGAGCGAACTCATAGCCTCCAACGGGGCCAGTTCGACGTTCGAGGGCCTGGGGGCGCTCGGTGGGCCGTTGGTCGTCGGCGCGACGATCGTCTTCGTTGGTGCCGGGGGCGTGTTCATTGCCACAGGGGTAACGCTGCTTGCCGCCTGCGTGACGCTGTCCCGCGTCCGCGTCCCGGGACAGCCCGACCTCGCCGGCGAAAAACCCATCGACAGACGCAGGATGGACGGGCCCAGGCGGCCAAGCGGACTTCGGGCCGGCCTAGCGGGGCTCGAGCGCGTGGGCCGCGATCACCGGCTGAGGTTGCTCATCGGCCTGGCCGCCGTGCAGTGTTTCGTGCGAGGGTGCTTGAACGTCCTGGTAGTTGTGGCCGCGTTCCACGTCCTCGATGCCGGGTCCTCGGGAGTTGGATTTTTGAACGCCGCACTGGGCATTGGGGGACTGGTAGGCGCGCTGGGCGCGGCCTCCCTGAGCAACAGACGGTTGGCGCTTTCGTTCGGCCTGGCCATCGCCTTTTGGGGTGCACCTATCGCGTTGCTTGCCCCCCTGTCGGCACTTGGCCCCGCCATGCTCTGCCTCGTCGTTGTGGGGGCCGCAAATGCGGTAGAGGACGTCGGGCTCGTGACGATGCTTCAGCGCAGTTGCCCGCATGAGCTCCTGTCGAGCGTGCTCGGGGTGTTGTGGGGCTTGGCTATGACGTCGGTGGCGATCGGGTCGGTCGTCGTACCCATGGCCGAGGCCGCCCTCGGCACCCGGCTCACCCTTTTGATCGTTGGGCTCATCCTGCCCGCTCTGGCCCTTTTGTCGAGGCGCCCGCTCTCTCGTATCGATGCCACCCTCCTACCCGTCGAGGGCCTTGATTTACTTGCAGCGGTGCCGATGTTTGCCCCCCTTTCCGTGGCCGTCAAAGAACGGGTGGCCGGCTCACTGGCCCCGCTATCCGTAGTGGCAGGAGAGACCGTGGTGCGCACTGGCGAATACGGCGACCGCTTTTACATCGTCAGGACGGGGTGCTTCGCTATAGAGCGAGATGGGGCCCGGGTAGCCAGCGCACAGGCCGGCGATTACTTCGGCGAGGTGGCCCTTCTCCATGACGTGCGGCGCACGGCGACGGTCCGGGCCGAAACACCTTCTACGCTATATGCGCTGGGCCGAGAGGCGTTCGTTGCCGCCATCACCGGCCATCCGGCCGCGGCGGCCGAGGCGTACAGGGTAGCGGCCGAACGTAGGCCCGGAGGAAAGCCGCCGTCTTAGCGGGCGTTCGCGGCCAGTGCCAAATGAACCCGCCGGGCCGTCAGGGGGCGCCGGCGGCCGAGAACTTGACCGGGACGGTCAAAGTGTCACTGAACCAGAGGGGGCCGACGGTGTACTTGGGGTGCCCGCAGTTGGTTTGCAGGTAGTTCATGGCTCGAGTAAATGGGCCGGTCAATCGTGAGGTGTCATTGCCGCGGAACCCGTAGGTGTCGCTGATCACATATGTTAGCTGGCCTGTGTACTTGCCCGCCTGGTCCCTGAGCGTGCCAGTGACCTTGATGCCCTGGGTGGCCCGAAAGGCCCAATACAATGCGGGAAAATTGACCACATCATTAAAGTTCATCAGTACCAGTGGCCGCTGGCTTGTGGGGGAATAACTTGAGCTCGAGGGCACTGTGATATTACTCACGCCTGCAGTAAGTTCCGCCCGTACATATTCTTGCACCTTGGAGTTCATGGCTTTGAAGCCCGGAAATTGAGCCGCCTTCGCCGCCAGGACGCTAGTGGCGCCGTAGTTTACGGGCTGGCCTGAACCGGCCCACCAGTGAGCCAGGAGGTTGGCGGCGTCGGGGGCGTGGTCGGCCTTGAAGAAAGCCAGTTCCGAGGCGTAGAGGCTCAGGTCAAGGCCCTTATGGAGCCGGCTGCAAGAGGCCGATGCAGGCGTGACGGCGGTATCGCCCGGGTCGGGCGCATAAGGGACGCCCCCCGTAACGGAAACTGTGGGCGTAGCGACAGCCGACGCGCCGGCGGCCGGGAGCGGAAGGGCAGCCGTTGCGGCCAAAAGGACCATCAGGGCACCACCTATCGCTCGACCGCCGAGCGACTTGCGGGCCCGTGCTCGGGCCAGGTTCATTCGTCCACCTCCACGTTGATATATAGAAACTGCCACCCGCACCGCCGAGGTTCCACGCGCCCCGCCCAGCTGGGCCTTCTACGTAGCCGCCACCGACCTGGCCGTTGTCGCAATAAGCAGTGTGACCAGCATCTACAAGACTGGGCCCGGCACTACCGGAGGGTGCCACGGTACCGCCTCCGGGATGCTCAGCAAACGGTCTCGAGGACGCCCTGGAAGCGTTGGCGGCTGGGCGGGTTGGCCAAGAGCAACGGCACCTCGCGGTCGGCCAGCTGTCGTCGTTCTTCGTTGTCGCTGGTGAGCGCCACGTTTATGCGGGTAGCTGTCCAGTTGAGCGTGGCCGAGATGGCGGTGGTGAATATGGTCATATCGAGCGTAGGTACCTCGGTGCCAGAGCTCCGATAGCCGGCCAGAAAAGCACGCCGCACGGCCGGGTCGACGCCCTTGTCGCATTCGGCCAGGGAGGCGCCCAGCTCCTGGCGAGATTGCCACGATGCCTCCGTCGGCCGGGACGAGAGCCAGCGGGCCTGCACCGGTGCCGAGGGCGGGGCCGTAATCGAGCGGTCCGTTGGGAGCGAAAGGCCATGGAGCACGCCAAGCGCGTGCCCCGCTACGGCAGCCACGTCGGTCGTGACGCTGACCGGGGCGGGGCCGAGCTTGACCTCCTCGTGTACCCGCCACCGGTGGTCTCCGATTGTCACCAGGACTTGGCCGTCGGTGGACCGGACAGGGAGTGGCGCCGCCAGCCCGGCCGAGCGGGCTGCCTCGACCAGGCGGACCTCGTCGTCGAGATGGTTGTCTATGACCGGTGTCCACTCGAACAGCTGCGTGGCGGCCCAGCGCCCACGGTCGCTGGGCAGCGACCAGACCTCTCCAGCCCAGGACCGCTCAATGGCGGTCATCGGCCCCGTCACCCTGCCTAGGCCGAAGGCTTCAGCCAGCTGGTCGGCGGTGCCGGCGTTTGCCACCCCTGGCGAGGTTAGGTCGGTTTGGCGCCAGACGTCAACGGTCGGCCCGCTCTGCGCTTTGATAGACGGCGAGGACGTTGAGGCCGTGGAGGGCCTGGGCGCCATCCGTTCGAGGCCGAGCGTCATGGCTTGTGAACCGAAGGTCCCTTGAATTAGCAATACCCATAACAAAGGAGACGATGATGACGACCGTGGTGAGCTCTTCGACGGACCGGGACGCGATCCATGAGGCCTTCCAGAGCGATGGGTACGTGTTGATAAAGGGCCTCATCAGCCCTGAAGAAGCGGGCCATATGAGACAAGAGGTGCACGAGGTGTTCCAGCAGGTGCTGAGCGGGAGTAGCTCCGCGTGGGGGTCGGCGCGCGAGGTGGCGGGAGCTGAGGGCAAACAGCAACTGCAAGGTTTGCACGACTTGCAGTTCTATTCCGCCGTCTTCAGCCGGATGCTCGTGGACCCGCGGTTCGTCGACGCTGCAGCGGCCGCGATAGGCACGGAAAATTTGCAATTGCACCACACCAAGGCGTTCGTGAAGCCCCCGGAAAAAGGTGCTCCGTTCCCACTCCACCAGGACCACCCGTTTTTCCCGCATTCGCAGCACCGGGTGGCCGCTTGCATCTTCCACCTGGACGATGCCCCCGAGGAAAAAGGGTGCGTGATGGTAGTCAAGGAAAGCCACAAGTTAGGACCGTTGGAGCACGTCGAGGACGGGAACTGGCACTTGCCCGTGGACGAGTGGCCTATCAGCCGGGCCGAGCCGGTGGAGACGAAAGCGGGAGACGTCCTGATATTCAGCTACCTGACGGTCCATGGTTCTGGCGTCAACCGGAGCAACGAGGCCAGGACTACTTGGCTCGTGCAGGTCAGGGACCCGGCCGACAAGCCGACGACGGACATGCACACGTTTTCCCGAGGCCAGGGCATGATCCTTCGCGGGCGGGACCCGCAGCCGGTTTTCCCCGGGCACTGATGCGTTAAGGCCGATAAACCCCAAGGTCGAGATAAGGGCATTACCCGTAATAGAGCAGAACGAAATTATGGGGGGAAATCGACGGCCACAAAGCTGACCCCGATGCGGCGATCTAGAGCGCCGGCAAACGACGGGCAACGGAGGCCCAGCGGTTCCACGAGCCCCACATTCGGGCGGCTACGGCCCGGATAACCCGTCAGGGGGCCCGGCGTCGGGCACGCAGCACGACGTCGTCGACGTGGTGCGAAGCTGACGCTGCCCCCGGTGGACGGGGTCGCTTCTCCTGGACCTCAATGTCCCATGCGGGGGAGCCGGCGAGCGCAACTACAAAATCGTCGACCCGTACGTAGGCATCTGGGTCGAAGGGCCGGCTATGAGCCGTCGTGTCGAGGGGCGCACGCATCGGCTCGAGATCGTGGCTCACCACCAGCAGCGTGCCGCCCGGGGCGACCGCGTCCAAGACGTTGCGAATTGCCCGGCTGTCGGGCGTGCGGGGAATGGCCGCGTACTGCGCCGAGACAAGGTCGAACGCGGCGGATTCGAATGCATCAAGTGTGTTCGCGTCCACGTGAAGGCAGTGGACACGTAATCCCCGTCGCGTCGCCTCGGCATTGACCCGGTCCAGCGCCCGCTGCGATATGTCGCTCGCGGTCACGCTCCAACCCCGCTCGGCCAGCCAGAGAGCGTCGCCACCCTCTCCAGCGCCGATGTCGAGGGCGCGGGCTGGAGAGAGGCTGGTGACCTCGTTGACGAGGGTGCCGTTTGGGTTACCGCTCCACATCTGGTCGCCCCCGTAGCGATGATCCCAGTCGTCTTCGCCGGCCGATGGCCGCGCTCGGGCCTCGATGTCGTCGTGGGCGAGACTGAAGCTGATCATGGCGCCGACGCGGCTGCCATGCGCGGCCGCCTGCAACACCTGCTGGCTGGGGTCGGTCACGTTGCCAGCGGCGTAGAGGCCCGGCACTGTCGTTTCCCCGGTCGCATCCGTCTGCACGAAGTCTCCCAGCCCGCTTGGGTGGGCCATTGGTTGCAGGCCCAGCGCCGCGAACGGTTCAGCGCGCACCCTGAACCGGGGGCCGACCACGACTGCGTCGGCGTCGATGCGCTCACGGTCGGCGAGTTCGACCGCCGTGACGTGCCCATCGGTACCAGCGACGATGCGGCTCACCTGCCCGTGCCGGACGTCCACCCCGCTGGCTCGCAGAGCGTCGAGCTCGGAGGTGTCCACGTCCGTAGTGCCGTGGATGACAACCGTTAGCTGGCCGCTCAGCTGGCGGAACAACCCGGCGGTATGGAGCCCCATCTGGTGGGTGACGACCTGGACGATGCGCCGGTCGCGGACCTCGAAGCCATGGCAGAACGGGCAGTGGATGACGTCGCCCCCCCAGTGCTCCGCCAGGCCCTCGATGTCCGGGAGTTCGTCTATCAGGCCGGTGGCGGCCAGAACGCGCCGAGCGACGATGGAGTGCCCGCTGGCGAGTTCAACTCGGAAGACGTCGTTATACGGGCGGGTCACGCGGGTCGCGCAATCGGCGAGGACCTCTCCGCCGTAGTTACGGACCTCCTCACGACCCGCGCTGATAAGCGACGATGGCGGATCCCCTTCACGACCGAGGTAGCTGTGCATGTGTGCGGCGGGGGCGTTGCGCGGCGCGCCGGCGTCGACAACGATGACCGACCGGCGTTGGCGCCCGAGCTGGAGTGCGGCTGCGAGCCCTGCAGCCGATCCGCCGATGATGGCGACGTCGCAGTGACGCTCGACGGTCCGGGAGGCGTGGTCATTCATGTCCTCGACGATACAGTGAGCTGTCGAAAGACGCACACGTCCTTGCAATATTCGCAAGACATTCGGAGGAACGATGGCTGAGCTCAACGAGATCGAACAGGTGGTGCGGGCCCGGCTCCGAAGCCTGCGCCACACCTTGGGCCTGTCGCTCCACGAGCTCGCCGCGCGCACCAACCTCAGTCCCTCCACCATTAGCCGCGTCGAGACGGGCAAACGAACGATCAGCCTGGACGTCCTGTTGCCGCTGGCCGGCGCCCTCCAGGTCGACCTCGACGAGCTGCTCGATGTCCGCACCGACGACGATGTCGTCATCCGCCCGACGCCAAACAGGTCGGGCGAGCGCACAACCTGGGTGCTCAGCCGGCCAACCGGCACCACGATCGCCGTGAAGATGCGGCTCGAACCGACCCCCAGGCCAGCGGAGCCGCGGGTGCACCCAGGTCACGATTGGTTCTTCGTCACCGAGGGACGGGTGCGCTTGTGGCTGGGGGATCGCGAGATCACTATCGAGACGGGCGAGGCGGCCGAGTTCGCCACCATGACGCCCCATGCCTTCGTGGCCATCGACCGTCCGGCCGAGCTCATCGTGATCTTCGACCGAGACGGGCAGCGTGCACATGTTCATCACGGGAGCACCCCACCGAGCCCTGAGGAGCTCTGACCGCCGGGTGGCGGCCTACGGCCGTGACCCAGATGTGCTGCCCGATGCGCCCCGTTGAACCGAGCGGCATGGTCGCGGTGTTGACCCTCCTCAGCGCCCATCCACCGCACCGCACAACGATCCTTCTAGGCTCGGCAACCCACCAGACCGTCCCCGCCGGAGGAAACGGATGCACGACAGCCAACTGATGGGCGTCAGATCGCCAGAATTCCGGGAGATGTTCGAGCGGGTCAAGGTGGCTACTCGGCTCTCCGCCAAGCTCAGCAGCTACAGCATGGACGAGGCCGAATCGATCCGAGAATCATTCCAGGAGCTGATCGGCAAGCCCGTCGGTGAGCCGTTTACGCTCATCCCCCCCTTCTATACGGATTGCGGCTTGAACATCACCGTCGGCCGAGCCGTCTTCATCGGTTCCCAGTGCGCGTTCACGGGTCACGCAGCCATCGACATCGCAGACGAGGTCATGATCGCTCACAAGGTCAACCTGGTCACGGCGGGTCATCCCGTCGAACCAGACAAACGGCGCGCCTACATCACGGCGGAGCCGATCACGATCGAAACGAACGTCTGGATCGGAGCTGCCGCCACGATCTTGCCCGGTGTGACCATCGGCGCGGATGCCGTTGTGGCGGCTGGCGCTGTCGTGACCCACGACGTCCCTCCTGCAACCCTAGTAGCAGGCGTCCCCGCGACGGTCGTTCGGAAGTTGTAAGCACATGCGGGTCATTTGCGGCCCATCATGCGGCCCCAAGGCCCCGGACGTCGCCCTCGAGCGCTGGGCGTAATACCCTTTGCCGGTGACCGTTCGCTCGTTGTCCCGCTCAGCCCCGTCCGCCCAAGGTGTCGACGCCAACGGCGTTCTCGCTTTCTTGGACGCAGTCGACGCCGCTGGCGTGGAACTGCATTCGCTCATGTTGGTCCGTCACGGCCATGTCGTGACGGAGGGTTGGTGGGCGCCGTACCGAGCAGACGACATCCAGTTGCTCTACTCCTTGTCGAAGAGCTTCACATCGACAGCGATCGGCATGGCTCAGGCAGAGGGGCTCCTCTCGATAGACGATGCGGTTATTGGATTTTTCCCGGACAAGGTGCCGCCGGGTGCCACCACCGGCCTGGCCGACCTGAAGGTACGGCACCTGTTAGCCATGGCTAGCGGCCACGCTAAGGACACCTGGTCCGCTTTGGCCGAAGGTGGCCCAGACATCGTGCGTACCTTCCTGTCCATCCCACCTGACCATGAGCCGGGCTCGTACTTCTGTTACAACCAGGGCTGCACGTACACCCTTTCCGCCATCATCACCAGGGTGACGGGGCAACGGCTGGTCGACTACTTGCGGCCGCGTCTTTTCGACCCCCTCGGGATAGAACAGGCTCATTGGGTGCAGACCAAAGAAGGCATCGACCAGGGGTTCTCGGGGCTGCACCTGACGACCGAGTCGGTGGCCAAACTTGGCCAGTTGTACCTCCAGAACGGCTTTTGGGGAGGCGACCAACTGGTGCCCGAAAGCTATGTCGCGCAGGCGCACAGCAAGCAGGTCGACAATTCGCACCAGGCTGGCTCGCCGGACTGGCAGCAAGGATATGGCTTCCAGTTTTGGGTTTGCCGCCATCGCGCTTACAGGGGTGATGGGGCATTCGGCCAGTTCTGCATCGTGGTGCCCGAGGCAGACGCGGTCATTGCCTGCACTGCACAGGTTGAAGACATGCAGGCTGAGATCGACCTCATCTGGCAGCACCTCCTCCCGGCGCTCTCCGGCGCTGCCGCGGGCGACCTGGCGGCGGAGGAGCGGCTGGCGGAGCGCCTGCTCAGCTTGTCAACTGCCTCCGTCGGTTCCCAAGCTGGCGGGCCTGGGCACGAGGTCGTGTTCAAACGAGCCGGGGAGCCGGCGCCCCGCACCAACCGTCTCAGCTCAGTGCAGGTGGGGCCGGGCCAGATGGGGCACGTCTCACAGTCGTAATCGATGGCGTCGAGCACCCCTTCGACCTTCGGCCGGGGCAATGGACGGAGGGCCAACTGCCGGGCTTCCGCTTATTGCCGCCAGTGGCGGTCACCGGTGGTTGGACCGCGGATGATGAGTTCCGGGCCGATATTGTTTTCCTGCGCTCCCCTCACCGCCTACAGCTGCGGGCAAAAACTGTCCCGGAGCCCACCGTGGAAGCGAACTGGTACACGACTCCGCTATAAATCCCAGGCAAAGTCCTGTTGGTCCGGTTCATTAAGCCAACGTTGAAACCTGCCCATACGGAATCGACGGCCTACTCGGCGATAACGATGCCCGCATGTGTAGTGATCAGAAACCCCCCTCTCGACTGGATTTCTTGGGTGATCAGCTGGGCCGCCTCGGTCAACAGCTCATCCCAATCCGCGCCAAGGGCGGGCTCGGCGGCCGAACGAATGCTGTCTAGATAACGGACCAAAGGCTCTACTTGGCGAATATCGAGTTCGGTGCGGACCTCGATGACCCGAAGGTGGTCGAACTCGGCCCGAAAGAAACCTGGCGCGTCCTCCAGGACGAAACGACGGTCGACCTTGACATAATTACCTGCCTCCCGTCCGGCGGCGCGATGCAACAGGTCCATGATCTGAGGCTTGTCATCAAGAGCGTTGGTGACTGCCAGCACCGTCCCTCCCGGGCGGACCACATGCCGCAGCTCCCGGACAGCCAAGGGGACATCATGCACGTGATAGAGCATGTGCGGAGCGATGGCCGCGTCGAACGCCCCCGACCGCAAGGGCAACGACTGTGCATCTGCGCAGAGCAGTGGCGCTCCTTTCGCCCTGGCTTCAGCCAACATCCCCATGGACAGGTCAACGGCGATGACTTCTGCACCTCTCGCCTTGAGGTGGGGGACGTAGGCACCGTAACCACAACCGAGATCGAGGACCCGGTCGCCAATTTGCCAGCGATGCTGGTCAAGCACCCATCCGACGAAGTCGAAGGTCGGCTTCTGCCAGCTGTAAATGTTGGCCCGGGCGGCAAGATTGGCGCCCGTGGCGTATTGACGACTGAGGAGGACGCTCTTGTCGATCCGGGGGTCCACCACATCCCACATACTGCCCTCATTGGCCGGAACTACATCGTCCTAGACCGTCACAACAGGCGGAGACCCTAGAGCGTGGAGGCGGTTGTGGTCAGAGCCTGAGTTGTCGGCGAGCTGTAGAAAAGATCACCACCTGGCGTGACTACTTCGATATGGAGCCTCGCGGGATAGCCGAGTCTTTTGCCCTCGCACGTCCCGGCTCCTGGCTGAGGCTCGCTGACGAAGCTACCTCCCTCCCTTGTCCTGTCGGCGTAGTGCGTTCACGAGCTTGCGCCACCCCTTCGCGATCTGCTCCCCTTTCCAGGCTTGCGCTTCCGCCATGCCGGACGCCGCCTGTTGGAGACGTGTTGGAGTCTCGTCCCCACGAGCGGGCGCTTCAGCCTGGCTCTCGTCCTCCCGATCAGCGTCATCCTCGTCCGTGGTCATTGGTCCCGAGGCTACCGGCGACGAACGATTGCATCAGACCTATTCCACGTCCGCTCCCGCACCGCCCTTCTCTAACGAAGGCAGCCGGCTCAGGCATCGGCACCGTCCATGGATGCCCGTGGATGTTGTAAGAGTGCTGTTCAAAGGCGGTCGTGGGTCTGCCTTGGCCCATTACGATTCGCCATTGTCCGCGGACGTTGGCTCCCTCAGCGGCACAAGGGAGTCTGCCCGGACCCCTCACCCATAACGACGACGTCCGCCGCCGCCAGCCCGGCCGCCACGTTGGCCTGGCTCATCTTGGACGGCCGCCCGTGACCCGTCGCGTCTGGATGGATTGCACCCGCATGTCAGCTCCTCCGCGCCACGACGAGTACCTTTGCGACCTTGGCCTCGAAACGGCCTGAGGCGTGACTCTGGCGTTGCTCTTCCACCCAGCGTTGGGCGACCCTCGCACCCAGGCGGCCGCCAGCCACGGCCCGGTCGACCGACGCCGGGAAACCAGTGACGCGTTCGAGAGTGGCGAGCGACCGCCACACCGACAGCTCCTCCACCCGGTCGAGGACCTGGCAGCCGGCCTCCTCGACGAGTCGCCAGAGTTCCCCGCCGACTCCTGGGTGAGCGACACCGGACAACCAGCCCACACCCGGGGGCAACACGTCACTGGTGACTTCTAGACGCAGCCAGTCCGGCTCGAGCACCGTTACCAGCCCACCCCTCTCGACACACCGGCAGGTCTCCCTGAGCACCGGCGCCGGCTCGGCGACGTGTATGAGCACCCGCTCGATACGGCACCCGCCAAAAGCACCATCGCTAAAGGGCAATGCCTCCCCAACCGCCTGCACTAGGCGTCCGCGCCGGCTCCGGTCACGGCTTCGCGCGGCAGCGAGCATGGTCTCCCTCGGTTCCACACCGATAGCCCGAAGCCCAAACGACTCCAAAAGGGCGAGGTCGTGCCCCGTGCCACTACCGAGGTCGAGGACCGGCTTAGTGGGGCGGCGCAGCGCGTGCGCGGCGGCCACGTAGTGCTTCAATCCCCACAGCCACACCGCAGCCTCGTCCAGGTACGCAACCAGGCGAGCAGGCTCGGCCGATTGGTCGACTTTCGAAAAACCGCTCACGAACTCACCAGCCGGGGGCCAGGCGGCCGACCCCTGGTTAAGGCTCCCTCGTGGTGCTCCACGGCGGTGCCGCCAGTCGCAAGCACCCCGATGGTAGCAGGGCCACCGGCGCAGGGGTGAAGATGGTCCTGCCCGGTCCCGTTACCAGGCCAAGCACCTGCCGCTGGCATAGGTGCCGATCAGCATTGCCCCAGATGGCGAAATTGCTGGAATTTCGGGCGCTCATTATGGGGCGTCCGAATACAAACCAGTTGCGGGTTCCGCGCGGCGACGTGCTCCCGGCCACCCCGCATGATCCCATCACTCTCAGCCGGGCAAGTCTTCAGGTCGCTTCTGGGCGAGCTTCCCTTGGAGCACTCCGGTGGCCTGGCCCACTTCGATCATGTAGCCGTCGGGGTCTCGCATGTAGCAGCGGATTTCAGCACCGCGGTCGATCGGCGGCGTGACAAACTCGGCCCCCCTTGCGCTCCATTGCTCGTAACACGCCTGGATGTCGGCCACGCGCAGGTTCATGAAGCTCGAGACGGTGTCCCCGGGCTCGTAGTTCACGACCGAGATGTCGGGCTTGTCGGGGGTGGGGGGACCACCCGGGTTCATCAGCACCCACGAGTTGGCGAGCTTGATAATACATGGGTTCTCCTCGAGCACCACCTGGCCGCCGAGGACCTCGGAGTAGAAGGCGCGGGACCGAGCGACGCTTCGTACGGTGATGAACTGGGTGACGACAATGCCCTCTTTCGGGGCGGGCAGGTTCTCGTAGTCGATGAACGGCGCATGCTCGTGTCCTTCGGTGGTGGTCACAGTTACCTCCTGGTCGCGTTCGGAAGACCCCGGCTGGTCTTCGTTGTGGTGGTGCCATCAATGGTGACCTGCGTGCCTGCCCATCGCGGCTCGGCGGGCTTGTCCAGCAGTACCGCCTCGTGGCCGCTTCAGTCAACAACGACACGGACATTGCCGGCGCTAGCCGGCACGCGCCGGAGCTGGGCCGTGGCGTGCTCCTTCCGGGCTTACCGTCACCCTAGACATGGCTCAGGCCCATCCGCCCGTGTTCTTGTGCATGTTGACGTTTCGGGCCCCGACAGGTAAGCCAAAGGAACGCGTACAGTGCCCAACGTCAACCATCGCGACAAGGAGCCCATCATGCCTACCGCCACTGAGGAGCCAACCAACACCGCACCCGTCCGGCCCTTTAGGGTCGACGTCCCCGAGGCAGAGCTCGAGGCCTCGCGGCTACGGTGGCGGCCACCCGCTGGCCTGACAAAGAGACCGTCGCCGATCATTCTCAAGGCGTGCCGCTCGCCACCATCCAGGAACTGGCGCGCTATTGGGCCACCGGTTACGACTGGCGGGCCTGCGAGTCCAAGCTGAACGCTTTACCGCAGTTTCTGACTGAGGTCGACGGTTTGGACATCCATTTCATCCACGTCCGTTCGCGGCACGAAAATGCGTTACCTCTTATCGTCACCCACGGGTGGACCGGTTCGGTCATAGAACAGCTAAAGATCATCGACCCACTGACCAATCCGACTGCCTACGGCGCCGACGCATCAGACGCTTTTCATTTGGTGGTCCCGTCGATGCCGGGCTACGGGTTCTCTGCCAAACCCAGTGCGACCGGGTGGGCCCTGCCCGGATCGCCCAGGCCTGGGTGACGCTCATGGCGCGGCTCGGGTACACCCGATTTGTAGCCCAAGGCGGCGACTGGGGCGGGCTTATCACGGAACTGATGGCGGCACAGGCACCCCCGGGGCTGATTGGTATGCACACCAAGTTCCCGGGGACCGTCCCACCCGACGTCGAAAGGGCCATCCAGGCCGGCGAAGCTCCTCCCCCCGACCTCTCAGCCGAGGAGCGACACGCCTATGTGCAACTACAGGAGGGGGCCAAGCAACGAGGCTATGCCGTCGAGATGGGGACCCGTCCGCAAACACTGTCCGGGTTGGCCGATTCACCCCTCGGCCTGGCGACCTGGATGCTCGACCACGACGCCCGGAGCGAGGGAGAGTTCTCGAGCGCCATCGTGGACGGCCAGCCTTTCGGCGCTATCACACGGGACGACGTCCTGGACAACGTCACCCTGTACTGGTTGACGAACAGCGGCGTTTCTTCGGCTCGCCTTTACTGGGAGAACAAGATCAGCTTTTTCGGTGTAAAGAACATCTCTATCCCCGCTGCGGTAAGCGTCTTCCCGGGGGAGCGCTATCAAGCACCACGCAGCTGGGCTGAGAGGGCCTACTCGAAGCTCGTCTACTTCAACGAGCTCGACCGGGGGGTCACTTCGCCGCTTGGGAACAGCCGCAACTTTTCTCGGAAGAGGTCCGGGCCGCGTTTCGGTCACTGCGCTAGATGGCCCAGCTCGAGCGCACTTCGGCACGAGCCGCGTCCCGACGGTCTGGCCGAGAAGCGTACCGAGTACTGTGCCCGCCGCGACCGACGCCGCCGTGGCAACCCGAGAGGCCGCACCAACTCGGCTGGTCATGGCTACCGCCGCGATGAGGACGCCGGAGCTGGCGACTAACCTCCTATCCCGACAGTGGCAACGGCGGCCCTTTCTGGGCCGCGGGAGCACGAGGGTAAATGGGGCCGTGTACCCGAGCGCCGAGCGTGAATTCATAAACGAGCTCGGACAAACCATGAGTGGTGGCAATGTCTTAAGGGTCTGAAAGGTCCACACCACGGGACGCTTGTTCCGTTTGACGGCCAGATAGGGCCTATGGGAGATGGCAATGGCCAACGCTATCCGTGGCTGTCAGCGACCCTGAAACCGGTGTGGTAGCGCTGAAGACTACCGAATCGGAGCTACCACCATCGAGTGTGGGCTTAAAGTTAGATGGATTGGGCCGAGACGTGCACGGATATGACGCGGCTGATCTCGGAGGCCCAAGTGGCGGGGCGGACCGTTTGTCAGTCGACCTGAGGGAACAGCGTTGGGCTGCGGATGAAGCGAGGGCGGTCTGAGACGATGGGTGGACGACAGTGGATAGTCCAAGGATGGCAGACGTAGACATCCCCTGGGGAACCACAGGCTTCGATGACCTGGGTGGGCGTGCCTTCAAGGTCTGTCGCAGAGCCCATGAACTTCTGGCACCGTGCTTCCTCGTAGGCCGGGTCCCACTTATCCGGACGCTCTGCTAGCGCCAGCTCGGCCAGCCAGGGATGGCTACGGAACAGGAGCGGGGCGGCATCGCTGGACTTCAGCTCCGGCCGTGCCGCCTCCGGGTTGGTGGCCGCATGGCGACGCACGAAGTGGGGACTGCCCGCTACCAGCAGGGTCCCACCGCCGCCCGGGGGGACCTCACCGAAGAGGCAGAAGAGCCGGAGGCTTGAAAGGCGGTCCATGCCGCTCGACCACATGGTGTCCAGATGCCAATACGCATCCCGGCTGGGAAGGTACCACTGTTGGGCATCCCGAAAGTCGACAAGCAGGTTCCCCAAACCCCCCGGGACGGTCCAACCGGGAAGGAGGAGAGCGTCGGCCATCTCCAGCAGCGGCGGTCCGAACATCTTGTAGAAAACCGGATGGCGCTTGGCGTGGTGGAGAGCTCGACGTGGCGTGCTGCGACGCCAGGTGGAAGGGTCGTCCCGCACGACTCCGTCGGTTCGGTACAGGTCGGTCCAAACAACCTCTCGCATTGCTGACGCGTCATCCTCAGAAAAGACCTCGTGTAGCACGACGACGCCGGTCAAGGCGAACTCTTCCAATAAGGTTTCGGTGGCCATGGCATAAGCCTGGCTTATGGGACGTTCGATGGCGAGGGATTTTTGGAGTCGTTGTGCCGGAGGCTACTCGCAGACATGAGGTCGTTAGGCAGTCGCAGGGATTGGTTGGGTCAGCGGGCGTCCGTTCCTGCCCGGCACATTTCAGGCTCTCCTGCGATGAGTCCCCGCCGGCCCCGCTCAAATCTAGCTGGGACCGGCATCGGTCGCAATCCCGGGGTCCTTGCGACTGAACATCGAGACCAAAGGTCGCCCAGTCAGCAACTAATTACAATTGAGACGCCACCCCAAACTTCTCCCTGTAGCGCCTCGGCGAAATGCCCTTGATCCTGACGAATGTGTTGGTCATGTGGCTCTGGTCGTAAAACCCGGTACACGTGGCGATCCCCGAAAGGCAATGGCCTGACGTGGCGAGAAGCTCGCATGCTGCATCTATCCGGATCTGGCGTAAGTATTGGTGGGGAGACAGGCCGAAGTGCTTCTTGAAAGACCGAGAAAACTCACTTGAAGAAAGGCACGCGGCTTCCGCGAGCTCGTCGACAGTGATGTGTCGCGGGTAGTCGCGCAGCATCAACTCGACCGCTGGGGCAAGGCTGATAACGTTGGCTTGCGGCCGGTCGGGGCGGGCTTGGAGCTTACGCGTGACACCAACGACCCCGATGACGTTGCCGTCGTCGTCTCGCGCCGGGAACTTGGAAGTTACAAACCAGTCGTAGCCCGCGTTTGAGTTTTGGACCAGCTCTACAATGTCTGACAGTGTCGTACCGCTCAGTACGTCCTCGTCATGCCTTCGGTA
This sequence comes from uncultured Acidimicrobiaceae bacterium, assembly GCA_963845605.1. Classification (GTDB taxonomy): domain Bacteria; phylum Actinomycetota; class Acidimicrobiia; order Acidimicrobiales; family Palsa-688; genus Fen-671. The sequence continues at coordinate 55,923 of CAWJSS010000009.1, forward strand.
GTGCTCTACGAGGTACTCGGGCGAGACGTCTTCGTCGCGTCGGCCGATCAGCTCGCTCGGCGAGGCCAAGTTCATCAACACTTGAAAAGCGCGGTTGTAATACACGAAGCGGCGGCTCGAGTCCTTCACAAACAGGAAGACGTCATTCAAAAGGTCGAACGCCTCAAGGCCTATATCCCGGCTCAAACTTTCGTAGAAGCTGGCCTGGAGGTTGTACACGTCGACCGGTAGCTTAGCTAGTGGGGTCAGTAAAGGAGCTTTGTGCCGGCCACGTGCGAAGAAGATCGTCGGGGGGTTACGGCCCGGAGGACGACGCCCTGCTGCGGCGGCATCCGGCGACGGCGCTTTCTTGACAGAAGCTAAAGAAGTTGCCATGTAGCGTTGGTGCAACTTGGCTCCCCTTGCCGCATCTTATCTGGCGGACAACAGCGGTCTGGTACGGGGCAAACGAAGCGTAACGGTGCCGCCCGCCGCCTCTCGGGTGGTGCCCAGAAGCGGGAGGCACCCGGGTACGGGCATAGCGTCTGCTGGGAATGGTGCATTTGCGCTCGTCTCGGGACTTGACCCTCGTAGGTGGCGCCAAACGAAGAGCTCGCGACCCGGCTACCTCAGGCATGCCGGCAAGCGGTAGCCACGCGGCTCCCTTTTTGGCCGGCGAGCCTTCCCGGCGAGGCTGGAGGACGGCCGAGCGGGGTCATCGATAGACCCGGGTGCGTCAGTTTTTTCCAACGACTCGCGACGATCTTCCAAGACAGCGCCGAGCGTGGTGGGCCACACTCAAATTGCGGAACAAGGGGAGCCACAGAGACGTACAACTTTTCCACGTACATCATTGCTACACCAACCGGGGGGCTGACGATAGTGAACCGTTCCGGCAGAAGCGCATTTCCGCCCGGCTGGGTGGCGAGCGAAAGCCTGTGGCCACGTTTGTCGGGCGCTGAAACCTGCCGGGAGCCTTGCCCGTGGTCATCACCCAAAGAACCCCGCTCACCCGGCGCCCAGATGCCGTACAGGGGCCGAGCCCAAGGTTATCGGCAGCGTTGGTGTACCCGAACAGCGGCTCCGGAACGGGCCAAGCGATGCTGACCAAAGCGACCCCGACCACCGCCGCTCTCCCGGGCACCGGCGGTACGCAACAGCGACTGAGCAGGAGGCGCGTGAGGAGCGCCAGCCGGCGGGCTCGGATCAAGCGTTATTGGCAGCTCTACATCCTGCTTGCCGTCCCGATGGCCTTCCTGGCCACCTTTAACTACTGGCCGATAGTCGGTGCCCAGATTGCCTTCAGGAACTACAACCCGCTCCAGGGTATTTGGGGAAGCCCATGGGTCGGGCTGTCGGAGATAAAGTTTTTCGTTCAGGGACCTTACTTCGAGCCCATCGTTCGCAATACCCTGGTTATTGGCTTTTATTACCTGGCGGTGAGCGTCCCTGCCACACTGATACTTGCTGTCGCCATAAACGAGGTGCGGTACCTCCGCTTCAAGAAGCTGGCCCAAATGGTGAGCTACGCGCCCTACTTCCTGTCCGTCGTTGTCCTTGTAAGCATCATGCAAATAGTCCTGTCTCCTCAGGCCAGCCTATTTACCAAACTGGCCGGGCTCTTCGGCATCCATAGTGTCCCCGATCTGTTCGGCAGCCCGACCGCATTCCCCTCGCTTTACGTATGGTCTGGAGTGTGGCAGGAGACCGGCTACGGCGCGATCATCTACCTGGCTGCCCTATCGGCGGTCAGCCCGACTCTCTACGAGGCGGCCCGCCTCGACGGGGCCAGCCGCTTACAAAAAATCTGGCATGTTGACCTTCCTTCGATCATGCCGACGATGGTGATACTGATCATCCTTGGCGTGGGCACTGTGATCAATGTGGGCTTCGAAAAAGCATATCTCCTGCAATCTCCACTGAACCTGTCGAAATCTGAGATCATCTCGACTTATGTGTACAAAATGGGCATTCAGGACGCTAACTTCAGCTTTGCCGCAGCCGTCGGGCTGTTTAACTCCATCGTCTCGTTGTTCCTCCTGGTGATGGCTAACACCGTCGCGCGTGTGACCACGGGCGAGGGACTCTTCTAGAGAAGCCGAACTGGGATGATCAGCGCCGCCTACGTACAACCGCCCCGGACCAACCGTATAAAGGAACCTCGGGGCGACCGCGTACTCGTGTTCGCGATATACGTCCTCCTCGTGGCGGTGATCGTGGCGATCATGGTCCCCCTCGTGTACATCGTAGCCTCCTCTTTTTCGTCGCCTCAGGCGATTAGCCAGGGCGCGGTGTGGCTGTGGCCAGTTCACTTCACGACCCTGGGGTACCGGATCGTCCTGGAGTACCCGGCTATCTGGACAGGGTTCTTCAATTCGGCGATCTATACGATTGCCGGGACGTTCCTAACCGTCGCCCTTACGGCTCTCATGGCTTTCCCGCTCTCGAGGAAAGGACTGTACGGGTACAAGTTCTTCATATGGCTGTTGCTCGGTGCCCTACTCTTCAACGGAGGGCTGATTCCCTTCTACCTGGTCGTAAACACTCTGCACCTCAACAACACAAGGCTGGCCCTGATCATCCCCGGGGCTCTCAATGTGTTCTGGGTGATGATCGCCCGGGCGTACTTCATCCAGGCGATCCCCCAGGAACTGTACGATGCGGCGGAAGTGGACGGCTGCGGCGGGGTGCGGTTCTTCTGGTCTATCGTCTTGCCCCTCTCCAAACCCATACTGGCCGTCGTCGCCCTGCTGTCCGTCCTGATCCAATGGAACTCGTACTTTTACGCCTTGATCTTCCTCAATAGCCCCAACCTGTACCCGCTGCAACTGGTCATGCGGGAGATCCTCTTACTCGGCAACATCAATAACGGCGCCATCAACGTAAACACAACTGCGCTGCAGACGTATGCCGCGTTGCAGACGTCTATGAAGTACTCGCTCATCGTCGTCGGCAGTCTGCCGATCCTGCTCATTTACCCACTCGCCCAGCGCTACTTCGTCAAGGGGATCATGATCGGGTCCCTCAAGGAATGACCACATAGCCATAGCTAGTACCATATTAGCTTATACAGGGAGGAAACAATTGGAGTATCGGTAACTACGTTGGTGCGTGCGAGCGGTCTTGTTTTGGGAGAAGATGCGTCAACAAGCGCAGGAATCGCTAGCTAAATCGGAAAGGAAGTCACATGGGGGAGCATAAATCATGGATACCAAGAAGAATTAGGAGGATCGAAAAATGTCGTCACGTTCACTGCGTCTAAGGATCAGGACGCCAGTCGTGTTCTCTGCCCTCACTGCACTGGTGGTCACTGCGTCGGGGTGGGGCGCTGGCGCATCCGCCTCTATCGTCGTTGCTGCCAACAGGGCCGCCACGGCAGGTTGTACAAAACCGGTCACCGTAACAATGTTCGCGTCCCAGAACACAAATGTCGTAAAGAACCTTACGACAAACGGCTATACGAAGTACGTCGAGCAAAAATACTGCATGAATATCAATTGGGACCTCGTCCCGAGTACGGACGTGACGACGAAGGAGTCGCTCCAGCTCGAGAGCGGTAACTATCCGCCGATGTTCCTGGCCGCCAACTTCACTACACAGCAGGTGCTCCAGTACGGGCAAGAGGGGATTTTCGTACCTCTCAATAGCTTGCTTTCGAAGTACGCCCCGAATATCATGAAGTACATCAAGGAGTACCCGGAAGTAGCCAACGCCGATGTTGCCCCTAATGGCAAAATTTATGCGCTGGCATCGTACAACTACTGTTTCCACTGTAAGTACTCGGTCAAGATGTGGATCAATGCGGCCAAACTCAAAGAGTATGGGCTGAGCATGCCGACGACGACCGCTCAGTTTGAAAACGTCCTCGAAGTGTTCAAACAACACGGCTTGATCCCCCTGGACGGCGCCACGATTGCGTCCGGCGGGTGGCACAGTGATCCGACGAACTTCCTTATGGACGCGTTCACATACGATCCCGGTTTCGATGCCAATGCACTATTCCAGGTCCAGGCCGGCCACAAGCTCGCTTTTGCCGCTACCCAGCCGGGCTGGAAGGAGGGGCTTGACTATATGCACACCTTGTACGCCAAAGGCTTGATCCCCGAATACGCGCTGACGCAGGACAACAGCGTGCTCGGCCAGCAAATCGGGTCGGGCAAGGTCGGTGCGTACGCGTGGGGGTGCGCCAACTGCATCGTCCCTGATTTTTCACAGTCCCAGTATGTAAAGGACTGGATAGCCGTGCCGCCGCTCAAAGGCCCCAACGGTGCCCATTTTGCCACGTTCGAGCCGGCAAGCTCGGGCGCCGCGATTGCCTTCACCAACAAGGCTACACTGGCCGAGGAGATCCCTGTCCTCAAGATGCTGAACTCGATCTATACGCAATGGGGGATGCTGTACGAGGACTATGGGCCGAAGCCGGACGCTGAGTGGCAATATGCCAGAAGGGCGACCTCGGTCTGGCCGGGACCCAGGCCCTTTACAACATCTCCTGGCCGGTCGTCGACGCAACTGGTGCGCAGACGCAGAACTTCGGCTGGAGCCAGTTGGTGGAGGCGCAGACCGAGGCGTGGTTCAACGGCTATGTGGCCCCGGCGCCGGAGTCAGGTGGCAACTTCGAAAGGACGTTGCAGACCCTTACGGACGCCTTCTACGCAGGGAACGCACCGAAGCAGGTCGAGACAAACGTGTTCTGGGTACCGCCCGCAGACGCCCAGCAGTTCGCCAGCTACCAGACGAACATCACTAACTACGTTGAACAATGGACGGACGAGTTTATTACCGGCGCCGCGCCGCTTAGCAAATGGAGCTCGTACATGAGCGGGCTCAATGGTGTGGGCCTCCAGCAGTACACCCAGATGTCCGAGAAGGCGCAAACTGCACCGATACCCACCGCGGTCGACGGCCCCAACTTCAACGAGGTGAAGGTTAGTCTTGCCATGATGCCGGCCAGCCAGGCGTGGGAAGTGGCAATGATCAAAAAGGCGATAAAGGATGAGCGCGGGATAACGATCCCCTAAGGAGTGAGCGCCGGCCAGCCGAGGCCAGTTGGCGAGGTGCGAGAAAAACCGGCCTGTCTGCGTACCCGGCAGGCCGGTGCTCTCCACGCATGATTTTCCAAATAGTCCCCAAGAACCTCCAATACCGGGGTTTGCGCCGCAATTAATAATCATTGTCACGACAAATAGACGCTGGGTGCTGCTAAACCCGGTGGCCAAAAGGGCGAGAGGGAGGCGCATGACATCGTCGCAAACGATAGGGGGCGGGCGGCGCGCTCGGCGGCATGGTGCGCGCATCTCCATCGGCACTTGGGCGTTTGCCTTTGGGCCTATGCGGCCAACCCGTGGTCGTTTGAAAGAGTATGTGAGTACGCCGCGACAGCTGGGTATGACGGGGTCGAAATAAACGGCTTTCACCCTCACCCTCATCCCGATGACTTCTCGGGGGGAAGGGGCTCAGAGAGCTTCGGGCACTTGTCGCCAGCCACGGTCTCGGTGTTTCTGGGTACGCTCCGGACTACCGGGGCGTACCCCCGGAGCACGTTTCCACTGACGTGTACGCGGCCGAGATAGACAAAGCGCTCGCCGTGTGCGAGGCGCTCGATATCCCTGTGCTCAGGGTGGACACCGTGCTAGCCCCGGGGGCGTTCAGCGGCGAGAACTACAGTGCCGCGTTCAAGCAACTGGTGCAAACCTGGCGTATTGCCGCTGAGCACTGTGCCAAAGCGGGAACATGCTGGTCTGGGAGTTCGAGCCAGGGTTCTGGCTCAATCGGCCGAGCGAGGTCGAGCGGGTCCTAAACAAGTGGCTCACCCGGGTTTTGGTGTGCTCTTTGACTCATCTCACGCTTTCACGGGTGGTGTCATGGGTGCCCGGCAGGGCGTCGCACCGGAGCTAATGGGTAGCGTCGTGAGCTATGCCGAAAAGTTATCCCGTTTATTTGGCATTTACACCTGGCCGACGCGGACGGTACGTTGCACGACGAGGACACGAGCACGCATGTCCCGCTGGGAGGTGGGCAGGTTGACTTCCCGGCGCTCATCCAGGCGCTGGCGCCAATATCTGACCGGCTGCAATGGTGGTGCGTTGACCTCTGTTATTGTGACAGGGCCGACACCAAAGCGACGGCCGCCCTCGCCTACGTGCGCCAAAATCTCCAGCCCCTGGCCGGCGAAGAATCGTAGTCGGCGTGGGCAGTGACTTGGCGCTGGTGCCGGTCTCGCATGTGAGTTCAGGTGGTTGCCGTATTGCGTTCCGAGAGGTCGGACAGGGCCCACCCCTGCTTCTCGTGATGGGCCTAGGTGCCAGCGGCCTCGCCTGGCAGGACCACGTGGGCGCCTACAGCGACCGGTTTGATGGCATAATCCCGGATAACCGTGGCGCGGGTCAGTCTGGCGCGCCACCCGGGCCCGACACTTCCTCCCAGATGGCCGAGGATTGCGCGGCAGTCTTGGAAGCCGTCGGGTGCGGCCCAGCCGCCGAAGCCGGGATCTCGATGGGCGGGATAGTCGCCCAGGAGCTATGCCTCCGTCACCGGCGCTGGTACAGGCGCTGGTGATGGTGTCGTCTGGTGCGGGCCGATCCCTATTTGGCGGCCTGTTTGGCCACCTGCGCCGTGCTCAGAGCTTGCTTGCGCCGGACGACTTCGCCCAGTTGCTGCAACTATTGATCTGGAGCCCGAAGTACCAGTCGGCGCATATAGACTCACTCCGCGAGGCGAGGCAACTGGCCCCCACCACCGCAATGTCCCCGACCGCTTCGGGCCGAATGCGATGCGTGCATCGGGCATGGTTCCTGTGACCGGTTGGGGACTATGACGGTGCCGACGTTGATTACCGAGGGCGAAGACGATGTGTTTACTCTCATGGGCCATGCGCTTCAGTTACGGCATCTGTTCCCGGGCTCGCACCTCGAAGTATTGCCTGGCGGCCATGCGCACCATTGGGAGCAATTGGACGCATTTAATAAACTAACGCTGTCGTGGTTGACCAAGAATGGCGCCAGCGCAACACAAAAGGCGCGGAGATCCAGTTGACCTTGGGGTGATGACGAATTGATCACGTTTGGGTGCCAGACGTATAGCTGGCAGATGTCATTGGCGAAGTACCGGGGCCGAATCACCATATTGCGTCCGTAGTCGGGGCGGCTGGGTTTGAGGGGCTGGAGGCTGAGATGGTGATGTTGGGGGGTTTCGCCGCCCCGAGCCGCCTTGCAGCCGCGCTCGATGCCGGAGGCCTGCAACTTGCCGCTCTCACTCTGGTCGAAGACTGGGCCGGCGAGGAGGAGTCGCCAGAAGAGTACGAAGAGGCGGAGGCAGCAATAGCCTTGACGGCGAACTTCAGGGGTACATTGCTGGTCCGTGCCAGATGCCCGGCCGGGACCGTGAAGACCTGCGGCGGACGGCAGGACAGGATGTCCGGCGCCTCCGGTCGTCGCCGGCCGGGCCACCGATGCCGGGCTGGTTTGTGCGTTCCACACGATCGCCGGCCGGGTCGGCGTTCCGGGACGCGACGATTACGACCGTCTCTTGGAGGGGTCGCCTGACACTGTGGGTTTCGCACCGGACCTCGGCCACATCGCGGTGGGCGGTATGGAAGAGTCGCCGTCATCGACCGGTACTCCGACCGCATCCCCACGTCCACGCCAAGGACATGGACGAGCGGGGCAAGTGGGCCTCGATCGGAGAGGGCGTGGTGCCCGTGGTGGAAAACGGCGCCGTTGCACTACAGAGGCTATGCCGGGTGGGTAGTGCTCGAGGACGAATCCGAGTTCCCAGAGAGCGACCCCGACTCCGCGACTTTGCGGCTCGGCCAATACGTGGACGAAGTGCTCCGTCCTAGCATGGCCGGGGACCGGTGGTCGGACTCGGCCGGAAACGGAGTAGGAGGGCGCCAATGACGCATCCTAGGACGACAGCGGCGGACCTGTTGATCAACACCTTCGTGTGGTATTCGCCGCTGTCGAATGCGCGTCTCGAAAGAGCTGTCGCGAAGGCGGCCGAATTCGGCTTCGACGGCATCGAGCTCCCCATCAAAATCCTGGCGATTGGGACCCGGGCCACGCCGCGAGGCTGCTCGGCGACCACGATCTCAGCTGTGCAGTGGGCGGTGATGCCGCCCGGGCGTGAGCTTGTAGGCACAGACGGGCCGACGCTGCGCAGGACCCAGGACTACGTGCGCAGCTGCGTTGACGCTGCCGCCGCGGTCGGCGCTCGGATGGTCAGCGGTCCACTCTATGCTCGGTCGGGCGAGTATGGCGGACATCACCTCAGGAACGAGCGGCGCTAATCAGCGAGCTGCGGACAACCTCCACCCGTTGGCCGATTATCCGCCGCGGCGGGCGTACAGCTGGGCCTAGAGCCGCTCAACCGGTACGAAACCAGCCTCGTAAATACTGTGGGGCAGGCGATGGAGGTCCTGGACGGCTTGTCGCCCACGGGCATCGGCGTCGCCCTTGACGCATACCACATGAACATCGAAGAGCGGGATCCGCCGGCGGCCGTCCGTGCGGCGGGTTCGCGCCTTGCCCACCTGCAGGTTTCGGGTAATGACCGCGGTGCTCCGGGCGGGGACCACATCGATTGGGATGCGCTGGCTACGGCGCTGTCCGATGTTGGTTATGCCGGCATGATAAGCATCGAATCGTTCACGCCGGACAACGAAACCATTGCTCGGGCAGCGTCAATTTGGCGTCCCCTCGCCGCCAGCCAGGACGACATAGCAATCGCCGGTCTAGCCTTCCTCCGCCCGTGGCGGGCGCAGTGGAAACGGACGGAGACAGAACGAACCGTTCGATCGTGAAAACAGTCGCTATTACGGAGGCCAATCGGGCGGAGCTCGTGGACGAACCAGAGCCATCGGCCCACGGTGACATTGCCAAAGTCAACCTTCGCGTGGTCCCGATGTGCACCGAGTTCAAGAACTACGCTGCCGGGGACACGACAAACCGATTGGGCCACGAAGCATCGGGGGTGGTGGTCGACCCCGGGGGGTCCAACCGTGTGCATGTTGGTGACCGCGTCGTCGTAATGCCCCAGTACGGCTGTGGCTTTGCCGGTATTGCACGAGCGGGGAACATATCTACTGCGCCAACCAGCGCGATGTCCTCGCGGAAACGGGCTCGAGCTACGGGACAGCGACGTTTGCCGAATTTCTCATCAAACCTGACTGGTTGCTTCTCCCGGTCCCCGGGGACATTTCCCTTCGTCACGCAGCGATGGCCTGTTGCGCCCTCGGGCCGTCGTTAATGCCATCAAAGCGATGCAGCTGTCGGCGACCGACACTTTGCTGGTCATGGGGTGCGGGCCCGTTGGCCTGGGGGCCGTGATCAATGGAGTGGCGAGGGGTGCGCCGTCATTTCTGTCGATGTCAACGACTATCGACTGAAGCTGGCCGAACGTCTCGGCGCTGTGGCGGGGATCGACCCAACGAGCCCGACTGCGCTCGCCGAGGTCAGGGCGCTCACCCGGGGTTGGGGGTCGACGCAATTTTCGACTCAACCGGCGTACCCGAGGCAGTCGAGTTCTTCGAGCAACTTGTGCACCCGTCGACCCGCGCCTCGTTTGTGGTCCTCGGGCGCTCGGTAGTACTTAATAGCTCGTTGGCCGCGGCATGGAGGCGCGGGGCTGCTGGCATTGGAACCATCAACGGTATGGGGTCGAGATGTTCGAGCTAATCCGGTGGTCCGGGGAATTGCTTGACAGGGTTGTCACCCACACTTCGCCCTGGACCAGGTGGAGGAGGCGTTCCGCGCTCAATTGTCAGGGAACTGCGGGAAAGTGCTGTTATTCCCTTCGGGGGAGGCTGAGGTTTGATGACCCGTACGGTCGTTGTCGCTGGGGACGGTGAGTACGAGTCGCACCAAACGATGCGGGCGGTCGCCAAGGATATCGGGCAACAACTCGGTCACCATGTCAGTTTTTGCAGCCCGGACATTATTGAGGACTTCCCGGGTTCCCCGTATCGGGCTTTGCGGGCCTCGAGGCTTTGGCAGATGCGGACTTGCTTGTCATTTTTACCCGTTTTCGCCAGCTCCCGGAAGAGCAGATGCAGCTCTTCGTCGACTATGTGTCGCGGAACGGGCCTGTAGTGGGCTTGAGGACCTCGACGACGCGTTCCACTACCCGGAAGGCTCCAGGTGGGAGCACTGGAACGACGGCTTCGGGCGGGAGGTGCTCGGGAGCCCATGGATTGCCCACCACGGCCATAGCTCAACGACGGTTGTGAGGCGCGCTCCCGGCGAAGACCACGAAGTGCTCGGAGGGGTGGAGGACGAGTTCTCGTCCCCGTCCTGGCTTTACCTCGTAGAACTCGAGGAGGGTTGCAGACCGCTGCTCTTGGGGGAGCCGGTCAACCCCGAACGCGTACCCCAGCTCGGGCCGGTTTGTTGGGTTCGCTAGGCGGGCCGACGGGTCGTTAGCACCAGCCTCGGCCAACAGGGCGACTTCAACATCCCTTCCTTTCGGCGTCTTCTGGTAAATGCCGCCAGGTGGTGCGCCGTGCCGAGCTGAAATTGAGGTTCAGCCGCCGCTTCGGCTGCGCCTGGCGAGGACCGTGGAAAAGGCGTCGTTCGTGGCGGCTCCGCCGCAGCAACGCCGAGGATGTGCCCGATACCGACGCCGTTTGGGGTTGGACCCGATGACATTGGCTGCGTCGCCCACGAGCACACCTGGCTGCGGGCACGCCGGGCCGGTGACGACGACGATGGAGCGGTGGACTGGGACCTCGGCAAGGCCAACCGGCGGGTCTGGGACCGGATTAGTCCGTGGTACCAAGAGACACACCACCCTCAGATCAGCCGCCAACCAAGCTGTGGGGAGCGTGGTCGTGCTCGAAAGTGAACTGGGCGCCCTCGTGACGACCGCCGGCCTCCGCGCCCTCTAACTCGGTTGCGGGGCGGCCCAGTGGGGCGCCGCCCGAGCGGCGGAGGGCGCAGCGGCGGTCGGCCTGGACCTCTCTGGGCGACAGCGGCAGGCGGCCCAGGCCCGGGCACCAGACCTCCCGCTCGTCCATGCGGCCGCTGGCTGTTGCCCTTCCCGTCCGAGACCTTCGACTCGTTTTTGTGACCACGGCGCTCTTAGTTGGAGCGACCCACCTACACCGTCCCCGAGGCCACCCGGGTGCTCGTCGCCGGTGGGAGGCTGGTCTTCAACACCGCCAGCCCGTGGCTGCGCGTGCCACCAAGACTCCTCCGACTGTATTACGGGGGCCTTCACCATTCGTATTTTGACCTTGGCGCCCTCGACGAGGAAGATGGCGCCAGGAGTCACACCCTCACCTACGGCGCATGGCTCCGGTCTTTGCGAATGGGCTCGTAGTGGAGGACCTCATCGAGCCGCGCCCCGCAGCCCACGCCCCTTCTAGCTACGACACAAGCGCACCCCGACTGGGCCAATCGCTGGCCCGGCGAAACCCTCTGGGTGACCCAAAAGACAGAGTGAGAGCCGGGCGCCCCCGATCTGCGGGCCACGGGCACAGTTGTATGCAAACGAGCTCGAAGCGACCCTCGGTATATAGGTAGTAGGGCAGCCACGATGGGTGCGCCGGTTTGGGCGATGAGGCCGGCCACGCGATACCGTCGGCGGATCGCTACGTAGGAGGTGCCCGATAGTCAGCTGCATTTCGAGGAGTAGTCGCACCGAACGGCACGCATCGAGCGCGGCCGGAGTCGTTTCGTACACAACCCGCCTGCAAGTGCACTGTGATTGTTGGGCGCTGGGAAGGTGCCGTTCCCCTCGGGTCTGCGGGCTCATCCTCACCAGGGCGGGCGGCGCCGTTGGCAACTGGGACGACCCCATGTGGCAATAAAGCCGCCCCAGCGAGCATTGCACGCTCATTGGGGCGGCCCATGATATGCCCGTCATAGCCCGGCCCGGCGAACGGATAAGCACGCCTGACCAGGCTCGTGTTCTCGCATGCCCGAATACTGCTATGCCGGGGGTGATGGCAGGTAGTCCCGTGGCAGCTGATGATGTGACGCACCACGAGAACCGTCGTTGTCGCCGAGACAATGGCGCTTGACGTGTACGGCACCGTCCCACGTGGGCCGACGTCCGCGGTCACTAAGGCAGTTTGGCCGGGGAGCGTGTCCAGTTCAGTCTCGCGGATTCGCCTTACTCTGCAGCTCGAGTACCAAGCGTGCCATTGACGAACATGTTGACTGTGTCGTAGGTTCCTCTCAGCACGTGGTTTGTGACCGTGTTGGCGACCATTGGTACTCCCGTCGAATTCTGCGGGTAGGCGGTAAGCGTGAGCGTAGTTGCCGAAGCGTATGCCGGAACTGCCGGTATTGCGGCAGTGACGGTGCCCTGCCACCAGTACCGGCAAAACGGCCGCTCGAACAGGCTTCTTCAGGACGTTGAGCGCCCTTGTAAAACGTGTTTGACGTTCATTTATGGGGTTAGTGGCCGTGCGATCGGACGGGATAGTCCAGGAGGCTCGGTGCTCCGGTGGCCTCATGTAGTTTTTGCGCGTGCATATCCATTCCTTTCTGGGTGGTGGTGATGGCTTGCATCTGAGCCGTGACACCTGAGTGGTGTCGCTGACTGCAATCCGATCGTGAATCCAGTATGTGAAGGACTTGTGCGCATAAGTTGATCGGCCAGTAATGGTTCTTGCGCGGAATTGCCGCGCCGGTTGAGTGTGGCTGTCGTATGTGCCAAGAGTCGTTCGGGAGAATAACCCTACAGTTTGCCCATTACGTCTCGATTGGCCGAGCCCCGGCCACTGCCCGATTTTATTCTGAGTTGTCCGTCGTGAGATCAGCTAACGCTACGGAGCCGAATATCTAGCTGGACAGCATTTGCGCAATGTGGTCGCGCGAGTTTCGCGGTGTGCGTCCTTAGGCACCTGAAACGGCGAACCAAATCAAGCCCCCGCGTTTATGGCGGCGCGAACAGAGCGGTAGCGACCACCCAATGACTCGAACCTTGTTGCAGCATGGGCCTCTCGATGAAGGGTGCCGGCAGGCCCGAGCCGAGTCTTGCGAATTCGAGGTGTTCACGTGTCGGGGGCAATGCAGTGGTGGAGCGAGCAATCAACTTCAGCAACTACAAGATGGCCCGCACCGTGCTACAGTTTGCACCTCGGCGGCCGCGACCGGACGCGCTATTACGTAACCGGTCCACGAGGAGACGAGTATGGTTGGCTGGTGAGCCTTTGCTCCCCGGACCTAGACAATGAGTCCTACCGCGTTCAGATGAATGTTTCCCACCCCACCCTGACCGAAGTGAGCAAGATAACCGCGGCGTGCATTTCGTGGCTGCCTAAGCACCGGCATGTCGTCGCGGCCGCGCCATTCAGGTTCACGGTGGCAGTTGGGACCACTTGAGAAACGATGACCTCTCGCGGTCGAAAATGCTCGGGTGAAGACGCGATGATGCCGGTTCAGGGTCCGGCCCTGGCAGGGCGTTGGCAGCACCTGATCCCTCAGTTGAGTTCCTTGGCATGTGATAAACCTCCCGCCGCTACAGATGCGCTTCGGCGGCTGGCGATACAATCTCATGAGAGTTGGGCGGATGTCGACCTGGGGCGGGGCCGGTACCACGTCTGGAGCTTTATACCCGAAATGCTGCAGGGAGAGGGCGCGAACAGCGTGCGCTTGGCCCGCGCTTGAACCCCGTGCCTTGCCACTCCAGGTAGTTTTTGTGTTAGCGAGCGTTCGACTCGCCGGTTGGCCGGCCGCCCTAGCCGGCTCATGTTTAAATCTCTTTCCCCGGCCGGCTGCAGGGGTCCAGCGAGGGAGGGCTCCCGCAACGAGTCGGTGGACTGTCGGTTTAGATATGAGGCCCGTAGCCAGGGTCGATCGTTGCGGAGGAATTTTCAGAGGGCGGCGTCATTATGGGGCGATGATAACTGCCCCCCGCAAGGTCGGCCCTTCGGCGAACGTGCAATCACAGACCCGGGTTCGCTCCGGACCACCAGGGGCCGAAGGGCCCGGCCAGATAAGCGAGGAACCGTGGTAAATGGCGTCCACATACGTGGCATTGATAACGCTATTGGGGTCGACCCGTCGCATGATGAGGTTGTACTCGAGCAGCAACTTGTACTCGGGCCGCCACTCTCCCTTTTCTTGGTAGCCGACGCCGTGGCCGGCCAACAAAGTGCTGTCGACATCGCCCGACTTGACCCGCCAGCGCTGGAGGTTCTGGTGGACGTCGTAGCCAGCCTGGTACTTGGCGGCGTCTTCAACGCAGGTCAACGCGTGGGAAAGGCAGTAGTGGAACGCCTCGAAGGTGGCGCGTAAGAAGTCCTCGAGCGCCCCTGGGTGAGCCGCAGCCCAGCCTCGGTTCACGTCGAAAATGTTGAACGTGCCGCAAAGCCAGAGCCGTCCGGGTCCCACTGGCGCACCTTGTAGCCGTCGTCTTCAGCTCGACGGGCCGTTCGACTTGTACGCCGTGAGGGCCTGCACCTGGCCCCGGGGCAAGATGGTCGGGTCATAACCAACATCGACTTCTTTCAACGACGCCAGGTCCACGCCCGCCTTTTTGAGCATGGCGGTTATATCCGGGGGCATCGCCCCCTTGTAGCCGATCGTCTTGCCGTCCAGTTGGCGCAGGTCGGTGACCGAGGGCATGGTGAGCAGGGTGTCAATAGTCGTGTTGCCGTAGGTGGCGATGGCATCGACGGGGATGCTGGGTGTGCCGGCCGCGTCATCGATGGCGTCGTAGGGGCTGTCCAGTTCGGTAATGGTCGCCCGGCCGGCGGCTACTAGTTGGCCCGATGAAGTCGGGTCCCCATTGCCACGTACCAGTTTCACCTTGAGGCACATGTCGCCGTAGAAGCCCTGGGCCTCAGCCGTGATGGGGTCCAGGATGCCGACCGAGGCCTCCCACCCGAACCCCGTCAGGTAGGTAACAGTGCCCGCCGCCTCGTTGGCAGCACAGCGGGACTTGCTGACAAGGGGGCCAGCGGACGGCGCCGCCCAGGCGCCGGGGCTGTGACCCGACCCCAACAGCCCCGCGGTCATACCCACGATGACGGCGATCTTGGCCAGGGCACCTTTCGAGCGTCTAGGCATAGGTGCCGGAACAATACCCGGTGAGAGCGTGAGACCGATCGACCGCCGAGGGTATTGAAGCATGTCAGGCCATCTATTACGGCTGATGACTTGCCGATGAGGCCGGCCTGGCAATGGCCACTTGACTGTCTAAGGTGCCAGGACTCGCAGACCCGGCGCGGGCCTCTAGTGGCCGGTTAGACGCGGAGGAAGCGGGCTATTGCCGTGACATTCTCAACGAACGGCTGGATAGAGTTAGCCACTAAGCAGGAAATCTGGGCGGTGCGGTCCCACCGTCTCGTGCCCGCGCTCCAAGGGCAACGGAACGGCCCAGGTCGCGCCGTCTGGCCCTCCGGGACTGCAATACTGTTTGCCCTGTGGCGATCGGCGGGACGATGGCGTACGACGGTCAAGACGAAGGGCTCCCCCCGCTCGTGAGGGCGGCGGTCGAGGCGGCGCGTGCGATGGGGTTTGAGGACTCGTGCCTGCCCTCGCACGGCCGGCTGCTCCAGGTGCTCGCCGGCGGGGTGGGCGAAGGTGTGATCGGCGAGACTGGCACGGGTGCCGGCGTCGGCCTGGCATGGATGGCGAGCGGCGCTCGGCGCGGCGTGCGCCTCGTCAGCATCGAGCGCGACGTCGAGCGGGCGATGGCGGCCAGCGCCCGGTTCGCCGACGTGCCCGCCGTCAGCGTGCGCCACGGGGACTGGCGCGAGCTCGCTTCCGAGTGCCCGTTCTCGCTGCTGGCTCTGGACGGGGGTGGGCAGGGAAAGGACGAGGACCAACCGGTCGACCCATTGGTATGGCTGCGGCCCGGAGGGGTGGTCGTGATGGACGACTTCACTCCCGCTACAGAGTGGCCGCCGCAGTTCGCCGGCAGGACCGACCGCGCACGCCTCTTTTGGTTCGAGCATCCCGACATGTTCACCACCGAGATCACCACGGAGCCGGGAGCGTGCTCTGTGGTTGCCGTCCGACGACCTTCCTGAGGCTGTCCTCCGCTCACCCCGGGGGCCGCTTTCGACGAACGTCGTGCCTACTTGGGGATCAACAAGAAAGCACACTTCCGGTGGGGTATAAGTGGGGTTCTCGTTATAAATCGGACTTTCTTCGGGCGTACATGATCTCTTGATCCGCTTGGAGCCGCTCGTGGGAACGAAGCGAAGAATTGGGGTTTCAGCGCGAGGGGCCAACTCATACAGCTTGCGCGGTGACTAGCCAGGCCGCGCCGGGCATGACAACGCCATCTGGCGATTTGTACTCCACCAGGCGGTCTCGGACGTGTCTGGCCAGCTCGGCCACTTGTCGTGGGCTGAGACTGGCCAGGACCTCGCTGGCGCTGGGGGAGGTGCGCTCGTACTCGACCACGTCGTCTATGTCTTGGCCGATGAGCATCGGCTCGTCCACCTTCTCGAACTCGATGCCGGCGAACTGCGCGCTGCTCAGCAACGCGCCCACCCGGCCACCATCGGCAAAGGAGAAAGCGGCATTCGGCCCAGGCATCTTGCAGAGGCCGACTTCAGCCGCCGCCTCGGCGAACCCGATGTTAAAGAAGGGGTTCTCATCGCGGGTTCGCCAGCAAAGGAACGCCAGCCTGCCACCGCGCCGCAGTGCCTTCCTCAGGTTGGCGAGCGCCGCCGCCGGGTCGTCGAAGAACATAACACCGAAGTTGCTCAGCACCACGTCGAAGTTCCCGGCCTGGAACGTGTGCTCTTGGGCGTCGACGACCTCGAACCTGGCGTTAGCGACGCCAGCAGCAGCCGCGAGCAGGCGTGCTTCGGCTACCTGGACCCGGGACAAGTCGGCGCCGAGAGCGTGCCCGCTGGGGGTGGCTCGTGCTGCGAGGATGGTCGTATCGCCGCAGCCGCACCCGATGTCGAGAACATTCTCCCCGTCCCGGGTCTGCGGCGCGGCGAGCAACCTTGTCGTTAGCCGGCCCCTCATTCGCTCATGCCGCTCACGCTGTTCGATGAAGTGCCGCCCGCTGGCTCCGTTCCAATCCTCGGCCTGCTCCCCGTTCACCGCCACGAAGGCCACGCTATATCGCCCGCCTCCCTCCCGGGACTGGTGCCCGGTGCGCCGTTCGGGACGGTTGAGCGGCTGATGTGCACCTGGGTGCGATGGCCCCCCTCCGGCTGCGTTCCATACGTGCCGCGGTGTGTCTTAACTCCCGGGAAAAGGCCGCATTATGGCGTCGTCTAGAGGGGGGAGGTAGGCGCGGATATGGTCCACGACGGCCCGAGTCGGAAGCGTGCCGTCCAGAGCGGTTGCGCCGAGCTCAAGCATCTCGGCCTCGAACACTGGGCGCCCCTCCCGGATTTGCCGCCGGCCCGCTTCGCTGCGGCCCGGCGGGTGCGCGAGATCGTGCCTGACGAGCCGGTCTTCTTGGGCCCGGTCATCGATCCTGAGCAGGAAGACCTTGGCGAACAGGTCCACAAGCTCGTGCTGATTGACGGCGATGCCGCAGACGAACACGGGGGCATCGCTGGAAGCCAGGAGCTCCTCTAGACGTGGCCTGCTCCAGACCCACCGATGGGAGCGGAGCCAGTCTTCGGTCGGTGCCGCGGGGCCGTCGTCGAGGTCGGTCCGAAGTCCATCGGAATCCCGCCAGTGGCTCAGTTCGGGGTCGTAGTCGGGGTCAAGGGCGACGTAGCCACGTCGAGCCAGCTCGGCGGCGACCGTCGATTTCCCTGACCCGGGGTTGCCAGTCACCAGGAATGCCTGCACTGGAGAATCTTTTACCCAGCCCTGCGGTGTGCTACTGCCACGGCGTAGAGCCGTTGTACCGAGGCCGTGCGATGTGCTCACCGAGTTCCGAGAGACCCCCTGCCTAAGCCTAAAAATGTTACGTCTCAGGAGGCGTTGTGTCGTGGCCCCACTCATTGAGAGGCGCAACGGCGCCGTCCTTCGCCTCGGGCTTGGCCTGGTTACCGGCAAGGCCGAGGCTGAACCATAACTATTGCCCTACGTCAAGTGCCGACAGTTCCAGCTTTCTCGGTGGTAGGAACTGATATATGCCTCACGTTCCGGGCGTTTCCTACCGTTCGGCAAACTTGTCGTCCTACGATGTGGCTCGAAAGCGCAGCAAGTTCACTTATTTATGGTCGGTCGCCGTCGCCGGGCTGGCCGTGTGGAGCGCTTCCGGCCCGCAATCGTCCCATACTGCTCAGGCTTCAGCCGCGGTTTCGACTCCTGAGCCTCTCACCAGCGTGTTCGAGAGCTGGCAAGCCCCGCCCGCTGCCTCGCCCTCGGGGAACTCCACCCTCCTGGGGGACGCCAACCCCGCCACCGAGCTGGACGTGATGTTCGGGCTGGCCCTCCAACGCTCCGACCTGGCCCGGCTCGTGCAGTCGCTGAGCACCCCCGGCACCAGCTCGTACCGCCACTACCAAAGCGTCGGCTGGCTCGCTGGTCATACCGGGGACACGGAGGCGACTAGTACAGCCGTGCTCGGTTACCTACGTTCTCAGGGGGTCGACGGCCACCTCGACCCCACGGCTTCGTACGTGGAGGCGGCCGTCAGCGTGGCGCAGGCGGCCAAGCTGTTCGGGACCAGCTTCGGGCGGTACTACTTCAACGGCGCGGACGGGTGGGATACATACACGTCCGGTGTGCTGGTGGCCCCGCGCTCGCCTCCCCGACTGCCGGCGGCCCTGACAGGACGAGTGACGCTTGTTTATGGCCTTCAGGCTTACCCGACCTTTACCGTCTACCCGAACTCGGTCCTCCAGGAGACCCCGACCCGCTCTTCGCTCCTCGGGGGGAGCTTCGGGGGCCTCGGCACCGCTGGCGGCTGCGCAGCTGCCCGCGTCGTCGACCACGTTCGGACGTTCACGCCCAAGCAGTACCTCACGGCCTATGGGGTAGACGCTTTAC
Organism: uncultured Acidimicrobiaceae bacterium; assembly: GCA_963845605.1. Lineage (GTDB taxonomy): Bacteria > Actinomycetota > Acidimicrobiia > Acidimicrobiales > Palsa-688 > Fen-671. The sequence goes on from CAWJSS010000009.1 coordinate 74,771, forward strand.
ACGGCGAAGGGTTGCTCGGCCAGGGCCAGGCGGTAGCCATCATCAGCGAAGAGCCGGCAACGCAGGGCAACCTGGCCTCCTTCTCCCGGTGCTTCGGCCTGGCCACCCCGCCCATCAGGGACATCCGGGTGGGGACCGGGACCGCCACTGCCCCCGATTACCTAAACGCTGATTGGGAGGTCGCCCTGGACACCGAGATGGTGACGGCCATGGCGCCGCGCTTGAGCGACATTGATGTCATGTACGAGCCTCTCGGTTCCTTGGTGGACAGGCTCGATGCCACCCTCAACCGCTCGCTCATAAAGGGGCCGATGCCGAAGGTCGTTTCCTACAGTGGTGGTTTCTGCGAGCCGGTCGGCACCAGCGCCTACTCGAAGGTAGCTCTGGAGTATGTCTTGACCGAGCACATCCTGATGGACATGGCGGCCACCGGGATCAGCTTCGTCGCCGCCGCGGGGGACACGGGGTCGTCTTGCAACCAGGCCAACGCAGCCATTGCCGGGGCGCGCCTGTCGGTCTCGTTCCCGGCATCGTCGCCCTATGCCACGAGCGCCGGTGGGGAGCTACTGGGCTTAATGCGACTGACGAGATCCAGGGCCAACAGGTCTGGGACGACCTCCCGCTCGGCTCCGGCCTGGCCGGGGGCGGGGGCCAGAGCGCGGTGTTCGCCCGCCCCTGGTACCAGCAACACCTGACGACGGCAGGGCACGGCCGGCTCGTGCCCGACGTCGCCCTCGAGGCCGACCTCGATTACCCCATCGCCAACTACTGCACGACCGGCTGCGATGGTTATGGCTGGGCCGGTGGCGGCGGGACGAGTGCCGCCACGCCTCTGATGGCGGGCGGGATCGCCCTGGCCGATGAACAAGCCTCCAGCTACGGAGAAGGTCCGCTCGGCTTGGTCAACCCGCTCTTGTACCAGCTCGGGGGGGTTCACTCCGAGGCCCTAGTCAACATCACTACGGGCAACAACGATGTCTACGGCCTCGGGTGCTGCTCGGCCAAGCCCGGTTACAACGACGCCGCCGGCTGGGGGTCGGTAAATTTCCCTCAGTTCGTTTCGGCCGCCGTGAGCGCGGGCCGAAAGTAGACTTCGCAGTGACGACTTCACCGTGAGGCTTGGCAAACTAGGGGGGACACGTTGTGCCCGACCCTGATGGTGCCAAGCCATAACCGGGGTGGGGCCCGCAGCATGTGGGGACACCACGAGGCGGCTTGTCGCTAGCGGTTCGCAGCTCCGAAATAGTGATCTGCGCTCGGCCAAGTCAGTGGGCCGCTACGACCGGCAGGGCGCGTAATCGGCATCGGTCTCGGAAATCAAGGCTGATGGACGCGGCGGAGGGCGCCCGGCGTTTCGGAGCAACGTGCTCGCGGGATTTGCATGGTAGTTCAAGCGAAGTTGGGCCGTCGTAGAATTCGTAGCCGTCGTAGTACGCGTCCCCAGCTCCGCCTGACGGTGCGGGCCGAGGATACCGATCGCCCTCTGCAAGCCTTCGAAGATTGCCATATGTATGCCGTGACTTTCAGCACCGGAGACGGCCCGACGTGGTTGATGGTCGTGAGGGCCTTCCGGGAGCCCGACGGCGCCTGGGCGGTGGACCCGATCGGTGGCGGGGCCGGACGTGGCCCAAATCGCTCCCGGCCATGTGTCAATGTCACTGCCCGAGGAGGCCGCACGGAACTGACTTCGCCGGGGGGGCGAGGTCGTCGGTGAAGACTCCGAACTCGCCCCTGCCGCACACCGAGCCGTTGACATGGCGCGCTGACGACTTGGCCCAAGCGAACCGCTGACCGGGCATATGTGCAACCCAGGAGCCAAAGCCGAGTAGACGACCGACCGTGACGACGTCTTCGGGTGACGACTCCCGTCATGTGACAGGTACTCTGACCTGCATCTTCTGGCGGAGAGGGTGGGATTTGAACCCACGGTGAGTTTCCCCACACACGATTTCCAATCGTGCCGATTCGGCCGCTCTCGCACCCCTCCAGCGGCAGACAGGCTAGCCTGGCTTCGCCAGCTACGCTGGAGAGGCTGCGCCCTGGTACCGGGCGCGGCGGTCGGGTCCTGCGCAACGGGGTGCCGCAAACCGGGTCAGGGCCTGACGGCAGCAGCCCTCAGCGGACTACGCCGTGTGCCGCAGGAAACCTGACCGTCGCGCCGGGTACCAGGCCGGTGGCCCCCTTACGAGGCTTTGGTTTCCCTGTTGGGCCGCTGGCGCGGGCTCAGGCTTTCGTCAACCACCGAAAGTGCCGGCTGTCGGTCAAGCCACGCGTAACAGGTCCGATGGTATAGAGAAGGCACTATTGCACCGTGATGTTGGAGAAGGAGGACGGCGATGCTCTGCCCTGTGTGCGGAAGAAGTGACGGCTTGTGCGATTGCTTGCTCGCCTCCGCACCCCGGGATGCGAACGAGGGAGCCGGCTCTGGCCCCGCAGCGGTCCAGTGCATATCCGCCTCCGCCGACGGACCACCCGCTGTATCGAGGCCGAAGGGCCTGATCGACCCACTGGTTCCCAGCCACTACGAGACGGGATCACGGGCGGATTGGTCGGACAGCCTCCTCCAATTCGTCCGCGACTTCGCCGACGCATCACCCAAGGCCTCGCCCGCGGGAACCGCGGCACAGTCTGAGCGCAACCGTTCGGTGGGGCGCGGACCAGAAGGCACAAGCCCCGGGCAAGCGGGACAGCAAGCCACCGCCGACGATACGACCGCTGCTGATTCCAGTGAGGCCTCGGTCCCGAAGTCGCCATCTTCACCGTTTGCGATGCCTGCACCTGACAGTCCCGCGGGCGGGCCGTTGAGGATCGCTCCGTTCGTGGCCCCCCAGACCGGCGCCGACGGCGAGGCGGAGGCCGGCACGCCAGGCGGGTTGGCGCGGTCGGCGTCGACATCGGGCTCTACGAACTCCTCATGGTCGGGAAATGAGCTCGAGTGGGGGCGGGCAGGGAACGGCTAGCCCTCGGTAGGGACCGGCGCCGCCGAACTGCCACCGACCGCTGCCGAGTGGTCACAGAGCGCGCCGGCGCCCGCGCCGCCGGGAGCTCTTGACCACTCTGCCGCTCCCATTGACGGCGGATCGTACGGATGAGCGTACCGATAGGGCGTCTTTCGGTGCGAATAGTCGCTTTCGGCGCGATAACGGCCTGGATCGAGCAGAAATACGCCGAGAGCGGCAAGTTGCACCGAAAGGGCCTCAAAACGAGGCCGGCGTACCCCCTCACCGGCTCGCCGTTCACATAGCGACCGCGCCTCATAGGAACTAGACCCCCGGCGGCCCTCGTGGCGGACATTTTGACGACGGCCCAAGACCCGCCGGCCACCCCCGCCACCTACACGCTCAATAAGGATGTTGCGAGGCCTGTACCACCTAGGCTGGGGCCGTGCCCGAAGAAGAGCGATCTTTCCACGAGAATGAGCCTTACCAGGCCCTTTACAGGAGGTACCGCCCTCAGCATTTTGCCGACGTCCTGGGCCAGGAGCATGTCACCCGGGCACTGCGCAACGCCGTGCAAGAAGGCAAGGTGGCCCACGCCTACCTCTTCAGCGGGCCCCGGGGGACCGGCAAGACGTCGACGGCGCGCATCCTGGCCATGGCGCTCAACTGTGAAGCGCCGGTCGCCGGCGAGCCCGACGGCACCTGTGCCTCGTGTGTCTCTATCCGGACGGGTTCGTCCATGGACGTCTTCGAACTCGACGCCGCCTCCAACCGCAAGCTCGACGAAATGCGGGACCTGCTCTCCCGCGTAGCCCTCGGGTCCCCGGGCCGCTGGAAGGTGTACATCGTCGACGAGGTCCACCAGCTCACCTCGGACGCCGCCAGCGCGCTGCTGAAGACGCTCGAAGAGCCGCCTCGCCACGTCGTGTTCGTGCTCGCCACGACCGACCCGCAAAAGGTGCTGCCGACTATCCTGTCTCGCACCCAGCACTTTGAGTTCCGGCTGCTCGACGGAGAGGTTCTAACGGAGCTGCTCGACGGCATCAACCAGGATGCCGGCCTCGGTCTTTCCCCTGACACCGTCCGACTGGCTGTCCGGCGGGGGCGGGGCTCAGCGCGAGATGCCGAGTCCGCCCTGGAGCAGCTGTCTGCCGCGGGCGGCGGCGAGGACGACTCCAGCCCGCTCTCCGAACTGGTCGAAGCTCTATCGGAACACGATACAGCCCGCACCTTGCAGGCCGTGGCCGGCGGGATCGCTGCTGGCAAAGACGCCCGCCGGCTGGGCAACGACCTGCTGGAGTACATGCGCAACGCCTTCCTTGCTGTCCAGGCCCCGTCACTCGTCTTGTTGCCAGGCGTCACTGTGGACAAGTTGGCCGAAAGTGCACGTCAGATGACGCTGCCATCGCTGGTGCGGGCCATGGAGATGATCGGACAGGCGCTGGTCGACATGCGCGACGCTGTCGACCCACGGGTCACGCTCGAGGTGGCGCTCATCCGCCTCTCGTCCCCGTCTGTTGATGCCAGCCCAGCCGCTCTGCTCGAACGGATCGAGCGCCTCGAACGGGTTGTGGCCGAAAAGGGGGAAAGGGCGGCTCTTTCCCCCCACCAGGGCGGAGACCCTTCCGCCCGCCCTAGCGGAGGCTCCCCTTCACCTTCGGGCGGAGGCCCTTCCGCCCGCCCTAGCGGAGGCTCCCCTTCACCTTCGGGCGGAGGCTCTCCCGCACGTCCGGGCACAGCAACTCCGCAGCGTCCGGGAGCACCTGGGGCCGGGACTGTGGAAAGCAGACCGGGACAGCCGCCCCCGCAGGTGGAGACCCCTCAGGGCAGTACACAGCCGAGGGTGGCGCTCGGGGCCGTCCTCCGCGCCGGCGCAGGACTACGTGGTGGCGGGACAACGCCTGAGTCGACGCCTGCCGCAGATAGGCCCGCCGCAGATAGGCCCGCCGCAGACGAGCCCGCAACGGACGAGGCCGCACCCGACGGGGCCGCACCCGACGGGTCTGCACCCGAGGCTGGCCGCACCCGACGGGGCCGCACCTGAGGGCGCCGCTAAGGCCGAGCCCGCACCGGCCGCCGCCGGCGAGACGGCCCAAACCGGCGTGATGAAGTTGGCGGGTACCGACGTGCCCGTTTGGGCTGACCCGCCGGCAAGTACGGCCCGTCCGACCAGAAGCCACCTTCGCCCGCCGCCTCAGCCGCCTCAGCCGCCTCAGCCGCGTCCGCCGCGTCCACCGCGTCAGCCGCCTCACCGGCCGCCCGGCTATCGGCTCATCTTCCTGTCGCTAACGCCGGCTCGCCGGCATGGCCCTCCCGAGACGAACTGACAAAGGCATGGGGTGACGCAGTGCTGGAGAAACTCTCCCAGTCGGCCAAGTTGTTCTTGTCGAACGGCCGTTTCGTGGAAGCTGGCACGGGTGGTGGCGCCGTCTTCGCCGTTCCGGCCGGCGGCTTCCTGGAAAGGGCCCGTGACCACCAAAGCGAAGCCGAGAAGGCTTTGGCGACCTACTTCGGGCGGCCGGTCCCGTTCCGCCTGGTGCCTGACAAGGGCTCAGCCGCCTACCGTGGCGCCTCGCCGGCGCCGGCCGAAAGGACACGAAGGATAGAAAACACCGGACGACTATGACCTCGACGACCTGGTCGACGCCTCTCAGGCGGCACCCCTGCCGGTCGTCCCGGTCGAGGAACGCATACTGCAGGCCTTCCCGGGTTCTGTGCTCGACGGCTGAGCAATGTACGCCGCCCCGGTACAGGATCTGATCGACGAGCTCGGCCGCCTTCCCGGTATCGGGCCGAAATCGGCTCAGCGAATTGCCTTTTATATATTGAAGGTGCCGGCCGAGGACGCCGCCCGACTGGCCGCTTCAATAAATGCGGCCAAGACCCGGGTTACCTGGTGCCAGCGCTGTTTCAACGTGGCCGAGGGCGAGGCGGGTGCTGAATGCAACATATGTACTGACGCGCGCCGCGACACCTCGGCCCTATGTGTCGTCGAGGAACCCCGTGACGTCATCGCCATCGAAAAAACGGGCGAGTTCCGCGGGCGCTATCACGTGCTCCAGGGGGCCATAAGCCCGATCGACGGCATTGGCCCGGAGCAGCTGCGGGTCCGGGAGCTCATGGCCCGCATTGACGCTGAAGAGGTGACCGAGGTTATCCTGTGCACCAATCCCAACATCGAGGGTGATACCACCGCTCTGTACATCGCCAGCCTTTTCAAGCACATACCGGTCAAGGTGACCCGTATAGCCTTCGGGTTACCGGTCGGCGGCGACCTCGAGTACGCCGATGAGCTGACACTGGGCCGGGCGTTGGAAGGCCGGCGAGAGGTCAGCTGAACCGTTATAACAGCGAGGTCTGGTGGCGGAGGCATACCACGCCGGGACGGACGACGTGACGAGGTAGACCAATCTGGGAGGGGCGCGTAAATTCTGACACCTAACCGCGCTATCCTGAAGCCCATTCGTCCTCGCGAGACGCGGCCGGGACACCCCGCCGAGTAGCAAGCCGGAGTTCCGGCCGGCCAAAAGGCCGGCCCTGGCCAAACCACCCTGAGCCGGCGTGCCGGCCCAAGACAACAGGAGCATTGCATGTTTCGATCCGGTAAGTGGCGGACTCCAGTCGCCATAGGTGCCGCGGGCGCTACCCTCGTGGCCGGAGCAACGGTTGCGCTCACGGGAGTGGCCAGCGCCGCCAAGGTGCACAACGGCGCTCGTGTTCACAACGTCAGCGGTGGCGTGATCAAGTACGCCGAACTGCCCGGCTCCGCGGCCAACTACATCTTCCCTGAGACGAGCACGGCCAACCAGAGCCTGTACAACAACAGCCAGTTCATCAACCTGATGTACCCGCTGATTTACATGCCGTCGCCGGACCAGCCCACCTGAAGACTATAAGAATTCGATGGCAAACCCGCCGGTCTGGAACAAAACAGATACGGAGGTTACGGTCACGCTTGAAGCACTACATGTGGTCCGATGGCACCCCCGTAACCGCCCGTGACGCCATCTTCTACATCAACCTCGGCAAGGCCATGGGCGACCACCTGGGGCAACTTCGACGGGCCGACGCAGTTCCCGTACAACCTGAAGAGCTATACGGCCGTCAATGCTTCGACCATCAAGTTCGTACTGAAGGCCCCCACTAACCCGACGTATTTCGATTACAACGGCATCGACTACATCACGCCGATGCCCCAGCACGCCTGGGACAAGACGTCGGACAATGGCAAAGTCGGCAACTACGACATGACCGCGTCGGGCGCCAAGGCGGTGCTGGCCTACCTCCAGAAGGCAGCTTCAGACACGACCTCGTACACCTCCAACCCGCTCTGGAAGGTGACCGACGGGCCGTGGGAGCTACAGACTTACGGGGGCCAAAGCTCTCCCGACATCTTCGTGCCCAGTCCCAGCTTCTCGGGTCACAAGCCCAGTGCATCGGAGTTCCAACTGGTCCCCTTCACGTCCGATTCGGCTGAGTTCACATCGCTTCGGGCCGGCGCCGTCAATTACGGCTACGTCCCGACCGTGGACATCCCGGCTATCCCGGCGGTCAAGGGCCAATACGACGTCACGAAGATCCCGACGTGGGGATTCGACTACATCATCCCGAACACGAAGAACCCCCAGGTCGGCCCCATCCTGAGCCAGACCTACATGCGCCAGGTGCTGGCCCATCTCATGGACCAGAACACCATCATCACCCACTTCATGGGTGGGTTCGGGATCCCGACCTACGGCGCGACGCCGATCTTCCCCAAGGGCAACCCCTTCGTAAGCCCGTCAGAGCTCACGAACCCCTACCCGTACTCGGTCTCGGCGGCAGCCAAGCTGCTGAAGGCCCACGGCTGGCAGGTTAACCCCGGTGGGGTCACTGTTTGCCAGGTGGCCGGCGCCGCCGGCTGCGGTGCAGGCGTCACCAAGGGCGAGAAGCTTTCGCTCAACCTGCTGTACTCCAACGGCACCGCCATCACGCAGGAACAGGATGACCTCTTCCAGTCGGACGCGGCCAAGGCCGGCGTCCAGATCAACCTGAAGTCCGCGGACTTCAATACGGTCATCTCCCAGGTTCAGGCGTGCACCGCAAAGGGCAAAGGGACGCCGACCTGCAACTGGCAGCTCGGTGAGTACGGCGGCCTCAGCCAGTCGACCTTCCCGGCGTTCGCCGGCGTGCTCAATACGGGTGGTGCCTTCAACGCTGGCCAGTACTCCAACCCGGCGCTGGACAAGTTGGTCAACCAGAGCACGGTGTCCACCTCGCTGGCGGCCTACAAGGCGGCCGAGGACATCATCGTGAAAGAGGAGCCCTGGATCTGGACGCCGGTCCCGGACCGCATTGCGGCCACCTCCAAGAACCTCCGTGGTTACGGCATGACCAGCGAGTTCACGGACTACTACGGCTACATCGAGCCGGAGTTCTGGTCCTTCACCAAGTAGTGCGCTAAGCCAAAGCAGTCCCAGCGGTGACCAGGTCCCAATGCGAGGTTTCATTGGTGGCCTGGTCACCCGGCGCACTCGACTTCAGATCATGGGGCTGATCAATTGACCGGTTATATTTTCAGGCGTTTCGCGCAGTCCGTCGTTGTGCTGCTGCTCGTGACCGTGATCATGTTCATCCTGTTCCACTTGTTGCCCGGCAACCCGGCCCGAGCTGAGCTCGGCGTCAAGGCCCAGCCGGCAGCCGTAGCCGCCTTCGACAAACTGCAGGGATTAAACCGGCCGATCTGGTACCAGTTTTGGGTGTACCTGGACCATTTGTTCCACGGGAACCTCGGCTTCTCGTATATCCAGAACGCGTCGGTGGCGCTTCTCTTCGAGCAGCGCTTCCCGAAGACGATCCTGCTTCTGAGCCTGGCGACCATCGTCGCCATAGGCATCGCCATTCCTCTGGGGATCTTCCAGGCCGTACGGCGCAACAAGGTCGACGACTACGTGCTGACGGGGACCTCTTTCGTTTTGTATTCGTTCCCGACGTTCTGGCTGGGCATCGTCCTGATTGAGATATTCTCTATCAGCCTTCATATCTTGCCGCCAACGGCGCCAGAAGGTACCACCATCGGGCAGATCCTTTCCGACTGGCAGGGCCTCATTTTGCCGGTTATAACACTGGCGCTGGTCAGCATCGCCGCCTTTAGCCGTTACATGCGGTCTTCGATGATCGATAGCCTGGCTCAGGACTACATCCGTACCGCCAAGGCCAAAGGGTTGAGCCAAAGGGCGATACTGTTCCGCCACGCCCTACGCAACTCGCTCATCCCGATGGCTACGCTTATCGGCCTTTCGATCCCGTTCGTACTTAGCGGGGCGGTGATAACCGAGGAAGTTTTCAATTACCCGGGAGTCGGCCTCCTGTTCGTGCAGTCGGCTGACAGTGAGGACTTCTCGGTGTTGCTCGGCCTCACTCTGGTGGCGGCCATAGGGGTGATCATTGGCAACCTCGTCGCCGACATCGGCTACGCCGTCCTCGACCCGAGGATACGGTACTGATTATCAGTTGGCTGCCGTCAAGCCGGGAAGGAACGTTCGGACGTGGCTGAGGTGACCCGACCGCCCGAAGAGGGCGTTGAAGCCCTGGAAGAGCAGGAGTTCTTTCCCGCTGCTGCGTCGGCCGCGGCTATAGGCGGTCTCGCCGTCGGCACTCCACCCGCCGCCAATGTAGAGGAGGGCTTCGAGGGGGGAGAGGCGCATTCAGTCGGGAGCCCGCTCCGGCTCACGGTGGCGACCTTCGTAGAAAATAAGGTTGCCCTCCTGGGCATGGGACTGTTCGTGCTCCTCGTCCTGTTTTCGTACGTGGGACCACACATCTACGTAACGAACCAGCACACTGTCAACCCCATCAACGCCAACCTCCCGCCCAGCTCGTCATTCCCGCTCGGCACCGACGGCGAGGGCTTCGACATCCTCGGCCGCCTGATGCTCGCCGGTCAGAGCTCGATCGAGATCGGGTTGGCCGCCGGCCTTTGTGCGGCGATATTCGGGACGATTTACGGGGCGGTCTCGGCCGTTGCCGGTGGCCCGGTCGACAACGTGCTGATGCGTATCGTCGATGCCCTGTACGCATTGCCGACCCTTTTCATCCTCATCCTGCTGGCCGCCATATTCAGCCCGAACCTGCCCCTCATGATCCTCGTGCTGAGCTTCATTGCCTGGCTGGGGCCCGCCCGTCTGGTCCGGGGCGAGGCCCTCAGCCTGCGCACACGGGAGTACGTCCAGGCCGTGAAAGTGGCCGGGGGTACGCAGAGACGCATTGTCGTAAGGCACATCATCCCGAACACGATCGGCACGATCGTGGTCAACACGTCGTTCCTGATCGCCGATGCCATACTTGCGCTGGCCGCGCTCAGCTACCTGGGCCTCGGTCTCCCCGATACGACGCCCACGTGGGGCGGGATGCTATCGAACGGGACGACGGTCATCTACGACGGCTATTGGTGGCAGCTGTACCCGGCCGGTATATGCATTGTCCTGACCGTCGTGGCCTTCAACTTCATCGGCGACGCCCTTCGCGACAGCCTCGACGTTCGTTTGCAGCGTCGATAATCGCTCGGTTCTGGGTGCGGGTTCGCGGCCCGGGCGGTTGCCGAGACCCCGGCGGCTCAGGCAGATGCGGCGCTAACGCTCGACAGGTCCTCGCTCAAGGGCGTCTGGAGCGGGAAGTGGCAGGCCGCCCGGTGCCCCTCGGCGAACGGCCGCAGCAGGGGCTCCTCCTCCGCGCAACGGTCCTGCGCGAACGGGCAGCGGGTGCGGAACCGGCAACCGCTCGGTGGCGATATGGCCGAAGGCAGCTCGCCTTTTACGGCCGCTGAGCGGGGCTTGCCCACCGACGGGTCGGGGACCGGGATGGTGTCTATCAGGCCCTGCGTGTAGGGGTGAGCGGCGCGCGAGTACAGCTCGTCGGACGGCCCGACCTCGACCAATTTGCCCAAGTACATGACCCCGATCGTGTCCGCCAGGTACTTCACGACGGCCAGGTCGTGAGAGATGACTATGTACGTGAGGTCGTGGCGCTCTTGCAGGGACCGCATCAGGTTGAGGATCTGCGCCCTGATCGAGACGTCGAGGGCGGAGACAGGTTCATCCGCCACAATTAACTTCGGCTGCAGCACCAGGGCTCGGGCCAGGCCGATGCGCTGGCGCTGGCCTCCGGAGAATTCGTGCGGGTACAGGTCCGCCGCCTTGGGCTGCAACCCGACCTCGGCCAAAACGTCCGAAACGCGCCGGTCCTGCTCGGCGTGAGTCCCGATGTCCTGGATGCGGAGGGGCTCACGGATGATGGACCGCACTCGCATCCTGGGGTCGAGCGAGGCGTAGGGGTCCTGGAACATGAGCTGCAGCTCCCGCCGGCGTTGGCGCAGCTTGGCCCCCTTGAGCGCCGATATCTCCTCGCCCTCGAAGTTGACCGCACCGCTTGTCGGGTGCTCGAGGGCCACCACTAGCCGCCCGATCGTCGTCTTGCCGCAACCCGACTCGCCCACGAGCCCAAAGGTCTCCCCCCGGCGGACGGAAAACGAGACGCCCGACACGGCCTTGACTGTGCCGACCGAGCGCTGCAGCACCACCCCGGCGGAGACGTCGTACAACTTCTCCACCCGGTCGAGCTGCAGCACAACCTGGCGGGTGCCGTCCCGTGAGCTCGCTGGTCCCGGACCGGCCACGCCGGCGCCCGCGCCCCGCGCTGACGCCGTCCGCGGCTTGTGCGGCAGCGGGCGTCTCGCTCACCGCCACCGCGGCTAACTCCTCCGGCGTCGCCGCCGCCGCCGCGTTGGGAATCGCGGGCTGCGCCGCCGTTATGTTCTGGTTGCCTCCCCGCTGGAACGACAACCGTTCAGAACGAGTGGCGGCGACGGGGTGAAAGCAGGCAAACAGGTGTTCGCCCGTCTCTATCGGCGTAAACGCCCCGACTCCGGTAGCGCCGGAAGCGGCCACATCTATACTTGGGCTCGGCCCGGGCCCCGGTGACAGTAGCGGTTCATGCTTGGCGCACTCCTCCGTCCCGTAGCGGCAACGGGGGAGGAAGCGGCACCCAACGAGCGTCCGGCCCAGGTCCGGCGGCAGCCCCGGGATGGAGTAAAGACGTTCGCGCCGGTCCTGGTTGAGGCGGGGGATGGACTCGAAGAGGGCTTCCGAGTAGGGGTGCCGCATCGTATCGAAGAGGTCGCCGGTGCTGGCGCCCTCGATGATCTTGCCGGCGTACATGACCATTACCCGGTCCGTGCGGGAAGCGATGACGCCCATGTCGTGGGTGATGAGCAAGACGGCCATGTCAAGGCTCTGGCGCAACTCGTCGATGAGGTCGAGGATCTGGGCCTGGATGGTGACGTCCAGGGCCGTCGTTGGCTCGTCGGCGATCAACAGTTTGGGCTGGCAGGCCAGGGCCATGGCGATCATCACGCGCTGGCGCAGCCCACCTGACAGCTGGTGCGGGTACTGCTGGAGGCGTTCCTCGGGCCGGGGCATGCCCACCAGGCGCAAGACCTCGACGGCTCTGTCGAGCGCCTCCTTCTTGGACGCCCCCTGGTGGATCCGGACCGGCTCCGCTATCTGGCGGCCGATGGTCCACGTGGGGTTCAACGATGTCATCGGGTCCTGGAAGATCATCCCGATGTCGTTGCCACGGACCTTTCGCATCTCGGGCTCGGCCAGGGGGACAAGGTCGCGCCCGTTGAGCCGGACCTCCCCGCCGGAGATGTGGCCGACGTTGGGGAGTAGTTTCATCACTGACAGCCCGATGGTCGTCTTACCGCAACCCGACTCGCCGACCAGGCCGAGGCACTCGCCTGACCGGACTGAGAACGACACGGCGTCAACCGCTCGCACATTTACCGTCCGCAAGTGGAACTCAGTCTGGAGGTTTTCCACCTCCAGCACCGGTGGCGAAGTCCCGGCCGCGCTCAAGGAAATGCTCCCCTTGAGGTCCGGTTGGTTCTCCACAGGCTCAGGGTACCCAACGCGGGCCGCCCCGTCCTGCCATAGCCGGCGCGTTCAGCTTGTTTACCAGGACCGCTATGTACCAGGGGCCGCATTACGAGCGATGGCGCCTCCATCACGGAAAGACCAGGATCCCCGGCCGTGGCCGGTGTTTATCGTCGTAGCCTGAGCAGCCGGAGCACCGACCACCCGGACTCGACGGGCACCTCGGCCTGCAGCGCCCGGCCTTGACGGTGCGGCACCACCGTGAAGGGCAATGGCGTGAAGCGGTCCCCGCTCGCCCCCAGCACAGCCACAGTCGCGGCCCACTCTTCAGGCGCGGGCACGAGCACTTGTACTCGCACGGATCGACAGGTCCCGCGCCCGGTCACCTCAGACCAGCGCCCTTGGCTGCTCCCGCTCAAGTCCACGACGCCAACCGCTATGCAGCCCTCCGAACGGCTGACTCGGGCGAAGAGCGACCGGCCCACTGGTTCCGGTCTGACCGGGCCGTCCCACTCGAGGGCGACCGCCCCGTTCTCGTCTTCCACCTCGTACCAGGTGGTGTCTTCTCCGTCGATGAACAGGTCTCGACAGCGCAGCGCGAACCGGTGCCAGGCGATCACGGTGGCGGCCTCGTCGCCAGAGAGCCTTTCGTGCTTGGGGTAGTAGGGGTCGCGCAACGCCGCCGTCCTGTCGCCGAAAAGGAGAGCGCTCGCCCCCAAGCAGGTGGCTACGGCCTCGGTAATAACGACCGTACGAAGGGCGCCTTGGCGGTCCCCGCCGCCCCAGACCGGCGGGTAGCAGGCGATGGTCCCGCGTACGACGTCGGCCGCGGCTGGCGCGCCCAGGTGCCCGGCCGCTCCCGCGCTGCGGTCCATGAGGCCCTCCAGGTGGCGCCAGCCGCTGTTGGGAGGCCATACCTCGCAGTAACGAAAGCGGGGCCCCGGCGCCAGCTCGAGCGCCGAGGGCACGCCATTTACCTGGTTGAAGCTGACCAGGTCATGGGGGCGCTCTGAACGGAAGTACGTCAAGAACGACCGGTAGGCCGCCGGCATATCGATGCTCTGGCCCTGGTGGTTGAAAGCCTCCCGTGGGTAGCCGTAGGTGTCGATGTGGAACCCGTCGAAACCGACTGAACCGGCGGCCCGCCCGTAGGCGGCCGCGAAGTGCCGCTGCCAGTCAACGTTCGAAGGGTCGGCCAGCTGGATGAAATCGAAAAAGCTCTGGGGCGCGCCGTCGTTGCGGTACATCAGCATTTCGGGATGGTCGGCGGCGAAGGGCAAGTCCACGGCGTACACGGGGGCATAGGCGTGCGCGACTGCGCCCTGCGCCCGGATGCCGGAGGTTAGCGAACGCAACGCCTCGAACGAGACCGGCCTGCCGGACGGGTCGTGCCACCCGCCCGCCGGCCCGAGGGCGCCAATCCTGAGCGGCTCCGTGTAGCTGGCCATCCAGTCGTACATCTGGACCACCGTGCAACGCAGGGCTCGTAGCCACTCGAGCACAGCGGGCACGCTCTCGTCGTCGAACGAGGTAGCGAACCCGTGCACCGGCCGTTCCCCGGCGTGAGCGCCGACAGTTGTCAGCTCCTCAGCCAGTGATCTGCCGTCTGGCGCCAGAGCCTCGACCGAGTACGTTCCGGGCACCGCGCCGGCCAAACGGGCCGTCCCGTGGTCCATCTTTGCTTCAACGGCGCGACCGTCGGCGCGCCGAGCCACAACGCGAGAGGAGCCGGCGGGCAGTCGTCCGAGCTCGATTTCCTCTCCGGTGCGGTAAAAAGCGCGCAGGTCGTCAAGCGGCATTTGGGAGACGGCCGCTCAGCGCAGGCCGCCGAGGGAGACCCCGCTACGGAACCACCGCATAGCCAGGAGGAACACGATAATCGTCGGCACCGTGGCAATGACGGACGCGGCGAAAAGGGGCCCCAGGCAGTGGTGTGGGCGCCAATGAAGTCGGCCAGCCCCACGGGCATTGTGAAGTGGGACGGGGTGTTGAGCATCGTGGTCGCCGCCGGGAACTCGTCCCAGGCCGCGTTGAAAGTGAATATCGAGACGACGGCCAAAGCCGGGATCGATAACGGCACAATTAATCGGCTGATGACCCTCAGGGTCCCCGCCCCCTCCAGCCGGAATGCTTCTTCGTATTCGCGGGGGATGCCCTGGAAAAAGCCGCGCAAGAAAAAGATGGTGAAAGGCAAGTTGCTGCTTACGTACAGCAACGTCAGCCCGATCAGAGAATCGATGAGGTGTAACCGTTCGAGGAGCAGGTATTGCGGGATCAGGAGGAGCAGGCCGGGCACCGCCAATGCGGCCAGGAAGCCATAAAAGATCAGCTCTTTCAGCGGGAAAGAGTAACGGGCGAAGGCAAAGGCGGCCAACGCCGCGAACGACACAGTGATCAATACCGTAGCGATGGCGACGAAGAGGCTATTGAAGAAATAGTGGCCGAAACTGTTCTGAGTCCACGCCTGGACGTAGTTACTGCCGGTCGGATGGGTCGGGACGAGGGCGGTGGAGCCGATGATCCCCCCATTCGGCTGGAAAGAAAGCGAGAACATGTAGAGAAGAGGGAACAGGGAGACCAGAGCCAGCACGATGCCGATGGCCAGGCGGGTCTTGTTCATCCGGCGTATGCCGAACAGGCCCGGCTGCTCGATATTGTCTTCGCGCTGTTCTCGCTCGCGTCTCGAGCGCTGCCCCTGCCCCGCGGCGACGGCCACTCTCGGTCTCCTTAAACGTCCTGGCGCAGGATGCGGATCTCGGCCACGCTGAAACCGAAGAGCACCAGCGCCAACAAGGACGCCATGGCCGCCGCGTAACCGAATTCGAAGTCCTTGAACGCCAACAGGTACATATAGGGCATTAGAGCCTGCGTCGAGTTGTACGGGCCGCCCAGGGTCACGAGGTAAATCTGCGTGAACACCTGGGCCGCGCCGATCACCAGCAAGACCAGCACGAAGATGAAAGCGGGACGAATCGACGGCAAGACTATGTGGCGCCAGACCCGGGGCTCGGTGGCGCCGTCGATGCGGGCCGACTCGAGGAGCGGGCGGGGGACGCCGTCAAGGGCGGCCAGGAAGATGATGAACGACCAGCCCACCCCCTTCCATATGCCGATGAGCCAGATGACCGCGTTACCGGTCCAGGTCTGCGCTGTCCAGGGGATCGTCTCGGTGTGGCCCGTGAAAAACCCGGCTATGGAGTTCATGATCCCGCCCTGGGAGCTGAAAATGTAAGCGAAGATGAAACTAACGACCACCCAGGAAGTGACGACCGGGATGTAAATGGCCGCCCGCCACAACATCCCACCGGGCAGCCGATCGGTGAGGAACGCCGCTGCGAACAACCCGATGGCCATTTGGGCCGGGACCGTGATGACGATGTAAAGGAACGAGTTGAACGCGGCGGTGCGCACCACAGGGTCGTGGAACACCTGGGCGAAATTGGAAAACCCGACGAAAGGGTTGGAGGCGCCGGGGAAAACGTGCCAGTTGAAAAAGCCGATCTCGAACTGCCGGAAGATCGGGTAAACGGTGAAGACGGCGTACATGAGCAATGCCGGGAGGAGCAGCAAATAGGGCGTGGCTATTTTGCGGGCCCGGGAGCTACGGGCGGAACGCCGCGAGGTGACGCCCGGCGAGACCGCCGCCGGGCGTCGCTCGAGTGTGTTGGTTGCGATCAACTCCCCGAGATAGCTGCGTTGGACTGCCCGCTGGCCGCGTTCAGGGCGTTGCCGAGGGGCAATTTCCCAGCCACTGCTTCTTGCAGTTCGTTGGAGAAGTCGGTGTCGATCTTGGTGTAAACGGGGCTAACTGGTCGGGCTTCGGCGGTCTCGAGCTGCTGGACGAAAGTGCCGAGGTAAGGCTGTTGCTTTACCTCGCCGGTCGAGTCCGACTTGTACGTGGCCAGGTCTCCCTGGTTGGCCATCTGGAGCTGAGCGAAGGGCCCGGTGAGGAACTGGGCCAGCTTCACGGCGTCGCCCTCGTGCTGGACGTTAGTGGCCATGACGAGGTCCTCGCCCCCCACGACCGAAACCGAGCCCGAGGCCCCCTTGGGGAACAGGGCCACGCCGTAGTTGGAGAACTTGTCTTGCCGGTAGGTCGGTACCGCCCACGGGCCGTCGATGTACATGGCGTACTGGCCCTTGGGGAACCCGGTCTCGCCCGAGACGGCGCCGGAACCGCCCAGGAAATCGGTGCCGACGTCGCCCGCCTTGTACAGGCTCAGCAGCTCGCCGAGCGTTGACTGGGTGGCGTTACCGTTCATGAACCCACTTGTGGTGGTAGCGCTCGAGTTCGTGAAAGAACCGCCGCTGCTCCATACATAGGGAGAGACGTTCCAAATGTCGGTGCCGTCTACGCCCAGGCCGAACTGGCCCTTGGCCTTGTTGGTCAACTTCGGCACATCAGAGAACAGCTGGGTGAGCGTGGTCGGCGGGCCAGACAGGCCGGCGGCCTTGAAGTCCGCTTTGTTCCAGAACAGTACCTGCGTGTTGGTGTCGTCGGGCATGCCGTAGTAACCGCCCTTGTAGAAGTTCGTCGAGAGCGGGCCGGGGAGGGCATCTTTCTTGATGGGCTGGAACCATCCGAGGTGGGTGAGGTTCAGTAGCGCGCCTTGAGAGGCCAGCTCGGGTACCCAGATGATGTCCGAGCGCATGACGGCGGGAGGGTCACCGGCCGACAGGGCGGCGATGTACTTCTGCAGGAGCTGCGAATAGGGGACCACCACTGAGGTGACCTTTATCCCGGGGTTCTCCTTTTCGAACTGGGGCAGCACGACGTTGGCCATCGTGGAGGCCTCTTTGTCAGTTGCGTTGTAGGCGTTCCAGAACTGGAGGTTCACGGTGGATGCGGCCGACGCCACCCCGGTCCCGGTCAGGCCGGTAAAGGTGGAGGCGGCGCAGGCGCCCGCTAATAGCGAGGCCCGGAAAATGGGCCTCTTCCGGTTGGCTGGCCTATTGGTAGTTTTCACTTCAGCCCCTTTCTTTTCTGAGCACCCCTCGTTGGTCGAGGGTTCCGTGGCTTTCTTGCTTGGGAGGGTCAGGGGCACCCGCCCTGGCGGCGAGGTGCGTCGCCGCCAGCGGTGGGACTGCTGCCCGCTGGTTGGTGGAGAGATAGGGGAGGGGCACAGGCGTCATGACGGCCCTCCCGGGGCCCCGATGGCCCCCAGCCTCTGCAGCTCGTCCCAGAGGACGAAGTACATGGCGTGCGACCATGCCAGATCGGCGGCAGGAGGGCCCAGCGCCCGACCCAGCTACGGTACGAGCCGGGGTCGCGATGTTCGCCGCCGACCTGTTCCGGGAGATGGCCGGCGCTGTTGTAACAGCCCTCGACCCATGCGGCCCACCGCTCCGCGCTGCGCAGGTCGCCGGTCCTGGCCCGGTACCAACCGAGCCACGCCGTTAGCAGCGGCCAAGCGCCGCCGCCGTAATACGTATCGGCCGCGTACCGCCTGATCCCACCGTCGAGCTCGAGGCCCTCCTCGACTTCGGCGGCCGTGGCAGCCATGACCGTGTCACCCGGGCCGGCGACGCCGAAGGGTACGGCCAGCCAGAGGAGGCTGGCGTCGACGCCCCCGTCGGCGGTCGATTTGGCGAACCGCGGGCCGTTCCGCATCCGGGAGTGGATGTGCTCGGCCACCTCGCCGGCCCTACGCTCCGCCGCTCGGCTCCCCAGGAGCTCGCCCGCCGCCGAAAGGCCACCGTAAACGCAGGCCAGCGTGGAGGTATGGACAGCCTGGCCGTTTTCCTCCCAACAGTCGTAACAAGGGTCGAGGGCGACGGCCTCGAGATAAGTGGTGACGAGCTCCAGGCTCTCGCCCAGCTCGTCTACCAGCGCCTTGGTCCCCCAATGGGCTACGTGCTCGGACACTGCCCAGAGCCAGGTCCCGTAGCCGTCCACCTGGAAGTTGGGCCAGTCGTCGCGCTCTACGGTGCCTTCTACGGTGTAGCGCGCCGGTGGCATGGAGGCGGCGTCGTTGGTGCCCCCGGCCAACCGGCCCTCAGTGGCGGTGCGGATGGTGGAGGCGATCCCGGCCACGGCGGCCGCCGCCCACCGATGGAACTTCTCGGCCGCCGCTTGTTCGCCGGCCCGGTCCAGAGCGAAGGCCGTGAAGGAGCCGTCCCGGAGCCAGCAGTAACGGTAGGGGGCGAAGTCCATCGAGGCGAAGAAGGCACCGGAGGCCACCTGATGCGAGAGCATCGATTTCACGCTGGTGGAGGCCAGGTGGTGGCCCCTGCTGGCGAGCCCCTCAGACCCGGCGTTTTCCCCCTGCGAGAGGCCGAAAACACCGTCCGTACTCACCGCTCAGTTCCTCCCCGCCATGGCCCGCGACTCCCGCCGGGCGATCGGAGCCAGGTCGACTGAGCGGTGGATGGGCGAACTGAACAGCTCACCCAGGACGATGCAGGCCGCGCCCCGCGCCCAGGCCAGGTCGTCGGTGGAGTCGACCACGAACTCGGCATCTTCAGCCAACCCGCCGAATGCACGTTCCCGGGCGGCCTTGAGGGCGGCGTCCAGGCGCAGCGGGCCGGCCTGAGCCCCCTCGCCCGAAATGATGACGAGCCTCGGGTTGAGCAAGTTGACGAGGCTGGCGATGCCGAGCCCCAGGTTCCGGCCCGCCCGCTCGAGGGCGTGAGCGGCGGCTTCATCGCCCCCCTCGGCCGCCTCCCGCACCGCTGCGATGGTAACGAAGGAGGTGCTATCGCTTGGGATGGCGCTCTGGCCGCCCCGCCCGACCTCTTCGGCCAGGTAGCGGCGTACGGCGCCATCCGAACTGACAGCTTCGAGGCAACCCCTGCCGCCGCAGCGGCAAGGCGCGTCCTCCCCGTCGAGGCGCATGTGCCCGATCTCGCCGGCAGCACCTTTCGCCCCACGGTACAGCCGTCCTTCCACCACGATCCCGGCGCCGACGCCTTCTCCGACGGTGACGACGACGAAGTCGTCCACGCCGTGGCCCCGGCCGAACCACTGCTCTGCCACCGTGAGCGTGTTCACGTCGTTGTCGACCAGCACAGGGCGCCCGAGCCGCTCCGAAATCGGGACGGCAACGGGGACTTCGCTCCAACCGAAGGAGGGCGAGTACCGGCACACTCCCGTGTCAGCATCGACCAGGCCGGCCAGGCCGATGCCGATGCCGACGACCTGCTCCAGGTCGACACCGGCAGGACTGATGGCGTGCTCGACTGCCGTGCAGAGGGCTTCCAGCACGGAGGCTGGTGCCACTGCGCTCGGGTCCAGGTCGACCACCTCGGAGTAGACCACCTCAGCGCGGAGGTCCGTTACTGCGACCGAGATGACGTGGCGCATCAGTTTCACGCCTACGACGTAGTTACGTTCGTCGTCCAGACGGAGCACCAGGGGCGGCCGGCCCCCGCTTGACTTGCCCTCCCCGACCTCGTTGACCAGGCCGCTCTCGATCAGTTCCGAAACGATGAGCGAGACCGTGGCCGGGCTCAGACCGGTCGTCCTCACTACATCGGCGCGTGAGGCCGCCCCCGTGCGCAGCACGTTGAGCACGAGGTTGCGGTTCATGTCGACCATCAGCTGGCGGTCGCCGCGGCGAATGCCCTGGCGGGAGAGCTGTTCTTCACCCGGCCCTTCCGGGCCGGTTCCAGGCCGTCGCGATCGACGTGCGGGCAATGTGTCCCCCCCGGTCCCTGAACTGAAACTAACTTTGTCTGAAGTACAAACCTAGTCCGGCGGCGGCCTGGCTGTCAACGCCGGGCTCTTTCCTGGCAGCCTCTTTCTCGCAGGGCCCTTTCCAGGGGGCCGCTTTCCAGGGGGCCTCTTCCAGCGGGGCCTCTTCCAGCGGGGCCTCTTCCAGCGGGGCCTCTTCCAGCGGGGCCTCTTCCAGCGGGGCCTCTTCCAGCGGGGCCTCTTCCAGCGGGGCCTCTTCCAGCGGGGCCTCTTCCAGCGGGGCCTCTTCCAGCGGGGGTGGTCCTTTGCCAGGTACTGGGGCACGATGGGCTCATGAGACATGACTTTCGACATCTGTGCACTCGGCGTTCCCGGCTGGCTGACGGCGTGGGCAGGGCCCGGTGAAGGCCTATCTGGTGGACGGGACCTACGAGCTGTTCCGCCACTATTTCGGGGCACCGCCCCACCAGACCAGAACAGGTGAGCAGGTGGGGGCGACGAGGGCGGTCCTGGGTTCGCTGCTCGGGATGCTCGAAGACGGCGCCACTCACATGGCGGTGGCGACGGACCATGTCATTGAGTCGTGGCGCAACGAAGCGTGGCCCACGTACAAGAGCTCGGCCGGGGTGGCCGAAGATTTGCTGAGCCAGTTCCCTCTATTCGAGGAGGCTCTGGCGGCCATGGGGCTGGTCGTCTGGCCCATGACCCAACTGGAGGCCGACGATGCACTGGCGTCCGGAGCGGCCGTGCTGGCTGACGACGAACGGCTTTCACAGGTGTTGATCTGTACGCCGGACAAGGACCTCGGCCAATGCGTGCAGGGCCAGAGGGTGGTCTGCCTGGACAGGCGCAAAGGCGCCATCGTGGACGAGGACGCGGTCCGGACCCGCTTCGGAGTAGC
Organism: uncultured Acidimicrobiaceae bacterium; assembly: GCA_963845605.1. GTDB lineage: Bacteria > Actinomycetota > Acidimicrobiia > Acidimicrobiales > Palsa-688 > Fen-671. Next base: position 96,155 of record CAWJSS010000009.1, read on the forward strand.
CCCCGCGTCGGTGCCTGACTGGTTGGCCCTGGTCGGGGACAGCGCGGATGGCTACCCGGGTTTGAGCGGCTGGGGGGCCAAAACGACGAGCACGGTGCTGGGCCGCTACGGCTCGATCGAGGCTATCCCGACCTCGGCGGCAGCCTGGGATATCGCGGCCCTGTCGACGGCCCGCACCGTGTCTTTGACCGCCACGCTGAGGGCTGACCACGACCTGGCGTTGTTGTTCAAAAAGCTGGCCACCTGCGTCGTAGACCGGGACATCTTGGCGGCCGGGACCGAAGCGCTTGACAGCCTCGAGTGGCATGGGCCTGAGGCTGGCTTCGGGGCCATCTGCGAGCGTCTGGATGCTCCGGCCCTTTTAGAACGGGCCGGCCGCCTGGCGACCCGTCGGTCTCAGTCCCCCCCAACCGGGAAGAAGTAAGGCTCCAGGCGGAGCTGAGGCAGGTCGATAGCGTCCCGCAGGAGCTCGTGGTAGCGCCGCCGGCTAACCGCCGTAGCGCCGAGGCTGGCCAGGTGGGGTGTCAGCCATTGGACGTCGAGCAGGTGGCCGCCCCCGGCCCGCAGGGCCTCCACCAGGGCCACCAGAGCCACCTTGGACGCGTCCCGCTGATGGTAAAACATCGACTCGCCGGCGAAGAGACCTCCGATGGCCACCCCGTACAGGCCTCCCGCCATCTGGCCGGCTGTTCCCCCCGCCGTTGACCAGGCCTCGACGCTGTGAGCCCAGCCAAGCTCGTGCAGGCGCAGGTAGGCGCTCTTCATGCGCCGGTCGATCCATGCTCCCTTTCGCGACGGGTCGGCGCACGCCGCGATGACCTGCTCGAAGGCGGTGTCGAAGCGGATTTCGTAGAGCCGGCAGGATTTCCGCAGCGACCGGCTCACGGTCAACCCGTCGAGCGGGATAACGCCCCTCGGGTCAGGCGACCACCAGGCCAGCCTTCTGGCTACGGGCATCGGGAACAGGCCGCAGCGGTAGGCGGCCAGCAACGTGCCGGGCTGAAGGTCGGCACCGATACCGACCACCTCGCCTGTCCCGGCGACCGCCTCCTGGGCGCCGGCGCTGCAAGGGAACGCCCATTCCGTGGCCGGCGGCTGGACGAGGCGCTCCACGCATGCAGTTTGCCAACCGGTCGGCTTCAAACTGGCGACTCAGCTCGGAGCTTTGGACGGTTTCTTCGCTCTAGCGTAAGAAATGCTCCAAAGCGGTGGCGTCAGCCGGACGATCTAGGCCGACTTCAAGACCTCCGGCCCGCCGGGCCGCGGGCTGCCCGGCCCCGCGGCGGTCTCCGCGCGGTCCCGCGGCGGTGACACCGCCGCCCGTCGGCTCCAGGCCAACGGCGTACTCGGGCAGCATGTCCCGCAGAGCTCTCAGGGCGCGGGCGGCCGAGCTCTTTACCGTCCCGGGAGCGCAACCGAGCCTCTTGGCTATCTCTGCTTCGGTCAGGTCGTCGTAGTACCGGAGCATGAGGACCTCGCGCTGGCGAGCCGGTAGCCGGGCCAACGCCTGGCGCAACACCTCGCGGTCATCGATGGTGTCGGTTTCCGGGGCGTTGACAGTTTCGGGGACGTCGCCGATGGCCACCCGGGATCCCCATTTCCGCCACCCCGACCGGCACGTGTTGACGACGATTTGGCGTACGTAAGCCTGCTGGCGCCAACGCTCCTGGTTCGCCACCCGCTGCCAGGCCCGCATGGCCTTCAACAATGAAGACTGGACCGCGTCCTCGGCGTCTTCGTGACGCCCCGTTACGCTGTGGGCGGCGCGGAGCAACGTCGGCCTCGCCGCACCCACTAGCTCTTCAAAACCAATGGCATCATCCGAGGCGGCTGTCTCGAGGGCGTCTGTCTCTGTTTCGTCAGACCCTTCGACAACTTCGGCCTCTCCGGGACCCGTCGGGTTCACCTCGCCTCCTAACCTCACCTCTTGGATATAGGCCTACCACTACCGCTGCTCACCTGGACGGCGCGGCCCATGGGGAGGGCTTGCCATGAGAGGCGGAGGTGGGCGCTAGCGTTGCCGCCGTGGGCGAGCAACCGATGCGCGAAAGGCTGGAAGAACTCGAGCGCCGCCGTCAGGCCGCCATCCACGCGGGCAGCGAGGCGGCCGTGGAGCGCCAGCACTCGCGCGGCAAGATGACCGCCCGCGAGCGGGTTGACTACCTGCTCGACGCCGGGTCTTTCCAGGAACTTGACATGCTGGCCAGGAGCCGGGCCGAGGGGAGCGGCCAAGGTGAGCGGTCTTACACTGACGGCGTAGTAACGGGCTTCGGCACCATCGACGGGAAAAAGGTTTGCCTGTTCTCACAGGATTTCACCGTCAATGGCGGGACGCTGGGCGAGGTATCCGGAGAGAAAATCCATAAAGTCATCGACCTCGCCATTTCCCTCGGGGTGCCACTAATCGGGATCAACGATGGGGGCGGCGCCCGCGTGCAGGAGGGCGTAGTTGCGTTGCACTATTACGGCGGGATATTCCGGCGCAACGTAGCCGCCTCCGGAGTGGTGCCCCAGATCAGCGTGATCATGGGGAGTTGTGCCGGCGGGGCCGTTTACAGCCCCGCCATTACCGATTTTGTTTTCATGGTGCAGGGCACATCGCAAATGTTCATCACCGGCCCCGACGTCGTGAGGACGGTAACGGGCGAAGACGTGTCGCTGGAAGAGCTCGGCGGCGCCCTCACCCATGCGACCAAGTCTGGGGTGGCCAGCTTCGTGGCTCCCGACGAGAAGTCGTGCCTGGACCGGGTGCGCCAGCTCCTTGCGTACTTGCCGTCAAACAACCTCGAACCACCACCGGTAGGCGCCGATGGTTATTACCCGGCAGACCTGGCCCCCGAGCTGGCCGAGCTGGTCCCCGCCTCTCCGCACCAGCCCTATGACATGAAGCAATTAGTGCGGGCCGTCCTGGACGGAGGCGAGTTCCTCGAGTACCACGACCTGTGGGCTTTGAACCTCATTTGCGGTTTCGGGCGCATAGGCGGCCGGGTAGTCGGGGTGGTGGCCAACCAGCCGCAGGTACTCGCCGGGGTACTGGACATCGACGCCGCCGAAAAAGGCGCCCGCTTCGTCAGGACTTGTGACTGTTTCAATATCCCGGTCGTCACGTTCGTTGACGTCCCTGGTTTTATGCCCGGGACCGACCAGGAACACGGAGGCTTGGCTCGGCGGGCGGCGAAGCTGCTTTACGCCTATTGCGAGGCGACAGTCCCCAAAATCCAGGTCATTATCCGTAAGGCCTACGGCGGCGCATATGTAGTCATGAGCTCGAAATCGCTTGGGGCCGATTTTGCATACGGCTGGCCCGGCGCCGAGCTGGCTGTAATGGGCACCGACAGCGCCGTCGACGTCCTGTACGCCCGGCAGCTGAAAGGTGCCCCGCCCGAGCGCAGAGCGGAGCTGGTCGAGCGGTACCGGCAGGACTACGCCAACCCGTACCTGGCCGCCGAACGCGGCTACATCGACGACGTGATCGACCCCGCCAGTACCCGTCAGGTCCTGGCGCAGAGCCTCGAGGTGTTGGCCACGAAACGCCAGGATCTGCCGGCCCGCAAGCACGGCAACGTCCCCCTGTGACCGGGCCTCAGCCGAGCTCGGCAGCGAAAGGTTTTCCCGGTCCGCGTTTACAGGTCGACCTGAAGTTGACGGCGCTGGCTCGACCGCCGTCGCCGGCCGAGGAGCGGGCCATCTCGATCGCCGTCGAGGAAGCCCTACGGGTCATCACTGCTACCACGGCAGAGCCGACGCCGGCTCGATGGCGCTTCTCGGGACGCTGGTGGCATGCGAGCACCAAGACGGGAGCAGTTTTCCCCCGCTGTGGATGACTTGTGGAAACCGGTGGAATTAATTGGGGACTACTCGAGCAGGCAGCGCCCCTGGCCGGCCACCACCTCGCCGATGACGCTGGCGGGGAAGCCGAGGCCCTGCAGTTTGGCGGCCGCCGCCGCCCCCTGGTCGGCCGGCACCACCACGACCATGCCGACGCCCATGTTGAACGTGCGGGACATCTCGGCGTCGTCGACGCCGGCCGCCCTCTTGACCTCGGCGAAGATGGGGGGCACCGGCCAGTTGCCCAGGTGGAGGAGGGCGTCCAGGTGGGGGGGCAGGGCTCGAGGCACGTTGCCCGGTAGCCCGCCGCCGGTTATGTGCGCCACTGCGTGGACGTCGAACAGAGGGAACAGGGAGCGCACAGCGGGCGAATAGATGAGCGACGGCCGCAGCAGTTCGTCAGCTAGGGAGTGGCCGGCGCCGGGCCACGCTTCGTCGTTCAACCGGCGCCCAGCCCGGTCCAACAGGGCGGCCCTGGCCAACGAGTAGCCATTGGAGCGCATGCCGCCGCTGTGCAGCCCGACGAGGACGTCGCCCTCCTCTGGTGGGTGGGGGCCGGCCGGCCAGGAGGTGGTCCTTCTCCACGACGCCAACGGCGAACCCGGCCAGGTCCATCTCGCCGGGGCCAAGCTGACCGGGGTGTTCGGCCAGCTCACCGCCCAGGATGGCGCACCCGGCCTGCCGGCAGCCCTCGGCAATACCGCTCATAACCTGGGCCACGGCGTCGGGGTCGAGGTGCCCCCACAACTGGTAGTCCAGGAAAAAGAGGGGCTCTGCGCCCTGGCACACCAGGTCATCCACGCACATGGCAACGAGGTCGACGCCGATCGTGCCCAACCGCCCCGCATCGATGGCAACGGTCAGCTTCGTACCTACTCCATCAGTGGACGCCACCAGCAGAGGAGCCCGGAACCCGGTCGGCATCTCGAACAGGCCGCCGAAACCGCCCAGACCGCCAATCACTCCAGGCCGGGCCGTGCTGGCCACTAGTGGGCGCATGAGGGACACCGCCCGCTCGCCGGCGTCTATGTCTACACCGGCGGCGGCGTAGGTAAGCGGTCCCGGTTCGGGCATTTTCAGGGATCAGGTGTGAGAGCGGGTTGGACGGCGAGTGCTCCTTTATCTCTCACCCCGGTTTCCGTTAGCCCCGACGGCTCCAGGATGGACTTCGACAACCTGGCCGGGATGGGGACGGGGTAGTCGCCCGTCAGGCAGGCGTCACAGAACCCTGCCCCCGGCACACCGGTGGCCCTCTTGAGGGCGTCGAGGGAAAGGTACGCCAGGCTGTCGGCCCCCAGGTAGTCGCAGATCTCGCCCACCTCGAGGTCGGCGGCGATCAGTTCGGACCGGCTGCCAGTGTCCAGGCCGTAGAAGCACGGCCAGCGATAGGGCGGGGAGGAGATGCGCAGGTGTACCTCCCGGGCGCCCGCTTCTCGCAGCATGGCCACCATGGCCCGGGTGGTGGTGCCTCGCACGATCGAGTCGTCCACGACCACGAGCCGCTTGCCCCGGATAGCCTCCCGCAGGGGGTTCAGTTTCCGGCGCACCCCGAGGGCGCGCTGGCGGGGGTCAGGGTTTATGAAAGTGCGACCGATATAACGGTTTTTCACCAGCCCATGGCCGAACGGCACGGTGCTGCGCCGGCTGTAGCCCTCGGCCGCCGGCATGCCGGAGTCGGGCACCCCGACGACCATATCGGCGGCCACCGGAGCCTGCTCGGCCAGCAGCTCCCCCATGCGGACGCGGGCGTCGTGTAGCTCCTGGCCGTATAGGCGGCTGTCCGGCCGGGCCAAGTAGACGAACTCGAACAAGCACAGCTTGGGCTGGACCTGCTCCGGCGGCCAAGGCCGGAGGCTCCGGCAGCCGTCGGCGCTGATAACAATGACCTCGCCGGGCTCGACCTCGCGTACGAAGTGGGCACCGATGATGTCGAGCGCCGGCGTCTCGGAGGCCAGCACCCAGCCGTCGTCCAGTTTCCCGAGGCAGAGGGGCCGAAAACCGTTGGGGTCTCGTACCCCCACCAGGCTGGCGCGGTCGGCCAGGACGAGCGAGAAGGCACCGTGGACGCGGGGCAGCACGGCGGGCAGACCACTCTCGAGGGGCACCCCCGTGCCGGGAGTGGCGGCGGCGACGACTCTGTCAAGCTCCCGGGCCACCAGTTCGGCTATCAGGTCCGAGTCGCTGGTGACCATGCCGGGCAGCATGCCCATGGACGCCGCCAGTTCCTCCGTGTTGGTCAGGTTGCCGTTGTGACCCACGGCGAACTCGCTGCCGCCGGCCTGGCGGTACATGGGTTGGGCGTTATGCCATGAGGAGGACCCGGTCGTCGAGTACCGGTTGTGGCCGACGGCCAGGTGCCCGACCAGGCTGGCCAGCTTGTAGTCGTTGAAGACCTGGGTGACGAGGCCCATGTCCTTCATGACCATCATGGTGGTGCCGTCGCTCACCGCCATCCCGGCGGACTCTTGGCCCCGGTGCTGGAGGGCGTAGAGGCCGTCGAAGACGATAGGAGCGACATTGCGCCCCGGGGCGTAAATGCCAAAGATGCCGCAGGCTTCGCGCGGGCTGGTGTGCTCGACAGGCCCGCTCACTGACCCATTGTCTCACGCGCCGGCCGGCAACCGGTGAACCGGACGCTGGCGACGTTGGGCCGGGCCACGCTCGGCACAGTACGGTGGCCGTGTGATCGACCTGCATACGCACTCGACCGTTTCCGACGGCAGTGATGCGCCAGAAGACCTCGTAGACCTGGCTGCGGCCGCGGGCTTGTCCGCCTTTGCCCTAACCGACCATGACCGCCAGGACGGCATCGTCCCGGCGCGCAAGAAGGCGGCCGAAGCCGGCATCGAGCTGGTAGCAGGGACGGAGATCTCCTGCCAGCACCCGGCCACGATGCACATGCTGGTCTACTTCCTCGAGCCGGGAGAGGGGCCGTTGCAAAACGAGCTGCTCAGGTTGCAGGTGGCCCGGGATAACCGGAACGAGCTTCTCATCACGCGGCTGGAGGAACTGGGGCTCCCGGTGACCGCCGAGGAACTGGAAGCCGAGGCCGGAGGCAGTGGCGCCGGCCGTCCCCACGTGGCCGCCATTTTGGTCCGCAAAGGGGTGGCCACCTCGGTGCAAGACGCCTTCGACCGTTGGCTGGCCAAGGGCCGGCCGGCCTACGTGGAGAAGGAACGGTTGGCCCCTATGCCAGCCATCGTTCTGGCTCTCCAGTCCGGAGCCCTCCCGGTGTTGGCTCACCCGTTGTCCATGGGCTTGTCGCCCAGCCAGCTCGAGGGGGCAGTGGGCGAACTGGCGGAGGCGGGCCTGGTCGGCCTCGAAGCCATCTATGGCCGCTACAGCCAGGAAGAACGCGCCTCCCTCGCCGTGATGGCGGCCCGCGCCGGCCTGGCTATCACAGGAGGCTCTGACCACCATGGCACCTACAAGCCGGACCTCTCCGTCGGCACGGGGCGGGGCGACCTGCACGTGCCGGACAGTGCACTAGAAGCCCTCAAGGACAGGCTGCCGGGGTAGCCGGTGCCGCACCACTAAAGCACACCCGTGCGGACACGGCTCGAGGGCTCGCTCAGATGGCTCGGCCCACTGGTGGTGCAGGCGGCCAAGACCGGGGTTGCCGCCGGGCGGGCATGGTTGCTGGCCGCCGACATCATCGGCAACAACCTTCCTGTGTTCGCTCCGCTAACTGCGGTGCTGACGGTCCAGGTCACCGTGTGGGACTCGGTGTCCCGGGGCCTGCAACGAGCGCTCGGAGTTGTTGTCGGCGTTTTGGTGGCCTATGCGTTGGCCCGATTGCTCGGCGTACACGTGTGGTCGCTAGCCCTGGTCGTGTTCGTGTCATGGCTGGCCGGTCAAGTCCTGCGTCTGGGCCAGCAGGGCGCGGTCCAGGTCCCCGTGAGCGCTCTTCTCGTACTGGTCCTCGGGGCATCGACGAGCGGGTACGCCGTCGACCGGGTCTTCGATACGTTCCTGGGGGCGGCGGTGGGCATCCTGGTCAGCCTCGTCACCGTGCCCAAGACAAACCTGGTCCGCGCCCAGCAGCGGGTCAGGGAGGTGGAGGCCGAGATTGCCAGTGTCCTTAGGGAGCTGGCCGACGACTTGGGCGGCCCGGCTGCGGGTTCAACAGTTCCCCTCGACAGGGCTCGCCAACTCGAGGGCACGGTCAAAAGCGCGGCTCTCGCGGTTCAAAGCACGGTGACGGCCACCCGCTGGAGCCCGACCGGGTTCCGGGACCGGGCCGCGGCCGAGGCGCTGGTGGCGGCGGTCGAATCCCTGGACCAGGTCCAACGCTCGACCCGCGGCGCGGCCCGGGCTTTGGCCGATGCCTCTCCCGGCTTGCAGTCCACGCCGGGACTGACCCGGCCGCTGGCGGACCTGCTCAGGGCGGCGGCGGGCGAGCTCGACACCTGGGTGCTCACCGCCGCCGAGGGGTCGCCAGAGAGCGTCGGCCCGACCGTGACGACGGTGGCGGACAAGTACCGCGAGGTCCTCTCGACCGCCCGCTCCGCCGGCGTACCACCGGAACTAGCGGCCACGGCTGACGCGGTCGCCATCTACGGGCTGCGCATCAGCGACGACCTCAGGTCGGGCCCTGCCGAAGCGCCGGCGGCCCGGCCCACATGGCGGTCCCTGCTCGGCCACTAGGCGGTCCCTAGGGCGGTGGCTCGGCCGTCGAGAAAGCGGCCGGCAAGGCCTCTTTCCACGCCGCCGTCGCCTCCGCCACACCCACGTCGATCAGGCCCTCCACGACCAGCCGGTCGCCGCCCCCGGTACCGAGAGGGCTCACCGGTATGCCCGCGGCCTGCGCCATCTGGGTTACCGACTCCATCGCCGCTGCCTGCACGCTGAGGAGCACCCTGGACGGGCCCTCGCCGAACAGCTCCTCATAACCAACCAGCCCGTGCGCCCGGCACCCGGTCCCGCTTTTCACCGCCATCTCTGCCAAGGCGACGCCCAGGCCGCCGTCTGAGACGTCGTGGACGCCGTCCACCAGGCGTTGGTTGACCAGCGCGGCTACGAGTGGCAGAAGGCGGGCGTGCAGCTCCAGGTCAAGTGGGGGAAGGGAACCGCTGGCGGCCTCTGGCCCCCGGCGGTGCGCCGCCCATCGAGAACCGGCCAGCGATATAGCCCCCGGCCCGGACGGCCCGAGGAGCATGACGGTGCTACCTTCGGTCAGCGCCGGGCCGGGAGTACCAGGCTGCAGCCGGTCGACCAGGCCGAGCGTGCCTACCACTGGCGTCGGGTCGATGTCCGTGCCCCGGCTTTCGTTGTAAAAGCTGACGTTCCCGCCCACCACCGGGATCCCGAGCCCCCGGCACGCCTCGGACATGCCGTCGATGGCCTCGGAGAACTGCCACATCACTTCGGGGTGTTCGGGGTTCCCGAAGTTGAGGCAGTTGACCAACGCCACCGGTCTTGCCCCTACGCACGCCACGTTCAGAGCCGACTCGGCCACGACCAGCCGCGTACCGGCACGGGGGTCGAGGGCGCACCAGCGGGGGTTGCCGTCTGTCGAAAGGGCGATGCCCCGCCAGGGATCACCATCGGCGGAGCGGACGCCTGGGGCCGACAGCCGTAGCAGAGCGGCATCGGCTCCCGGGGCGACGACCGTATTGCGGAACAACTGGTGGTCGTACTGGCCGAAGGCCCACGCCGGGTCGGCCAGCAGCGAGAACAGGTCGCGGGCGAGCTCTTCGGGCGAAGGGGGGGCCGCCGGGGTCGTCCCACCACCAAAGGCCCCGTTCGCCTCCGGCCGAGGCGGGCGCTGCATGGGGCGGTGGTAAACGGGGGCGTCCTCATGCAAGCTGGCTGCGGGCACGTCGGCCAGCACCTCTCCATCCCAGCCGCTCAGCACCCGTAAGCGGCCCGTGCTGGTGACTTTGCCCACGACAGTGGCCCGGACTTCCCAGCGTTGGCAAACTTCGAGCACGGAGCTGAGGGCCCCCGGGGTGACGATAGCCAGCATGCGCTCTTGGCTCTCGCTCGTCATGACCTCGTAAGGCGCCAGGCCTGGCTCTCGTAGCGGCACGGCGTCGACGTTCACGTCCATGCCCACGCCGCCGCGCGAGGCGGTCTCGCTCGTGGCACAGGTCAGGCCGGCGCCGCCGAGGTCTTGTATACCCAATACCAGGTGCTTGTCGAGCAGTTCGAGGGTGGCCTCGATGAGGCGCTTTTCCTCGAACGGGTCACCCACCTGGACGTTCGGACGTTTGGCCGCTTCTGCGTCTGGATCATCGCTGAAGGCGGCGGAAGCGAGCACGCTCACCCCGCCGATGCCGTCCCGGCCGGTAGTCGAGCCGAGCAGGACAGCCAGGTTGCCCTCGCCTGCAGCGCGCCCGAAAACGAGCCGGTCCTTCGGCAATACGCCGCAACACAGGACGTTGACGAGCGGGTTGCCCGCGTAACAGCTGGCAAATTCCAGCTCGCCGCCCACGGTCGGGACCCCGACGGCGTTGCCGTAACCAGAAATCCCGCTCACCACACCGCTGGCCACCCACCGGTTGCGGGCGTCGTCGAGAGGGCCGAAGCGAAGCGGGTCCATAAGCGCTATAGGACGGGCGCCCATCGTGAAGATGTCACGGATAATGCCGCCTACGCCCGTAGCCGCCCCCTGATAAGGCTCGATGGCAGAGGGGTGGTTGTGGCTCTCAATGCGGATGGCGACGGCGACCCCGTCGCCGGCGTCGATCACGCCCGCGTTCTCCCCCGGCCCAACCAGCACCTCCGGCCCTTCTGTCGGGAGACGGCGCAGGTGCACCCGGGACGACTTGTACGAGCAGTGCTCGCTCCACATGACTGCGTACATGGCCAGTTCGAGGTGGTTCGGGTCGCGGCCGAGGATGCGGTCGATCGACTGTGCCTCTTCGTCGGTCAAGCCGAGCTCGCGGTGCAAAGACGCCGTCATTGCATCACGGTAGGCCGGCAGGCGCCCCCTCGCGGCCTAACCCCGCGTCGCCTGCACCAGGGGCGCCCCGGTCCACGCCAGCAACGCGCTCAGGAGCACCAGGCCGTCCGTCGACCCGAGCAGCTCACTGCTGGCCCGCTCGGGGTGGGGCATGAGCCCGACGACGTTGCCGCCCTCGTTGCACACGCCGGCGATGTCGTGCGCCGACCCGTTGGGGTTGGTGACGTAGCGCAGGACGACACGGCCCTCATCTTCCAGCTGCTGGAGCGTGGCTGGGCTGGCCGTGTAATTGCCCTCGAAATGGTTTATTGGCACCGAGAGGCGACGGCCGGGCGCGACCCCGGTGGTCAGCGCCGAGTGTCCGCTGGTCACCTCCAGCTCGGTCATCTGGCACAGGAAGGCCAGGCCCTTGTTTTTCTGGAGCGCGCCCGGCAAAAGGTGGGCCTCAGTCAGGACCTGGAAACCGTTGCAAATGCCGATGACCGGTCCGCCCGATGCGGCGTAGTCGCGTACCGCAGCCATTACCGGCGAGAAACGGGCGATGGCGCCCGGCCGCAGGTAGTCGCCGTGGGCGAAACCACCTGGCAGCACAACCGCGTCCAGCCCGCTTAGAGAGGCCGAACCGTGCCAGACGAGGTCCGCCTCGGCCCCAAGCAACTCGAAGGCCTCGACCACGTCGTGCTCGCAGTTGGTGCCCGGGAAGACGACTACCCCGACTCGCGTGGTCACGAGGACACGATACCAGCGGGCCCGGTGCCGGCTGCGGTAGCCCACCGCACGAAGCGGGCGAACGCGGCGGCCGCAGAACTACGTCCCCGCCGTCCTGATAATTGAGACCGAGGCGTCCTCTATGACCGGGTTGGCTAGCAGCCGCTGGGATAGTTGTTCCACGATGCGGCGAGCCTCCTGGTCGTCGGGCGCCTCGACGTACAAGCGAAATGCCTTGCCGGCGCGAACGCCGTGTACGCCGGTAAACCCGAGCGCCGGCAAGGCCCGTTCGATGGTGGCCCCCTGAGGGTCGGAGATACCTGGCCGTAGTTGGACCTCGACCAGGGCCTCGAAATTACCCATGGCCCACGGGCGGCGGGACCGCGCCGGCCCCGGGCCGGTCGCTGCCGGGCCGGTCGCTGCCGGGCCAGTCGGAAAAACCAAGCCCGCTCAGGCGTTCATAGGCCTCGACGTAGCGAGCCCGGGTGGCCTCGACGACGTCGGGCGGTAACGCCGGCGGGGGCGGCACTTTCCCCCATCCCGTGGCCTCGAGCCAATCTCGCAACGGCTGTTTGTCGAACGACGGCGGGGTGGCTCCCGGTTGCCACAGGTTTTCGGGCCAGAAGCGCGAAGAGTCCGGCGTCAATATCTCGTCACATATTGCGAGCTCGCCATCGATGATGCCGAGCTCGAACTTGGTATCGGCGATGATTATGCCGCGTCGAGCTCCGTGCTCGGCCCCGCGCCGGTACGCTTCAATGCAGATTTCCCGTGCCGCCGAAGCCATTTTGTCCCCTATCAAGCCGACAGCGTCCTCGAAGGAAATGTTCTCGTCGTGGCCGACGGTGGCCTTCGTCGACGGGGTGAACACTGGTTCGGGCAGTTTTTCCGATTGGGACATGCCGGCGGGCAGGGGTTGGCCGTGCATGGTGCCGGAGCGCCGGTACTCGGCCCAGGCCGAGCCGGACAGGTAGCCGCGCACGATGCACTCGATGGGGAGCATCTCGGCCCGGCGGACCACCATCGACCGCCCCTCGGCGAAGGCCGGGTCGACCCCGCCGGCCGCCAGGTCAAGACCCGGCGGAGGCCCCAGACGGACCAGGTGGGTAGGGGCGACGTCAGGTAGTTGACCGGCCCAGAAGGCGGTGAGCGCCGTGAGCACCCTCCCCTTGCCCGGGATGGGCTCCGCCATCACGACGTCGAAGGCGGAGATCCGGTCAGAGGTCACGAACAACAGATGTTCGTCATCGACTTCGTAAATGTCACGGACTTTGCCGGAGTAAATGTGCTTCATCAAGTTGCCTCCCTTGTGGCCCACCGTACAAGGTTGGGCGCAGTCTGGGCCACAGAGCAGGCGCCTCGAGGTCACCAACCGGCGGGCCGGGGAGAAAGACCGGCCGAGACGTGCTCAGGCGCAGAGTTAGGGCGCCGTCGGGTGTCCAGGAGCCTCCTTCGGGGCGCGGGTGGGCCCGTTCCCTGGCTCGGTAAACTCGGGTGGGCATGCCGCCCAACTACCGCCAGCAGCAAGGCGAACCGCTGACCAAGAGCGAACGGAGGGGCACGCTCGTCCTTGGCGCCGTCGTCCTCGTCGTCGGTTTGGTACTGGGTGTCTGGGCGGTGGCCGGTTTGGGCGGGGCCACAGACGCCCAAAGGACCCTGCGTAGGCGCTGTTATTGCTAGTTCGACCGGGGGCGGCACCGTCCGTTTTTGTGGGGCCAAAGCCCGTAGTTGGTGCGCGACGGAAACCAAGGAGAGCAGCCCGGTGGCGGCGCAAGCTCAGCACTCGTGCCGGCGGGCCGGGCTGTGGCCCGAGGCAGCCGAAGATAGCGGCTAGCGCGCGGCCGATAGCGGCTAGCGCAGGGCGGGATAGCGGCTAGCGCAGGGGGGATAGCGGGCGAGGAGTGGCTCAGCGGCGGGCGAAGCCGGCGCGGTAGGCCGCCAGCCGCTCCGCCACGCCCTGGTCTTGAAGGCCGAGGATCTCCGCCGCCAGCAGGGCCGCGTTAGCCGCCCCGTCGATGGCCACCGTCGCCACCGGGAAGCCCCTCGGCATCTGCACAGTGGCGTAGAGAGCATCCAGGCCCGCCAGCGCGCTCCCCGACAGTGGCACGCCGATCACGGGCAATGTCGTCCTGGCCGCCACTGCACCCGCCAGGTGAGCCGCCATCCCGGCTCCGCAAATAATGACGCCAAACCCCATGTCTTTGGCCTCGGCGGCGAAGCCCGCCACCACGTCAGGCGTGCGGTGGGCGGACATGACTTCCTCCACCGCTTCGACGCCCAACTGTTCGAGCATTTCCAGGGCGGGAGCCATCTTCGCTTTGTCGCTGGCGGAGCCCATGAGCACGGCGACCTTCACTCGACACCTCCGGCAATGTCAGAACGGGACAACATACCTGGCCAAGAAATCATGTCAGCGGCTCGGTAGGCAACCCGGCGAGCCTCGGGCAGGTCTTCTCCCAGCCCTACCACGTCAAGCACCCTGCCCCCGCTGGTAACAAGGTGATCGCCGGCGTCAGGGCCTGCATCGAGGGCCACTCCGGCCGCGTACAACCTGGCCCCGTCGACCGCCTCCGCTTCGTCGAGGCCCTCGATACGTTCGCCGGTTTCTGGTTTCTCGGGGTAACCAGGAGATGCCAGCACCACACACACGGCGGCGGCGCTGGAGAAATTGGGAGCGTTGTGGTCGGAAAGGGTGCCGGAGGCGGCGGCCGCCAGTGTGTCCGTTATGTCGCCGCTCCACCGCGGCAACAGCACCTGCGCCTCGGGGTCACCGAACCGTACGTTGAACTCGAGGACCTTAGGACCTTCCTCGGTCATCATCACGCCGGCATAAAGGGCGCCGCGATAGTCGATATTGCGCTTGTAAAGGGCGTGCAGCGTGGGCAGGACCGCCCGCTCCATTACCTCGCCTATGACGTCGTCACCTGCAAATGGGACCGGCGAGTAAGCCCCCATTCCTCCCGTATTGGGCCCGGTACCGTTATCGCCCAGCCGTTTATAGTCCTGGGCCGCGGCCAGAGGATAAGCCCGCCGCCCGTCGCAAACTGCGATCACAGATATTTCCGGCCCGTACAGCGCCTCTTCGATTAAGACCTTGCGGCCGGCGTGACCGAAGGCGCGACCGGAAAGCTTGGCCCGCAAATCCCTTTCCGCTTCCCCGTGCTCCTCGGTTACCAGGACGCCTTTTCCCCCTGCCAGCCCGTCAGTTTTGATCACCCACGGGCCGGGTGTGACCCGTAGATATTGCAGCGCATGTTCCGTTTCCTCGAAAACCTCGTAGCCGGCTGTCGGGACCCTGGCCGATACGAGCAGCCCTTTCATCCACGCTTTCGAAGCTTCGAGGCGGGCGCCATCGGCTCCTGGCCCGAACACGAGCCCACCTCGTCCCCGAATGCGGTCGGCCAGCCCTTCGACGAGAGGTGCCTCCGGCCCTATTACCCAGAGGTCGGCCTCGACCCTTTCGGGGGGGCCAGCGAAGCAATCGAAACCCACCATCCCCGGGTTACCCGGGGCCACGACCACGTCATTAGATATTGACAGGGCAGCGGCCAGGGCGTGTTCACGGCCTCCGCTGCCGACGACGCATACTCTCACCGGTCGCCAGTCAGCGTTCGCCCAGCCGGACGACCTGCTCGCGCCCCGGGCCCACCCCGACGAAAGTGACCGGGACGCCGGCCTGGGTGGCCAGGAAATCGACATACTGGCGCGCCGCTTGGGGCAGGCGCTCCTTGCCCGCAATGCCAGTGGTCTCGGTCTTCCAGCCGGCCAACTCCTCGTACACCGGTGTCACGTCGTAGAGGACCGACTGGTGCCAGGGCAAGTTCTGGTAGCGCTTCCCGCCCGCCTCATAGGCCACGCAAACCTTCACTGTCTCGAAGGAGTCCAGCACGTCGAGCTTTGTGATGGCGAGCTCGTCGATCGAATTGAGGCGCACGGCGTGGCGCATCATAACGGCGTCAAACCATCCCGGGCGGCGCCGGCGGCCGGTATTGGTCCCGAACTCGTGGCCCCTGTCGACCAGAGTGTCGGCCAGCTCGCCGAAGACCTCGGTGGGGAACGGGCCGGCGCCCACCCTGGTCACGTACGCCTTGGCCACTCCCACCACCCGGTCGATATAGCGAGGCCCGATGCCGGCGCCCGTGCAGGCGCCTCCGGCCACCGGGTTGGAGGAGGTCACGAAGGGGTAGGTGCCATGGTCCAGGTCGAGGAAAGTCGCTTGGGCGCCTTCGAGAAGTACCCCTCCGCCGGCCGCCAGCGTGTCGTGGACAAGGCCTACCGCATCACCGATGTGAGGGGCCAGACGAGGGGCGTACTCGTCCAGGTACCGGCCCGCGATATCGTCCGACGACAGGGCCAACCGGTTATAGATCTTGGCCAGGATGAGGTTTTTTTCTTTCAGGACAACGTCCAATTTCTGGCGGAAAATCTTGGGGTCCAACAGGTCCTGCACGCGCAGGCCGATGCGGGCGGCCTTATCGGCGTATGCGGGCCCGATCCCACGCTTGGTCGTGCCGAGCCTGTTTTTGCCCAGGTAGCGTTCGATCAGGGCGTCCATCTCCTGGTGGTACGGCATCACCAGATGAGCGCTGCCCGAGATGACCAGGCGCGAGCAATCGATGCCCCTGCGCTCGAGCGCGTCCATTTCGTCGATCAGGAACTTCGGCTCTACGACCACGCCGTTACCGATCACGGGGACCGTGTAGGGGTACAGGACTCCGCTCGGGAGCAACTGGAGGGCGAAGCTCTCCCCGTCCACAACGACGGTGTGCCCTGCGTTGTGGCCGCCCTGATAGCGCACTACCACCTGCATCTCCTTGGCCAGCAGGTCGGTCAGTTTTCCTTTGCCTTCGTCACCCCACTGGGTGCCTACCAGGACGGTCGCGGGCAGCGTGCGCTCCTTTTGCAGAAGTGGCGGCAGGCACGAGCATATCGCCAAGCCAGCCCGGCCATGGGAGGTACCCCCGGCCTCGCACAGCTGGCGCAGATCCGAAGTGGCACCAATAAAGCGCCTGGCCTCAGAGGCCGGTTAGCGAGCACAGTCAGCGAGCACAGTCAGCGAGCGCAGTCAGCGAGCACTGTCAGCGAGCGCAGTTAGCGTGCGCAGTCTGCTCTATCCTGGTCAGTGCCAGCCAGAAAACCGCCTTCGCGAAGAGAGAAGGGGGCCATGCATGCTTTCGACGGGTACAACCGCGCTTGGAGGCCAGACGAGCGATGACTGCCTGAGCAGGCGCTTGCTTTCTCTCAGGGTCGTGTTCTTACGGGTACGAAAGTGAGCAGACCGCTCCCTTCTAGCCGTCTCACCATGGGGCGGGAACTTTCGTCAGTTGACGAGGTGCTGGCCCTTGTACGGGCCCGGGGAGGCCGGGCCACCCCCCCGAAGCGGATCTTGCTCGAGGAGCTCTTCGAAGCCGATGGTCATCTGAGCGCTGAGGACTTGGCCGCCGCCGTCCAGGCCAGAGCCCCCGAGGTCCACATGTCGACCATTTACCGCAACCTGGAGGACTTGCAGCGCCTTGGGGTCGTAGTCCACTCTCACCTCGGCCACGGCCCCGCCACCTACCAGCTGGCGTCTTTGGCCCACGCCCACTTCATCTGCGAGGTGTGCGGGGTGACCATCGAGGCCCCCGACCAGCTGTTCCAGGGCCTCTCGAAGACGGTGAAGAGCAAGCTGGGCTTCTTGATAGACCCGCACCACTTCGCCATTTTGGGCCGTTGTGCCGCCTGCGTTGACCTCTCTCCGGGGCCGGCCGCGCTCGCTCCGCGTTGAGTGAGTGTAAACGAGCCAGACTGGTAGCAGTACCGCCTGGCTAACGAGCCCGGCGGCTAAACCAAGGAGGCTGGATGAAAGGCAGGCGGAGGTACATCACCCGTTGGTCCGTTGGCGTAGCTGCGGTAGCGCTGGCGGCGCCGCTGCTCGGCGCCTGCGGTGGAGGGAAGCCGTCCAGCACTCCTCCGCCCAAGACCACTACTACCGCCGCCACCACCACGACGGCGGCCACCACGACGACCGCCGCCACCACGACAACTGCGGCCGGCACCACTCCGACAACGAGAGAAGCGTCGAGCGGCGTGTCAGTGGGATTCTTTCAACCGTAACTTCACGGCCATGGCGCAGCTCAGGCCCATCACGGCCAAGGGCAGCGGCGGCATCGGCGCCATCATGCCCGACACGGTTTCGTCCACCCGCTACGTAGAGTTCGACGCCCCGTACCTAACGCGGGCCATGAGGCTGGCTGGCCTCACCTCGACCCAGATCTCGGTCGTCAACGCCCATGGCAGCGACGCGGCTCAGCTGGCCGACGCCCAGGCCGCCATCACCAGGGGCGACAAGGTCATCATCCTGGACCCGCTTGACTCTGGCACCGGGGCCAAGATCGAGTCGTACGCCGCCAGCCATGGCGTCAAGACCATCGACTACGACCGCCTAACGCTCGGCGGGAGCCGGACTTTCTACGTGAGCTTCGACAACGTTCACGTGGGGCAGCTCCTCGGCCAGGGCCTGGTTAGTTGTGTGAACGAGTGGCACGTGAAGAGCCCGGATGTTTTGGTAATGCACGGGGCCGTTACGGACAACAACGCCACTCTTTTCGCCAACGGGTACGACTCCGTTCTCGACCCGTTGTTCACCAAGGGCACCTACAAGCTGGCCGGCCGCCCCGCCGGCACCTGGACGCCCAGCGTGGCCCTCACGGAGTTCGAGCAGGCGTACACGGCCAACTCGCACATCAATGCCGTGCTCATGCCGAACGACGAAAACGGGGCGCCCGTGATCACCTATTTGAAGTCAAAGGGGATCAAGGCCGACACCCTCCCGGTCACCGGCCAGGATGCCACGTTGACAGGGCTCGGCAATGTCCTCACCGGTTATCAATGCGGCACCGTCTACAAGCCGATTTACGAAGAGGCGCAGGCGGCGGTGGCGATTGCCGTCTACCTTCGGGCGTCGATGACACCGCCCTCTACTCTGGTCAACGGCCAGACCAAGGACACCACGAGCAACAAAGAAGTGGCATCTGTGTTGCTGACGCCGGAGTGGGTGACGACCACCAACATGGACTCGACAGTTATCGCCGATGGCTTTGTCCGGGCCTCTCAGCTGTGCAACGCGCCCTACGCAAGTGCCGCGGCGTGCAAGGCGGCCGGTATTTCCTGACATCTAGAGGTTCGTGAAACTAACCGCCGGGAACAGAGCGGCCGATCGTGCCTTCCTTGTGCACCATTTTCAACTGGTGAAGGTCCCGTGGCACCATCGGCCGCTTTTCGAAGTTTTGCGTGGGTTAAGCACCCTGATCTTGTGACGATTTGACGACCTGGTTGCCGGAAAGTTCGCCTGGCAACACCGTGGGCAACCAGGTCGAGTCGAGCCCCTCAGCAGCGCCTAGCGCAGGACGAGCACGCTCGTGGCCACGCCGGCGCCGGCCTCCTCGCCCTCGCCCTCCACTCCGCTGCCGTCCACCTCATTGCCTATGTCCACGGTCACGGTGTCACCCTCGGTGTACTTTCCCTCCAGGAGGGCCAGGGCCAGGTGGTCACCTATGGTGCGCTGAATAAGGCGCTTTAGCGGCCGGGCCCCGTAGACCGGGTCGTAGCCGCGGCGGGCCAGCCACGCCTTTGCTTCGTCGGTCACGACGAGGCTCAGGCGCCGGGCCGCCAGGCGCTTGTCGAGGTCGCGCAACTGGATGCTCAGTATCTGGGCGATATCCGCTTCGGTGAGCTCCTTGAAATAGACGACCTCGTCTATACGGTTCAAGAACTCGGGCTTGAACGCGTCGCGAATGTCGCCCCTGTAATTGGACGTCATTATGAGTACGGTGTTGGTGAAATTGACCGTTCGGCCCTGCCCGTCCGTCAAGCGCCCATCGTCGAGGACCTGGAGCAGGATATTGAACACGTCCGGGTGGGCCTTTTCGATCTCGTCGAGCAAGACCACGGAGTACGGGCGCCGCCGGACGGCCTCGGTGAGCTGACCGCCCTCCTCGTACCCGACGTAACCCGGAGGAGCGCCCACCAGGCGCGCCACCGAGTGCTTTTCCATGTACTCGGACATGTCGATGCGGATCATGGCCCGCTCGTCATCGAACAAGAAGTCAGCCACTGACCTCGCCAATTCGGTTTTGCCCACGCCGGTCGGGCCCAGGAACAGGAAGCTGCCAATGGGCCGGTTGGGGTCGGACAGGCCGCTACGGGAACGACGAATGGCATTGGCGACGGCCCGGACGGCCTCGTCCTGCCCGACGACGCGCTCATGGAGGACGTCCTCCATCCGCACCAACTTGGCTACTTCGCCTTCGAGCAGGCGGCTCACCGGCACACCTGTCCATTTCGCCACCACCTCGGCGACGTCTTCCTCGTCGACCTCCTGCTTCAACATCTTGTTGCCGGCCTGAAGCTCCTCGAGACGCTTGGTCGCTTCGTCGATGCGGCTGGAAATCTCGGGAATCTTGCCGTACCGGATTTCGGACGCTTTGGCCAGCTCGCCGCTGCGCTCGTACCGTTCGGCGTCGCCCCGGAGGGCCTCCATTTCCTCTTTCAGGTTGGTTATGGTCGTAATTGCGTCTTTTTCGGCTTGCCAATGTCCCTTCATGCCGTCAGCTGACTCCCGTAGGTTGGCCAGCTCCTCGTCGAGCTTGGCCAGTCGCTCCCTGGAAGCCTCGTCTGTCTCCTTGGCCAGAGCGACGCGCTCTATTTCGAGCTGGCGGATACGGCGCTCGACCACATCGATCTCGGTCGGCAGCGAATCGATTTCTATGCGCAGGCGGCTGGCCGCCTCGTCCACCAGGTCGATGGCCTTGTCCGGGAGGAAACGCCCCGAGATATAGCGGTCCGAAAGGACGGCTGCCGCCACCAGAGCGGAGTCCATGATCCGGACGCCATGATGTACCTCGTAGCGCTCCTTGAGGCCGCGCAATATGGCGATCGAGTCCTCGACCGAGGGTTGCCCCACATAAACGGGCTGGAACCGGCGCTCTAGCGCGGCGTCTTTTTCGATGTGCTTGCGGTACTCGTCGAGGGTGGTGGCGCCAATCATGCGCAGCTCACCTCGAGCCAGCATCGGCTTGATCATGTTGCCGGCGTCCATTGCCCCTTCGGCCGCGCCGGCGCCCACTATCGTGTGCAGTTCGTCGATGAACGTGATGACTTCCCCGCCCGAATCGGTTATCTCCTTTAGCACCGCCTTTAAGCGCTCCTCGAACTCTCCCCGGTACTTGGCCCCGGCCACCATGGAGCCGAGGTCGAGGGCCAAAAGCCGCTTGCCTCGGAGGCTTTCTGGCACGTCACCCTCGACGATCCGGCGGGCCAGCCCCTCGACGATGGCCGTCTTGCCGACCCCGGGCTCGCCGATGAGCACAGGGTTGTTCTTGGTCCGCCGCGACAGCACCTGGACCACTCGCCGGATCTCCTCGTCCCGCCCGATGACGGGGTCGAGCTTGCCTTTGCGCGCCTCCTCGGTGAGGTCACGGCCGTACTTCTCGAGCGCCTGGTAGCTCTCCTCCGGGTTTTGGCTCGTAACCCGGTGGCTGCCGCGCACCTCGCGCAACGCGTTCAGCAGGTCGTCGTGGGCGACGCCGACCCGCTTGGCCATGGCCAGCAGGATGTGTTCCACCGACAGGTACTCGTCACCGAGGCCCTCGCGCTCCCGGCCCGCCTGCTCCAAGACAGCCTGTGACTGGCGCGACAACGCCGGCCCCTCGCCCCCGTAGCTGTGGGGGAGTTTGGAGAGGGACTCCTCCAGTCGGTTGCGCAAGGGCAGGACGGCGATCCCCACGCGCGCCAGCACGGGCAGCACCGCCGTCCCTTCTTGGCCCAACAACGCCAGCAAAAGATGGTCCGGGGTTACCTCCGGGTTGCTGCTGCCCCGAGCTAGGGTTACGGCCGCGCTATAAGCCTCTTGTGTTTTTTGTGTCCAGCGATTTGGGTCGATCGCCAATGTCCTTATCTCCTGTCTATTGCCGCCGCCCGGTGACGGGAGCGGCACTCTGCCCTATGGTTTATGGCCTTTAGTGGGTTACCCGCCGCTTGGGTCAGCGGGTATTTCTGCCACTGGTTGGGAAGTTCTGCTACTGGGGAAGTTCTGCTACCTGTTGGGGAGCCAGCGCACGGGGTTGGTGTCCAGGGGGACGAGATCCCGGCGGTAATGGCGGTGCACATTGGCCACGGCCTCTCGGATCTCCGCCCGTGCATCAAGGACCTCTTGTTGCAAGCGGGACACCTCGGCTTCGAGTTCGATGACCCGCTTTACTCCCTCGAGGTTGAGCCCCGTCGACGTCAATTCCTGAATACGGCGCAGCAGCTCTATGTCCTGGTCGCTATAGCGCCGGCTGCCACCGAGCGTCCGGGCTGGTCCCAGAAGGCCTTTGCGCTCATAAATGCGCAGGGTCTGTGGGTGCACGCCCGCCAGCTCAGCGGCCACAGAGATCACATAAACGGCCATAGTCTGGTCTCTTTCGGCGGCGCGGCGCGGGCGGCGATGAGGAGCCGGTGCCGCCCCGAGTTGCTCCCGGGCTCTCATTCGGCCTCACCTCCCAGTTTCTCGCGCAGCTTCTGACCCGTATCGCCCGACGCTTTGGCCAGCGCCTCGACGGCGCGCTTTTCGTCGCTCGAAAGTTTGGCCGGCACGTCCACTTCGAACGTGACCAGCAGGTCGCCCTTTTTGCCGGCCGCCGGCACCCCCTGCCCTGGCACCCTGAAAACGCGCCCCGAGCGGGTCCCGGCCGGGACCTTGACCGTGACGGGCTTGCCGTCGAGGGTGGGGACAGAGACCGTGGTACCAAGGGCGGCCTCAGCGAACGTGACCGGTACTCTGACCGTCAAGTCCTTGCCCCTCTGGGTAAAAACGGGGTGCGGCGCGATGTGCACGATGACATACAGGTCGCCCGGCGGCCCGCCGTAGCGACCAGCGCCACCCCGCTTCGGCACTCTTATCCGTTGCCCGCCCTCGACACCGGCGGGGATACGCACCTTCACTTGCCGGGCGCGCCGCTCAGTGCCCCTGCCCTTACAGGTCGGGCAGGGCACCTCGATCTGCATACCGGTGCCCCCACACGCTACGCAGGGATGGCTGAACGAGAACATGCCCTGGTTTTCGTTGATTACTCCCTGCCCGCCACAAACCGGGCAAACACTCGGGGCCGTGCCAGGCGCAGCGCCAGTGCCACCGCAGGTCGAACAAACGGCGTCCGAGGTCACGTTGACAGTGGTGGTCACACCTTTTACGGCATCACTAAAAGAAAGGTGGAGCTCGGTCTCGAGGTCGAGACCCCGCTCCGGCCCGGCCGCCGCGGCACTCTGCCGGGTCCGTCCTCGGCCCCGCCCGAAAATGTTGCCGAGCAGGTCACCCAAGTCGTCGACGCGGAAATTGGTCGCGCCAGCTTGCCCTCCCGGGCCGCCGGCCCCACCAAAGGGGTTGCCCGCGTAGCCATTTTCGGACAGAGTGCGGACCTCGTCGTACTCCTTGCGCTTGGCCTGGTCACCAAGCACGTCGTAGGCGGCCGAGATTTCCTTGAAGCGCTCGTCGGATCCGGGGTTGGCGTCGGGGTGGTATTGCTTAGCCAGTTTCCTGTAGGCGCGCGCGATCTCCTTGTCGGTGGCCGTTTTCGCCACGCCAAGGACCTTGTAATAGTCTTTTTCGAGCCATTCGCGCTGCACCGCCACCGGCTTAGCCTCTTACCTTTACCATTGCGGGCCGCAGGACTTGCCCTTTCCAGAGGTAGCCGGCCCGTAGAACCTCGCTAACCTCGGGCATTTCAGGCGCTCCTTGCCCCTCGACAGGCTCATGGGCCACGGCGTCGTGGTGGGCGGGGTCAAACGGCTGGCCCTGGGGGTCGATGCGCTCGAGGCCTTCCTTGGAAAGAATGTCGAAAAGCGCGCCCGCCACCTGCTTTACGTCCTCACCACCCCCGTGGGCGAGGGCCAGGTCGGCCGTATCCAATACGGGTAGCAGTTGTTTGACCAGTGAAGCGGCCGCGTTTTCGAGGATGTCGCGTTGCTGGCGCTGTACGCGCTTGCGGTAGTTATCGAACTCGGCCTGGAGGCGGCGTAAGGCGTCGAGGTACTCGTCGCGCTGACGGGCCGCGTCTGCGTCTGTCCCGTCCGTTTCCGGCTCCGGCCAACCGGGGCCGCCGGACTGTCCGGTCCCCGTCTGCTTCGGTGCTGCCTCCTGTTTTGCCGGCAACTCTTCGCTCCCGGCGCCCAGGCCCGACGGGCCGGGCCAGCCTGCCTCGGCAGGCTCTGGCCCGGTATCGGTCCCGGTGGTCGGATCAGCGGTCGGCCCAGTAGAGGGCCCGGATGCTCGCTCCGAGCGCGCCTCTTCTCTCTCATGGCTCATTTAGGCCTGACCACCCTCATCCACGATCTCGGCGTCAACAACCTCGTCGTCGCTGGCGCCGTTGTCAGTGGCCGCGTTGCCATAACCGCCGTCACCGCCGTCTGGGCCGCTCGTAGACTGCATTGGCTGAGGCGGCGGCCTCGTACAACCGCTTACCCAGCTCCTGGACGCCAACGGCCAGGCGCTCCGTGGCGCTCTTGATCGCCTCGTTGTCGCTCCCGTTGAGCGTCTCCTTCAAGGCGTTGAGGTCGGACTCGACGCGCTCCTTTTCCGCCCCGCTGACCTGGCTGGCCTGGTCGCGCAGCATCTTCTCGGTCTGGTAAACGAGCGAGTCGGCGTTGTTGCGGATTTCCGCTTCCTCCTTGCGCCGCTTGTCGTCCTCCGCGTGCGCTTCGGCGTCGTGGACCATCCGGTCGATCTCGTCCTTATTGAGGGCCGATTGGCCGGTGATGGTCATCGACTGCTCCTTGCCGGTAGCCCGGTCGCGTGCAGACACGTGGACGATGCCGTTGGCATCGATGTCGAAGGTGACCTCGATCTGAGGTACGCCCCTGGGTGCCGGCGGCAGGTCGACGAGCTCGAACTTGCCGAGGGTCTTGTTGTACATGGCCATCTCGCGCTCGCCCTGGAGCACGTGGACCTGGACCGAGGGCTGCATGTCCTCGGCGGTGGTGAACACCTCGCTCTTCTTGGTCGGGATAGTGGTGTTGCGCTCGATCAACTTCGTCATCACGCCGCCCTTGGTCTCTATACCGAGCGACAGCGGGGTGACGTCGAGCAGGAGGATGTCCTTCACCTCGCCCTTCAGCACACCGGCCTGTATGGCGGCGCCAACGGCCACTACCTCGTCGGGGTTGACGCCCTTATGGGCGTCCTTACCGGACAGGGTGCGGACGAGCTCCTGGATGGCCGGCATACGGGTGGCGCCCCCGACCAGCACGACGTGGTCGATCTTTTCCTTGCTGAGACCGGCGTCCTTGATGGCCTGGTCGAAAGGACCGCGGCACGCCTCCACGAGGTCGGCCGTCATCTCCTGGAACTTGGCCCGCGCCAATTTGACGTCGAGATGCTTGGGCCCCTCGCTGGTGGCCGTGATGAAAGGCAGGTTGATGTTCGTCTCCTGCACGGCCGACAGCTCGATCTTGGCCTTCTCGGCCGCCTCCTTGAGCCTCTGCAGGGCCATCTTGTCGTTGGACAGGTCGACGCCCTCGGTGTCCTTAAACGTCTTGACCAGCCAATCGATGACGCGCTGGTCCCAGTCGTCGCCGCCGAGGTGGGTGTTACCACTGGTCGACTTGACCTGGAAAATGCCCTCGCTGATCTCGAGCACCGAGACGTCGAAGGTGCCGCCGCCGAGGTCGAAGACGAGGATCGTCTGCTCCTCTTCCTTGTCAAGGCCGTACGCCAGCGCCGCCGCCGTCGGCTCGTTAATGATGCGCAGCACCTCGAGCCCGGCGATCTGGCCGGCCTCCTTGGTCGCCGTCCGCTGGGCGTCGTCGAAGTACGCCGGTACGGTGATGACGGCCTGGGTCACAGTCGAGCCGAGGTAGCCCTCTGCGTCTCTCTTCAGCTTTTGCAGGATGCGGGCAGAGATCTCCTGGGGCGAGTAGGCCTTGCCGTCGATGTCGAGGCGCCACGAGTTATCGCCCATATGGCGCTTCACAGAGCGCACCGTTCGCTCGGGATTGGTGATGGCCTGGCGCTTGGCCACCTCGCCCACCAGCACCTCGCCCGACTTGGAGAAACCGACAACCGAGGGGGTAGTCCGGGCACCCTCGGCGTTAGCGATGACGGTGGGCTCACCGCCTTCCAGTACGGCGACTACTGAGTTGGTGGTACCGAGGTCGATACCGACAGCCTTTGCCATGAACAGCCTCCTTGAAGTAGGCCGAGCCACAGCTGCCCGACCCAGGTTGGTTTGGTGTTGACACTAGTGAGCGGGCCCTCCGCTCGCTTCTGTACCTAGTATAGCAAACTTGAGTGTCTTACTATCAAGAAACTTACCCGTAGATGCTACCGACGAGGAGGCTTATCGCGGGACGGGTAGGCTCACTTTCATGCCGACGCTTGTACTTGTCCGCCACGGCCAGAGCGCCTGGAACCTCGAGAACCGGTTCACAGGCTGGTGGGACGTCGACCTCTCTGCCGCGGGCGAAGAAGAGGCCCGCCAGGCAGGTCGCCTGCTGGCCGACGAGGGATTGCTACCGGACGTGGCCCACACGTCCTTGCTCACCCGGGCTATCCGGACGCTCAACATCCTCCAGGAGGAGACGGGGCGGCTCTGGATCCCCGTGCACCGGCACTGGAGGCTCAACGAGCGCCACTACGGCGGGTTGACGGGCTTGGACAAGGCGGAGACGCGTGACCGTTACGGCGACGAGCAGTTCCGCTTGTGGCGGCGGAGCTATGACGTGCCCCCGCCCCCGATGGAGCGTGGCGGTCCCTACGACGTCTCATTGGACCCGCGTTACGTGCCGGGTGTCGTGCCCCCTACCGAGTGCCTGGCGGACGTCGTCGTCCGGATGGTCCCGTACTGGTTCGACGCCATCGCGCCCCACCTTCTGGCGGGCAAGGTGGTCCTGGTGGCCGCACATGGCAACAGCTTGCGGGCGCTCATCAAAACCCTCGACCAGATGACCGGCGATGACGTGGCCAAGCTCGAGATCCCGACCGGCGTCCCCATCGTGTACGAGCTGGACAAGGGGTTGGCCCCTCTCCAGGCCGGTGGCCGCTGGCTGGGGGACCCGGAAGCTATCGCAGCCGCCACCGAGGCCGTCCGCCAGCAGGGCCAGCGCGCTTAGCGTCCCTCCCCGGGCACCCGCGCCGCCATCTCCGGGTGTCGCCCAACCGGGTGTACCCAGCCACTATCGTTTTCCGGAGATGAGAGTGCCGCCTGGCGCACGCCGGGTGTCCGCTGTCCTCGCTGCCTCGGCCGCGCTGGCTATGGTCAGCGGCTGCGGCCATTCGAAGCACGATGCCGTCACGACGACGACGATCAGCACCACCACGACGGTCGCCCCCACGACGACCACGGCGCGTCACGTCCCGGTCTGCCCCCTCACCCACACGCCGGCCCCCGACGGCCAGGTCCCACAGCGCGCCGCGCTCGGCGGTCAAGGTCGAGAACCTGCCCCAGGCGCGCCCTCAGTACGGCCTGGACGATGCCGACATCGTCTTCGAGGAGCCGGTTGAAGGCGGTATAACCAGGTTCATCGCCCTGTACCAATGCCAAACGGCGGCCCGTGTCGAGCCGGTACGTTCCGCTCGCTTTGTCGACCCGGACATACTGCAGCCCCTCGGCAAGATCCTCTTCGCCTATTCAGGAGCGATCACCCCGGTCGTCGACGAAATCGACGGCTCCACCTCGCTGCTACAGGACGTCGGCTACAACAAGGCTTCCGGCGCCTATTCGGTCGACTTCGCCCGGGTCGCACCCCACAACCTGCAGACGTCGACGCCGGCCCTTTATGCCGCAGCCAAAAAGCTCGGGTACCACGTGAAAAAGGTGCCCCCGCCCTACTTCGCCTATGGGCGCCTGCCCGCCGGTGGGAAACAGGTGGACGCGGTCCACATCGATTTCCCTCTCGATGTGACCAGTTGGACGTGGGATCCAAAGACCGGCCGGTGGTTGCGTTCGTATTCCGACACCGGCCCCGCCGTGCAGGGAGACAATGTTGTGATATCTGCCGCCAATGTCGTCATACTCCACGTCGTCGAATACCCCACGCCGTACGTTGAGGACGATACAGGCGCCCATGAGAACCAGCTCCAGCTAACCGGGACCGGACCGGCCTGGGTCTTCCGGAACGGCGTGGAGTTCACCGGTACCTGGAAACGGCCCTCGCTCAGCCAGCCGGCCATTTTCAAAGAGGCGGACGGGACAACGATCACCCTCACCCCCGGTAACACCTGGGAGGAGCTGGTACCTGTTGCGTCGACCGTGACCGTCTCGGGGATAGGGCACACTGGGGGGCCGCCTACGGGGTGATGCCGGCCCCCTGCAGCGCCGGTCCTGTGGGAGCGGGTGCCCGACGCCGGCCCTCCTGGTTCAGGAGGCTCGGGGGATAAAAGCTTTACCAGACTCCCCTTTTCCCGAGGGCCGACGCGTGCACTTTTCGACGTGACCGACCCATCTGTAGAGGGCCGAGGCTTTTGCCCGTATTCCGTAGACAAGTGCACGCGACGACGGCATCAGACCGACAATTCGTCTGCCGCCTCATTGGCGGACCACGTTTCACTCGCCATCTCCAGCGCTGAGGCCAGGTCGGTGTCGTAACCGAGCGCACGCATACCGCTCGCCAAGGCCTTGACCGCGCTCAGAACGGCGGGGAGGTTGGCCTCGAGGCCAGTGTGGTTGACCCTGATGGCGTCATTGGCCAGCGGGGGAGGGGCCAGGCTGATCAGCGCCGGGTTCTCGAGCGAATTGGCCAGTGCTGCGGTCAGGGCGAGAGAACCCTGTGTCGGCGGCCGCACCAGGGTCGCGACCGACGCCGCCTCGGACGGACGGGCCCAACCCCGTAGGCCCAGGGGGGCCAGTGCCGCCCTCGTCGCTGCGCTGGCCGCCCGGTGCCGGCCAATTACCCGGTCGATCCCTTCTCGTGCCACCCGGTTCATGCTGGCCCCGAGTGCTCTCGTCTCGAGATGGCTGGGGACAAAAGGAAAGTAGGAACGGTCGGTGGCCACCCACAGGTCCCTCCAATCGAGCAGGGACAATACGGAACCTCGCCAAGGCGAAGGGTTGGCCGCCAGCGCGTCCCAACCCCGCGGGCCGATCACGACCATGCTGACGCCCGAAGGCCCGGCTAGCGCCTTTCGGGGGGCCAGCACGACGAGGTCGAGGTCCCAAAGGTCGATAGGGAGCGGCTCTGCTCCCACCGACGCCACTGCGTCGACCACTATCAGAGCGTTCCTCGACTTGGCGATCTTGGCTATCGCGGCCAGGTCGTTCTTGACCCCGGTGGCAGCCTCGGCGTGCACCACGCTGATCACGTCCACCGCTCCAAGCCGGTCGAGCGCCGTTTCGACGAGTTCGGGTTGGACCGCGCTGTCGAAAGGCACGGTCAAGTCCTCGACGTGAGCGCCCGCTTCGGACAACCATTGGCCAAAAAAGCCCCCATAGGGACCGTGGACAAGGTTGAGCGCCGCCAGTCCCGGCCGGCCCAGGCCTCGAGCGGCGGCCTCCAGGACGACGATGGCTTCGCCCTGGAAGACGAAGGTTGTGCGCTCCGTGCCCAGGATCTGGCGGCAATGGTCCTCAATGGAGGCGTACTCCGATGCGGTAACCAGCGGTACGTCCAGTAAAAAGCCGGCGTCGCTAACCAGGGTGTCGCTCAACTCCGCTCCTCTCGGAAATGACATGCGGCCACCCGGTCGCTCCCGGCCGACGCAGGTAACAGCGCTGGTAATAAATCCGTACAGATCGCCTCGGCCCGCGGGCAGCGAGGATGGAACGGGCAACCGCTGGGCCTGGACGCAGGGCTCGGGGGCTCTCCTTTAAGTCGCGTCGCCGGCCCCAGGCCGCCAGCCCGCAGACGGGGAGCCGCCGCCAACAGCGCTTTAGTGTAGGGGTGACGAGGGTCTT
This sequence comes from uncultured Acidimicrobiaceae bacterium, assembly GCA_963845605.1. Lineage (GTDB taxonomy): Bacteria > Actinomycetota > Acidimicrobiia > Acidimicrobiales > Palsa-688 > Fen-671. The sequence continues at coordinate 125,504 of CAWJSS010000009.1, forward strand.
CGAAGATGTCGTCGCGCTTTCCGACCTCGACGATCCGTCCTAGGTACATGACCGCCACCCGGTCGCACACCTGGCGGACGGCGGCCAAGTTGTGGGAGATGAGGACGATGCCGATCCTGAGCTCATCTCTTAGCTCTGTAAAAAGAGCAAGGACGGCCGCCTGGACGGAGACGTCGAGCGCGGAGATGGGCTCGTCCGCCACAATGACTTGAGGCTCGACAGCCAGGGCGCGGGCGATGGCGATCCGCTGGCGCTGGCCGCCCGAAAACGACGATGGGTAGCCGTCCAGCGCAGAGACCGGCAGCCCCACCAGGCTCATCAGTTCCCGGCAGCGCCGCTCCAACCCGTTGCCTTGGGCCAGACCGTTGGCCATCAGCAGCTCCCGCAAGACCGACCGCACTGAAAGCCGGGGGTTCAACGAAGAATAGGGGTCCTGGAAGACGAGCTGCACGGCGCGGTGTTCCTGCCGTGTGCGCCGGGCCCCCAGGGGCGAGCCCCGCAGGGACACCGTCCCGGAATCCGGCCGCAGCAACCCGGCCAGGCATCTGGCCACCGTTGTCTTGCCGCAGCCCGACTCGCCGACGATGCCGAGCGTTTCGCCCGCTGCTACCGAGAACGAAACATCTTCGACCGCGGTCACCCGCGGCCCGCTCCCGGCCGGGAACGAAACGTGGAGCTGGTCGGCCGCCAGCAGGACCTGGGCCTGGACTGGGACTGGGCCGACGGACTGGCCGACTGCGACTGGGCTGGCAGGGGCGGGCCGCGCGGCGGTCGACGGCCTGCTCCGTGGGGGTCGGCCCGGGGCGTTGGTGCTCGGCCGGCGAGCCCAGTTCGACGCTCACCCTGGGCCCAACGGGTCAGGCTCCAACCGGTCAGGCTCCAACCGGTCTGGCTCCAACCAGTCAGGCTCCAACCGTTCTGGATGGATGCACCTCGTGGCTCGCGGGAGCACTGCGGAGCCGAACGGGGTGAGCAGGGGCTGAACCATCGTGCAGTCCAGGCTCTCGAATCGGCAACGGGGGGCGAAAGGGCAGCCAGGCGGGAGCTGGGCCAAGTCCGGCGGCATGCCGGGGATCGACCGGGGGGTACGGTTCGGCTCGTCCAGATCTACGACAGCCTCGAGGAGGCCGACCGTGTAGGGGTGGGCAGGACGGTCGAGCACGTCTGACGCCGGGCCGGTCTCGACGAATTTGCCGGCGTACATTACTGCCAGCTGATCACAGACTTGGCGCACAACGGCCAGGTCATGGCTCACGAACACGATCGCCACCCCCAGGCGGCTACGCAGGCTACCCAGGAGTTCCAGCACTTGGGCCTGCACTGTCACGTCCAACGCCGTGGTTGGCTCGTCACAGAGCAGAACCTTCGGCTCCGTGGCGAGTGCCATGGCAATTACCACTCGTTGGCGCATGCCACCCGACAACTGGTGCGGGAACGAGCGGGCGTGCCGCTCAGGGTCTGGGAGTCCTACCAGCCCGAGCAACTCGATCGCTCGCCGCCAGCTGGCCGGCCGGGATTCGCCCAGGACCCGGCGGGGGACCTCGGCTACCTGAACGCCGACATTTTTCACCGGGTCGAGCCCACTTAACGGGTCCTGAAAAACCATGGCCAGACGCCGCCGCCGAGATTTGCGGGCGTCCGGCCCGCTTAGCGGGAGAGGCTGACCGGCCAGGGAGACGGCGCCGCCCTCAGCTCGTGCGGCCGGGGGGAGCAAAGCCATCAAGGCCCTTAAAGTGAGGCTCTTACCCGACCCGGACTCGCCGACGATCCCGAGCGACCCCCCCTCCGGGACCTCGAAACCGACGTCTTCGACGGCCATCAGGCGCCGCGGGCCGCGGCTCACGCTTATGCCCAATCCCCGGACAGCGAGCACGGGAGCAGCCACGGTTTCTCCGCCTACGCCGGCCTGGCGGCGGGGACAGCGCTCAGGTTCATCGTGGGCGCAGTACGTCCGCCAGCCCGTCGCCGAGCAGGGAAAGGGCCAGGCCGGTAATTACTACAGCCACACCGGGGATCGTGGCCAGGGCCCAGGAGGTGGTAAGGAACTCCTGGCCTTCGCTGATCATGGCGCCCCAATCGGGGGTCGGCGGCTGGACCCCCAGGCCCAAGTAGCCAAGAGTCACTACGGCCACGATCACCAGGACAATGTCGCTGGTGAGGTATACGACCGACTGAGTGACCGTGTTTGGCAACACGTGCCGCCAGAGGATGCGCCACGAGGGTAGGCCGCCCGACTTGGCCGCCGCGACGTAATCGGACTCACGCACCACGAGCGTGGTCGAGCGGACAGCCCGGGCGTAGATGATCCAATCGACCACGGCAAACGCCACGATGATCCCGGTTGTCCCCGTTCCGACCACGAAGATCAGCCCGATCACGAGCACGTAGAAAGGGAAAGCGATGAGTACCTCGACGACGCGCATCACCCCGGAATCCAGCCAGCCGCCGTAGTAGCCGGCCAGCGTGCCGACGAAAGTGCCGAAGAAAAAGGGAAAGATGACGGCCAGGACCCCGACCCGAAGGTCGGTCCGAGTCGCCCAGATGAGCCGTGACAGCTCGTCGCGGCCGAGCTCGTCGGTCCCGAGCAGGTGCTTGGACGAAAAGCCACCGAGGATGTCATACAGAATCCTGGTGATTTGGAGCGTACGGGCTGAGGACAGGGGCAAGGACCGCCACTAATACGAGGCACACGGTTAGTGCCGACCCCGCCATAAACGTCTTGCTGTGAATGGCTCTATAAAGGAAGACGTGCCCGGAGCGCACTTGTTCAACGGCGCTCGGCGGGGCTTCACCCGGCATGAGGACCGTCGTCATCTGAGGCGGATCCTGGGGTCCAGCCGAGCGGCGAGCAAGTCCGTACCCAGGTTGACGATGACGACTCCGGCGCCGAGGACCAACGTGGTGGCTTGGACGACGGGGAAGTCCCGGTTCAGGATGGAGCTCAACAAGAGCGACCCGAGGCCGTTGAGGTTGAAGACTTGTTCCACCACAACGGTCGAACCTATAAGGAAGGCGATGTTGAGGCCGAGCAGCGTAACTGTGGGCAAGAGGGCGTTGCGGGCGACATGGCCGAACAACACCCGTACCTCCCCGAGGCCCTTGGCCCGGGCGACGGCGACGAACTCGGAGTCGAGGACCTCGATCATCCCCACCCTCAGACTGCGCACCAGGATCGGCGCGATGGCGAGGGCGGCAGTGAAGGCCGGGAGCACGAGCGACTTGATGATGCCCGGCAAACCCGCTCCCCGCGCCCCCGACAGGCAGCACGTGCAGGTGTACGGCGAATATCTCGATAAGCAGGATGCCGAACCAAAACGCGGGGAGGGCAAGGCCGACAACGGACAAACCCCGGACCATGTGGTCAGCCACGCCGTCCTTGCGCGCCGCTGCCAACGTCGCCATGGGCAGAGTGATAGCGACCGCAAAGATGGCGGCCACCGCGACAAGGGCGGCCGTCTCGCCGACCCGGCTCCCGATGAGCGACGCCGTCGAAACATGGTAGATGTAGGACTGCCCGAGGTTGCCCTGGAAGAGCTGGCTCAGGAACTGGCCCAATTGCGCGGGCAAAGAACTGTCCAAGCCCCATTGACGTCTGAGGGCGGCAACGGCCGAGGGAGAAGCGCGTATCCCGAGCACGGAGCGCGCCGGGTCGCCCGGCTCCACGTGCATGAGCAGGAAAGTGGCGAGGGTGACGCCAAAAATGACGAACACCGCTGACAGCAGTCGTCGAGCGGTGTAGCCAGCCATCGTCCCCTCAGGCTAGCCAGACATTCTCGAGCCGGTAGGCGCCCCCAGGATTGACTGCGAAGCCATTGACCCGTTTCGAGACGGCATAAATGTAGGGAGGGTAGTCGAGAGGGACGAAAGGAGCGTCTTCGGCCACGATCTCCTGTATCTGAGCGTAGAAGGCGGCCCTCTTCGAGCTGTTGTACTCAGCCTCGGCCTGGTGGACGAGCTTTATAGCCGTCGGGTCATTGTAGTTTGACCAGTACGACTGGGACCCGCCGTTCTTTACGTCGACCTCAAAAGAGGCCATCTCGTCTGGGTCGCTGATGTCGTTGATGGCATAGTCGATGAACATTTCGTAGTTCAGTTTCTGGAACGTCGACTCGAACGCCGAGTGGTCAAGAGGGGTAATGTCTACGTTGATACCGAGCGGTTGCAATTGTGCCTTGATGATTTGAGCAAACGTGTTCCACTTTTGGACGCCCCCGTCGATCAGCAGCTTGGTTGAGAAGCCCTTTGGGAATTTCGATTTTGCCAGCTCGGCCTTGGCCTTTTGGAGGCTGTGAGCCAGGACCAGGTGTGTGGGCGGAGTAATACTGGAGGCTGGGCGGGAAGAAGGAGCCACCAGGCGCCGCCGTACCGAAGCTGGCCGCGTGGACGAGCGCCGTCCTATCGATGGCGTAGGTAATGGCCCGGCGGACGTGCCGGTCGGCGAACTGGGGCAGCTTTTCGTTCATTACGAGCAGGTCGACCTGCCAGGCCGGGAAGAGCTCGACAGAGAGGCCCGAGCTGCTGCGCAAGGACGCGACATTGGCCGGCGGTACCGTGTCTATTATGTCGACCTCGCCCCCTTGGGCCTGCAGGACTCTTTGGTTGTCGTTGTCTACGTAAAGGAACTCGACCGAGTCCAGGTAGGGTTGCCCGGTTCGCCAATAGGTGGGGTTGCGTTTCAGGGTCAGTGAGCTGGCGTCCGGAGTAAAGCCCGAGAGCGTAAACGGGCCCGTGCCAATGGGCTTGCTGAAGAAGGCCTTTTCGCTCTGGCCCCCGAAGTTGGCAGGCAGTATGGCGTTCGCGAACACGGAAATGTCGGAGAGGAACGGCGCCCACGGCTGGGACAATTTGAACACCACGGTGTTGTTGGCTTGGGCTTTGATGCTGGAGATGGCGAAGTCAAGGAAGGACAATGGCCCGGCCGAATTAGTGCGCGACCGGTTTATAGAGAAGACGACGTCTTCTGCTGCCAGGGGCTTCCCGTTTGAGAACTTGACCCCGGGGCGCAGGGCAAAGCTGAACGTTTTGTGGTCAGAACTGACCGTGTAGCTCGAAGCCAGCCAGGGGACTAGTTGGCCGGCGGGGCTGGTTACGAACAGTGGCTCGAAGATCTTGTCGAGGGTGTAGATGTCGCCGGCGATGATCGTGTTGGCAGGGTCAAGGGTGGTCGGCGCGATGCTGCGGGCAAAGCGCAGTGTTCCACCCCGCTTGGGCGTAGACGCGTTAGCGAGGGCGCGCCCAGCAGCGCGCAGAGCTCCACGCGGGGCCGCAGACGCGGGAGCGGCCACGAGCGAACCAAATAGCGTGACGGCCGAGCCGGCGGCGCCGTACTTCAACAGGTCACGCCTTGTGAGCGGGTTCTTGCCAGGTGTCTGCACTTTCATGTCCTCCCTTAGTAAGTGCGTTTCTTGATAAAGACTATCGGTCAGGTCAGGTTCGGCTAGGTCGCCCGAGGCGGGCGAAGATCGGGCAGAGGCATACAGATGCCGGCTTCACCGAGCAGAAACCGACTATATCAGTAGATTTACTAGCAGAGCTAGGCCGGGGATGACTAGTGTGGTACGGGTGAGCCCTTCTACCAACGCGGGAGCACCACACACAACAGTCTGGGTCGCAGCGGCCGGGGGCGCAACGAGTTTCGCGAACCTCGCTGAGTGGTGGGTCGTGCCGTGACGGCCTCTCGGCCAATATCGGGCCCAGGACGTTACCCGTTGCGCGAGTTGGTAGGCGCCGGTCTCGTCGTGCCCCTGGTCCACGGGGGCCAGACGCCGTACGCCAACCTCGACTACGCCGCCAGCGCCCCGAGCCTGGCTCAGGTGGCGGCTCGCGTCGCCGAAGTACTCCCCTGGTACTCGAGCGTTCATCGGGGCTCGGGTTACCTGTCCCTCGTGAGCACATCGCTCTACGAGTCGGCGCGCGCGACGTTGCATCGGTTCCTGGGGGCCAGAGCTGACGACGTCGTAATTTTCACCCGTAATACCACTGATTCGCTGAACCTCTTGGCCAACGCCGTGCCGAGAGGGGGCGAGATTGTCTATTTGGACATCGAACATCACGCCAACTTGCTCCCCTGGCAGAGTCGCGACAATCACTGCGTAATCGCGGCCGGGACTCTCGAAGAAACCCTCGACCGGCTGAGGTCCACCCTGGAAACGCGCTCGGTTTCGCTTGTCGCCGTAACGGGCGCGTCGAATGTAACGGGCGAGACGGTCCCGCTTCCGTCTATCGTGCGGATGGCCCACTCCCATGGGGCCCGAGTGGCCGTTGACGGCGCGCAGCTCGCCCCCCATCGGCGCGTCGATCTTTCCACCCTGGGTGCTGACTATTTGGCGTTGTCGGGCCACAAATGCTACGCCCCATTTGGGGCGGGCGTCCTTGTGGGCCGGAGAGACTGGCTCGACGAAGCCCCAGCCCATCTCGCCGGTGGCGGCGCCATCGAACGGGTAACGGTCGAGCACACGGAATGGGCGGCGGCGCCCGACCGCCATGAGGGAGGCACGCCCAACGCCATCGGTGCCATAGCACTGGCAGAAGCGGCCTCGGTCCTCGACGAGCTCATTAGCGATGGCTCGATCGGTGAGCACGAGGACGCTCTCCGTCGGCGTCTGGTGACCGGGCTCGGCTCCCTCGAAGAGGTACGGCAGCTGCGCATCTGGGACGACAGCACGGACGCGGTCGGAGTGGTGGCCTTCGAGGTCGTTGGGCACGAGCCCGGCCTGGTGGCGGCCTATTTGGCCAGCCAGCACGGCATCGGGGTGCGAGCGGGGAAGTTTTGCGCCCATCCGTTGATCGACCGCATCAACGGTGGGAGGAGCGCGCTTCGGGCCAGCGTTGGCATAGGCGCTACGAACGAGGACCTGGACCGGTTGATCGACGGTTTGAAGACCTATCTCCACTCGGCGCCGCTGCATGGTTACTCCCTGGTCGACGGCGCCTACGCTCCCGACGAAGACGACCGGTGGGCCCCGCTCGCCGAAGTGGACCTGCGCGACCCGTCACGGGCTTCCGTGCGCTCGCATCGTTAGCTAAGCCTGCGGAACCGGGCCCACAGCGGCAAGACCCGGATGACGGCACGTAGCCGGTGACGTGGTGCGTCACCGGCCGTGGTGCCTAGTGGCGAACGTGCCCACCGTCCACGTTCAACGTGGCCCCCGTAACCCAGCCCGCCTCATCGGACGCCAGGAAAACGACGGCAGGTGCGATGTCGGCCGGCACACCCTGGCGCTTTAGGGCCTGGAGCACGCCGACGAAGTCGAAGGCCTGAGCGTGCGGGCTCGCCATCACGCCCTCCGAGGCCACGAGCCCGGGGCTAACGGCGTTGACGGTGATGCCGTAACCGCCAAGCTCAGTGGCGAGGGCGCGAGTAAAGCCGATCACACCCCCCTTGGCGGCGACGTAGGCGGCCATGTTGGGCGTCCCGGCAAAGAAGGTGTTCGAAGCGATGTTGACGATACGCCCGTAGCCTCGTTGACGCATGTGCTGAGACGACGCCCGGCTCATCAGGTACACCCCGTCGAGGTCGACCCGCATGATCCGCCTCCATTCGGCGAAGTCGACCTCGTCCCAGGGGGTGAAGGGGACGATGGCGGCGTTGTTCACGAGGGCGTCAATACGACCGGTCCTCGTTATTACGTCCGAATGCAACGCCGCCACATCGTCGGGTTCGCCCACGTCGGCTACCACCGCAAAGGAGCCGTGGCCAAGGCGCCCGGCAACGTCCCGTGCGCCGTCTGCGTTGATGTCGACTACGACGACGGTCGCGCCCGCGGCCGCCAGTTGCCCGGCGATGGCCGACCCAATGCCCTGCGCGGCACCAGTCACGATCACCGTCCGACCGTCGAAGCTGCTCAAAATTACCTCCTGCTCGTAAGTGTTTTTGATGTCGGAGGGGCGGCGAGGGCACCGGTCCACCAATCGGCGAGAGGGCCAGCCAGGACTACTTTCAACGCAAGCCGTCCTTTCCCTCGATCTCGTCAGCCGTCAGGCCGCCGCAACGGGCCAATAAGCGGCCCCGGTTGGCGACTACAGCAACTACGACCAGTTCGTCGGGAAGGGGCGCGTCGGGCACCCTCACCTCGAGCGCGTCGTAGTTGTCGCGCACGTAGAGGGCGTCTTTGTGCGCAAGGGGGATGTCGATCACCGTGCCCGGCCCTCCTCGCTTTGTCGCCGAGCTGATCCATGCCTTGCCCCCGCCAACGGCCTGGCGCAAAGCGTCGCCGAAGGACGTGGTCAACAGGGCTACGACGTGTTCCTGCTCGCCCGCCGTCCCGGCGATGCCACCTTTCCCGTAGGCCACTACTGGAGCACCGAGCGCCGCTGTCGCGGTTTCGCCCAGCCATTTCCCGAGCGATGTCCCCCATGCGATCATTGCGGCCAGGTCGGTGCCGTGCGCACCGGCATGAGGGTTGGCGATAACAGCAGCGACGGCCACCTTTCGCAGTGGTGGTTCGTCTGTGAGACCTGACTCGGAGCGCACCTCGTCGATGATCGTGTGGAGTTTTCGGGCCGAATACCGTTCCGCCGCCACCGTGGCTCAGTCCTGCGAGATCGCCCGGCGCACGGCTACCAGTTTCGCGGCCCGCTCTTTGCGGAGCTCGGCGGCCCGCTCGGGCGTGTAATCGAAGAGGCCTTTGCCCGTCTTCATGCCGAGGTCGCCCCGGTCGACGCGAGCGGTCACGCTGTCGCTCACGCCGCTGCTCCCGTCGAGGTCAGCGTTCAGGTAACTGGCCACGGCCTTGTATATGTCGAGACCAGCCACGTCGAGCAGTTGTAGCGGCGGGATAACGGCCAGCTTGAACCCGATCCCCCACTGCACGCACGTGTCGAGCTCGTCGGCTGAAATGATGCCCTTGTCGACGAGCGATAGGCACTCACGCATGATGGCGTAAAGCACGCGGTTCTCGACAAACCCGGGCACGTCGCGAAGGACCCGCACAGGCATCAAGCCGAGGCCGGCGACGAGCTGGCGCAGTCGTTCCACAACCTCCGGAGCAGTCTGTTCGCCGGCGATGACCTCGATGACGGGTATGACGTGTGGCGGGTTGGACCAGTGCATCCCGACGACCCGACGCGGGTCGCTGACCGACTGTTGGATCTTCGTTATCGGGATCCCCGAGGTGTTGCTGGCGAGTATGGCATCGGGTTTCGAGAGCCGGTCGAGCTCTCGGAACACCCGGGCCTTTATTTCGGGGTTCTCCGGTACGGCCTCGATCACCAGGTCGGCGTCGGCCACCGCTTCCGCTAAATCGGTCGTTATGGTCACCGCTCCCATCTTCGGAGCGGCCGGGCCGCCAATGCGCTCGAGGACGGCCAACGCGATGGACACCTCCCCCGGTGTCTTGTCACGAGCCGCGTCGCTGGCGTCGTAGCAAGCCACGTCCATGCCCCCCCGGGCCAGTGTGGCTGCCATGCCTGGGCCCATGGTGCCGGTCCCGATGATCGCAATATTTTTCATCGTTGTGCTGCCTCCACTCGGTCGAGCTTGCGGTTGTAGTACTGCCAGAAGTTCTCGATGGCTCGCGGCGGGTAGATCGTCTGGCGCTTTTGGTGGATCTCGTCGGGGCCTGGATGTGAATAGCCGAACGACGACGCGGCCAGCGTGAGCTGCGCCCGGGCCGCTCTCTCCAGGAAAACTCCAGCCAAGGTGGCCTCTTTTATCGACTGCCCCACGAAGGCCACACCGTGGTTTTTCAGAAGCACGGCGTCGGCCCGGCCCAGCGCGGTGGCTAACTCACGCCCAAGAGCGGGGGTGTTGACCAGGTCACTGGTCAATTTGAAATGCTTGACGCCACTCTCGAACCAGACCCCTTCGTTGGTGTACGGCCCGACCTCTACTTCCGTGGCCGAAAGCAATGTGGCGTGGAACGGGTGGGTATGGGCCACGACGTTGATTTCCGGCCGTCCCTCCAGGATCTCCGCATGTATCGGCCACTCGAGGTGGCGTACGCCGTCGCCCTCGAGGACGTCGCCGTCGAAATCGATCAGGATGAAGTCGGCTTCCATGACCTCCTCTAGCCCGATGTTGCCGCGCTTTAGCCATAACCCTCGCCCGAGCGGGTCACGCAGGGAAAGATGGCCGAGAGACATGTCGTTATGGCCTTCGAGGTCGAGAATGCGATGAGCGCGGGCCAGGTCGCGAAGGGCCGACGACAGCTCCTGGTCGCTCATGGCCCGGCCACTGTGCCGATCTGGCCCGTGCCGATCTGGCTCGTGTCGATCTGGCTCGTGTCGATCTGGCCCGTGTCGATCTGGACTGTGTCGATCAACGCCGTCAGATCCCACAGCACCTCGCGCGCCGCCCGGCGGGCTTCGAACACATTGAAAGGTCCAGACAAGTACCTCATCGCCAACTCGTCGACTCGGGCTTCGGCGGTTTCGGCTTCCGCGGCACGATAACGAAGGTAGGTCAACGCTTCCTCCGGTATGCCGTAATGCGTGGCCAGCCCGGTAGCTATAGCCCCGAAAAGCCTCGGCAACTGCCGGTCCAATACCAATGCGGTGCCAACGCCCTGGTGGGCCGATCGGTGGCCGTGCTCGCGCACGATCGTTATTAGAATCCTCCGCAATGGCCGAGGGGTGGACGCCAAGCAAGCGGACCTCTTCTGCGGAAAAACCCAGCGCGCCGGCGAGTCTGGCCAACCCCAGGTCGGCGTCCGCGTCGGCAATGGTCAAAGAACGATAGAGGTCCTCGAAGACCGCCTTGCCGTCTGCGAGATCCAGGAAAGACACCTTGGCCGCGAGGATATAGCGCGCCCGGCCCGTGAACAGCGGGTAGAGCGCGGCGACAAGGCCACGGACAAGTGGCAGCGGCGCGCTACCCTCTCTCACGCTCGAGACAACCGGGTGCTGGCATAGATCCGCCCAGGGCTCTGCCTCATCGGCCGCTAGTAGGTCGGACGCGGAAGCGCTCTCGATTATCATGGAGCCTCGTGGGCTTCTTCCGAGCCGAGTGAGGCGTAAGGGCTCTTCTTTACTGACCACACCTCGATCGTGCCCGACTTGAATCCCGTCCAGCACAATACGTCGCCAGGACCCGCGCCAAGGCGTTCGGCGACCTGACGCGGCACCTCGGCCAGGAGGCGACCGTCGGCGCCGGCGGTCAACGTCACGGCGGCCGAGAACTCGATACCATCAGCCATTTGTGCCCATCCTCTCTTGATAATTCAGCGCAGCCGCTGGCGACAAGCCGGCGGTGGCGAGCCGGCGGTGGCGAGGAAGTCCTCGATCAGCTCAGCCAGCGGACCGGGTTGTTCCTCGGGCACGTAGTGGTCAGCTCCGGGCACGACTGAGGCCGCCAGATCGGGCCGGAGGGACTTCGTAGCCGCGAAGGCTTCGGGCGTCACGAACGTGCTCTCGGCGCCGCGCACAAACAAAGCTGGGACTTCGAGCGACAGCACATAGGTTTCAAGGTCCTCTCGCAGTCCTACGCAGGTGGCAGCGACGGCGTCGGCAGGCGCCAGGGGGCCTAGCGTGAAGTCGCCGGCGGGGCCATAACCATGCACCGCCCGCCGTTCGACTGCTTCGCGTGGTAAACGGGGGTAACGGCGGCTCAAATATCCCCGGACTTCCTCGTCGCTACTGAAGTTCCTCGCCCCTGACGCCACCCGCGCGTCAAGGGCGTCAAATATCTGGGGTGCTATGAAGGGGGTGAAATCGACGGCGACGACCGCCGCCACCAGCTCGGGGAAGGTTGCCCCGGCGACCACTGCGTTTCGCGCTCCCAGGGAGTGCCCAACAACTGCCGCCGGCCCACAGTCCAGCGCTCGTAAGGCGGCGGCCAGGTCGCTGGCATAGTCGGCCGAACCGTAGCGGGCGTCTGGCGGGGCCGGGCTGCGCCCATGCCCGCGCTGGTCGAGGGCGACGACATGGTGGCGCGCGCTGAGCCGCTCGATCAGGGGGACGAACACGTAGGCGTTGGCGGTTACTCCGTGTAATAAGACCACAAGGTCGCCTTCGCCGCTCTCGAGCGCGAACAGGGCGCCTGCGGGCGAAGCCAAATAGGTTTCGATCATCGGGCCGCTCTGGTGTGATGCCTGGTAAAACGCCCTGTCTGGCTCACCTCGTCTGGCTCACGTCGTCTGGCTCACGTCGTCAGGCTCACGCCAAAGGGATGTCCGGGTACCGCCGGCGGAGCTCGCGCAGGATCCCCTGGTGCATTTCCCGCCATGCCCAGAGTGTGGCCACCGCCGCCCTCCGAGCGCGGGCGATCTTGATCGGGGTGTCGCAGTACCGGGAAAGCAGGCCCTCATTGGCATCGGAATGAACTATGTCGGCCCGGACGTGCTCCAGGAAGTACTCGATCGTCTCGTCGTCACACCCGTAGTACTTCCGCAGCGCCAGCGCCGTAGCGCCGTGTACCTCGGGCAGCTGTTCCTCGTCGGCGTACCAGGAAGCAAGTCCCTCTTCGGCGCTGCGGCGGCAGTAATAGGTCATGGTCAGGGGGAACCCGGCCACCTCGGCGAGAGGCTTGGCGGCCGCCTCGTCCAGCTCGGCCTGGGTCGCTCCCAACCGTCGGGCAAACTGGACCCAGAGCCCAGGGTGGTCGCCCTCGCCGGCTGGGCGCAGGATCTCGTCGAAGGCGTTCTCCAACAAATGGTGCGCATCATCCCCCTCCAGGTAGGCCACGTGACTGATCATCATGGCCAGGTCGGCCCGGGCCTGGAATGGCCACCGCAGGATGGCGTAATCCTTGAGCCGGTCTTTGGGCAGCCGGCCCGAAGTGATGAGCTGCACGAGCGGGGTGTTGAGGTAGCGGTTCTCGGGCCGGGCGAAGTCGCGTCCCAGGATTTCATAGATGGTGCCGGAGGAGCCCGGGGTTGCCCCGGAAACCCAGTCTGTTCTGACGCTCGTGGGGCTCGTCATCTCAGTCGTGGAGGCATCTCAGTCGTAGAGGCATCTCAGTCGTAGAGGCAGTTCACGCATTAAGCATTTCAGTGTTGGCTCACTTCAGGAGTAGAAGAGGGGTGCCTTCACCCAGTCGGCATAGGAGTCGGCGTCGTGCGAGAAAAAGAGCTCGGCATCGCGCTCCTCGGCCAGCTGTTTCAATTTCCGCATCGATGCCACGCTCGCCACCGGGTCGAGGTGGAAGCCCGAGATGATTTCGCGCTCAAGGCTCCGCCGGGTATAAACGGCGTCGCCTGTGAACAGCATCGGCCGGCGACCGTTGAGCTCGACCAGAAGGCTGACGTGCCCGGCGGTATGCCCCGGCGATTCGATAACTGTGACGCCCCTGGCGATCTCCGGCTCACCCGAGATCAGCTCGTACTTGGCCCGATCTCGTCGAAGCTGAGGTCGGAGTAACCTAAGCGTTCGAAGGGCTGGCAATTGTGGCTGGCCTCGACCTCGAGGCGATGGGCGATCGTTGTCGCGTGGTTGCAGTACTTGTTCCCGCCGACGTGGTCGAAGTGATAATGCGAGTTGACCACGTGGGTTATGTCTTCGGGCCTGAACCCGACCGCCCGCAGCTGCGCAGGCACGGTCTGGCCTGGGGACTGGAGCGGTTTTTCGAACGGGAGCACCTTGTTGACGTGGTCTAGGTCGTAGCCCGTATCGAAAAGGAACCTGCCCTCAGGATGGTCTATGAGCACGCTGTAGCAGGGGAAGCGGACTTCCCCGCCTGGCCCGGCGTTCCAGTACAGGTGGTAGCCGTCAATCACAAGTGTCCCGCCGTCGAGCAGGTACACGCGGACCTCGGATGTCATTGCCCCTCCCGTGCTTCCCATCTCATGAGAACCACACTTACCGGGGATCGCGAATGCTCCTCTCTCGTCGGGTAGCGACGCGAGCCTCAGTAGGTCGTGGCAGAACCCTAGGCCACGAGACCAGCGGGGTCAACATCTGCTGGCTCCTCGCTCCGGCATGTCGGCAGCGGCGTGGCCGCGTTGCCTTTGTGGGCGCGACTACTCGTTCCCATTGCCGTTATAGGCAAATTTGGAAGGACCCGCACCAAATTCGGCGAGCTGCACCCAAAACCGGTCGCCGGTTCCTGGAGCGGCCAAACCCGCCCTCCGGGGCAGCCCGCCGACGCAAGCTGACGGAGTTGCGGGCCGCACCCGCTTTCCCCCTGCGCCGGCTACAACGCGTCCCAGGCCAAATGGAGGCGCCACAACCTAAAGGCGAAGATCCCCCAGCCCACCGCGATGACGACCCATAGCGCACCTATAACGGTGTGGCCATCAAGGAAAAAGGTTACACATAGCCCGAGGGCAAGCATGCTGAAGACCGTAAGTATGCGCCAACCCCAGGGGGACATGACGACAATGCCGAGCGTCGGCGCCTCCGCCCGGCCGCCGGCTCGTTTCGGTGATGAGGTAGTCATCGCCGACGGGCGGCTTACCAACGAAGAGGAACCCACCCCGCTGTCCACTTCGGCAGAGGGGTGGACGGTTCCGAGCTTCTTTGCTTCGTATTTCCCACGAGCCATCGACGCAGATCCTAGGCGTTATTAGATGGCGCCGGGCCCGGTCTCACCGGTACGGATCCGGGTGACGCTGTCAACGGTCGTCACCCAGATCTTCCCGTCGCCGATCTTGCCCGTCCGAGCTGCCTTCGAGATAGCTTCGACCACGTCGTCGGCTATCTCTGCGGCGGTAAGCACCTCGATCTTCACCTTCGGGACGTACTCCACTTTGTACTCCGCCCCACGGTAGATCTCGGTGTGGCCTCTTTGGCGACCGAAGCCCTTCACTTCGGACACCGTCATGCCTGCGATGCCCACGTAAGAGAGCGCCTCACGGACCGCGTCGAGTGCGAAAGGCTTGATAACCGCGGTTATGAGGATCATGCCGGAGCACCTCCGGCGCGTATGGGTGTGCCTGCTCCCCCTGTGCCCACCGGCATGGCCGGACCCTCAGAATAACCTGGCAGCACTCGGGTAGCGCCCTCGGGCTCCGGGTAGCCCTCCTCGTCATGGACGGCCAGGTCCCCGACCTCGAGGATATCGTCATCGTACTTCAACTTGTGCGAGGGCATCACCCATTTGATCACCAACAAGATGAGGAAGGTGACTGTGGCGTCCCAGAGGATGACCGTGAGCGCGGCCAGGAACTGAATCAGGATCTGCTTGGGGTGCCCGTACAGAGCGCCGGTAATGGCCACTGGGCCTTTCACGCCCCCCACGTAGTGGTAGACAACGACCGACGGGTCGGCAAACACGCCGAGCAAAATACCACCGAAGAAGCCGGCGATCCCGTGGGTGTAGATGATACCCATGGCGTCATCTACTCTCCTCATGAAGCTAGCCCTGGACAAATAGGTCCACGCCATCCAGACAATGGTGGAGTCGATCGCCCCGATCAGCAGGGCGCCAGCGCCGTTCACATAGCCCGCACATGGGGTAATGGCCACAAGCCCGACGACCATCCCGTTCACGGCGCCGAGGAACGTGGGCTTCTTTGCTGGGCCGAGGTACATGTCCCATAGCACCCAGGTGAGCAGCGCCGCCGCAGTGGCCATGTTGGTATTCAGGACGGCCGCGGCGGCATCGGCGCTGGCGAAGTAGGGGTCACCTCCGTTAAACCCATTCCAGCCCAGCCAGACGATACCGGCCCCGATGGCCACCAGTGGCAAGTTGTGAGGCAGGGCCTTCTCCCTGTCCCTCTTCAAGCGAGGCCCGATCATCGCCGCCGCGACAAACCCGCTCACCCCGGCCGCGAGGTGGATGACATAACCTCCTGAGAAGTCCCCGGCCCCCTGCTGGGCCCAATAACCGCCCCCCCAGAGAAGGAATGCGTTCACGCTGTAGACGCAAGACGTCCACAGCGGCACGAAGACCAGCCAGACCCTGAACTTGATCCGGGACAGGACCGCGCCCAAGAACAGGAGCGGTGTGATGGCCGCGAAGACGAACTGGAAGTAGACGACGCTGGCCATCGGGATCCTGAACGGGGGCATGCCAGCGTCAACCAGCGGGATGCTGGCCCTCGACTGCTCACCCGCGGCGCTTATTGCGGTGCCGGGTTTGCCCACGAAGTTGTGGAAGAAGTTGCAAATGCCGCAGCTGCTCGGCGTCCAGTTGGCGGGATGGAACGCCGGCTCTCCGAAGCCCATCTGGTAGGCCCACAGGACCCAGACGATAAGTACGGCGGCGAAGCCGGCGAAGGTCATCAGGATGGTGTTTACCACCCACTTTTTCTGGACCAAGCCCCCAAACAGGACAGCCAGGCCCGGGACGCTCATGAGAGCGACGAACGTAGCGGCTGTCAGCTGCCAGGCGTTGTCGCCGGTGTCCAGCCAGGCCTGGTCCGACGAACTGAGAGGCACGGGCGCGGCGGCCTGCAAGTGCGCTAATAGATGCAAGAGCCCTCCTTGGTAGTAAACCTCGCCTCGCGGCTAAACCAGCCGCAGGCTCCTCCAGACCGTAGAGGGCAGTTGTTTCGGGGTCGCGACAGTTATGTTTCGGCTTTGTTACGAGTGAGCCCCTAAATGGGTTCTCTCTGAAGGGCAGCCCCGATCGCTCGACTGAGCGCGGCGGCCTGAGCACCCGCCGGGATCTTCGTGCCTTTGGCCTGGACGTAGAAGGTATCCACCGCCGCGTTGCCAATCGTCGCCACCCGGGCCGAGATGATGTCGAGACCCAGGCCGGCCATGACAGCAGTGATCTCGTGCAGCAACCCGGGACCGTCCGGAGCTCGGACTTCGACGACAGTGGCTCTGGTGGCTGCCTCGTTATCGACCAGTACCACGACGCTCGGGCTAGGCAGAGGTAGGGCGCGGCGGGCCCTTCGCGGCGGCGGCCGGCGGGCCAAGGCTTCGCTCACGTTGAGCCGCTTCTCCGCAGCCGCCTTGATATCGCGTACGATGCTGTCCCATCGCGGGTCGGCATGCTCCGGGAGGTCCAGTACGAAAACCTCTAGCGCTTTGCCGTCTTCGCTGTGAACGCGGGCCTCGAGCACGGCGATGCCGTGCAATGCGAGCGCACCTGCCACGTCGCTGAACAGCCCTGGTCGGTCGGGGGCGACAACAACCAGTTCGCGTTCGGCCGGCAGCACCTCGAGCCGACCCGATTCCATCAAGGCGCGGTGTTGCTGCGCAGGAAATGGCTGTCCTGGAGGCGCCGGCCTGTCCGCCAGGACAGCAGCAGTGCGTTCGGCCAGCTCGCTCACGAGCCGCTCTTTCCAGGGGGTCCACGCCGCGCTCCCGGTGGCCTCTCCGTCGGCCGAGGCCAACACCCGCAGCAGCTCGAGCGTGGTCTCATCGCCCACGGCGTTGGCGACTGTCCTCGAGGTGACGGGGTCTTCGAGGTCGCGCCGGGTGGCTATGTCCGGCAGCAACAGGTGGTAGCGCACCAGCTTCTCGAGCAGACGTCGGTCGTCTGGGGACAAGCCCAACCGCCCGGAAACCCCAGCAGATACGGCGGCGCCTGCTTCGGAATGGTCTACGCCCGTCCCTTTCCCGATGTCGTGCAAGAGAGCGCCGAGAAGCAAGAGGTCCGGCCGGCGTACGTCCCGTACGTGAGCGGCCGCGTTGGCCACCGTCTCGAGAAGGTGCCGGTCGACGCTCCAGCGGTGGTAGGGGTTGAACTGGGGCTGGTTGCGGACATGGCCCCACTCGGGCATGTAGCGTTCCCAGATCCCCAGTTGGTCCAGTGTCTCGATGGAATGAATGGCGGGAGAGCCAAGCGACAGGAGCTCGAAGAAGGCGCGCCGTACGTCTTCAGGCCACGGAACATCCGGTGTCGGAGCTTCCTGGGCCAGGCGGGCCATGGTCGACCTGGACATTGGCACGCCTAGCTCCGCAGAGGCCGCGGCCGCCCTCAGGGCAAGAGCAGGGTCCGCTACCCCGGTGGCCAAAGGCACAGCTACTTCGTCGTCCCGCAGGACTAGCCCGGGCCGCAACGCCCGGTCGGCCGAACCGGAGCGCCCGCGGGGCCCGGCCAGCCATGAGCGGGCTCTCCGGTAGGCGTCCTCAGTGAGCCAGGACACAGTCCGCCCAGCTTGTGCCACTTGGCGGGCCAGGTCTTCGCGGCTCGCCAGCCCGAGAGCATCGGCGACGCGGTCTTGGTCCTCGAGCATCAAACGGTCGCTCCGCCGCCCAGCAGGCCGCTGCAGCTCGACCCGTACGGCGTGCAGGAAGTCGCTGGCCGGTGCCAAGCGTTCGTCACCGACCACGGCTCCCACGACAGGTGTGACGGCCGCCATGAGCGAGAGGAGCTGCAGGTCCCGAGCTCCGCCGCGGCTTTCCTTGAGGTCTGGCTCGAGCAAGAAGGCGACATCGCCATGGGCGTCCTGCGCTTCCGCCCGGGCGTCGAGCACTGCCGGCAGCCAGTGGCCGACCCGCTTTTCCCAGAGGCGCTTACCCAGTGCGAGCAGGCGCGAACCGAGCTCGGCGTCGCCAGCCAATAGCCGGGCGTCAAGTAGTCCCTGGGCCACCCTAAGGTCCGACTCCGCGGCCTGGCTCACCTGAGGCAGGGTCCGCACGCTGTGGTCGAGATGCATTGGGTCATCCCAGATCGGGTACCACAACCGGTCCGCCAGTTCTCTGACGTCGGGCCGGCCGTCGTGCACGACGACCAGGTCGAGGTCGCTGGCGGGTACCAGGTCGCCGCGCCCGAGGCTCCCTACGGCCGTAAGGACAAGGCCCTTTTCCGCCCCGTCGACCTGGACGCGTCGTCGCATGGCCCCTAGAGCTGCGAGCCTCCCGCCCTTTTTTGGCCTGTCCGTGCCCTGACCGGTGCCGGCCACAGCCCAATCGAACGCGCGTGACAACCAGTCGTCAACTAGGGCCGCGCGGCCCGGCTCCAGTCGCGACCAGAGAGATTGCCGTCGGCGCACAGTCGCTCCCAACTGACGCTCAGCCTCGGCAGGTCGGCTGGTCTCTCTATCTGCCCGGGCTCTGTCACAGGACGCACCGTAGCCCGACGGGGCGCGACGCGCGATGCCGCCTTAGGAGGATTTGACCCATAGGCGCGATGTCAAGCCGGAGGCGCGGGCGATCGGACGGCTGACGGCCGCCCGCAGCGATTCCTCCGTGCCGACCAGGACGACGCGGTGCCTGGCGCGGGTCACGGCCGTGTACAGGAGCTCCCGGGTCAAAACGCGGGAAGAGGCGCCGGGCAATAACGTCACTACTTCGTCGAACTCCGACCCCTGGGCCCGGTGCACCGTCATAGCAAACGCGGTCGCAACGGCCCCCAGGCGAGCCGGGCTTACTGTTACCACCCCGGCGCCGCGCCTGAACGCCACTCGCTGGGCGCCCTCCCTCTCGTCGGTACCCTCGTGGACTACCACTCCAGTGTCGCCATTGAACAGCCCGAGGCCGTAGTCGTTAGCAGTCACGATCACGGGCCGGCCGACGTACCAACCGCCGTCGGGTGGGGGACCGCTCTCGGCGTCGGCCAACCATTGTTCGGCTCGCGCGTTCCAGGTGACCGCCCCCGTTGGCCCTTCCCTGTGGGCGCACAGCAGGCGCAACTTTCCCAGCGCGTCCAGTGCGCGCGCCGCATCACCCACGAGGGCAGCCTTGGCCAGCGGTCGCTGCGCCCTGAGCACGGCGTTGCGTACCGGCTCGAGGCTGGCCGGCGAAGCCGTGGCTACGTCGATGTCCAGCCAAAGTGCCGTGCTGGTGCCCTCGGGATCGGTCGGTGCAGTCAAGGTGCGCAAGACGCCGTCGGCGTCCCCGCTGCGCACCGCCTGCGCCAATTCCGCCAGCGGGCCACGGAAGCGATAGTTCGACTGCAGGACCGTTATGCACCGCTCGATAGGAGGTGGGCGGATGGGAAGTGAGCCGATTCGTCCAGGGTCGGCCGCTCCCGGGTCGGCCGCTCCCGGGTCGGCCGGCGCCGGGTCGGCCGGCGCCGGGTCGGCCGGCGGAGGTTCGGGCCCGACGATGCCCGCCGGCCCTACGATGCTCGCCAGCCCCGCCATGCCCGCCGGTCCGACTATGTCGCCCAGGACGGCCCCGGCCTCCACCGAGGCGAGTTGCTCTTGGTCGCCGATCAGGACGAGACGGGCGTCAGGGCGGACGGCATCCAGCAGCCGGGCCATGAGGGGGAGCGACATCATGGACGTCTCGTCGACCACAACCGCGTCGTAGGGCAGTTGGCTGCTGCGGTCGTGACGGAAGCGTGTCTCTGTACCGGGCCGGCGCCCGAGCAGCCGGTGGACGGTCGAGGCGTCCAGCGAAAGCAGCCAGGACCGCACCTCCTCGTCCACGTCGAGCCGGCCGGCTTCCTGGTGGACGGCCTCGGCCATTCGGGCCGCGGCCTTACCTGTCGGGGCGGCCAGCGCAACCACGGGGAATGGCAGCGACTGGTGGGCGGCCTGTTCCGCCAGCAGAGCCAATACCCGAGCGACGGTCGTGGTTTTGCCGGTGCCCGGGCCTCCGGCGATCACGCTGATGAGCCGGTGCAATACGTTGGCGGCGGCTTGGCCCTGGAGGCCGGAAATGTTATCCGGGTAAAGCCGCGCTAAGCCGTCTGCCAACAGGGCTTCGTCCACGTACAAGGGCGTGCCGGACGAACGTGCCATCAGGTCCAGGGCCACGTCCTCTTCATCTCGCCAGTACCGGTCGAGGTAGAGGCGGGTCCCGGCCAACCGGAGGGGATGGTCGCTCTCATCGCCGTTACCCGTCGCCACCAGCGGGCTAGAGCCGACCCTGTCCAGCCATGTGCCCACCGGAGGCCATGGCAGGCCGGCAAGGTCGGCGTCCTCCTCGAAGCTGACCACCGCGGTTTGGCGGATGGTCGCTAAATCGACCAGTACGTGGCCGACACGAGGAGCACGGACAGCCAGGGCGACGGCCAGGGCCACCAGCTCGTCGTCGTCGCCTCCGAGCCGGCCGAGCGCGGTGGCAACGTGGATGTCCGCCGCTACCAGGACGCCGGCCCGGTTGAACTGCCCCAGTGTGCTGTTGGCGTCAATGCTCAGCACGAGCTCGGCGTTAAAGTCCTCGCCTGTCATCGCCGGTCCGTCATCGCCGGTCCGTCATCGCCGGCCCATCATCGCCGGCCAGCCCCACGTTGCCTTCGTTTCCGGTCCGGTTTGGGCGCGATCGCCTACTCTCGGCGTATTTTTGGCCCAGATCCGGCGGTAAACGCGCCGAGAGCCGTAAACCGCGCCGAGAAAGGGGTCTTTCATCCGGGAACAGGGTGCCGCCCATGCGCCTACGCGCACCCACGTGCCACCCGTCCCCGCCGAACGCGGTCCTCGGGTCACCGCCTCCCGACGTCCGGTCGCCGAGTTCTGGGTCGCGGGGCAGCCTCTGAGGAGCCACTCTGCGTCCCAGAACGGCATGCCGTACCCGGCGCCGACCACGTCGATGCCACGGGGGGCAGAGCCGTGGGGGCCTGCTCATTTGGGCCCACGGTCTGCTCTGCTTGGCCCGCAAGCAGTTCCGACAGCCCCGTCACGAGCCCGGTCGGAGGGCTCCAGGCGAAGACACCGCAGGGAGGGTCCACCGCCGCCGCACCTGGGCAAGCCATCCCCCGTAGGAACAGGTAGAAGGCCCCGCCGAGGTTGTCCGACGGGTCGTAGCCCGGCAGTCGCCAGCGCAGGTAGCGGTGCAACGCGACCAGGTACAGCATCGCCTGCAGCGGGTAGTGGGCGCGGCGCATCTCGGCTTCCAGCGCGTCGTTCCGATAGTGCCACGCCGTCAGCTCCTCGCCCGTAGCCCCGAGCCAGTTCGTCTTGTAGTCGACGACGAAGAACCTTTCGCGTCCGGCCCCGGTCCGCAGCCTGAACACGAGGTCAAGACTGCCCGTCAGGTAACCCCTTAAGTGGGCCGCCATGTGCGGGCTCGACAAGTCGGTGGCGTAGCCGGCCAGGGGCTGTCCAGGGAGTACATGCCTGGAGAACATCCTGGCCAGGTCCGAAAGCATGACCTCGCCCACCGGGTCGTCCCCTCCGGCCACCGGGAGCTCGAAACCGAGCTCGTCGAGGCGGTCCGTGCGGCCGAGGTCCCGCAAGCGGGTGGCGCCCGCCAAACCACCGAGAGGCATGGACATGGCGGCCTCCAGGCCGACGGCCAGCTGGACAGGGTCACCGCCGGCGCCCTCGGCGTACCCAGCCGCCTCGGCGTCGATGGACTGGAGCAGTTCGTCCCGGAGATCGGGGGCGGCAAAGTCGACTTTTTCGAGCACGCGGTGCACGAGAGTGCCGAAGGTGGCCCCGGCCGGCATTCCTGAGAGCAGCGAACGGGACCCCCGACCACGCCGGCGTGCCCCCTTCTCCGGTCTCGGTGCCACTACGGGCCCTTCGCCTGCGACCGGGGCCATAGGGGCCACCCGGGCGGCGGGCTCGTCGGTCGTCCCGGAGGTTTCTGGCTCGCTACCGACCAACACCGCCGGGCTCACCGCACCGTGGGCCTCGGCGGTGATGCTGGTGTAAGAGCTGCGTCGCCATCCGAGGTCCAGGTCACGGTCGAACGAAGCGGTCCGCAGGTCCAGCCCCGCCTCGTTGGGCCCATCCGGGTTGGGCTGCTGCGGGTGACTGCTCGAGCAGTGCTCGATACTGATCAGGCTGGGCACCTGGGCGGCCCTTCGGTTCAGTTCGGCCTCTACCCTCGCATCCTTGGCCTCGCTCGCCCTTATTTCGGTCTTGACATCGCCGCTGGGGCTCCGGGCCAGCAGCAGCCGGCCGAGGGCCGAGTATTGGCAGCCGTTCGCCCCGGCCCACCAGATCACGGCCTGGTGCTTGGCGCGCGTAAGTGCGACGTAGAGGTGACGAAGGTCCTCGCCGCGGTCCTCCGCCTGGCTGTCGGAGTAATGCCGCTCGTAGACCGGGTCGCCTTGCTCTGCGCCTAGGTCCAATTTGCGCCGGTCACCGTCGGCGGCATCGTGGAACACGACTGGCCCCCCTCGGTTGGTGCGCACCGCTGAGTCCCACAGAAACGGGCAGTAAACGATCGGGAACTCCAGGCCTTTGGCGCGATGGACGGTAAGGATCTCGACGGCGTCGGAGTCGGAGTCCAGCCGGCGGCTGTGTTGCTCGAGGTCGGCTGCTTCTGAGCCCGCCTCGCTGATGCGGCGGGCTAGCCAGGCCCGCAGGGCGGCCAGTCCGAGCTGCGCTTGCGTCGCTTCGGCGTAAAGCAGCTCAGCGACATGGCCGAGGTCGGTGAGCACCCGTTCTCCGTCGACTTGGTGAGCAGACGGCTGGGCAAGCGTTCGCTGACTCGGATGTGGTCGAAGAGCGTGGCTATCCCGCTCTGGCGCAGAAGCGCGGCCCATCGGTGGAGCCGGGCGTGAAGCTTCTCCCATGTCCGTTCGTGGGCTTCGGCCAGCTGGCGCGGGTCATCCCAATGAACGGAGTAAGGGCGGCAGCGACGGCCAAGGACCGCGCCGTCGGTTGTTCCAGGGCTTCGAAGAAAGTCTATCAATCCCGCGTCGCCGGCGTGGACATGACGCTCAACGCCCCGGCCACCACTACGGGAATTCCCGCCGCCCGCAGCGCGGCCTGCACAATGGAGGCCTGGCGGTTGGTGCGGACCAGGACCCCGATGTCACCGGGCCTGACGGGCCGGGCGGGTCGGTCCGGCTCGCCCTCCTCCGTCCAGCTGACGAGTTTTGCTCCGGAGCTCAGCAGGTCCAGGACGTCGGAGGCCAGGTCCTGAGCTACGAACTTCACCGCCCCGTCCTTTTGCAATAACCCCGTTCGGGTGCGCACCAGACGGTGGTCCGCTTTGTGGACCAAGCGCACCCGGAGGGGGGCGCTGACTGGAGCTCCCTGGAGACCAGGCCGGCCGTGGGCGGGGGTGGCGTAAGCGGTGCGGTAGACGATTTCGGGGTGGCCCAGATGGAGAGGGCTCATGAGGGCGTCGTACGAGGCGAGCAGCCCCTCGTCAGAGCGCCAGTTCAGTCCCAGCGTGAACCGCCGGTGGGGCTCCGCCGCCCGGGCGGCCGAGAGGTAGGCGTACACATCAGCACCACGGAAGGAGTACACCGCCTGCTTCGGGTCGCCGATCAGGACCAGCCTAGTGTAGCCATCCCCAAACGCCTGTCGTACGACGTCCCATTGCAAAGGGTCCGTGTCCTGGAAGTCGTCAACTAGCACCACGCGGTAGCGCTGGCGCAGTCGAAGGCATGCCGTTGCCCCCCGTTCGTGATCGCCCAGAGCATCGGCCAATCGGACCAGGAGACCGTCGTATGTCAGGAGGTTGGCGTCGAGCAGACGCCGGCCGACCTCCGGCGCGTGGCCGCACCAAGACGCGGGCGCAGTCCCGCCGAAGTGCTATCCCCGGGGTCGGCGGCAGGATCGAGCGGCGCGTCCGGGGTTTTTACCGCCGCCAACCCGGCCTCGACCGCTTGTCGCCGGCGGAACGGCGCCCTCCCCGAAAGCAGCACGTGCCGCACGAACAGGTCGTCCACTACCTCCTCTACCAGGTCAGTGGGGTCTTTAGAAGAGCGGCGCCCGCTGCCACTTCCCCCCATACCCCCAAGGCGGCCAGGACCATGTGGGAGAACCCATGTGTGGTCGTGATGGTGGCGGCGTCGAAGCTGGCCAGCGCGGTCCGTGAGGCGTCTTCTGCGCAGGGCGACCGACTCCGGGCTGCCATCGGCCATCAACTGGAGTACCAAGTCGCCGTCCGGCAGGTCCTCGCCGGCGTCCATCCAGCGGGCCAGGCCTCGCTCGGCCGTGACCAACCGCTCCCGCACCCGGTCTCGTAGCTCCCCGGTGGCCATACGAGTGAATGTGACGGCCAGGATGTCCGACAGCGGCACCACGCCCTCGGCCACCAGCCGCATTACCAGGGCCGCAATCGTGAAGGTCTTCCCGGTGCCGGCACTGGCCTCGAGAATGGTCACGCCCGGCCCGGGCAGCGGGCCGCAGATGTCGAAATGGCGCGGTTCGTCCTGCACCGTCAATGCTCCCGGGGGCGCTCACGCCGTAGCACGGGCCCCACAGCCTCGTGGCCAGCCGCCCGAACCGGCTGTTCTCAGTCGTAGCCCAGCCACGTCCCGTCTCTTCGGGCCGGCCGGGCACTCCAGGACTTGCTCGAAAGTGACCGCGGCTCTGAGGACGGCGAGGTGCTCGGGCTCGGAGTCCTCCCCGGGGAAATCATCGAAAGCCGACGTCCACTGCGTCCGGGATGGTTCGTACGGGTTTTCATCGCGCCAGCGGGCTGTGGCCCATGCCGCCGATGTCGCACAGTAAATCGGCAGGGGTTCTCGCATTCCCCGTTGATAAAGGTCTACGAGGACGTCGAGCAAGGTGAGGGCTTCGGAACGGAGGGCGTCGGGTCCCTCCGCCAGAGGCTCCAGTGTGAACGTACTCAGGCGAGGGCGGCCGGGCGAACTTCCGGTCGCTTGGCCGACAGTCACGGCCGAGGGTGCGAGCTCGGGAAAAGCGGCGCTGAGGGCCAGGAACATCGCCCACGCTCTCATCCTGTGTTTGGCCCGAGCTTGGAATAGGTGCACCGCAGGACGGTGCTCCCGTGGACCCCGGGAACTGTGCCCACCAACGAGCACCCTCCCGGCAGATCTACGTTGACTTCGACGGGGACGGGTTGATCATGGCCGCACGGGAGGCTGTCGACCTCGGCCACCAGCGCCTCGACCACAGCCTTAACGTCGCTAAGCGCCGCTTCCCGAGCGGGCCCGGCGGGAGGAGCCCACGGCCCGCTCGGCCATCAGCGCCTTGTCCAGGTCAGCACCCCCTAACCGAGCCTCGAGCAGCCTGTCCCCCAACGCCCATCGTTCGAGGGGGCCCATCTCCACCACCAGCGCATCGCTCGGTTGGTCGGGGAGATCAGCGGCATAGAAGCCCAACCGCTCCCGCAAGAACGCCCTGACGGGGCGTTCAGGAAGCGCACGAGCGAGCTCAGCGCCACCGTAGGGCTCCCGGTGGAGGGCAGCCTCTCGGTCAGAAATCTCTGTCTTGGCTGGCGGTCCCCACACATTGCCCGCGCCCCTTCCAACGGGCATCGTCGAACGCGAGGAATCCGTCTATTGAGCATTCGGGGGACAAAATTGATCGGGTTGAACGCTTGGAGCGGGTGGTTCACCACCACCATTTCCCGGGCCGCTCTGCCCGGGTCCGATAGGCGCACGGTCTTGTCCACCACATCGAGGAGCTGAGCCACCGGTACCGCCGGAGGACGCCGCTGGTTAAGGTGCTGGTCCCGCCCCTCGAACGTAATAACGAGGTGTTCGGTCGCCGCCAACAGGGCGTCCAGGAGGAGCTGACGGTCCTCGCTCGGAACGTCTCGTCCCCCACGTACGGGTCGGCCAGCAACAGGTCGTCGCCGTCCTGGTCCCCAGGGCGAGGAAAGAGCCCGTCATCCAGCCCCAATAAACAAACCACCCGGTGCGGCACCGAGCGCATGGGCACCAAGGTGCAGATGGTCATGTCCCCGGTCCGGAGGTTGGGAGGGTGGGGCGGCCCCGCAACCTGTCGGCGAGCAGCTCTGGTGCCTCTGATAAATCGAGCTCCACGCCCCCGTCGTAGGCTCCATCGGTCCCGCCCGTACGATCGTCGTCTGGCGACGGTGCGGGGGCGGAAGTCTTCGAAGGCGCGGCGGACCTCTTCCCCCGGCCACGCTTCGGCGGGTTCCCAAGCCGAGAGCCGGGCCGTCCCCTCGATCAGCGCTCTGGCCCAGCATGGGGCGGTTTGCGGCCCGGACAGGTCGTCGAGGGTCACCTGCAAACGGTCAACCAACTCGGCCAGCCGCCCCGCCAGGTCGATGTCGTCGCTGGAAAGGTCGCCGAACGGGAGCGTACCCCCGAAGAGCCGTTCGTCTTCTGCCATGGCCACACCCAGCAGGAGCCTGTCAATGCCGGCTTGCCACGTGCCCGCCTCCACCCGCTCGAGCTTCCACGGTGCCCGATGAGGCCCGTCCAGGCCCCAACGGACCCCCGTGCCTGCCAGCCAACGCTCTATGCGAGAAAGGGCCTCCTGGTCTAGGTCGAACCCAAAGCGCCGCGCCACCGGCTCGTGGGAGGCAAAGTCGAGGACGTCGGACGTAGTCACCCTGCTCTCCGCCAGTTCCAGCAGATGCGCAGCCACAGCCAAAAGGGGGTTTGTTTGGCGCAGCGAGCGGTCGGCCAGCCGCGCCCTCAGCTGAGGCGTCCCGGCCAAGCTGGCGGCCCCAAAGGTGGCGCTGACGAGGGGAGCGAAGAGTTCTATGTCGGGGCACATCACGATTACGTCGCGGGGCTCGAGGGCGGGTCGTCCGCTAGCAGGTGCAAGACCGCCTCGCGACAACTTCGACCTGGCGGGCGCGGCCATGGCACGAATGCATCCGCAAGCTGTCGTCGTCGTCCGCCAGCAGTGGTCGTGGGTCTTTTGCGTCCACCGGCGCTCGATCACCAGGTGCCTTAGAGCCAGGTGCCTGAGAGCGAGGTGCCTGAGAGCCAGGCGCCTGAGAGCCAGGTGCCTGAGAGCCAGGTGGTGTCCTGTCAGCACGAATGTCCGCCGGATCTGGCCGGGGAGGGTTTCGGCCATTTCCCCGGCATCGAACGGGCGGCGTGTCCCGCCCGTTATCCCGTGACCCGCCAGGACCAGCTGCATCTCGCGGGCGTCGCGTCCCCACGAACGCAGCAGAGGGTTTTTCGGCAGCCGCGCCGTCGGTCGTCCTTCCTGAGCAAGCTGGGCGGCGGGTGCGGCGCTCTCGAAGCCACTTCTTCCCACAAGTCGTGAGACGGGTGGAGGAGGAAAAGGTGCACATCCCGGTGAACGGCTATCGCTTTCAGGACGTCGAGGTGGCTGGACTGCAGGCGGGTGAGGCCAAATAGCGAGACCCGCTGCGGTAAGTCGACGAGGCCGGGCTCGGCTTCGATGCGGCGGGGGGCGGACTCGAAGCGCTCGGCCGGGCTGGACGACCAGGCGCCGGCGCAGTAGGCGCCATAGCTCGGCTTGCCATGCCAGTCTTCGGGCCGGGCCGAAGTAAGGGTGCCTTCATCGTGCCGTTCCCCACGCCGCCAGCATGCCCGGGCGGTGGACTGCGTACTGGTCGAAAAGGTCGGCCAGGTGCCGAACCAACGTGAACCCGCGCGGCGTACCGCCCGGTGGCGCCGGCGAAGAGGCGCGGAGGTGAGCAGCCAGCGGGCGCATGAGGGGGTCATCGAGGTGCTCGTCGACCAGCTGGAGCAGGGGCCAAACCGAACGCTCAGGGGACCAGGGGTCGGCGACGGCGACCGCTCCGGGACGCCCCGCTTGCGGCCGCTCCGGCCGCCCTCATAGCCGAGGCAATCAATACGCCCGGGAAAGGGAATTCGATATTGGCCGCCACGCCGTCCTCCCTCCCCCGGCGTTGCCCCGAGCCGCTGAGATAGGCGCTGGGTCAGCCAACGCTCGACACCACGCGTGCGGGTACGGCCACAACGTCGCGGGACATGGGGTCCGGCAACGGCTGGAGGAGGACGTCCCCGAGCGCTTCTACGAGGTAGTCCGCCCGGGATGACCGGTGCAAGTAGAGCACATGGATCAGGTTACGAGGCTCTTGTGACCTCTACTCGGGAGAGCTCAGGTACGCCTCGGTAAGCAACCCGAGGAGATCGCCATCGAGTTGCTCCGGCCGGGCCACATTGGCTACATGGTAATAGCGCCCGTTGTAATTCATCACTTTGCGCTTGATCAGTTTGTGCCCCGCCGGCCGCGGCAACGAGAACGACAGAGCCACCCATTTCGTCATCGGCCGTAATTCCGCGAAGCTGCGGGCACGTTTAAAGAAAATCCCAACCGAAACAGGTTCCACGGGACCGCCCCACCTGGCGCATAGGGCCATGACCGCCTCGAAAATAGGGCGTTCATGCGCCGGCCCGTCGAAAAATACTCTTCTAGGACATGGCCGGGGCGCATTCATGGGACTGGCCTCGCCGCCCGAACTGGCGCTGGCATTGTGGGCACGTCCAAGCCGGCACGGTCAGCCTTACCCCGGGCTCAGTGCCGGTGCGCCCATTCCAGAAAATCGGGCCGGAAAGGGTGCTCGTAACCAGGCGCCATGGTGATGCCATCGAGCGCCCGCCGCTCGAGCCAGGCCACGTAGGCCTCACGCCGGCGCCGCTTGGCCAGTTCAGCCGCGATCTCGTCCCGGACAGTGGCCAGGTCGGCCACACCGCCCGGTTCTATGGACTCGACGACGAGGACGTGCCAACCAAACGGGCTCCGAACCGGCCCGATCACCTCGCCTCCTTTGGCGCCGAACACGAGCTCTTCGATCTCGCCGGCCAGCTCGCCCCGCTTGAGCCGACCTAGGTCGCCACCCGCCCCCCTCGAGCCCGCATCGACCGAAAACTGCCCGGCCAGAACGCTTAAAGGTGTCCCGATCGCGCTTGTCGGCCACCAGGCCAGCCTGTTTTTCACCCTCGCAGAGCACGTGACGAACGCGTCGGTGTTCCGGTTGCTCGTAGCGGTGCCGGTTGCGCTCGAAGTAAGCCAGCACTTCGGCCTCCGGCAGGGCGCCGTCGCCGACCAGCTCGTCCGCCACCGCCGCCGGCAAGTCGCTCTCGGTGGGCAAGCCCCGCCGGGCCGCCCCCTGACGGGCCAACATGGCGCTAATTACAGCTCGAACGGCCCATCTGGACGTCGCGGCGGCGCTGCACCCACCGCCGCCGGGGCGGTGTGATGTTCAAGGTAGGTGGCCAGCATTTCCTGGGTCACGGGTTCACCGAACACCCAGCCAACGGCCTCATACCCCTGCGCCCCGATCATCAAGGGTTCAGGCATTCAGGCATGAAAGGTTCAGGTGTCAAGGGCGGACCTCGAGGGGCACCGCGGGCGAGTACCAAAGCCGGCCGAAGTACATGACTTTTACCAACAACCAAGAAGTAAGGGGCTCGGCGTCTGCCGGACGGATATCGAGAACGGCACCTCGGCCCGCCCACCGGCCGGCACTACGAAACCTTGCGTCCACGGCCCTACGTACGGCCACGTTTCGATAGGGGAGACCAACTGAGCCTCACCGCGCAGCTCGCTCGAGGTGCGGTTGGCTACCAGTAAATCGATGGTGCCGGAGGACCCCGGTGCCAGTAGCAAGCCGTCTTTTGACAGCCGTGCCTCGAGTTCGCCCCCGATCTGAGTCGAGGGATGGTCGAAAGCCGGCGCCGTCTGGTCGCCGTCACCTTCGGGCCGATACGGCCCCAGGGCATCTACGGGCAAAAGGTCAACCGTGGCCACGTCTTCTTGCACCTGGCCGGCAGGGTCTGTCCCCGCACGGCCACGAAAAAGCGCCCTGGCCTAGCGTCGGCTGGAGGCGAGAGACGGAAAGGCAGCGACGTGTACGCTCCCGGCGCCAGGTTGAAAATCCTGGACGGAGGCTCCGCTTCCCACCCCGGCGGGGCCACGATTTCGAGGGACTGGCCTGTTTCTCCTCTACCGCTCCAGAGGAAACGGTCGCCACCAGCGATGCTGCGTTGCCCTCGCGCCGTACACGGACCGAAGTAGGCCCGATGTGCACAGCCAGCAGCTGGTTGCCCATCGGGGCGGGGCCTTTGTTATGGAGCCAGTACCTGCTGAAGGTGGGTTGGGCCAACTCCATGGTCGGTGCTTTTGCTCCTATTTCCGGCCCTTCTTCGGCGTCCGTACCGACGTGGCGGAGCAATAGCCGCACCGTACGGGTTTGCGCGGGCTCGAACTCGAGGGTGAGGCGGCCATTAGTGCAGTCGAGCGGTTCGGCCGGCTCCTCCAGCAGGTTGGCCCCCCACGCGTCTTCGATCGCCCAGGAAAGCCCGGCGGAAAGGGTGGCGGTCGCGGACTGGCCGGCGCTCTCGTACAGCCGGGCCGTGAGCTCGACGGTGCTACCGGCGCGGCCATTTCCTTTGGCCCCGGCGCTCGCCTCCGCCGTCTCCGCCCCGTTCCCCGGCGCCTCATCGAGAACTTGGCGAACCTCGTCCTCTTCGGGCTCGCCCGTCTCTCCTTTTGCCAGTGGGTTACCTACTCGCTTCAGGACCGTCAGGACCACTTCCCTGCCGGGGCACTCGAGCTGGAGCAGGGAACCGCTGGCCGGCAGTACCCCTGGATGGGGCGCCTCGGTGCGAGCGATCATGGGGGTGTTGAAGCTGAGAGCCTCCCAGGCGCAACCATTGTCCCTCCAGTCGCCCGCTCCGGCCACAAGGGCATGCTCGTAAACGTGGTCCCAGTGCTCGAGCTCGAAGTTCGAACCGTCGGGGGCGGTCCGCCGCGGCGGGTCGATCCAAACTCCAGAGGGCCAACCGGTGCAGGAACGCAACAGGGAAATATGAATGGCTCCCTGAGTATCGACGAGGAACCCGGGGGTCCCACGGTTCAAGATGGCCACGGTGGAGTCGGCCGCCCGGCTCGGTAACCCGTCCGCCCCTCCCGCGGCAAGCGACGCCGGCTGGTCGACCAGAACCTCTCCGTCGTGGACCTCGTTCGTAAGCGAAGCGATCTCGCGTTCCAGGGCAGCGGCATCCGATCCGGCCACGACCAGGACGGCCAGGTCCCGCGGGTCACGGACGTCGGCGTTGGGTTCCCATACCTCGTTGAAGGGCCGAGCCGCCGGGACCCACAGCCGCGCTGTCCCTCGTTGCGTCAGCTGGCGTTCCAGCTCGGAACGGAACTCCGGCCCGGCACTTTCTAAAACTGACGCAGTGAGCTCGTTTTCCTCTGGCCCGCCGAGGCAGATCCGAACATCGGGCAGGTTGGAGTCGCCCAGCAGACCGCCGTAGCGGTTGGAAGAGGCATCGGTACAAGACGACGTTACGCCTCGGGCTGCTAAGGCAATGACCAGGGCGCGCAGGCCGGGTTGAAGTTCCGCCGGAGCATTCGAAGGCGTGATTACCTCGGCCACGCCGAGAGCCCTGGACGCAAAAGTGTCGCCGTTGTCGGCCAAAGTCACCGTCAGGGTGCTGCCCAGCCCGACCCATCCCTGCGCCGGTGTGTCAAGAGTCCAGGGCGCCGTAGCCGAATCAACGTCGGCAAAGCCAAAGTTTCGGGCCACCACGGAGTTGCCGACCTCCGCCAGGGGAGTACCGCCCTTAATGGCGGTCGGGAAGCGTAGCCGGACCAGGCGGTCAACCCCGGAGAAGCCGCGCAGGTAAGTCCGCAGACATATCCGGTCAGCGCCGGCGAGCAACGTCACCACCTGCGTGTAGGCCATGACGTCCATTTCCCCTTCTATTACGAGGCGCTCTCCGAGTGGGGACCTCTCTGCGTGCACCCGGGCTGGTCGGGCCGAGGAGCCGACCGCTGGGCCAGCCGGTAGCAGGTGCCAAGGCCCTTCGGTCATTTCTGGGTGCTGCGGGTACTCCGGGTAAACCAGAAGTTCGTTCCCCACCGCTCCGGCGGGCAGGACGTCCTGCCCCGACCGGCGGTCGAGGACGCGGCTAACGCAACCGCCACGAGCCGGGTCGGCGTCGACCACGAACCGTTCGTTGGCGGCCGATAACCCGTCAACGGGTACCCAGTTCGCCGGCGACTGGCCGCTGCGCTCTACGTCATAGGAACGGTAGCCCAGGCCGGGCACCTCCGTGGCCACGAACTGTGCCCGTACTTCCGACAGGGTCCCGTCCGGGTGGTAGGCGATGGGGCTGGTGAGGGCGGCGACTTCGTTCCCGCCGCTATCGCGGACGACCACGCTGCGGGCGCCGCGCTCGGGTAAGGAGATGATGGCCTCGACCAGGTCGCTCCTTTCGTAGGCCAGCGAGTTGAACACGACCAGCTTCGGCCCGGCTTTGCCCGTTCCTATCCGAGAGGCGATGACTTGGAAGGCAGAATCCCGGGCGCTGGTGGCCAACTCGTAAGCTTCGCGCCAGCCGCCGAGCAAGTCGAGGTAGACCTGGTCCGACTCTGACCCCGTTATCCCGTCGTGGTGAGAGTTGAAAACCAGCTGGCGCCAAGCCTTGTCTGCCGCTCGTTCGGGATAATCGTCACCGAGGGCGAGAGCAAAGGCAAGCAATTTCTCGGCTTCTATCAGAGTAGCCTCCGCCAGGCGATTGGCCTGCTTGGTGTCGATGAACGAGACGTCTTTACCCGTGTAAATCGGCCCCATTTCTCTTGTCTGTGGCGATGGCACCCGGCCCGTCTCCGCCAGCTCGGCCCGCACGGCGGCGAAGAACTCCTTGGGCAATCCGGGTACAAAGCGGGGCCATACGTAGCGTTCAGACCATTCCCTGGCTAATTGGGTGACCCATCGATTGGGCGGCGTGTAGTCGGTACCTACTGGGAGCATGGTGGCCTTGGTCGCCGATACGGCGGCGAGGTCACAGAAAAGGCTGTAGGCCCGGTCGACCGCCTCTTCCAGGGTATTGGCCAGGTCGAGCTGCCAACCGGCCGAATAGTGGTCCGGCATATAGCTGGTCAGCAGCCCGTTGCCGTCCGGGCTCAGCCACTCGAACTCGCTCGGGAACTGCATCCAAGTCGTCGACCCTGTGTGGTGCTTGGGCCCCCATTGGTGGAACGGGCCGCGGGCCAGGAGCTCGACGTGACCCCGCAGTTGGCCATGACGCTCGGGAAAGAGGGGTCGTGGGCGAAAACGTCCAATTGCCAAGCACTTTCGGGAGAAGCCCCGAAGATCTCCCGCTGGAACCCCACGCCGTACACCGCGCACCGCACGGCCGTCTCGTAGGCCGTGAGGTTGGTGTTCGGCTCGTTGTAGGTGCCGCCGACAATCTCCAACCGGTCCTCTGCTATTAGCCGGCGTAGCTCTTCGCGCCGGTCAGGGTAAAGATCCCAGAACGGCTTCAGGTAGTCGACCTCGGCCAGCACGAACTTGTAGTCCGGGTCGAGCCTGGCCCGTTCGAGATGGGCCTCGACCAGTACGAGCCCAGTGTGCTGAAAGGTGTCCCGTTTGTCCTGTGCCCACACCAGGTCGTCCCAACCAGACGTGTACGCCGCCTGCGTGTTCCACCACACGGGGTCGTAGTGGAAATGCGAGACCATGTACATGGTCCAGCCTGGTTCGCGCACCTCCAGCTCGGCTCGTTGGCGCGCTTCGCCACCATGCCCCCGAGCTACTGCCTCGATCGGCAGCGCGTCACCGTTGCCGGTGCCCTCGGGAGCCAAGACCGCCACCTGAGCGCGCTGGGGGGTCCCGGCTGCCAGCCGGCCCTGCCACCGCACCGGGCACGCCACTCGGACACCCTCGACCCACGCCTCGACGTCTTCGTCCTCGGTGCTCTCCAGGTCCAACCAGAGGACCTGAGCGAGACCGCTCGGCGATTCGACGAAGCAATAAGTAGAAATGACGGCCTTTACCGAGAGCATGGCGCTCCAATCTGGGCAGACGGGTTCTCTTGACGAAAGTCCACGACCTCCATGTCTAATAGAGACCGGCCCATTTGAGCCAAAGGCGCGGCGGCCAGCGCCGACCATCCAAGGCTTTCCTGAAGGTCGGCTGGACAGGCAAAATGGTCAGCGTGTACGACATGATTACCGCACTGCTCGAGGCCAAATCGGCCGTCTTGGCCGACGTCGATGTGACCTCCGGGCCGCCTGAGCGGCTCCTGGTCCGCAGCAACCTCACCGGGACGATGCAGCTGTACGAGCTCGACGGAGGCTCGGGGTTACGCCAGCTGACCGACCTAGCCGAACCGGTCACGACGGGCCACTACGTCCCGGGCCAGCGGCGGGCCGTTATCGCCGTCGACACGGGAGGCAACGAACGCCACCAGCTCTACCTCCTCGACCTGGAACCGGACCGGCAGAGCACCGGCGACCGTCCCGCTGGGCCCGGGGACCTGGAGCCGTTGACCGAGGAACCAAAGTACGGCCATCACTTCGCCGGTATATCTGCCGACGGTCAGATCCTGGCTTACGTGTCCAACCAGTCCAACGGCGTCGACTTCGACCTATGGGTCTGCGACTTGGGACGGGGTGACCACAGCCGTGTGTTCGCCAGCGGCGGTTGGTGCCAGCCCGCGTCCGGTTTCTCGCCCGACGGGCGCTTCGTGTCCGTCACCCGTCCCGGGCCGCGCCCGCTCGACGACGATCTGCTACTGGTCGAGCTGGCCACGGGTGAGGCCACCAACCCCCTGCCCCACCCGGCGGAGGCAGCCCTGGTGGGACCGCCGGCCTGGGTCGACGCAAGCACCTTCTACGCTTCGTCCAGCGTCGGCCGCAACGTCAGCGCCATCGTCCGCCATGACCTGGCAACCGGGGCGACAGGCACGCTACCCGGGAGCGGCCAGGACCACGATGATCGGGTTATCTCGAGCCGCAGCGGGGAGACATTGGCGGTCATAACCAACCGGGATGGCGCCAGCGAGGTCCAGCTCCTCGGTACAAATGGCCTCGGGGAGGGCGAGAGCGTTCAGTTCGCAGAGCCGGGCGTGCTCACTGATGTGGTCCCCGACCCGGTCCTCTCGGCCGACGGCCGGCGCCTTTTCTATACACTGACCACGCCCCGCGCCCCAGCTACCGTATGGGTTTACGACCGGCAGACAAAGCAAACGCGTTGTCTGACGTCCACTCCTGGTGCTGTGCCGCCCGAGCAATTGGTAGCGCCGGAACGGGTGGTGATTGAGAGCTTCGACGGCGAGCGGATCCCCCTTTTTGTGTTCCGTCCACGGGATCATCGCCCGGACGGCCGGGTCGTCGTCAAGGTCCACGGCGGTCCCGAGTCGCAGGCGGTCCTGCTCTTCGACCCCGTGGTGCAGGGCCTTGTGGGCGCCGGTTACACCGTTATCGTGCCGAACGTCCGTGGGTCGACGGGGTACGGCAAACGTTACGCGTCACTCGATGACACCACGCGCCGCCTCGACTCTGTCCGGGACTTGGCTGCCGTTCATGCGTGGATAGCGAGGTCGGGCCTAGGGGCGGACAAGGCCGCTTTGTGGGGCGCTTCGTACGGTGGGTACATGGTGCTGGCCGGGCTGGCGTTCCAGCCAGACCTGTGGGCGGCCGGTGTCGACATCGTCGGCGTAGCCAACTTTGTTACCTTCCTCGAGAACACCTCGGACTACCGGCGCGCGCACCGCGAGCGCGAGTACGGCTCGCTCGAACACGACCGTGAGTTCCTCATTGCCGCATCGCCCATAACGCGCGTCGACGCTATTAGGGCGCCCTTGTTCGTCATACACGGCCGCAACGACCCCCGTGTCCCGGTCAGCGAGGCCGAGCAGCTGGTGGCGAAGCTCCGTCAAAGTGATGTGCGTTGCGAACTTCTCATATACGAGGACGAAGGTCATGGCCTCGTCAAGTTGAAGAACATGCTCGACGCCTATCCCAAAGCCATTGCCTTCCTCGACGACGTGCTTGGGCCCTGAGCTTCACCACTCACTTGCAATTCCGCTTAGCGGCAGCCCCATTACCCCTGAGAAGGCAGCGTCAGAAGCTGGCCAGCTATCTGTACCGCCTCGCGGCGAGACGCGACTCCGAGCTTGGCCAGTATGGCGGAAACATGATGGCTGACCGTGCGGGTGGATAGGAACATCGTTTTTGCGATCTCGGCGTCCTGCATACCGCGAGCCACCATCGCGAGGACTTCGACCTCCCGGTCCGTGAGGCCACCGGGGTTGCGCCGGGTCGAGGCCCGCTTGCCCCTCGGGATGCTGGCCGCTCCCAGCAAACGCAGCCGCTGAGCAGCGAACTCACGGGAGGCTAAGGCGCCCAACCCATCGAAAATGTCCACAGCGGCGCGTACGTCGCGCTCGTCGGGGCTATCGACGAGGGCCATCGCCGCCTCATACGGAAAGCCGAGTGTGGACCATTCTTCTGACGACGCTTTCCAATCTCCGTTGATTTGCAAGGTAAAAGGCCGCGGGGGCGCGGTAGTCAGTTCACCGGCCCGCCACAGCCACCATCCCAGTTGCCCGATCCACCACGAGCTGTCCACGGCCACGGCCAGTTCGAACGCCTGGCGGAGCTCGGCCGTCACCCGGTCGTCCTGGCCGCCGAGCCAGCAGGCCTCGGCCCGAGCGGCAGCCACAACGCCCCAGTACTGGAGTTCGTCCGCATCTCCGGCGATGGCCAAAGCCTCGTCCAATGATGGCCAAATCTCCGACATGCGGCGCCGGGCCCTGATTCGCGCCAGGATCGCCAGCGCGGTGATCCGGAAGACGTCAGAAGTGGTCAATGCGGGCCCGCACAGGTCCGCGGCCTCGTCCCACCGGCCCGACCAAAACCGGGCCTCCGCCAGCCCTACCTCCATAGACGTGGTACGTGCCCGCAGGTCGCGGTCGTGGCAATACCCCAGACCGGTCTCATAGCAGTCCGCCATGGTGAGCAGGTCGAGACGCTCCAACGCCGCGTAA
Source organism: uncultured Acidimicrobiaceae bacterium (assembly GCA_963845605.1). Taxonomy (GTDB): domain Bacteria; phylum Actinomycetota; class Acidimicrobiia; order Acidimicrobiales; family Palsa-688; genus Fen-671. Next base: position 162,582 of record CAWJSS010000009.1, read on the forward strand.
CCCAGGTTGGCATAGGCCAGCCACGCTTCCAGGTCAAGGCCGGCGCCAATCGCCATCCCCAGGCTTTTTTCCACGCCGGCCGCAACGAGATGCTTGACCTCAACCAAACTTGATGTTTTAGGGTGGCTACGCGAGCAATTCGGGTCGAAGCCAGAGAGGATAACGCTGACATGACGATGCAGGATGCCCAGCAAGTAGACGTCGCCGGTCCCGGTCTGCGGGAGCGCGTAGGGACCCTTGACGAACTGGAGGCCAAGGGTTACCTCACTGGAAAGGTGGGCTCGACGCCGGTGTGCGTTTTCCTGTGTGAGGGTAAGGCTTATGCCGTCGATGACCGCTGTCCCCACATGGGGTTCCCGCTCCACCGCGGCAGCGTAGAGAACGGGCTGCTTACCTGCCACTGGCACCACGCCCGCTTCGACCTCGTCTCGGGCGGCACACTGGACCCGTTCGCCGACGACGTCCGCGCTCACGGCGTCGAGGTCGACGGGGGCGACGTGGTGGTCGCCTTGCGGCCGGAAGCGGACCCGGCACGACGGCATTTGCGCCGGCTAGACGAGGGCCTCGAGCAGGGGCTGACGCTGGTGATCGCCAAAGCGGTGCTGGGGCTGGCGGAGGTGCTCGGCCCTGAGCAAGCGGCGCTAGAAGCGATCCGGGCCGGCGTCGCCTTCGGTGTCCGCAACCGGGAGGATGGGTGGGGTGCGGGCTTGACCGTGCTGACGGCTATGGCCAACGTGCTGCCTCGTCTCGAGCCCGAGGACCGGCCTCTCGCTCTCGTGCACGGGCTGGCGTTTGTGTCGAGGGACACTCGGGGTCGCCCGCCTCGTTTCCCGCTCGCGCCTCTTGAAGCCGCCGTCCCGTCTGGACGGCTCTTGTCTTGGTACCGGCGTTTTATCGAAACGCGCAACGGCGACGCGGCAGAACGGGTGCTAGCCACGGCCACGGGGCAAGGCGCCAGCGGGGGCGAAATGGTGGGCCTAATGGGAGCGGCAGCGACGGACCACCTGTTCCTCGACGGCGGGCACACGATCGACTTCACCAACAAGGCGTTTGAGGTCCTCGAGCATCTCGGGTGGGGACAAGCCGGCGAGGTCCTGCCCACTCTGGCCCACGAAACGGCCCGGGCCGGTAGGGCAGAGGAGACCGGCGAATGGCGCCATCCCGACGATATCGCGGTGATGCTCAAGGCGCTACAAGAGCGGCCGGCAGACGGGGACTATGGCACAACGAACAGGGAAGCCGGTGACGGCGACACCACCAAGATGGTCGACACCCTGGCCTGGGCCGTCCTGGGGGACGACCCGGCCGACATTCTGGCGTCGATCGGCAAGAGCGCACAGGACGGTGCCAGCGCCGAGGAGCTGGCCCGGGCGGTGGCCTACGCAGCCGCGCTACGTCTGACGCGGTTCCACGTGCAAAACGATCATGGTGACTGGGACGTCGTCCACCACGGTTTCACAACTGCCAACGCCGTCCACCAGATGGTCACACGCAACCCCACGCCGGAGCTAGTGCGGGGTATTTATCAGGGGGCAATGAAGGTCTTCCTCGACCGCTTCCTCAATGTCCCCGCGGCCCGGCTGCCCGGAGCTCGCGCGCCCGGGAATGAGCGGCCCGACCTCGCCCAACTTCACAACTGTTTCAACCAGGAAGGGATGGTGGACGAGGCCGGCGCCATCGTCTACGGCTGGTTGCGGTCGGGCGGTGATGCCCCCTCGGTGGTCCGGGCCCTTGGTTCTGCTCTTCTCTCTGAGGACGCCGAGTTTCACTGGTTCCAGACCTTCGAAGCCGCGGTGCGCCAGGCCGACGCTTGGCCCCCGGGTTCGGAGCAGGAAGCGCTTATCCTCTCCGGCACTGCTCGTTTTCTGGCCGCTCACACCCCGACGCGCCGGGAACTGGCCCAGGTGGTGCGCATAGCGGCGCGGCTGCGGCGAGGCGAGGCGCTCTACGAGGAGATCTGAGAGCCGGGCGCCGGGTGGCCAGGGGTACCGCCGCTGGGCACTGCCTGACCTTTGCCGGCGGCCAGGAACTCAGGCGGCTGTCGCCATAATTGCAGCATGGTGATGGAGTGGGCCGGGAAGGTCCAGAAAAAATCTCCGTTCCCAACTTCGGCTGTAGTGGACACCGTGGTCACATTGTCCGGGTTCTCGGGCGTGTTATACGCGGTCGGGCTGGGGCCGTCGAGCAACAGTACGTGCGTGCGGCTCTTGTGTAGCACACCGTTGATTTCAACGTGGCTGCGCACCGAGTTGACCGGGCTGGCGTTGACAACGAGAAGGTCTATTCCTCCCCCCCGGCCTGCGGCGGCCATGACCCAGAGGTCAGGCGCGTTGATGTCCGGGGCAATTTCGGGGTCATTGGTGGCCGCGGACCGCAGCAGTTGCGCACCGGCGAGGCGGGACATCAGCCCGAGGACTTCGCCGGTGGGTTCGACGAGGAAATCCGGGCCGGGACCAGCGAGCATGGCACTGTAAGTGCTTAAACCTGTGTATGGGGAAGTACCCATGAAGGGCACCGAATCGAGGAGGTACTTTTCCGCCAGGGGCACGCCATGTACCGCCCACTCTTCTAGTTGAGCCCCGATCAACAGCGCCTCGTCCAGGGAGAGGTTGAACCGGGGGTCGGCCTCCGGCATAGGCGTGACCAGCTGGCCGTACTCGGTCATCACCACAGGGACGTCCCGGCCCGAGTAGCGGCGGGTCTCGGCTTGCAATGCGGCCAGTGTGGCACCCTCGGTGACCGGGGTGGCCATCAGGCTTTCCTCGTACTCCGCCATGGGGGCGTGAATGTCTGTGGGCTTGGCGTACTCGTGCAGCTCGACGCAGTCGTAAGGGTACCTCTTGCCCATGATTTCGAGGAAGGCGCTGTTCGTCTCCTCGGTCTCGCAGATGTGGATGGTCGGGTTCATCGCTTTCATCGCCGCATAGAACTGGACGAACCCACCGTGCGGGCCGGAATCGTAGCTCGCTTTTATCTCCGCCCCTTTGGGCGGGATCGCCCCGTGGACATCGTTGCCAAACGCAATTTCGCCGTTTATGGCCGTCACTTCGTACACCTGCGCTCGAGGGCCGGCGGCGGCCAGGCTCTGCACCTGGGCCCAGGCGTGGCCGTTGACGAAGACGGCAACGCTACTCGCCACGACCGGGGGGAAGTACACATAGAACCGTTGGTGCGGGGCACCCGTCGAGTGAGAAGCGGACCTCAGCTCGTTGGCGAAAGTCCCCAGCGGCTGGGGAGAAAAGTGGGTGGTGCCCCCAAAAGCGTAGAGGCAGGTGGCCATTTGCGAGGCCGGGCATGGAGTGCTGTGCCGCCCGACCCTCACCACCTGCCCGGACCGCCAACCATACTGGCCGGGGAAGAACTGCTCGTTGCCAACCTCCCAATAAGGCACGTCGTACGGTGCCGGGTGCCCGTTCTTGGCCCGCAACGCGGCCCAATAGCTGGCGTTGGCCGGGTTGGAAGAGGGGTGGGTGCTGAGCGGTGCCGTCATGTAGGCCACGAAATCGGCCGCCTCCTGAGTAGTACCGGTGGCGAAATTGACGACGATGTTGCCGGCGGCACCGGACTGGCCCAGCAACCGCCCGAACTCGTCCGGCCCCACCGCCGATGCCACCGGCCCGTCGAGGTCGCAGCAGATGTTGGAAATCCGGGTGTACTGCATGCCGTAGGGTTCGTTGACGAGACGTTCGGCTTCGGGGCCGACGGCCCGCAGCCAGTCGAAGCTATCGGAGGAGGTGCCTCCCGGGTAGCGCAGGCTGGTGATGCCCAGCCCTCGCAGGCTGGCCACAAAGGCCGGGTAGAAGGCGTCGGTGGTCGGGTCAAAGGCACCCTCCTCGTTGTAAGCCCATAACAGGTCGGCGCCGAAAAGGTATTTACTTATGGTGCCGAAGGGGTCGGGCTCCACAATTATCCGGGTGGTACTACGAGGGTGGGCGGCTGGAGGTAGGCCCGCGCCGCTAACGGCTGGAGCCCACCCAACGAGGAGGGCAATGGTCAAAAAGGAGGTGCCGACAACGCCCTTCCTTCCGGCCCTCAGCCGGCCCTTCCGCAGCCACTCTCCAAATGTTGCGCACATTGCTTCACCTATCCGGCCGCGAACGGGGGACCTCGACTGGTGCCGGCTAGACGGATCGCCGCCCGAAAGTCATCAATCGTCGGGTACCGGGCCTCGGTGAAATCCTTCCAGTGCACCGGTGTCCTGGCCGTCACTGGCCGAAGACCGTCTGTCGTGGCCCGCCGTTTCGGCCTTATTTCCTCGTCTCTTCACCAGCGCGCATTAGCGCTGTAGGTGAAGAGTCGGGACGCCGGCTTAAGACCGGTTGAGATCTGGCGAGGAAGTTGCTGAATCTCGCCCTTCAGCGGTGTCCGGAGCAGTGGAGATAGGACGAGGGCGCCTCAGGGTGTTCGATCGGGTGGCGCAAGGTCATTTGGTGGCCAAAAGCATTCCCAGCACCACTTTTAGCAACCAGGTCACCTTAACGTCACCAGATCGGCGCGCTCTAACGTGCGCACCCGGACGAAAACAGAGAAACGCTTTAGGCTGGGCTGGGCTGCGGCGACAATGCGCCGGCGCCGACCGAGTGGCGCCGGCCGTCAGGCACCAGGAACACCACCGGCACCATGCACAAGAGCAGGACGGCCAGCACGAAAAAGGCCTTCGTCAGGCTCTGGATCTCATGGCCGGTATGAGCGGCGATGGACGTGACCAGGGCAATCCCGATGATGGCGCCTCCCTGGCGTGCCGCGCCCCGCAGTCCGGTGATGGCCCCGACGTCGTCGGGGGCCAGCTCGATAGAGGCGTTATTCGCAGCCGGGGCCGACAACCCGGTCCCGAGCCCGGTTATGCAGGCCCCGATCGTCAGCCAGACGTAGGGCGAGAGGAGCTCAGGGCGGGTGGCAATCATGGCCAGGCCCGCTGCGATCAGGGCTATGCCGAAGATTATGGGTACCCGGTACCCCGTGCGGTGAATGAGCACGGCGGCAAAAACGGCCAGCATTATTTCGCCGATGGCGCGTGCGGTGAGCAGCGTGCCCGAGGCCAGGGGAGTGAGCCCATATCTGTCTTCAGCGAAGAGCGGTACGAGCGAGCCGAACCCGATGGCACATGCGCCCCAGACCAGGTTGAGCGCGTTAGTAGCGGCGAAGACGCGACCTCTGAGCAGGTGCACCGGGATCAGGGCGTGTTCGGCCCGGGTGCAGTGGCGCATGAACGTCCAGCCGCATATGACGGCGAACAGCAGCGGGAAGGCGCACGTCGGTGACGTTAGGCCCACGGCGCTGTTGCCCGCGTCCGTAATAGCGAGCATCAGCCCGAGGACCCCGCCTCCCAGCAGCAGTGCACCGACGAAGTCGGGCCGCCCTCCCTGACTGGCCGACGACGGTAGGAACCGCCAGGCCAAGATGGTGAACACCAGGCCGATGGGGACGTTGACCAGGAACAGGCCTCGCCACGACCACGTGGCGAGGATGATGCCACCAACGATGGGACCGACGAGGGCGCCGAGGGGAAAGATGCTCGAGAACAAACCGAGCGCACGGTGCCGGTTCTCGCCGAACGCCTCCATGACCATGCCGCTGGCCGCCGGCATAAAAGCCGCTGCGCCGGCCGCCTGGGCGACCCGAAGCCCGATGAGCATACCGATGTTAAGTGCGAACCCGCAGAGCAGGGAGCTGGTCGTGAACAGGATGGCGGCAGCCACGAAGACTCTCTTGCGCCCCACGTTGTCGGCTACCCGTCCGGCGATGGGAAAGGCCACCACCAGGCCCAGCTGATAGCCAGTCATGGTCCAGACGGTCCAGTTGAGGCGCGCATGCAGGGCATGGCGCAAAGTGGGAAGGCCGGTGGCCACGATCGTCCCGTCCAGGGATGACATAAAAAGGGCAATCGAGACAATGGCGAAAATCAACCACGGCGCCGCCGCACCTCGGCTCGTGGCGGGACCGCCTGGGTGCCCGCCTGCCGTTACAGGCTGGGCGCAGTTGGAGCGCTGCTGGTGATGGTTAGCCAGCATTCGACGCCCCAACCGCGCCCGGTGCCCGACCGCCGCCTGCTCAGGGGAAAAATGCTCAGAGGAACCTGCGTTGCCGCCCTGCTCAGACCTATATGACGCTGGTGCCGTGCCTGTTTCAACTCTCGCCAATGCCACTCTGCACCGTCGTCAATCTCAGCTTTCTTCAGTCGAAGACGCCGTGGACGCGCCGAACCGTGCCGGTCGCAGATGGGGCACGCACAAGCAAGAGAAGGTTGCCCTGACGTCGTGCTTACACCTTAGCCCAGAGGATAGGATTTGAGCAAACGTTTTTTCAGTCAGCCCGCCCCATTGACAGGGGGGGCTGTGGACGACCTCAGGATTAATTGTGGTGCCGGGTCGCGCACGACGATGTCTTGGCCGGGGCTCCCCGCCAGTTGCGCGATCAACGAACGGACAGCCTGCACTCCCACCTCGTAGTACGGCAGCTTGACTGTCGTCAACGGAGGCCACGTGTGCTCCGCCACCCACACGTCGTGATAAGCGACGACGGAGATGTCCTCGGGGACCCGCAAGCCCAGGCGGCGCAGGGTGGTAAGAGCACCGATGGCCCCATTTACGTTGGCGACGAATACTCCCGTGGGGGGACGGTCGGCGGTGACCAGGCTCTCCATGGCCACGCTGGCCAGTTCGGGGGAGTAGCCGATGCGGCGGACCAGGTTTTCGCGGCGCCTCAGTCCGGCGTCGTGGAGTGCCTCGGCATAGCCGTGCTCTCGGCGCCGGGCAATATCGCTCGAGGGTATGCCGCCCACCAGCCCGATGCGGGTGTGCCCCAGACCGATCAAGTGCTCGGTGGCCAGTTTTGCGCCAGCCACGTCGTCCAGGATCACCGAACCTTGCCGGCGGGGAGTGCGAGAGGTGATCAGCACCACGCGGGCGTCGGTGGCGACGAGGTTCTCCAGGGCCTGGTCGCTCAGGTCGTCCGTGCGCTGGAGCAGGAACCCGTCGACCCGGCCCTCGCCGACCAGGCGCCGCAAGGTGTCGCTCCCCTCGGTAATACGGTCGGACCACCCGATCAGCAGCGTGTAGTCCTGGGCTTCGGCGGCATCCGTGGCACCAGCCAAGAGATCTGAAAATAGGGGGCTGCTAACGGCCGGAGTGATGAGAGCGAGCGTTTTGGAGCGAGCCAACCGGAGCGCCCGGCCCGCGTAATTGGCCGTGTAGTTGAGTTCCTTGGCCACCCGAAGAACGCGCTGGCGAGTTTCCAGCCTGGTGCGTACGGTCGGGTCGCCGTTGAGCACCCGCGACACGACCGACACCGATACCCCGGCGCGCCGGGCGATCTCGCTCAGGGTAGCCATAGCATTAAGGGAGCCCGCGTCGCCTTACCGGGCTAGCCCGTCCCTCTCTTTCCTTGGCTCTCTAGGAAACTGTGACGAGCGTCCCAATCGGGTCCATCGACCACACCAATTGAGCGTTCGAGACGGGCAACTCCACGCAGCCGTTGCTTTGGGGGTAACCGTAGTAGGAGCGCCAATACCCGTGCACCGCATCGCCGCCCATGAAGTAGGCCACCCATGGGACGCCAGACACGTCGTAGTGGGTGCCGTCGGGATCGGTACCGGCCATCGTCGTAGTGACGTACCGAGCGTAAACCGGCCACGTCCCAAACGGAGTACCAGCGCCCGACACGCCGGTGTTGACGGGGGTCGAGTAGACCTCTTTGCCGCCCTGCCACACGGCGAGGCTCTCGGGCAAGGACTCGCTGACCACCAGGTAGTCATAAGGGGCTCTGTCCAGGTGCCGGCCGGCAACGGCCGAGGTGAGAGCCGCCCACACGCTGGGACCGACGACCCCGTCCGTGGAAAGGCCGACGGCCGCCTCGAACTCCATCACGGCGCCTTGGGTCATGACCGTGTACTGGTCTGGCGACCACAACGACTTCAGCGACAATGGTGACGAGGGGTAGCGCCACGTGAAGTTGGCGGCCGGAGCAGCGGTGGGTACTAGCGCAGCCTTCTTAGGCTCTCCGGCTAGCAAGGGTTGACCTTTCTTAATGTCGACATTGAGCGGCAGGTACCCCAGCTCGGAGAGAAGTTCTTGCACCCGCAAGGCTGACACGGGAGCGACGGTGAAGTCCCACTTACCCGGGGCGGCCAGGGGAGGATCGACTATGACGTGTTCCGTTGCCCACGGGCTATAGCCCGTAGCCGCCACGAACGTAAGTGTCTTTCCGTTGAGCCACCATTTGCCAGCGACCGGGGGCTGCAGGGTCGGCATGGGCCCCGGCCATGGGCGGGGCCGAGAGGTTGACCGTTATACGCTGGCCTTCCGACACGTTGGTCGCTCCCTGGGCCGGCGTGACCGATAGCACCTTGGTGCTTACGTGGTCAGGGGGGGCAACGGGCTTTACCGGCAGCGGCGGTTTGACCGGGATAGGTGGCAGCGAGTTCCGGACGGTGGCGGGTGGTAGAACGATGCGCACTGAGGGTTGAGATCCATGCGTCGCCGCCCCGGCCGTCTCAGGCATCAGCAGGCCCGTCGTCGAGAAGGCAGCGAAGGCGGTCACCAGCACCACCCCGGTACGGGCGCGCCCCCGAGGTGCAGCCAGGCGAGGGCGCCACCTCTCGCTTCTGCGAGGGAGTTCGGATAACAGTTCGGTTGTCCGTCGCATTTACCCTCAGCCTCCGGTTACGGGTAGGGAGACCTGTCGACCTGAAATTCGGTGGTCATGCTATCTCAGACCCTCGAGGGCCGGGCCGGCCGGCGGCCACGCTAGGCGTGACTGGCAGTCGCCACATATATACGGTCCCATCGCTGGTCTGGCTTCGAACTACGCGCTTCGGGCTGAGGCACCGAATTGCTCGGGTGACGAGCGCGCCAACGAACGTGTGATCGTCGTGTTCACGTTCCGGCACTGAGGGTGCTGGTTGGCGCCTGCCCGACGCTCGTCCTCGCAATCGACCACCTTAAGTTGGTCGACGCCACCTCGGCGATGGGACTCTCTGCCTCCCTCTCTCCCGGCCGGTTGGGCCCTGGCCCTATCCCGCCGAACAGCTCGAGTCATCCGTGGAGGACGAAGGAAATGCTCACCCTGCTTCACCGAGACGACTGCGGTCAATCGCCCTATTCAGCCCACCCTTCCCCTCATGAGCGACCGAGTACTTGGTGGAACTTGGGGGTTCCGTAGAACCGTCCTGGCTCGACAATGGCGAGGTCGTCCGGGCCAAGAACAGTCGTTTCCTCGTCTAGGTGATCGTTCGTTTGGCGCAAAGTGTGAACTTGCTGCGGTCCCAGCGGCGGCCCCGTAGCCGCAGCAAGACGTGCCATATGCACGTCGCGGCTACTACTTCGACGCTGGTTTCAGTGACACGCAGGGGAGAGAGCACCACCCAACTCAGGATGGAAAAGACTCGTACGGGTGGCCTCTTGGGCAACAGGATAAATAGACTCGGCTCACTGAAGCGCCTCGCTCTCAAGCCGTTTTACCGAGGCGCCTTGCGTCTTGGCGTTTGAAAGTAAATCGCACTAAGGGTCGAGGCCGGCCAGCCCTTCAGTGTTGCAGCCCCCCAATTGGGTTGGTGTCCAGGCACCTGAGAGCCCCTAAGGGTCGAGCGTCTCCCTACCTCGGGTCACTCCATGGCCGCGATCAAGCCACTCACAAATGGGGCTGCGCAGCGCCATCTGGCTTCTTGGGCGGCGTACTCTCTCGTCGAGAGGTATCACCTAGCTCGGCTTGTCTACCACCTTGTGGTTCAATACGGGGTTCCTGAACAACCACGGGAGTCGCCTCGTGTGCCGGGTTCCGAACGCTCGTCACAATGCCGATAGCGCCTCCACATCGCTGAAAGCAACTATCCCGCGGATCCCCTTTGGAAGTCCTCGAGCTGCCACATCGGACGCCAAGTACGTCGGAGCCCAGGGGGAGAAAAGGTCCTTCTTCGGCCTCTTAGTGCATTTTTGGTACTTCCGGGAGGCTTCCGTTTTGTCCCTTAGCGCGAGCCGGCGTAGCCCATTTTGCGTCTCTCCGTTTGTGCCCATGGGAACCGCCAGAGGGTCCAGTCGTCGCCAGCTATTCCATAACCGACGGATGTAGGAGCCGGGGGGTGCAGTGACGCACGCTACCTTCGTGGCGCGGCGCGCCGGTTTTTCATGCCCACCGAGGTAAGGCCACGCCCCTTCGCGGCACGGTTCAACACAGGTGGTGGCGCAACGCGCGACTGCCTCGTTTGCCGCCTGAACGACTCCTCATCGTGCCTACCGTCACAGGATGCTCGGCTGACTGCATCGCGCTAAGGTGTGCGTATGAGCCCACGTCGAGCACGGGTAGCGGGACATTCCCGTCAACAAATCGCCCAGCGACTCCGCGATCGGAGAAGCCACGAGGAGACACTGATCCTCGAGGCTGCAGAGGCATTGGCACGGCGGAACGCCGCTGAGTTGGCGGTGGCGGAGGCGGCTGAGGGCCTAATGGCCGCTCTAGATGAGCTACAAGGCCTCGGTTTCGAGGTCAGTCAGGTGGCCGAACTTCTAGATGTTGACGCCGGCGAGCTCGCTGGATCCGGTAGCAATCGGCGCGTCGTGAGTCGCACTTCGCGACCCGGTAAGGCGTCCGATGCGGCCTCATCTGAGGATATTTCAGGCCCGGATTCGACCGAATAAGATCGTCGTAGCGATCCCTCGAGGGGTCCTGGTGGGTACCTGTATGGTGTCGCGAAATCGGCTGTTTTCCGCTCATTAGGGTCTGAGTGACCCGAATTAGGGGTCCTTCTAGAGTGCGGCGTCCCCCGGATGGGTCTCGTCCGGATTGGTCGTGTCCTTCCCAATAAGTGTTCATGGAAGCACGCTGAGCGTTTTCGAGTTCTGCCAGCATTTTGGCACAAAAAGTGGTCAATTGACCATCGTTCGCGCTCGTCCGTAGCCCAAATTCTTATGAAATTCACCCATTTTGGGTTGTTTAGTTTCGCTGAAAATTGTCAAAAGCTAGTAGCAGCTGTAATGAGACGGGGGTACCAACGCCCAGATGGACCAATCCCAGGGGGAGGTCACGAACACGTTGGGCCTGATTGAGGTACGAGGAGAAAATGTGTGGATGCGCTGCTTAGCGCGCCTTTTCTTCGTACTTGCTGCTGGGCTGTTCGTGCTCCTCTTGTGGGCGTGGTGGGCGGATAAGGCCGCAGAACCGGCCGGCGCTCAGACGGTTCCGACAGCGGTCCCTATAACAGTTCCCCCGGTCTTGGCACCCGTCTCAACTCTGACGTCGGCTGCTGTAACAGGATTGTCGATCCCATCCTCAACGACGTCGGTCCCGGTGACGACGTCGGTCCCGGTGACCACGCCGGTCCCGGTGACCACGCCGGTCCCGGTGACCACGCCGGTCCCGGTGACCACGTCGGTCCCGACTACGTCGACCCCAACTACGTCGACCCCAACTACGTCGACCCCAACTACGTCGACCCCAACTACGTCGACCCCAACTACGTCGACCCCAACTACGTCGACCCCAACTACGTCGACCCCAACTACGTCGACCCCAACTACGTCGACCCCAACTACGTCGACCCCGGCGCCCGCCGTGTCGCTACCGGCCACGACAACCTCAGCTCCGGTGACAACCTCAGCTCCGGTGACAACCTCAGCTCCGGTGACAACCTCAGCTCCGGTGACACCCTCAGCTCCGGTGACACCCTCAGCTCCGGTGACAACCTCAGCTCCGGCGTTGTCGACTACGCCCGCGACGAAGCTGTCAACTGTGACGTCCGCGCTGTCGTCGAGCTCCCTGACAGCAGCCCCGACATCGACGACGCAAACCCGGATGTCCACAGCGTCGATCCCGGCGGCCGTCACGTCCGTTGTCACTGGGGCATTGCAGTCGGCCCCAGTGTCCGTCGTCTCTGCGCCGAGCACTAGTACGTCATCGACTCCGGCCACGACGTTGGTTCCTGCGACGGCGAAGTCGATTGCGACAACGGCTTCGACCCTTACGGAGCAACCGCCTTCCGCAACTCCTACGTCTACGCCATCATCTCCTTCGACGACCTCCACCACATCGACGCCAGTCATGTCGAGGCCAGCGCCGGCCGAGTCAGTGACAACTACTACGACCTCCGTCCCCGTGACCAAGTCTGCTCCGGTGACGACCACCACGTCGCCCACAACTACGCGGCCGAGTGTGGCAGCTAGGTCGTCCGTTACGGGCACTCTCCCATCCGTCGCGCCCACCGGCGTGATAGCGACATCGATCCCGCCCGCCGCCACCTCTTTGGTTGATGTTGCATCCGAGTCCACTCCGGTGCCCGTCGCTTCGGTCCCGATCACTACGACGTCGTTGGGCACGGCGAGTCCTTCGCATCCTGTGGCGGGTACGCCATCGACAACCACGACGCTTGCGACGCTTGTAACCAAGTCATCACCGGCGTCGATCTCGCCGGCCTCAGGGTCCGCTTCGGCCGTGACGACCTCCGGTACGCCAGTTCCGGCAGCGCTGCCCATCTCTCCGGCGAACACTTCGACGGTTTCCTCGGCCAATCCGGCGAATCCGTCAAGTTCGTTGACGGCCACCTCCGTCCCTGTGACAAGCGGGCTGAGTTCGGTGAGCACGTTGTTGGATCGAGCGACGAATCTGTCAACGGCAGCCCCGTTGGACGCAGCAGGCGATGTCACCTCAGCGTCGGCGGCCGTTTCAAATTTGCCAAGCACGACAGCGTCTTCGAACCCGCTTGCCGACCCTTCAGGATTATCGAGCGTGGGCGCCAGCGTGCCCACTGTCTCGCCGAGTTCCGCCACGGCAACCTCACTTCCGGCGGCGTCGGTGTCTTCGGGCGTACCGGCGGTCACGACAACTTCCTCTGTCACAAGTAGTCCGACCCTCGTTTCCATACCGGCGATTCATGTCCCGACTGGAGCCGCCACTACGGACCCCGCCACGGCGTCGCCAACGCCGCTGTCCGCGATCACTTCAGCTACGGCGTCCGCCACCGCACTTCCTTCCGCGCTTACCTCGACTAGCGCAAGCCACCCGGCTCCATCACCGTCTTCTCTCGGTTCGGTGGTTGGCGCGGCTGTTGGAACAATCGTCAGCTCGGCGCCCTCTTCGACGAACCCGAGTACAGCAAAAGGCGTAATCCCAACAGCGCCTATTCCGAATACTGCGGCACTGTCTTCAGTGTCAGTGCCGTCCGCAAGCCTGCCGGTTTCAGGCACTCTCTCGCCGGCGTCGTCAAGCGGACAGTCGCTGTCCCAAATCCTCCCGTCTGTCAGCACGCTGGGTTCGTCACTCCCATCCGTGTCATTGCCCTCGGTCACCGTCCCCGCCATCAGCAACCCGTCGACCAGCACCCCGGCCGTGTCATTACCCTCGGTCACCGTCCTCGCCATCAGCAACCCGTCGACCAGCACCCCGGCCGTGTCATTACCCTCGGTCACCGTCCCAGCCATCAGCACCCCGTCGATCAGCACCCCAGCCATTTCGCTGCCTTCGGGTTCACTTCTGGGCGATTCGCTCCCGTCGGTGACGCTGCCCTCGGTGTCGTTGCCCTCGGTGACTGTGCCGTCGATCAGCACCCCGACCGTGTCGCTACCCTCCGTCACCGTCCCGGCGATCACCACGCCGGCCCTGTCGCTCCCGTCGGTGACGCTGCCATCTGTAAGCGTCCCGGCCATCAGCACCCCGGCCGTGTCGCTGCCTTCGGGTTCGCTGCTGGGCGGGTCACTGCCGTCGGTGACAGTGCCCTCGGTGTCGTTGCCCTCGGTGACTGTGCCGTCGATCAGCACCCCGACCGTGTCGCTGCCCTCCGTCACCGTCCCGGCGATCACCACGCCGGCCCTGTCGCTCCCGTCGGTGACGCTGCCATCTGTAACCGTCCCGGCCATCAGCACGCCGGCCGTGTCGCTGCCTTCGGGTTCACTTCTGGGCGGTTCGCTCCCGTCGGTGACACTGCCCTCGGTGTCGTTGCCCTCGGTGACTGTGCCATCGATCAGCACCCCGGCCGTGTCGCTGCCCTCCGTCACCGTCCCGGCGATCACCACGCCGGCCCTGTCGCTCCCGTCGGTGACGCTGCCCTCGGTCACCGTCCCGGCCATCAGCACGCCGACCGTGTCGCTCCCGTCGGTGACGCTGCCATCTGTAACCGTCCCGGCCATCAGCACCCCGGCCGTGTCGCTGCCTTCCGTCACTGTCCCGGCGATCACCACGCCGGCCCTGTCGCTCCCGTCGGTGTCGCTGCCCTCGGTGACTGTCCCGGCCATCAGCACCCCGGCCGTGTCGCTGCCCTTCGGTGTCGTTGCCCTCGGTGACTGTGCCGTCGATCAGCACCCCGACCGTGTCGCTCCCGTCGGTGCGCTGCCCTCGGTGACTGTGCCGTCGATCAGCACCCCGGCCGTGTCGCTGCCCTCCGTCACCGTCCCGGCGATCACCACGCCGGCCCTGTCGCTGCCCTCGGTGTCGTTGCCCTCGTAACCGTGCCGTCGATCAGCACCCCGGCCCTGTCGCTCCCCGCAATTACCACGCCGGCCGTGTCGCTCCCGTTCGTAACGCTGCCCTCGGTGACTGTCCCATCAATTACCACCCCCACGGTGTCGTTTTTGGCGTTCCCGCAACCTTTGTCCGGTACTGCGCCGTCGGCTCCAGGCTCGTCACTCTTGCCGCAAACGGTCTCGTCGAACCGGACCAGCGGCCCCGCCGGCGCCGCTCTTTCACTCTGGTCGAGCCAACCAAATCCCGGTTCAATGCCAGGCCTTTCCACTGGAGAGGCCTATCCGCCGACGAGTTCGACCCCCGTCTCCCCGGCGTTTACTTCACCGACCAGCACCGTTCGCCATCAGACCGGTCCTGTCGTACCCGTAGTGACGAGCCCGGCGCTAGGACTACCGACCACCAGCCGTTCCACCGATGGGCTCACCAGTACCAACCTGACGAGCCTTCCTCCTCACTTCAGCGGCCCCCCGAATGGCTCCCCGGGTCCATCCTCCTCGAGCCGTTCAAAGCCCAGTTCATTGCTGATGCGTTCGGGCCAGCGGCCCGCTCCGACAGGCACCGCGCTCTCCTCCACGGCTTCAGGCCCTGCGCTTCCTTCCGCCACTCATAAGCGTCACATACTCGTTTCAACCGCACCTGCGCCTGAGCGACCGACCGCCCCCCAGGTCTCGCCCGTCCACTCCCCGTCTTCCTTCAGGGTCTCCCCGCAAATCATCCCGCTTTCGGCGTCGAGTGACCGTGAAACGCCGAACATTTCGCCCTTAAATGGCACCTCGGGTACATACCCAGGGCGAGTCCCCGCTGCGTTCGTCACGCCGACGAATAGCGGGTCGTCACGCACCCCCTCGGGGCCCTCGGCCCCTTCCGCTCCACCTCTGCCGCCGGCATCACCCGGCGGATGCGTCTCTTCATCTTCCGCGTCTGGATCATCGGGTAGCGGTCCCTCCTTCGCGCTGGGATCACCGCAGTTGGTCTTCGGGTCTTGGCCCTCCTGGCGAGTGCGTCAGGCACCAGACAGCTGCCATCCAGTTCGTCTTCTTACCCTGCTCGAGCGGCCCGGCTAGTCCCGCAGTCTCCCAGGACTAGCTGCCGCGCCTGCACTTCTCACCGCGGCGGTCTGACCGCGCGCTGCCATCGTGCTGCAGCGCCTTCGAAGCGGTTCCCAAGCCTCGCACGGCTTGACCAGTAACAAAGACCGTCTTTCAAGGAGACAAATCTCATGCGTAGTACCAAGTTCGTCTGGTTCCTCGCGGCCCTTTCCGTAATGCTGCTAGGGATTGGCGTGGGGGAATATGCCCATTTGGGTTCGACATCCTCCCCCTCGTCCGTGACGTCAGCCATTCGTGCGGTCTCGCCGACCGTTCGGACCGCGGCGCCTCAATCAACGGTCCCGGCACAAACGGTGCCGTTTACAGAGCTGGGACCAAAGCCAACATTGCCCGAGCAAACCGTGCCACTAACTGCGCCGGCGCCAAAACCCACGGCCCCGAAGCAAACGGTGCCGGTTACAAGGCTCGGACCTAATCCAACAGTTCCCGAGCAAACTGTGCCACTAACTGCACCGGCTCCTAAGCCCACGGCCCCGAAGCAAACGGTGCCGTCGACCGCGCCGGCTCAACGGGCCCCGACCACCTCGACGAGCCGAACTGGGCTGCCTCTCCGCACGCACGGTTCCCGTCAAGGACCCGGTGCCGCCCACGAGCACGGTTCCCGTCAAGAACCCGGTGCCGCCCACGAGCACGGTTCCCGTCAAGAACCCGGTGCCGCCCACGAGCACGGTTTCATCACCTGGCGCCAACGCCGGCCGTGGCGGCAAGGCGACCCATACAGCCCCGCCGGTCAGGACCGCCGGCCGGAGCAACGTCGCTGGCCGAGGCGTACAACCACCGAAGGCGACGCACCTGCCACTCCACGGGACTGCAACACATGGCCAGACCGGCCGGGTGTATGTCGTCAAAACCCATGACACCCTTTGGGCTCTCGCCGCCACCCACCTGGGTAACCCGAACCGTTGGAGTGAGCTGTTCAACCTGAACCGCGACCGGGCCGAGCCTGGCGGCCGGCTGGTGGATCCCAACCTCATCTATCGAGGCTGGACACTGGAACTCCCCGTTGGTGTCAAGGATGTCTCGCCAGACAAAGCAACGTCTGAGACGGCTGAAATGGTGTACGTGGTCCGGCCGGGCGACACCCTCTGGAGCCTTGCCGCCACGCATATGGGTAATCCAAACCGCTGGAGTGAGCTCTTCCAGATGAACCGCGGCCGCTCCGAGCCCGGGGGAAACCTGGTCAATCCAAACCTCATCTACGCCGGGTGGACGATCAAGTTCCCGGTCGGCGCCACGGGCATCTCGGCACACACGACACCGACGCGCGCAATTACGGCCCCAGGCTCAAAGCGGCCCCCGACTGTGCTTGGCGGCAACCTCGCTGCAGGCAAGGGAACGGTGACGCCACAGCGGCTGGCCGGTCCCGCAGCCGAGGGGTGGTCCATATGAGCCTCGGACGCCTGAGCTTCCCTACCGACCCCCTCGGCTTCAGCCGCTTTGAACCCGGCCGGCGCTCGCCACGACAGATCCGCTCGAGCCACGGGCCAAATCGATCGGGAGGGCGGCTCATCGTTGTCGCCGGTACCTCCACCACCATCGTGGAAGCACTGGGGACAGCCCTTTCCGGCCAGCCCGGTCTCGAGGTCCTCTGCACAGTTGTGTCCGAGGCCGACATGTTCGAGGCCATTTCTCGCCAGCGACCTGATGGCGTCGTCTTATATGTGCCGACGCTGGATGGGGACACCATAAAGATGGTCGAACGGCTCAAACAGCAGGACTCGACGGTCCGGGTTGTCATGCTGACGGGGCAATCGAGTGTGGAGGCACTCGCGCAGGCGGCCGAGGCAGGTGCGGCCGCCTGCCTGTCGCTGAACGCTCATGTCCGCGACCTCGCTGAAGCCATCCGAGCAGACACGACCGACACCATGCTCGTGGACACCACGACGCTGTCTGTCCCCGCGCAGGCTCGCCAGGTCGAAACAGGCAGCGTGGTCTCTACGGCTCTAACGCCCCGCGAGTTGCAAGTGTTGACCTTTCTGGCGGATGGCTGCAGCCCGCCGGCGATCGCGGCGGAGCTGGTGATCAGCATTTACACTGCTCGCGGTCACGTAAAGAGCGTGCTGCGCAAGCTCGGGGCTCATAGTCAGCTCGAAGCCGTCGCTGTAGCTAGAAAGCTAAACCTTCTCGGACCTGGACACTATGCAGCATGGCAACGTGAGTCTTAAAGGAACGGCCCCAGCCAGCGGCTCTCGGTCCTGCCGGCGCGCCAACGCCGGTAGGTCCGAGAATGCCGCTGTTCCTGTATCGGCCACCACCGATGAGTTCGATGAGTTTGTTGAGCCGGGCCGGGGTGTGAGCTAGCGCAGCCGGTGAAGACGATAATGCGGCCGTCCAAAGGCGGCCGCTGTCTTGGATCGCGGTCATGTCTGAAAAAGCGAGGAGGGGAAAAGGAAAGCGGAGTGGGCGGCCGGCCCACTCCCCTTGAACAGCCACAAACCGGCCGCCTGATCGACGGGCTTTACCGACAACCTTCACTGGTCACGACGGTTGCGCCCCCACCCTCAGCTCTGCCCTGAGCAGTCCCGACGTCCCCTGCCTCGAAATCGGGCGGGCGATGGCCACAGGAGCCGGGTAGCCTCGTGGCCAGGTATGGGGGGTTTTCCCCTACAGACGTGGGCGACGGCCGGCAAGCCATTCCGTCTCCCAGGATCGAAGCCAACGGGGCGAACAGTGCGAGCGGCCGTCGTGGACGCGGCGACCACACGCACCGTCCCCATCCACGCTGGTAGGCAAGGAAAGGATTTGCGCTCATGAGAAACCCCCCAAGAACATTTTATTGTCACTGAACTTGCTCCACTTCAGGGTGACAACCCAGCCACCGCTATCTACTTAATGGCTACAGTTCCTGCAGCTTCCGATTATTGGTTTGCACATAACGAGAGTTCGCCCGGGATGCAATAAACAGGTCGATATTCGGGTTTGGTGCTCATCGCATTGGACGCCGTTCCGCCTCGGTCCCGGTTATCCGTAAGTCGAGGCACCCGCTCCGAACCTGTAGCTGCCCCGGGTCGGCTTCAGCCAGACGATCGGGAAACTGTAGGCCCCACATGGGATATCTGTTATTGGACCCGTACTGCACCTTGACCCCGTTGGCCGGGGTGACTGCAATTACGCCGTAGGCGTCGGCCGTGGCTGCAGACTGTTTGAAGATCTGGGGTTTGGCCCAGGGGTCAGTTGCGGTCAGAGGGGTTACCTGCGCCACTATGCTGCCATTTCGCGTTATAGGTCCGCGGCTACAATTGGAGTGGTCGCCTCTTTCCCAGATGCCATCGCCGGGGGCGTAATAGGTGAAAGCCCCTTTCGAGTAAGTGGACCGACCGGTGCTCTGGGGGGTGACTATGCCAGCGTCGGGCCACGCCGAAGGAAGTGGGCGTGTCTCGCTGACGCTGGCGTTGGCGAAGGTGGCGGTGCGGGAAAGACCGGGGCGAGATCTGACGAATGGTCCCATGGTGGGGCGTGCGGGCATTGGCTTGGCGCTCGAGCCGCCCTTGAGCCCGGACGAACCCTGGCCCAGGGCTAGCGCGATAATCGCCGAGCCGATGGACAGAAGTGAAACGAGAACAACAGGCCGGGCGTGGCGGGCAAAGCCCAAAGCCAGCAGCCCCGTCCCGATGGCCACCAGGCCAATAGCGGCGGCTACAAGGGCTGTGCCCGGCTTGGACGGTGCCTGGGCCCCAGCCCCTCCACTGAGGTCGAGATCCAAGCTCCCCACGGGAGGCGAGGTCAACGGTCGGGCCGTGGCTCTGTCAGACGGAAGCAGGTAGCTCTTCCAAAGTGGTTCGGGCCATTTCCCGAGACCCGGTCGCTTAGCTGGGCGCACTTGGACCATCCACGAGGGGTGTTGTCAGAGACCGAATGGTGGTGGCGGTCAGGGGGCCGAGCCGAGCGAACTCTCGCCCGGTCCATCTACTTTAAGGTTGACGGCCAGTCCATCGAATTGGGCATTGGGAAGAAATGGCATATGGTTCAAGGCCCCTGGCAAGGGAGGTTAGGGGTCATGCGCTCGTCCGCCAAGCCCCATATGGGTTGTTTCCAACCCACCCCGCGCCGACGATGCCGGCACCGTTCCAGGCCACCCTCGAACGGAAGCGGTGACCGACTGCGGACGTTGGCTCGGCTGGTGTCCGTCCGGCGAGGCCGCGTCCGGGTACTGCCCCTAACCGGCGCCTGGATACCAGTGCGACGGCAACCGGCGCGGCGCGGCCGCGAGCAACTCACCACTCCCTTGGCTGGCGGGCAGGACCGGTTCTACCGGAGCCCCATTCCGCTCAAGCGTCCGGTCGCGGCGGCACGAAACTTGCGAGAGCTCCTTTGACGGCGATAGCCGTCTGTACCGACGACTCTCTCCCGCTCATCGTCTCCACCCAGAGAGTGGTCGTGTCGAATCTGAGCGTGGCGGGACCCGGGCCCGACAGCAATCACATCACAGATGTCTGGGCCGAGACCGGTGGGCCACCGAAGACCGCACTCGATTGCACTCGACGTGTCCCGCCGGTGGGGCAACGCTCGGCGCTCACCCCCGGGCAGCGGGCACCGAAGCGGTTGGGTGCGGTCTCGAAACCCGTCGGGTCAACAATCCGATAGGCCTCTGACAAGCCAAAACGTCTGGAGCGAGCGACGGGAATCGAACCCGCGTTCTCAGCTTGGGAAGCTGATGTACTGCCTCTGTACGACGCTCGCTGGGCGTGTCGGTTTCGCTACCCAATGCTAGCCCGCCTGAGGCAACCGGTGGCACGGCCGGCGGCTGGCCGGTAATAGCGCGATTTCGGGCACGCAGAGCGCTAAATTGCCGCCGTTCAAAAGGCGCGCAGGACCTCAGATCGGACCGCTCCGTCGGCAGTTCGTGGACCTTAAGTAAAAACCCAAGACCACTTGGCAAGGGCTCCCTAAACGTGTACTCTCATGCTCGGAGCGGGAACCCGCCGCCTGCTCCGAAGAGCGGATCCGAGATCCGCCGCTCGATCTGCTCCGCCGATGGCGCCCCCACGGGGCGCCATTGGTGTCTTTGGTCGTGGTGCTCCCTTTGTTTCGTTAGTACTGCTTGTGGCCATCTGCGCGCAAGCGGCGCCGGCAATACTTCCTTTGCTCTTTGTTGGGCTATCGAGTTCCTGAAAGGTGCCTGACGCGTTTGTCAATAAAGTCTTCCTACAGCTTGCGTCGCCTAAATAGGCCGGGCCAGGTTTGTTAAGCAAGCAGCACGCATCAAAGTGCGAGCCGGCGGTGGCAAGCGCGAATAAGGCTCGGCGAGAAAAGAACTCGGTCCGTTGCAACCCGGTCGTTAGGGGTGCCCGTTACGCTTGGAGGCGCCGAGGTCGAGGCGTGACAAGGAAGGCGCCCCTGTCCTCGCAGAAGCTGTAGAGCGCGCCACGAGACACCGCCGCCTCGCTTGCCGGCGAGGACATTTGGACCCTTGAGTGGCACGGTTGGCGTGGCCTAGACCAATGGTTCGGCATACTCAATAGTGCCGGGATCACCTATGAGCGGGGCGCTGCCGGGTACGGGCCAGTCGGCTGGGCCGCCCTGCGCCGGCGGTCCGATCGGGGCTGTCACGAGGTCCGGCACCGTCAAAGGCGAGGGCGGGTCCCAGCTCGTGATCTCTTTGCATCGGGCTCGGTCACACCAGCGCTCTCATCCTCTGGGGCGTCAGGATTTCGAACCGCCGCTAGCTGAACAGGACGTTACAGAAAACTGTAGACGGTCCACCGAACAATACTGACGGTACCGTCCGCACCCCCCGTAGATAGTGCGCCTCCCAAACGGACGGCTCTCGACCAGCCCTCCCGCTTTTCTGTTTCTTCTGTCGTTGCGCGTGTCGAGCGCCGACAGGTAAGGCGTAATGATCTCGGCTCTTGGTCTATACCAATCGCCGCCCAGGCCCTAGAAGGGCCCGTTGCGTCGCTGCTCCCGCTTCGTCAATTGTCTAGACGACGGTCCCGCCGCTCGTACGTCCGCACGCCCGCCACCTGGGAGTAACCAACGAGAGACGAGGTTTCTGGAAGCAACACAGGACGACATAGCCGGAGGCGGCGCTGGAGTGGGACCCGCCTTCCGCTTGGCGTCGGCCCGAAGCGCGGGAGCTCCCGTGGGTTTCGAGGCGCTCCGGCGCCGCGGATCGGCCCGGACCGAGCCCTCGCGGCGCTTTAAACTTGCGATCGTGACCTTGCCAGCTGACCCTCCGGCGCAACTGAAGCTGGCCGAGCTCACGATCGCTCGCCTGGAAGCCGAGCGCGACCGTCTTGAGTCGCTTGTTGTCCGCCTCGGGGCGCTGGCTGCCGAGTTCGATGCCGAAGTGCTGGTCCAGGGCCTGACTGAAGCGGCCCGAGACCTCACGGGTGCCACGCTGGCTATGTTCGTACCCACAGAACTGGCGGCCGTCAGCCAACCCACCGTCGTCTGCGAGCCCGGAGCTCTGGGCGAGATGCCCGAGCCGTCGCGAGTCCCCATTCTCGCCGGGACCTTGTGGCGGGTGTCGCCGGTCCGCCTCGACGACGCCCTCCAGGCTGACGCCAGCAACCCTGGGTACGGTCGCTTTTCAGACGGAAAACCGTTCCGCAGTTGGGTGGGCGCGCCGGTTAGGGATCGCTATGGCGACGCTCTTGGGGGCCTTTTTCTCGCTCATCACTGCCCACAGGCGTTTGGTCCCCGCGAGGAGGAAATGATCCAGGGCCTGGCGGCCCACCTCGGAGCCAGCCTTGACAACCTGGCCGTTTTCCAGGAGCGCTCGGGCGTGGCGCGGGCACTCCAGCAGACGCTTTTGCCCCCCGAGCTCCCTGACATCCCGGGCGTAGATTTCGCTTCCCGCTACCGTCCGGCCAAATCAATGGCCCTCGTGGGAGGCGATTTCTACGACATGTTCGAAGTGCGGCCCGGGGTCTGGAGCTTGATTATGGGCGATGTCTCGGGCGTGGGCCCTGAAGCAGCCGCCCTCACTGGCATCGCCCGCTACGCCGTCCGGGCCCTCGCCTCGCAGGGGGCTTCGCCGGCCAAAATCCTGACGCAGCTCAACGAAACCCTCGTCCGCTTCGGGTTGCAAGACCGATTTTGCACGATGCTTTATGGCGAATTAAGGCCGGACGGCGACGTACTTCGGGTCAAGATCGCCAATGGAGGCCACCCCTATCCGATGCTGTTGCGGGCGGACGGGTGGGTAGAGGAACTCGAAATCCACGGCACGCTTCTCGGCATGCTGAGCGAGATTTCACTCGAAGAGCGCGATGTCGAGTTGGCCCCGGGGGACTTACTTGTCGGGTACACAGACGGGGTCACCGAGGCGCGCGACCCGTCCGGCGACTTTTTCGGGCCGATGGTTTGGCCAACGTTCTGGTGGGGTGTGCCGGCCGGCCCGCGGCGTGGGTGGCCCAGCGCATCGAACTCGCCGTGCTCGAGTTCCAAGCCGGTGTCACCCCCGACGACGTCGCCATCGTGGTGGTCCAGGCTCTTCCCGAACAGGTCGGGTAAGCATGCCGGCGGCGGCACCCATCAGATCCGGTGTCGAAGCCACCCGCCATGGCTGAACCGTGGCGCCAGCCGTTCGCCTCGAGCGACTCGATTCGAGAACGGATGAGCCGGCAGCGCCGGGAAGGTACCGCTCCGGAGGTCGCCTTGCGCCGGGCTCTGCATGCGTTGGGCTTGCGTTACCGCCTTCACCGGGCCCCTCTGCCGGGTCTGCGCCGTAAGGCAGACATCGTGTTCGGGCCGGCGCGCCTAGCCGTTTTCGTGGATGGCTGTTTCTGGCACGGTTGCCCCGACCATGGCCGCCGGCGTCACGAGGTCAACAATTGGTACTGGCCGGCCAAGATTGACCGTAACCGCCGGCGGGACCTGGACACCGACCGCGCCTTGACCGGTGCCGGTTGGGCCGTCGTGCGCGTGTGGGAGCATGAGGTGACAGGGGCCGGAGCTCCCCTGGTGGCTGAGCGGATAGCGGCGGCGCTGTCGGGCCGCCGGCGAGCTATGCCTAAAACGACGAAGGTCGGCCCGTCTGAACAGAGCTCCAGGTAGGAAGCATTCCTCGTAACATCTCCTACCCAGAACTAGTCGCCGGCGGGCCGGACTTGGCCGGTCTTGACCAGTGGGCGGCTTAGGCCGCGGGGCCGCTGGCCAAGGTTATGGTCGCAGTGTGCGACGCACCGTCAGGTGTCGCCCAGGTGATCGTCGCCTTCTGGCCGGGGTGATAGGGCACAAGCAAATCCGTCAGTTGGCCGTCGGAGGTGATGGTGTGACCGTCGAACTTCGTCACGACGTCACCGGCGGCGATCCCCGCTTTCTGGGCCGGCGTACCGCCGACCACATTGCTTACGTCAAGGCCGCTGGTAGTGGACGGGCTTTGGCCAAGCCCCCCCGAGCCCGAGCCCGTCCCCGAGCCGAACCCGAAGCTCGAGCTTCCGTTCGGGCTGATCTGGAGGCCGATGAAGGCCGTGGGCCCGACGTGGGTCGTCGACGAACCCTTATTGGCTTCAATTGATTTGGCGATCGTCCATGCTTCGCTGATCGGGATAGCAAAACCCTGGTTACCTTGAGCCGAGAACGTGAAGCTTTGCGAAGCGGCGGTATCCATACCCAGGACCTCGCCGGCCACGTTCACGAGCGGGCCGCCTGAGTCACCGGCCTCGATGTTGGCGTTGGTCTCGATCAACCCGGATAACTGCTCGCTTCCGCCGCTCAGCTCGTCGTTGGCGGTGATCGACTGGCCAAGAGCCGTGATCGAGCCGCCGGCGCTGGTTGGCGTGCCGCCGGTCCCGCCAGCGTTGCCAATGGCTACCACAGCCTGCCCTACCGATGCTCCCGAACTGGCCAGCTTGGCAGTCTGCAAGTTCGAAGCACCTTGAAGCTTGATCAGGGCCACGTCGTGGGTCTTGTCGTAGCCGAGCACCGTCGCGGGGTAGGTCTTCCCATTGCCGACGTCTGTGACGCTGACCTTGGTCGCCCCGTCGACCACGTGGTTGTTGGTGAGGACCAGGCCGTTCGAGGTCAGGACGATACCGGTCCCTGCTCCCTGAGCGTCCTGGTAGTTGAAGCTCACGTTGACGTCCACCACTGCCGGGGAAACCTTCGAAGCTATGGCTGTTACGTCGGAGGGGCCACCGGCGCCCTCGCTGCTCCCCGAACCACTACTCCCCGAACCGCTACTACCGGAGCCGGTGCCGCCGTTGCCGAACGGGAAGGGCAGCTCGCCGGAGTTGCCCCCGGAGCCGCCGCCGAAAGAGAAGCCACCTCCGGAGTTACCGCTGCTCCCGGACCCGCCTGTGGTCGGGGTCGTCCCCGCAGCCGAATTAACTGGCTGGCCGGACGAGGACACGACGCGGCTAACGCCGGCGCCCGCCAGCGCAGCGGCCGCAATGACCAGGATGGCTGCCGCTGAACGAAGCCCTCTGGAACGGCGTGATGGTCCTTGGGGTGCGGGCGGTTGCTGTCCATATGGAGGCTGCCCGTATGGGGGCTGCCCGTATGGGGGCTGCCCGTAAGGAGGCTGCCCGTAAGGAGGCTGCCCGTAGGGTGGCTGGCCATAAGGGGGCTGCCCATAAGGGGGCTGCCCATAAGGCGGCTGCCCGTAAGCGGGCTGGGCATAGGGGGGCTGGCCGTAAGGGGGGTGGCCGTGCGCCGGCTGACCATATGCAGGGGGGCCGTAAGGAGCTTGGGCCGCCGTCTGGTCCGCACCAGGCTGGTCAAAAGAAGGCTGGCCGAGCGCAGCCTCACCGCCGGTCGTCTCGGTCCCTGTGGGTCCGCCAGCGGCCGCGGGGTCGGCCTGTGCCATGTTGGCGGCGTCGCCCGGCGCTGGCTGGGGTGCCCAGGTTGGAGCAGTTCCCTCGTTGCCACTGGCGACGTCAAGAGGTTTGGTGTGCTCGCTTTGAGATGGCCCCGAGCCGGCTGGCGGCGTGGTGGGCCATTGTGCGGTCTTGTCCTGGTCGTTCAGCCAAGTCTCATGGTCGCTCATGGCTGTTGTTGCCTCCGTCTACTCACTGATTTTGTTGTTTACCCTGACCTAGTCAAGACGACGTACCTGTGAACGGCCTGAGTCCGTCCTGAGACTCTTTGAAATGGCCCGGCCAGGTGTTAGGAGCACCGACCGAGTGGTCGAAATGGCTCGTGAGCAGCCTGTTTCGGGTAACGTCGACCATCATCTGAGGGTCAGTCCCAAATCAGGTGCTTTCTTTGATCGTCACCGAACTGATGGTCACGAGCTCCTTCGGTTGCCCGGACTGCGTACCGAGGGCGTCGATGGTGGCTACGACGTCGAGGCCGTCGATAACCTTGCCGAACAGGGAGTATTGCGGTGGGAGCCGCACTCCGCTCGGCCCACTGATCACGAAGAACTGGCTACCGTTCGTGTTGGGACCGGCATTGGCCATGGCCAGGGAGCCAAGCTCGTAGCGGCCAGCCTTCGGCAGCTCGTCCTCGAACTGGTAGCCCGGGCCGCCCCTGCCAGTCCCGGTGGGGTCTCCGCCCTGCAGGACGAAACCAGGGATCACGCGATGGAACACGATGCCCTCGTAATAGTGGTACCTCGCCAGGAAGACGAAATTGTTGACGGTCTTGGGGGCTGCAATGGGGTCGAGGGCGATGACCATGCTCCCCTTCGACGTGAGCATCTCGGCCGTATAGCGCTTGTCGTCATCAAGGCACATAGGGGGCGGGCCATCGAAGCTTTGGAGCTTGGGGCTCGACCCGTCAGAAGCCGGGCAGGGTGTAGTCATGCCTCTGTTTACCAGCTAATAGGTGTTTACCAGGTACTAGGCGTTCTACCCGCCAGTAGGGCTTAGGCGCGGAGACGTCCTGTTCAAAAGCTGGCCAACTCGCTGACCGGGGCCATGGCGATGGTCGGCAGTCGGGCGGGATCGAGCCACCTGAGGAAGTCGTTGAGCTCTCCCAGCGGGATGCTCACGCACCCGGTGGTCGCCGTGCCGGTATCCGCATGGAGAAAGATGGCCGAACCTGCGTAAGGGACAACCGGACGAGCGTTGTAGTCGATGACGGCAAGGCTGGGGTAGTAATTCGTCTCCCTCCACAGGGGCTCGCTATCACCGCCAAACGGAGGCGATTGGCCGCACGGGACGTGTTGGAATGAGTTGTAGGCCGCCGAAGTTGGATCTTCGTCCCACCAGTCCCCACATACCAGGCGGTGGTAACGGCCGCGGAACCCGGGGTTGGGGGCGTTGCCGTAAACCACGGGACCGATCCGGTAGATACCCGTTGGCGTGGTGCCGTCGCCTTCCCGGTGGTGGTTAGAAAACCCGTTCTCGCCGATAAGCCCCGCCCACCGGCCTCCGGCCAGTTCCCAGCAGGGACCTTTGCGCTGCCAAAGGGAGACCTCCGCGTGACTCGTCTGAAAGTTGGCCGCTTCCACGATTATAAGCTGGCCGGCGCCTTCGGTCGTCTTCAGTCTCTCGCCCATGTTGTTGGTACAGCCGGACGACAGGCGCGGCCCCTCACGTTTCGCCGCGTCGGGGGCCAGGCTGTGCGAAGCGGGCGCCAGTGCTTCGGCGGCGGGTTGGCCGCCGAGCAAAGACACCGACGCTACGATGAGCACGGCGCTCAGAAGTGCAGCTGGGTGACCCCAAAACGGCTGTGCGGCCCTAGGCGCTCTCACCGATATCACGTAGGGCCGTCTCAATGGCGTGAGCGAGGCGCCGGGCGGTCTCGGGCGATAAGTGGGCGACCAGGCCCGCACCGGGGCGCCCAACTTCTTCCACCGTCAGCTCCACCCGGAGGTCGTTGCAGGCGTCGCAGTCATCAAGGGCGGCGACAGCCCAAGCCACCTGGGCGCGTTCCGGGTCGTCGGCGGGGTGGTCGTCCCGGCCGTAATCAGCCAGCTTCTTCACAAGGGGGGACAGCGTCCCGGGGGTAGCGTCGCGTTCAACGTAGGCGGGTTCACTGACGATAACCCTCGACGATGCTCTCAGGCCTGACCTCGACGTCGTCGGGGTCCTGGCCGGCATTACGCCGAGCACGGCGCTGGCGGAGCAGGTCCCAACACTGGTCGAGGGCAACTTCGACTTCACGTAGCCTTTCGACTTCTTGAAGCGGACAGTTCTTGGCCTTCGTGCGCCCTCTCCAGGCCGTGCTCTTCCTCGGCCAGCTCATGGATGCGGTGCACGATGTCAGTGTCGTCCATACGATTCCTTCCTGATGGGCTAAAAGCAAACGCCGTCGGTTCTCTGGGTGAGAGGCTACTTTTTAGCGAGCACTAACGACGTCGTGGCACGCCCCGGTGCCACAGATCGCTCTGTGCAATGCTCTAGCTCGGGCAAGGCCCTCCAATGAGGGCCCTGCGATCAAAGGACTGCCTGAAAGAGGGACAAACCATGCGCTGGAACCTGCCTGAAGGGGATCTGCCCACGACGTGGTTCAACGTCGTCCCCCACCTGGAACCGCCCCTCCAGCCCCCGCTCCACCCGGCCACCAGAGAACCTCTCGGTCCCGACGACCTGGCGCCTCTTTTCCCTATGGCCTTGATAGCCCAGGAGGTGACCGCTGAGCCCTACGTCGAAATCCCCGGCGAAGTCCTGGATGTCCTCCGGTTGTGGCGGCCCACCCCGCTTGTACGGGCTACCCGGCTCGAGGCGGCCCTCCGGACGCCCGCTCGCATCTATTACAAGGACGAGTCGGTCTCGCCGGCCGGCTCGCACAAACCGAACACGGCCGTGCCACAGGCCTTCTACAACAAAACGGAGGGCGTCGAGCGGCTCACCACGGAGACGGGCGCCGGCCAGTGGGGTAGCGCGCTTTCGTTCGCAACAGCTTTGTTCGGTATGGAATGCAAGGTCTACATGGTCCGTGCGTCTTACGAGCAGAAGCCTTATCGTCGGGTGCTTATGGAGACCTGGGGAGGCGATGTGGTGGCCAGTCCAGTGGACGACCCGGGTCATCCCGGTTCGTTGGGGACCGCTATTAGCGATGCAGTGCGAGAGGCGGCCGGCCGGGCTGACACCCATTACGCGCTCGGGTCGGTCCTCAACCATGTGCTCCTGCACCAGACCGTGATCGGCCAGGAAGCCAAGGCACAGCTGGCGCTGGCCGGCGAAAGCGGCCCCGATGTCGTGATCGGTTGTTGCGGTGGCGGCTCCAACCTGGGCGGTATCAGCCTCCCGTTCGTGCCTGACCGGGACGTCCGCCTGGTCGCCGTGGAGCCGACCTCCTGCCCCACGCTGACTGCAGGGCAGTTCGAGTACGACTTTGGCGACAGTGCCGGCTTTGCCCCTCTCCTTCTCATGTACACCCTTGGCCATGACTTCGTCCCGCCGTCCATACACGCAGGCGGCCTGCGGTACCACGGCGACGCCCCTATCATCTCGGCGTTAGTCCGCTCAGGGAGGATGGAAGCGCTCGCCTACCCTCAGTCGAAGACTTTCGAGGCTGCCGTGACCTGGGCACGCACACAGGGGACGATCCCCGCCCCCGAGACTGGCCATGCCATCAGGGCGGTTATCGATGAAGCCCGGGCCGCGAAAGAAGAGGGTGCCGAGCGGGTGATCCTGTTCAACTACTCAGGTCATGGCCTCCTCGACCTGTCAGCCTACGACTCCTACCTCCACGGCCACCTAGTGGACTGATAGCGAGAGGCGCGTCTTGGACGGTTTATTCGCTCTGTTCGAGCGTCTGGGCCAGGTGGCGCTTCTGGCCCTGGCGGTAACCATGCTGGGGTCATTGATTGCCTTCTACGCCGAGCGTCCTACCAATCCCGAGTTTGCCAACTTCGGCGACTCCCTGTGGTGGGGCATCGTCACACTAACCACCGTCGGGTACGGGGACATCGTCCCCAAAACGGCGACCGGGCGGTGGGCGGGGGTGATGATCATGCTCACCGGCATCGCCGTCCTCGGCCTCCTCTCGGGCTCCCTGGCCAGTTTCTTTAGGCTCGACCGGGGTGTTCCCACGGGCGGAACGGCGACAGCGAGCGGGCGGGCCACCCCGGATGATGAGGCCTATCCCGATGCTGTTGACGTCGGTGTGGCCGAGGTTGTTAGCACGGACGACCCGGTCCTCCAGGCGCTTACCCCCGAGATCTCGGCGTTGCGACGACAGTTGGAGATCCTGACCGCGCACATCACGGGTACCCCGCCTGGTGGAGCGACGCCCGGCCCCAATACACCGGGAGGCCCCGCGCCCGGTTGACGGGCCGATAACCCCCGCTCGTTCACTCGGTTTGCGCCCTTTTCTAATCGGGCTTTTTTGCCTCTATGAGGAACCTCTGGGCGTGAGCCACAAATGGCCCTTCGTCCCTGATGCGTTCGTGAAGGGCCAAAAGGCGCTGGCGGTACCTGTCGACGGAAAAGTCAGGCACGGTCCACAGGACTTTACGCAAGAAGTAGACGACGGCGCCCACATCGTTAAAGACGACGCGCAGCTGTTCCTGACGTAGGTCAACCACAGCAAGACCGGCGTCCTGTGCTGAACTCACCGCCCGACTGGCGGCGCGGGCCTCGCTCGGTGTATGAGGCCCCATCATGAAGTCGATGAGCTCGCGGTTGGAGCCAGCGCCCACTTGTTGTGACAGGTACGACCCGCCCGGGGCCAGCACTCGGGCGACCTCGCCCCAGACCGTCACGACCGGATGCCGGCTGACCACCAATTCAAAGGACCCGTCGGGAAAGGGTAACCGTGCCTCGTCGGCGGTTTCGATGACCAAGACGCCGAAAGGGTCCAGGTTGCGGGTGGCGATTCGCACGTTCGGAGGCCACGATTCCGTCGCCGCCAACCTGGAAGGCAGGTGCTCGACCTCTCTCAGTACCCCGGCGAAGACCTCGCCGCCGCCGGTTTGGATATCGAGGACGGCTGATGCCCGACCTATCCGTTGCACCAGCATCTCGGTGTAGCCCCAGGAGGGACGTTCCTCCGTCGCTCGTCCCTCGAACCACGAGAAATCCCAACCCTCGACAGGCACCGACGCGCCTTGCGCCAGTAGTGCCTCGAAGGTCGTGGGGGACGACATGGCCGTAGCGTAGCGGTCGTCATACTTAGAGCGCCCCGCCTCGAGTCGACTTGAACGCTTTGGGCTAACGAGCGAAGCTTGCTAGCCCATGAGACGACCGGCCCGCCCCGCCTCGACGTCCCCCTAGGCTCGTGCCGGCCTCGGTCTCACGTCGCGTCGCTCTTGCCGTTCTACTTAGCGCCTTCCTCGCCGTAATCGCGGGGGCGCTGGGCATTTCGTTCGCCGTCAGGTCGAGCGATGCATCACGGTCCGGATTGAAAACTCTGTTGCCAGCCGCGGCGACAGCTAACCAGTTGCTGGCTGACGTCGTCGACCAGGAAACGGGTGAGCGGGGGTTCGTTATTACGGGCGACCCTGCGTTCCTGGAGCCTTACCACCTCGGCCAGCAAGCCACTCCGGCGCTAATTGCCGCTCTGCGCCAACAACTCACAGGGCATAAAATCGCCCTTGCTCTTCTCGAGCAAGTAAACACGCGTTACGACTCGTGGTTGCATTCCTTTGCCATTCCTCAGATCGGGGATGTAACTCGAGCCAATGCGGCTGCCGCCATTGCCACCGAGAAGAGCGGCGTCGGCAGGGAGCTGTTCGATTCCCTGCGTCAGAGCCTTAGCGGGTTGAGTTCTCGCATTGGGATTGAGCAACGTGCGCTCACCACTCATGCGCGTGCCTTACAAGACGACACGCTTTGGCTGATCGTGGCGATGACTGTGCTGGTGCTCGTGGGGTCCTTTTTTGGATGGCTCCTCATAAGGCGTTGGGTCATCCGCCCGATCCGGCTTCTCCAGAACGAAGTTAGCCTCGTCGCTGGCGGAGACGTCGACCATGAGGTGGAGGCATTCGGCCCGAGGAGATTTCTTCGCTGGGCAGCAATGTCGAACTAATACGGGAACGGGTCCGGGAACAATCCGACGAGATCCGCCAGCAACGAGCCATTGCCGAAACGCTGCAGCATTCACTGCTGCCCCGGATCCTACCGACACCCCCAGGGTTCGAAATAGCCGCCCGCTACCTTCCCGGTGCTGAGGGAGTGGATATTGGCGGCGATTGGTTCAACCTTCGCATCGTGGGTGAAGGATGTTCGTTCTTCGCTGTCGGCGACGTCTCGGGCCGGGGCGTCGAGGCAGCGGCGCTCATGGCCTCGCTGCGGTTTGCCATTAATGCCTACGCGGCCGAGGATCCCGAGCCGGCCAACGTATTGAACCGTCTTGGGCGCCTTATCCAGATGACCGAGCATGGCCACTTCGCCACCGTCCTTTGTGGGCTGTGTGACAGCCGGGCCAGGACGGTCACGCTGGCCAACGCCGGGCACGTAAGCCCCATACTCATCGCCAATGGCCGGGGAGAGGTCATCGCCACGGACGTGGGACCGCCGATCGGCCTGAACCATGACGACTACCCCGGTCGGTCCGTTCCCGTCACGAAAGGCGCCACCCTCCTCGCATATACGGACGGCCTGGTCGAACGCCGTCACGAGCTGATAACAGACAGCATTGACCGGCTGCGCCAGGCGGCGTCCGTGCCCCTCTCGCCGGAGCGGCTGATCAATCATCTGCTGGCCACGCTCGTACCTGACGGTGCGAACGATGATGTCGTGGTGCTCGGGGTCAAATGGAAGGATTAGCCGTCCACCCCCAGGAGTCGAACATCGGCTGGAAGGCCGAGCCTCGGGGCTGAGGTCCTCGTAGCCCCCACCACCAGATAGATCTGGGCTATGGACGCAAACCGAAAGAAACTGGTCCTCGGGACGCTGGCCGCTCTCGAACTGGTGGCGGCGGCCATGGCCTGGCGAGACCTGGCGCGCCGCCGTGACGACCAGGTACGCGGCAAAAAGAACCTCTGGCGCATGTTCATCAGCATGAACCCGGGAAACGCTCTCGTGTACTGGGCGGTCGGGCGTAGGCGTTGAGTCCTCATCTCCACTTAGGCTCCAAACGGCCTCCACCGAAGCACGACGTCGCTTTGATTAGCTCGTGTGATTATGCGGGTTGCCGTTCTTCCCCATGAGAGGGACGACCTAGCGAGAGCTAGGTAAAAGCGGGGGTCTACGACCCACCCAAGCCCCCTTGTTTTACCAGGACACTGCCGGCGGGGGTTTGAGGGTCGTAGGCCCCGAGTTTCGCGCTAGGAAACGTATGAACAATGACCGGACAGAACAAGCCTGTGAGCGTAGGAGCAGGCCGGGCTTAGCACAAGGGGACAGGCCTTTGAACCTGGGTTCCCTCGGTCCCTACCTTTGCCGCGGGTACCCGTTCGTCACCGTGGCGCCCATCGAAGGTAAGGAGCATCGCCCGCATCGCGTGGGAGGGCCTGTCTGGCCCAGGGACCATAGGTTATCCCATGCCTGCAGGACGAGGCCGAGCTCTGGGCCGTCGCTTTATTAGCTACGACCCACCCTTCCGTTTACACGCTGGCGCCAGAGGTCGGCGTGGCCGATATGTAGGGACTGTCACCCTGTCTCCAAAGCGCTCGGCGGCCGCGCCTAGGGGTGGCCGCACCCCCTTCGGTGCCGTTCAGCGAGAGCTGTCCTGGGTCGCTTGGCTGTGCTGAGGCTCGGAGCGACGGCGCCATGCCCCATTCCCCACCCGCCGCACCGACGCCAGGACTGACCGGAAGTCACCATCATCGAGCATGTAGGCGACGATGCCGAACACGACGATGGCGCAACCGGCGGCGGGAATGGCCAAGGCAAAGGCCACCAGCTTGTGATGGATGGGTATTGCCAGGCTCACACCCACCCCTACCGTGGCGGCTGCCAGGCAAGCGGCCACACCGGCCAGCGCCGCATGCCCGACACCCTGCAGAGCCGTCGCGCCGCAGATGCGCCTGGTGACAAACACCAGCGGGACGGCCACCACGGTCTGCCCGATGGTGGTACCGAGGGCGAGCGCGGCGACGACTTGCCGGGGCTGGACCACTTGAACCAGCACTACGTCGGCCACGATGACAACCAGCCAGCTCCCGGCCAACGCCGCCGCGGCGACTTTGAGCCGCCCTATGACGAACATCATCCGCGAGAGGATCGCGATCACGGCGAGGCCGGCGACGCCCGGTGCGAACAGGGCGAAGGCTTCGATGAGCTGGGGAACTTGATAGGGCTGCTTGGCCAGGAGATGGGCGGCAGGAACAGCGATCGCCGCGATGACCGCGGTGCCAAGCGCCGACATGAGCACGACGGCTCGCGTCGACCCTGAACTCGTCCTTTCGAACGCGGGCCCGTCACGGGCCGACATTACGGGGAAGGCGCTGACCACTATGGACAAGGCCAGGATGGCGGCTATGGAGTTGAACACCTGCGAGGAATAGTTGAACAGCACGATCGCACCCGTCGTCCCGTGCCCGTTGGCCAGGGCGATGGCCACGACGTTCGCCACGTCGATGGCGATAAGCTCGACGACGCCGACGAGCGCCAACCCCCCTGCCCGGCGCGCCACTCCGCTCGGGAACCTGAGCGCCGGCCGGAGGCGCAGGTGCAGCCGCCACGTCGGTGGTACGGCCACTACGACAAGGGCGGCGATACCCAGCGTGGTCCCCACGGCGAGTACCAGCTCGGCGGCGACGGGAAGGTGTGCCAGTGAGCCGCCTTTGCTCAGGGGCACAAAGAGCACGTAGCAGACGATGAGCACCAGGCTCGAAATCCCCGGCCCGATTGAAGGCGCGGCAAACCGGCGGTAGGACTGCAGCAGACCGTAGAGGACGACCGACAGCGCGTAGAGCAGGGCCTGAGGGGCGAACACCTGCAGCATGTTGCCGGTGACACTGACCATGTCAGCCCGGACGCAATGCGCGTTGGCGTTGGTGGGGTTGAGCAGCGAGGCGATAGGGCCGGCGGCGGCGATGATGACCAGGACCAGCGGTACGACGATGATGACAGACCAGGTCAAGAGGGCTGAGGTGATATCGCTGACCCGTTCCTTTTCGGCCGGGTCATGCGGCGCCCGCTCCGCGGAGCGGGACAGGACCGGGATCATTGCGCTGGTGAGAGCGCCACCAAGGATCAGCTCGTAGAGGAGGTTCGGGACCTGGTTAGCGGTGACGTACGCCGAACCCAGGCAAGTGGCGCCGACCGTCTGGGAGAACACGAGCGTGCGGACCAGCCCCAGGAGCCGGGACAGTATCGTGAGGCTGGCAACCACGGCGGCGCCCCGAGCGATGCCCTCGCCGAGCCGCTCCGCCAGGCCCGGGTCTGATGCCTCCTCCAGGCCAGTTCTGTCCATGGTCTGCACAAGCAACTCCTGATCCCTTTGGCGTCCGTCGATGTACGGCGCCGTCGGCCGTCAGAACCCAAGTTCAGCTCTGCGCCTGCTCCTCCATTGGTAAACGAGCGCTGTTGGTTGAGTGGAGTTCGTCGGAGGGCGGAAAGATACGAATAATCAGAAGCGCCGGCCAGGGCCCGGCTTGCCGGTACTTGGACGGTGTGACGTCGTGTGACGCCGGCCCGGTGGATGCCTCCCGCCAGGTGATAGCTCCGGAGCCGGTCCGGGCGAGCATCTCCCCCCGAAAGAGGTAACTGAGATGGTACGTCAGGTCAGGCCCCGGTGGTCCTCAGCGGCGCTGGAACGGCTCGTAGCATCACCATTGGAGGCTCGGGCGGGACGGCGGAGCTCGAGCTGAACGGCGCCACCCTCTCCCTGGGCGGCAACTCGGAAGTGGCAATTTCGTCGAGGGGGACGGGAGGGTCATAGGTTCCGACACTGGCGACTACAACCTGGGACAGGTCAAGGGCGGGACGCTCGACCTGGTGGGCAACGGTGCTTCCACCTTTCAACTGGCTGGCGCGTCGAAAATAGCCGGGACCGTGGCGCCAGACCAGGTCCTGGTCACCTTTTCGTCGTCGGACCTGACGACGCTCGGATGGGTGACCAACAAAGGCACCATCGCGACGCAGTATGGCAGCGCCACCATAACCATCCCCGCCAAAAGCACCTTCTATAACCCTGGTGCGATCCAGGCTGTCCATGGGAACACGTTAATCTTCGCCGGCCGTATCGAAAATGTCGCTACCGGTCATGTAGACGTGGCTGGCGGTACCTTCGGGCTCGGTGCGAAATCTGTCTTTATTAACCGTGGGACGATCACGGTTACCGGGACAGTGAGTGTCGAGGCGCCCGAACTCGGTGCCACGGGGTCCGTATTCGACAACGCCCGGGGGGCGATCACGAACGAAGGGAGCTTTAAGGTGGTGAACGGGACCTTCGTCGAGGGTGCCGGCACCGAGGTCGGTGCGCCAATCCACGTGAAAGAGGACGGGGCTCTCGACGGACCGCACGACATTGTGGCCATTTATACCGGCGACCGGCACAGCTTGGCCAGCACGTCCAAGGACTACACCCAACAGGTGGCGGCCGACGCCACCACTATGCACCTTCAGACCGGCCCCGAAACGTCGTCGCCACCTACCTAGGCGACGACAACTATGTCCTGTCCACGTCGCCGTCGGTCAATGACAACTCGTTGCCTCCGGTTAAGTAGACGATTTCGGGCATCATAGACGGGGTTGTCCCTGACATCAGCAATACCCCAGACGGGCAAGCAATAACCGCCGCATGGATAGTTGTTGTTTCCGCAATGCCCGTGACTGGTCCATGTCTTCGCTCGGGTCTACCTTTGTGATCTTCCTGGCTCTCCGCCGTGCGAGGTTTGGGCGGCCCCAATCGCGGGTACTCGGGAAGCGTGTTAATCGACATCCTCATCGCCGTGATCATTGTGGTCATAGCCGCGGTACTGGGCCTAGTGGTCCACCCCCTGCTATGGATAGTCATAATTGTAGCCGTGTTGTGGCTATTTTTCCGACGGGGCCGTTGGTAGGGGATCGCGCTCAGCCAGACAAGGGCAACCAGCGAGGGGAAATGGCTGAGCGCCGGCAGTTCCCCCACAAGGTAGTAGCAATGAGGCTCTAATTACAGCACTTCGCACCGTCATCCGACCGCAGCGGGGACCCACAGGCAACCGTGTCTTGATCGGGTCATTGCTGGGCGGAGCCGCTGGCGTTGCGTCCGCCTTTGAGTTGGCTTGGCAGGCGACAGTGCTGATCGCCTGGAGTGTGGCGTGCCTATTTTTCTTGATTTCCACATGGTCGGGCGTTGGCCCAAGTCACCGGCGGACACCAAGGCCAACGCACTTTCGGAGGACCCAAGCGTACCCTTGGCAGACCTCGTCATCTGCACCGCAGCCATCACTTGCATTGTCGGTGCTGGGTTCGCGCTATCGCTCGCGTCATCGTCGGCGGGCACCAAAAAGGCGGGACTGATCGCCCTTTCTGTGTTGGGCGTGTTGCTTTCATGGGCTGCAGTACACACGGTGTTCGCGCTGCGCTATGCGCGCCTCTTCTACCGGACGAGCCCGAAAGGTGCAGGCATCGACTTCAACGAAGATGACCCACCGGACTACCGGGATTTCGCCTATCTCGCTCTGACGATCGGGATGACTTTTCAGGTCTCGGATACTGATCTTCGCACCAAGAACATCCGTCGCGCCGCGCTGCGCCATGCTCTTATCTCATGGCTCTTTGGTGCGGTCCTCATCGGCCTCACGATCAACATTCTCGCTAGCCTTCTCAGCAGTGGCGGCAAATAAAGCATTGCACCCCTGAGCGCCGGCGAGCCACGATGAGCGATGTGGTCATCCGGCTAGCAGTGGGCAGCGACGGCAGCCAGATCGGCTTGGTCCACGTGCGCACGTGGCAGGCGACATACCGCGGTTTGCTGCCTCAGCCCTTCCTCGACGGGCTCGATGCCGCTAAGAGAGGCAAGTACTGGGAGCAGTACTTGAGCGAGGACGCCCGGCCGGGTGAAACGGTGCTCGTGGCGGAGGAAGATGGGGTGGTGGTCGGGTTCGCCAGTGTCGGGCCCTCACGCGACGAGGATGCGAACGGGAAGGGGGAAGTCCGGGCCATCTACCTGCTGGCTGAGCGCTGGGGTCGCGGCATCGGCCGGGCCTTGCTGGACGCCGCGCTGAACACCCAGCGCCAAGCAGGCTATACGCAAGCCACGCTTTGGGTTCTTGAAACGAACGCACGGGCCCGCCAATTCTACGAAGCCGGGGGTTGGGCGCGCGACGGTGCGACCAAGCAGGATGACGGACGGGGGTTCCCGATCACGGAAGTGCGCTACCGCCGGCAACTAGAACCAATGGGCGGGACCGACCCCCGCACTTAGCGCGCATTGGCGGCACCCATGTCCGGCAGCGACCTCAAGCCGTGCTCCTCGTGGGACGCGGTGGTCACGGGCACACGCTGGCGTCATGGCGTCGGTCTCGCGGGTGAATGAGTCGGTCAAGCGCCCGCTGGAGCAGTGCTACTAGCCTCGTCGATCGGGAACTTGCCTATGCTGAGGACTGAACAATGGCTACGCTACTGCTGATTGTGGATGGGCCGAGTTAATTGCGCTGCGCAGGCGCGGGTTTCAACAATGACGCCTTTGGCCCCAGCCGGGCTCCGCTCATCGGGCAGGGCCCTTGAGTAACTCTGAAAGCGACGCAGAGTCAATCTTCCTGCGGGCGATTGACCGCAATTTCGTGTCACGGCTTGCCATTGAGGTGGCGGCGACACTGGGTGTGATCGACCAGATTCTCGGAGGTGTCACTGGAGTCCGGGAACTGGCCTCCGCCTGCGGGGCGGATCCTGACGCGCTCAGGCGCCTGCTGCGCTTGCTCGAGGTACGCGAGCTAGTACAGATGAACGGCGACGAGTTCGTCTACGTCACGGATGCGGGCGCCATGCTTGGAGACTCCAATCTCCTCCCATGGCGATCGATTCTCGATCTCGGTGGCATGGGGCGCCGCATGGACGAGGCCGTCTTCCATGGCTTGCTTTCGAGTATCCGCACAGGCGAGCCCGCTTACGAGCGAGTTCATGGTCTACCGTTTTGGGATGACATGAAAGCCCGGGGTCTGGCCGCCTCCTTCCAGGACCACATGCGACGCCATCTCATTGATATAGCGCCCGAAGTGGCATCACTACCTGAAGTTGCCAGTGCCGCCTCCGTCTTGGACGTCTGCGGCGGCGACGGGGCATTGTTATACTTGGTGTTGAAAAGTCACCCGCACCTGCGAGGTTCTCTGCTGGAGCTTCCAGAGGCCGCCGCCATCGCTCGGGAGAGGTTCCAAGGAAGCGGGCTGGCGTCGCGAGTGTCCGTCCATGCCGGCGACGTCTTTTCGGGCGTACCACAGGGTCACGACGTGTGCCTATTGTGTTGGGTCCTGCATGACTGGTCGGACCCCGAAGCACTGCAGATATTGGCGTCGTGCGTCGCCGCGACACCCCCTGACGGGCGGATAATAGTGCTCGAACGGCCTCGCAATGGGTCTTGGGAAGTGCTGGAGTCTGATCTACGGATGCTCGTGTTTTTTGGTGGACGCGAGCGATCGAGCGAGGAGTTCCTTCAGCTCTTCGCTGACAGCGGCCTTAATACCGTCCGTGAGGTTCCGGTGGGTACCTTCGGATTTGTTGCGTATTGTTTAGAGAAGGCCCGCAACGCCGTTGTTCCGGCCTCCTATGGCGGGACACCATGACGCGCCGATCTTTAAGGCATAATGCCCGTTCGGTTTGACCCGTCGACCCGTAAGCGGGTTGGGTTGATGGACCCTGGTCCTTGCGGGCAGCTGTAGTACGCCTTCGGGCTGGTCAGGAAAAGTAGAGCTGCAC
This sequence comes from uncultured Acidimicrobiaceae bacterium, assembly GCA_963845605.1. Classification (GTDB taxonomy): domain Bacteria; phylum Actinomycetota; class Acidimicrobiia; order Acidimicrobiales; family Palsa-688; genus Fen-671. The sequence continues at coordinate 201,706 of CAWJSS010000009.1, forward strand.
GGTGAGGTCGACGGTCTGGCCGGCGGCGACGGCGAGCGGCGTGTCGAGCGTCTTGTAGGTGAAGTTGACGACATTTGAGGGCGTCGCGGGGGGAGGGCAGCTCGCCGCCGTGTACGAACCTGCGCACGTCCTGAGCGTCGTGCCGACGGCGAGCAACTGGGTTGCTGTCGTCGCCGCAACGGAGCCGCTGAGGGTGATGTTCGCGAGGTACGGCGGTTCGACGGCCCAGCTCGTCGAGTCGATGTGGTGCACCCTGATTGTCGGTAGAGCCTCGGTGGTGTGCCCTCCAGGAACGCTCCGCTCCCAGAGGATCTCCCAGCCGGCCCCGTTGGCGGGTGCGACGCTGACTCCCATCAGCAGCGAGATCAGCCTCAGCTGGCCGTCCCCGACCAGAGCGTTCTCGAGCCTGCGGGTCGAGACGACCTCGCCGCTGCGGCCGTGGACAGTCACGGTCCAGCGGCCATCGACGTGGACCGAGCCGCCCGTCAGCGGGGCGGCCGAAGCGCGTGCTCCGGCGGAGGCGGCCGGGGCGAACGCGGTGGCGACGACCATGGCCGCCGCAAACGTCCTAGGACGGCCGGTACCTTCGTCTTCATGCGATCTCCTGTTCTCACTTGTGGGGGTGGGCGGGGGGCCGATAGCGGACAACGGTCACCGTGTCGCTAACAGACGGGCTCTCGTTGATCGAGACCTCAACGCCAGGGGTAGATGCCGGCGCGTCTGCCGCACCGACGCCTTCGGTGACTGAGACGGCGACGCTCTTCGGGATGGCGACCATGCGGGTCACCCGGGCAGTGAAGTCACGCGCGTCGGTGACGATCAGCGTCACGAGGTACGAACGAACCGTCGGATAATTGTGCGCGGCGTGGACGCCGGTGCCGCCGGTGCGGTCCCCGAAGACCCAGCGGTACGAAGCGATCGGGTAGCTCCCACGCTGGGACGCCGACGCGTTGAAGAGGACCTCTGCGCCGTGAACGGTGAATTCGAACGACGGTACCGGCGGGCGCCCGCCGACGGTGATGGTCGACGTGGTCATGACAGTCCCTCCGGCGCCCACCGCTCTCAGCGTGACCGTGTAGGTGCCGGGGGCGGTGAACACGTGTGTCGTGGTGATTCCGGCTCCCGTAGAGGCGTCACCGAACGACCACTCGAAGTCATTTGCCGTGGCGCTCGACGAGGTGTCGAAAGCGACCGCCTCCCCCACGACCGGGCTCGAAGGCGCGAACGTGAACACCGCGGTGGGCGCGGGCGTCCCGGTGACGGGCACGGAGCCGGGCGGCGGCGAGGCGCTCGCCGATGGTGTCGTGGTGGTTGTCGTCGTCGTGGTGATGGTGGTCGTCGTCGTCACCGCCGCTGTGAACGTCACGGCCGCGGTCGAGCCCACGTCGATGCCGTCGGTCGCGTCGCGGGCCGAGTAAACGACCTGCTCCGGGATGGCGTCGGTTGCCGTGAACGTGGCGACGCCGGACGCGTTGGTCGTGCCGCTGACGCTCACGATCGTGGAGCTCCCGCCGCCGGCGCTGAGCGTCACTGTCTTGCCGGCGACCGGCGCACCTCCGGTGTCCTTAAGGGTGACGGTGAGCGTCGACGTGGCGCGGACATCGGCGGCGACTCTGGACGGGCTCGCCACGATCGTGGACAGCGATGCGCTCACGGGCGGTGTGGTGGCTGCGACCTTAACTGCACCGACGTCCGCAGTACGCGCCTTGCGGACGACTTACTCCCCGCTGGTCATCGGCGGGGCAGGCGGTGTCGAGCCCGGCGTCAATCGCAGGGCTGGACGGCCCGGGGAGCAGCGTGTCGGTCGGGCCGCCGTTGTTCTGGAACGGGCCGAGAAACGCATCGTCGACGTTCTGCTGATCGCCCGGACCGGTCAGACCGCAGGTCGAGTTGCCCGAGATGTCCCCGCCCAGGGAGTCGAGCGTCCCGTTCCCGCACTGGCCGCTGTTGCCGACGAGGATCGTGTTGACTGTCGAGATGGCGGCGCCCCCGTAAGACGAACACGCCGCCGCCGGTCGGGGCGCCGTTGCCGGCGATTGTGTCGTTGGTGAGCGTCGTTGAGCTCGCGCTCAGAAGGCCCCCGCCCTGCAGGCTCGCGGTGTTGCCGTAGATCGTGCTGTCGGTGATCGTCAGCGACGCGCCGAAATCGTCGACACCGCCCCCGATTCCGTTTCCGAAGTGCAGCCCGCTGACGGTGTTTTTCGCGATTGTGCTGTGGTCGATCTCGACGGCGCCGTTGAGGTCGATGCCCCCGCCCGAGCTCTCGGCGCCGTTCCCGATGACCTCTGCCCAGCTGAGATCGAGCGTTGCGCCGCCCGCGACGTAGATGCCGCCGCCCACGCCGGGATCGGGGTCGGCGCTGTTCATCGTCTCGTCGCCGCCCGTGATCGTGGTGCCGGTGATCGAGACGGTCCCTGACGTCACCTCAAACGCCCGGTGGGTTGCCGCGAGCTGCTCGATCGTTGTCTGGTCGGCGCCTGCACCCCTAATCGTGATGTTCCCACCGACCTCCAGCTGGTCGAGCGTCAGGTCGAAGGTCCCGGGGTATAGGTCGATCTCGCTCGTCCCGCCAAGCGCCTCGGCCTCGTCCACTGCCGCCCGCAAAGAGCATTGGCCTGCGGAGTCGGCGCAGGTGCCGTCTCAGGGAAAGGCATCGTCCGCGTCTGCTGTTGTCGAGACCCTGAACACGTGGTCCGGTGAGGCGGTTGCCCACTGCGCGCCACCAAGCAGCAGGGCCGCGACGGCAGCGAGGACGAGCAACAGCCCGAGCATTCCTCGTGTGTGCGCGAGGCGGCGCAACGCGCCGGAGGCGCCGTCGCTCGAAACGTCTCCAGATTCGACGCGCCTGCGCGGATGCCAGCGCCCCAATTTGACCCCCTCGTCGTCCTTGCCCCTGGGCGGACCAAAATCGTCACAGACCGACCCGGGTTTGTCCAGGCACCGCCTGCGCCGGTGCAATCTCGACCGCCGTTTGTGGCAACCGGCCTGCGCGGCTGGCAGCCCTAAGGGGCTTCCGGTTCCATCACTTCAGGCACAGTAGGAACACACTGGAGGCCTCGACCACCGCCAGCCAACTTCTGTTTTCTTGTTTCTGGCTCTTGGCTTTTGGTCGTGGGTACATTGACTGGTTCTGACTGAACACCAGCGTACTAACAGGGGAGCCGTAAAAAGCGCTGAGTGTTAGGAATCTAGTGTCGCGGCCGTCTTCATTGACCAGCCAACGTTCCGCCAAGGGCGCGGTGGCGCTTCGTTGGACCAGCGGAGCCCGGCGCCGTCGGAGAGTTACGCCCCTAGGCTCGAGGGCATAGGCACAACGGCGAGGGCAGCAATAGGGTCATGGTTCGGTGAATATGACATGCGTCCCGATGCGGCGCCACACGATGTGCGGCTGGCCTTCTCGGACGGGCTCCCCATACTCGAAAGTGGCGCGCCCATCGTCTGCCCAGGTCATCTCGAAGATGCCGCCAGCTCCCCTGACGCCCTTGACTCGGAGGGCCTTTGCGGAAGCCCCTCCCTCGTTGAAGGTCTTCCACAAACTGCGTGATGGCGACCAGGAAGGCTGCCTGCTGGTCAGGTGATAACGAGTCGAAATCGTTGGCGAACCTGGCCAACCATGCGTATGTCGGCAACGAGGACTATGACGGTCGTCGTCTTGGCTGTTTGGCTCGACTGCGGAGAGCGCCTATGAACTCGTCGCCCGACCCGAAAGACTCCGTCTTCCCGGCGGCCAAGTCAGCGTCCGCCTCCCGCTCGCTCTCCTGCCACTCGGGCGTCCAAAACCAAGCCTGTGTGGAATCGATTAGCTTCTGCGGACGCAACAGAATTCCCTCGGCAGTGATTTCTGCTTCGAGGAGGTCGCCCTCTTCGAGGCGAGCAGCCCGACGAATATCCTCCGGCAGCGTGAGCTGCCCCTTGGCCCTCAGAGTCGTGCGTGCCACAGATCAATAATACAATCAGAAAGTCCGACTTTCCAACCGCCTTAGGTTCATTTGCCAGTCCGGGGGCGTCAGAGCGGATCGGCCAAGGCGACTCGGTGCGTGCCGCTTGCTGACTGTCCCGAGCGCTAATCCCTAGGGAGCTTGGCCAGCTCGTCCGCGACCGGTTCGAGGTCGGTCACCTTGTAGTAGGCGCCCCGCGCCGTGGATGGGCCAACCTTTTCGAGGATGTTGTAGGTCACGAGCGTCCGGAGGTTTGATGGCAATGGGACCCCCTCCGGCGCACGGTCATAGAAGGCCTGACCGCGGAAAGGTAGCTCTCCTCGTTCCCTGGCTATCTCGCAGATGACGGCCAGGACCGGCGCACCCGTGGGATGGTCGGACGCGAACCGGCGCACCCCCTCTCTCGGGTTGGGCTTCTCGTGCCTCGACCCCCTCCGCCAGGTACTTAGGGTGACATGATGACAATGGTGCAATTTGATGCGTTTGCTGTGCAGGAGCTGCAAGTGGGTCTTGTCCTGCCGGCGCCTTTGGTAGCGCACGCAACGCGCACGAGCTGTTGGGCCTCGATCTCGCTGTCCGCCGCATGCCACCTGAACTGCCCTTTTGTCGTGGAGACGATGGGACTCGAACCCACGACCCCCTGCGTGCAAAGCAGGTGCTCTAGCCACTGAGCTACGTCCCCAAGCAATGGGCGGCGAGCAGGCATCTTATCCGGCATCTCACACCGGATTGGGCCGTCAGAGACGCGAGAAACGGAAGAAACCCGCCGCGCCCAGGCGCCTTGTACGCCATCGCGTTTGCTAGAGTACGCTGCTCGGCCGGGGCAAAGGCTTGGGTGATCGATTGGCGGACGGGCGGCGCAAGCCCTAGGCCGACGTGGCAAGAGACTTCTTGGGAGTCGCAGAGCATGAACATCTCTGTCTTCACGCCGAGCCACGACAGCCGGTATCTCAGCGACTGCTACCGGTCGCTCGTTTCTCAGTCGTACACCGACTGGGAGTGGGTCGTGGTGCTCAATCGAGGAGCGGCTGCTTGGCGTCCGCCCGACAAGGATGAGCGGGTAACAGTGGTGAGGGCGCCGACCCACCTCGCCGGCGTGGGGGCGTTCAAGCGGTTTGCGTGCCAACTGGCGAAGGGCGACGTCCTGCTCGAGCTCGACCATGACGACAAGCTGAGCACCGATTGCTTGAGCGAGTTGCTTGCCACTTTTCGGGCTCGCCCGGAGGCCGCCCTCGCCTACTCAGATTTCTCCCAGTTCAATGCCGACGGGACGCCCAACCAAGACCGTTTCGACCCCGCGGGGGTCTACACCGACGAGGAAGTCGACGGGACGACCTATCTGCGTTGTCACGCCATGGCCCCCTATCCCCACAATGTTGGCTATATCTGGTACGGCCCAAAAGGTCGGTGGGTATAACCGAGCGCGTCCTCGATGACCGGCTTCCGGCTGTACGAGGTGGCCGACTTGCGCATATTAACCGCTTGTTGTATTTCCAGAGGGTGCACGCTGCGAACACACAGTCCTCTCCAAAAACAAACGCCCATATACAAAACGAAACGGTGGCGCTCTACGACCGGATGATCAGGCCGTTGGCGTCGGCCTGGGCCGCCCGGGAAGGGGTGGCACAACTTCGCTTGGTTACTGAAACCTCCGCCCCTATGGATGAAACCATCCTCGAAGACGTCACCATGGTCGACCCGGGAAAACCCGTCCTGGCTTATCCGGACAATAGCGTCGGAGTGATAAAGCTCATAGACTTCCTCCAACGAATACCAGATCGTGCCGCCTTGCTCAACGAATGTTACCGCGTCCTCTGTCATGGTGGGTTGATCATCACGCAAACTCCTTCAACTGACGGACGAGGCGCTTTCCAGGACCCGAGCCAACTTTCGTTTTGGGACGAAAATAGCTTTTGGTACCTCACTCGGTCGGAACTGCGCTTTGCCATCAGGACGCTGAACTGCCGTCTGCAGATCTCCAGGCTCCACACGGGTTATCCCACGCCGTGGCATCAAGAACAAATGATCCCGTACGTGTACGCCAACCTTATCGCCATAAAGGATGGTCCTCGACAGGGCGGCCCCTTGTTGGCTTGAGGACTAAGAGTTATCCTCGACAATAGCCAGCACTTCTCGAGCAGCCGAAGCAAACAGAAAGGAACAAGATTGGCCAGACAGTCCGGCAAAAAAGCAAAACGAGGTTTTCGCGTAGCAATGGGCGCCGGCCTCGCCACCACCGCAGCCGTTACAGGGACGGTAGGGGCATCTGTGGCCCTGGCGGGACACCCGACAATGGGGTTGTCTATGCCTGTTATAGCAAGCACACCGGTGATCTCCGGGTCGTTAAATCGAGCGCAAACTGCGGGAAAAAAGAGGTATTTCTCTCGTGGAACGCCAAGGGACCCACTGGCCCGCAAGGCAAGATGGGGGCGGCCGGATTACCCGGGGGACAAGGGCCGCAAGGCGCCAAGGGGTCAACGGGCACTCAGGGAGCCCAAGGGGCGCAAGGGCCGACCGGCCCCGCAATTTCAGGCCCGCCGGGGCCACAGGGCGCTCCAGGGACCGCAGCTGCCCAAGGAGCTCAAGGTGCCCAGGGCGCTCAAGGCTCTCAAGGGAGCCAGGGGACTCAAGGGGCCCAAGGGTCTCAAGGTCCCCAAGGCGTTGTCGGCACCACCGGCGCTCAAGGAACCCAGGGCTCCCAGGGTGCCCAGGGGAAGGGAACAGGGAGTGCAGGGAGCCATCGGGGTAACCGGAGCTACGGGTCCATCGGGCGCCACGGGAGCCACCGGGGTGACCGGTCCCATTGGAGTGACGGGTGTCGACCGGCGCCACCGGCGTCACGGGGCCGATAGGGGCAAGCGGTTTTACCGGCGCCATCGGTGCCACTGGCCCGATGGGAACGATCGGTAACACCGGGTCGGCCGGGGCACAAGGTCCTCAGGGCGCCAGGGGCACGAATGGCACCGACGGCACGAATGGCACCAACGGTGCTCAAGGCGCGCAAGGAGCTCAAGGGGCGCCCGGGTCTGGCAGCGGCTCCAGCCTTCAAGCCTGGGACTCGAGCAACGCCTCGCTCGGCCAAGTCATCGGTGACAGCGAGGACGTGGTAGACGTCCTGACTTCCGCTGGGTACGAGGTCGATTTCGAGTTCGACGGCAACCGTCGGCGACCCGGAGTACATCTACTACACGGGGTCGACGACTGCGGGAGTGGGGGAACCATTTACCTCAACGACGGAAACGGTGCCACGGGTGACAACATGAACCCGAACCAACTCTTTTGGACACCGCAGGGTTTCGCCAAAGTCAGCAGTACATCGTCCGTAGCGGTCCCCAACATTGAAAGCAACTACAACCCGGCCAACACCCCAGCATGTAAACAGGTGGCGGTAATACATCGACCGGGTGGCTCCTGACATTAGTTCGCAACACTGCCGTCGGTTTGCCAAGCTCGATCCCGACCGGGACGATCGTAATAGCGTCTACGCAACCGTAGCCTCAACAGCACACTTGTCCTGCAACGGCCGGGCTGCCGCCTCACTCGCCGATAGTGGGGCATGAGCAGCCTGGCCGGGCGGGCGGCCGACGTTACGGGAGACCATGGCCGATATTCGGCCCAACTGGCGGGCGGTCACTGCGACGCGACCTCACGCCAGCGCCGGGCTCTCCAACCTGAACGCCAGGTGACGCCTAGCCTGCGCCGTCGTGCCCTTCCTGGCCTGGGCGGGTTAACGTGGGGAGCGATGAGACGTACGGAGCCTGAATGACAGTGGTGCTGGAATGACGGTGGCCACGGCCGGCCCGGCCGAGAAAGCTCCTCCGAAGCGACGGGCGGCTATTGACGCCACGACCCTGCGGCAGGACCGCTGGTGCGCCCAGCCCCTGATCACTGCCAGCGTGCTGATCGGCTTCATCGCATACGCGACGTGGGCCGCTTTCCAGAACGCCAACTACTACATCAGTCCTTACCTCTCGCCGTTTTACTCGCCATGTCTCGCCACCCGGTGCGGCTCCGCCCGAGCCGGCTCGACTGTCACCCACCCGCCCATGGTCGGCGTCGTCGGGCCCTGGTGGATCATCTCGCCGGCGATCATTGTGCTTGTCGTCCCGCTAGGGTTCCGCCTCACCTGTTACTACTACCGCAAGGCTTATTACCGGTCATTGTTGCTGTCGCCACCGGCGTGTGCCGTCCGGGAACCTCGCCGGCGCTACACAGGAGAGACCCGGTTCCCTCTCATCATGCAAAACGCCCACAGGTGGTTCTTCTACCTCGGGCTCCTGTTCAACGGGATCCTGACATGGGACGCCATCGAGGCTTTTCATTGGCCGAGCGGCTGGGGCCATGCCGGCTTCGGCACCCTCATGCTGGTCCTGAACGCGACCTTCTTATGGTCGTACTCGCTGTCTTGTCACTCCTGCCGGCACGTCGTAGGCGGCCGGCTCAAGCATTTCTCCCGCCACCCGGTGCGCTTCAAGTTGTGGGGCTTCGTCTCCAAACTGAACACCAGGCACATGCTGTTCGCATGGGTAAGCCTGGTGTTCGTGGCGTTGACCGACCTCTATATCCGGTTGGTCGCGGTGGGTTGGGTGCACGACCCGAGGTTTTTCTGAAATGTCATCTGAAGACACATACGAACATCACTCATACGACGTAGTTGTGATCGGTGCCGGCGGCGCTGGCTTGCGGGCCGCCATCGCGGCCCACGAAGCTGGGGCGCGGACGGCCCTAATTTGCCGGAGCCTGTTGGGCAAAGCTCATACGGTGATGGCCGAGGGCGGGATTGCCGCTGCCCTCGGGAACTTGTGGCCCGAGGACAACTGGGAGGTCCATTTCCGGGACACCATGAGGGGCGGCAAGCTCCTCAACAATTGGCGGATGGCCGAGCTCCACGCCAAGGAAGCTCCCCAGCGGGTCTACGAGCTCGAACAGTGGGGTGCTTTGTTCGACCGCACCTCCGACGGCAAGATCAGCCAGCGCGATTTCGGCGGCCATCGCTACGCCCGGCTGGCTCACGTCGGGGACCGGACGGGCCTCGAGATGATCCGCGCCCTGCAGCAACGGGCCGTGTCGCTTGGGATGGACGTGTTCATGGAGCTCACCGTCACCGACTTGCTGAAAGACGGTGACAAGATCGCCGGGGCCTTCGGGTATTGGCGTGAGTCCGGGCGGTTCGTGGTGCTCGAAGCGCCGGCCGTCATTCTGGCCACCGGGGGCATCGGCAAATCCTGGAAAGTGACTTCCAACTCATGGGAGTGCACCGGTGACGGTCACGCCCTGGCCCTGCGTTCGGGGGCCACCCTGCTCAATATGGAGTTCGTCCAGTTCCACCCGACGGGCATGGTCTGGCCGCTGTCTGTGCGTGGTTTGCTGGTGACGGAGTCGGTACGCGGGGACGGTGGAGTGTTGCTCAACTCCGAGCACAAAAGGTTCATGTTCGATTACATCCCTGAGTTCTTCAAGGCGGAGACGGCGGACAACATTGAAGAGGCTGACCGTTGGTACGAGGACAAACGCAACAACCGCCGCCCGCCCGAGTTGTTGCCGCGCGACGAGGTCGCCCGGGCCATAAATAGCGAGATCAAAGCGGGCCGAGGATCGCCTCATGGGGGAGTGTTCCTCGACATCGCCAGCCGGCGTTCGCCGGATTTCATCAAGAAACGTTTGCCCTCCATGTACCAGCAGTTCCGCGAACTGGCTGACGTCGACATCACCAAGGAAGCGATGGAAATCGGGCCGACGTGCCATTACGTCATGGGTGGCGTCGAGGTGGACGCTGACAGCCAGGCCACCATGGTCCCCGGGCTTTTCGCCGCCGGCGAGGTGGCGGGGGGGATGCACGGCGCCAACCGGTTGGGCGGCAATTCGCTGTCGGACTTGCTCGTGTTCGGCAAGCGAGCAGGCGAGTACGCCGCCGAGTATGCCAAAGGACTGGGTGAGCAACGGCCCAAGCCTGCCCAGGTGGACGTCGTCCAGGCCGGCGAAGTCGCCTTGGCGCCATTCCGAGCGGGTCCCAGTGGCGGAAGTGAGAACGCGTACGCGGTCCACCAGGATCTCCAGGAGGTTATGCAAGACCTCGTGGGCATTATCCGCGTCGAGGCTGAGCTCAAGGAAGCGTTGGAAAAGGTCGCCGTCTTGCGCAAACGAGCGGCGGCCGTGTCGGTGGAGGGCAATCGCCAGTACAACCCGGGGTGGCACCTGGCCCTGGATCTCCGCAACATGGTCCTGGTGGCGGAAGCGGTGGCGCTGGCCGCCCTGGAGCGACAGGAGAGCAGAGGCGGCCACACCCGGGAGGATTTCCCGATGACCGATCCCTACTGGGGCGGGCTCAATGTGGTGGTCGAGCTCGAGCCGCCGCCCGCGGGCCCCGACGGGAGCGGAGTCTCCGTCAGGCGCCAGCCATTACCCAAACCCCCGTCCGAGTTGGGTGAGCTGCTGGAGGACGTCCATTGAGCTTCGACCTGAAGCTCCGTATTTGGCGCGGCGACGGGAACGGCGGCGACCTCAAGGAGTACGTTGTTGCCGCCGAAGAGGGCCAGGTGGTCCTGGACGTGGTCCACCGCGCTCAAGCCACTGTCGCCAACGACCTGGCTGTGCGGTGGAACTGCAAGGCAGGCAAATGCGGTTCCTGCTCGGCCGAGGTCAATGGCATACCGCGGCTCATGTGCATGACCAGGCTCTCGGCTCTTCCCGAGGGTGAGCCGGTGACCATTACCCCATTGCGGACGTTCCCTGTTATCAAAGACCTGGTAACGGATGTGTCGTTCAATTACCAAAAAGCCAGGGAAGTGCCCGCCTTCGCCCCCACGGCCAGCCAGCCAGTGGCGCCGTTCACCATGTTCCAAGTGGACGTGGAGCGGTCCCAGGAGTTCCGCAAGTGCATCGAATGCTGGCTATGCCAGAACACCTGCCACGTGGTACGCGACCACGATGAGAACAAGCAGAACTTCGCCGGGCCCCGGTTCTTCATCCGCTACGCCGAGCTCGACATGCACCCCAACGACGCCGTCGACCGCCAGCGCATGGTCCAGGACTCGCAGGGACTTGGCTACTGCAACATCACCAAATGCTGCACCGAAGTCTGCCCTGAGCACATCAAGATCACGGACAACGGCATCATCCCCATGAAAGAGCGCGTTGTCGACGCCGAGTACAACCCGTTCGTGCGGTTCCTCAGCCGGCGCCGTTCGCGGGAGTCGCCGGCGTCTTAGTAAACCGGCCGGTGGTTGAAGTGGAAGGGCCGGCGGGGCCTATTCTCCCTTTGGCGCTGCCCCTTTCGGCGCGAAAACTGACTCTCGGCTTGATTTATGTCGGGATCCGACAGCAAACGCGCCGAGACTGGCTAACCGCGCCGAAAGACGGTCCCGTCGAGGGGCGGGTTCCCGACTATCCCCCGAGTTCGGTGCTGCCCCTTTCGGTGCGAAAACTGACTCTCGGTTTGATTTATGTCGGGATCCGGCAGCAAATGCGCCGAGACTGGCTAACCGCGCCGAAAGAGCACCCCTCAGAGGGCCTCGCCTCACCGAAAGAAGGCCCCCCGCCGCTCGCCAGCGGGTGACGCCGGCCCCGGCCCCGCCCCCCGCCCCGCCAGGCACCCGAAGGCCCCTCTCGGCTACTCTCGGGTCACATGGCGACACGCGACCCCGTGGCTGAGCAGGCCGTAGTACTGGTCAGCACGCTCGATGGCGGCGGTGAGGCCCTGGAGGCCGCGGTACAAAAGCTGGCCGAGACGAGCGACCGCCCTGCACTCGAGCTGGCTCAAAGGGACCTCGTGGGCCGGATTCAGCAGCGTTCAGACGACTTCCAGGCGACGGCTGCCCTCAACCTGGTGAACCGGGCCCTGGCCGCGGTGGGCTGGACCAACCCCTATAGCTGGAAGCACCGCCGCAAGCCCTGAGCGCCGGCGCCGCCCGAGTCATCGCTCGGTCGAATGGGCGAAGGCTGCGGCCACCGTGCGGGCGAAGTCCGAGACCCAACCGCAGTCGCGCCGTTCGTTGACCGAGAACCAGACCTCGCCTTTCCACTCGCTCAGCTCGAGCGTCCCCGGTTGGCCCGGGCGGGCTAGGTGATAGTGGTGGCTGCCGGGACGCCCGGCCATCGGTCGCTCAGAACGAACTTCCAGTCCCTGGTTTAAACACTCGTCCAGCGCGTCCTGCACGCTGGCGGGCACCGGTACGTCGATCATCGACCCATCATTAGCACTCGGGCGCCGGCGCAGGTCGGTTGGGACCAGTCGCTACTGGCCGGTGGACGATGTCCCGGGATCACCGAAGGTCATGAGGGGTACACCCCGGTCTGACAGTTCCGACAAGAACTCGCCGGGAGCGTTGACCAATGACGCCAGCCCGCCGGCGCCGGCTCGCAGCTGGCCACCGGCAGCCCTCACGGCCGCAGCCGCGGCCACGGCTCCGGCCAGGAGCGCCGGCCGGCCGCTGGACCCCACCACGACCGTCTCCGCCGCCCCCGCCCGCCGGCCCCGCACCTCGACTCTGAGGGCACCGACGGTCCCCTCCGGGTGCGGCTGGCGCAGCATCGGCAACCAGGACGTGAAACGGTCACGACGCGAGGCGGCCGCTCTGGTGGTTGCGGACCTGAGCCCCGGAAAGGCCCGGGCCAGAAGCAGCGGGTCGGGGCGGTTGACCCGGTAGCAATCTGCCCCGGCATATTCCGGGAACCACACGAGCTCTCGCCCCGATCCTGCCACCCGGCGGACGGCGACGCCGTCGCGCCACTCCTCGACTCCTTCTCGAAGGGCGGCATGATGGCGCCTGGCGCAGGCCGGCCCGCCCGTCCCGAGACTGGCCACATGGACCTCGGTCACATCGTCCATCAACTCTGCCGCCCATGCTGCCAGCAGGCATGAGAGCCCCGGGACCATACAGGCGCCGACCACCACCGGGAGATCCCGACGGCGGGCCTCGTCGTCAAGCATGAGCAATGAACGGGCTTCGTGCGGGTCGTCCGAGGTAGAAACGACCGGCACTCCGGCTCCCAAACTGGCCTCGGCCGCCGAGCGGCCATGGACGGGTGCCGCCAGGAGGGTAACTGCCGCTCCCGGCAAGGCTCGGGACAACGCAGAGGCCGTTAACGGCTCCAAGCTGAGGGCGCCCCCGCCGCCGAGCGCCGCCAACCTGGTCCCCGCCCTGGCTGGGTCCCGGGAGAAGACAACGAGCTCGTCTACAGCCTTTGAAGAAAGCAGTTGGCGTGCACTGCGAGAACCCACGGCGCCCAGGCCCACCAGGATTGCCCTCACCTAATGCTTGACACCTATTACTTGTCCGCCTGCTCTAGCTCAGCCTCCGTGAGCTCCCGCCATCCGCCCCTGTGAGGGGGAGTCCCACCACTGCCCCTCAGCCTCACGATGACTGCCGCGAGCGCCGTGAGGCTCACGGCGAATAGCGCCCGGCTGATTAGCCGGAGGTTGGTCTTACCTTGACTGGCTTTGCCCGGGCGGTTCCCATCACTGGCCACGACCGGCAGGTTATCGCCTCGGCCTGATAGCAGGGCGCTCGCCGCCACTACCATGGCCCGGCATGCCGACTACGACTTCGACCGATGGGCCGGTGGGGACGAGCCTCGCTGACCTCGGGTCGGGAGCGCAGGGCGTCCTCCCTAGCCAACTACTACGCGAGGCGGTGGGGGCGGGCTGGGTCAAGGCGGGGAGCGCGCCCATCCCGGAGGATAATATTCAGCCGGGCAGCATCGATTTGCGCCTGGGCGATCGCGCTTATGCCACCCAGTTCAGCTTTTTACCCGGCCAGCAAACCGTGGCCCAGAAGCTGGCCGGTTTCAAAGTTGAAGAAATTGACCTGCACCACGGCGCCGTACTCGAGATCAGGCGGCCGTACCTCGTCCCGCTGGTCGAGACGTTAGATCTCCCCCCTGGGTCCGCGGTAAGGCCAACCCCAAGAGCTCCACCGGCCGCCTCGACGTTTTTACCCGGGTAATAACTGACCGGAGTTACCGGTTCGACGAGATCGCCCCCGGTTACAAAGGCCAGCTATGGGTCGAGATAGTCCCGCTGTCGTTCGCCGTCCGGGTGCAAACCGGACTGGCACTTAACCAGCTCCGTCTGATGGTGGGACGTTCGAAATTGTCGGACGAGGAACTGTGGCAGGTGCACCAGAGACGACCGCTTCTCTATATCAAAGGCCGGCCGGCGGCTCGGGACGAGTTCGCCACCTCGGACGGGCTTTTCTTGAGCCTCGACCTCAAGGGAGCACCCGGGGGGTGGGTCGGGTACCGCGCCAAGCGGCACACTCCGTTGCTCGATATGAGCAAAGTGGGCGAACACCGAAGCCGGGATTATTGGGAAACCGTCCGAGCGGAACGCGGTGGCCGGGTGGTCCTCGACGAGGACTGTTTTTTCTTGCTGCTGTCGGAAGAGGCCGTTCAGGTCCCGCCCGATTTGGCCTGCGAAATGATCGCTTACGACCCGACTAGTGGCGAACTGCGGACGCATTATGCCGGCTTTTTCGACCCCGGTTTTGGCTATGACCGCTCTGGGGCCCTGAAGGGCTCCCGGGCCGCCCTCGAAGTGCGCGCTCACGACGTACCGTTCCTGATCGACCACGGCCAGCACGTCTCCAAGCTCACGTTCGAGAGGATGGTGTCTGAGCCATCGAAACTCTATGGCGACGACATCGGCTCAAATTATCAGGGGCAGGTAGACACCCTGAGTAAGCACTTCCGCCGTGAACCAGCCGAGGCGGCGGAGACCGGCGAGCCGAGCCGGGAGCCCCAGCTCGACCTGTTCGGAACACCGGGCTGACCGGGCCCCGGCCTGACTCCGTCGGCGGGAAGCCCGGGCCGCGAACCAAGGTTCTGGAGCGCATAGAAGCGGCCGAACATGTGGCATTAGGCCCGGCGCTGGCCGCTGCTAGGGTGCGCGGTGTGCCCGGTGACTTCGACACGTTCCAGTCGGCTCGCGCTACTGCCACCGCAATAAGGCAGCGGCAGGTCAGCCCGCTAGAAGTACTTGACGCCTGCCTGGCGCGGGTGGACGCAGTCAATGACCGGCTCAACGCCGTGATCTGGCGCAACGACGACGAAGCCCGGCGAGCGGCGCGGGCGGCCGGCGATGTTGTCATTGGCACAGACGCCGATGACCTACCGCCTTTTTTCGGTGTGCCTATACCTATCAAGGACTTGGCCAGTGTTGCCGGATGGCCTGTGACCTTCGGGTCGTGGGGCGCCAGTGGTACCCCGTCGGATACGAGCGAGCTGGTGGTGGAAGCCTTTCACCGGGCGGGGTTCATACCGACCGGCCGCACCAATACGCCCGAGTTCGGGACCCTGACCGTGGCCGAAAATGACCGGTACGGGATCACGCGGAACCCCTGGGACCTTGACCGTACTCCCGGCGGGTCCAGCGGGGGGGCAGGGGCAGCCGTGGCCGGCGGTCTGTTCCCTATCGCGCACGGCGGTGACGGCGGCGGTTCCTTGCGCATCCCGGCCTCTTGTTGCGGGCTGGTAGGGCTGAAGGTCAGCCGCGGGCGGGTGCCCCGTCCGGTCACGCACTGGGAAGGGGGCGCGGTCGAGGGCGTTTTGACTCACGACGTGGCCGATACGGCGGCAGCGCTCGACGTGATCTGCGGACCTGACCCCCTGCAGTGGTACAACGCCCCCAGGGCGGACAGGCCTTTTTTGACCGAAGTGGGCGCCGACCCCGGACGATTGCGGGTAGGCCTGATCGACGAAGCCCCGCTTGGGCTCAGTGCCGACCAATCCTGCGTCGGCGCCGCTCGGGAGACGGCCGCTGCCCTGGAAAAGATCGGGCACGTGGTCGACTCGGTCAAGTATGAGGTCCCGGACGAGTTCCTGGAGGCGTTCCTAAACGTCGTCAACTCGGGTTTGGCCGGGTACGACGTCGATTGGGACAAGACCGAGCCGCACAACCAGGCCGGGCGAAAAGCGGGTCAGGCGCTCGACAGCCTCAGCTATGTCCGTTCGGTCCACGCCCTGCAGCGCTGGACGCGCGACGTGGTGGTCCGTTGGGGTCGCGACTTCGACGTACTGGTTACCCCCACCATGAGCATCGAGCCGCCGAAAGCCGGTGAAGTGCTGGCCGCAGCGCATGAGAGCGGGGGTGGGGTTGCGCTGCAGGTGTTCCAGATGGTGGTGTTCACGGCGGGTTTCAATATGAACGGCCTACCCGCTATCTCTCTGCCCACTCATATGGCGCCGAGCGGTCTGCCGGTCGGGGTGCAGCTGGTGGCCGGGCCGTGGGGCGAAGCACAGTTGTTCCGGGTCGCGGCCCAGCTCGAGGAAGCCCTCCCGTGGGGGAGCCGCCGGCCGGCCCTTTAGTTTGGGCCTAGGCAGGAGGCATGAAACCGAGCTACTTTCAGGGCATGATCACTGGCGTTCACGCTCTCGTCTATGCTGACGACCCCGATGCCGCCCGCGCCTTCTTTCGGGACATCCTCAAATGGCCGTACGTCGATGTCCACGGCGGCTGGTTGATTTTCCGGACAGGCCCGTCCGAGCTCGGCGTCCATCCCACCGCGGGGGGCGAAGTCCAGGGCGAGGCGACTTGGCAAATCGCAGAACATCACGAGGTGACGCTCATGTGCGACGACATCAAAGCCACCGTGGCCGAGCTCGAGGCCCGGGGGGCCGAGTTCACCCAAGAGATAAAAAATCAGGGCTTCGGGCTCACGACAATGCTGAAAGTGCCCGGGGCGGCCGACATCATGCTCTACGAACCCCGTCACGCCGTGGCTTACGATGCTTAGCTCATGAGCGGGACGGGTTGGCACCAGTGACCGAAAGTCCAGCGCCCCTCGAGCGCAGCGCCCGAGGCGGGGTGCTCGTCGTCGGCGGAGGTTTCGGAGGCGCCACTGTCGCTCGTTTGCTCGGGGCACAGGGGGCGACGATCGTAAACCCGCAAAACTCCATGCTGTTCACGCCCATGCTCCCAGAGGTGGCGGCTGGAGTCGTCGAAGTACGCAACGTGATGGCGCCCCTGGCCATAGCTTGTCCGCACGCAGAGGTCATCGAGGGCATGGTCACCGACCTCGACCTGGACGGCAAGCGGGCCGAGGTCTACACCGACGGCGGCGTGCACATGAGCATGTCCTACGACCACGTAGTAGTGGCCGTCGGTGCCGTCCCCCGGACCCTCCCCGTCCCCGGCCTCATCGAGCACGCCGTCGGGTGTACCTCCGTGCTCGATGCTCTCTACTTGCGCAACCAGGTACTGCGGCTGCTGGCGGCGGCGGCCGTGGAGCCGAATATCGAACGGCGGAGCCGACATCTCACGTTCGTCTTTGTGGGCGGCGGTTACGCCGGCGTGGAGACGCTTTCGGAGCTACGGGACCTGGCCCACGACGCTCTGCGCTTCCATCCCACTTTGGCGGATGTGCCTCAACGGTGGGTCCTGGTCGACGCCGCTCCGAAGATACTGGCCGACATTCCTTCCCGGCTCGGTCAGTACGTTTACGACCTCCTGCTCCAACGTGGGGTCGATATCCGCCTCAATACCAAGCTCGACAAAGTCGTAGATGGGCGGGTCAGTCTCAGTGACGGTACGGAGTTCGACGCCGGGCTGCTGGTTTGGACCGCCGGCGTCAAGGCCCATCCAGTCGTAGCCCGGTTCGGCCTTCCGCTCGACAAGAGAGGCCGGGCCCGGGTCGGCCCTACCCTGCAGGTTGACGGCCGAGAAACGGTGTGGGCCCTCGGCGACTGCGCGAGTGTGCCTAATAAGGCCACCCCGGGGCAGACAGACCCGCCCACAAGTCAGCATGCTCTGCGCCAAGCCCGGCAGCTGGTCAAGAACCTCGCCGCTTTCCGGGAGGGTCTTCCGCCGGGGCACTACAGTTTCAGGTCGCTCGGGCAGGTCGCCACCTTGGGCCGGAAAGAAGGGATCGCCGACATCAGGGGTATACGTCTGCGGGGCCTTCTTGGCTGGCTGGCGGCGCGTGGTGTCCACCTCGCCCAGGTGCCGGGAGCCTCGCGCCGGCTGGGCGTGGTGAGCGACTGGGCATTGGGACTGTTTTTCCTACCCAATATGGTTACGTACTCGGGCCTCATGGCCGCGCCGACGATCGAGACTTCTGCCGCTCATCCCGTGGCGGAGCCTTTGCAGCTCCCCACACCCCAAGGTGGGGACGAATAGGCTCCCCGAAATCGCCCCGGAGGTTTGCGGCATTGTGCGCACGTGCCGCCCTGGTGACATACTTACCGAGTGGCCGCCCCGAGCCGGGCGGCCGCCTGGAACGCACCATTAACGCAAGGTAAATCCATACCGAAATGAAAGCGCTGGCTGTTTTTCCGGGTCCCCGAGAGGTCAAGGTCATCGAGGTCGACCCGCCCCGCCTGTCTGAGCCCGACGACGTAATGCTCAGAATGCTCGATGTCGGCATTTGCGGGACGGACAAGGAGATCTGCTCCTTCGAGTACGGCACTCCGCCTCCTGGCCAGGACCACTTGATTATCGGGCACGAGGCTCTGGCAGAAGTGATCGACGTTGGCCCCGCGGTCGAAAATCTGAAACCGGGAGATCTCGTCGTACCCACCGTCCGCCGCCCTTGTCCCGACCCGAATTGCCGAGCCTGTATCGCCGGCCACCAGGATTATTGCTACACGGGGAACTTCACCGAACGTGGGATCAAGGAAACGCACGGCTTCCTGACCAGCTTCGTGGTCGACCGGGAACGGTACATGGTCCCGGTGCCTGCCGCTCTGGCGGACTATGCCGTCCTGACCGAACCGCTGACGATCGCTGAAAAGGCCTTGACCCAGGTCTTCTGGCTGATGCAGCACCGCCCGCCGTGGCTCGACGCCGGGGCCGCGCCCGAGCGGCGGGGCAGTGGCCTGTCTGCGTTGGTGCTTGGCGCAGGCCCGGTAGGGTTGCTCGGGGCCATGGCTCTGGCGGTAGCGGGCTTCGACACTTACGTCTACTCCAGGGAACGGGCCCCGAGCCCGCGCACAGACCTGGTGACGGCTATGGGCGCCACCTATATTTCTTCGCAGGAAAAGTCGTTCCCCGACCTCCAGGACGCAATAGGGAACATCGACCTCATTTATGAAGCCGTGGGGCATTCCGATTTCGCCGTGGAGGCGTTACGCGTGCTCGGCCAAAACGGTATTTTCATCCTCACCGGGGTGCCGGGTATGGAAGCCTTCGTCCAGTCCGACCCGGCGTCGTTGATGCGCCAGCTGGTCCTGAAGAACCAGGTGCTGCTGGGCACGGTGAATGCCGGACGGGAGGCGTTCGCGGCCGCATTGGCGGATCTGGAGAAGTTTCAGCAGCGCTGGCCGGAGTCGACGTCGACGCTCATTGCCGGTCGCCACTCAATCGACGAAGCCAACGACTTGATATTCGGACGCAGCACCGGCATCAAGAGCGTGATCTCCTTCCGTAGCTAGTTGCACTACGCATCGGCTCATAATCCGCGCCGGGCCGGCCCGGGGCCAAGGAACGAACGAGTTGGGGGGCCGCAATTGACGTTTTTCGACTACCCCGGGACTGAAGGGACCACCGCCGCGACGCGGGCTCCCGACGTGTTCTTGCCTGAGGCGTCTGACAGTGACTGGTCCGTGCTCCTCAAGCACTGCCGGCGCCGGCAGTTCGAGGCCGGGGACGCGGTTATCACGGCCGGGGCGTTGTCGCGATCGCTGTACCTCGTGGTGGACGGCGTTCTCGAAGTGCGCCTGCAGGCTAACCGGCGGGTGGCGGGCAGTTCCCGGCGTCCGATAACAGTGGGCGCGGGCAGCGTCCTGGGCGAGATGTCTTTCTTTGACAGCGGTCAGCGCTCCGCACTGGTACGGGCGATGACTGCGGTGCAGGTGGCCGAACTGCGCCTTGATGACTTCGACGCGCTGGCCGAGGAGGACCCGCGGCTGGGCCTGCAGATCCTGTTCGACCTCGGTCGCATCCTGGCCCAGCGGCTGCGCCGGGCCCAGAGCGGAACCGATGCCTGAGCCGCCTGTCATAGAAATCAGGGAGCCCGGCCAGCCCGTTCGCCGGGTGGTCCTCGACCACGCTATCGAGGTAGGCCGCGACTGCGACGGCGAAGTCGTGTCCGACGCCGGTGTATCGCGCCGGCATTTGAAATTGGTGCCCAACCCAACCTCGCTGTCAGTAGTTGACCTGGGCAGCCGGAACGGCACCCTGGTCAACGGCAATCCGTTATCGGGTCGCGCCAGCCTTCAGGCCGGCGATATCGTCCGCCTTGGGAGCACTGACATCGTGGTCGTAAGCCGGCCGGTGACGCGCGGGCCTCTTATGCCGGCCAGGTCAACCGTGAGGGCGCGCCCGGCTCAGCAAGCGGCCGTCCCCAAGCCGCCTATGCCCGCTCCCGTGGTCCCGGAACCGTCACGGGGCCGGGAATTGTTCGACCGGGCGCTCGGCATCACCGTTAGGCGCGGGCAACCGGTCTTCCCCAACTACATGGAGATGCGCCGGCGCATCCCGATCCCGGTTTGGCACGTAGTCCGCATCGCCAGCGTGTGCGCCTACATCGGGCTATGTATTGGTCTTTTTGTCCGCCCCGCCGGCGGGTTGTTCTGGTTTTTCAAGGTCGTGGTGCCACTGCTCCCGATCACGTTCTTTGTGGCACCGGGCCTGTGGCGCAACGTTTGCCCCCTGGCCGCTTCCAACCAGGCGCCCCGGGTGCTCGGCTTCACGCGCGGCTTTACGCCTCCGCAATGGCTGCGCAGTTATGGCTACATCGTCGCCATTGTGCTGTTCTTCGGCATAACCAGCGCCCGACTGGCCGTTTTCAACGTTGGCGCCAGAGCCACCGGTATCCTTCTGTCGCTGACCATACTCAATGCCTTCGCCGCCGGCCTGTACTTCAAAGGCAAAAGCGGTTGGTGCAGCAGTATTTGCCCGCTGCTCCCATTGCAGCGGGTGTACGGCCAGACGCCGTTCGTCACTGTCCCCAATAGCCATTGCCAGCCATGCGTCGCCTGCACCAAGAACTGCTACGATTTCAAGCCGCGGGTCGCTTATCAGGCTGACCTGCACGACCCCGACCCCCGTTGGAACTCCCCCCGGAAACTGTTCGCCGCCGCTTTACCCGGCTTTGTGCTCGGTTTCTTCACTCTGGTGGCGACCACGGATCTCACGACGCTGCAAGTTTACGAGCGGCTGGTGCTTTATTTCGTCGGCAGCATTGGCTCGTTTTTCGTCCTCGACGCATTGTTGCCGCTCAGCGTGGCCATGCTGACGGCACTCTACGCATCGGTGGCCATCAGCATCTTCTACTGGTACGCCAGCGTGACATTGGTCGACTCGTGGAAAACCGTTACCGGTATTGCCATCCCGTGGGCCAGGTGGCCGATAAGGTTCGTCGTTTGGGGCCTGGCCTTGTTTTGGTTGGCCCGGACCCGGGTGGTGGAGCTGCAGTTCGAGCAAGAGTCCGCCCCGGTCCCGCAGCCGATCCAGCTGAGCGTCAAGGGGTCCAGGGCGCTGCGGGAGGAAAAAGAACAGGCCGAAAAACAACAAAAGGACAAGGGGCCGTCCGCAGACGAGGTCGAGGTGAGGTTCCAGCCCGAAGGCAAAGTGGTCGGATCAGAAATAGGGCTCTCCTTGCTCGAGGTAGCCGAACGCAATGGACAATCGATTGAAGCGGGCTGCCGGATGGGCGTATGCGGAGCTGACCCGATCGCCGTTCTCGAGGGCGCCAGTGGCTTGTCTCCGCCCGAAGAGGAGGAGTTGAACACGCTCCGCCGGTTGGGTTTTGCCCACAACACCCGCATGGCTTGCTGCGCCCGCCTCAAGTCGGGCCCCGTAGCCATGGCCCTAAAGCCTGAGCCCGGTGAACAGGGGAACGAACAACCTAAGGAGTTCGACCGCTCGATTGCGAGCGTGGTCGTTATCGGCAACGGAATAGCAGGGGTGACAGCGGCCGATTTCACCAGGAGGGGCCATCCTGAGTGTGAGGTCCACCTGGTCGGCGCCGAGTCACACGTGCTCTACAACCGGATGGGGATCTCCCGCCTGGTTTATGGCCGTTCTGCGATGCAGGGCCTTTTCCTCCTGGCAGAGCAATGGTACGACGACCACAACATAACGGCGTGGCTCAATACCGTCGCCACCCGCATCGACCTGGCTGCCCAGCAGGTCTACCTCGGGACCGGTGATGTGCTGTCCTACGACCGGTTGGTCCTGGCCATGGGTAGCAGCAGTACCGTGCCGCCGATCGAAGGGTTTGGGTGCCCGGGGAGCTTCGTCATGAGGGAAGCCGGCGATGCCATCGCCATCCGGGCTTATGTACAGCAAAAAGGCTGCCGCCAGGCTGTGGTCGCCGGCGGTGGGCTCCTCGGGCTGGAGGCGGCTTACTCGCTGTACGAGCTGGGCCTGGAGGTGACCGTTCTGGAACGGGGATCCAGGCTTTTGTCCCGCCAGATCGACGAGCGCTGCAGCGAGCTGGTACACAGGTATTTCGACGGGATCGGGATGCATGTGCTGTACGGCGCTGAAACCGTAGCTCTCCAAGCCAACGGAGATTTGCAAAGCGCTGTGCTCAAAGACGGCCAGGAGTTGCCGTGCCAGGTTTTCCTCGGCGCCATTGGTATCAGGCCTAACGCCGACCTGGCCAAGGCGGCCGGTGTCGTGGTCAACCGCGGGGTGCTGGTCGATGATCGGATGGAGACCTCCGCCCCGGGGGTTTTCGCCGCCGGTGACGTGGCCGAGCACAGCGGGATGGTGCTCGGGCTGTGGCCGATAGCGGCCAAACAGGGCGAGGTGGCAGCGGTCAATGCTCTGGGAGGGGACGAAAGGCTCAAGTCCGACATCCCCGCCTGCATCCTGAAAGGAGCGGGCATCGAGCTGTCCTCGATCGGCCAGGTCGAGCCGGGGCCGGATGACGAACTGGTGGTCATCGATAACCCGGCCCGCCAGTCTTATCGGCGCATGGTGATCTCGGACGGGAAGCTGGTCGGGGGTCTAGTGCTCGGGCATCATCCCGAGGATTTCTCGGCCATATTGGCAGCGGTCAAGAAGGGGACGTACATGGGTGAGGCGTCGCTGGCCGCCCTCCGCGGTGGTGACGTATCGGTGCTCAACGCCGCCAACCGTGCCCAGGTGGGGTAGGCGAGCGACCTGGCTAGGATCGCCGCCCTCCAGGGCGCCGCGACCCCACCGAGTGCCCACCAAGCTCAACCGCCTGGTCGCGTTCTGCCGAAAGCCTGCGAGGTCAAGGGGCTCCGTGCGCGGCGATGGCCCCGCCCACACTGGCCGGCTGGCCGGACGGCGCTACCCCGAAAACCCTCACTTTTCCCGCCCGCCCTTTCACCTCGACGTCGACCGGGCCGGCGAACGAAAATCGTCCGGCCATCAGATCGTGCACCGCGTCGGTGACAACGACGTCTGGCCACCCTGATCGGGAGGCAATACCAGACAACCGGAACGTTACGTTCGTCGCATCTCCGAGGACGGTAACTATCGCCCCCGCCATCATGCTCACCGCGGCGCGGCCGAGCCCAACACCAAACCCCATACGCACCGGCTCGCCGTGGGGGTCGCGCAACGGCAACGACGGGGCAATTTCTCGCACGCTGGCGGCGGCGTCGAGAGCAAAGCTGACCGCTGCTGTGGCTGCATCGGGCATGCTCGAGGTTTCCCACGTAGTGAAGAAAGCGTCGCCCACATAATTGCTCAGCGTCCCGCGGTAAGCCTTGAGTAGTTTGCGGAGCGCGGAATAAACGCGGTCAATACTTTCGAGGAGCACAGACCCCTCGGTGTACTCGGACACCGTCGAGAACGAAACGATGTCCCCGACCACCATTACCAGCTCGCTCATAGAGACGTTGCGCACCGTTTGTCTCGGGTCGGCTGCGGCGGGAGCGG
Source organism: uncultured Acidimicrobiaceae bacterium (assembly GCA_963845605.1). Taxonomy (GTDB): domain Bacteria; phylum Actinomycetota; class Acidimicrobiia; order Acidimicrobiales; family Palsa-688; genus Fen-671. Next base: position 225,439 of record CAWJSS010000009.1, read on the forward strand.
AAAAGTGGCGGGAAAAGAACTGGAACTCCACTGGGCCTACCTGGACCTTGTCACCTGGCCATATCTGGACTGGCACTGACCGTTCCATGCGGGCCCCGTTGAGCCATGTCCCGTTCGTGCTCCGGTCCACCAACCAGGCCTGGTCCTGTCCAGTGTCAAGGTGTAGCTCTAAGTGGCTCCGGGACACAGATGCGTCGTCGATGAGGAAGCAGTGATCGTCGTCGATGCCATCGCATTCGCGGCCAACAAAAAGGTGGCCTCGCACCGGGATCGACCGCTCGCCGTCCCCGCCGGGCCACGCGATTAAATACGGCAAGAGCCCCCATGGTCACTGACAGGCACTCGCACTCACTGGCCCGCCGCCCTCGCCAGGTCCACTAAGGCGCCGCCGTTGCCGCCACGTAAGTGAAGACCTGATTTCCTATCCGAACGCTCCAAGCTGGTGGCAGATCCACCGGGGAATCGCCCACCCTCGTCCAGGCTTCGTCACCGGGAGCCGCAATAAACGTGCCGTTCGCCGACGATGCGTCCCGTAGAGAAACCTGGCCGTCCTCGACCGTTACGTAGCTGTGGACACGCGAGATCAGGTTTTCATCGTCAGATAGGCGCACCGGCGTGGCCGCTCCGCTTGTCACGGCGGGGTCCGCTTCCGGCTCCCGGCCGACCACATATGACCGGTCAAGGGGGATCCGCAAGCCATCTTGAGCCACTAGATGGCCGATTGGCCGCGTTAGGGCCTCGGTTGAGCGCGCCGAGCGGTGTTCGCGCTGAGACCCACTCGCTGGGGGCGCAGCTCCCTGAGTGGGCACAGAACCATGGGAGGCAGTGGCCGACGGGATGGCGCTGGCCGCCTCCCGTGGGGGAGCCTCTGTCGACCTTCCGGGAGTTACGACGAACCCGCTACCAGGGACCAGGCCGGCCCGCAGATCGGACATCGGGTCCACCTGTACGGGGTGGTCGTGGCTGGTCACGCTCAGGCGGTCTACGGCCACCTCGACCTTGTAGTCCACCCAGGTAACCGCTTGTTCCCCGGAGAGCCGGACCACGCCCAGAGGGCTGGCTATCTCGGCCGACACCGGGCCGTGGAGCAGGACGACGTAACCATCCGCCAGCGGCGCCACCGCCCCGAACGGCGGGGTCGTCCCCGGCTCGCGGCTGGCGACGATGGCAGCCAGCCGGTTGGCCACGCTGGCGCCGGCCGGGACGGGCCCGGAGGTGGCGGCCTCGACGGCGGCGAGCAAGTCCTCGGCGCGTTCGCGGTGCTGGCCAGGCTCAACCACCAGCAAAAGGGCGTCGCCAAAGCGAGCTACGAGCCCGTCACCAACCTCGACACCAACATGGACCAGTGCGTTCGCCACGATGCCTCCTTTCTAGTGCCGCCAGCGGCAACGTTTGCCTGGTCGCGGCCGAAGATGCGTGTTCCTCGTCTGGAAACCGGTCAAGCCTACGGTGACAGCCCGCTGGCGAAGGTGCCAGCCTCCTGACAGCGCCACGAGGACGTCCTCTTTCATAATGAGTTCCTGAACTTCATCGGCCCTCATGGGCTCCCCCACGCCTCTCCTGGACCAGTCCGCCCGCGTCGACATGACCGGTGAGATGAGCCTGCCCGGCAAGTCCGAGGCGGCATATGCGGCGGGCGTTCCTGAGGCGGCCAACCGCAGGGAGAGTCATGACGGTACCCGAGGCCGCTGCGGTCCCCGCCGAGACTGCTGGCGACGAGGTCAAACACCCCCGGTGGTACAAACGCCGAGCGTGGCTCGTGTCGGCGGCCCTAATCGCGGTGGTTGGGGCTACGGTGCTGGTCGACCGCTCACATCAGTCTTCCCGTTCGAGCCAGATCGCCGCCGATTCGAAAGTAATGTCCCAGGTCAACGGGAATGTAGCTCCCTGTAGCGAAGCCGTTGGCAAGGCCATTGCCGTCTATCGGGAGGTTATCGTTCACAGCCTCACGCCTCCGGAACTGGGACGGGCCCCGGGCCTGCTCCGCCAAGACCTGGTCGCCTGCACCCTCAGGGACGACAGTACTTACCAGCTCTCGATTATCGACGTCCCTGAGGCGGCATCCGGCCGCGATATGGGGAAGGTCGTGCGCACCGTCACCTTGTGGGCCACCTCGGATGCGGCAGCCGCCATCGAACAGGTTCAGGCCCTCGTCTCCAACCCTTCCGATGCGCTGGCCAAGCAGCTCCTGGTCCACGACGAGCAGTTGCTCGCGCATGACCGGGCTCTGGCCGTTTCAGAACTGGACGCCGCCAACGCCCTGCTGCAGACCAAACTGCCGGCACTCCGGCTCCCGCAGCTGCCGATATCGGCCTCTTAGGAAGCTGGCCCAGGAGTTCTATCCGCCGGTCCCGCGGGCCTCCGAAGGGCCCAACGGGAGGGCATCGACCGCCCGCCGGAAGTAACCTGTCGTCGTGAGCTCGATAGCGAGACGCATCGGGGCTGCGGTTGGCGCTTTGCTCATCTTGCTGGGTGTCTTCTGGACCGGACGCGAGAGCAGCCACGGCAGCTTGAGCGTCTTTTGGGAACACTGGTGGTGCCCGCTGCCGTTGGCCATTGTCGTTCTGGGCGTGGTCAGCCTGGTGGCAGCGCGCCGGCGCCCCGCAGCCGCCTGAAGCTACTCGTCAACGCTGGCCCGATCTCGGGCCTGGGTCTCCACCTCGTAGGTGTACGTCCCGGCTGCGGCGGCCAAGGTGCCCCGCTCGAAAAGCCACTGGAGAGCCCAGCTGCCCAGTTCGTACCGGCGTAGGTTCCGACCCCTGCGAGTACGGCGCCGGGAATGGCCGAGAGGACCTTGACCCTTGCTGACCAGGAGCGCGGCGGATGGAGACGAAAGGGCACCTCGTCCTGGGTGGCCTCGTTCCGGGAGCGGTTCCAACGTAGGCGGGTCCTTTCTATCCAGTTCGTGGGCGCGAGCACGCCGGCGCATGCATAGCAATGTGTGAGGCGGGTCACCCCGAGTGGTACGTCCCGTGCGCAGGACGGACCGGCCGCACCCAGCCTCGAGAAGGGGAGTTGGGTTAATTAGTTATCGGACGTCTTGCTTCAGGTTCTGGATGCGGTTAAGGGAAGTTTCAGGCGACCCGCCAGCGCAGCGGCTTACTTCGAACGGGCGAGCGAACGCTGAGGCGGGCAAGATAGGCGTGTGCCCGATGCCCCGGAGCGTCCCCGTCCAGACATCCAGGAAGTCCCGGCTGGAGACGGGGCGGCTTCAGCAGCCCCGGATCGTCAGCATTGAAGCCAGCCTGGGCGTGCCGTCCGGGCCCGCCAAACGCAAGCCCCTCGGGCGCCGCATCATCGGCCTGGTAATAAGCGTTGGGCTCATCCTGGTCATTTTCCTGGGGGTCATCCCCCAGTTCGCCAACTACTCGGAGGCCTGGGACGCAATACAGAAAATGAGCCCCGGGTGGTGGGTGGCTCTCGGGATTGCCACTGTCGTCAACCAGATGTCATTTGTGTGGCCATACCAAGCCGTGCTCCCTCACTTGCGATATCGCCACGGTTTCATGGAGACCCAAACCACTTCAGCCATCTCGAACACGGTGCCCGCGGGCGGGGCCGTGGCCATCGGCATGACGTTCAAAATGTTCGGGAGCTACGGGTTCTCGCCCGTGGCCATCAGCACGGCGGTATTGACGACCGGCGTGTGGATCATGTCGTTCAAACTGGGGTTGCCCATAATCGCGGTTGTACTGGTGGGCGTAACAGGTCAGAACACCGGCGGGGTAGTTGGGGCCGCGGTGCTCGGAGTGGTGGTGATAGTCGTCTTGGGGTTACTCCTCTGGCTGGTGTTCCGCAGCCCCACCACTGCCCTCTGGATCGGTCGCCTGGGTGACCGTGCCGTCAACTGGGTGCTGCATTTCGTCCACAAGCCCAAGACCGACCGAGTGCAACAGAGCGTGCTGCACTTCCGTGACGAGACCACTGACGTCATACATCAGCGGGGCTGGCTCCTTACCTTGGCCGTCCTGGCCAGCCAGGGCTCGGTGCTGGTACTGGTCTTTTTCTGCACCCGGTCAGTCGGCATCACCGCTAAAGAGGTGAGCGACCTCGAGGTGCTGCTGGCCATCGCCGTCGCCCGTCTCGTGGGCGTCATCCCCCTCACCCCGGGAGGACTGGGGACCATCGACGCCGCGTTCATCGGTATGTTGAGCGCCCTCGGCGCCAATTCCAGCGTGGCGTTGGCGGCCGACATGATGTGGCGAGTGACCACGTATTTCCCGCCAATTTTTATCGGTATCCTGACCTACTTCATCTGGAAGCGGGGAATGGCCAAGGGAATTTACGCCAAGGACCCGGACGTGAAGCCGGCGCCGGCCATCAATGCTGCCCCCGGCACCGGGTAAGTGGTCCGGGGCCGGGCTTGGCTCCTGCAGATGAATGTCTAATAAGAGGGCGCCTGGACGCCAGGTCCATCAGCAGAGAGCGCGAGTTGGTATTCACCAAACGGCGGAGGATGTTCCCAGGAACCGTTGAGAAAGCTCAAAGCCGGGCGCCCCATCCTCGTAGTCATGATCGCTTTCTCATTAACGGCTCAGCATGTCGTCCTCTGAGCGTTCGGGCGCCCGGCGCCGGCGGGGGATGCGCAAGGCCCGGGCCGTCACCTTCTGGTTGACGAGCGGGTCGCTGCTGGCCACGCTCGGCCTGACCGAGCTTGCCGGCCATACGGTCTTGGCCTCGACCTCATCGACCTCAACGTCATCGACGTCATCGACGTCGACCTCATCGTCGGCAGGCGTCTCGACCAGTGTGACGTCTACCACGGCGGTGTCGAGCACGGTCGCCAGCTCCTCATCGAGGAAGGCGGTGTCGGCCACGACGCCCACCTCGAGCGCGCCCACTACGACCACAGCAACAACGTCGGCGCCAACCACGACAACGTCTGCCGCCTCCGTCAGCTCGGGGGCGTCGTGAAGGTCGCTCCCGTTTTCGAGCGTTTTCAGGCCCTCGGATGTGGCGCTGTCGTAGGCGTGACCGACGCTGAGGCCCTCTCTGCCGTCGTGGCTGAGGTACGCGCCGAGGTGGCGGCGTGTGACCTGGCGTGCAGCCGGTTCCGAGACGACAGCGAGCTCATGTCGCTGAACGACCCCGCCCGCGTGAACGCGACAGCGGTGGTCTCGCCGTGGCTGGCCGAGGCTTTGGCTACCGCGCTCTGGGCCGCTCGGGAAACGGGTGGGCTGGTCGACCCGACGATTGGGCAGTGCTTGATCGACCTGGGCTACGACCGCAGTTTCGAGCTACTCGGCCCGGACCAGCCTCTGGTCGTGCAGGCCACCCACGTGCCGGCGTGGGAACGGGTGAGCGTCCGAAAATGGGAGGCGCGAGTACCCCTGGGCGTGCGCCTCGACCTAGGCGCCACGGCCAAGGCACTTTGTGCCGACCGCGCCGCCCGGCGAGCCAACACTGTGGGGGGTTGCGGGGCGTTGGTGAGCCTGGGAGGCGATATTGCGACGAGCGGTCAGGCGCCGTCGGAAGGGTGGGTCGTTCGCGTCACCGACAGCGCCGATGGGGACCCGGCGGTGGCCGGGCCGGGCCAGACGGTAGCGGTCCGCGAGGGTGGGCTGGCCACTTCTGGCGTTACGGTTCGACGCTGGGCCCAGGGCGGAAGTTCCCGTCACCACCTGATCGACCCCCGCACGGCCAGGCCGGCGGCGGTGGTGTGGCGTACCGTGAGCGTGGCCGCCCCCAACTGCGTGGATGCCAATGTTGCCTCCACGGCGGCGGTCATACTGGGCGAGGCCGCACCCGAGTGGCTATCGGGCCGCGGTGTGCACGGGCGGCTTGTCCGCCCCGACGGTACGGCGGTCTTGGTCGGTGGTTGGCCCGCGGACCATGTCCTGGATCCGGTGGCGGCATGAACGCCGTTCTTGGCGCCAAGGCGGTTTGGTACTTGATGCGGGCCAGCGGGTTCGTGGCGTTCGGCCTCCTTACCCTTACCCTCGCCCTCGGCGTGGCCAACCTGGCCCACTTTGAGCGGGGCCGGTGGACCCGGGCGGTGGCCGCGCTCGTACACCGTAACGCTGCGCTGCTGGCCGCGGTTTTTCTCGCCCTTCACGTTGCCACCGCGGTGAGCGACAAATACGTGAGCATCCCCTTACTCGCGACCGTCATCCCGGGGCTGTCCGGCTACGACCCGCTGTGGGTTGGCATTGGGGCCCTGTCTGTCGATGTCATGGCGGCCGTAACCATAACCAGCCTGCTGCGCCACCGATTGGGCCGGCGGACCTGGAAAGCGGTGCACTGGCTGGCCTACTTGGCTTGGCCGACGGCACTGGTGCACTCGATCGGGGCTGGGACCGGGAACGGAGTCGACACCGGGCATCAGTGGTCCACCGCGATCTACGGGTTGGCCGGTCTGTTGGTCGCCCTCGCGCTTGCCGTCCGCCTGGCGCTGCGGCTGGGGGTACTCCAGCGGGCGCCGGCCCACTCCGGCCTGGGCGCTGCTCGACGACCTATGCCGATTGGGCCAGCCGACGCGACACCTCGAGTCGCGGTACCTACGTCTGCAAGGAGCTTTTCATGACTACCGCCTTACTACGCGCAGTCCCCGCTCGGGCACTGTCAGGCCCGACTGTGCCGCGCCTACTGGGCCACGGCCCCGATATTGCTGCCCATTTGGCTTACTACGGCCCGTTACCGCCGGCAGGAGGGGCTCTCCTGGACACCCTGGCCGCGGCCGGTCTCAAGGGTAGGGGAGGAGCAGGCTTCCCAACGGCTCGCAAAATCGGCACCGTGGCCGATAGCCGTTCGCAGACGGTCGTGGTTGCCAACGGCACTGAAGGTGAACCGCTATCAGCAAAGGACAAGGTCCTGCTTACCAATTCGCCCCACCTCGTCCTTGACGGCCTGGCACTGGCCGCCGGCCTGGTCGGTGCCCGCCGGCGTCTCATCTGTATCGAAAGCGGAAATCCGTCAGTGGAAGCGGTCGTGCGCCACGCTCTCTCCGAACGAAACGAGGATGGCGTCGAGCTCATCACGACACCACGCCGGTACCTGGCCGGCCAGGAAAGTGCCTTGGTCGACCTGGTCAACGGTGGCCACGGTAAGCCGGCCTTGGGCCGGCCGTTCGAACGGGGTGTCGACGGGCTGCCAACGCTGGTCGATAACGTCGAAACCCTGGCCCAGCTGGCCCTGATCGCCCGCTTCGGAGCTCAGTGGTACCGGGAGGTTGGTACGCCCGACGACGCCGGTAGCACCTTGGTGACCATCGCCGGGAGCGTCAGCCGGCCCGGGGTGTACGAGATCGCTCATGGCCGGCGGCTCGATGACGTGCTGGCGCACGCCGGCGCCCACCGGCCGCGGGCGGTCTTGCTCGGGGGTTACTACGGCCGCTGGGCCGGCGCCCGGCAAATACGCGGACTGCGTCTCGACGCGGCTTCACTGCGAAAAGCCGGTTTGTCCCTGGGTTGCGGCGTTATCGCCGTCCTCGACGACGAGACGTGTGCCGTCGACGAGGCGGCTCGGGTGGCGGCCTGGTTCGCGGCCAACAGCGCCGGTCAATGTGGTGCCTGCACGTGGGGGCTGCGCGACTTGGCCCACGCCACCGGCGATTTGGCTGCTGGCGATTTGGTTTCTGGCGATTTAGTTTCTGGCGGCCTGGTTTCTGGCGGCCCAGTATCCGGGGGCAGGGTTTCTGGCGGCCTGGTTTCTGGCGGCCCGGCCACTGCCCGGCCTGATCCTGCGAGCCCAGGGAGAGTGCTGCGCTGGGCGGCGATGGTCGAGGGACGGGGCGGGTGCGGGTTGCCCGATGGCGCGGTGGCGTTCCTCCGGAGCGCATTCGACGTGTTTGCTGACGAAATCCACCAGCACCTCGGGGGCGCCTGCACTCGTTCGAGGCGCCACCTTCTGCCCACGCCGACGCCGGAGCCGTGGAAATGAGCACTCACCTGACCGTTGACCCTATTGCCTGCGATGGGCACGGTATCTGCGCCGAGTTGCTGCCCGAGCACGTCACGCTCGACGACTGGGGGTACCCTATAATCGATCCCGTCGCCATCCCGGAGCACCGCCTGGCGGATGCGCGACGGGCTATAAAGCATTGTCCCGCCCTGGCTCTTCGCCTCCTGTCGGTGAGTGAACGGGCCGGGCCGGGCCACTAGTTGGCGGCCACCTCAGCGCCTCGGGGCCGTCCGCCAATAATCGCTTTGGACGGTTTATATGCAAAAAACGGCATAAACCGTCCAAAGCTCAGAACAGAAGGAGTTGTTATGCACACCACATCCAGACAAACCAAGTCATACGCAGTCCTTTACGTCGAGAGCAACCTCGAAAGTGAAAACCTGACCCGCTTTCGAGCTTCCGTAGCCGCCTTGGTCGCCGGCAGCAACGTGGTCTTCGACCTACGAGACGTCGCCTTCGTCGACTCGGCCGGGCTGGGCGCGTTGATTGGGGCCGTCAGGCGGGTGAGAGAGAACGGTGGCGGCGCCGTCATATGCCGGCCGCGTCCCTCGGTACGCCGCGCCTTGCATTTGACGGCTATCGACCGGTCGGTAAGTGTCGTCGGAAATTTCGCCGAAGCGGAGGGCTGCTTCTTGGGACGGGCTGCCGCGGCGTGACCAGCGCCCGTATCCGCGCTTTGGGTGGCGCCTTTGGGTCAAAAGTTGGCCGTAATGCCGCCCGGATTGCCTGCGGCGCCGGCAAAACGGCGCCAGGGGCGCGACTTGGTGCCGCCGGCCTGGCTGACGAGCCGGATTTGTGCCCGATCAGGCCGCGCTTGGCGCGCCGACGTCGTAAAGGTGGTGGACGGGGTCGTGCATCAAATAGCGACCCAGGGAATCGACGGTGAACCGGGCCCCGTCGCTCCGAGAACCGGGACGTTCCCACTGACCCATGGTTAATTGAGAGAACTGTGTCGCCAAGCTGCCGGCGGCCGCCGTTAATTGGCTGGCCACCTCCACAGGCGATTGCTCGTGGTAACGGTCGTCCACGGCAGTCGCGTCTTGGTCCCAGTTGAGGAAGGTTGGGTCCTGCATCGACACCATGACCTGTACCCGCTCATCGAACTTACGGAACACATCGCGGACGTGGCACGCGTACTCTAGCGTTGACCACCGGTCTGGAGAGCGGCGAAGACGGGACGTTTCGCCTTTCTCGTTCAGCAATTCGTCCCAAACGCCGGCGTTTTCGGTCAGCATCCCGGGTAGCCCCGGGCGGGTGACGGTGCGAGTGTCGAAACCGCACTGAGGGCAGGTTCTCTCCAGCACCCAGGTCCAGTCCTTGGTGTCCGGGACGATGCTCATGCCGGCGCTCCCGCCGCCACTGCCCTCGCCCTGGGCGACGACTGGGCGTGCTCCCTCACCGCCGCGGCAAAGGCGACGATGAGCGGGTGAGCCCATCCCGACCCGGAAGACAGTTCGGGTTGGAACAGTGAACCGACAAAGAAGGGATGCCGCGGCAGCTCGGCTATGCGGGGGTCACCGCGCTCGTCTCGTCCACTGAAAACCAGGCCGTTTGCCACTAACACCTCGAGGTAGTCGAGATTGAGCCCGAAGCGGCAGAAAAAGCGCTCGGTGACCGGGCCCGCCCCCATGGCCTCCGCCGCCTTTGTGCCCGGGACGACCACCACAGTCGCTTCCTCGCCGAGCAGGGAACAGTCCAAGGGCGTGATCAGTTGCTGATCGGCCGCCGGGGCCACTTCGCCATGGGCGACACCCTCGAGCCCGCATACGTTGTGGGCAAACTCGAGCAGCAGATGCTGGAAGCCTCCGCAGGTCCCAAGTAAGGGGATACCCGACGACCGTGCCCCTTCGATGGCCGACAAGACTCCCGCCATGTTTTCGTAAGGGCTGCCCGGCACGACCCACACACCGTCGAAGCCGGTGACGTCGTCCGGTTGCGACAGGGAACCACTGTGGAGCCAGTAAACCTCGATCGGGTCACCCGAACTCGAGTTCACGAAGTCAACGATGCTGGGGATGCGGCCGTGGGCCTGAACGTCGAGCGACCGGTCGCCAACCAGTGCGAGACGAGGGGGGCACGGTATGCCATCGAGGATGGGCCGGGAGGCGGTGTCAGCGGTCATACGTGGATCGTGCCTCGCCCCGACCAGAAGATCAAACGATATTACTCGATATCAGTATAAGCAATACTTATGAGATGGAAGTGAGAGACCTGCGCGCCCTCCTGGCCGTCGTCCGTTGCGGGTCGTTTACCGAGGCTGCGCGAGAACTCGGTTTCAGTCAGTCTGCCGTCTCCCAGCAACTGGCAGCGCTCGAGGCGGAGCTCGGCCAGCAACTGGTCGAGCGGCGGCCTGTACGGCCCACCGCCGCCGGCCGTCGTCTGGCCGAGCACGCGTCCCACGTGCTTCTTCGGCTCGACGTGGCCCAGAGTGAGCTGGCTCGCTCCCGCTATGCCCCGTTGGAAGTCCGTGTGGCATCATCCCCGCTGGCGACACCGCGCCTGTTGGCCACGGCTCTTCGGTTGGTCAGGGTCACCCGGCCCGAGCTCAGGGTCACCATCCGATCTGTGAGCGCCTCATCGGCCGTCGCCGCCGTAGCCAGCGGCACCGCCCATGCCGCCCTGGTGGACGGGATCGTCGGCCCCAACGAGCCGTTGCATTTTGCGGATGCGGGCTTGATGACCGCCACTTCAGTGGCACAGGCGCCGCTGGTCGTGGCCCTCCAGACCGGTCATCCCCTGGCTGCCAGTAAGCACCTGGACCTGGACAGCCTCGCTGACGCGCCGTGGGTGGTGGCGCCGGCGCTGGTCGAGGAGCGGGCTGCTCGCCATCACCAGCCGGCGCCATGGCGCGAGCCCATGCTGTATGAAGGCGCCGACCTTGGCACTTTGTTGGAGCTCGTAGGGGCCGGCCTCGGCGCTGCCCTCCTCCCGGATTGGGCGTTGGCGGGCGACGACCGGGTCGTCGGGGTTACCGTGCGCCAGCCTCGGCTCGTCCACCGCACCGAGCTGTTGACGCTGCGCAGCACCGCCCCGGGCCATAATCCCGTCGTCGATGCCCTTATGTCTGTGGCGGTGCCCGGGTCGTAGGCCTGAGTGGTGGCCGGGATATGCAAAATCCGTTTGCACCAGCCTGAGGTGTGTAATTTCGTGGCACTTTTGGGCCGTAGCAGACGACAAGACCGGTGACCAAGTGACCTGTGACCTGTGACCTGTGACCTGTGACCTGTGACCTGTCATCTGGTGGCAGCCGGTGCACTTGGTTGCAAAAACGAGCGGTGGGGAACACTTTTCGCAACCGGTTGACCCTTTTGCCCCCGCATGCCGGGCTTTTTCGGCGCCCAGACTTTTCTGCAGGACGGGGCTCTTTCGGCGCCCAGACTTTTCTGCTGGATGGGGCTCTTTCGGCGCGCCAAGCGTGTCTCGGCGTGAAAAATGCCGGGATCCGACAAAAAGTGCGCCGAAAGCCGGCGGTTGCACCGAAAGCGGCCCCTTATACCATCCGAGGGCTAACGACTCCGGCTGGGGAACGGGGATCACCGGCTCCGAATTAAGGGCAGCGACGAGGTAGTTTCAACGCGAAACGCGTCACAATCGCCATGCCATAGGATCGCGATCCGTGACCAGCTCGCTACGCAATATCACCGTAGATTGCCGTGACGCAGTGGCCCTCGGGCGCTTCTGGGCCGCCGTGCTGGGTTGGAACGTCTACTTCGATGACGACCCCGAAGTGTTGGTCGCGCCTTGCTTCCCACCTTCTCAGGGGCCGACCATGCTGTTTATCCCCGTCCCCGAGCCGCGTACAGTGAAGAACCGCGTGCACTTGGACATTGTCCCCGGCGACCGCACTCGCGACGAGGAGGTGACGCGCCTCGTCAGCCTGGGAGCGACCCTGGTGGAGGACCACCGCAACCAGTCCGGAGAGGGGTTGGGATGGGTCTGGCTGGCGGATCCAGAGGGCAATGACTTCTGTGTCGAGCGGAGTGCCGCGGAGCGGGCGGCCACAACGCCGAGTACCAGGGTCCTGCGCATAACCGAGAACAGCTAGAGCGCCGCCGGGTACCTATTTTCCTAAGGAGCAACTGTGAGCGACCACGTAATTGAGACCCCGGTCTTCCACTCTCAGCGACAAGGCATTACCCCCTATCTGGCCGTAGCCGGTGCTCGGGCCGCCATCGATTGGTACTCACAGGCCCTCGGTGCCGTCGTATCCCGGGAGCCCGTCGTTATGCCCGACGGGAGAATTGGCCACTGCGAGTTGGAGATCGCAGGAGCACGGCTCATGCTGTCCGACGAACACCCTGAGATCGGTGTGAGCGCGCCGGTCCCTGGCCAGGCCTCCGTGACGCTGTACCTGGAGGTGCCGGACGCGGACGAAGTGGTCGCCCGGGCCACGGCGTCAGGCGCCCACCTGGAGCGTCCGGTGGCCGACTACCCCTATGGCCGGATGGGAGTATTGCGCGACCCCTTCGGTCATCGATGGATGGTCCGGGCCGGCGATTGAACAACCGCGGTGACGACCACCGCCGCGTAGCGCATCGTGAAACTGCCGCCCACCGCATCAATGGCGGCACCAATGCCGGTCAGCAGCTCGTCGAGCTTTCCCGGTGGGAACTGGCTATGGCCGCCGGAAGTAGGGACCTGGTCCAGCCACTGGTCGCGGGTATAGGTCTGTTCCCAGTCGAACCGCCATTGCTCCGGCTCGGTGAACGCGCCCACGGTCCTCATGCCGTCCGCCGCTTTTACGAGCTGTCCCGAGTACGCTTCCAATCCTCCCGACATCCCCCGGGCAAATGGCGAGCCGGGGAGCACCTGGCCATAGACGGCGGCAACGGGGCCGGATAGCTCAGGCGGCAACTGGGAAATGTTCCAGAACACAGCGAGACGGCCCGTGGCCCGTAGCACCTGTCCGGCTTTGGCGGCGCCTGCCACCGGGTCCACCCAATGCCAGGTTTGGCCGGCGATGACCAGGTCGAACGTGCGGCCCTCGGGCTCCCACTCCTCGAACTTCGCCACTTCGACCTCGAACCCGCGGCGACGGGCGAACTCCGCCATCCTGGCATCGGGGTCGACACCTAGTACGTGGCACCCGGCCGCTTGAAACGGCCGAGCGGAAATGCCCGTTCCAATGCCGACATCGACAACGTCTGCCCCTGGGCTGGCGGCAACGACCCGCTCCACCATGGGTTGGGGGTAGCGCGGCCGCGTCCGGTCGTAGCGCTCGGGATCGAGGCCAAACGACTCCGCCATTTGCCGGGCCTGATGAGACTCACTAGCCGAGAAGCGATCAGGCTGAGACGATATAGTGGGCACTTGCCCACTATAAATGGGCGCATGCCCACTAGTCAACGGGCGAGGGCCGGAGGAAGGGAGCCATGCTGAAGTGCCGACGGGGGTAGCGATCCGGGACGCCCGCCAGCAATTGTTCGATGCGGCCGAACGGGTGCTGGCCAGAGACGGTGTGAACGGGTTGACCAGCCGGGCCGTCACCACCGAGGCGGGCTGCGCCAAGGGTGTCCTTCATCGCCATTTCCCTGACTTCGATACCTTCCTGGCCGAGCTTGTGCTCGACCGGGTTGCCCGCGTCGACCGGCAGAGCGACGCCCTGCAGGGCGCGGCCGGCACGGGCGCCGTCGCTGGCAACCTGACGGGAGCGCTGATGGAGCTGTTCGGCCCCGTCGCCGAGGCCGTCCTCGGGCTGGTCATCTCCCGGGATGGCCTACGGGCCGGTTGCGCCAGCGTGGTTCGACCGGGGTGCCTATCCTGACCGAAGCGGCCGGCATGATCACCTCCTACCTCGTCATGGAGCGCGAACTCGGCCGCATCAAGGCGGACGCGGACGTAGATACCCTCGCGCCGGCTCTCATCGGTGCGGCCCACATGTTGTTCGCCGGCCGAAAGGGTGTGACCATAGAAGCGGGGGCCGTTCATAAGGTCGTGGCCACGGTCATCGCCGGCGTTCTATCTGGACCTGCCGCGCGGGGCGGTGCCGAGACGGCGAGGGCCTCCCTGCCTGAGGTCGCCGAGCCGACCCGAAAGCGGCGCAGAGGACTGCGTGGGGCTGGATAGGGCCGAACGGGTATGTCACAAGGTGTCGACCTGCGCCGTCTTATCTCGGTAAGGAGGTGGCGACCACGACCGGACCATTGCGCAGCCCGAGCACCGACGACGAGATTTTCCAACAGTGGCGGCCCGAGTTGTTCGGGCTCGCCTACCGGATGCTCGGCAGTGCCGTTGACGCCGAGGATGTCGTAGCCGACGCCTATCTGCGTTGGCGCTCAGCACGGCGCGAGGATGTGCGCAATCCCAAAGCGTACTTGGGAACGGTGGTGGCACGGCTCAGTATCGACGCGCTGACCAGCGCTCGAGCGCGGCGCGAGAGCTACGTCGGCCCCTGGTTGCCCGAACCTTTGCTAACCGACGGCGCTGACCCGGCCGCGACGAACGAGCTTTCAGACTCGCTATCGCTCGCTTTCCTTGTACTTCTGGAGGAACTGAGCCCGGCTGAGCGCGCCGCCTTCTTGCTCCATGACGTGTTTGGCTACAGCTATCCGGAAGTTGCTACCGCTTTGGACCGCCAGCAGCCCGCCTGCCGCCAACTGGTGGCCCGAGCCCGCAAGGATTCTGGCCGCCCGGAGACGGCGCTTCGATGCCGACCGCAAGCTGGCCACCCAATTGACAGACCGTTTCTTGGCCGCCTGTGCCGGCGGCGACCTCACCGGGTTGCTGGACGTCCTGGCCGAGGACGTGGTCGTTTGGGCCGATGGGGGCGGGAAGGCAAGAGCGGCTCCTCGGCCGGTGGTCGGCGCCGACAAAGCGGCCCGGTTCCTGATAGGGGTGGCGAGGAGCCTGCCCGATCAGGCCGCGGTCTTGCATGTGGATCTGAACGGCCAACCCGGGCTCGTCGCGCTGGACGGCGGGGTCGCGCTCGCCGCCGCCGTCCTGGACGTGGCCGGGGGAAAGGTATGCGGTGTAAGGGTTGTGGCCAACCCCGACAAACTGGCGGCACTGAACACGGCCCTGGCTCAGGGCCGGCTCACCTCAGTCAAAAGCAGCGAGGACGACGCAACATGAATGCCATAAAAGCTAAGCCAGCAACGGGTTATTTCGCTCCGCTCACCGATAGCAAGTACATGCTCCTGTCTACCTTCCGGCGAAATGGCAGCGCTGTCAGTACCCCCGTCCACGTCGTAGTGCAGGGGGACGCCGCCTTTTTCAGGACATGGGACGTGTCCGGAAAAGGCAAAAGGCTTCGCCACAACACCTCTGTCCGGGCCGCTCCTTGCACGTTGCGGGGCCGGCGCCGGGGCGACGACTTAGCGGCGACGGCGGTGCTTCTGGAGGGTGAAGCGTCGCGAGACGCGGCGGCGAAATTGGCCCGGGCACATCCGTTACTTCACGGCCGTCTAATCCCCTGGTACCACCGCCGCCAGGGTTGGACCACGCAGCAGTACCGTCTTCAGCGGCCGTAAAAAACGCGCCCGCTGGGCTCGAGCAGTCGCCCTTGTGGTACCGCCGGGCCAGAGGCGGACGGCCGTGCGCACGACGGGGCCGGTTCAGAGGCCACTTGCTTTAGCGAGTCGAGCGGCGAGCACGGCGTTTTCTTGAGCAAACTCCAGCCATTCAGGAGACGTGGTACTCGTTAGGGACTGGGCTCGTTGCGGGCCAAGGACCCGTTCTTCCCAGGTCGACAGCCGTCCACCATGGACAGAGAAATGGACCAGCCGACTGTCGTGCCAGCCATAGATATCAAATTCGTCGGGTGCCAGCAGGGTAACTCGCTGCGGTGACACTAGCCAGCGAATGGCAACGATCTCGTCCTGCACACGCCGGGCCAGCTCGAAGGCCAAGGCGTCTGCGGCCCGGTCGCGGTGGCCTTCTAATTCCAGCTCGAGGCGGGCCACCGCGGCCGGGTCGCGCCCGAGGGCAGCAGAAACGGCGTGCACCCGGTCGGCTCGGCTCAGGGAGGTGACGCCTCTCGCTCTGGCCATATCCCGCTCCGACCCACTCAGGCTGTCCCCGGCATAGGGTAACGAGTAGGCGCGGTGGATCCCGGAGACAGCCAGACGGACACGGTCACCTCCCAAATAAGGGCCGAAGTGTTGCCATGCGCCTGGGCGAGGGGTGTGCACCGCGTCGATACACGGGGTGCTCTCCTCGCAACCGAGGGCGATGAGCATCGGGACCTCTTGGCCACCCCGGGTCCGGTTGGCGCGCGGCTTGAACTCCTCCAGCAGGTTGCGTTCAAGCCAGGCGGCTTCGTGCTCCGATGCGCACACCACGGCCTGGACCCGCTGTACGGCACCGACCATGGATAGAAGCCGCCGCCGGTCGCCGAGGTCGCCCCAGTAAGAGGCCACCCTCCTTCGGAGGTTGACGGCCCGGCCCACGTAAAGCCGCCGGCCGTAGGCGTCCAAAAACCTGTAGACGCCCGGTCCATGAGGCAGCTGCCGGACAGCAGCTGGTACCTCAGAAGAGCCCGCCACGGGCACCTCGGGGTAGCCAGGAGATGGCGTCTTGCCTCAGTGGGCCTGGCCGTCGGGCGGCTGCACGATCCGGATGTGGTTGCCGAACGGGTCACGGATACCAATATCGGTACCGTAGGACTGTTCGACCGGTTCCTGGGTGATGTCGACGCCGCTAGCTACGAGTGTTTCGTAAGTGGTCTTGATGTCCGTCGTCGTAAAGCCGACGGCGAAGCCACTAGCACCTTTGGTGATGAGCTCTCGTACCTGGTCGGCTGCGGCCTCATCCATAACCGGAGGGCCGGGGCGCTCTAACAAGATGTCTCGGTCAGGCTGGCCCGGGACCCTGACGGTGAGCCAACGCATGAACCCAAGGTCCAGGTCGTCACTTACCTCGAGGCCGAGCTGCCCACGTAGAAATCGAGGGCTTCGTCCTGGTCGAACACGAACACGAGATACGTATGGAATTCAGCACGAACCCGATGCTACGGAGCCAAGCGCAGCGGGCGCTTCTCCAAAACTGCTCGGTCGCATCCATGCCATGGTGAAACAGGTTGGGGCTACGATCTGCCGGCTGTTCCTCCGGTACTCCGTCGGAGTCTCGCCCACGATCTCATGGAATGTCCGCGTGAACTTACCTGCGCTGTTAAAGCCGATCTCGTAGCGGATTCTGTGACATTCCGACCACTCTCCCGGAGCAGGAACATCGCCCGCTCGACCCGGCGACGCTGCAGATAGCGATGGGGTGTCTCCCCGAACGTAACCCGGAACGTCCTGATGAAATGGGCCTCCGATACTTGGGCAACCCGGGCCAACATGGCGATGTCGAGTGGTTGTGCGTATGTGCGGTACATGGCGTCACGAGCCCGCAACATCCACCGGTTGCTCTCCTCGACGGCCCGAGTCACGTCGTCACTGTAGAGCCAGAACTCGCTTCCTTGCCCCTCACTCGATGCCGAAGCTGTTGACTTTCTCAGGATAGATACGGATGAAAGCGTCGCCGAACCCCGGTCCCAGGTTGTCCCCGCCGCTTTCGACGGTCTCCGCCCGCCCCCGTATCTCGAGCATCCGGGGCCTCCAGGGGTTCGTGGAGGCCAAGTCGTCTATAACTATGGCCGCCCATGGGTTGGCCCGGACGTCTCTGTATTTCTTGGTCGTGGCTACCCGAAGACCACCGACGTCGACGGTGCCAAGCTCGTCGTTGTAGCGAAAAGAGGTCGGTACAACGTGGGGCTTGCCGTCGGCACCGGTAGTGGCGATCCGGCCCAGTCGCTGACCGGCCAGGTAGTTGATCTGTTCTGTGCTCAAGCGGGTCATATCCTGTCAACCTACCGGACTGACCTTATGCTCCCGCCTCGAGGGAGGCTCTCCCCCCAAACGTCGTCGGCGCCGTCGCGCTCGCTGATCAACCGATGGTTGTCCCTTCCAGGCCACCGCAGGACTCTCGTACCCTTAGCGACACGGGCAGCAGCGATGAGCCAGAATTCGATTTCTTGCCTGATAACCGGCCGAGTAGAACCCTGACTGCAAGGCGACCGATTTCGACGAACGGCACGTAAACCGAAGAAAGGCTAGGAGACAGATGCTCGGCGAAGGGGAGGTCGTCGCAGCCCACTACCGCCACATCATCCGGCACGCGTCTCCCCTGGCGCCGGAGTTCCCTGAGGACACCAATAGCCATCTCGTCATTGTGGACGAAGACCGCAGTGATGCGCGGTTCTCGCTCTAGGAGAATCCGGAGCGCTGCGGCTCCGCCAGAAGGAGTCCAGTCGGCTTCGGCGACCAGGTCTTCGCTTATGACTGCGCCGGCCTCGCGTAGTGCTTTCTCATAGCCCAACAGCCTGCTGCGCACGATCCACCGCCGGAACGGGCCCGTGATCGTCCCGACGAACTCATGCCCCAGTCTGAGCAGATGTTCCGTTGCGAGTTGCCCGGCTAGCCGGTCGTCGGAGCCCACGAACGGCACTCCACCGCCCGGGAGATGCTGAAGGACTACCGCCGGTACGGTGCTACGGACTATCTCCCCGAACTCGAAGTCCTCTTCGAGCTGGGGCGGGGCCACGATTATCCCGTCGACTCGGCGCTCGAACAGCATGCGCACGACCTCGGCCCCGTGGGTTTCGGTGGTCGGCAGGCTGGCAAGCAGTATGGCGTACCCCTGCAGACGGGCTTCCTCTTGGACCCCGACGGCCACGCGGGCGAGTGCGGCGTCCGTGACATTAGCTATGACTAGACCGATGGTGGCCGTCGATTGCTGAAGAAGGCTACGGGCTAGCGCATTGGGCCTGTATTCGAGCTCGTCTGCGGCCGCCAATATCCGCAAGGCAGTTTCTGGTGCCACCCTTACGTCAGATCCGTTCAAGACCTTGCTGGCAGTTTGGAAACTGACCTGAGCCTGGGCGGCGACGTCCTTTAGAGAGGCGTAATGGTTCTTTGGCATCGCTGGCCGCGTCCGGCTGACCTCATCGAACCGTATGAGCGTCCCCACCTCAAGCACTCCATTAAGTTGGTTCGCTCAGCACGGTCTGGCCCCACGGACCAAGCTTACGCAGGTTGCCCGGCATCTGTGCAACGGCTTGGCTTGGCACAAGGACCCGCCGGAGCCGCCATCGCTGTAAGAAGCTGGCCGCCGCACTAAATTTCCTGCTCGCAAGCTATCGGCCTATCCCGGCTATGCGCGTATTTCTCTTGTTCGACAAAAGGATAAGGACGATGAAGAACTCGTTCCACGCGGCGAAGAAAGCGAAGAGGGCGGGCTGTAATGGCGCCAGGGGAGACGAGCGGCAACGCCACCCGCAGTGAGCGCCAGGTCCCGGCGCCTTCCAGCGCGGCCGCTTCCCAAAAGTCCTCCGGGATGGCGGCGCAGGAGTTTTGGACCACAAACGTGGCGAACGGTAATGGAAATGTCATAACCGGGACGACGCCGATCAACGAGTTGGTCAACAACGCCCTTTCGATTGCGTGTTTTTTCATTTCTTGCCCGGTGCGGCCGCGGGCCAGAGCCACCGGGTTGAGTAGTGCTTGGTCGGTGAAGCGGCAACGGCAGTGGTGAATTACCATTCGCTCTTCCGTTTCCTCGAGCACCTGTACCGCAGTGGTCTTGTGGATGGTGATGAGCTTGGTGTCCAACTGTTGGCCATATTTGGCCAATTGGCGGCGTTGCAGCGCCAGCGGTAAACCATGCTCGACCCTGGGAGCGCCTGGCCAGGCAGGTACTCGACTCGAGGTCGAGTATGCCGACAATCTCAGTACCAGAGCGATCGAGGTCGGGGTAGTTGACGACCGGCGATTAGACAAGCCGAACGCCATCAAGAAGCGATAATGGGCGCGACGACGCGGGGTGGGCGCGAAGCTTGACCGATGCCCGCCAGCGGCTCTGTTGACTACGTCGAGGTGCCGAGGGCCGTGCTCAGGGTGGCGGCGGGCCGTGCCGTGCAGCCCGTGTGGCAGAACGAGGTCGGAGGTCTAACATTCAAGGTCCTTGGAGGCATGGCACCTGTCTTCGTGAAGTGGCAGCCGGCTGGCGCGAACGTAGACCTTGCCGCCGAGGCCGAACGGCTCGAGTGGGCCGGCCTGTTCACGCCAGTGCCGAGCGTGCTCGGGAGCGGGGAGGACGAGGAGGGGGAGTGGCTCGTCACCACAGAGGTCCCGGGCCAGTCCGCCGTGAGCCGTCAATGGCGGGCCGATCCGGCGTCGGCGGCGCGTGCCATCGGAGAAGGTCTGCGCGCCTTCCACTCGCTGCCCGTCGCCCGCTGCCCGTTTAGCTGGTCTGTTGAAGGGCCGGCTGGTGGACGCGCACCGCCGGGCCGCGGCGGGGCTCCTGGACCCGGCCCACTGGCACCCTGATCACCGCGGCCTATCGGTCGACCAGGCCCTCGGTGTCTTGGCCAGTACGCCGCCCATCGACGAGCTCGTCGTTTGCCAGGGTGACGCCTGTGCCCCCAACACGATCCTGACGGAGGACGGCCACTGGTCTGGCCACGTCGACCTCGGGGCTATGGGCGTCGCAGACCGGTGGGCGGATTTAGCCATAGCCACGTGGAGCACGGAGTGGAACTACGGGCCGGGCTGGTCCGCCCAGCTTCTGGCCGCCTACGGCGTCAGCGACGACCCGGTGCGCACCCGCTACTACCGGCTTCTCTGGGACCTCGGGCCTTGAGGATTGAGCCCTGATATCGCACTGTGAAACCAGGCGAGGTTGAATAGTTACATGACCACTTATTCACCCAACGGTCCCGGCGTCGATCAGGTCTTTTCGGAAGCCGAAGTTACCCAGTTCTTTGACCAGGGATACGTGGTCCTGAAGGGCGCGGCCAACGCACAAGAGGTCGAGGCTTACGGGCGGGCTGTGCTCGGACTGCTACCCCGGGATTTGACCGTCCCCGAAGACTGGCATGCGAACGCGGGCCGCTTCAAGCCTTTCCGCAAACGGCCCGACGGCTCGCGCGACGACTGCATCGATATACCCGAGCTGCTGCCCCTTTTTTGCAACCGACGCCTGTACGAGGCGGCAGCCCAATTGCTGGGGTCGCCCCGTGTGCGCATCTACGACGGCTCCGTCGGGATCACCATGCGCAACCAGGCGGACGTCCCACCCCGGAGCCAGACCCTGCACGTCGACGCGTCGGTGCCCATCCAGGTCGACGAGTTTTCGGACAGTCAGCAAGAGCTGCAGGTGGGCGGGTGCCTGTACCTGACCGACGTCCTACCCGACGGCGGGGGGCTCCACATCGTCCCTGGCGGCCACCGTTGGGTACTGGAGACCGCCGCGGCCAACGCCCCGGGCGGCCGCCATCTCTACCAGGATTGGAAACGGATCCCCGACCGGGAGTCCGTGGAAGTGACCGGGCAAGCGGGCGATTTCGCCATGCTGCACCACCTCATGCCCCACGCCGCGTCTCACAACCGGCGGCCGCCGGCACGCTTGGCTGTGTTCTTGCGCTACATACGTGAAGACCACCCCTACGCCGAGCACTACGTCCTGCCCAGAAGTTACAACGAAGCACAACTAATGGCCCTGGATGACCTGGGCCGCAGGTTGCTCGGCCTCGACCCCTGGTAACGGCGCACCACGGCGCTGGTTCGTCACCGGCGCCGGCCAATTACCGTTGGCGGCCAATTACCGTTGGCGCCGACCATTGCGCCTGGGTCACGCCCACCCGCGGGGGTGAAACCGAGCCCGAGAGTTACGGAATTCTCTAGAGGAGCTGAGAACTAACCCCTACGGTCGCGGCCATGGGTCTTCATCGACAGCATGCGGCATGGCTTCTCGGGCTTGAAGGTATCGCCCTGCTTCGTTACGGAGCGGGAGACGATGTCCCTGACCTCGCCTCGGCTTTTACCGAGATGGCTCGAGTGGTGCGGCCCGGCGGGATGATAATTACAAGCGATATCCACGTAATGTCGCTGTACCTCGGCGGGGTCTCGAAAGCCGACGGCCGGCGGATGCCGGCGATGCGCTATTTCGCCAGTGACTACGTCCAAGCCGCCAAATTTGCCGGCCTCGAAATCCTCACCTGCCATGAACCTCGTTGGGGTGTCACCAAAGGTGACGGCGGGCCGCTGGCACAGCACTGGTGCCCAAAGGCGTCGGCCGCCGCTTACCGTGATACGCCGGCCGCCGTTGTGTGGTCTTTCCGGGTCAGGTAGACCGCGCTGGACCGGGGTCGGTACCGATGGGCTAGCCGAAGAGATGGTCGCCCGAGCCTGGGCTGGTGGCCTGACCCGGGTATACCACCACGGGCCGTCGCCCGAACGAAAGCGGTCGGGACGATTCGGCTAACTGCGGATCTAGCTGCTCGGCTACGCTGGTGTGGTGGCTGCTTGTGACCTGACCGGTTGGACTGCGACCCATGACGGCCCGTCACCACTTGTTCACGCCATGGTTCCATCACCCCGGGTCGAGCCTGTCCTCCCCCCGCCGGGCGGGAAGTTAGCTGGACCAACGTCAGACCGTCGGGGAAGGAGCGCGAACTAGCAGGTCAGAAGGACAAGGAGAGGTGCGAGAGCGGCCGAATCGGGCTCACTGCTAATGAGTTGACGAGGTTAAACTCGTCCGAGGGTTCAAATCCCTCCCTCTCCGCCAGGCGCAACCCGCCGGGTTGGCCGGCGGTTGTCAAAGATGTCGGGCGGCTACCCCCAATGGTCAGCGGGGGGTGTGCGGTGAGGTCGTCCCGGTCTTTCGGCGGCGCACTGTCTCTCGGAGTGTTCCACGCTCGTTTTCGCCAACAATCTTGCCGAAAGCCGAAAAGTGCGCCGAGAGCTGGTCTCTCCCGCCTGGCAGGGCCGTCTTCAGCCTCGCTACGTCCACAGTCTCCGCACTGGGCACGACCAGAGATAGGGCGGTTAGCGGACTAGAAGTGGGTATAGACACTAGGTAGGCGTTGATCCGCTCGTCGGCGGCTCGACTAGCGCGGCCCTTGCAGGCGATTGCCGACGTGGCGCGCCAATCGGTTCCAGCACCGCTCGCTTAGGGAGTAGTTGCAGTGATAAGTCGGATTAGAGATTTCGACCGCATTTTTCTATACGTTGTCGCTGGTCTGGCGCTGGTAGGGCTGGTCGGGGTTGGGGTCTACAGCTTGGCGGGGGGCTCCAGCGCCACCCCCAAACACATTTCTGCGATCGGTGTGGCCCAGTCGGCGACGACGGGCCCAACTCCAGCGTGCCGCCCCAGACGGGCCAGGCCATCACCACTTTGCCTCCAGTAGCTCCGCCTTCTCTTGCCACGCGGGGACAGAGCAGCAAAGCGTCCGCCTCCACTAAGGGTGGTACGTCGACCACTACAGTGCCTCGATCGACAACAGTGGCCAAGTCCACTGGAAAGCGGGCGGTGCGCAAGTCCCGTCACAGCCCGTCCACGACTGCCGCTCACGACCCGAGGCCGGCCAAGCGCACAAGCACGTCGCGCCGAGGCTCCTCGTCGTTTTCCACCACTACGTTAGGAAAGCCCCCGGTGACGGCGCATTCCGTGGGTAGCGCCCCGACATCGGCCCGCCGGAGCAGTCCTAAGGTTTCCACCACCCGTCCGGCGTTCACCGTCACGCCACCCCCCTCGCTGAGCTCGACGACGTCCCCGGGGAAACGCGTCGGCCGTACAACCACTTCCTCTTCCGAAGCCACCACCCGGCCCAGCGTGACGACCGCCCCCAACGTCACATCCGGTACGACGGTCACGACCCGCCACTCCGCTACGACGAGGACCACTCGCTCAGGCACGACGACACGCCCTGCGACCGCTCCTCTGACATCGGCGACTGCGCCCGCCTCTATCCCGGCCGCGGCGGCCGGGACGACCACGACGACACGGTTCCCGCCGACGACCGCAGTGCGGGTCACCATTACGCGACCGGCCCTCGACGACGAGAGCGACGGCAACGACGCGACCGACGGCAACGACGCGACCGACGGCAACGACGCGACCGACGGCAACGACGCGACCGACTCCCACGTCCAAACCAACCACGACCACAACTCGACGCGTCACGCCAACTACCCACCTCACCACGACAACGGCTCGTCCCACTACGTCGACGACCCGCCCGAGCACCACGGGGTCGTCCACCACTACTGCGCCCACGACCACCACGTCCACCACTTCACCCACCACCACGACGACGAGCCCCACCACCACCTCGGACAGCACGACTACGACCTCGGCCTGCCCCTCTGAGACGACCACTACTGACCCGGTGACGACCACGACCCGGCGCCCGAGGAGGACGACCACTACCCTCCCCGATAACGCAACTACGACCCCGGACTGTCCACCACCACGACGACAAGCTCGACCACCACGACTGACGCGACGACCACGACGTCCTCGAGCACCACCACCACGTCGGACACCACGACGTCGGACAGCACTGGGTCCACCACAACGACAACCTCGGTTACCACAACCACGGGCACAACGCCTCACGAGTGACCAGCGCCGGGCGTCAAGCCGAAGCGCTGCTAAAACCGGGTTTAGACCGGCGGCCTGATCGCCCTAAGGCACTTCGCTGGGCGCGGCCATCTTCACAAAGAGGGTCGCCCGCATCGGGTAGAGCGGTCTCGAGTGGCGGGGCACCCCTTCGGTCACCAGAGCCCCGAGTTGGGGGTCGTCCAGGATGACCTGGTTGGCCGCTATGGCTTCGGCCACCACGGGCCCGGCATAGGCCTCAGGCGTCTCGCCTCGGTCCCAGGTGGTTGGGTTTACTACCAGCACCTGCCCTCCCGCCGGGAGCGCGGCCAAAAGGGGTGCGAGATCGGAGGCGGCGCTGCTGTCCCGCAGGCGACTGGAAAGATCGGACCAGTCGACAACCAGCGGGTCCCTAGATAGGCCAAATGGGGTGGCGTACTGGAACGCACGGCCGAGACCGAGGGCAAGCACAGGCATGTCCGTCACTTCGGTCGAAATAACCAGGGCTCCGGGGTGCAGGACCGGGCGCAGGCGACCGAGCAGGTAAGGCGACGTCACTTTTCGAAGTCTGGACCGTGATGGACTGGTCGACTACAACCGGTACAGCCGTGAAGGCCAGGGCCGCCACCGTCCCGCACAGCGCAACCGAACCCCACCGCACCCTGGCCAACCCGCCCGCCAGCGGGATAAGGGCTGGCACCGCCACAATGCCCAGGTACCGGGGGTTCCAGGAGTTGACGAACTGGGCTACGCACCACGCCAAAACCAGCGTGAGGAGGGCGATGGCGGCGGTCAGAGCCATCGGGGACCAGGCCCGTCCGGCCCCGCCGGCCACAGGGGTGCCCCGCCGGCGCCCGAAGACGGCGACGGCTATGGCCAGGAGTACCACCGCCCACGCCGCGGAGGCCAAGGCGTTGAACGAGTCGCCGAAGAAATCAAGTACCGACGGGTGCGGCGCCCAGGGCGCTCCCGTGTTGTAGAGCTGGTAGAAGAACTGCGGTGCCCAAGGGGCAAAGGCCGCCGCACAAGCCAACCCGTACAACAACGTGGCCCGGAGAAGTTCCCGTGACCCCCTTGTCAATGCGGCTGCCGACCCGATAATGACGGTCGCCGCCAGCAGGTATAGGCCGTAATACTGCAAGTAGACAACGGCGGCCATAAACACGGTGGCCGCCACCCAGTAGCGCGGCCCGGCACCCCGGAAGGCGAGCACGAAGCAAGTAATGGCCAGGATGGCCGCAGCACCAGCCACGAATACATGCGGGTCTCGGTGCTGTAATAGTCGAGGTAGGCGCACGTAGCCACCAGGGCGGCGGCCCCTCGGGCTGCCCGCCGGCCGAAAAGCCTCTCACCTGACCACCAGGCCGCTGGTATGGCCAGCAACCCGCCGATCATCGAGAGGGCGTGAGTGGCCGGCGTGGACCGGCCGAAGAGCTCCATCCAGTAATGGAGCATCAGGTAGAACAGGGGCGGCGAGCCGTCGTTGGCGAGGTAATGGGGGAGCGAGGCGACGGGGTGCGACGCGATGCCGATGGCGATGGCCTCGTCGCCCCAGTAGCTGGCCCACATGGTCCGCCAGCGCAGGCCGAGGGCCAGCACCACCAATGCGACCAACAAAAGGGCGTCGAAGTGGTCCCAGGCAGCCAAGCGTTCCCACGTGCCTCGGGCCGATGCCGACCAGCGTTTCCAGGCGCCGTCATGGCGCCCACGCTCGTTTGGCCGCCCGGAAGTTCCCGGCCCTGGTTGAGGAGGAGCGCCAGAAGGGCTCGGGCTCGGCCTTACGAGCAGATCGTCCATCGTCATTGGCGTGCCGCCGCCTCCGCCAAGAATGTCAACGTCGCTGCAACCGGTTGTCGTTGCACTGGTCTGATAAACGACAACCGAGCCAAATCTAGCTCCCGCGGCACTAGGTCGAAGTTAGCCGCCGACCTCGAAGTCTACGTCTTCTTCCGAGGTGGGCATGTCAGCCTCGGCCACGGTGACCTCGACCGCTGTCCACGGCAGGGCCAGAACTTGCGACAGGAAAAAGATGGCGATGCTGAACACGGCCACGGCTCCCATGTCCCACCAGAAGGGGATCACGTGGTGTACGCCGGCGACATAAGCGGGCCCGAGCGCGTCAAGCACCATCAAGCCAATGAGCCATGGCAGCACCCAGGCTGCGGACAAGAGTTTCAAGGGGCGCCGGCGGGCCGAGGGCGAGGTGAGGCGGGCGACAAGGAACAGTAGGCAGCCCGCAGCGATGCCGACGGCTATGCGCCAGACGGTAGGCCAGCCCGTCCAGTAAATGATCAGGTTGGCGAACACGAAAGCGACGGGTGCGAGCACGCCGGCCGCGGGGAGTTTGAACGGTCGGTACCGGTCTGGGTCCGACCGGCGCAGGGCGGCTAGAGAAACGGGGGCAAAAGCGTACATAAACGCCGTTGCCGCCGCCAGGTAATCAATGAGCCGGGACCACCCGCTAAATGGCAGGAAAATAAGTACTCCGACCATAGTGGCAAGGGCGATGCTGAACCACGGGACGCCCCGGTTGTCGAGGCGTTCGAAAACGCCCGGGGAGGTGTGCGCCCTTGACATTGAATAAGTAATTCGAGACGTTGTGCCCACGTACAACGCCGCTTTCCCGGCGGGCGAGACCACTGCATCTATATAGATCAATGTCGCTACCCAGCCCACTCCGAGGGAAGTGGCTAGCTCAGCGTATGGGCCGTAAACACCGCCCGACCCGTTTAATGGGGTGAGCCAGCTGGCGGCATCGGTGAGGTTATGCGGGTCCAGGGCTCCTATGTAGGCCGCCTGCAATAGCAAGTAGACAATGGCGGCAATGAGCAGCGACCAGATCACCGCCCCTGGTAAGTGCTCCCTCGGTCCTCGCGCCTCGCCTCCTATCTGGACCGCTTGTTCGAAACCGAACAACGCCAGCACCACCCCTCCGA
This sequence comes from uncultured Acidimicrobiaceae bacterium, assembly GCA_963845605.1. Taxonomy (GTDB): domain Bacteria; phylum Actinomycetota; class Acidimicrobiia; order Acidimicrobiales; family Palsa-688; genus Fen-671. Next base: position 252,636 of record CAWJSS010000009.1, read on the forward strand.
GGGGGATGGCCTTCAAAATGCCCTGTGCCCCGAAAGGAGAAAACCCGCCAGCACTGTAGAAATTACTGGTGTGAAAACTGGTGGCCGCCAACGCGCCCACGACAACCAGTGGCACCGCCACTTTCCAGTACACGGCCAGATGGTTGACGGCGGCCAGGAAACGGATGCCGGCCAGGTTTATCAAGGTGAAAAAGACCATAAAGGCTACGGCCACCCCGACCCCTTTTTCGGTTAGCCGGCCGGAGCTATTGACCAGCCCGCTCCACTGGGGCTCGAGGTAGGTGATGGCAATTTCCGTCTCGATCGGCCCAATAGTCACCGCCTGTAACCAGGATGCCCATCCGGCCGCAAACCCCGCTAGCGGCCCGAAGCATACGAACGAGTAGCGGGCGGTACCGCCCGATACCGGGTAGGTGGCGGCCAGTTCTGTGTACACGAGGCCGATGAAAACCAGCATGAACGCCGCCACCGCCCATGACACCAGCGATGCCGCGCCCGCGATGCGAGTGGCCAGCGGCCCCGCCACCAACCAAACCGCACCTATAACCGAACCGAGAGAGAAGGCGGTTAGAGCAAACGGCCCGACCCGCCTCCTCAGCTTGCGCCTGGTCCCGATCTCAATGGGGATCGTGGCCGTTGGCATGGTGGCGATCCCGTTACCGGTATCCGTCGAGATGGCAGTGGACATGGCCTCCCCTATCGTCCGGTCAGTGGTCAGCACGTTACGCAGGGCGCGCGACGGGCGCCGATGCCTACAATACGGCCCCGGCGGGGGCCGTGCCGGGCCATGTGCCCTTCTGTGTGCCTTCCACGTGGCGGCCGGGTTGGCGGGCGAGCGGCCCGCCACGTAGGTTTCATTGGCATGGATGCCAAGGTCGTGCTGTGTGACTTCGCCGAAGTCAGCGGGGGGAAGTTGTTCATTTCCGGCGCCGGCCTGGCGCTGCTCGCCAGCGGCACACCCGCCCCGCCCTTCCGGGTCAATATCACGCTGGCCGTCCTGGGGTTGATAAATCCCGCGGACACTGACTTGCAGCACAAGATGACGATCGAGCTGGTCCACACGGGCCCCAGCATGGAGACCCGTGTCATGCTCACCGATGAACTGCCCGAGGGGGGCGACCCGGCCGACAGGGGCATGATCATTGCCTACTTCGTGGCCCCCCGTTCGCCGGAAATGTTGCCGAACGACGAGTGGAGCATGCCCATGGCCATCCCCCTGTTCGGTTTGGGCTTGCCGGAGCTCGGCGCCTACTACTTCAGCGTCCGCATCGACGGTCGGGAGATGGACCGGACGGCTTTTCGTGTAATGCCTCCGCAGCCAGAACAAATGCTTGGCGGTGCCCCCGCCGCCGCCCCCGGTGAAACCGCCGGCGGCAGCGACGGCGGTGGTCAGGGAGCAGCAGAGCCGCCCTTATAGTCGGGGCGCAGCCTGAGGAAGAGGAAACTATCTTCCTCCAGCACGTGGACCAGGTTCAGGGCGAGCATCCGGGCGAAGGGCTGGTCGGTGACCGTGGTCTCGCCCGTCGCTTCTTGGCGTGAGAGCCAGCGGCCACCACTGCCGAGCCAGCCACCCGACAGGCCACCCCCAACACCCCCCGCCAGTTTCGGTGAGAGGGTCAAGCAGAGCTCGTCGACCGCCTCGGCCGCGGCCAGGCCGGTATTTAGTTTGGGCCCTCCTTCACAGAGCACGTGGCGCATACCGTCTGCACCCAGCGCCTCGAGCGCTGAGCGCAGGTCTACCGCGCCCACCCCGGTGGTGAGGACGTCAGCAACCCTTCCGGCCTGGGCCAAGGCGACCGCACTCGAGTCGCCGGGCGCGATGATGATGGGCCTCGGGTCACCGCTGCGGAAAGAGGCAACGCCCAGTCCAAACTGAGGGACTGAGTGACGATGGCGATGGAGGGCCGCGGTCTCTGGCCCTGCGCTTGGCGCATCTCCTGGACCTCGACCGGCAGTTTGACCGGCCCGTAGCGTTCGGTGCGAGCAGTTCCAGCGCCGACCAAGACCACGTCAGCGAGAGAGCGCAAGACGGAGAACAGCAACTTGTCCCCGGGCCCACCGAGGCCGCCGGACCGCCCGGCGAAGCTGGTCGCTCCGTCGAGGGTGGCGATCATGTTGACCCTGACGAAAGGCCGGTCCTTGGGCACCTCCACTGCTCTCGAATACATTTCCACCAGGTTGACCCGGTCGGACGGTTCAGGGAACAACGCCCTCACTTTGCGCTCCCTTCCGATGTTCGTTCATCGGACCATACCCCCGTGACGCCCGTCCGGTCGCGGCGCCGCTCACTACCATGGCCCCGTGGTACACCACCGCGGGGAACTCACTCTTGGCTGGGCGCCTCCTGTGGCGATCGTCTCGAGCCCCCACGTCGTGGTATCACGGCACCGATGATCGCCGTCGCTGAGGCACGCAGTTTCGTCCTGGCGAGTTGCAGGCCATTGACCCCGGTCAAGGTCCGGTCGAGGGAAGCCCTTGGCCTGGTCCTGGCGGAGGCGGTCCGCTCCGAGGGGGCGGTGCCGCCGTTCGCCAACTCTTCGATGGACGGCTACGCCGTGCGGTCCGTCGATGTCAGCGCCGTCCCGGCCCGTCTGCGGGTCGTGGGTGAGGTGATGGCCGGAGATGACCCGGGGACCTTGACGGTCGGCCAAGGCGAGGCCGTGCGCATTATGACAGGAGCTGCCGTCCCTCTCGGGGCGGACGCCGTTTGCATGATCGAGCACACCCGCTTGGACGGCGGCGGGGTCATCATCGAGGAGGCCGTGGCCTCCGGCACGAGCGTCCGTCTCCCGGGAGACGACATCGCCGCTGGTGCAGAGGTGTTTGCGGCCGGCGCCCACCTCGGCCCGGTCCACATCGGCGTACTGGCCAGCATCGGCGTAGACGAAGTTTCGGCCTTCCCGCGCCCTCGTGTGGGCGTGGTGTCCACCGGCGACGAGCTGGTCAATGGGGCCGGCCCGCTGCCCGTCGGCAAGATCCGCGATAGCAACAGGATCTCTCTCATGGCCAGGTTGCAAGCCGACGGCTTCGTCGGGTTGGACCTTGGCCTCGTCCGTGACGAGCCCGGCGTGCTGGCCCAAACCATCAAGGAAGCAGTTCAAGACTGCGACGCCGTACTGACTACCGGCGGGGTCAGCGTGGGTGACCGCGACTTCGTGAAACTGGTCCTGGAGCAACTGGGCGGCCACCATGCCCGCTGGCTGCAAGTGGCGGTGAGACCGGGAAAACCGTTCGCCTTTTCGACCTTGCCGCCCAGCGGTGCGCCCGTCTTCGGTCTCCCCGGGAACCCGGTTTCGGCTCTCGTCTCTTACGAGCTTTTCGCCCGGCCGTCGTTGCGTTTAATGTCTGGCCACGCCTACCTGGACCGGCCCCGGATGGCCGCCACCGCTGCCGTTGACCTGCGCCGTCAACCGGACGGTCGGCTGCACCTGGCCCGGGTGCGCGCCTTTACCGATGCCAATGGAGCCCTGGCCGTCCGCCCATCGGGGGGCCAAGGTTCACACCAGCTCCGCGCTCTCGCCAGTGCCAACGCCCTGGCCTTCCTCCCGGATGGGGACGGCGTGCTGGCCGGCGAACGGGTCGAGGTTATGGTCCTGGATCCCGACGGCCTATTCCCCGCCGGCGCCGAAGACCACTAACCCAGAGTCAGGCGGGCGGAGCCTGGTCAGGGGGACGGCTGCGGGGGCTGCTCTTTCCCCTCGACCCCGTCGCCCCCTGACCGCCGGGCCGGCCCGATGTCGACGGCACGAACCCGGCCTTAGCCTTCCACAGCTCTTCCCAGCTGCTGTTGCCTGGTTGGAACAGTGGGCGGAACCGCTCGACCGTGGGCGAGACCATTACCTGACCACTGGCAGCGGCCGGAACGGGCTCGACGGGGACGGCCTGGGCTCGTTCCTTCGCCTGCGCCGCCCGGTTGGCTCGTGCGTCAGCCCGGGCCCCGGCGCGCTCATCGGCCCGCACCCACTGCATGAATATCGGGATCAACCCGACGAAAATGGCCAGCTCAGTGGCCGCCCATAAGAGAGCACCGCCGGAGTGCGTGCTGTCCAGGGAGTACATGGAAGCAATGGGCGTCCGCAGGCTCATGATGGCCACCCCGAGGAAAGCCTCGAAGGGCACCCCGATACTGAGGGCCGCGAGCCTCGTCCCGTAGCCCATCCTCCAATGCACGATCGGGTCGAGGCCCACCACAGGCCACCAGTAGAGGCAGCCTGCCAGCAGGAAGGTCAGGTTGAAGACGTCCATCAAGGCCATGTGCTCCATGGCGACATTGATCAACGGCGAGAGGAAGAAGGCGAACATCAGCCCGAAGTAGAAAAACCAAACCAGCATCGGGTACGTGGCGATGGCGAAGGGCCGTGAACGCAATATCGACAGCCACCTCGTCTTGACCGCCCGGCTCGAGGACTGGAGCAAAAGGGTCGACGGCGCGCCCAGGGCCAGCAGTGGCGGTGCAATAACCATCAGGAGGAGGTGCTGGGTGACGTGGGCCTCGAAATAAGAGCCGGTGAAGGTGGCGACAGGGGATTGGAGGGCCAGGTCCACCGCTACCAGGCCAGCCATGAAGGCCAAGGTGCGCTGGCCGGGCCAGCGCCGGCCCCGGGACGCCAGGCGCCAATCAGCCCGCAGGTACCAGTACGCCAGCCCCACCAACGCCACCGCCACCAAGATCGAGAACGGGCCGGATTGCCAGGCCGTCGAGCGCGGTGTGCATGTTGAACGACTGCGGGCGCATTCCTGGCATCAAGGCTCCCGCTGCGGGCATGAGGCCATCGTCAACTCGAAGACCCGAACTGGATGGGGACATTTAGGACCTGAGCCTTGGCCCATCGGGTGGTCCCGGGAGACAAGGCCCAGACGGTCAGGACAGTGCGTTTCACAGCCAATGCGTCGACCGTACCGCCGCGGAGGAAGGCAACGGTAGCCGTCGTCTTGGGCGGCGCCGGCAACTGGTCCCACCCGGAGGAGGGGTTTTGGGCCACGGCCAGTTCCAGGGCCCCTTTAGCGCTGGTGAGGACGGCGAAGATGCCTCCCGCTGCGGTCGGCCCGAATGAGACCAGGCTCTTTCCCGTCTTGAGCGACAGCGGGGCGGAGGGGCGCCATTTTCTGCTCGGGCCCGGGCCGCTGGGGCTGGCCCATGAGGCGATGAGGCTCGTTTGGGTGGTCGCCTTGGCTCCTCCCGCCGACCCGGCCGTGGACAGCCCGATCAGTGCGGCCAACTCTCCCCCTTCGGGAACGAGGCCGAGGACTTCGGCTCGCCCAGCGCCCGGGGGAATGGCCGGCCCGTCCCCTAACCACGTACCTCCCTTTTGCACGAAGACGCCGGCCTGACCGGGACGCCCGCAGCTCGTCCCCACCACGGCGGCGCTCGAAAGGTAACCGACCGCCGTGACGGCCTCTGGGTCACAGGCGCGTCCGGACGAACCAGAGGCGAGGGCACGGGCCGTCGTAACCGGATGCCATGACAGCAGGTTGCCGGTGGCCCGGACGACCTTGGTGCCGCCCCGGCCTTCCAAGATGGCCAGCGTCCGGCCGCCGGGGCCGGTGGCCAGCGCCGCTGTAAGCGAGGCCAGGCCTTGGCTCAGCAGACCGTTGGACCACGAACGCCCCGCGTTCGTAGTCGCAATAAGCGGAGAGAACGTGAGGAGGTTGGACGGCCGCACTCCCACCACGAACGCTGTGGCCGCCTCCGGCCAGCACGAGGCCCCCGTTGGTGGCCACGGCCGTCGCTTCGACCCGGTCCGACCAGGAGGCGGAGCCATCGGGCCGGAACAGCAGCTGCCAAAACGTGTTCAGCGGTTGCCCGAGGTCGCCCATCGCCACCGTCGCCCACGTCCCCCCGCTGGCGTGGACCGAAGTAGCTAGCGGGGTGGGGAGCGGCTCGGCGCCGCCACTCCCGCCGACAGTCCGACCCTGAGCCGTGGCGGTGGCGCCGCCGTAGGCGCCGAAAACGAGCGCTGACAACACCGTCCCGGCAGTGACAACTCTGCGGGCCAAGACAGGGGCGCGGCTACGCCTGAGTTGGCCAGTTCGCCTGCGGCCGGTCCTCGACGTCATTTTTCCTTGAGCGCCTTCTTCAGCGTGCTTGCCAAGGTGACGGCGAAGGACGACTCCGTCGCCCCGGTGGCCGGCCCCGGGTCGGTGTCGAGGGTGTAGCGGACCCGTCCCGATGGGTCGATGACGTAGGCGTACTCGGTGTGGTCGATCATGGCGCCGCCCGGCTCGTACTCGATGAGGGCGCCGAGGGCGCGCCATGCGTGCTGGAGCTGCGGGAGCGTGCCGGTCAGGTAGAGCCAGTTAGGTGTGTGCTGCAGGCCTTCCTGGTGGTCGAACGCGTCGAGGTAGGCGGTGGCGATGTAACGGGGGTTGGCATCTACGGCCACGAAGTAGACCCGCCGCGACGCCGACCCCAGGATGCGGTCGGCTTGCCGGAACTCCTGGGCGATGACTGGGCAGTCGGACGTGCACACGGGGTCCAGGTACGTCAACGCCACCGCCTTTCCGCGCAAGCTGGAAAGGGTCACCGGGTGGCCGTTCTGGTCCACCAGGTCGAGCGCCGGCTCGGCGAAATTGAACGCCTCGGGTGACCCATCGACGGCCTGAGCCAGGAGCGGGTCAGCATTGGAGTTGGATGCCGCCACTGCCATCGGTGCCGTGCCGACCAGGGTGATGGCCAGAGCACCTATGGCGGCGGCCGTGCGAAAAGCGTAAGTGGGGTTGGCAGCCAGCCTGTCCCGCCACGGCGCCCCAGCGGCGCTCTCGCCAGTACCCGCATTGGCTTGCGCAGGCGCTGGGATTGGCGCCGGCACTCTGGTCAGAGCGACGTACCCGGCCCAGATCAAGGCGATCATCGGGGGCATGCTGTTGGGATCGGTGCCTACGCCTCCCATGAAGCCAAGGTCCTGGACGAATACCCAGTCGGCCAGGCATAGGACCGTGCTCGCTATCGCGGCGGGCAGAACGAGCCTCGGCCGCGCCGTGATGAGCAACGCGCCGATGGCGGCCAGGGCGACCACAACAAAGAGGTTCACGGCCCAACCGTGAGCGGCGGCGAACCGGGCGAAGGTGCCGACCCAGGACGCCAGGACGTGGGGCTGCGGTGTGCTCGCCATGTCCTGGGCCATGGCCACCACTGCGCCGGGCGTGCCTCGGCCGGTGGTTTGGCCCTGCCAGAAGCCGCGCCCGGGCCACGCCTGCAGGAAGGCCATGCCCACCCAGAAGGCGCCGACCGTTCCCAGGATCCAGCGGCCGAGCCGCGGCGTGTGCCATACGGCCTCCGGCAGCGCGATGAGTGCTCCAGCGGCGCAGTACAACAAGACCGAGCCCGGGAGGCCGAACATCCAGCTCTGGCCGGGAGCGAAGATTTGGCCGAAAGCCTCACCGAACATCCAGACGATCAAGCCCCACGCCACCGTGGCCACTCCTCCGAGGCGCGACCAGGTGCCCTTAGAGGCGGCGAGCAGCCACACCCCGAGGCCCACCTGGATCCAGACCACGGCGGCAGGGGCGGCGACAGGGTGGTAGGTCCAGACCGTGACGATGGCGTTGTCGAAGTGCTGGACCCAGCCGGGGGACGTGGCTGCCGCCGGTTGGATCACCGATGGCGCCATGCCGAGGGGCATCGACGCTTGGCCCTGGAGGATGCCGTCGAAGATCCAGAGGATCCCGAACGAGATCCTGAGCAACCTTCTGGCCGGCGCTTCGGGCGCGCTCGCGGTCAGGTCTCTGGCTTGGCCCTGGCGGACCATGGCGGCCCGGCGTAACTGCGCAGATCTGGTAACGCTCCACGCCGCCGCGACCAACAACACGATCAGTGCTACCACGAGGCCTTGGCGGAGCAGCTCGTTGTAAAAGGCCGAAACGATTGTGGGGTTGTTGACGCTGAGCCCTGTGCTCATACCAGGCACAAAGCCTTAGTCTAAGAGCCGCCTTGGCGACGTGGCGACCTGGCCCGCAGCGTGCCCACGCCCGACCTTGGCGGCATGGAAGGCAAGTTACGCACGGCCGCGTTCTCTGTCATTGGGGCGGACGACGTCAAGGCTTGACCGCTGGCATCGATCGTGTGATCAGCGCGCCGGCGCAATGGCCGCTCTCAGTAGGCTCGGTCCTCTCGAGCCCAAATCGCCCCTCGGCCTTCGGCCGTCGGGCGTCGGGCGGATAAAAGGATGTATTGTCGCGCCTCTGACGGGTGCCGACGGGTGCACTTAGCGACGCCACGCCCGCGTCTGTCCAAGGTTTTAGCTGTTTTCCGGGTACGACTGCACGCGACGCGGCCTGTCCCGTGGTAAGGGTCGCAAGGGCGGTGCCGCGACTTGGCGGTTGTAGGCTGGGTGGATGAACACGGCCTTCGCCTTCATAGGTTGAGGGGACCGATGAGCGGGCCCGTGACCGTACTCCAGGACACCTTCGCGCCCTCATCCGACGACGAGGCTGGCCCGGTCCTGGTGATGGACTACGGGGCGCAATACGCCCAGTTGATCGCCCGGCGGGTCCGGGAGGCCCACGTTTACAGCGAGATCGTGCCCCACACGACCCCGGTGGCCGACGTCGTTTCCCGCCGGCCCCGCGCCGTCATACTCTCGGGCGGCCCGGAGAGCGTCTACGCGGACGGGGCGCCCAAGGCCGACCCGGCGCTTTTCTCAACTGGCCTACCGGTGCTCGGGATTTGCTACGGGCTTCAGGCCATGGCTGTTGCCCTCGGCGGAGTGGTGGGCCGCACCGATAGAGGAGAGTTCGGTCGGACGGAGGCGCACGTCGACCCCGGGTCCGAACTGCTGAGTGGCCTCTCGGCTCGCCTCACGGTCTGGATGTCGCACAGAGACGCGGCCGTCGAGGTGCCATCGGGGTTTCGCCGCACCGCGTGGACCGACGGGGCGGCCATCGCCGCCTTCGAGGATACGAGCCGGCGTTTGTACGCGGTGCAGTGGCACCCCGAAGTGGCTCATTCTGAAATGGGGCAACGGGTAATCGAAAACTTCCTGCACCGTTGTGCGGGAATCCCACCCACGTGGACGACGGGCAACATCATCGACGAGTCGGTGAAGACGGTGGCGATGACGGTCGGCGAGCACCCAGTGATCGCCGCCCTGTCCGGCGGGGTGGACTCGGCTGTGGCGGCCGCCATTGTGCAGCGTGCAGTAGGTGACCAGTTGACCTGTGTGTTCGTGGACCACGGTTTCTTGCGCCAAGGGGAACGGGAACAGGTCGAGCAGGACTACGTAAAAGCGACCGGCGTCAGGCTGCACACTGTCGACGCCCGTCGCCGGTTCCTCGACGCCCTGGAACGCTTTGGCTGACCCGACCGACCCTGAGGCCAAGCGCAAGGCCATTGGCCGGGAGTTCATCCGGGTGTTCGAAGATGCGGCTCAGCAGATAATCCGGGCCGGGCCAGAGGGCCGCGGCAGGTGAGGTGCGGTTCCTGGTCCAGGGCACGCTGTACCCCGACGTGGTCGAGTCCGGAGGTGGAGAGGGGGCCGCCAACATCAAGAGCCACCACAACGTCGGCGGCCTACCCGAGGACCTGCGCTTCGAGCTCGTCGAACCGCTCCGCAGGTTGTTCAAGGACGAGGTCAGGGCGGTGGGTGAGGACCTGGGCCTGCCCCACGACCTCGTGTGGCGCCAACCGTTCCCCGGGCCAGGCCTGGCCATCCGAATAATCGGTGCGGTCACAGAGGAGCGCTTGCGCGTCCTCCGCCAGGCTGATGCCATCGTGCGGGAGGAGTTGTCCCGGGCCGGCCTCGACCGCCAGATCTGGCAGTGCCCGGTCGTGCTCCTCGCTGACGTACGTTCGGTCGGTGTCCAGGGCGACGGGCGCACCTATGGCCACCCCATCGTCCTGCGCCCCGTGAGCAGCGAGGACGCCATGACGGCCGACTTCTCCCGTCTCTCCTACGACCTGCTGGCCCAGATTTCAACCCGCATAACGAACGAGGTGGAGGAAGTAAACCGGGTAGTGCTCGACGTCACGAGCAAGCCGCCCGGCACCATCGAGTGGGAGTAGAGGGTCGGGGTCGCCCCGTCCGGTGCCCTGAGCGGGCGCCTAGTGGCGCCCCTCGCCGCGACGCTTTGGACGGTCTCTTACGCCAGAGCGAATAAACCGTCCAAGACGCGCCGGGTGGTCAAGGTCGCACAACCTGAGGCCGGCGCCCCGGGGGCCCTGCCGCCGGCGTCCTGCGCCCGGGCGCCCTGCGCCCTAAAAGCCCTACGTGGACGAGCTGGCGGGGCACAGTTCGACCGGGCCAGTCGGCCGCTCGTCGCCCTCTGCCTCCGTCCTCGCGTCCTCGTCGTCCTCGCCGTCCTTGCCGACGGAGCCGTCCCGAGCCGCAGGGCCACCACGATGGCCAGGCCGGCAGCGATGGCCCCAGCCAGCATCGCCGCCCGGTCACCGCTCACGCTGGCCGCCCCACCGCGGGGGCTGACAGCCACAGCGATGGCGGGCAGCAAGGCGGCACCCACGGCCGCCCCGATCTGCCTGCTCGTGTTGATCGCCCCACCAACGAACCCCTGGTCCCTGTCGGCCATCCCGCTGCTGGCGCCGATCATGCTCACATAGGACGCGCCAGCGGTGCCGAAGCCCACCAGCGTTACCGCCGCGAGGACGGCGCTATAGCCTCCGCCCACGGGCAACTGGGTCAAGATTAGGAAACCGATCATGGCCGACGCGCCGGTGAGCAGGGTCAGGCGGTGCAGGCCGAGCCGGTGCATCAACCTGGCGCCGAACACCCCGGCGGCAAACCCGACGACCCCCTGGGGCGCGATTATCAGACCGCTGACCAGGGGTGAATCGTGCAGCACTTGTTGCAGGTAAAGCGACAGGACGAGCAACTCGCCACCGTTCCACAGCCCGACCAGGACCATCATGGCGCCGGCAGTGCGCAGCCCCGGCTGCTGGAGCAACCTCAAGGGGACGAGCGGGTCGGCATGGCGACGCTCCACCCATACGAAGGCTGTGCCCGACACAGCCGACAAGGCCAACGCCGCCAGCACTACCGGTGAAAGAAGGCCGTTCAGGCCGGCTTCGGAAACGGCCAAAACCAGCAGGGCGATCGAGGAAGTGATCAGGACAGCCCCGCCGATGTCCAGACGGGTTCGGTGCCCGGTTACGCGTGACTCATTGAGCAGTCGCGGGGCGAGGAAGATCGCCGCCAGGCCGACCGGGACGTTTACCAAGAACACAGCCCGCCAGCTGATGAGCTGGACCAGGAAGCCACCCAGCACTTGGCCGGCTACGAAGCCAAGCGACGCCGTCGCCCCGTAGGCACCCAGGGCGCGCGCACGAGGCTGGCCTTCGGCGAAGCCGGTAGTGATGAGCGACAGAGCGGCGGGAGCTACCATCGCCGCTCCCGCTCCCTGGAACAGCCTGGCCGCCACCAGCAGTACGGGGTCTTGGGCCAGCCCTCCGGCGAGCGAGGCGACAGTGAACAGGACCATCCCGCTCCTGAACAGCCGGCGCCGGCCGAACAGGTCCGCCGCCCTCCCGCCCAGGACCAGTAAGCCGCCAAACGTGATGGCGTAGCCGGTCACTACCCACTGGACCGACGATGCGCCAAAGCCGAGCTCACGTTCAATGGATGCCAGAGCGACGTTTACGATGCTGAAATCAAGGACCACCATGAAGATCGCGGTCAGGATAAGAGCGAGCTGGAACGTCCCGTACCCAGCGGTGCCGTACGCGGCCCGCTCCTGTATGCCACCGTCCCGTCCTGCCGACGTCTTCAAATGCTCTTCAGCCGCTGCGCTCATCTCAACCCATCAACCTCAAATACCGGCACCACTCTGAACTACGACACTACTTTGAAATACGGTACGATTCGTTTCGAAATCCTATCATCGCATAGAACCTGGACCGGGACGACATTATTCCAGTGACCAAAAGCCCCGCAGACCCGCCTGGCCCGGCTCCTGCCGGGGCCGTCTCGCCCCCTCGTGGCGCCGGACGGCCCCGGAGTGCGGAGGTCGACCTATCCATACTGGAGGCGGCCACTGCCATCCTGGACGAACGTGGCTTGGCGGGGATGTCAATGGAGGAGGTGGCTTCCCGTGCTGGTGTGGGCAAGGCCACCGTATACAGGCGCTGGCCGTCCCGAGGCGCATTGGCGCTCGACGCCTTCATGGCCGAGTTCCGTAGCCAGCTCCCGGTCCCCGACACGGGCACGCTCCGAGGCGACCTACTGGCGTCTCTGCTGGCGTGGTCCCGGGCCGTAAGCAAGACGCGCGCCGGCCGGATGCTGCCGGGCCTGATCGCTGAGGCGCAGCGAGATCCCCAGCTGGCGGTGGCGTGGCGAGAGCGGGTGTTCGAGCCCTTGCGCGCGCAGCAGAAGACCCTTGTGGACAGGGCGGTCCGGCGGGGCGAGATCCCAGCTGGGACAGACGCCGACGTGGTCCTAGACCTGGTTTTCGGGGCCGCGTACCACCGCCTCCTTCAAGGTCACCTGCCTCTCAGTGACCGTTTCGCCCGTCAGGTAGTCGACCTCGTAATGGACGGGCTGGCGCCGGCTCAGGTGCCCGGCTGAGGTGGACGCACTCTCCGCTCTAGCTATCGCGGGTGCCGGGCTGGCCGCCGGGACCATCAACGTCATCGTCGGTTCAGGGTCGCTGATCACGTTCCCGACCCTGTTGGCCGTGGGCTACTCGCCACTAGTGGCGAACGTGTCGAACACGGTCGGGCTGGTGCCCGGTTCTTTGAGCGGTATCCACGCCTACCGCCGTGAACTATCGGGCCAAGTCCGGCGGGCCGCCTTCCTTGGCATTTTCTCCTGCGCGGGTGCCGTCATCGGTTCGCTCCTCTTGTTGCGGTTGCCCGAGACGTCGTTCCGTCGGATCGTCCCGTACCTGATCCTGCTGGCCTGCACCCTCGTAGCCCTCCAACCCTGGTTGACGAAATGGCTCCGGCCCAAGCAGCCTCCCACCCGAAGGTTTGGCCATCGCGGTCAGATCCTGTACGTCGGGGTGTTCGCCACGGGTGTGTACGGCGGCTACTTCGGGGCCGCGCAGGGGGTAATACTCATTGCACTGTTAGGCATCTTCATCAGCGAAGAGCTGCAGCGCCTCAACGCCGTGAAGAACGTCCTGGCCATGCTGGCCAACCTTGTGGCCGGCGTGATCTTCGCCTTGAGCGGTCACGTGTCGTGGGAGGCGGCCGGGCTCCTGGCCGCGGGCGCGGTGGTGGGCGGTCAAGTGGGCGGCACGCTCGGTCGCCGGCTTCCTGCGCCTGCGTTGCGGACCGCGGTGGTGGTCGTCGGCACAGTCGTGGCCATAATCCTGTTGGTGTAGCCGGGTTACCCGGCTGACGCGCCATACGATGCGCTCATGAAACTAGGTCTGCACGTAAGCAATTTCACATGGCCAGGCGGGCCTCCCGTGCTCGCCTCGAAGCTGGCGGAAATAGCACAGCTGGCCGAAGACGTAGGGTTCGACCGCCTTTCGGTGATGGACCACGTTTGGCAGATCCAGGTCATCGGCCCTCCGGAACTAGAGATGCTCGAGGCTTACACGGCTCTCGGGTATATCGCGGCACGGACGCGGCGCATGTCACTCATGACCGTCGTCAGCGGTTCGACGTACCGCCGCCCGGGGATGCTGGCCAAGATCGTCACCACCCTCGACGTGCTTTCGGGAGGGCGGGCGTGGCTGGGCATCGGGGCCGCCTGGAACGAGGACGAGGCACGCGGCCTCGACCTGTTTTTCCCACCGCTGGCCGAGCGCTTCGAGCGGCTGGAAGAGATCCTGCAAATTTGCCTGCAAATGTGGAGTGACAACGACGGCCCGTTCAACGGCCGCTACTACCAACTGGCCAGGACCCTCAACCGCCCCCAGAGCCTTTCCCGTCCCCACCCGCCCATCCTGATCGGCGGTTCCGGAGAGAAAAAGACGCTCAAGTTGGTGGCCAAATATGCCCAGGCGTGCAACATCTTCAGCGGCCCCGACTTCACCCGCAAACTCGACGTACTGCGCCAGCACTGCGAAGACGTAGGCCGCAACTACGACGAGATCGAAAAGACCGTCCTGTACAACTTCGACGTCGGAGAAAAGGGCGAACGGGCGGGCCAGATCGTCGAGGACCTCCACCAGCTGGGCGAACTCGGGGCGCAGGCGGCGATCGGCAGCGCACCGCGCGTGTCGGATCCGGCAGTGCTCGAGATCATCGGCAAAGAGGTCATCCCTGCCATCGCCGATATATAAGCGTAGACAAGAGCGGACAAAGTCAAACCACTAACTGACACTGATTTAGTGTTTTGGCTTCTTGACCGGCTTTGTGACGTTGCCCCCATAAATGGCGTCGCCGAAGGCGTAGACCTGGCCTCCCGAGTCGATCAGGTAATACCCTTTTCTATCAATTGAAGGAGCCACGGCGACAACTGGTTCGGGGGGTGGTTTGGCGCCGCGGCTGCCATAAAAGTTGGCGCCGAAGGAGAAGATGCTCCCATTTGCGGTAGCTAGGAAGTACCCGTCGCCGACGGGGTCGGCGGTAATGCCGACCACGCGGTTTTTCAAGTGGCTAGCGCCCATCGACCCGTGGTACCGGGCATCACCGAAGCCGAACACGCCCCCGTCGGCCGCCGCCAGCCAGTAACCGTCCCCCGTGGGCGTGGCCGCCACCCCGACAATCGGCCGGTTCAGACGGTGACCGAGCAAGGAACCAAAGGGTTGTGCGTCGCCATAGGCGTAAACCGCGCCGGCCCCGGTGACTACCCAGTAGCCCTTTCCGTCAGGGGTGGCGGACATACCAACGGCTGACGTGCCCGGGGCTAGTTTGGCCGGCGCTCCGTAAAGTTTGGCATCGCCGAAAGCGAACACTTGCCCATCGGAGGTCAGCAACCAGTAGCCCTCAGAGTCTGGCGTAACGGCTATGCCGACCACCGGGACCTTCAAATGCCGGCCTTGTAGGGACCCGTAGGTGATGGCGGCCCCGAACCCAGATACCGCCCCGGTCGCCGTCACGACCAGGTAGCCACCGCAGTTGTTGGAGTCTTCGGTGGCAGCCAGGGCGTCCGGGTCGCCCGGCACAGGTTGGTTGACCGGGTCCACGCACTCGACTGCCGGTGCCGGAGCACGGCCGGGACTGGCGCTTCCCGCTGAGCCTGGGGTGGTGGCCGGGACCGTCGTGGAGGTGGTCGGCCCGCCGGTCGACGTTGTCGGCGAACCGGTGCCGCCGGAGTTCCCGGGCGCTGCTGCCGATCCGGCACCGCCAGATCCGGCCCCGCCAAATCCGGCACCGCCAATCCGGCACCGCCAAATCCGGAACTGGCGCCCGGGCCGCAGAGCGCGCCCGACGACAGGTCGACGCCGCCTAGGTAACCAAGGCCTCCGGCCATCGAGTACCCGCCCGACAACGACGCTTCGTACAGCCCGTCGTGCGTCCCCGTCAGGTCGTTGTTGCCACTCCTGATGGGGCTGGTCAGCAGGCCCGGCTCTTTGTAGAGCAGCGGGTTGAGGAACCCGATGTTGGTCGAGCAGGCCTCGTCCGAGAGCAGGACGGCCGCCCCCCAAGAGGGCGCGGCGACGCTGGTGCCGCCGAAGCCAACCCAGTCCCCGTTCCCGCCGCAGAAGCTGGGGCTGCAGTATTGAGCGTAAGGGTCGCCGGCCAGAGCCGACACGTCGGGTATTTCCCGGCAACCGGGGGGCCCCAGCGTGCACGCCGGAGAGGAGGGTAACGACGCGGGCTGGTATGCGGGCCGCGGCCACACGGTGCTGGCGCCCCCACCGGACGCGCCGTAAAGGTCGCACTCGGTATGGAGGCATTGCTTGCCGACCGCCTTCCGGCTGTTCCAGATGTACTGAGGGCTCGAGGGCGTATCGCTCGCCGTCCCTCCGACGGCGGTGACGAACGGGGCGGAGGCGGGGTCGTACACCGCGAACTCCTTGGCCTGGGTCTGGTCGAGGCAACCCTCGGAACCGTCGTCACCGGAAGCTACGAGGACCGTCTGGCCCTGTGCCGCCGCCTCCTCGTACAACGCCTCTTCGATCTGGTAGTAGGCACTGGCCATCCCCGTGTCTTGCTCACAAGAGCCCCAGGAATCGCTGATGACCTCGGGCAACCCTCCGGCGGCGGTGCCTGACACCGCCATGTCCCACGGGGCAAGGTCGGTGCCCTGCTGGGAGGACTCGTACACGACCACATTGGCTTTTGGCGCCAGGGCGGCAATCACCTCGAGGTCGGCGGCTACCTCGGTGTCTACCTGGGTTGGAGCCGAGCTGGCGGGGACGTAGTCGATGGACAGGGACGACCCGGTGCAGGCTTGAAAGCCGGCCACGGCCGGCGTGTCGGCCAGGCCGTACTCGATGAGGCCGATCGTTTCGCCCTGGCCCTCCATACCGCGCTGGCCGAAGCCGGTAAGCCCGTAAGCGCTGTCGAGCTGGGCCGGCGTCAGCCCCTGCCCGGCCATGCGGGAGCAGGCGCTCTCGTCCTGCTGACCGGCGTCAGCCGCGCTGGCTGTCTTTGCCCGCCGCCTTCTCTGGCGCGGCCTTTTCCTGCGCTTTGCCCGCCGAACGGACCAGGTTGCTGAATGGGACGACCCAGGGGTCGAGGCCGTCCACCAACGCGACGGAGGCAGCCAGTCCCGCCGGCAACTTGGGGCTGGAGGCGGAGCCGATGACCTGCGCCCCTCCTGCGGTCCGGAACCGCAACAAAGGCTCTTCGAACGCCCTCTGGACCTGGGCGGAGGTCCCCGTCACATTTTGCGCCAGCCGGTTGGCCGAAAGGCGGCCCACGGAGAGCCCCTGGGAGCGAAGGTATTTATCGAGAGCGGAGACAGCCTGGTCGCTCGGCCCAAAACGGGCGGCGAACTGCGAGACGGAGAGGAAATGATGGTACGAAACCGACCCGGGCGTGGACACCGCCGTAGCGAAAGCGGCGAGCTGGGCGGTGTCGGCCGGCTGAAAATAGACCTGGAGTGCCATCGAAGCAGACCGAGGCGCGAAGCCTTCCGGCTCGGCTCCGAAAGATGACGGCGGCGGCGGAGCGGCACCGGCCAAGGCCACCAGCTGAGCTCCGGGAGTGGCGCCGGCCGGCGCCACCGGTGAAAGCAGGAAAACAATGCCGGCCGCCGCGGCCAAAACCACCCGGCCGAGACCCGCTATGACCTGCCAAAACGAAGGCCGCCGTAGCTTAGCGATGGCGCCGGGGCGTGGGGCAACCGGCGACAGGGCGGTCTGCATCCTAATGCCGTTCCTCCTGTCGACGTCTGGTGCCGGTTGTGATCCTGGCGGTTGGCACCATCTATACTGTCTCGTGCCGTCGGGCTCCGTTGGGCGAGGCGGTGCGCCGATGCAACTGGGACCTGTGGTGCAGCCTGGAGTGCACGCCGGCCTGTCAAGCCGGAGGCCGCGGGTTCAAATCCCGTCAGGTCCGCGGTCGGATAGCTCAGTTGGTAGAGCGCGCGCCTGAAAAGTGCGAGGTCGCCGGATCGACGCCGGCTCCGACCACCGGAGTTTTGCGCCCCCCGGGGGCGCGGAACACCGGCCGTTACAAGGTTTCTTTCCAGGACAGACGGCCAGTAGGTCGTGCGCCCCCGCTCCTGCTGGCCCAGGTCCAGCCAGTACCTGGGCAAGTGCGCCACTGCGCCTGAGGTCTAGTGGTCGAGGTCGACCTGGTCCAGGCAGCGGTGGATTTCCGTGGCGCGGAAGCGGCGGTGGCCTCCTAGCGTGCGGATGGCTGTGATCTTGCCGGCGCGGGCCCAGCGAGTGACTGTCTTGGGGTTGACGCGGAAAAGCGAAGCGACCTCGGCGGGCGTGAGGAGAGAGTCAGCCTGTTGTTGCTCGGCCATGGGCGGGTGACCTCCTAATTGTGCGAAACTCCCTCAAAGGTACGAGTAGGGCGGATAACCGCGCTATGGCCTTATGGCGTCATTTGGAGCGCGCATCCTGACTAGTTCTTACTAGCCGGTGAGGTGGTCCGTCCAGAGAGCGTGACGGCCGTGCAATACTGTCCCCGCGACTTTCAGCATCCCCTGGCGCCAATGACAGACGACCCGTACCCCCCAATGTGGTCTCCACCAGGAGCTGAACCTTCGGAGAGTTCCCAGGGCAGCCCAGGCGAGCTGGCTCTGGTAGGTGGCTCGGAGTGGACTGCGGGCTGCGAGGGCTTCGATCAGGAGCTCCTCGAGGCGGCTGGTACACGTGAGATCCTGGTCCTCCCCACAGCCGCTGCTTATTGGCACCCCGAACGGGCCGTAGCCACCGCGGCTTCTTATTTTTCCGCTTTTGGCGTTTCGGTCTCGGGCTGCATGGTGCTGCGTCGCGCCGACGCTGAGGACAAAGAGAACGCCGGGACGGTCCGGACGGCCCGCTTCGTGTACATCGCAGGCGGCTCGGTGCTCCACCTGCGTTCGGTCTTGAAAGCGTCCGCGGTCTGGGACGCATTGGTCGAGGCATGGGCGGCCGGGGCAGTGCTGGCCGGTTCGTCGGCGGGGGCGATGGTCCTGGGCGATGCCATGGTCGACCCCAGAGGCGGGGCCCTGACGCTCGGTCTCGGCCTGCTGCCTCAACTGGCCGTGCTACCTCACGCCAACAACTGGTCCGAGGAAAAAACCCACCGCACCGTCAGGCTCGCATCTGGCGGTCTCCGGATTGCGGCCATCGACGAGCGCACGGCACTGTTACGCTCGCCCGACGGGCAATGGCGCAAAGCTGGCCAGGGCGGCGCGACGATCTGGCTCGACGGCCAACGTGTGGGCCTGGAGGCACTGGGCCCCGACATAGTCTCGGCGCCGTAGCCTGCCGGGAGCTAAGAGACTTCCTTGCCCGCCTGGGTGGTCCCGGCCTTCCTGGTCTCCGCCGCAGTAAGCCTCCTCGCCAGTGACCAATTGGTCAAGGCGCTTGAACGACTAGGCGCCGACCTCGGCACGCCCCAGGTGTTGCTCGGCCTGGTCGCAGCCGTTGCCGCCGACGGGCCAGAGCTGACGAGCACGGTCACCGCGCTCCTGTCCGGTGAGCACGCCCTTGGCCTCGGCGTGCTGTTCGGTTCCAACGTCTTCAATATCGCCGCCTTGCTCGGGCTGGGGCCGATCTTGGCCACACGCGTGCGCTTTCACCAAAGAGTGGTGGTGATGGAGGGGGCGGCCGCGATCGGCGTCGCCGTCAGCAGTGTGGCTGCCGTCAGCGGCGCTCTCAGCCCGGCACCCGCTTTGGTGTTCGCGCTGGTTTTCTTCGTCCCGTACGTCGTTATTGCCGCCGTTCCCACCCAGCGGCTGCCACTGCCGGCCGCGTCGAAGCGGTGGCTGGGCGAGGCGTTGCGAGAAGAAGTCGAGGAGACCGAAAACGCTTACCGGCCCTTCTGGAGGGCCAGTACGAGGCTGGCGGCGGTAACGGCAACGGTGGCCGTGCTCGTCGTGATCGGGGCCAGCATCGTAATGGAGCACTCTGCGTCCGTCGGTGGCTCTGCCCTCGGGGTGCCCGAGATCGTCCTGGGTGCCGTCGTGCTGGCCGGGGTGACGAGCATCCCAAACGCGGTGGCGGCTGTCTACCTGGCCCGGGTGGGCAAAGGCGCGGCGACGTTGTCGGTGGCCATGAACAGCAACACCGTGAACGTGGTGGGTGGTTTGGCGTTGCCGGCCGTCATCGGCGGGTTCGTAGTCGCCCACCTCGGCGGCGGCGCGGTTTTCGCCGGGGCCTCTTACTTGGCCATGACCGTGCTGGTCATCGCGCTGGCGTACAAGGGTGGGGGCCTGGGGCGAGGTGCCGGCGGCCTCCTTATTGGCGTCTACGCAGTCTTCGTGGGTGTCTTGATCGCCATCGGCTGACGGTTATCAGCGCACTGCCCGGTGGCTCAAGATTCGGTAATGCTCACGCTCGTGATCTTGCTTACGACCTTGGGCGGGCAGTTGTCGCTGGTGGCCGCGGCCGACGTGCCATCGGCGTTTATCTTGTTGACCACGCTCAGCCCGCCCGAGACCTGGCCGAAGTAGCTGTAATTGGCGGACAGTTCCTTGCCCCCGCTGCCGACCACGAAGAAGAACTGGCTCCCGTCGCTGCTCGGGCTGCCCGAGTTAGCCATCGCTAGCGCCCCTGCGGTGTAAACGCTGGAGCTCTTGGGCGCACCGCCATCGAAGGAATACCCGGGGCCGCCAGTACCGGTCCCGGTCGGGTCGCCCCCCTGGTTGATGAACGCGATGCACACCCGGTGGAACGCCGTGCCATTGAAGAAGTGATAGCCGGCCAGGAACACGAAGTTATTGACGGTGGTGGGGTTCTCGGCCGCCAGAAGCTTGATGGTGATCGTGCCGACATTGGTGACCATGGTGGCGGTGTAGTTCTTGGCCGGGTTGATGCACATCGGAGGCGCCGCCGAGAAGTGCGTGTAGTGCTGCGAGGAGCCGTTCAGGTTGGGGCAGCCCACTTTGGCCGGCGCGCTGAGGAGGGGCACCGACACCGGCGGCGCCGTGGTGGTCGTGGGCGCCGTGGTCGACGTTGTGGACGCCGAGCTGACCGTCGTCGTGCCCGAAGCGGTCTTTCCTCCACCTCCCGAGAGCACCGCCGTCAACACGGCGATCAGGGCGATGACCACTGCGGCGATGGCTCCGCCCAGGAAAAAGCGTTGCCTACGGCGACGCTGCATCTGGGTCCGGCGCAGCTGGTCCATGTGGTGCTTGTTGGCTTGTTGGCGCACACGTTTATCCGACGGCACGGCGGCGCAGCGTAGTCGAATTCCACGAGGCCCGGGTAGCGGTGAGGCCAGGACACCGCTTCGGCCGAGGCTGGCTGGCGCAAGTCAGCTGGTAGCCTGCCAGCCGTGGCAGTGCTGGTCCAGAAGTTTGGAGGGTCCTCCGTCGCCGACGCCGAGCGGATGCGTAACGTAGCCGACTACGTGGCGCGTGCCCATCGCCGCGGAGACCGGCCAGTGGTAGTCGTATCGGCCATGGGCAACGAGACGGACGACTTGATGGACATCGCCAGCAAGGTGTCGCGCACCCGTCCCGGCCGGGAGATGGACATGCTCGTCACCGCCGGCGAACGCAAGGCCATGGCCCTGTTCTGCATGGCACTGCACGACCTGGGTGTCCCGGCGGACAGCTTCACGGGTAGCCAGGCCGGGTTGGTCACCAACGGAGAGCACACCAAGGCCAAGATCCTCGACGTACGCCCGGACCGCGTCCGGGCCGCTCTGGAGGCGGGGCGGGTACCGGTGATCGGCGGCGCCCAGGGTGTATCGGTCGACCGTGAGGTCACGTTCCTCGGGCGGGGTGGTTCGGACACGACGGCAGTAGCACTGGCCAAGGCCCTCGATGCTGAGGCGTGCGAACTGTACACGGACGTCTCCGGTGTGTTCAGCGCCGACCCGAGGGTAGTCCCGTCGGCTTACCGGCTGGTGAAGGTCAGCTACGAGGAAATGCTGGAGATGAACGCGGCGGGCTGTCCTAAGCCCACAATGCGTTCGGTGGAATTTGCGCGGGCGCACGGCGTGCGCCTGCACGTGCGGTCCAGTTTTACCTGGGAACCCGGCACCTGGGTCGAAAAGGAAGGCAGTGCTATGGAGCAGGCGATCGTGTCGGCCGTTGTCGCCAACCAATCGGAGGCAAAGGTAACGGTGGCCGGGGTCCTCGACCGGCCGGGAATTGCCGCCAAACTGTTCCGGGCGCTGGCCGACCAGTTGATAAACGTAGACATGATCGAGCAAAACGTCTCGTTGCACGGGACGACGGACATATCCTTTACCGTCCCGCACGAGGACCTGGAGTTGGCCAAACAAATAGCCAGCGACCTGCAAGACGAAATAGGTGCCACCGGTACCTACGCGGACCCGGAAATTGCCACCGTTTCGATAATCGGGGCGGGTATGCGGACTCATCCCGGCGTCTCGGCCACCATGTTCGAGGTACTGGCGGCTGAGGGGATCAACATTGAAATGATCTCCACTTCGGCCATCCGGCTCACATGCGTGGTCCGCCAGCCCGACGCCGACCGCGCCGTGGTGGCGCTCCACAAGGCCTTCGGGCTCGACCGGGAAGCGGGGTACTGATGGGGCTCTCCGTCGGGGTCTACGGAGCCACCGGGCAAGTTGGCGGGGTCATGCGCCAGGTCATGCGGGAGCGAGAATTCCCCGTTGACCGTCTGCGGTTTTTCGCGTCAGCACGTTCGGCTGGCCAGGTGCTCGACGGCGTCGTCGTCGAGGACGTGGCCGTTTCCGACCACCAGGGCATAGATATTGCCCTGTTCAGCATGGGTGCTCCGGCGTCGCGCGAATGGGCGCCAGTGGTGGCCGGCGCCGGCGCCATCGTCATAGACAATTCCCGGGCCTGGCGGATGGACCCGGACGTCCCCCTGGTCGTGCCCGAGGTAAATAGTGACGACCTGGACCACATCGGCAAGGGGATCGTGGCCAACCCGAACTGCACGACCATGGTCTGCATGCCGGCGCTAAAACCGTTGCACGACGAGGCGAACTTGTGCCGCCTGGTCGTTTCCACCTATCAGGCCGCCTCAGGCGCAGGGCTGAAGGGTGTGGACGAGCTGGCCGGTCAGGTCCGAGAAGTCGGGGAAAAAGCGGCCGCGCTCACCTTCGATGGCTCGGCTCTGCCCTACCCCGAGAACAAAGTCTTCCCCGGCCCTCTGGCTTTCAACATCTTGCCAGTGGCCGGCAAGCTCGTCGACGACGAGACGGACGAAGAACACAAACTGCGTGACGAGACCCGCAAGATCCTCCACATCCCGGAACTGGCGGTGAGCGTGACGTGTGTCAGGGTCCCCGTTTTCACGGGCCACTCGTTGTCCGTGCTGGCCCGCTTCGACCACGCCATATCGCCCGCTCGCGCCATGGAGATCCTCAGTTCGGCGGCGGGTATGCGCCTGGTGGACATGCCTACTCCCTTGGCTTCGGCCGGCATTGACGATTGCCTGGTGGGCCGGGTCCGCGAGGACAAATCCGAGCCTGATGGGAGAGGGCTGGCCATGTTTATATCGGGTGACAACCTGCGCAAGGGGGCCGCCCTCAACGCCGTGCAAATTGCCGAAGCTTTGGTCGAGCGGGGCGCGGTCAGCGTCTGAGCGGCCCGGCTACTGCGTCCGGGCAGGCGCATGGCGAGCGCCTACAATTCGGACAACCGTGCTGGTAACGGCGGGCGGCGTCGCTGAGCGAAAGTCCGAGCTGGTTGGCCAACGACGCCAGCCAGGCCATGACGTCGCCAAGCTCGTGGAGCTGTTGTTCGGGCGAGCCTTTGCGTACCGCCTGAGCCAGCTCACCCAGCTCCTCTGCCAACCAGGCCACCGTGGCTGCTTGCCCCCGGGCCGAGTCCCGCTCGCCGTACGTCACCTGCATGAGTTCCTGGAAGGTAGAAAGCTCCATCAGTTGGCGGCGGACGCTTACCCTCAGCTACATACGGGGCAGCGACGGGCGGCCGGCTGGGCCTCTAGTTGCTCGGCCGCCAGTTGCGACCCGCACGCCTCGCACCGGCCGTACGTGCCCTCGTCCAGCCGTTTCATGGCTGCCTCGACGTCGTCCAGGTCCTGGCGCAGGCCCGATAGCTGCTCCGAGTAACTCTCCTCCACAATGTGCGAGGCTAGCCTTGCGAACCTCTGTGATCGGGCCGCAACTCAACGACCGGGCAGAAAGGAGCCTCTCGGTGGATGGAACCCCCTCATCTGGCACGGACAAGCGAGCGACGGTACTGGTCCGCCTGAGCCCACTGGGCCCGGAGTTATGCCCGCCCGGCGCCCCGTTCCTCGGCGCCGACGACACCGGGGTCCTGCGGGGCGACGGCATCTTCGAACGCTTCCTGGTCATCGGCGGCCAACCGCGCCACTTGGAAGACCATTTGGCCCGAATGGCCCGATCTGCTGAGAGCGTCGAACTGGAGCTGCCCTCCGCCGGCGCCTGGAGAGAAGCAGCCGCCCTCGCTATAGAAGCGTGGCCGGGGGCAGACGAATGGTCGATGCGTCTCGTCTGCACCCGCGGGCCTGAGGACGGGGGACCGCCGACCGCCTATGTCCTGGGCCAGGACCTGAACCCTTCAGTGATGCGCCAGCGTCTGGCGGGCGTCGCCATCGTCACACTCGCGAGAGGGATGCCGAGCGGCCTGAGCGTCGAGGCACCCTGGCTGCTACTGGGAGCCAAGACCCTGTCGTACGCGGTCAATATGGCCGCCAAGCGCTGGGCTGAATCAAAGGGGGCGGACGACGCCATCTTCGTCGGGAGCGACGGGGTCGTCTGGGAGGGAGCTAACTCGGCGGTCGTCGTTTCCCAGGGGGGTCGCCTCGTGAGCCCGCCCGCATCGGTCGGGATACT
The DNA here is from genome assembly GCA_963845605.1 of uncultured Acidimicrobiaceae bacterium. Lineage (GTDB taxonomy): Bacteria > Actinomycetota > Acidimicrobiia > Acidimicrobiales > Palsa-688 > Fen-671. The sequence continues at coordinate 276,853 of CAWJSS010000009.1, forward strand.
GGACAGCATCAGCGTGGCCCGGTTGTTCAGCGCCGCCGAGGCCGCCGGCTGGGACGTAGCCAGGGAAGAGCTGAAGGTGCACGAGCTGTTCGAGGCCGACGGCGTGTGGCTGGCTTCGAGCCTCCGTTTCGCCCGGGTTCATACGCTGGACGGCAAACCGTTGCCCGACGCACCGGCTCACGAAGAGCTCGCCGCTCTCTCTGCCGCCAGCTAGCGACTGCGCTGTTAATAACTGGCGCCGTCAAATGAGGCGCTGCATGCATACGACGTCGAGCCACCGGCCGAGCTTGCGCCCCACCTCCCTCTCGGTACCGATCATCTCGAACCCGCACGACGCGTGCAGAGCCACGGAAGCATCGTTCCCTGCGCCGATCCGGGCGATGACGGCGTGGAAGCCATGGGCCTTGGCCAGACGGAGGAGCTCCTCCAGGATGGCCCTGCCGATGCCCAGTCGCTGATACCCCTCCGCCACGTAGACCGAATTTTCGACCGTCGTGCTGTACGCAGCCCGAGGCCGGTATGGCGATAGGGAACCGAACCCCACGACGATGTCTTCACCGTCGTCGCCGGTTGTCACGGCCACCACGGCCGGGTGGGCGCCCGAATGCTCGGCCACCCATTCAAGCTGTTCTTCGAGCGACCTCGGGCTCATCTCGAATGTGGCCGTGCCGGTCTCGATCTCAGGGTTGTAGATGGCCAGCATGCCGGCGGCGTGGGCCGGGCGGGCGAGCTCGAGCCTGAAGTCCGGCGCCGTGGACGGCTCGCCCGCGACGGACAGGCTCCCCTCTGGTGGGGCCTGCCGACGTACATTGCTCACGGCCTGCCAGGTTAGGTGAGCTGTCTTGGTCGGAGATCGAAGGTGGCGAGCGGGTCGGAGGGAGCCGGCGCCGATCTGGCCCAGAGCGACGGCCCCCTGGGCCAGCTACTATTACTCCGGCACTCGGGTGGTGGCCCGGGTAGTGCCCCCTTAGCTCAGTCGGCAGAGCACAGCCATGGTAAGGCTGGTGTCGTCGGTTCGATTCCGACAGGGGGCTCCACTCCGGAGCAGCAAAATGGGCTCTGGGCTGTGGGCTCTTCGCTCCCCGACGCTCCAAGTGCCTGGCGGTGGGAAGAAGGCGCGGGTGATGCGCTTGGCGCATCCGTCGGGCTGTCAGGGCTCGCCCTTTGTTTGTCACAGGCCGACAGAAGGAAGCCGACGGTGCTGCCCCAGCGGCTAGTCGACGGAGGCGAAAATTCCCGGGAAACTTCGAGAAAATTTGCCGACAATTGTTGGTTTTTTCCTGGTCAGAGGGGCGGTTTGGGCCGACACTGTTCGTGCGTTCAAAGGTCTGTGGAGACCGCTAGGCGCCGAGCAAGGGAGATGAAGGCTGATGCACCGCGTACTACGACATATCTCGTCCATCTTCGGGGCGCCGTGCCGGCGAGCGCTGCTCGCGGTCATCTTGGCCACGGCCGTCGTCGCCCCCCAAATCGCCACTGCGACCACGGCCGGGGCCGAGGCGCCCTCGATTTTCCCCTCCGGGCCGCCGTCGTTGCCCGTGTGCCTCTACCCGCCGAAGGGCCCGGACGGGCAGCCTGACTGGGCGCCGGCGAATTCCGCCGACTTCGCCCCGTGCGCCTTTTTGAGCTACCTCATCAACCCGGCGGTGCTCGACCCGGGCGGGCTGGCGAGCGACGGCATCTACCAGGCGACAAGTGCCGAGCAGACGGCGCTGTCGAACCTCGAAGCCCAGGCGGTGGCCAACACCCTGTCCGACCACGACCTGCCCTCGAGCGACGCCGACGCCGTCATGACCTGGGGCCAGGCCGACGCTGAGGCGGAGCTGTGGGCCCTCATTGTGCAGGCCATCCAGACGCCGGCGGCGTCGCGCACCACCGACCAGGAGGGCGCCGTCGACTGGCTCGCCTCGGCCGTGCAGGCAGAGCAGGTGGGGGCGGCCCAGGACGCCATCCAGGAGTACGCCGATTGGGCCGGGATCAGCGTCGACGACCTCTCGGCCACGCCCGAGCCGAAACCCGGCTACTGCACCTACACCTCGCCGGACGGTACGTACACTCCTGTGATCGCCGAGGCCGAAGACCCCATGTGCTCCGCCCCGTGCTTCAGCGGAACTTGGCTGTAGCCCGCAAACACCAAGCTCGGGCCAGTTCGAGCAGTGGGGCGAGGACGACGAAAGCGACTCACTCCAGAGCCTCTTCAACTCCACCAGCTACGCCCAGACATTGTCGGCCATAGCGACCGGCGGAAATCTTTGGCGGGGCGGTAGCGGGGATCGCCGGGACGGCGGGGCTGGCCGGCGTGGCAATCAGCACCTCGTTGGGTCGGCCTTTCCGGGGACTGCCCTCCAGACCGCACCTGGTCCCCTACGCATTGCTAAGGCCGTCAGCGAGGCGATCTCGTAAACGGAGTCAGCGGTGGCGTGTCATAACAAAGCGGCCGAAGCCGCCGCGATCGCCGGAGCGGAAACTGCCGCCGGCGTGGCCGCCATCGTCGAGCATTGTGATCTTCGCGGTCACGACCGCCGTGTCTCGAGGGCATCAACGTCTTCGACGCCGCCGACCTGCCAAGCGACCTCGAGGGCAACCTCAGCACCCAGGAGACCACCACTCCGGACCTGGGTTCGCTGCTCGGGACCACAAGCGGCGCCCAGAGCCTTTTCGGTTTGTTCGTGGGGGCGACCATGCCCTCAGAGCCCTTGTACGTCTGCAGCGGCTCGGAGACGCCGGGCAACAGCGAAGGCGGCGCCCAGCTCGACGCGCCCGGCGCCCCGGTAGGGACGTCCACGTCGGCACCGGCCGGCGTCTGCAACACCCCGCCCATTCCGGCCCAGTCGCCAAGCGACCCGGTTTTCTGCGTCCAGGAGACTGGCTCGCTCTCGTCGAGCACCGACCCCTGCTCCGGCCAGCCCAGTTCCGATGTCCCCGAGTCAGTCTCCGGCCCGGGGCCCGCTCTGGCCAGCTCCATCACCTGGGTGGACGGCACGGCGCCTGACTCGAGCACCGACTCCGCCCGGCTGACCGGAAGCTGGTTCGTGGAGACGGCGACGCCGTCGGGCGGCAGCCCGACCACGGTGCAGACGCTAGAGGTCAGGTACGCCGACTGGTCCGGCACAGAGCAGATCGCGTGGCTCATCGACACCCCTGAGGGCTACACGTTCGTGGGCGTCCCCGAGCAATCACCCTCGGCACCGCCGTTCGACCCCTCGACGTGCGTGGCCGACGGCACCTGCTGGACGAGCCCCTCCATCAACTTCGTCGGTGCCGACGGCAACGATTACAGCGCCTGGGTGCAGGGCACCACCAGCGCGGCTACGAACGGAACTCCCGGCCCAACACTCCACCTCCAGGCCTCGCCCTCGGGGCCACGGTCACATCGCTGACCGAGCAGGTCACCCTTACTAGTACCGCCAGCGCCGACCCCGAAGAGGGCGCCCCGGAGAGCTTCAGCGCGTTAGGCACATCGCAGTACGGCGTGCCCCTCACCTACTCGTGGCAGTTCCAGCAACTGGCACCTCCCGGCGGGTTCCTCTCGTGCGGGACGATCGACCCCACCACCGGCAACTTTTCGCCGGCCCCGTGCTGGGGCTCAACCGAATCCGGGGCCGACGTCAGCTACACCTGGCCGGCCAGCGGCACGTACATGGTCCAAGTGACGGCGAGCGACGCCTATGGCAATTCCGCTACTGACACCTTCAGCGTCGCGGTCGGCGATGTCCCGCCCGCCCTTTCAGTGAGTTCGGGGTGCCCGGGGATCTATTGCGACGGCACCCAACCAATAACGCTGCCGGTCACCGTCACCCACGCCGGCGCTAACGACGCCGAGACCGTGACCGTCAACTGGGGCGACGGCACGACGACCACTTATGCCAATGGCTTTGGCGGGCAGCTGGAAGCAATCTCTGGCAGCGAGCTCAACCTGTCCGCCACGCACACCTATACCCAGGGGGGCCTGTACGAGGTGACAGTAACGGCTACGCAACAGGGAGGCGGCTCGGCCAACGCCACTGTCTATGAGGCCGGGCCGAACACGGTGGTCTCTCAAGCCATCAGCTTCCTGCCGGCGCCCGATCAGGTGCCCTACGCGGGCGGCGCGTTCCCGATAAGGGCGCTGGGCGGCATCTCGGGCATGCCGGTCACATTCATCTCCACCACGCCATCCGTGTGCAGCGTGTCCGACCCCGTGGCCCGGGCCACAACTCTCGCCGCGGCGGAGACCTCGGCGCAGGTGGACTTGCTCAGCGCAGGCACGTGCACTGTCGCCGCCAACCAGGACGGGACAGAACACTACGTCCTCTACCCACCCTTCAGCGCCGCGCCCCAGGTGACGCAGTCATTCACCATTACACCAGCCAGGCTCACGATCTTCCCTCAGGATGAGTCCCTCACCTACGGGTCAACGCCCAGCTACACCGTCGGTTACGGTGGCCTCGTCAACGGCGACACCTCGAGCGTGGTCACCGGGCTCAGCTGCGGGGCGGTCGACTCGAGCGGCAACCCTGTTGGCCCCGGCACCGCCGTCGGCGCGTACACGATCACCTGCTCTGGAGCCGAGGCCCCCGGCTACGCCATCAGCTACCAGACCGCTCGCCTCAACATCAACCGGGCCCGCCTCACGGTTACGGCCAACAACGAGACCATGACCTACGGTGGCCCGCTCCCGAACTTGAGCGCCAGCTACAGCGGCTTGGTGGGCGGGGACTCAGCGAACTCCCTCAGCGCCCTGACTACGTGCCAGACCCCGGCCAACAGCCGGAGCGCGGTGGGCACCTACCCCGTCGATTGCTTGGTCGACGACGCCAACTACCAGGTCACCAGACAGCAGGGGACGCTCACAGTAACTCCGGCGCCACTAACCGTCACCGCCTCCAGCCCGAGCTTGACGGTAGGCCAGGCGGTGCCTGCCATCGCCGCTACCTATGCCGGGTTCAAAAACGGTGACATTGCTTCTGCGCTGAACCCTGCACCCGTCTGCTCGACCCCGGCCAACGCCTCCTCGCCGGTGGGCAGCTACCCCTCGAGCTGCTCGGGGGCAACGGCCCGCAACTACACCATAAATTACGTGAACGGCACAGTGACCATCGAAGGCGCCGGCTCCGGCGTCACACCGACGACGGCCAGCAGCACCGAGACCACGGCGACCGACGAGCCGGCAGGCACGGGTCAGGTCACCAGCGGGCCTGGCACGACAGGGGGCGCCACGACGACCACGAGCGCAACCGCCACCGGGTCCAATGGCGCGACGGCAGCAGCTCGCCCGGCAGCAGCAGCTCGCCCGGCGGCAGCTCTTCCGGCAGCAGCAGCTCGTCACTGGGGAGCAGCTCCACTGGCGGGAGCAGCCTGTCGGCGGGAGGCACCGGTGCTGGCGATGGCACCGGCGGTCAGCGGACCTCGACCGATAATGTGCCCAAGGTTTCAAGCGTGTCGCCCGCCATAGGGCCGCTGGCCGGCGGCACTCGCGTCGTGATCAAGGGCCAGTGGCTGGAAGACGTAAAGAACGTGCGGTTCGGCCAGCATTACGCCCGCTTCAAGGTGGTCTCGGCTACGCAGCTGGTCGCCTGGTCGCCGGCAGGGGCGGGGACGGTGCCCGTAGTAGTGAAGACCTCAGCCGGCAGCTCCGACCCAGCCAAGGGCGACCGCCGGTACGACTTCAGCTACCTCGCTCGGAGCCGAGTGCTGCACCTTTCGCCGGCCGAGGGGCCCGCAGCAGGCGGCACCGCCGTGGTCATCAGTGGCAAGTGGTTCGAGCATGTGACCAGAGTGAGCTTCGGCTCACGAACTGTCCACTTCAAGGTGCTCTCGGCCGAGAAGATCATGGCCCGCTCACCTCAGGGCGGCGGAATCGTTGCCGTCGTCGTAGTGACGCCGGGGGGCGCCTCCGCCAAGGGCGGTCCGGACCGGTTCACCTACACGCCCAAGAAGGACGACAAATAGGAGGCCCCACCGGGGGTCATACGCTACGGCTAGCTCCCCGTGGAGGCAAGCGCCATGAACACGGCCTCCTCGGGGAGTAGTAAGGCGCCCTGGTCGGTAGCGGCAGAAAAAGCCGTGTCACCGAGCTGACGGCGGGCAACGGCTTCAAGAGCCTCTACGGTTGCCCGACGGTACGGGGGTACCGGGGCACCCATCTGGTCGCGCCACGCTCCTACTGCTCCTATGACCTGCGCTGCTGTCGAAGGGTTTCCTTTGGCCACCGTGCTTCGCACGAACTCCTCCAGCCCCGTGGCCACCAGCCAGTGGGGCCCGGCGGGCCAGCCGTTTTTCAACCCTTCACGCAGCTGTGCCACCGCCGACGAGTTGTCGCCGCGGTCGTTGGCGATTTGCCCCCTGCTAACCAGCAGCTCAATCACGCCACCCCGTATCCCCGTCGACCGGAAAAGCGCCATTGCCTCGTCCTGGAGCGTCTGTGCCCGGTCGAAGTCGGCCCGCGCGGCGGCCGCCAAAGCGAGATTGTTGAGCGAAAAGCCGATGCCCCAGTGACGTCCGAGCTCCCGGCACCGGGCCAGGCTCTCGGAACAATAGCCTTCAACGGCGGCCACGTCTCCCACGTCGCGGGCCACGTCGCCCAACCCGAGCAGGGCAAAGGCGGCGCCGCTCCGGTCGCCCAACGCCCGGTAGCGATCCAAAGCCTCCTGGTAGGCGGCGCGGGAGGAATCGAAGTCGCCTCGTTCGCGCACCACCACACCCAGTCGGAATATGGCGAACGCCATCGCAACGTCGTCCCTTGCCTCTCGGGCGAGGGCAACACCTTCGTTGGCGTAATCGAGCGCCTCACGGTAGCGGCCCTGCCCGCGGGCCATGACGGCGCGATGGGAGAGGACCCCGGCCATCCGGTCCCGCTGCGCGAGGGCCCGGAAAAGGTTCCATCCCTCCTCGAAACGACCTTCAGCGGGCACGTAATCGTCCTGGTCGTGTGCCAGCCAGGCCGCGCCCGCGAGCGCATCCGCCCTCAGCTCCGGCGAAGCCGACTCCGCGCCATCAGCGGCCAGAAACGTCTCGAGCCACCGCCGCCCCTCGCTCATATGGCTGTGGCGCTGCCAGAAGGGCCAGAGCGCGCCGGACAAGCTGAGCCCCAGTACGATCTCGCCGCTGTCGCGCCCCCAGCCCAGCGCCGCTCGAAGGTTGTCGTGCTCAGACTCCAACCGCGCTAACCACGGCACCTGGCCAGGGCCCGTCCACGCCCGGCCAGCCTCACGTGCCATGGAGAGGTAATAAAGAGCGTGTTGGCGGCGGGCGCCGTCTGCCTCACCGCTGGCCTCCAGTTGCTCCAGGGCAAAAGCGCGGACGGTGTCCAACTGCCGGAAGGTGACCTCGGGTTCGAAGTTGTCGTCGTCGAAGGCCGAGAGAGGCCCGAACCCGTCGGCGCCATTCGAGTCACGGCCCACGCCTCGGAATTGGCCCGTGGCCACGCCCTCCTCCTCCCGGAGCGGAGCGTCCACTACTTGCAGCAAATGTGCATCGACCAAGGCGCACAGTGCGTCCAGCAGTTCGACGTTCGCCGCGACCGTCGCATGGGCGGCCTCGCCCGTTGATGGCCGAGCGCAAACCGCCATTGCGGCCGCCACTGTGCAGCGACCCGCGAACACGGACAGCCGGCGGAACAGCGCCTGCTTATCTACAGGAAGCAGTTCATAACTCCACGCGATGACATCGCGCATCGTACGGTGGCGGGCGGGTAGGTCACGCGGCCCCGTGTTCAACACGTGGAGGGAACCTCCCATTCGCGCCAGCAGTGCGGCCGGCGCCAGCACGGGCACCCTTGCGGCGGCCAGTTCGATCGCCAGCGGCAGCCCGTCCAAACGGGCGCACAGGGCTGAAACCGCCGCCGCATTGGCCGGCGTGAGGGCGAAGCCCGGCCTGACCCCTTGCGCCCGCTGCACGAACAACGTCACGGAAGGGACACATCCGAGAGCCTCCGGGTCGAGCTGCTGACCGGGCGGGGGAGCGGCCAGCGGAGGGACCGGGAACACCTGTTCAGACAGCAACCGCAGTGACATTCGGCTGGTAACCAGTACCTGGAGTTTGGGGCACTCGCGGCACAGCTCCGCCACAATGCCAGCCGCGTCAAGGACCTGCTCGAAATTGTCCAGGAGGAGCAGCAGCCGCCGGTCATGAAGGTGATCGACCAACGTGGCCATGAGGGACCTGGTGCCTTGCTCGTTCAGGCTCATCGCTTGAGCGATGGAAGCAGGGACGAGGTCGGCTTCCGAAGTTGGGGCCAGGTCGACGAAGACGACCCCGTCCGGGTAGTTGTCGCGCATCGTAGAGGCCACTCGCAGCGCCAGGCTGGTCTTGCCCACACCACCGGGCCCGGTCAGGGTAACCAGCTGCAACCCGTCAGTCCCGAGTAGCTCCGCCAACAGCGCCTCCGCTCGCTCCCGTCCGACCAGCGGCCGCTGTTGAGGCAGCGTCCCCAGAAATGCCGGCCATGGCGATTTCGGCACTGTGCCCGGGTCGGATGGTGAGGACGCTCGCAGCACCCAAGCGGTGACGACGGCCTCGCGCTCCTCCTTCTCCAGCTGGAGAGCTGCGGTAAGTTGATCGAGGGTATGGCGACGTGGCCAGGTGCGCCCGTGCTCGATGTTCCTTACCGTCTGGACGGTAAGGCCACCGCTCGCCCGGTCGGCTAATGCCTCCTGAGTCAGCCCTCGACGGAGACGGAAACCCTGCAGGAGCCCCGCCAAAGTTGGCGCGCCTTTTTGCTGCATAGCCGGCCACTCTCCAGCCCGGGCTCGACCCTGGTCGTTGCCGTCATGGTAGCGCCCGGTGGGCACTCACCCGCAAGGGGACCGGCTTCAACCGAAAATCGGTCTGCAGGCACGGCGGCGGTGCCCACCTCGGGGACCGGCGGCCTCGGCGTGTGTCTTACACCGGGTCGTAGGGGCACCCGGTGCAGGTGTTACGGAAGGAACAGCGAGACCTGGGGCCGGGCGTCCCGGTTGTGGGCCGCCAGGGTGCCAGACGGCAGGTGCCGGCGGTAGCTTTGCCACGTGCCCGGGGACGACTTCGTGCTTTTCGCCGGCTCGGCGAGCAAGAAACTTGGCGCCTCCATCGCCGCTTACCTCGGCTGCCCGCTGGGCGCCAACGAGACTCTGTTGTTTTCAGAGGGCAACCTCTTCGTGCGCGTACTCGAAAACGTTCGGGGGCGGGACGTCTTCCTGGTGCAGGGGACCGGGTTCCCGACCAATGACAACTTCATGGAGCTTCTCTTCTGGATCGACGCCCTGAAGCGCGCCAGTGCGTCCTCCGTAACCGCGGTTATCCCTTATTTCAGTTACGCCAAGGGCGATAAGAAGGACGAGCCCAGGGTCTCCATTCGAGCCCGGGTCTGCGCGGACGCTATCGAGGTGGCCGGGGTCGACCGGGTAGTGACGCTCGACCTCCATGCGCCTCAGATCCAGGGTTTCTTCAAGGTGCCGGTTGACGACCTCTACGCCCTGCCTGTGATGTGCGAGGCCATCGCCGCCAAGGCGCTACCTGACCTGGTCGTCGTGTCCCCCGACGCCGGCTTTATAAAAAAGGCGCGCCAATGGTCCGACCGCCTGAACGTCCCCCTGGCCATTGCCGACAAGCGGCGCACCGACCATTCCGAGTCAGCCGAGGTCCTCGAGCTGATGGGTTCTGTCGACGGCCGCACCGCTCTGATAGTCGACGACTTCACCATCTCTGCTGGCACCCTGGTCGATGCGGCCCGGCTCCTGATTGACCGCGGCGCCGTCTCCGTGTACGCGGCCGTGACCCATGGGCTGCTCACGGGTACCGCCATCGACCGGCTCGACGATTCCCCCATTGAGCGGCTGTTTATGACCGACAGCATCGAGACCCACCCCAATGGCCTGCCGGCCAAAGTCGAGGTCGTTCCCATTGCCGCTCTGTTCGGGGAAGCGATCCGCAGGATTGCCCGGCGAGAGAGCATCTCGGTCCTGTTCAGCTGACGGGCCCTCGGCGCCGCACCCGGTCCATTACACTGGCTGTTCAGGCCCGCGCAGGGCGGCGTAGCTCAGTTGGCAGAGCACTCGGCTCATAATCGAGTTGTCGTCGGTTCGAGTCCGACCGCCGCTACCGAAGGCAGGTTCACCCTCACAGCCTGTGCCCGTTTGTCACGACCGGGGCATGCTGGAGGTGGCAATCCGGGCCAGGATAAGCTGCAGCGGCACGAGCGCAGGGCCAAATTGCGGCACCGCAACCAGGAAGGAATTCGCAGATGGCCAAGAACGAAAGAAGAGTGAAGGTGACGCTAGCCTGCGACGTCTGCAAGCGGCGCAACTACATCACCTCCAAAAACAAGCAGAACGACCGCGACCGCATCGAAATGCGCAAGTACTGTCGGTGGGAGAGGCAGCACACGCTGCACAAGGAGACCAGGTAAAGCAACCGCTATGTCGGCGCTCGTCTCAGGCAAGAAGGCGGCCGAGGAGGATGCGCGTCCCGCCCGGGCGCCGCGCACAAGGCGGGCCAAAGCGGCCAAATCGTTACCTGAGACCGGCCAGATCGAGCCGGGCCAGCCTGGTGAGAGCGCCCTGACGTCCCCGAACTCCGCGTCGGGCAGTGGTCGGGCGATGGCGCTGTCTCCGACCAGGCCTTCCCGGCCTACGTCCGAAGCCGAGCTAAAACTGCTGGTCGACCGGGCTCGCAAGGGTGACAGGTCCGCTTTCGACGAGTTGGTGCGGGTGACATGGGCGGGCACGTACACCCTGGCCTATCGGCTTACGGGCGATGAAGAGGACGCGCTCGACGTCACTCAAGAGGCCTACCTGCGGGCACTGCGCGGGCTTCCTCGCTTCCGGGGCGAGGCCAGGTTCTCGACCTGGCTCTACCGGGTGACGGCTAACTGCGCCAGCAACCACCGGGCCCGTTCATGGCGGAGCCGCCATGACCAGCTAGATCTGGACGGGATGGACGAAGCGAGTGTGCGCGACCGTCGTCCCGAGCACGACCCGGAGGCGTCAGCGTCGGCGGGCGACGAGCGGGCGCTCCTGGAGCAGGCCTTGCTACGCCTGCCCTGGAGGTTGCGCCAGGTAGTGGTGTTGCGAGACGTCTATGACCTTTCTCACAAGTCGATCGCAGCTGAGCTGGGCACTTCGGAGGCGGCCACCAAGGTGCGCCTGCAAAGGGCCCGCAAGAGGTTGCGAGAGGATCTGGGACGGCGGTTGCACGGGGCGGAGGCTCCGAGCCGCAGGTGGCACCGGGCCCACGCCGGACGGGAAGGGGCGGTCAGAGGTAACGGTCCCTGATGGAACCAACCTCGGCGCCGGGACGGTTGCTGATATGGATGACGATGCCGTGGCCAGCTGAAGCCCAGAACCGACCGCCGAAGGGTAACCTCAAAAGCCTGCGAGCGTTGCTCTCCTGTGAGGCTGTGTCCGACGAGCTTCCGCTGGTCGTGGACGGGTGCCGGCGTCCGAGCGACGCCATGTCGGAGCACCTGCGGACGTGCCTGGTGTGCCAAGCCGAACTGGCGGGCTATCGACGCTTGTTGCGGCTGTTGCGGAGCATGAGAGGCGACGCCGATTTCGTGCCCTCGCCAGAACTGGTGGGCAGCACGCTCAGCGCTCTGCGCCGCCACCCATCATGGGCACCCCGCCGGTCCGAACCCTGGCGAGTGGCAGCACTGACGGCCGTCGGCGTGGTGGCCCTGGGCGCAGGAGCGCTGTGGGCAAGGGCCGGCCGTCACTCCCGCTTCATCGCCAGCGCTGTTTGAAGTTCGGCCCCCTCCCTAGAGTCGCTCTGCTGGCCCCCTAATGGTTCATCGGTGATATCCTCGTCCGGTCGGGTCAGAAGCGCGGGCCCTGGCCGCCGGAGGAAGAAGCCCCCTAGGGCAGTAGCTCAATTTGGCAGAGCACCGGTCTCCAAAACCGGCGGTTGGGGGTTCGAGTCCCTCCTGCCCTGCTAAAAGTTGTGGTTGGCCTTAGATGCACGAGGTCCAAAGGGTCAATTGGGAAGGTCACTGACGTGAGCGTAAACGAGTACAACCGAGCACAAAAACGAGCTTTGCAGCGGCAAGGCTCCCTCGACGCCGAGGGCATGCCTGCCGTTCGGACTCAGGAACGCCGCCCGCCTCCCGGTCCGTCACGGGGTGGGTTCCGCCCCCGCCAGTTCCTGGACGAGGTGATCCTCGAGCTCCGCAAGGTCATGAAGCCCAAGCGGGCGGAACTGATCAATTACGCGACCGTTGTGTTCTTCACCATCGCGTTCATGATGGCGCTCGTGTACGCCCTCGACTACTTCTACTCCCTTGGCGCCTCGCATCTCTTCAAGTAGCCCGTGGAGCCGATCGAACCAGTCCCCAGCGAGCTACCAGAGGTAGTGGTGGCTGAGGATTCCGATAAGCCAGAGGGCTCCTCAGAGGTCCCGGCAGGCGAGGAGACACCGCAACCGACAAAGCGCAGTTCGTCGCGCAAGCGCCGCAACGGCTGGGAAGCGGGCGCGTCGGCGAACGGAGACGGCCAGGCCCAAGACGGAGTGGGCGAGGTGACGGCCGCCGAAGAGGTAGTAGCGCCACCTGAAAGCCCTTACGACCGTCCTGGCAGCTGGTACGTAGTGCACACTTATGCCGGCTATGAGAACAAGGTCAAGTCCAACCTGGAGAGCCGCATCTCCTCCATGAACATGGAGGACCGCATCTTCGAGGTCGTCATCCCGCTCGAAGACGTGGTCGAGCTGAAGAGCGGCAAGCGCCAGGTGGTGTCCCGAAAGGTGTTCCCGGGTTACCTGATGGTCCGTATGGACCTGGACGACGATTCTTGGTACGTCGTGCGCAACACGCCCGGGGTGACCGGGTTCGTTGGCCTGGGGGCACGGCCGACGCCCCTGTCGAGGCGCGAAGTCGAGAACATCCTGGCCGTCAAGGTCGAAGGCGCCGGGGCGCCCAAGAAGACCCGGCCCCGCCTCGAGTACGAAGTGGGGGAGTCGGTGCGGGTCCGGGAAGGGCCGTTCGCCGACTTCAGCGGCACGATCGCCGAGATCAACGAGGACCAATTGAGGCTGAAGGTGCTCGTCAACATATTCGGTCGCGAGACACCTGTAGAGTTCGAGTTCGCCCAGGTCGCTAAGCTCTAGGACCCGAAGCTCTAGGGCCTGCAAGGGCCGCCGATCAAGCGCCGGCTCGGAGCGGGCGGGTTGACGCCCAAAGTAAGAGAAGCAAGAGGAGCATCGCATGGCCAAACGCCAAGTTGCCGCCATAGTCCGAATCCAGCTGCCTGCGGGCAAGGCCACCCCGGCCCCGCCCGTCGGTACCGCTTTGGGGCCTCACGGCATCCAGACGATGGAGTTCGTGAAGCAGTACAACGCGGCCACCGAGGACAAAGTTGGCCAGGTGATCCCGGTTGAGGTGACCATTTTCTCCGACAGGAGCTTCAGCTTCGTGTTGAAGACGCCGCCCACCGCCGTCCTTATCCGCCAGGAGCTCGGCATCCCCAAGGGCGCCAAGACCACAGGCAAAGAGGTGGTGGGCACTCTGAACGACGCTCAGATGACCAAGATCGCCCAGATCAAGATGCCGGACCTCAACGCCAACGACCTCGAAGCGGCCAAGGCTCAGGTGGCGGGGACGGCGCGGTCCATGGGCGTCAGAGTCGGTTAGGACAGGAGGGACCATCATGGCGAGACGAGGAAAGAAGTACATCGCGGCGACGAAGCGCATCGAGCCGCAGCATCTCTATGGGCCGGTCGAGGCGGTCGAACTGGTCAAGGAGATCGCTTACGCGCCCTTCGACGAGACCATCGAGCTGGCCGTGCGGCTGGGCATCGATCCCCGCAAGGCCGACCAGGTGCTGCGGGGCACGGTTTCGCTGCCGGCCGGGACGGGCAAGAGCGTGAGGGTCGCAGTCTTCGCCGCCGGCGAGGCGGCGGAGGAAGCCCGCGCCGCTGGGGCCGACATCGTCGGGTCGGACGACCTGGTCGCCCGCGTGGACGGCGGTTTCATGGACTTTGACGTCGCCATCGCTACTCCCGACCTGATGGGCCAGGTCGGACGCCTGGGCCGGAAGCTCGGCCCCGAGGGCTCATGCCCAACCCGAAGACCGGGACCGTTACTGCCGACGTCGGAAAAGCGGTGGGCGAGTTCAAGGGCGGCCGGGTGGAGTACCGGGCCGATGCTCGTAGCCGCGGCGTCGTCCAGGTGCCCATCGGCAAGGTCAGTTTCAGCCGCGACCAGCTCATGGCCAACTTCCGCGCCGTCCTGGACGAGTTGCAACGGGTCAAGCCGGCGGCGGCCAAGGGCCGGTACCTGAAGTCGGTGGCTATGTCGTCCACCATGGGGCCGGGCGTTGACATCGACCCGGCCCGGCTGCGGGTGACGGACGAGGAGCTGGCCGGCGCGGCCAGCAGCTAACGGTCTCAGGGGAGGCTTTCAAGGCGCACCGTCCCGGTGGGCCTTCTAGGGCACGTCTTTTCTGGTGGGCGTAGTAGGCCCACTGGGCTCGCTCGGGTAACGGGATGCGCTCCGTTCAGCGCAGCAATGGTTCTTCTGGCGATCTTCGCGTTCTGGGTACCAACGCGGCCCCTCAGGGGCCGCTCCGCGACCTACAAACAAGGCTGGTTGACCCGGGTGGGCCACCGTTGGGTGGGGGATTCGGTGGCAATAACGTGACCTCGTTGCCGGCGGTGCTGTTGGGCTACACGGCTCGCAACCAGGTCGCCTTTCTGTCACCAGATGGGAGCCCGAACGACCACCCGACGCCAGCGAGCGGTGGTGCCGGTCACCCCGGGCGGCAGGGCTGGTACTGTGTACACCCGACATAACGCCGAAGACATCCGGTGCGCCGTTGTGGCGCCTAAATGGGCAGTAGCCCAACCCGATCAGGCGAGCAGGCACTCCTCAGGTGTGTTGCCCACGCTCGCGTGTGAGAGCTGACCGCTAGAAGGAGTGGAGATGGACAACCCGAGGCCTGACAAAGTGGCCGTCGTCGATGAGGTCCGGTCGCACCTCGACGAAGCAGACGCCGTCATCGTCACGGAGTACCGCGGGCTCAAGGTAAAGGATCTGGCCGCTCTCCGGCGTAGCATCGCTCCTCTCGGCGCCGACTACAAGATCTACAAGAACACGCTGGTCCGTCTGGCTGCCGAGCAGCGCCCGAATGGGTTCGTTGACCTTGTGTCGGCGCCGACGGCGCTCACTTTTGTCCAGGGTGACGCAGCCGCTGTGACCAAGGCGCTCCGGGACTTCGCCCGCGCCAACCCCCTCCTCGTCATCAAGGGAGGCCTCCTGGGCAACTCGGTGCTGGGCGCACAGGCCACCGCCGCCCTGGCGGACCTGCCGTCTCGGGAGGTGCTGCTGGCCCGCATAGCCGGCGCACTGGCGGCCCCGATGCAGAGCCTGGCGGGGCTCCTGGCGGCGGTGCCGCGGAACTTCGCCTACGGCTTGGCCGCTCTCCGAGACGAGCGAGCCGCCGGCGCCCCAATCCCGGAGGTCACTAGCACCGCCGGCTCAGCCTCGGCGGCGGCCAGCGAAGAGCCGGCGAGCGCAGAGGCGCCCGCCACAGACGAAGCGCCGGCCGCCGAAGCACCGGCCGCAGAAGGCGCCTGGCCGCAGAAGCACCGCCAGAGCCGCGCGAAGCCCCGGCCGCAGAAGCACCAGACGCAGAAGCCCCGGCCGCCGAAGCCCCGGCCGCAGAAGCACCGGCCGCAGAAGCACCGCGCAGAAGCCCCGGCCGCGAAGCACCGGCCGCAGAAGCACCGGCCGCCGAAGCACCGGCCGAAGAGACCGATGGCGCAGAGCCCGTTGCCGCAGAGCCCGAAGCCGCCGAGCCCGAAGCCACCGAGCCCGAAGCCGCCGAGCCCGAAGCCACCGAGCCAGAACCCCGGCCACTGAGAGCTGACCTCCGGCCGGCCCCGCCGCCTACCTGACCACCATCGAAACCGAACCCCAAACACACAGGAGTAACAAAGCAATGGCCACAACCACCAAGGACGACATCCTCGAAGCGATCTCCAATATGTCGGTGCTCGATCTGTCCGAACTGCTGAAGGCGTTCGAGGACCGCTTCGGCGTCACCGCCGCGGCACCTGTCGCTGTCGCCGCTGCCGGCCCCGCCGCTGCCGCCGAAGCCCCGGCCGAGGTCGAGCAGGACGAGTTCGACGTCGTGCTGACCGGCGCCGGCGACAAGAAGATCCAAGTCATCAAAGAAGTCCGCGCCCTTACGAACCTGGGGCTCAAGGAAGCTAAGGACCTCGTTGACGGGGCCCCCAAGAACGTGCTCGAAAAGGTCAGCAAGGAAGACGCCGACAAGGCAAAGGCGCAGCTCGAAGGGGCCGGCGCTACTGTCGAGCTCAAGTAACGGAGCTGAGCTCTCCCTGGAGAGCGGACGACGGCGGCAGGGCCGGTAAGAGACAGAACTGCAGAAGTGCTTGACCAGGTCGCCTCGCTGGCTTACCCTGGTGGGTGAGGGCCACGAGGTGACCTGTGTATGAGGTTGCCGCGTCTGCAGAAGATGCGGTATACTGACCAGTTGCCGTGCCCTCTCTTTCCGCGTCCTTGGTTTTTAGGGCGGCAGGTCGGCGCGCCTCTTTACCCACTGCGTCTTCCAAGGAGTAGTCCTTGCCGTCTCGCCCCGATACCCGGGAGCGGTTTTCGTTTGCGAACCTCGATGAGGTCCTGCCGCTCCCAGATTTGATCTCAGTACAACGCGACTCTTTCCAATGGTTCCTCGACAAGGGCCTGGCGGAAGCATTCCGCGACATCAGCCCGATCGAGGATTTCTCTGGCTCCCTCAAGCTAATCCTTGAGTTCGACCCCACGGACCAGGATCTGCGCCCACCGCCCAAGTTCTCGGTGGAGGAGTGCAAAGAGAAGGACATGACCTACGCCGCGCCAATTTTCGTGCGGGCGCAGTTCCAGAACGCCAACACCGGCGAGATCAAAGAACAGACGGTGTTCATGGGGGATTTCCCGGTCATGACGGACCGTGGCACGTTCATCATCAACGGCACGGAGCGCGTGGTCGTCTCTCAGCTTGTGCGTTCGCCGGGGGTCATCTTCCAGCCCGGCCGCGACGTCAAGACGATCGTGACCGGCACGGTGCACCCCTACCGCGGCGAGTGGATCGAGTTCGACGTCGAAGCCAAGCCGGGTAAGGACATCAGCGCCGGCTCCCGCGTGGCCCGCAAGCGGCGCTTGTCCCTTTTCACCCTGCTTCGCGCCCTCGGGTACGCAGACGAGGCCTTCCTCGAGCGCTTCGTGCGCCACTTCGACTTCCTCGAGCCGCAGTGGGACGCCGAGCGCAAGCAGCAGGTGGCGCCCACCCAGGAGGCCGCTCTCCTTGAGATCTACAAGCGCGCCCGCCCGGGGGAACCGCCCTCGGTCGAATCGGCCCGTGCTTACTTCGAAAATGCCTTCTTCAACCCCAAGCGTTACGACTTGACGCGGGTCGGGCGCTACAAGCTCGACCGCAAGCTGGGCCCGGAGATCGGCAAGATCGAGTCCCTGTTCGGGATCGAGCTGGACCGGCCGACGCCCGGCCAGACCGTGCTCTCCAAGAGCGAGGTCCTGGCCGCCGGCACCTACCTCCTGCACCTGGCCCAGGGCGAGGCCGGTTACCGCCTCGACGACCAGGACCACTTCGCCAACCGGCGCGTCCGCTCTGTGGGCGAACTGATCCAGAACCAGGTGCGCGTCGGCCTCTCCCGCATGGAGCGCGTCGTCCGGGAACGCATGACGACCCAGGACGTAGAGGCGATCACGCCCCAGACGCTGATCAACATCAGGCCCGTAGTGGCGGCGATAAAAGAGTTCTTCGGCACCAGCCAGCTGTCGCAGTTCATGGACCAGACCAACCCGCTGTCAGGCCTCACTCACAAGCGGCGGCTTTCGGCCATGGGCCCCGGCGGCCTGTCGCGAGAGCGGGCCGGGTTCGAGGTCCGTGACGTCCACAGCTCCCACTACGGTCGCATGTGCCCGATCGAGACGCCCGAAGGCCCGAACATCGGACTCATCGGCCACCTCGCCACTTACGGCCGCATAAACGAGTACGGCTTCATCGAGACGCCGTACCGGCGGGTCAACGAGGGCAAGGTCGCCGACGAGATCGTCTACCTGGCCGCGGACGAGGAAGAGGAGTACGTCATCGCCCAGGCCAACGCCAAGTTGGCCCCGGACGGGACACTGACCGACCAGCGCGTGCTCGTTCGGAGAGCCCCGCAAGGCCCGGGCGTACGGGTGGGCGCCGGCGGCACCACCTACGGCACCACCAGCGAAGTCGACTTCGTGCCGCCTTCCGAGGTGGACCTGATGGACGTTTCGCCCAAGCAGATCGTCTCGATATCGACAGCCCTGATCCCCTTCATCGAGCACGACGACGCCAACCGTGCGCTCATGGGCGCCAACATGCAGAAGCAGGCTGTGCCCCTGGTGTACCCGGAGGCCCCGTTCGTTGGTACTGGTGTCGAGGGCCGGGCGGCCCGCGATACCGGTGACGTCCTGCTGGCCGAAGGCACCGGAACGATTGTCGAGGTGGCGGGCGAGCACGTCACGATCGAGTACAGCCCGGGACAGTCGGACCGCTGGGGCAACGCGCTGGGCCGCAAGGTGTACCCGGTGTACAAGTTCCGCCGGTCCAACCAGAACACGTGCTTCAACCAGCGCATCGTGGTCGAGGAAGGCCAGCCAGTGGCTGTGGGGGACGTGCTGGCTGACGGCCCTTCCACTGAAGGCGGTGAGCTCGGGCTGGGCAAGAACCTCCTCGTGGCCTTCATGCCATGGGAGGGCTACAACTACGAAGACGCCATCATCCTGTCCGAGAGGTTGGTGCGCGACGACGTACTGTCCTCGATCCATATCGAGGAGCACGAGGTCGACGCCCGCGACACCAAGCTCGGAGCGGAAGAGATCACCCGTGACATCCCCAACCTGTCCGAGGAGATCCTGAAAGACCTCGACGAGCGAGGCATCATCCGCATCGGCGCCGAGGTCGGGGCGGGCGACGTGCTCGTCGGCAAGGTCACACCCAAGGGCGAGACGGAGCTGACTCCCGAGGAGCGCCTCCTGCGGGCCATCTTCGGAGAAAAGGCCCGAGAGGTGCGCGATACCTCGCTCAAAGTGCCCCACGGTGAGTCCGGGAAGGTCATCGACGTCCGGGTGTTCTCACGAGAGGATGCCCACGAGCTGCCGCCGGGCGTTAACCAGCTGGTACGGGTGTACGTGGCCCAGAAGCGCAAGATCACCGAAGGCGACAAGCTGGCCGGCCGTCACGGTAACAAAGGCGTCATATCCAAAATCCTCCCGGTGGAGGACATGCCTCACCTGGCCGACGGGACGCCCGTAGACATGATCCTCAACCCTCTCGGCGTTCCTTCCCGTATGAATGTGGGCCAGGTGCTCGAGAGCCACCTCGGTTGGGCGGCCCGCTGGGGTTGGGAGGGCGATGGCAACCATGCCGGGCGCAACCATGCCAACGGGCGTAAGACGAGCCCGGTGGCGCGGCCCGACCTATACGTCGCCACCCCGAGCTTCGACGGCGCCCACTGGGACGAAGAGGAGCAGGCCGGCAAGCACCCGACCATCAAAAACATATTCGAGAAACTGCACCCCGAGGCTCCCGGTACTGAGTACGGGGACAACGGCCGGCTCATTGGTTCCGACGGTAAGGCCATGCTCTACAACGGCCGCTCCGGCGAACCGTACGACAACCCCGTATCTGTCGGCTACATCTACATATTGAAATTGGCCCACCTCGTGGACGACAAGATCCACGCCCGGTCCACCGGCCCGTACTCGATGATCACCCAGCAGCCGCTCGGTGGTAAAGCGCAGTTCGGCGGCCAGCGGTTCGGAGAGATGGAAGTCTGGGCCCTCGAAGCCTACGGGGCGGCTTATGCCCTGCAGGAGCTCCTGACCATCAAGTCCGACGACGTCCTGGGCCGGGTCAAGGTCTACGAGGCCATCGTGAAGGGCGACAACATCCCCGAACCGGGGATACCCGAGAGCTTCAAGGTGCTCATAAAAGAAATGCAAAGCCTCTGCCTGAACGTAGAGGTGCTGTCCACTACTGGTGAGCAGATAGAGATGCGCGAGCTGGACGAGGACGTGTTCCGCACGGCCGAGGAGCTGGGCATCGACATCAGCCGGCCAGAGCGCGGCTCTGACGAGGAGGACGCGCGGCGCGCGAGCGAGAGGAGTTTCTAAGCGATGCTGGATGTAAATAATTTCGAACAACTGAGGATAGGTCTCGCCACCGCCGACGATATCCGGACCTGGTCAAACGGGGAAGTAAAAAAGCCGGAGACGATCAACTACCGGACGCTGCGCCCTGAGAAGGACGGCCTTTTCTGCGAGAAGATCTTCGGTCCCACCAAGGACTGGGAGTGCTATTGCGGTAAGTACAAGCGGGTCCGGTTCAAGGGCATTATCTGCGAACGTTGCGGAGTAGAGGTCACCCGTTCCAAAGTTCGGCGCGAGCGGATGGGCCATATC
Organism: uncultured Acidimicrobiaceae bacterium; assembly: GCA_963845605.1. Lineage (GTDB taxonomy): Bacteria > Actinomycetota > Acidimicrobiia > Acidimicrobiales > Palsa-688 > Fen-671. The sequence goes on from CAWJSS010000009.1 coordinate 297,257, forward strand.
GAACTGGCCGCGCCCGTGGTCCACATCTGGTACCTGAGGGGTACGCGTTCTTGGCTGGCCTATTTGCTTATGGGCACCGAAGCTAGGGAAGAGCTCAAGGCCAAGCAGCTGGAAAAGGTCATTTATTTCGCCGCCAACCTCGTCACTTCGGTGGACGAGGAGCGTAGGCACGCGGACCTGCCCAACCTCGAGGTGGAGCTCAACGAGGAGCTGGCCGACATCGTCAGGACACGCGACCTGGATATCGACCGGCGCTACAAGGAACTCGAGGAGGAACTGGCCAAACTCGAGAGCGAAGGGGCCAAGGACTCCGAGCTGAAAGGCGCGCCAGCGGCAGGTGGAAAAAGAGGTCACCGCTATTCGTGACCATGCCGAGGCAGAGGCCGAGCTGGTCCGCCGAGCCTTCGACGAGTTCCGCGACCTCCACGGCCGCAAGATAATCGAGGACGAGTTGCTGTGGCGCGAGCTGCGCGACCGTTATGGCGATTATTTCCGTGGCGGCATGGGAGCTGAGGCGATCGCCCAATTGATCGAGGAGATCGACCTCGACGAAGAGGAAGTAAAACTGCGTGACGTCATCGAGCCCGACGAAGGTCGCCGTCACCTTTCGGTGCAGCGCAAGCAAAAGGCCATTAAGCGCCTGAAGATCGTCTCGGCCTTCAACCGTCGTGACGACAACGGCCGGCGGGTCAACGACCCGAGGGCCATGATCCTCGACGTCGTACCCGTCATCCCGCCCGAGTTGCGCCCCATGGTCCAGCTCGACGGTGGCCGTTTTGCCACCAGCGACCTCAATGACCTGTACCGCCGCGTCATCAACCGCAACAACCGATTGAAGAGGCTGCTCGACCTGGGCGCCCCCGAGATCATCGTCAACAACGAAAAGCGGATGTTGCAGGAGGCGGTGGACGCCCTGTTCGACAACGGTCGCCGTGGCCGGCCGGTTACCGGTCCGGGCAACAGGCCGCTGAAGAGCCTTTCCGACATGCTGAAGGGCAAGCAGGGCCGGTTCCGCCAAAACCTGCTGGGCAAGCGCGTCGACTATTCGGGCCGTTCTGTCATCGTGGTCGGCCCACACTGAAGCTTCATCAGTGCGGCCTGCCCAAGCAGATGGCGCTGGAACTGTTCAAGCCCTTCGTCATGAAGCGCCTGGTCGACCTGGAGCTGGCCCAAAACATCAAGTCCGCCAAGCGGATGGTCGAGCGCCGGCGTAGCCAGGTTTGGGACGTCCTGGAAGAGGTCATCAAGGAGCACCCGGTGCTCCTCAACCGAGCGCCCACTCTGCACCGTCTCGGTATCCAGGCTTTCGAGCCGGTCCTGGTCGAAGGCAAGGCCATCCAAATCCACCCGCTGGTCTGCACGGCGTTCAACGCCGACTTCGACGGCGACCAGATGGCGGTGCACCTGCCGCTCTCGGCCGAAGCTCAAGCCGAGGCCCGGGTGCTCATGCTGTCGGCCAACAACATCCTCTCGCCGGCCACCGGCCGCCCGATCGTCACGCCTACTCAGGACATGGTGTTCGGCGCCTATTACTTGACGCTCGTCAAAGATGGGGCCGATGGCGAGGGTAGGGTGTTCCGTCACCTGCACGAAGTGCGTCACGCCCTCGATGTCGGGGCCGTGGGCTTGCATGCCCGGGTGACATGGCGGCGCCCCCTAAAACCCGGCGTTGTCTATTGGGGAATTCGAGACCGAGCCCGTCGGGGACGGCAGTGAGCTGGACGCCAGCAGTAACGGTGCCAGCGAAAATGGGGCTAGTGGTAATGGAGCAGCTAGCAATGGCTCGGCCGACGGTGTGCCTTACGAAGTCATCGAAACGACACCGGGCCGGATCATTTTCAATACCGCCTTGCCGGATGATTTCGAGTTCGTCAACGACGTCATCGGCAAAAAGGCCCACAGCATCGGCAAGATCGTCGAGGTCTTGGCCAGCGATTACCCCCGCGTAACAGTGGCCGACAGCCTCGACAAGATAAAGGAGCTCTGCTACCGCTACGCCACGCAGTCGGGCCTCACGATCTCCATGGAGGACGTCAAGGTCCCGGCGGCCAAGAAAGAGATCGTCGACCGCCACGAGGCTGACGCCGAAAAGGCGGAGAGCCAGTTCAAGCGGGGCATTATCACCGACGACGAGCGCCGCCAGAAGGAAATCGAGATCTGGACGACGGCCAACTCCGAAGTGGGCAAGGCCATGGAGGAAGCCCTTCACAGGATCCCGTTCAACCCGTTGGACATGATGGTGGACTCGGGCGCCCGCGGTAACCCGCAGCAGGTGCGCCAGATCGCCGGCATGAAGGGCCTCGTGTCAAACCCTCGAGGTGAGATGATCCCCAGGCCTATCGTGTCGTCGTTCCGGGAGGGCCTCTCGGTCCTCGAGTACTTCATCTCGACTCACGGTGCCCGCAAAGGCCTAGCCGACACGGCCCTGCGCACCGCCGACTCCGGCTATCTGACGCGCCGGTTGGTCGACGTGGCCCAGGAACTGATCGTGCGGGAGGACGACTGCGGTAGCACCCGTGGTATCTGGGTGCGCAACGTCCGCCCGGACGACGAAAAGGCCCGGTATTACCTGGAAACTCGGCTCGACGGCCGCGTGCTGGTCCGGGACGTCAACCTCTCGGACGGACGGGTGTTCCCGGCTGGCACCGAAGTTGACGTCGAAATAATGGAGCAGCTGCGTGACGACCCCGCCGTCAGCGAAGCGATGGTGAGGTCGGTGCTCACGTGCGAATCGGCCCACGGGATTTGCGCCAGTTGCTATGGGCGTTCCTTGGCTGCCGACCAGCACATCGAGCTCGGTGAAGCCGTGGGCGTCATTGCCGCCCAGTCGATTGGCGAGCCGGGGACGCAGTTGACGATGCGTACGTTCCACACCGGTGGTATCGCCGGCGAGGACATCACGCACGGCCTGCCCCGCGTGGTCGAGCTCTTCGAAGCCCGCACCCCGAAGGGGGCCGCTGTACTGGCCCGGACGTCGGGCGTGGCCCGCATCGCTGAAGAAGACAACAGCCGCCGGGTCGCCATTGTCGGTGACGACGGCAGCGAGGACATCTATACCGTGGCCCTCAGGGCCAAGTTGGCCGAAGGCATCCGTGAGGGTGTCGAGGTGGCCGCCGGTGACGCCATCGTTGAAGGCCCACGCGACCCCAAGGCGTTGCTAGAGATCAAGGGCATCCGGGAGACCCAGCAGTACCTCGTCGAAGAGGTCCAGCAGGTCTACCGGGACCAGGGCGTGTCGATCCACGACAAGCACATCGAGCTCATCGTCCGCCAGATGCTGCGCCGAGTGCTAGTGGCCGAGCAAGGCGAGTCTCCCTTCTTGCCCGGCGAGCGGGTCGACTCCCGGTCGTTCGCCGAAATCAACCGCCAGCTCGTCCAGCAGGGCAAGCGCCCGGCTGAAGGGCGGCCCGAGTTGATGGGCATCACCAAGGCGTCTTTGGCCACCGACAGCTGGCTCTCGGCCGCTTCCTTCCAGGAGACGACCAGAGTCCTCACCGAGGCGGCCATCGAGGGCAAGTCCGACCAGCTCTTCGGGCTGAAGGAAAACATCATCATCGGGAAGCTGATCCCGGCCGGCACGGGCATGCCCCGCTACCGCGACGTGATCGTCGACGCCCCCGAAGTGCAACGCATGACGTTCTGGACATCCGACGAGGAGCCCGGGACCGAGGACCTGGCCGCCTGGCTGGCCAGCATCGGGAGCAGCACGGGGACCGAGGGCGGCACCACCTTCGAGCCGGGCGACTACGAAGACGCCTACGGCTTTGGCGGTGGGTACGACCAGGAGAACACCACAGAGACCGGCGACGGGGAGACGCTCGGCTAGCTGCGGCTGGCTATATGGCGGGGCCATTGCCCCGCTGTCTGGGAAATGGGCACGCCGAAAAGGGCGTGCCCATTTTCGTAGTGAGCGGTCAATACGCCTTATCGTGCAGTACTTCTTCGACCGCCTTCGATAAGGCTCTACGTCGTCGAGGTAACGGGGCTCGAAGTGGACGTCGTGGGGCTCGAAGTTGGTGCCGTTGTACTTGACGCTGAAGTCGTCGGAGCGGCTGACGTGGTCGATGACGACGGGAGAGTGGTGGCGGGGACCGTCGTGACGGGAGCCACCGTCGTGGGCGGGATCGTCTCCTGAGGCAAGCTGGACGGGCTGCTCGTGGCGGGAGCCGGCGGGCACCGTCGTGCCGGCGCCGGCTGAGCCCGGTGGCGTCGAACCGGAGAACGTGCCCGGGTTGGGGGTCGAGCTAGGGCTCGTGCTGGCGGCCGTCAGTGGTGTACCTGAGTTAGAAGTCGGCTCGCTCGGGCGGGTCGAGGGCGTCGAAGTAGGCGAGAAGCCGCCGGTCCCGCTGCCACCGGACAAGCCCGACGAACCGGACAAGCCGGACGACCGCGAAGAGCTACTGCCCAGGCCGGCCCCAGGCGAGCCCGAGGCACCGGCCGACGACGGGGAGGAAGTGGGCGAGAAGCTGCTGGTCCCGCTGCCGCCCGACAAGCCCGAGGACCGCGAGGAGCTGCTGCCGCCCAGGCCGGCTCCCGAGGAGCCCGACGCACCCGAGGCTCCCGACGACGGGGTGGAAGTGGGCGAGAAGCTGGTGGTCCCGCTGCCGCCCGACAAGCCCGAGGACCGCGAGGAGCTGCTGCCGCCCAGGCCGGCCCCCGAGGAGCCCGACGCACCCGAGGCTCCCGACGATGGGCTGGAAGTGGGCGAGAAACTGGTGGGCCCGTTCCCACCGGACAAGCCCGACGACCGCGAGGAGCTGCTGCCGCCCAGGCCGGCTCCCGAGGAGCCCGACGCACCCGAGGCTCCCGACGACGGGCTGGAAGTGGGCGAGAAACTGCTGGACCCGCTGCCGCCCGACAAGCCCGAGGACCGCGAAGAGCTGCTGCCGCCCAGGCCGGCCCCCGAGGAGCCCGACGCACCCGAGGCTCCCGACGATGGGCTGGAAGTGGGCGAGAAACTGGTGGACCCGCTCCCACCGGACAAGCCCGAGGACCGCGAGGAGCTGCTGCCGCCCAGGCCGGCTCCCGAGGAGCCCGAGGCACCCGAGGCTCCCGACGACGGGCTGGAAGTGGGCGACAAGCTGCTGGTCCCGCTGCCTCCGGACAGACCGGATGACCCGCCGGCACCACCGTTACCCAGGCCGGCCCCGGACGAGCCGGACGGGCTGGAAGTGGGCGAGAAGTTGCTGGTCCCGCCGCCTCCGGACAGGCCCGATGACCCTGCCGAACCGCTGCCTTGGCCGCCTTGACCGCCGCCGAGAGAGTTGGACGACCCGGTCTGCCCACCGCCGGCACCGCTCGAGGGCCCCGAAGCACCCGACGGGCTGCTCGAGTGGGACGCGGCCCCGCCCGAAGGCGATGACGTCGGCGACCCGCTGCTCCCCCCCGTATACCCCGTGGGGCCATTACCAACGAAGGTCCCGGAGGTGGAAGCAGTGGTGAACCGGCCCGAACCCGTCGCGACCAAGCCTTCTGTTCCTTCCACCGTATAAGTGACTACGTAAGCGGTACTGGGGTGGAGGGCACCGGTCGATAGCCATTCGTCGCCGGTGGCGTTGAGCCCGCCGGCCAGCCTGGACCCGAGCGCCGGTGCTACTACGTGGACGCTCTCGAGCCGGGCACCGGTGGCGTGCACCGCGACGGTGGACATCGGGTCTTGGTTAGGGACCCGCTGAACGGCACCATCGTCACGTCTGAGAGCAACTGGCCCTTGGTTTCGACTGTGGTCGTCCTGGCCAGGGCGGATGCTGGCTCTTTGGTCCCGGGACCGCCGCTCGTGGCCAGCAGGACTGCGACCACCACCCCGACCACCAGGACCGCACCCAAAGCAGAGGCCAGAACGACCGTCCGGTTGGTCGGGCGGCGAGGGCCCGGCGACGGAGGATCGTGCTGCGCCGTCTCGTCGCTCACCGTCTGGGGAGCCTAACCCCAATGTCGCGGCTTGATTCCTCGGTCGCCGACCCTTTCAGCGAACGTTAAGGCGCCTTTCAGTGCGGCCCAAGTTGTGACGCATACCTTTTTGCACAACATGCCCCGGAGGTCTGTCTTATGACGATGGCGCCCGAAGAGCGCGCGGCTTTGGATACCCAGCCCGTACCGGCAACTCGTTGGGGCGCCGAGGAGGCCGGCCCGGAGGTCGACGGGGCCGTCCCGCCCGACCTCGATCCACCGCGGCGTGGCTGGTGGAACCGGCACTGGAAGGCAGTCGTGGCCGTTTTAATCGTGGCCGCCCTCGTGGCTGGGGGTGGAGCTGCGTACCTCTTGAAACGCTCCGGCGGCACCTCTTACCGGACAGTGGCGGCCACCGTGGGCGATGTACGGCAAACGACTTCAGCCACGGGGACCATCGAGCCGGCCACCGAGGCCAACGTCAACTTCGCCGTGGCCGGGACGGTGGATACGGTCAAAGTGACCAGCGGCCAGGCGGTCAAGAAAGGCCAGGTCCTGGCGACCATCCAAACGGCGACGCTCGAAAGCGACCTGGAGCAGGCCCAGTCAAACCTGGACACGGCGGAGAGCAACCTGGCCTCGGCGCAGGACAACCAGACGGTGGCCCAGGCCAAAGCCACGGTCACGAGCGACCAGATGACGGTGGCCCAGGACCAGCAGGCCATAGCCGACGACGAGGCCCAGAACGGGACGTCGGAGCAGCAGGCCCAGCAGAGCGTGTCCCAGGCCAATACGCAGATGGCGAGCGACAAGGCCCAGGCGGGCCAGACGGTCGGCCAGGGCGAGGCCCAGATGGCGAGCGACGACAAACAGGGGGCGCTGACCCTCAGCCAGGCCAAGGCCCAGATGGCGAGCGACCACAGCTCGGCCGAGCAGACCTATAGCCAGGCCCAGGCCCAGATGGCGAGCGACCGCAAGCAGGGCAACATGACGTTGAGCCAGGCCGACGCCCAGATGACGAGCGACCGCAAGCAGGGCAACCTCGGTGTCAGCCAAGCCCAGGCACAGATGCAAAGCGACCGCCAGACGGCCGAACAGGCGATCAACCAGGGTAAGGCGCAGCTAGCGAGTGATACTGCTCAAGCCGAGCAGACCATTAACCAGGCCAATGCCCAGCTGGCCAGCGCTCGCAAGCAGGGTAACCAGACCATCAGCCAGGCCAATGCCCAATTGGCCAGCGACACCTCTCAGGGCAAACAGACCATCAGCCAGGCTCAGGCTCAGGTGGCCAGCGACACTTCTCAGGGTAAACAGAGCATCAGCCAGGCTCAGGCTCAGGTGGCCGCCGACAAGTCGTCGCTGGCCGGCGACCAGACGGCCCTGGCCACAGCTCAGTCCACTCTGGCTGCCGACCAGCTGAAAGAGGCCGCCGACTGCCAGGGTGACGGGGCGGCCACGGTCAATGCGGCCAATACTCCGCGTCATCGGGAACAGGAGGCTCCGGCTCCTCAGGTTCTGGGTCGAGTTCGGGCTGCGCCTCCGACATGAGCGCCGTGTCTGCTGCCCAACAAGGCGTAACTTCCAACCAGCAGCAGGTCACAGCGGCCCAGCAGACGGTTACCAAGGACCAGCAGGCGGTCCAGAACGACCAGGCCAGCCTGGTGGCGACCGAGCAGAAAGACAAGCAGGCGTTCCAGAACGACCAGGCCAACCTGGTGGCGACCGAGCAGAAAGACAAGCAGGCGGTCCAGAACGACCAGGCCAGCCTCTCCGCCACCGAGCAGAAAGACCGGGAGGCCGTCACCAACGACCAAACCAGTATCGCCACTACGGACCAAAACGACCAGCAGGCCGTCGCCAACGACGAGGCCAGCCTGGCTTCCACGCAACAAAAGGACAACCAGTCCATCCAGGCGGACGAGAACAGCCTGACTTCCACCGTGCAAAAGGACCAGCAGGCGGTCAAGACGGACCAGGCCAACCTGGCCACGACTATGCAGAAGGACCAGGAAGCAGTACAGAACGACCAGGCGTCGTTGTCATCGACGTTGCAGAAGGACGGGCAGGCGGCCCAGGCCGACAAGACCGTCGATGGCCTCGACCTTGCAAAAAGACCAGCAAGCCATCCAGAGCGACAACAACAGCCTGGCGTCCACGCTGCAAAAGGACGAGCAGGCCATCCAGACGGGCCAGGCCAACCTGGCCACGACGGCGCAAAAGGACGGCGCCAGTGTCCAGTCCGACCAGGGCAGCCTGACCTCCGCGCAGCAAAAGGACGCCCAGACGCTCCAGCAGGCGGACAATTCGCTTGGCCGCGGCCCAGTTGCAGCTGGCCCAGGCCCAGTCCACGTTGAAAGCGGACCAAAGTAGTGGCCCGAGCCAGGTGGCCTCGGACAAGGCGACAGTGGCCGCCGACAAGGTGGACGTGGCCCAGGCCCAGGCCAACCTGGCCGACGCCACCCTCACCTCCCCGGTGGCGGGCACCGTGGTCACCCTCAGCCTGTCCCCGGGCCAGACCGTCTCAGCCGGCAGTACGACGCTGAGCAGCGGTTCGGCCGGCTCGAGCAGCAGTTCTAGCGGAAGCGGCACCACCGGCACGGGCTCGACCGGGTCCGGTTCAAGCGGTAGCTCCGGTTCGAGCTCATCGGAGATCCTTATAGAGCCCTTGGACACATTCGTCGTCGACGTCGACGCCAGCACGTCCCAGCTCAGCCAGCTGGAGATGGGCGAGCAGGCCACGATCACCCCCACCGGGACCAACACCACGGCCTACGGGATCGTGACCAGCGTGAGCAAGCTGGGCACCACCTCTAGCGGCGTCACCACCTTCCCGGTCACCATCACGGTGACGGGCAGCCCGACCGGCCTGTACTCGGGCGCCTCTACGGACGTGTCCATCGTGGTCAGCCAGGTGACCAACGTCCTGGTGGTGCCCACTACGGCGGTGCACACCGTGGGCACGGGGTCGTTCGTCGACATGCTGAAGAACGGCAAAGAGGTGGCCCAGCCGGTGACCACGGGGGCCACCAGCGGCGAGTACACGCAGATAAAGTCCGGCCTCAAGTCGGGCCAGGAAGTAGTGATCGCCTCCCTATCCAGGAGCACGACCTCGGGTTCCGGTACTACTGGCGGCGGGTTTGCCGGCCGGGGCGGCTTCGGCGGCCTTGGCGGCGGCGGCTTGGGTGGCTTCTGGCGGCGGCGGCGGCGCCTTCTTCACCCGCGGCGGCGGGGGTGGCCTCGGTGGCTGAGCTCCCGAGCACGAACTCGAGCACGAACTCGAAATCGCCTCACCCGCCCCCGCCGGCGGCTCGGCGGCCCATCGTCCAGCTGGTGGACGTGTGGAAGACCTACGCCACCGGCTCGGTGCCGGTGCACGCCCTACGGGGGGTGTCGGTGTCGGTCTACTCGGGTGAGTACATCTCCATCGTGGGGCCGTCGGGCTCGGGCAAATCAACGTTCATGCACGTGCTCGGTTGCCTGGACGTGCCGACCTCGGGGCGCTACCTGCTGGCCGGCACCGACGTGAGCCACATGGACGAGGAGCAGCTGGCCCACGTGCGCAACCGCCGCATCGGCTTTGTGTTCCAGCAGTTCCACCTCCTGCCCCGCCTGCCGGCCTGGCGCAACGTCGAGCTACCGCTCATCTACGCCGGGGTCGACCGCCGGGGCCGGCGGGCGCGGGCCATGGCCGCCCTGGACCAGGTGGGCCTGGCCGACCGGGTGGACCACCTGCCCACCCAGCTTTCGGGGGGCCAGCAACAACGGGTGGCGGTAGCCCGGGCGCTGGTGACCGAGCCCGACCTGTTACTGGCGGACGAGCCCACCGGCAACCTCGACTCCCGCTCGAGCGCCGACGTGCTGGCCATGCTGGACGAGCTCCACAGAAGCGGGCGCACCATCGTGCTCATCACCCACGAGCAGGACGTGGCCGAGGCGGCGGAGCGGATAATGCGCTTCCGGGACGGCAAGTTCGTGGGCCAGGACGAGGTGGCGGCGTGAGCTGGTTCGACACCGTGTGGTCGGGCATCGAGGCCATAACCACCCACCGGCTGCGCTCGGCCCTCACCGTGCTCGGCATCCTGATCGGCATCGCCGCCGTCATCTTGACCGTGGGCCTGGGCGAGGGGGCGGCGTCGTCGGTCAAATCGGCCATAAACGCCCTCGGGTCAGCAACCTGCTCATCGTTACCCCTGGTAGCTCGACGACGGGGCTGGTGCGGGGGGGCTTCGGTTCCGCCTCCACGCTTACCTACCAGAACTCGGTGGCACTGGCGGACAAGGTCGACTGTCCCGACGTCACCGCCGTGGCCCCCCAGGTGACCCAGGAGGCCAGCCTGGTGGCGGGCAACGACAACTGGACCACCAGCGTGTACGGGTCGACCACCTCGTGGCTGTCGGTGCGGGGCCGCTCCATGGCCGAAGGCTCGTTCTTCACCCAAAAGGACATGGCCACCGACGCCAACGTGGTCATCCTGGGCCAGACCACAGCCGAGGAACTGGGGCTGTTCTCCCCCGTGGGCGAGACGGTCAACATCGGCAACATCCCCTTCACAGTGGCCGGGGTGCTGAACTCGGCCGGTAGCTCCACCACCACCAACGAAGACGACCTGGCCGTCATCCCCATCACCACGGCCGAGAGCGAGTTCACCGGCTCGTCGTCGGTATCGACCATCTACCTAGAAGCCAGCTCCCAGTCGACCATGGGGGCGGCCGACACCGAGGCCACCGACGAGCTGCTAGCCCTGCACGGCATCACCAACCCGACCGACGCCGACTTCACCATTACCTCCCAGACCCAGATCGAGGACACGGCCAGCTCGGTGGACAAGACCCTTACCGTGCTCTTGGCCGGTATCGCCGCCATTTCACTGCTGGTGGGCGGCATCGGGGTCATGAACATCATGCTGGTGTCGGTCACCGAGCGGGTGAAAGAAATAGGGCTCCGCAAAGCCCTGGGGGCTACGCCCGCCGTAATCCGGCGCCAGTTCCTGGTGGAGGCGTCCACCCTGGGCCTGGCCGGGGGTATCGCCGGCGCCGCCCTGGGCCTGGCCGGCGCCATCATCATCCCTCATTTCATAACCAACCAGATCGCCATCTCAGTGCCGGCGACGGTGGGCGCCATCGTCTGCGCCATCGCCATCGGCGTGGTCTTCGGCGTCTACCCGGCGTCCCGAGCGGCCCGCCTGGCCCCCATCGAAGCGCTCCGGAGCGAGTAATAACCCGTACGTAACAAAGCAAAAACAGGAGGAAGGAACCCCGTGAACAACCTCGAAGTGCCAGTGGCCAAAGGCCGCCGCCTGGCCGTAGCTGTCGGCACCCTGGCTGTCGTATCACTCGTTGCTGCCGCTTGCGGCGGAGGCGGCGGCAAGGCGGCGGCAAGCACACAGTCGAATAAACCGGCGGCGACTAGAGCTGCAGTCAGCCCCGTGGCCACCGGGCTGCTGCAAGCGGCGTCGGGTGGTGGCAGTTCCAGCGGCTCTGGGAGCGGTTCTGGCGGCCCGCCAGCGGCGTTCCGGCCGGCGGCGTCGGGGATGATCGCCAGCGTTTCGGGTAATACGCTCGAAGTGCAGGACCCCCAGACGGGCCAGACCACCGTCAACGTGAACTCCAAGACGATCATCAACGCCACCGTTTCGGCCAGCGAGAGCGCCATCGCCAAGGGCACGTGCATCTCGGCTACAGGGACCAAAGGCGCGGGCGGGAGCGTCGACGCCAAGAACGTCAGCATCTTTGCCGCCACCAAGGGCCAATGCTCCCGGGGTTTCGGGGCCGGGGGCGGCGGTGGCTTCCGTTTCACCGGGGGCACCGTCCCCCGGCGCACGACCGGGAGCCGTCCGGCCACGAACTTCAAACGACCGGCCAACTTCGCTTCTGCTTCGGGCAAAGTGACCTCGAAGTCCGGCACGAAGATAAGTGTCGAGGCAGTTACGGTCTCGTTCTCGAAGGGAAAGGTCACGACCAAGACCGGGCCCAAGACGGTGGAAGTGGCCAAGTCCACCAAATACACCAAGACCGAACGAGCCACGGCCAGCTCACTCAAGGTTGGCGAGTGTGTGACGGCCACTGGCTCGACTAACAACATCGGGGCGGTAAGTGCCACCACCCTCATGGTCACCAAGGCCACCTCCTCGGGCTGCTCGGCCTTCGGCGGCTTCGGCGGTTTCGGCGGCGGGTTCCCTCGGGGCGGCGGTTCTGGCGGCGGCTCTGGTGGCGGAGCGGCTTGATGAGCCGTCGCGCCGCGGGCCGGCGCCGTTGGCCCTCATTTGGCCGGGGCTCATTTGGCCGGGGCTCATTGGGCCAGGACCCGGTTAGCCGGGCCCGGTAGCCGCCAGTTATCCGGGACCCAGTTATCCGGGGCGCAGTTATCCGGGCCCAGTTGGCCGGCGTCCCCCTTTCACCAGGCGTCTAGGGGGGATCGGCCTCCTCGCCGGCATGACGGTGGCCGGCCTGACCGGCCTGGCTTCGGTCACGCTGGCGGCGGCCCCGGCCTCAGCGGCGGGGGCGGCCTGCACCGGCACCATCGCCGGCGTGTCGATGAGCGGCGGGTCGGGCCAGACGGCCAAGGTAGGCGAGGGGTTCGCCAACGCCCTCCAGGCCGAGGTGGTGGACACCGGCGGGTGCCCGGTCTCGGGGGTCGACGTCGAGTTCGTGGCCCCGACCAGCGGGCCCAGCGCCACCTTCCCCGGGGCGGCTACCAACGCCACCGTGGAGACGAGCTCGGCCGGTGTGGCCAGCGCCCCCACGCTGACCGCCAACCAGGTCAGCGGGTCCTACACGGTGATCGCCGAAGTGGCCAACACCGGCATCGAAGCCGACTTCAACCTGACCAACACCACCGCCGGGGCGGCCAACGGGGTGAAGGCCACCTCCGGCAGCGGCCAGTCGGCCAAGGTCGGGGCCCAGTTCGCCCTGCCCCTCAGCGTCCAGGTAGACGACGCCTACGGCGACCCCGTCGCCGATGAGACGGTCGACTACACCGTCGTCACCACCAGCGGGGCCGGCGCCAGCTTCCTCGGTGGGGGCTCCAGCGCCACCGCCCAGACCAACCAGTCCGGCCTGGCTACCAGCCCGGTCCTGGTGGCCGGCACCACCGTCGGCTCGTACACGGTGACGGCCAGCGTGGCCGGGGTGAACACCTCGGCCACCTTCACGCTCAAAAATATCTCTTCGGGCCCCTACGCCCTCACCGCCGGGGCCGGTACCTCGCAGGCCACAGAACTGGGCACCGACTTCGCCGTGCCCCTGGCCGTGACGGTGAGCGACCAGAGCGGCAATGCCGTCTCGGGGGCCGCCGTCACCTTCCGGGCCCCGGCCAGCGGGGCCAGCGGGGCCTTCGCCGGCTCGGGGGCGGCCGTCGTGGTGGATACGGACGCCAACGGGGTGGCCACCGCTCCCTACTTCTCGGCCAACGACACCCCCGGAGGGTACATCGTCACCGCCAAAGTGGCCGGCCTGGCCGCCCAGGCCACGTTCGCCCTGGTCAACACGGCCCGCACTACCGCCAGCGTGTCCGGCCCGGCCGGCACCTATTGGTTGGTGACCAGCACCGGCAAGGTCCTCACCTCGGGGGCCGCGGCCAACTACGGCTCGACCGGCAAACTCTCGTCCAAAGCGGTGGACGTGGCCACCACCCCGGGGGGACGGGGCTACTGGGTGGTGACCGCCGCCGGCCACGTGTACGCCTTTGGCAACGCCAAGGCGTACGGTTACCCGGCCAAGGCGCCCAGCCCCATCGTGGGCATGGCCGGCACCGCCGACGGCAAGGGCTATTGGCTGGTGGCGTCAAACGGGGCCGTGTACGCCTACGGCGACGCCGTCTCCCACGGTTCGCCGGCCAAGGCCCACCTGGCCAGCCCCATCGTGGGCATGGCGGCCACCGCCGACGGCAAGGGCTACTGGCTGGTGGCAGCGGACGGCGGCATCTTCAACTACGGCGACGCCGCCTTCCATGGCTCGGCCGGTCACGTCAAGCTCAAGAAGCCCATCGTGGGCATGGCCGCCACCGCCGACGGCAAGGGCTACTGGCTGGTGGCTTCGGACGGCGGTATCTTCGCCTTCGGCTCGGCCACGTTCTACGGGTCCCAGCCCTCGCTCACCCCCCAGCCGGTCAAGGCCCTGGTGGCCACGCCCGACGGTGACGGTTACTGGGTCGTCAGCGCCAACGGCACCGCCGCCGGGTTCGGCGATGCCGGCGCTCAGGGGTCAGCGCTGACGGCGGCGGGCGTGACGGTCGTGGGCGGGGCCTCCTAGGGGGCGGTAGGACTCGTCGAGGAACTATCTATACCTGCCCGGGGCGCAGCGCTCCGGCCCCCGGCAGGTGGTGATCGCCAGCCCCCGGGCGGGCAGTCGCCAGCCCCCGGGCAGGCAGTCCCCAGCCCCCGGGCAGGCAGTCCCCAGCCCCCCGGGCAGGCAGTCCCTCTACTCCGGACGAGCGTCTACTCCAGGCGCTCGGCTTCCTGTTCGGCGATGAGGCACAGCTCGGCGGCCTTGAACGCGTGCTCCTGGGTCATGGCCCGATCGGTGCGCTCCATGCAGTCGCGGACCAGGTCCCCAAAGAACGGGTAACCCACCTTGCCCCTGACCGCATAGTGGTGCTCACCGGCGGCGTCCACCAAGTAGACCTGGTCGCCGTCCGCGTCCCTGGCCACGTCGACGTACTTGCGCAGCTCGATGTAGCCATCGGTACCCAGCAGGAACGTGCGGCCGTCCCCCCAGGTGCTCAACCCGTCCGGGGTGAACCAGTCGACCCTGAAGTACCCCGTGGCGCCGTTGTCGCCGATGAGGTGGCAATCGCCGAAGTCCTCGAGGCCGGAGTGGTCTTTGTGAGCGTAATTGGCCACCCGGCTCGACGTCACCCGGGCGTCGCCGTTGCCCGTGAAGTAAAGGAACTGCTCTGTCTGGTGGCTCCCGAGGTCGCACAGGATGCCTCCGTAGCGCTGTCGTTCGAAGAACCAAGGCGGCCGGGAGGCCAGGCTGGCCCGGTGCGGGCCCAGGCCGATGACCTGCAGGACGCGGCCGATGGCTCCCTCGTGGACCAGCTGGCCGGCGAACACGGCGCTTTCCACGTGCAAACGCTCGCTGAAGTAGACGGCGTATTTTCGCCCCGTCTCCTCGGCCACTTTCTTGACCTCATCAAGTTGCGCCAGGGTGGTGAGTGCCGGTTTGTCCGTGAAGTAATCCTTGCCGTGGCCCATCACCCGCAGCCCGAGGGCGGCGTGGTCGCCCGGCACCGTTGCCCCCGCCACCAGGTGAATGCCAGGGTCTTCCAGGACCTCGGCCTCGGCCGTGGCTACCTGCGCTCCCGGGAACTCCTGGGCGAGGGCGGCCGCCTTGTCAGGGTCAGGGTCGTAGACCCACTTCAGCTGGGCACCGGCCTCGGTCAGGCCGTTGCACATTCCGTAGATATGCCCGTGGTCGAGACCGACGGCGCCGAAACCGAACTCGCCTTTTTCGCACGCCGGCGCCGGCCGGCCCTTTGGGGCGTAGCTCATGCCAAGGTTTGCGGACATCGTCGGACCTCCTGTGGCGGTTGGCGTTCTCGTTGCAGTCTGGCCAACTGAGTAATAGCGGAGCGATTTCAGCGGGCGCATTCAAACCCGGGGCCCGGCGAGGTGGTGTGCTGAACTGACGGCGATCAAGGCGACCTGGTTGCCGGAAGTGTTGTTGTGCAACCGCTCGTACAACCGGGTCACCCAGGGCTGACCTGGGCTGATCTCCCCGACTTGGGGCCAGCGCCCGGCGTGATAGCATGAGCGCTCGTCCCCCGGGGCAGCGCCTAGGTGGTACGCGCCCCGTCTAAGCAAGAGTTTCCCCGTCCAGAGGTCAAGTGCCCACCATCTCCCAATTGGTCCGCAAGGGCCGCCAGCAAAACTCGAAAAAGACCAAGACGCCGGCCCTCAAGGGCGCACCGCAACGCCGCGGCGTTTGCACCCGCGTCTATACCAACACCCCCAAAAAGCCGAACTCCGCCCTGCGCAAGGTGGCCCGTGTGCGGCTGTCCAGTGGGTTCGAGGTCACCGCTTATATCCCGGGTGTGGGCCACAACCTCCAGGAGCACTCGATCGTCCTGGTGCGGGGCGGGCGGGTAAAGGATCTCCCCGGAGTCCGTTACAAGGTGATCCGCGGCACGCTCGACACCGCCGGCGTCCGTGACCGCAAGCAGGCTCGTAGCCGCTATGGCGCCAAGAAAGGTTAGGAGGGTTAGGTAGACAATGCCGCGTAAAGGTCCTGCACCGCGCCGGGAACTGCTGCCCGATCCCATCTACCATTCCGTCCTGGTCACGCAGGTGGTCAACAAAATCCTGTCGAGGGGCAAGCGCAGCGTGGCCGAGCAGATCGTCTACGGCGCCTTGGACACCATCAAGGAACGGACCTCGACCGAGCCCATCAGCACCCTCAAGCGAGCTATCGACAACACCAAGCCTCAATTGGAGGTCAAGAGCCGCCGGGTGGGCGGGGCTACTTACCAGGTGCCGGTCGACGTCAAGCCCCGCCGTGCCACGACGTTGTCGGTGCGCTGGCTGGTAGGATATTCCAGGCAGCGGCGGGAAAAGACCATGTCATTGCGCCTGGCCAGCGAGCTGCTCGACGCCTCCAATGGCGTGGGGGCGGCGGTCAAGCGACGGGAAGACATGCACAAGATGGCCGAGTCCAACAAGGCCTTCGCCCACTATCGCTGGTAAGGACAGAGGCGCGGGTAAGAGGACAGGGCCAGTAGCAGAGAAGGCCCTGGTAAAAGGGAATAACGCCGTAAGGGACGGCGTTGCACAGCAAGCGTTGTAGATACCGAATCACGAGACCTGGCGGTTGGACGTGGCCAGGTGCCGGCTCAGGTAGCCGGTGGTCTTCAGGTGGCTCACATTTGCCGTCCCAGACCGCAGGCCAGCCTGGGAAGCCAGCGGCCGACGAGCTAGTTGGTCGTGCCGCAGGTGTGCCGTACCGGCGGGACCAACTGAGGCCAAACCGGGCCGCCCAGCTAGCCAAGGCAGCGCTCACCACAACACATTTCATGAAAGCTTCAGGGCCGCGGCGACGGACGGGCGAAGTTGCCGGCCCAGCGATCATCACGACTACCAAACCAGAACAGAAGACCTCGAGGCATACAACCCAATGGCTGACGCTGACAACAAGAGAGAGTTCCCTCTGGCCAAGACCCGCAACATCGGGATCATGGCTCACATCGACGCGGGCAAGACGACCACGACCGAGCGCATCTTGTACTACACCGGCGTCAACTACAAGATGGGTGAGGTCCACGAGGGCAGCGCCACGATGGACTGGATGCCCCAGGAGCAAGAGCGGGGCATCACGATCACGTCGGCCGCCACCACGTGTTTGTGGAGCGACCACCGCATCAACATCATCGACACGCCCGGCCACGTCGACTTCACCGTTGAGGTCGAGAGGTCGCTCCGCGTCCTCGACGGGGCCATCGCCGTTTTCGACGCTGTCGCGGGCGTCGAGCCTCAAACCGAGACGGTATGGCGCCAGGCCGACAAGTACGGCGTACCCCGCATCTGTTTTGTCAACAAGATGGACCGTATCGGGGCCAACTTCGCCCGGTGCGTCGACATGATCCAGGACCGTCTGGGTGCCGCCGTGGCCGTAGTTCAGCTGCCGATCGGCGTGGAGAGCAACTTCGCCGGCGTCGTGGACCTGTTGGAAATGAACGCCCTCGTCTGGGACGACAGCTCGTCTCGGGGCGAGTCGTTCAGCGTGGTGGAGATACCGGCCGCCCTGGAAGCGGAGGCCGCCGTCTGGCGCGCCAATCTGGTCGACACCGTGTCGACTTTCGACGACCGGATCACGGAGAAGTTCCTGAACGACGAGGAGATCACAGGCGCTGACCTGCGCGCCGCCCTGCGCCGGGCGACCATTTCCAATCAGGTCGTCCCGGTACTTTGCGGCGCTTCGTTCAAGAACAAGGGCGTCCAGCCCATGCTTGATGCCGTCGTCGCCTACCTGCCGAGCCCCCTCGACGTCCCGCCCACCACAGGCAAGGACCTGAAAGGCGAGCGCGCGCTGGAGCGAGCGGCCGATGACAAGGCGCCTTTCTCTGCCCTCGCCTTCAAGATCATGTCCGACCAGCACCTCGGCAAGCTCGTGTTCGCTCGCGTGTACTCCGGCATGGCCGCCCAGGGCGACTCGGTCCTCAATTCGAGCCGCGACCGTAAGGAGCGCATCGGCCGTATCGTCCAGATGCACGCCAACCACCGCGAGCCACGCGAAACGGCCTACGCCGGCGACATCATCGCCCTCGTCGGCTTGAAGAACACAACCACTGGTGACACGCTCTGCGACCCCAGCGACCCGATCGTCCTGGAGTCGCTCGACTTCCCCGAGCCGGTCATCCACGTCGCGGTCGAGCCAAAGACCAAGGCCGACCAGGACAAGCTTTCCCGCGCCCTGCAAACGCTGTCCGAGGAGGACCCGACCTTCCAGGTCCATGGGGACGAGGAGACCGGCCAGACGGTCATCGGTGGCATGGGTGAGCTGCACCTCGAGGTGCTCGTCGACCGGATGCTCCGTGAGTTCCGCGTCGACGCCAACGTCGGCAAGCCGCAGGTCGCTTACCGGGAGACGATCAGCAAGAAGGTCGAGAAGATCGAGCACCGCTATATCCGCCAGACCGGAGGCCGTGGCCAGTACGGCCACGTCGTCCTCAACCTCGAGCCGACGGGCCCGGGAGGCGGCTACGAGTTCATAGACAAGATCACCGGCGGGGTTATACCGAAGGAGTACATACCGGCTGTAGACGCCGGCATCCAGGACGCCATGCAGTCAGGAGTGCTGGCCGGGTTCCCGGTCGTCGACCTCCGGGCCACGCTCGTCTACGGTTCGTACCACGACGTCGACTCCTCGGAGATGGCGTTCAAGATCGCGGCGTCGATGTGCTTCAAGGAAGCGTGCCGGCGGGCCGGGCCAGTGCTGCTCGAGCCGATAATGGCAGTCGAGGTCGTGACCCCGGAGGACTACCTGGGGGACGTGATAGGCGACCTGGCGTCGCGCCGCGGTCACGTCGAAGGTATGGACCAGAGGGCGAACAACCAGGTTGTCCGGGCGGAAGTGCCGCTCGCCGAGATGTTCGGTTACGCCACAGACCTGCGTAGCCGCACCCAGGGCCGGGCGACCTACACAATGCAGTTCAGTAGTTATAAAGAGGTGCCCGACCAGGTCGCCAAGGAAATAGTGGCACGGGTGCGCGGTGAATAGATCATCCACCGCCTCTGCTAGGGTACTAAACCGCCTCCGGTCGGTAGCCGGATACGCATAGGGAGCAATTCTAAATGGCCAAGCAAAAGTTCGAGAGGAACAAGCCCCACCTCAACGTAGGCACGATGGGGCATATCGACCACGGCAAGACTACCTTGACCGCGGCGATCACCAAGGTCCTCGCCGGCAAGGACCCGTCACATAACTCCTTCGTGGCCTTCGAACAGATCGACAAGGCCCCTGAGGAAAAGCAGCGCGGGATCACGATCAACATCGCCCACGTCGAGTACCAGACCGACAAGCGCCACTATGCCCACGTGGACATGCCTGGCCACGCCGACTACATCAAGAACATGATCACCGGCGCCGCTCAGGTCGACGGTGCCATCCTGGTGGTGTCGGCGCCGGACGGCCCGATGGCCCAGACGCGCGAACACGTACTGCTGGCCCGCCAGGTGGGCGTGCCCTCGATCGTCGTCGCCCTCAACAAGGCCGACGCCATGGACGACGAGGAGCTGCTCGACCTGGTCGAGCTGGAGGTGCGGGAGCTGCTCAACTTCTACGAGTTCCCAGGCGACGAGACCCCGGTCATCCGGGTGTCGGCGCTGAAGGCCCTAGAAGGCGACGCTGACGCGGTCCAGGGCATCCTGACCCTTATGGACGCGGTCGACTCGTTCGTGCCCGAGCCCGTGCGCGAGATCGACAAGCCGTTCTTGATGCCCGTCGAAGACGTTTTCACCATTTCCGGCCGCGGGACCGTCGCCACCGGAAAGGTGGAGCAGGGCATTATCAAGATCAACGACCCCGTCGAGATCGTCGGCCTCCGTACGACCGCCAGGACTGTCTGCACCGGTGTCGAGATGTTCCACAAACTCCTCGACCAGGGCCAGGCGGGCGACAATATCGGTGTCCTTCTTCGGGGTACGAAAAAAGAAGAGGTCGAGCGCGGCCAGGTGCTCTGCAAGCCTGGTTCGATCACGCCGCACTCTAATTTCGAGGCCAATGTCTACGTTCTGACCAAAGATGAAGGGGGCCGGCACAAGCCGTTCTTCACCAATTACCGGCCTCAGTTCTATTTCCGCACAACCGACGTGACGGGGACGATTACTTTGCCTGAGGGCACCGAAATGGTCATGCCCGGCGACAACATAGTCATGACAGTGGAATTGCAAAAGCCGATCGCTATGGACGAAGGCTTGCGCTTTGCCATCCGCGAGGGCGGCCGCACCGTTGGTGCCGGCCGCGTCACCAAGATCATCAAGTAAGGACGGAGAGATCTCGTGGCTGACGGTGCCAGGCAGCGCATACGGATCCGGCTTAAGGCTTACGACCACGAGGTCATAGACCAGTCGACGAAAAAGATAGTGGAGACGGTGCTGCGCACCCAGGCGAAGGTGCGCGGCCCCGTCCCTCTACCCACCGAGATCAACCGCTACACGGTGATCCGGAGCCCCCATAAGTACAAGGACAGCCGTGAGCATTTCGAGATGCGCGTGCACAAGCGGCTGCTCGATATCGTCGAGCACACGTCAAAAACAGTCGACTCGCTCCAGCGCATCGAGCTTCCCGCCGGCGTCGACATCGAGATAAAGATCCAGAGCGCCTAGTCCGCTCTAGACCTCAGGCAGGACGTTGTAGCACGTTCGCTCACGCCAAAAGAACGATGAGCGTACGCGCCACACACGCCCTGCCTTTTCTTTTTCCGCTTGCGCCGTACGTCAACGTCGTCTAAGTGGTGACGAGCTCGTCCGCTTGGTCGTCCCAGGCCCAACGAGGGGCATCGCCCCAGAGATGCTCGAGGTCGTAGAAGAGACGCGTCTCTTCCAGGAACACGTGGACGATGAAGTCGCCGTAGTCCATCAGGACCCAGCGCTGGTCGTCGAGGCCCTCCACGGAGCGCGGGCCGCCGGCGCCGGCCAGCTTCAGCTGCCGCTCCACTTCATCACTTATCGTGTGTACTTGGCGGGGGTTGGTTCCACTGGTGATCACGAACGCGTCAGTCAGGCCCATAAGGTTCTCGACGTTGAGCACGAGCGTGTCTCGACCAAGCTTCGAGGAGGCAGCTCTGGCCGCTAGCGCGACGCGGTCGCGTATTTGTTCAGCGGTGGAACTGCCGACAGTGGCACCATTGCCCGCCCAAGCTCCAGGAGCATTGGGGGCGAAGGTCAAGAAGGTTGCACCTCACTAAGGAACGTATGGCTCGTGGGAATGGGGGCGAGGCTCGCCTGGCCCTGGTTGCCGAGCCATTGCAACCCGAGCAGGACCACTGTGACGATGAGCGCAACCAGCAGCACGAGAACGGCGACGACCTTCTCGGTCCTGCGCTTGCGTCGGTCTGACCGCCTTTGGCTTCTGGTCCGCACGTCAGGCGTACCAGACGGTGCGGTTAAGGCTGGCTCCGGGTTGACCCCGAGGGCTGTGGTCATCCACTTAAAGAATACAGGCCACGCTCCCTGATGACGCGGACAGCCGCCGCCGGGACTAGGTAATCGAGGGGGCGCCCGCTGGCGGCCCGGGCCCGCAGGTCCGTGCTCGAGATCTCGAGGTTGGGCACCGTGACCTCCTTCAGGCGCCAGCCGTCCTGCAACAACCCGACCGGGGGGAGGGTGCCGGGCCGGTTCACCACCACGAGGGTGGCCAGGTCCCTTATCTCCTCCAGCCGCTCCCAGGTGGACAGCTCGGCACTGACGTCCCAGCCCACGATGACGAGCAGTTCGGCGTCGGGGTGCAGGGTGCGCAGCTCGGCGATCGTGTCCGCCGTGTAAGAAGGGCCGCCTCTATCGATCTCCAGCCGGCTGGCTTCCAGGCCTGGCACCTCGCCGACCGCCGCTTTGACCATGGCGAAGCGGTCCTCCGCCGGCGTCACTTGGCGGGCACCCGCCTTCTGCCAGGGAACGTTGGCCACCATCAGCACCACCCGGTCGAGACCGAGGTCGTGATGGGCATTGACGGCGGCCACGAGGTGGCCGACGTGTATGGGGTCGAAGGTACCTCCGAGGATGCCGATCCGTTCTCCCATTCCGACCTGCACGATAGAAGATCAGCCGCGTACGGCCCGGCCCGAGCGCAGGCTGGTCACCCACCCGAGCCCTCTACTGGCGGATCGGGGTAGGTAAACGACTTGCTCTGGGTCACTGCGCCTGACACCGTTAAACGCTGTGAACGAATGGACGCCCACCTCGTGGCGGAGCCGACCGGCAGAGCAGCAGCCGGAATGGCCGGACGAGCATGCCCTCGAGCAATCACTGAAGGTCCTGGGCACGCTGCCCCCGCTCGTGTTCGCCGGCGAGGCCCGCGCCCTGCGCAAGTCGCTGGCCGCCGTGGCCGCGGGTAAGGCGTTCCTGCTCCAGGCCGGAGACTGCGCCGAGTCGTTCTATGACTTCACGGCCGACAGCATCCGGGACAAGTTGAAGGTCATCCTGCAGATGGCGGTGGTGCTGACGTACGGGACGGGGACCCCCGTGGTCAAGGTGGGCCGCATCGCCGGCCAGTTCGCCAAGCCCCGCACGGCACCGCTCGAGAAGGTGGGCGACCTGGAGATCCCGGTCTTCCGCGGCCATATGGTCAACGACGACGCCCCGACGATGGATGCCCGCCGGCCGGACCCGGCCCGCCTCATCGCCGCCTACCACCAGTCGGCCTCGACCCTCAACCTCCTGCGGGCGTTCACGAAGGGCGGGTTCGCCGACCTGTCGCAGGTGCACATGTGGAACCAGCAGTTCGTCGCCTCCAGCCGGGAGGGCGAGCGCTACGAGGCCATCGCGGCCGAGATCGACCGGGCACTGCATTTCATGACCGCCTGCGGGATCGACCTCGGCTCCGAGGAGAGCCTCCACCAGGTCGACTTCTACACCAGCCACGAAGCTCTCATCCTCGGGTACGAGGAGGCCTTGACCCGTCGGGACTCGCTTACCGGCGGCTGGTACGACACTTCGGCCCATATGGTCTGGTGTGGTGAACGCACCCGCCAGCTCGATGGCGCCCACCTTCACTTCCTCTCGGGCCTCAACAACCCGGTGGCGGCCAAGGTCGGCCCAGCGGCCCGGCCAGATGACCTGGTGGCTCTGTGCGACGTCCTGGATCCGGAGCGCGAGCCGGGGCGCCTGACCCTGATATCCCGCATGGGATCCAAAAGGGCCGAACAGCTGCTCCCGCCTCTGCAGCTGGCTGTGCGCGAGTCGGGCCACCCGGTCGTGTGGGCGTGTGACCCGATGCACGGCAACACGTTCGTCTCAGAGGGCGGGCGCAAGACTCGCCACTTCGACGACGTGCTCAGCGAGATCTCGGGCTTTTTTGCCGCCTGCCGGGCTACGGGGACCTGGCCGGGCGGGGTGCACGTCGAGCTGACCGGCGACAGCGTCACCGAGTGCCTGGGGGGGGCCGAGGAGATAGTCGAGGACGACCTCGAGCTGCGGTACACGACCACGTGCGACCCCAGGCTCAACGGCCGCCAGTCCCTCGACCTCGCTTTTCGGGTGGCCGAGCTACTCCGCGCCGGCTAGGAGCTCGTCGTCCCTCGGCGGGCCTCGGGTCCGCCTGTGCAGGCCAGGTAATCCCGCCATCGCTCGGTCTTTCGGCGCGCCAAGCCACTTTCGGCGCGTTTGACGCTCGATTTCGACAAAAGGTACGCCGAAAGCCAACTAACGCGCCGAGAGCCCGCCTGTCGCACCGGGCAGGGCCGGTTTCGACCGCGCTCCGTCCACAGTCTCCGCACGTCACACCACCTATTGTGGTCGAATCGCCGGCGAGGCGGCTCCGGCGGCAGACTGCGGGCTCGCACCGGCAACCCGCCGGGCACCCCGCCAGGCATCCCGCCGCCCTCGGCGCTGCCTGTGATCAGGGCCTTACTCGCGGCGTTGGCCGCCCGCCTATAAAAGTTGACTAATGCGATCAGGAATGATAAGAATGGACCTCGATGACTGCGGCCTTAGTGACTAGGGAGATCGCCGCCGAGCTCGAAGCTGATATCGCCAAGTTCGACACAATGCTGGAGGATTACCTGGCTGGCCGGCTCGAAGACGACGAGTTCAGGATCTTCCGCCTCAACAACGGTATCTACGGGCAGCGCCAGGGTGGCCACCACCAGATGGTGCGGATAAAGGCCCCGTACGGCTCGATCAGCCCCGAACAGCTCGAGCTGCTCGCTGACGTGGCTGACCGCTACAGCCGTGGCTGGGGGCACCTCACCACCCGTCAAAACATCCAGTTCCACTTCGTCGAGCTCGAGCGGGTCCCGGCGCTCCTACGGGACCTCGCTCGAGTCGGTTTGACGACTCGTGAGGCGTGCGGCGACACCGTGCGCAACATCACGGGCTGTCACCTCGCCGGCGCCTGCCCCTTCGAGGTGCTCGACATCACGCCGTGGGCGGAAGCGGCCTTTCGCCACTTCCTCCACCACCCGTACGCTCAGCGCCTCCCGCGCAAGTTCAAGATCAACTTCTCCGGATGCGTCACCGATTGCGGCCAGGCCATGTTCAACGACGTTGGCGTCGTGGCCGTGTCCAGGCCGTTGCCGGACGGTGGCGACAGAGCCGGGCTTCCGGGTCTTCGTCGCTGGCGGGCTGGGCGCCAACCCCCACCCTGCTCAGGCTCTCGAGGAGTTCACCCCCCGTGAGCTTCTGCTCGCCACGCTCGAAGCGGTCCTGCGGACGTTCGACCACTACGGCAATCGTGACAACAAGTTGCGGGCCAGGCTCAAGTGGGTAGTCGACACCATGGGGATCGACGAGCTTCGCGAGCGCGTCCTGAAGGAACGCCGGCTGCTCGTGGCCTCCAGCACTTGGCCCGGGGGCATACCCGCCGTGGTCGAGGAGCTTGGCGATGCGCCGGCAGGCGTGGCCACTGGGTTGTCGCCCACCCCGGTGGGTACGCCGGTTACGCTGCGCCTCGGTCCTGGTGACCCTTACAAGCGCTGGGAAGCGGCCAACGTTGTGATCGGCGTGGCCAAGGGCACCGTCTCTGCCATTGCCTATGCCCGGTTGGGCGACATCACCTCGTCCCAGTTCCGTGAACTGGCGGCTATACAACGCGAGCTGGGAGCGAGCGTCAGGATCACCAACCGGCAAAACCTCGCCTTCCGCGACCTCCAAGCAGACCAACTCCCCGAGCTCTACGGCCGGCTGGACGCCATCGGCATGGCGGAACCTGGCGCCGAACTGGCCCGGGACGTCGTCTCCTGCCCCGGGGCTGACACGTGCAACCTGGCCGTCACGCAGAGCCGCGGCTTGGCCGACGATATCGGCAAGGCCCTCGAAAAGGCGGGCCTGGCCGACGTGGGCGGCGTGCGGGTCAACATCTCGGGCTGCACCAACAGTTGCGGGCAGCACCATATAGCGGACATCGGGTTCAATGGGGCCGAGCGACGGGCCCACGGAAGGCCGGCGCCCGGTTACCAGCTCCTTCTAGGCGGGCACGTGGGCCAGACCGAGATCGAGTTCGGCCAGCGAGCCATGCGCTTGCCGGCCAAAGCTTGCGCGGAGGCGACCGTGCGCATCGTGGGCCGGTTCGCCGAAGAGCGGCAGGCCGGAGAGGACTTCACTGGCTGGCTGTCACGTTCAGGTGGGGCCAAGACGGTCGCCGCGGACCTGGCTGACCTCGATAACTGGCCCACCCCCGAGGAACGGCCCGACTACTACATAGACTTCGACGAGACAGGCCCCTACGTGGCGGAGGTCGGAGTCGGCGAGTGCGCAGGGGTATGACGCGGGGTATTGCGCAGCCGTCTTGCCGGGAAAGGTAATGTTGTGACTTTGCTTGACGTCCCCAGCACCGATGAACTGACCGACGAGGCCCTCGTGGACCTCAATGCGAAGTTCGAGACCGCCTCAGCGGGTGAAATCGTTGGGTGGGCCGTGGAAAACTTTCACCCTCACCTGTGCCTGACCGCCTCCATGACGGACGCGGTGTTGATCGACATAGCTACCAAGGTGGAGCCGGGGGTCGAGGTCGTTTTCATCGATACCGGGTACCACTTCCCAGAGACGCTGGCGACAGTAGAGCTGGTCAGGCGGCGTTACGGGCTCAACCTTCGCATCATGACCGTCCCGCACTACCCGGTCCCCCTCTGGCAGTCTGACCCGGTGAGCTGCTGCACCCCCGCCAAAGTGGCCCAGCTGGAGCGGGCGCTGCTCGGTAAAAAGGCGTGGATGAGCGGGCTGCGCCGGGAGGAATCGGACACCCGGCGAGAGGCGGCGATCGTGAGCCGGGACCGCCGGGGGCTGGTGAAGCTCAACCCTCTGGCCAACTGGACCGACCTCGACGTCGATGGCTATATCGCCGACCACGATGTCCCCGTCAACCCTCTGGTCAACAAGGGCTACCCGTCGATCGGTTGCTGGCCGTGCACTCGCCCGGTGGCCGCGGGCGATCACGTCCGGGCCGGGCGCTGGGCCGGCCTCGAGAAGACGGAGTGCGGGCTGCACGACGAGCTGCCGGCCAAGTAGCACACACGTGCTTCGAGCACGCTCTGTAACCCGAACCGGTCCACGGGAGGGCGGGGCAACCGCCGGTCGTCCACGTAAGGCCACGGGACCCGGTTTTCACTAGGTCAATGTCAGACTCGGGTCAGTTTGGCCTGTACGGTTCGCTCAATGCGGCTTGTGCCCGGTCACCTGCATGGGCAAGCCTAGGAACGGGTAGCTAACGATCCCGGCGATCGGGCGAGACCAACCGAGAGCAGTTGCAGACAGGTGAAGCGAGCAGCCATGTCGAGCAGTGATGCCCGCCGGCTTTGCCGCGTACGTGGATCACCTGGCCGCGGAGCAAAAGCAGCCGCTTTGGCCCTCGCCCTCGGGGCCGCGCTTCTAGCTACAGCGCCGCCGGCCGGGGCCGCTCAGCCGGGTTGGGAGAAGAGCTCGGGACCGCAGGTGGCGAAGGCGGCCGCAGCCGCGAAGGCCGCTGCCGCGAAAAAGGAAAAGGCGGAAAAGGCGGCGGCTGCGGCCGCCGCCGCCCTGGCGGCGCTCGAGAGGCGACAAGCGGCCCAAGCCGAACGGCTCCTGGCCTTGATGGGCTCAGAGGAGCGGCAGTTTTGGGGGCTGGACGCCTACAGCGCGGCCCAAGAGTACGTGCGGCGGGCGGAGGCCGGGTCGAGGGCGGCGGCTCACTCTGTGGCGGTGGCCATCGGCGTTTGGAACGCCTCCAAGCTCGACGTGCACAAAGCCCTCGCGGCCGAGGCAAAAGCGAGGGCGACCGTCCAGACGTACAAGAACGCACTAAGCGAACTGGGCCTGGCCGTCTACACGGGACGGGCGACCATCGACCTCAATTATCTGGGCAGCAAAGAGACAGAGCTGGCCCAGGACGAGCTGGCCGGGGTGGCCGCCGCCACCACCACGTCAGGGCTCAAGCGGTCGGAGCTGCGCTTGGCCCAGAGCATCGTCAACGTCGGCAAGGCTCGCGCCATCGTCGTCGTGGACTGGGGTAAGACGCTTCAGGCCAAGGCGGTAGAAAAGGCGGCCGACACCCAGGTGACGCTCTCTCGCCAGGATGTATCGGTGGCCAAGCTGTGGGCTACGGTCCCCGGCGTCGCCCCGGCCCAGCCGCTCCAGGCTTTGGCTCTGCTGGAGGGGAAGTTCGCGCCACGCCAGTCGGGCGCCAATGACCCGGATCCCGGCCGTGGTTCTGATGACAGGGGCTCGCTCGTGCCCGCGCTGGCGTCCTCGGCCAATCCGGCGCCGGCCCAGGGACAACCGGCTCCGCCCTCACTGCAGGCCATGGCCGGCGATGGGCCGAGCATCTTGAGCCCATCGGTCCTGTCGGCCTCTCAGGTTGCGGCTTGGTTCGCTTCAACGGGCTACCACGCCCGCGTTACTGTGCCTTTCGGCCAGCTGGTGGATGATTACTTCAAGGCCGCGGATCTCACCGGGGTACGGGGCGACATCGCCTTTGCGCAGTCCGTGATCGAGACGGGCTATTTTTCCTTCCCCTCGTACGGGCAGGACGCGCCTGAGTTCAACAATTTCGCCGGGATAGGCGCCTGCGATACCTGCAAACACGGGTGGCGGTTCCCTTCGGCCATGACAGGCGTGCTCAGCCAGGAGGAGCTCCTTCAGGTGTACGCCACCCCTCCTCACCTGGCGGGTGAATACGGCAAGCCCTCTTCCAATTTCGGGATCGAAGGGTGCTGCTTGACGTGGATGTCGCTGGCTGGGACCTGGGCCAGCAGCCCGGCCTACGGCTACGACATCCTCAACATCTACAACAAGATGCTGGCCTGGGCGCTCCCGCAGGAAATTCGGAGCACGGGCCTGCTGAAATCGTCTCCGCCACCGGCGCCCAGCCGGTCTAGCCGACCTGTGAAATCCTCGCCAGCACCCAGTCGTACTGCCCCGACATGATGGGGGCCTTGCAGTAGCGGCAAACGCCGGCCAGGTCCACGTCAAGAGGGGCGCCACAGTTGGGGCACTTTGAGGCCAGCGCCGTCCCGCCCTCTTTCGTTACCGCCTGGGAAGAGCGCTGAAAGGTCCAGTCCTCTGCCCACTGCCGGACCTGGTGGTCCCCTCGCACTACGCGCCCGTTCTTGTCGTCCACGTCGTAGTCAGCGCAGGCGGCCATGATGCGGACCGCGATGGTGTCATGGGTACTGTCCGAGCTCGCCGCCACTGGCCAGACGTTGGACACGGCCAGGTAATCCAGCATGTTGTGTTTGTGGCCGTCGATGTAGCCCTGGATCTGGTCCCGGTGCTGCTGCCAGAGGGTGTCAGCCATCACCTGCCGGCTCATCTCCGGCTTGCGCTCGCTCCAGGCCTCCTGGACGATGAAGAAGGACCGCTGCACCTGCTGGGTGAACTGTTCCAGGTCGAAGCTCGGGTCGTGTGCCTTTATGGCGGCCAGGCCCACGTCCACAGGACTGGCGGCCTGGACGGCTCGGGCGTGGCTTTCAGGGAAGATCTCGCCCGGGATGCTCGCCGCCGCGGGCCGCGTGTCGTGCATCCAGCCCGGGTTGTCGTCTCCCGGCCAGGCCGCGCTCACACTGCTCAGCCGTTCACCCGCGCCACGGCCGTTTCGAGCTGGCACCTCAGCATCGCCTCCGTTCCCATTCGCATTACCCGCGGACCCGTTCCAGCCTCCGCTGGCTGGCGCCCTCCCACCTCCCGCCGCCCAGCCCGCATCTCCGCCCGCCGGCGCTCCGCCGCCGCCCGCCGTCCAACCGGCGTCCCCGCCGGCCGGCGGCCCGCCCGTGCTGGCGTTGGTGCCGTTACCTGACCCGGGCGACCCTGGGCCGCTCTGGTCACCGGTCGACCAGGGCCCTTGGCGACGACCGCCCCAGGGCCCGCCCCTTCCAGGCCCACCGCTCCAGGGTCCGCCACCCCACCGGCCGCGCCTCCATCCCCCCCGGCTCATCGTCCGTAAGGCCAGCGTTACGAGCAGCACGATGATGACGAGGCCAATCCCGCCACCACCACCACCGAAAATGAACGTGCCTCCTCCAAATCCACCAGAGCCACCGGTGGAGCCTCCACTGTCCCCGCCACCCCCATCGAACAGTTCGCCCCCGCCGGCTCTGGCCAGGAAGAGGTGCATCAACACATGCAAGACAGCTGCAGCCTCCAGTTCATGATTGACCGTCCCCGTCCGGCGCCGGGCCAGCCGGCGCCGTGACAGGCGCGCCGCCAGCCGCCGCCGACGGGGCCGCAGCTACAGCTGTGCCACAGGAGGCGCAAAAGCGCTGACCAGGACCGGCCTCTGTGCCGCACGACGGGCAATTAATGGCCTTCGGGCCGAGCGCCTGCCCGCACTGGGCGCAGAATTTGGCCGTGGCCGCGTTCTCCGCCCCGCAGGCATCGCAGTGGCCGGCGGGGGGAGGCAGGGCAGCACCGCAAGAGGAGCAGAACTTGCTGCCGGCGGGCTGCTGCGCCTGGCAGTTGGTGCAGGTTACGGTAGCCCCTGCCGGGGCGGCCGCTCCCTCGCCGGGACCGCTGCCTGGAGCCGGGCCGCCGCCCACGAAGCCCGCGCCCCCGCCGGCGAACCCGGGCCCGGAGGGAGGGACAGGGCCAGGCTCGCTGCCCGGCCCCTGTCCGCCTGTCATCTGCCCACCGAGGCCCAATCCCGCAGCCAGAAAGGCGCCTTGGTCTGCCCCGCCACCCTTGGCCATGCCCTGGCCGGCTCCGAGGGCCATCTCACCTGCCGCGTACCGGTTGAACCCACCGGCCAGGCGCGTGTACGCAGTGTCCTTGGCCAAGGTCTTTAGCTGAGCCTCGTCTCCCTCGGACAGGTTGACGTCGAAGTTCCCCATTCGGGTGAGGCCCACCCCATAGGGGCTCAGCTGGTTGTTGGCCGCCTCGATGACGGCCTTTTCGATGTCGGGCGTGTAGACGGACAACCCGAGGATGGGCCAACCGTTGCGTACCACCTGCGTCGTGACCTCGGTCCTCATGACCTTGAGCAGCTGGTCGCTCACCCAACCCGCCACCCTCTCGTTGTTGGTCACGTCGACCGTGCCGACGAGGTTGGTGATGAGGGCGGCGGCGTCTTTTACCTGCAAGGCGTAGTCCCCGAACACCCGGAGGGTGACGATCATCCCGGTCTGTGGGTCCTGGACGTCATCGATCCGCCCGCCAAAGGTGAACCCGGGGAATTCGCGGGTCCCGACGAAGTACAGCTCGGCCCGGTAGGCGTTGCCGCCGGTGGCCACGTCGATGAACATGCCGAGGAACGGGAGCTCCTGGGCGTCGATCTGGTGCCGGCCGGGGCCCATCGTCCCCACTACCTGTCCGGTGTTGACGAAGAGCGCTAGCTCGTCCGCATTAACGATGGCCCGGGTGAACTTACGGATGTTCACGTCCGGCCACTTGAAGACGATCTGGTTCTTCTTGTCGTCGGGGACCGCTATAAACTCACGGCTGAGCAGGACCATTTGCCGGGGCCTCCTGTTCTGGTGCTCTAACAAACCAGGGTAGCGCTGCTATGAGCGGACGGGCGGCGCAACCAGGGCCCTTTCGGGCCCCTCGATATACCATGGCTGGCGGGGGCTGCACTCCTGAGCGTCAGACGTGCGTACCGCCATTTTCGCCGGGCCCGGAGGCGCCTCGTCCAACCACGTAGATGTCCGAGTTAAGGCAATTGTTCGATGAAGTGGCGCAATTGGCGAAGGTTGCGGCACTCCCAGACACCGGTACAGTGCGCTCCGTATTGGGTCAGCACAGAGTCACCCGTGTCCCAGTAGGCCCGAGGTTCGGGGTTGAGCCACCACACGTGGCGGGAACGACGGGCCAGTTCGGCGATGGCCCACGGTTGCACTGAGTGGTAGTTGTTGCGGGCGTCCCCCAACACCAGGACGGTGGTGCGGGCTGTGACCTCTTTACCCCAACGCTCGACAAACTCTGACAGGGCGTGGCCGTAGTCGGAGTGGCCTTCCGCCCAAATGACGTCGGCTTCCGTGTTGATGCGATTTACGGCCGCCGCAATGTCGTCCTCACCTTTCAGAAAACCCGTAACCTCGTCTATCCCGTCGACAAAAGCCCAAGCACGTGTGCGGGAAAACTGAGATGACAGGGCATAAACGAGCTGGAGCGTGAAGCGGGCGAAGGCGGCCACGGAACCCGAAATGTCTGCCAGCACCCATAGCTCTGGTTTTGACTTGTGCGGGGCCTTGAAGCGGGGGTCAGCAGGAGCGCCGCCAAAGGACAAAGAACGTCGCATTGTGGCCCGAAAATCGAGGCGCCCCTGGCGATGCGTCCGCCGTTTGCGGGCCAGGTGAACGGCGAGCTTGCGCGCCAGTGGCTGGACTGTGCGCTGGAGTGCGGCCAGCTCCTCTTTTCCTAAGTGCATGAAGTCGACGTCTTCCGGCAAAGGGCGCCGGGTGGCCCGGGCTACCGCCTTTGCGCCCCGATCGGCCACCAAACGCCGGCGCACCTCCGCCTCCACCTCTTCGCGCAAGCGCTCGAACCGCCGCCGGTACTCGTTGACCAGGGTGAGGCCCTCCAACCCTTCGGCCTCTTCTACGGAATTCATTAGCCGGGACAGCAAAGCATCGGCCTGCAATTGGCGGAGCGTTTTGAAAACGTAATAACTGCCACCTACGGGCCTCCCCGGCTCCATGCCGGCGAAGCGGCTGACAGCGGCCCGGGCCAGCGCCGCCATGAGCTCCGGGTCGCCTTCCATGAGCGCTTTGTAGGCCAGCTCGGCCAATTCCGAGGCGGTCAGCTCCGCGTCGTCGGCCGAGGCGCCGAGTGATCCGGCAGCGGTGCCGGCGATTTCGGCTAAACCACGGCCCCGCAACGAGAAATAGAGCTCGAACAGGGTCTCGTAGGTCCGCCAATGGCCCTCTTCCTTCACCAGAGCGGCGGCCAGGCCCAGCTTCACCGCCTCACGGTCCTCCAGCGGCAAGTGCCGAAGAGCTTCGGTGGCGTCCAGCACCTCGGTCGTGCTCACGGGCACGCCGGCGCCCCGCAACTCGTCGACGAACTCGGCGAAGGTCCCATACAGCCCTGTCGCCAGCGTCGTCGCTGCAGTGCTCATTCCTCTGTGCTCATTCCTCTGTGCTCATTCCGCTGTGCTCATTCGTCCGTCGCCACGAGCTCCTTTGCCGCCCGGTCGATGTCGGAGCGATGCTTCAATAGCACGTTCAACGTGTTCTTGGCCGTGGCCGTGTCGAGATGGGATATGCCCAGCAGCACGAGCGTCCTGGCCCAGTCGAGGGTTTCCGATACCGACGGCGCTTTTTTCAGCTCGAGTGCCCTGATCAGTTTCACCGTGCGCACCACCTGGTCCGCCAAGGCCTCCTCGATGCCGGGCACCTTGGCCAGCACGATCTGGCGCTCGCGCTCGACCGGCGGGTAGTCGAGGTGCAAGAAGAGGCAGCGACGTTTCAGCGCTTCGGACAATTCCCGTGTGTTATTGGACGTGAGGAAAACCAAGGGGATCTGGGTAGCCCTCACAGTGCCCATCTCGGGCACCGAGACCTGGTAGTCCGACAGCACCTCCAGGAGGAGGGCTTCGGTTTCGACCTCGACGCGGTCTACTTCGTCGATGAGCAGGACAACCGGCTCGGTGGCCCGGATCGCTTCCAATAGTGGCCTGGGCATCAAAAAGGGCTCAGAAAATATGTCCTCTTCCAGTTCCTGCCACGTCTCGCCTTCTTGGGTAACCTGCTCCGCCTGGATCCGTAGCAGCTGCTTTTTGTAGTTCCACTCGTAAAGGGCCTTCGACTCGTCGAGGCCCTCGTAACACTGGAGGCGGATGAGCCGCGCCCCCGTCATCTCGGACACCGACTTGGCCAGCTGGGTTTTTCCCGTCCCGGCCGGCCCCTCGACCAGGACCGGTTTCCCGAGCCGGTCGGCCAGGAAGACCACGGCGGCGATGCCTTCGTCCGCCAGGTAACCGACCGATCTCAGAGCGTCATTTGCCGCCCGTGGGCTCTCAAAACGTTCAGCAGGGGAACCGGTCGTCGTCATCGGCTCATCTTACCAGAGGCCAATCTCGCCGGCCGCCCTCCAATAAAACTGGCGAACAGGTGGCCGGCGGGGCATACCGGATGGCGTCAGCTACGGATCTGGCCGTTGCCGGTCACTATGTACTTCGTAGTCGTCAGCTGGCGCAGGCCCATGGGTCCGCGAGCGTGCAATTTCTGAGTGCTTATGCCAATCTCTGCCCCGAAGCCGAACTGTTCGCCGTCGGTAAACCGAGTCGACGCGTTGACCACTACGGCGGCGGAGTCGACCTCGCGTACGAAGCGTTGGGCCGCCCCCAGGTCGCGGGTGACGATGGCTTCGGTGTGCCCAGAGCTGTACCGCTGCACATGAGCGATGGCCGCGTCCAGGTCGTCCACCACCCGGACGCTGAGTACGAGATCCAGGTACTCTCGGCCCCAGTCCTCCTCGGTAGCCGGGCCGATAGAGGGGACGATGGACCGGGCCAAATCGTCGCCGACCAGGCGGACGTCTCTTAGCGCTTCGCTGGCGGCGGGCAGGAATTGGCCGGCGATTTCCCGGTGCACCACGAGCGATTCAGTGGCATTGCAGACGCTCGGCCTTTGGGTCTTTCCGTTAACGAGTAAGGACAGTGCCATTTCCAGGTCAGCCGAGGCGTCGACGTACAGGTGGCAATTACCGTCCCCATCTATCACGTACGGCACGGTGGCGTTCTCGAGCACGGCCTTTACCAGGGAAGGGCCGCCGCGAGGGATAAGGCAATCGACCAAGCCCCGAAGGCGCATGAACTCGCGGGCGGACTCATAACTCGTGTCCTCCACTATGACGAGCGAGTCCTCTGGTAACCCTGCCTTTGCGAACCCCTCTCTAAGGGCGCCGGCGATGGCCAAGTTGGACGCCAGGGCGGCCGAACTGCCCCGCAAGAAGGCGGCGTTGCCCGCTTTCAGGCAGAGCCCAGCAGCGTCGCTCGTAACGTTGGGCCGGTTCTCGTAGATGATGGCGACAACCCCGAGAGGGACCCGGACCTGCTCGATCCGGAGCCCGTTCGGGCGTACCCACCCGCCGGTTACCTCACCGACGGGGTCCGCCAACGCGGCCACCTGGTGAAGCCCGTCCGCCATGGCCGCCAACCGCGCCTCTGAAAGCCTGAGCCGGTCGACCACAGCCGGTAGAACGCCATCTGCTTCGGCCCGTTCGACGTCGGAGCCATTTGCAGTCATGACCTCGTCGGACTTCTGAAGGAGAAGGTCGGCGGCGGCCAGCAAGGCGGCGTCCTTGGTGCTGGATGATGCGAGGGCGAGAGCGCGACTGGCCCGTTTGGCCCGTTCGCCTAGCTCGATGAGCGATGTCACAGGCAAAACCGTACCGCTGTATCGGGCTCGATGTGGGGGGTGCGGGACCGAGCAGTCCCGCCCCAGCCCAGCGGTACTGGACCGACATGTCCATGCCCCGCTGGTTCCCAGCTACTACCGTGCCACCCGTGAACGGTGTTGACTCCGTCGTCGTGGGCTCCGGTCCTAACGGGTTGGCGGCCGCCCTTACTTTGGCCCGTGCCGGCCACCGGGTAGTCGTTTACGAGGGGGCGGCCGTGCTCGGCGGCGGGTGCCGGACGGCGGAGCTGACGTTGCCCGGGTACCGTCACGACGTGTGCTCGGCCGTGCACCCGCTGGTGTTGGCGTCGCCGTTTTTTCAGAGTGTCGACCTGGCCGCCCGGGGGGTAAAAATGCTGACCCCGCCGGTAGCTTTTGCCCACCCGCTGGATGGAGGCCGGGCCGCCGTGGTCGGTGGGGCGGTCGAGGACACGGCCTCGGGTCTCGGCCCGGACGCGAAGGCGTACCGGCAGCTGTTCGGGCCCCTGGTTCCCGGCATTCGCCAGGCCATCCCGACCATCCTGGGACCACTCCGCTTTGCGCCCGCCCACCCCTTGGCTACCGCCCGCTTGGCGCTTCCCGGGCTGCTCCCGGCGTCGTGGGTGGCCCGCCTGTTCAACACCGAAGAAGCGAGAGCGTTGGTGGCCGGCGCCGCCGCCCACTCGCTGCTGACCCTCGACCAACCTCTAACCGGGTCCTTTGCGCTGTTGTTCGTGGCCCTGGGCCACACCTATGGGTGGCCGGTCGTCGAGGGCGGCAGCAGCCGCTTGGTCGAGGCCCTGATCGCCGAACTGACCTCCATGGGGGCCGAGTTCCACGTCGGGAGATGGGTCAAAAGCCTCGAGGAACTGGGGCGCCCGAAGGCGGCCTTGTTGGATATTTCCACCCGTCAAATGGTCAATTTGGTCGGGTTGCGGGCGACGCCGTCTTACCGGCACGCACTGTCGCGGTACCGCTATGGCGCCGGGGTATGCAAGGTCGACTGGGCCTTGAGCGGCCCGGTCCCCTGGGAGGCGGAGGCGTGCAGGCAGGCGGGGACACTCCACCTTGGAGGGACCTTCGAGCAAGTGGCGGCGGCGGAGGCCGACGTGGCCGCCGGCCGTCACCCCGAACGCCCCTTTTGCATCGTCGCCCAGCCCGGAGTGGTGGACCCCACCCGTGCCCCGGCCGGCCGGCACACGCTTTGGGGCTATTGCCATGTGCCCGCCGGTTCAGAAACCGATATGACCGATCGGATAGAAGCGCAAATAGAGCGTTTTGCTCCCGGGTTCAAGGATTTGATTTTGGCGCGGGCGTGTAAAACGGCGGCCCAGACCGAGGAAGCGAACCCTAATTACATAGGTGGGGATATCAGCGGGGGCATGGCCACGTTGCGCCAGACCATCTTTCGCCCCACGGTGCGCTGGGACAATTACAGCACGGGGGTGCCGGGCGTCTACTTATGCTCGTCGTCGTCGCCCCCGGGAGGTGGCGTACACGGCATGTGCGGGTACTGGGCGGCCCGAACGGCGCTAAAAGCACTGGCCAAAAGAGGCTGAAATCCCATCCAGGGTGGTGCCAGCCCCACCCCATGGCACGAGTGATCACCAGCGCACGGACACCGGTCATCACCCTTTGGGGACTCCAGGTGCGACGCGTATCGTACGCATATGCGTATCGAAGCCGCTGTCACGTCGATTTCGTGGATCCCATCCGAGGCGGTGGCGGGGGCAACCAGGTTGCCGTTCGAAACGGGCATAGCCCATTACGACCAACCGCCGCCAGATGTCATCGGGGACCTCGAAGAGTTGCGTGAAGCCGACCGGTTCCGTTTTGCCAACCAGCTGACGGCATGGGCCGAAGTAAAAGACGGCCGCATTGTCGATTGCGGTCAGTCGGGCAGAGGTTGGATCGGTTCGACCACCCTGCAACTCGGCCCAAACGGGCCGTTTTTCAGGCTTTCCCCCTGCCGGACCTGCGCCCGTCCCCGGGCGTGGCCCTGGCGAGCGCCAGGTTTGAGCAAACCAGCGGCGGGCGCACCGGGGTGCCGGCTCCCCGCCGGGTCAGGCGGGCGCCTTTTGTTCAGTTCAGCGCGCCGCTAGCCTGGACGACCGTAGCGCTCGAGATCCACGCCGACGGCACGGTAGAGCACACTCTGGCCGGGGCTAGCCCGTTCCCCCGTCACTGGCTGTACGACACCGATGGCAAGCTCGTCAAAAAGAGCGGCCTGATCGATTTCTCCCAGTGGTACAGAAGGGCGTTTGGCAAACACAGCCCCTGGGGCGATCAGGATTCGCCCGCCCTGGCCACGGAGGTGGAGACGGCCCTCGAACGCCAGCTGTCCGTCGAGCTCATGCACGGCCGGGCCAATCCCAAGGTCCGGACGGTGAAAGAAGGTGCCCTGATCACGGAGCAGGGCCAGCCGGGCGACGACCTGTTCCTCGTGCTCGACGGCGTCGTGCGGGTGGAAGTCGACGGCCAGCGCCTGGCCGAGTACGGCCCCGGCTCTTTGCACGGTGAGCGTGCCGTACTCGAAGGCGGCAAACGGACTTCTACGGTGAGGGCGGTGACCAAGTGCAAGCTGGCCATGGCCTCGGCCGACCAGGTTGACCGCGGTGCCCTCGAGCAACTGAGCGCCGGCCATCGCCGGGAGGAGCTGGGCTGAAGTGCAGGCCGGCCATACTGTCGGGACTTCCACCATTAGCGTCTTCCTGGCCGACGACAACCTGATCGTCCGGGAGGGCGTGCGCGCCCTGATCTCGCTCGAGCACGACTTCAGCGTTGTGGGAACTGCGGCCGACTACGACGAACTGGTGTCGAGGGCGTCGGAGCTGGCGCCTCAAGTCGTCGTCACGGACATCCGGATGCCACCCTCGTTCCAACAGGAGGGCATAGAGGCGGCGCATGAGATCCGCAAACGTCACCCGGGGACCGGTATCGTCGTGCTCTCCCAGTTCGACGACCCCGAGTACGCCATCTCGCTATTGGCCGAAGGGTCGGCCGGCTACGCCTACCTGCTGAAGGACCGGGTGGCCGAAGGTGACCAGCTGGCCCGGGCCGTCAGGGCGGTGGCCAGCGGAGGGTCAGTCCTGGACCCCGCCATCGTCGATGCCATGGTGCACCCCGTCACCCGTAAGGGCGAGCTCAGCCCGGCGGAAGAGGACTTGTTGAGACTGGTGGCCGAGGGCCGTCCGATCAAGGCCATCGCCGTTGCCCAGGGGACGACGCCTTCAGCGGCCGCTGATGCCGTCGAGAGGCTGTTCATCCGCATGGCGGAAGACGCCAGCAGCGGCGGCCAAAACTCGGTGCGCCGCTTGCGCAGTCTTTACGAAGCCATCGTGAACCGGGAGGAGCAAGGAGAGACCCTGAGCCGGTTGCTGCCTGGCGGGGTGGCAGAAATGCTGAGGGAGCAAGGCTGCAACCCGGGCGAGACCGTCCAGATGGTCGTGAGCGTCCTCATGTCCGACATCCGGGGCTACACCACTATCGCCGAGCGTACGGACCCGAGCGCGTTGGCCGGGCAGCTCAATGTCCACCGGGGCGAGATGAACAGGGCGATCGTCTCCGCCGGCGGGACCGTGATGCAGTTTGTCGGCGATGCCGTGATGGCGGTTTTCGGTGCCCCTGTGCCGATCGACGACCACGCCGGCAGAGCCGTGGAGGCGGCCCGAGCCATGCACGCCCGCCAGGACAAAGTCAACGACCGCTGGCGAGAAGAGGGCCTTCCTTGCTTCGATCTCGGCATCGGGATAACGACCGGCCCCGTAGCGGCGGCGCTGCTCGGCTCGGACGAGCACCTCGAGTACACGATGGTAGGTGACACGGTCAACCTGGCCCAGCGCCTCCAGCAGTGGGCCGGCCCGGGCCAGGTGGTGCTGAGCGAGGCGACGTTTCGTTCCCTGCCCGATCCGCCCGCGGCCGAGGAATTGCCACCTGCCCTGGTGAAAGGGCGGGGCACGCCCGTATCGGCGTGGCGCCTCGGCCCCTCGGCTAATGAGACAGGGTTGGCCAAGTGATGGCCCGTATAGCGATGGGCGTCGCTGAGATGGCGTGGCCCCGAGACTGCGATCAGGAGGAGACATGCCTGCCGGAGACGTGCCAGGAGGAACTATGAACGTCATGGAGGCCCACGGCCTGCGCAAGACCTATGAGGCCGAGGGCGCCCCTGTGCGCGCCCTC
The DNA here is from genome assembly GCA_963845605.1 of uncultured Acidimicrobiaceae bacterium. Taxonomy (GTDB): domain Bacteria; phylum Actinomycetota; class Acidimicrobiia; order Acidimicrobiales; family Palsa-688; genus Fen-671. Next base: position 336,254 of record CAWJSS010000009.1, read on the forward strand.
CGCGGGGTGGACATGGCCATTGAGCAGGGCGAGTTCGTCGCCATTATGGGCCCGTCGGGGTGCGGCAAGTCCACGCTCCTCAACCTGGTCGCCGGCCTCGATGTACCGAGCGAGGGGGAGGTCATCGTCGCCGGCGAGGCCCTGAGCACCATGGACGAGAGCGGGCTGGCCCGGATGAGGCGCCGTCACATCGGGATCGTCTTCCAGTTCTTCAACCTGCTCGAAGGTATGAGCGTGCTGGAGAACGTGACCCTGCCGGCGGTGATCGCCGGTACCGGCCGCAAGCGGGCCGAGAGCCGGGCGCGAGACCTGCTCGACCTGCTCGGCCTGGCTGACAAAGCCAAAAGCGCTCCGGGAGTATTGTCCGGCGGACAACGCCAGCGGCTCGCTATCGCCCGGGCGTTGGCCAACGCCCCGACGTTGCTGCTGGCCGACGAACCTACCGGTGCGTTGGACTCCGAGGGGGGCCGCGAGGTGCTCGAGCTGTTCAGGCGGTTGCACGCCGGAGGCCAGTCGATCCTCCTGGTCACCCACGACGAGTCGGTGGCCGCCCCGGCCACCCGGATAGTGCGTATGCGGGACGGCCGAGTAGAGGGGGAGGAGGCAGCCGCCGGCACTGAGGTCACCAGTGCGGCGGTCGTGACCACCACACTATGAGCGGCACACTATGAGCGGCACACTATGAGCGCCCCGATCGTCGTCAGCCAGCTTGGGCAGGCGCGCGAGAGCGCCCGGGCGGCGACCCGCGAAGAGGGCGCGGCGGCCCGCACTACCCGGTCGCGGCCCCTCATGACGGCGATTTCTCTGGCGTTGGCGGCCGTGGCCATAGCCGGTGCCGTAGCGGCACCGCTGGTCGACGAGGACGGTGACCTCGCCAGCCAAATCGTCCGGGCCGTAGTCGTCGCCGCCTTCGCCGTCGCCGGCCTGATCGCGCTGGCCCGGCGTTCCGGCGAGAAGCAGCCGCTCGTGGTGCTCCTTTTTGCTGCGCTGGCCGGGGTGGTGACGGTGTCGGCGTCTGTCGTCGACGCCCACGCGCACGGGACGGTGGTGACGTCGACCGTCCTTTCCCTGGCTCACTTTGCTCAGCCGGTGGCGTTGGCGCTGTTGCCGATAGCGGCCATGCACGTCCTGCTGGGTATCCCCGACGGGAGCTGCATGTTGAGCCGGATAGTGATCGTAAGCGGCTACATCGCCGGGGGCGTCATTGGGCTGGTCCTGTGGTCGGAGCGGCCCAGCCTCCCGCTCTGGCCCATCCTGGTCGAGGCGGTCATCGCTATTTCGATCGGGGCCGGCGCCTCCCAGCGTCGTTACGCCCACTCGAGCGGTCTCGAACGTCAGCGGATGCAATGGTTTGGATGGGCGGCGGCGGTGGCCGTGGAGATGCTGCTCGTGTCGTTGGCGCTGTGGGTGCTGGTCGATTGGCCTGCCCGGGCCTCCCTTGTCCTCACGGCCGCCCTCTTGCCTTTCGCCGTCGCGGTGGGGATGTGCGGTACCCGGCGTTTTGCCGGCCGGGTCGACCGGATCCTTACCTATTCCGTTTCGCTGGCCGGGCTGACCGGCGTCGTTGCCGCCGTGTACCTGGTTATCGTGGCCGGCCTGGGTAACACGCCCACCCGTTCTGACCGCTCCCTCCTGATCCTGTCCATGGTCGCCGCCGGAGTGGCGGCGCTCCTGTACGGACCGGCTCGCCGGCGGCTGGCCCTGTATGCCAACCGCATCGTGTACGGCGAGCGGGAGGCGCCCGACGCCGTGCTGCGGGCGTTCGGGAGCCGGCTTTCCCGGGCGGTCCCCATGGACGAGCTGCTCCTGCAAGTAGCCGAGTCCCTCCGGAAAACCCTGGCCCTCACCACCGCCGAAGTCTGGACCGGGTCCCAGGGCCTCCTCCGGCGCACGGTCTCGGTCCCCGACGCCCCGGTCGTCACCCTGACGCTGACGCCCGACGAGGAGGCCGTCGTGGCCCGCGCCGGTGTGACGGGTGCCGCTTGGCTCGGCGTGTGGGCACCCGGCGTGGTAGCCGGCCGGGAAAGCTGCGTGGTCCGGGTGGCGCCGACCACACACTCGGGCAGTGTGCTCGGGCTCATCGTGGCCGTGCGGGCCGAGGGAGCTGACCAGTTCACCGCCGACGACGACACCATGTTGGCCGAACTGGCGCGCCAGGTCGGCCTGGCCCTCCACAACGTCGAGCTCGACTCGGCCTTACAGAGGTCCCTCGAAGAGCTGCGCCAGCAGGCCGGCGAGCTCCAGGAGTCCAGGGCGCGCATCGTGGCCGCCTCCGACGCCGCCAGGCGCCAGATCGAGCGGAACCTCCACGACGGTGCCCAACAGCACCTGGTGGCGCTGGCCGTAAACGTCCGGTTGGCTCGAAAGTTGGCCGAAACCGACCCTGAGGCGTCTCTCGAGATCCTCGACGAGCTGGGGACCGGGCTCCAAAACGCCGTGCAGGAACTAAGGGCCCTGGCGCACGGGATCTACCCTCCCTTGCTGGCCGACCGGGGTATCGAAGAGGCACTTCGTTCTGCGGCCGGCCGCGCCGCGCTGCCCGCTCGAGTCGAGGCGTCTGGTTTGTCCCGCCAGCCCGCCGAGGTGGAGGCCGCCGTCTACTTCTGTTGCCTGGAGGCGCTGCAGAACGCCGGCAAGCACGCGGGCTCGGAAGCCACCGTGTCAGTACGAGTGTGGGAGGAGCCTGGCGCCCTCCTGTTCGAAGTGACCGACGACGGGGCTGGTTTCGACCCGAACGGGAGCAAGGGCAAGGGCGCCGGCTTCGTGAACATGGGTGACCGGGTGGGCGCCATGGGCGGAGTTCTTCAGGTACGTTCTGCGCCTGGCGCGGGCACCACCGTCGCGGGCCGGATCCCCCTGAGCACCGTCAGCCCGCTGGCCACGGCTTCGTCCGACGGACGGGGTTAGGGCCGACCTTCGATAGGCGGCGTAGATTTAGGCCCCGCCGACTTGGCCCGTCAGCCGTGGTGCCCGTTGTTGTGGCCGGCGGCCCAGGTTTGTTCCAGGATGTCGGGGCCGAAGCGTTCTTTGTGCACATAGGCCAGCGCGCCGCACGTGCTGGCGTCGGCCGGGAGGTCGTCCTCGTCGTAGGTGGAGAGCAGAATGACTTCCGGCCCCAGATGCTCCTCGCTTATGTGGCGAGTGGCCGCTATCCCCCCCATCCCCTCCATGTTTATGTCCATGAGGACCAGGTCGGGCTTTAGCGCGGCGACCTGGTCCAGAGCTTCCTCACCGGATTTCGCCTCGCCGATGACTTCGAAGCCTCTGGTCGACCTGACCACGAGGCGCGCCGCCATACGGAAAGGGGCCTGGTCGTCGACGACCAGTACGCTCACCGCCTCGCCAGGCATAAGAGCCATGCTGCCAGAGCGGCGAAATTATGCCCACTCGGCTGGCACTACCCAACCGGTGGTGGCAGCACCACTGGATGGGTAGTGGACGGCGGGCTCCATCGCCCCCGGCGTGGCGCGTCAACGCCTTGGGCGTCTAGTTTTGGGCGGCCAGGAAGAGCAGCACGGCTTTGACCCGGCGGTGGACGTCAGGTTCTTCGGTCAAACCCAGCTTGAAGAAGATGGAATTGATGTGCTTTTCGACCGCTCGTTCGGACAGGACCAGGGACGCGGCGACGGCGGCATTGTTTTTCCCCTGGGCCATTTCTCCCAGGACTTCAACCTCGCGGGGAGTGAGAGACCTCAGGGGTGAATGGGAGTCCTTGGACCTGGCCGTCACCAATTTGTCGACCACTTCGGGGTCTATGACCGAACCCCCCTTGGCCACCTCCCGGATGGCCGCGGCCAGCTGCCCGATGTCCGAAACCCGCTCCTTTAGAAGGTAAGCCCGGCCTCTCGAGCCGTTTTCCAGGAACCGCAGGGCGTACGCCGGCTCCGAGTACTGGCTCAGCACGACCACACCCATGTTGGGGTAGCGCCCGCGCAACTCGTTGGCCGCCCGTATCCCCTCGTCGCTGCCCGTTGGTGGCATGCGGATGTCCGTAACGACCACCTCTGGTGTGTGCGCTTCAACTGCCTGCAGCAGCGAGTTGTAATCGGCGCACGAGGCCACGACCTCCAGGTCGTCTTCGAGGCCTATCAGTTTGCCTACGCCCTCGCGGACGAGGTAGTTGTCCTCGGCCAGCACGACTCGCAATGCCACGCGCCGAGCATATAACCCGGTGGCCGCGGCGGAGGCGGAGCCTCGCCCTATCAGTGGCCCTCCCGGATCAGGTAACGACCTGGTCGTTTGGCCTCCAGGTTGGCGGCTCTCCGGCCACCTACGAGAGGTCCAGGACATCACCCTCGGCGGCCGCACTCACCGGTACCGAGGCGCTCTGGTGCCGTGCCACCATCTCGTCCACCGCCTCATCGGTCCGTTGCGGGTCGTGGTGGAACAACAGGAGGCGCTTGGCGCCGGCCGCCTCGGCCAGCGCCGTCGCGTACCCGGACGAAGAATGACCGAAGTAGGCCCTGGCCGGAAGTTCCTCGTCCGTGTACTGGGAGTCGTGGAACAACACATCGGAGCCCGCAGCGAGGCGCACGGCCGCCTCGTGGTACTCCCCGAGGCCGCCAGGACCCGGCCCCAGGCTGGTGGGGCAGTGGTCTGAGAGGTAGGCGATCGTGGCCGTCCCATCCGACACCCGATAACCAAAAGCCCGGCCGCCTTTGTGAGGGATCTCCAGGGCGAGGACCGTGAAGCCTTGGACCTCGCGCTCACCCGGCTCCAACGCCACGAACTGCCAGTGGCCGCGCAACTCCTTTGGCGTGACCGGGAAATGCGGTGGCGACATCGCCCGGGCCAGAACGGCTTCGATATCGAGCTCGCCGGCCGGTCCAAATTGCGCCGGAGCGTAAACCACTACCTCTGAACCGGGCATGTCACCGGCCGAAAAGAACGGCATCCCCTGTGTGTGGTCCCAATGCAAATGGCCGAGCAAGATGGCGCCCCGAAAGGGCTCTCCGCCCAAGAGGGCGCTGGCCTTCCTTATGCCCGTGCCGGCATCGATTACCAGGCTCGGGGCCTGCCCGTCGTGCGCCAAGGCCAAGCAGGAGGTGTGGCCTCCATAGCGGAGGAACTCCGCCCCCGGGGACGGCGTTGACCCCCTGGTCCCCAGGATGTGGACGCGCATCCGGCCATTCTGGCAGCCGGTGCGGGGCCCAACGCGGCAAGCGGGCCCCTACGGTAGGAGGGCGATCTTCCCGTGCGTGTGGCCGGATTGAAGTGCCCTGTGGGCCGAAGCCGCTTCGGGAAGTGGGAAAACGGCGGCCATCGCTACCCTCAACCGGCCTTGGTCTACCAGCTGGATGAGCTCGAGCCGGGCCGCGGCCCTGATTTCCCCCCCGGGGTCGGCGCCGGGACCGTTCCCGATCAGGGTGAGGCCGAGCGCGGGGCCTCGCCGGAAGGCGGCTGTGCTCACCACCCGGGTGCGGTCCGGGACGAGGGCGAGGGAGACATCGACGGCCTCGTCTGTGCCGACTGTGTCGATGGCCGCGTCGAAACCGTTGGGGACCACCGACCTGGCCCGCTCGACCAGGCCGTCGCCGTACTCAACGGGCTCGGCCCCGAGCCGGCGCAGGTAGGCGTGGCCGCTTTGGCTGGCGGTGCCGATGACGCGGGCCCCCATATCCAGGGCCAACTGCACGACCATCGTCCCGACCCCACCGGCCGCGCCGTGCACCAGAACGGTATCGCCCTTAGCCAATTTCGCCCTGGTTATGGCGTGGAAGGCCGTCACTCCCGTCAGCATCAGCCCGCTGGCCTGCTCGAACGACATCGCCTGAGGTTTCGGCACCAGGCTGGACACGGCGGCCACGATCTCGCTGGCGTAGGCGCCCTGAACAGGGTAAGCGATCACCTCATCACCCGCCCGCAACGGCCCCGCCGGTCCCTCGGCGCCGTCGTCCACGGCGGTGATCACGCCCGCCGCCTCGTACCCGAGCCGCATGGGGAGCTTCGAGGGGTCAGAGCCCATCGACCCGCTGTAGACCTTGTAATCGATGGGGTTGACCCCCGCCGCCCGGACCTCCACCAGTGCTCGCCCGGAGCCTGGAGAGCCGACCTCGACCTCGCTCAGCGAGAGGACTTCGGGACCACCGTAAGCATTTGCCACCACAGCCCTGGACATGAGAGCTGCAACCGGCCTGCGGCGCGACATATTCCGCCGCCGCCCGCCATTTAGGCGACCTCAGGCGAGCTAGCGCCGCCACCGCATTAACCTTTAGACGTGCTCGAAAAGCGGCCGGACAACAGTCGGTTGCCGAGCGTTACTCGAGCTGCTGCCTCACCGACGGCCATAGTCCTCGCTGGTGCCGGGGTGGCTATCGGGTTGGCCGCGGGGCTTAGCGCACCGTTTGTCGTGCTCCTGGGCGCCGCCGGGTACGGGGCCCGAGTCGGCTGGGCCGCCCTGCGCCGGCGGTCCGCCCTCCGCAAACGGGCTGAGCGCCGCCTCGCCCGCATCGACCCGTGGTCGGTGCCAGAACCGTGGAGAGGCTATATCGCCCGGGCCCTGGACGCCCGCAAGCGCTACCACCAGTTGGCCAGTGACTGCCCGCCAGGCACGGTGGCCGACTACCTGGCCGGCGCCATCGCCAAGGTGGACGGCGCCGTGGAAGAAGAATGGGCCTTGGCCCGCAGCGGAGCCTCGATGGCCGGGCCTGCCGGGCGGGCGGACCAGCTGGCCCAAGAGCTCGACCGGGTGCACGTCGCCATGTCCAGGGCGGCCGGCGCCGACCGTGTGCCCCTCGAAAGCCGGGAGGCGGCCTTGGCCTCCGAGCTGCGTTCGCTTCGTCAGAGCGAAGCCGTCGGCGCTCAGCTCTCGGCTCGGTTGGCCGAACTGAGCGCCCAACTAGAGGGGGTGGTGGCGTCGGCGGGCCAGCTCGTGGCCACCGCCGGGGTGGCCGGAGCCGACCTGTCGTCGCTGTCCTCCGAGTTGGCGTCGCTGTCCAAGGCGCTCGACGAAGCGAGAGGAATTATGGCTGCCGCCCCTCCTGCCGGTCCCAGCAATTAGAAATTTCGTCCGGGGCACGTCGACGGCGTCGGCGGCTCTAGCATGCGAGGCATGTGGAAAGTTATAAAACGCAGGTGGAACTACCTGGTGGCCAAGCTCTCCGGGCGGTTCGAGGAGAGCGCCGACCCGAAGGTGCAGCTGGAGCAGGCCATGGCAGAGGCCCAGGAGCAGCACCGGCGACTGGTGGAACAGGCGGCCAGCGTGATCGCCAACCAGAAACAAACCGAGCTCCAGCTCAACCGCTCCATGCAGGAGCTGGAAAAGATCAGCTCGTCCACCAGGCAAGCCCTGTCGATGGCGGACGAGGCCGCCCGCCGGGGCGACACGGCGAAAGCAGCTGAGTACAACCAGACCGCAGAGGCCTTTGCCAACCGGTTGATCATGGCCGAAAAGCGGGCCGACGACCTGAAAACCATGTCGCTCCAGTCGACCCAGGCCGCCCAGCAAGCCAAGGCGGCGGTCCAGCAAAACGCCAACCTGCTGCAGCAAAAGCTGAGCGAACGTCAGAAGCTGCTATCGCAGCTCGACCAAGCCCGCATGCAAGAACAGCTCAATACCGCCATGGCCACGCTGTCCCAGACGGTCGGCCAGGATGTCCCTACCTTCGACGAGGTCCGGACCAAGATCGAGGCGCAGTACGCCAAAGCATTAGGGACGGCCGAGCTGTCGAACCAGGGCGTCGAGGCCCGCATGCTGGAGATCGAGCAAGCCAGCGTCAACAGCGAAGCGCAAACACGCCTGGCGGAAATGCGAAGCCAGATGGGCCTGCCTCCTGGAGCAGGTGCGGGCGCCGGCGCCCTTGGTCCCGGCAGCGGTCAGGACCAGTCTGCGAGCCAGCCGGGGGCCAATCAGTTGGGAGCCGGCGCGCCGGTGGGTGCTCCGGCGGCAAACGACCAGGCCGCCTCGGGTCAGCCGGCGTTCCCGGGCCAGCCAGTTCCGGGCCAGCCAGTCCCGGGCCAGCCAGTCCCGAGCCAGTCAGTCCCGAGCCAGTCAGTGGCGGGCCAGCAAGTGGCGGGGGCGGCGGCGCCGGAGCCGGCGGCTCCTTCGGACGGCTGACGTCTGCTTCGACTACCTCGTTTGGCACCATTGCCTCCGATTGCCTCCGATTGCCTCCGATTGCCTCGACCGGGACATGACTTCGGGCGTCAATACTTCACGCTGTGACGGGCCGGCGGTGATGGACCGGCCATGACCGATGTCGTGGTCATCGGAGGAGGACCGGCAGGCAACCAGGCTGCGAGCCGGGCGGCCAGCCTCGGGGCGCAGGTCACTCTGGTCGAGCGCGACGTCGTCGGCGGTGCTGCCCACCTGTGGGACTGCATCCCGTCCAAAGCCATGATCGCCACCGCCGGCGGCCTCAGCTTTTCCCGCCGGATGGGAGGGCTCGGTTTCTCGCCTGTGGCTACTCCGAGCTACGTCGACTACGAGGCTCTGCGCGAGCGGATAGGGCACGTCACGGAGCGGCTGCAGCGTTCCGTCGAAGAGCTCCTCAGCTCTCAAGGGGTGCGAGTGGTGCGAGGTCAGGCGCGCCTCCTCGGCCCCAAATCTGTGGCCGTCAACGTGGCCGACGACGGCGAGCAGGAGCTAGGCGCCGACGCGGTGGTCATATCCACGGGCAGCCGGCCGCGCATACCGGACTGGGCCGAGCCCGACGGCATCCAGGTCCTGACGACACGACAGGCCTACCCGCCCCCTGAGCTGCCGGAGCACCTCGTCGTGATCGGTTCGGGGGTTACGGGCGTCGAGTTCGTGCACATGTTCAGCTCGCTCGGTTCCAAGGTGACGCTGATCGTGAGCCGCCAGCACGTGTTGCCACACAAGGACGCCGAGGTAGCAGCGGCTCTGGAGGAGGAGTTGCTACGACGGGGTGTGCAGCTGTTCAAAGGAGCCCGGGCCGTCAGCCTGGAACGGGCCGGCGGCGGGGTGGTAGTCCAGTGCGACGACGGCCGGGTGGCACGAGGTAGCCACGTCCTGCTGGCCGTGGGCTCGGTGCCCAATTCCGAACAGCTCGGCCTCGAGCGGGCCGGCGTGAAAGTCGACAAATGGGGTTACGTCACCGTCGACCAGCACTGCCAGACCAATGTCCCCCACATCTACGCCGCCGGCGACGTTTCGGGCAAACTGCCTCTTTCCTCCGTGGCCGCCATGCAGGGACGCAAGGTGGCCGAGCACATCATGGGCCTGCACACTCGAGAGCACCGCCACATCGACTACGACAAGGCGGCCTCGGCCGTGTTCACCGAACCCGAGATCGCCGACGTCGGGTTGGCGGAAGCGGAGGCTTTCGCCAGCGGCCGCAAGATCCGGGTCACGAAGGTGCCTTTCGGCGCCTCGGCCCGGGCGCTCATCAACGACGACCCCCGGGGCTTCGTAAAGATAATCTCCGACCCGGCTACCGGTGTCATCCTGGGTGGCTCCGTGGTCGGGAGCCAGGCCTCCGAGCTGATCTCGGTGGTAGCCCTGGCCGTGACGGCCGGCCTGAAGGTGAGCGACGTGGTCGAGAGCTGCCTGGTCCACCCTTCATTGGCCGAGGCCATCGCCGAAGCGGCCGAATAAGGGGCGGTCAGCCGGCCGGGCGCCCGCCGGCCGGCGTCGGGTGCGGCGGCCGGCCGGGGACATTTCGTGCCGCTTTCGGTGCAGAACCGGGCTTTCGGCGCACTTTTTGTCGGATCCGAGCAGTTTTTACGCCGAAAGCCGCTTAGCGCGCCGAAACAGGCCTTAGCGGGGCCAAACGGTGCCACGGCACCTCCCCGGCGGCCCTGGCAACTCTCGGTGCAGTACCCGGCTTTCGGCGCACTTTTTGTCGGATCCAGAGCAATTTTTACGCCGAGAGCCGCTTTGCGCTCCGAAAGAGGGCTCAGCCCGCCCAAAAAAGGACTCCCTGTGGCCACAAAAGGGCCCAGCGCGGCCCAAAAAGGAGGCGCACCTAGCCGGCGCCGGCGACTACGACCCCTTCACCCGCCGGCTAGCGGGACTCGGCCTCGACCGTGAAGCCGATCAGGGCACCAAGCATCAGGATGCCCCCGATAACCCAGAACCACTTGCCGAACGCCAGGCCCAGAGCCAAACCAACGGCGCCCAGGCCCATGGCCACCGGCCACATGCTGTTGGCGGGGAAAAAGGCGATCTCACCCTCGCCCTCTTCCATGGTGGCATCCGGCCTGTCCTCGGCCCGGGGGATGCGTTTTCGCCTGAGGAAGACCAGGAGCATGAACACGAACATCAGCCCATAGGCGAAACAGCCGAAGACCAGCATGACCGTCCCGGACACTTCCCCGCTCCAGATCCAATAGATCAGTCCGACGATGAGCAGGAACACGGACGTGCACAGGGCCAGGAACCACTCGCTCCTCACGGCGATCCTCCCTCGAGGCTGCCTCCCCCGTCTCCGGGGGTGCTACTTCCGTTGCCGTCGCCAGGGCTGCCGCCGCCGGCCCCGTCACCGTTGCTGTGCCCGTTCGCATGGCCGTTGCCTTCGGTGATGGGCCCACCCAGTGAGGAGGGCCGTCCTCCTGAGGCGACAGCGGCCATGGCCGCCTCGTGATGAGTATGCGCCAGTTCCCGAGCGTGCTTGCCGTGGGGCAGGGTGGGGTGGTCGGGATGGTTGAGGTCCCAGACCGGCCGCTCGGAACGGATGGGCGGGATGAACTCGAAGTTGTGGGGGATCGGGGGCGAGTCCGTGACCCATTCCAGGGTCATGCCGTCCCAGGGGTTGGGGCCGACCTTCTTACCTTTGCGCAACGTCTCCCACACGTTGATGAGGAAGGGCAGGATCGAAAAGGCGAGTATGAACGCCCCGATCGACGAGAGCATGTTGAGGAAGCTCCACCCCGCGTTGGAAGGGTAGGTGGCGATGCGCCTTTGCATACCTCGCAGGCCCAGGTCGTGCTGGGGGAAGAACGTCAGGTTGAAGCCGATGAACATGATCACGAAGGTGATCTTCCCTAATCGTTCGTCCAGCTTCTTACCGGTGAACTTCGGGAACCAGTAGTGGATAGCCCCGAAGGCGGCGAACACCGAGCCTCCGAACAGCACGTAGTGGAAGTGGGCGACCACGAAATAGGTGTCGTGCAACTGGAAGTCGAGCGGCGGCAGGGCCAGCATGATGCCCGTAAGGCCTCCAAGCAAGAAGCAGGTCAGGAACCCGAGGGCGAACAGCATGGGCGAGTCGAGCCTGACCGAGCCCCGGAACATGGTCCCTATCCAGTTGAAGAACTTGACGCCGGTGGGCACCGAGATGAGCAACGTCATGATGGTGAAGAACGGCAGCAGCACGGCACCGGTGGTGTACATGTGGTGCGCCCACACGCCCATGGAGAGGCCGCCGATCGACAATGTGGCGAAAACCATGCCCTTGTAACCGAAAACGGGTTTGCGCGAGAAGGTCGAGATTATTTCCGTAGCCATCCCGAAGAAAGGCAGAGCCAGGATGTAAACCTCCGGGTGGCCGAAGAACCAGAACAGGTCCTGCCACAGGATCGGTTGGCCGCCTCGGGCCGGGTTGAAGAAGTTCGTCCCCATGTGCCTGTCGGCCCAGAGCAGGACGAGGTCGGCGGTCAGCACCGGGAAGGCCAGCAGTACCAGAAAGGCGGTGACGAGCTGGTTCCAGGTGAATATCGGCATCCGGAACATGACCATCCCCGGCGCCCGCAAGCAGAACACGGTGGTTATCAGGTTGATGCCGGTGAACATGCTCGAGAACGCCGCCAACGCCACGCCCACGATCCAGAGGTCGCCGCCAGGGCCAGGGGAGTGGATGTACTCGGTCAGCGGGGCGTAAGCGAACCATCCCCACTGGGCGGCGCCTGACGAGCAGAGGAAGCTCGAGAGCAGGGTGACGCACCCACCGAGGAAGAGCCAATAGGAAAAGGCATTGAACCGCGGGAAGGCCATGTCGGGCGCGCCGACCTGGATCGGGACCAGGTAGTTGGCGGTCCCGAAGGCGAACGGCCCCAGGAACAAGAACAGCATGATCGTGCCGTGGATCGTGAACAGCTCGTTGAACGTCTCGAGGCTCACGAAATTGTTGTTGGGCACCGCCAACTGGACCCGCATGAGGATCGCCATGGCGCCGGCGATCAAGAACATGATGAAGCTGGTCACCATGTAGTTGATGCCGATCTGCTTATGGTCGGTGCTCGTCAGGTAGGTGAGGATCCCCTTGTTTTTCGGTCCGGGGATGACGTTTATGAGGCGCCGTTCGGGCTCCTCAACCTGTTCTGGTCGCTCCTCGAGGAGAGTCATGTCCTGGCTATCCTTTTGAAAGTTGCGTACTCAGGCCGTGATGGGTGGCCAGCCACGAATGGAACTGGTCCTTGGCCATGACTTCGACCCAGAAGCGCATGTACGGATGGTAAGTGCCGCAGAACTGCGTGCATTCACCGATAAACCGTTGTCCCGCCACGCTGTTGTCGATGTTCAGGTCGAAGGAGTTATTGATGCCCTGGATGGCGTCCCGCTTGAACAGGAAGGCCGGCACATAGAAAGAGTGGTTGACGTCGTCGGAGAAGAGGTTGATCTGGACGGTCTCCCCCGATGGCAGCGTTAGCACAGGTAGGTCGGTGTCGTTGATGCTGGGCTCGGACGATACGCTCCCCAGCACCTGGTACCCGTTGGGGTAAGTGAACCGCCATCCCCACTGGAAGGCGTCTACCCGCACCACCAGCGCCGGGTTGGGGGCCACGTTGTCTTCTTTGTCTTCAGCTTTGTAGGTATAGAAGAACAGGATGCTCACCAGGACGATAGGGACGATCGTGTAGAACCACTCCAGGGGTATGTGGTACTGGACCTGAGGGGGGATGCGTTCTTCCCCGGGCCGTTCCCGGTAGCGGAAGGTGCACCACACGATCAGGCCGATCACGATGGCGCCGAGAGGGATCCCTATCCAGTAGACGAGGTTCCACAGCTGGTACACCTGGTCCGATTGCTCGGTCACGCCATTGGGCGAACCCCAGTGGACGACAAGGGCAATCAGCGAGCCGTGCATTGGGACCACATTAAGTCGGTCGCCCCACGCCAAACAAACCCGCGCCCGCACGCTGCCCAGAGGGGTTAGGTCCGGCGTCCTGGCTGGTCATTGCGGCGTCAACTGTCTATACTGATCGGGCCGTGCGTACCTACTCCCCCAAAGCTACTGAGATCCGTCGCGACTGGCACGAGGTCGACGCCACGGGCGCCGTCCTGGGCCGGCTGGCGTCCGAAGTGGCGCGGGTCCTGCGGGGCAAGCACAAGGCCACCTTCGTCCCGCACCTCGACTCTGGCGACTACGTGATCGTGGTGAACGCCGCCAAGGTCGTCCTCTCTGCCGGTAAGGGCGACAAGAAGTTCCACTACCGCTACTCGGGCTATCCGGGCGGCATCAGGTCGCGGTCCTATAGCGAGATGCTGGCCAAGCGGCCCGAAGAGGTGGTCCGCATAGCCGTGAGAGGCATGCTGCCCAAAGGCCCGCTCGGCCGGCAGATGCTGCGCAAGCTCAAGGTTTACGCTGGTCCCGAGCACCCGCATGCGGCTCAGACCCCCAAGCCTCTGACGCTTGACCACTCTGTTCACCGGGTCGCCTGACCGGAACGGCAAACTAGACCAACGATCGCGCCCTTCCCAGCCCGACCCGCCTCCGAGAGGAGAACACCGCAGTGCCCAAACCCCTGACCCAGACCACAGGCCGGCGTAAGGCCGCCATCGCGCGCGTCCGCCTGCGCCCTGGGAACGGGACCATCGTGGTGAACGGACGGCCCGTCGAGGACTACTTTCCTTCGGCCACCCACCGGATGGTGCTGACTGAGCCGTTGCGGCTGGTCGAGAAGGCGGAAGAGTACAACATCGACGCCGGCCTGGACGGGGGCGGCGTTTCGGGTCAGGCGGGGGCGCTTCGGTTGGGCATTGCCCGTGCCCTAGCTGAGCTTGACCCCGACCTCCGGGCCCCGCTCAAGCGAGCCGGGTTCCTCACGCGTGACCCGCGGGAGAAGGAGCAAAAGAAGTACGGCCTCAAGAAGGCCCGCAAAGCCCCGCAGTACTCCAAGCGATAGCAGCTCGGCATTCGCGGCGACAGTGCCCGGGCAGAAATGTCTCGCACAAGATAGATGCTGCGCTTTGGCACTGACGGCGTAAGGGGCCTGGCGAACGCCGAACTCTCCCCCGAGTACGTGATGGCGCTCGGCCGGGCCGCCGGCCGGGTCCTTGGTGGGGCCAACGGAACTACTGATGGACCAGCCGCTGCCCTGCATCGGCGGTTCATCGTTGGACGGGACACCCGCCTATCGAGCTCGTTGTTGCAGGCCGCGCTCTCGGCCGGGTTGGCCGGCGAGGGCATCGACGTGGTGGATGCCGGGATCCTCGCCACGCCGGCGGTCGCCCACCTTTCCGCGGAGCAGGGAGCACCGGCGGCGATGATCTCCGCCTCGCACAACCCTTTCTGGGACAACGGCGTCAAGTTCTTTTCCGCAGGCGGCAGCAAGCTCCCCAACGAAACCGAGGAGGCGCTCGAAGCAGAGCTCGCCGCCTTGTTCGCCAAGCCGGAACGCCCGTGGGCGCCGACCCGTGCTGCCATCGGGCAGATCGCCCCCGACCCGGGCGCCATCGGACGGTACGAGCAGCACCTGCTCAAAGCCCTGGAGGGGCGGCGCTTAGGGGGCTTGAGGGTGGCGCTGGACTGCGCCAACGGGGCCGCTTTCCAAAGCGCTCCCGCCGTGTTCGAGGCGGCTGGTGCCGAGCTCGTCGCCGTCCTGGCCATCGAACCCGATGGCACGAACATCAATGACAAGTGCGGCTCGACCGACCCCCGGAAGCTGGCAGAGGCGGTTGTCGCTGAGGGGGCGGACGTCGGGTTGGCCTTCGATGGGGACGCTGATCGCGTCATCGCCGTTGATGGCGGAGGCAACCTCGTTGATGGAGACCGCCTGGTCGCCCTGTTCGCCGCCGACCTGTCCGGTAGAGGGCTGCTCGCCGGCGAAACGGTAGTGGTGACGGTGATGACCAACCTTGGCTTCCACCAGGCCATGGCGGCTCAGGGGGTCAAGGTCCATACTGTCAGCGTCGGCGACCGTTACGTACTGGAGGCGCTCGATGCCAATAACTGGTCACTGGGGGGCGAGCAGTCCGGGCACATAATCTTCCGCTCGTTGGCCACGACCGGCGATGGGGTCCTGTCCGGCCTGATGCTGGCCGACCTCCTGGTCAGGCAAAGCGCCAGGTTGGGCGACCTCGCAGACGCCGCCCTTCAGCGTTGCCCGCAGGTGCTCCGCAGCGTCGCCGTCGCTGACCGGGACGGCCTCAGCGGCGCGGACGGCGTCTGGG
Source organism: uncultured Acidimicrobiaceae bacterium (assembly GCA_963845605.1). Taxonomy (GTDB): domain Bacteria; phylum Actinomycetota; class Acidimicrobiia; order Acidimicrobiales; family Palsa-688; genus Fen-671. The sequence continues at coordinate 351,546 of CAWJSS010000009.1, forward strand.
AAGAGGTCCGCGTGCTCGAACAGTCTCTGGGTGACCGGGGCCGGATCCTGCTCCGACCGAGCGGGACCGAACCACTCGTGCGGGTGATGGTCGAGGCCCCGACGGAGGGCGAGGCCGAAGCGGCCGTCGAGCGGATCGTGAGAGCCCTGGAAGCCGCTTTGGGTAGGCCTACCCACAGCTAGCGGGGGCAGGAGAGCCCCAAGGCTCACCCCGGGAGGCGCTCACCGCTACCCTTTCTACATGTGCGGCATTGTTGCCGTTTTGGCGCGCCCCTCTCTTCGGACACCGCCTGACCCCGGCGCGATCGACACCACCTTCGCGTTGGCGGCACAGGAGCTGACCCCACTCGGCGGCCCAATCACTGGACCAGCCAGCGGATCTGGCGCAAATGGCGCCGACGCCTCCGCACAGCTGAGTGCGATATGGGCGGCCACCGCGGCCCTCAGAGCACTGGACGCTTCTCTCCAGGGCGTCCCCGGGCTTACGTGCCTGCTCGGGAGCCCTTCTGCCCTCGACGCCCTCGAGCGGGGGACCACCCAAATGGACGCGTTGGCGGCCGGACTGGAAGTGGCGCTGGACGCCGGTCATTTCAAGATGGGTACATCGGAGCTGGAGGACTTCAACGCCGCGCTGGTGAAGTTCCGCGACGTCATTTGGGCTCTCGGCCGGGACCGGCTCGAGGCGGCCAGGAGCGTCGCAGCCCTCGGGACTTCACTGGGCCTCAACATCAGTTCGGCCGGAGCGGGAGCGCCAGCTCCGGCCGCCGCCCTGGGCGTCCTGTGGGCCGTCCACGTAGCCCTCAGGTCGCTCGACCGTCTCGAGGTGCGGGGCCGCGACTCGGCCGGCCTCCACCTCATGCTGGCCGGCCACGGCCTGGATCTGGCCTCTGAGGAGATCAGGGCCTTGATCCGCCCGCGGAGCAGCGACGCCCTGTTCACGTCGCTGGCCGTCCGGGCCGAGGATGGCTGTCTATCCCTGGTGTACAAGGCTGCGGCCGAGATCGGCGAGCTGGGCGACAACGTCGCCGCGCTTCGTCTCGCGCTGGCCGGCGACGCCGTGCTGAGCAAGGCACTGGCCTCTCCCGGAGTCACAGCGACGGTCATTGCGCATACTCGTTGGGCCAGCGTCGGCCTCATATCGCAGGCGAACGCCCATCCGCTCAATTCCGACGAAGACAATGGCGACGGCGGACTTTGCCCTTATGTGGTGGGCGCTCTGAACGGCGACATCGACAATTACGCCGAGCTGAAAGTTACAGAAACGGTGTCCGTGCCGACCGAGGTGACTACCGACGCCAAGCTGGTCCCCACCCTTTTCTCGCGTCAACTGGCCCAGGGTGAACCGGAAGGCGAGGCGTTCCGCAAAGCCGTGGCGCGCTTCGACGGGTCCGTCGGTATCGCCGCCAACTCGGCCCGCGCGCCGGGCCAGCTTTTCCTGGCGCTTCGCGGTAGCGGGCAGAGCCTGAACATCGGGCTGGCGGAGGACGCTTTTGTGGTGGCCAGCGAGCCTTATGGCCTGGTAGAGGAGACCAGCCGCTATTTGCGCATGGACGGCGAAAAGGGCGGTCAGGTGGTGACGTGCTTCGTGCAGGGGGCGGGGACTCTGGAGGGGATTGCTCGTTGTCGCTACGACGGGACCGAGGTCCCCGTTTCTCCCGACGAGTTGATAGAGGCGGAGATAACGACGCGGGACGTGGACCGGCATGGCTTCAAGCACTTCCTGCTGAAAGAGATCTCTGAGTCGCCGGCATCGGTGCGCAAAACCCTGCGGGGGAAGGTGGCGACGGAAGAAAATGGCCTTCTTTCTGTGCGTTTGGGGGACGACGTCATACCCGCGCCGGTCCGCCACGCCCTCGCCTCCGGCCGCGTCCACAGCATCGTCGTTATTGGTCAGGGCACGGCTGCCGTGGCCGGCCAGGCCGTAGCGGCGGCCATCTCCATGGCTGTACCTCAGGTGAGCGTCGTGGCGCTGCCGGCCTCGGAGGTATCGGGCTGGGGCCGGCCGGTACTGGACTGCCTGACGACATGTCCGATGTGGTGGTGGTGGCCATCAGCCAGTCGGGTACTACGACCGACACCAACCGCACCGTCGACCTCCTCCGGGCGCGGGGCGCCTCCATCGTGGCCATCGTCAACCGCCGCAACAGTGACCTTGTCCAAAAGGCCCACGGCGTCCTCTATACCTCGGATGGGCGGGACGTGGAAATGAGCGTGGCGTCCACAAAGGCGTTTTACTCTCAGGTGACAGCCGGCCACCTGCTGGCCCTCGGGTTTGCGTCCGCCGCCGGGGCGACCAGCGCAGCCCGGGCTGACGAGGTCCTGACCGCACTGCGCGAGCTTCCCTCGCAGATGGAAATGGTGCTCGCCAACCGGCCGGAAATCGCCAGAGTGGCTTCGGCCCTGGCTCCACCTCGCCGGTCATGGGCCGTGGTCGGCAGCGGCCCGGACCACATCGCCGCCGCCGAAATAAGGATCAAGTTGTCGGAGCTGTGCTACAAAGCCATAGCTCTCGACTCGATAGAAGACAAAAAGCACATCGACTTATCGGCCGAACCTCTGGTGATCGTGTGCGCTCCCAGCGTGAGCGGTCCCAACGCCCGTGACATTGCCAAAGAAATTGATATATTCCGCGCCCACAAAGCGGCACCCGTCGTTATCGCTGCTAAAGGTAGCGAGCAATTGTTCAATTCCGGGGTGGACGTGCTTGGTGTCCCCCGGTGCCACCCCGAGCTCGCATTCGTCTTGGCCGCCATGACCGGTCATTTATTCGGTTATGAGGCCGCCCTCGCCATCGACGCAGAAGCCCGGCCCCTGCGAGAGGCCAGAGCGCTACTGGAGAGCGCCACCCGTCACGCCGGCGGTGGGCCCGACCTCGAGGCGCTGGCGCCCGAACTCCGACGCGTTACCTCGCCGGCGGTCGCCGCACTGCGTTCTGGCGCCTACGACGGTCACCTCAACGCTTCCACTGCCGCTCGTCTCACCTCCCTCCTTCGTTATGCCACGGGGGCGCAGCCCGTCGATGGCTACGAGGCGGAGATGGGAAAAGTCGGAGTTCCCAGCGCCATCGCGGGCGACCTGGTCGTCGCGCTAGGCGCCGCCATCGACGAGCTCACGCGTCCCATCGATGCCATCAAGCACCAGGCCAAGACGGTTACCGTAGGAATATCGAGGAGCGAGGAGGCGCTCCTCAGTGCCAGGTTGGTGGCTGAGACGCTGCACGCGGGAGCGTCCGTCGAGGCGCTTGGCTACCGTGCGCTGCGGACGCTGGCCGCTCTCGGGCCGGCGGTCGAAGATGTGCTTGGTTTCACCCGGTACCACATCGCACTACCGACCGTGCCGGGGGCCGCCGCCAGCCTGGAGGAAGCCACCGTGACGGTGGTCGACCAGGGCGGGATTTCCCGCTCCATACCTTCTCGCACCGCCACGGACAACCGGCTGCGCGGTACGAAGCACCGGGCCGCTGACAAGAGGGAGGTCACCGTGTTCAGAGGCCTCCACGATGGCCGGACAGGAGTGATGGTCCCGGAAGTTAAGGACGGCCAGGTCACGGGCATCACACTGCTCCACGCCCGGTTCGTCCCCCTGCTCGACCCAGCCACGGCCAAAACCGTACTGGCCTCTTACCAGGGACGCTACCGAGCTCTGGTGGACGCGGTGACAGAGGGCCGGCCCCAATTTGCCGACGCGCTACTAGGGGACGTGCCGGTCATCGATTTACTGACCGAACCGGTGGCCGTGTTGGCCCAGCACTGGTCTGTTGCACCACTCACAGCGGAGCCTGCTCATTAATCTCGTCAATACGGAGGTCACCAGTACGGAAGTCACCGGTACGGAGGTAGCGAGCGGCGGGGGGGCTGGCGCCATTGGCCTCGTCGGTCCCGGTGGCCTCGTCGGGCTCGGCATCGACATGGTCGACGTAGCCCGTTTTGCTGATGTCCTCGCCCGCCGGCCTCAGCTGGCCGAGCGGCTCTTCACTCAGGGCGAGCGCACCTATGCCGGCACGCTCGCCAACCCGGCGCAGTCCTTGGCGGCCCGCTTCGCGGCCAAGGAGGCGGCCATGAAAGCTCTGGGCGTCGGGCTGGGCGCCTTCGCCTTCGGCGAGGTGGAAGTACAGAGGCAGCCGAGTGGCCTCCCCCACCTTGTGCTTTCAGGCCGCGCCGCCCGGTTGGCGTCCGAGCGCCAGGTGCGCTCCTGGATGGTTTCCCTGACTCACACGTCGAGCACCGCCGCTGCGGTCGTTGTGGCGCTGGCATGATCCCGGTGCTGACGCCGGCGGAGATGGCCGGTGTGGACCGCCAGGCCCCCGAGCCGGTGGACGTGCTCGTGGGCCGGGCCGGAGCGGCGGTGGCTCGTCGCGCCGCCCGGCTGCTCAACGGCACCTACGGCAAGAAGGTCACGGTCGTCGCCGGCAAGGGCAACAACGGCGCCGACGGCCGGCTGGCGGCCAGGCTGCTAGCCGCCAACGGAGCCCGGGTGACCGTGCTGGAGGCGGCGGACTTGACCGCGGGCTCCGCCCTGCCACCGTCTGACCTGGTGATCGACGCCGCCTACGGGACCGGTTTGGAGCGGCCTTATTCGCCTCCCGACCCGGGCCGGGCCCCGGTGCTCGCGGTCGACATCCCCTCCGGCCTATCTGGTCTGACCGGGGAGGTGCTGGCCCGGGGAGGGGCGCTGGCTGCCGTCGCGACGGTCACGTTTGCCTCCCTCAAGCCCGGCCTGTTGCTCGGGGCAGGGCCGACGCTCGCCGGCGAGATCGAGGTGGCCGACATCGGTCTCGGGCCGCTGGTCGACAACGCGGTCACCTGCTGGCTGGTAGAGGACGGCGATGTCTCCTCGATGCTTCCCCGCCGGCCTCATGAGGCTCATAAATGGCAGACGGCCGTCCAGGTGGTAGCCGGTTCCCCGGGCATGACCGGCGCCCCATGGTTCCTCAGCCGCTCCGCCCTCCGGGCCGGCGCCGGCTACGTCCGGCTGTCGATGCCCGGGGTGGCCCCCACCGTGCTTCCACCGAGCGAGCTCGTGCACCTGCCGGTGCCGGCGTCCGGGTGGAGCGGTCATGTGCTCGAAGACCTGTCGCGGGTGAAGGCTCTGGTGGTCGGCCCTGGCCTGGGGCCCACCGCGGCGTCGGGAGGCCAGCCCGGCCTGCCCGGAGGCGAGGTCGGGGCGCTCGTGGCCGCCGCCCCGGTACCCGTGGTTGTCGATGCCGACGGGCTCAACGCCATCGGCACGCTGGAGGCGCTGGCCCAAATCGTCGCCAGGCGCTCTTTTCCCACGGTAATTACGCCGCACGCCGGCGAACTGACCCGCCTGGCAGGCCAGCCCCCCGGTGCGGACCGCATCGCCGTCGTACGGGATGCCGCCGCTCGTAGCGGCGCCATCGTGCTGCTGAAAGGGTCGACGACGGTCATCGCGTCGCCGCCGGGCCTGGGCGGGCCGGGCCATACCCAGCTGTTGAAAGGTGGCAGCGAGACCGAGGGCGCTCCCGGTCCGGACCGGCCACCTCCGGTCCTGATCAGTACCGCGGGTGATGCCCGCCTGGCCACCGCCGGGACGGGGGACGTGCTCTCCGGCATCATCGGCGCGTTCATGGCCCGCGGAGTGCCGGCGTTCGAGGCCGCCGCCCTGGGCGCACACGTCCACGGGCGGGCGGCGCAGGGGGGCTTCGCCGAGGGCCTCGTGGCCGGCGACCTGCCGGACCTGGTCGCCGCCTGGCTATCGCGGAGCCTGTCACGGTGAGGCGACCGGGGCCGGCCCAGCGCGGCCGGTCTGCCGTCCGGGATCTGACGGCCGCCCCGCTTGGCCCGTCTGCCCTGCCCGGCTCGTCTGCCCTGCCCGTCCCGTCCGTCCTGCCCGCCTCAGCGGGGAACGGCTCTTACGTTGATCGCAACGGAGCGGCGGGCCGCAACGGGCACGCTGGTGATGAGCCCTTTGGCCGCAACGGGAACTCGGTCCGTGTTACCGGCTGGCTGCGCCCGGCCTGGGTGGAGGTGGACCTGGCTGCCGTGGCGGCGAACGTAGCCCAGATCCGAACAGTGGTGGCCCCCGCCGCCGTGTGCGCGGTTGTCAAGGCGGACGGCTACGGTCACGGTGCCGTACCGGTGGCATCTGCGGCGGTGGCCGGAGGTGCCACCCATCTGGGGGTGGCCCTGGCCGAGGAGGGGCACCAGCTGCGTGAAGCCGGCATAGACGTCCCCGTCCTGGTCCTTTCCGAGCCGCCGGGGGAGGCTATGCACCTGGTGGTGGGCGACAAGCTCACTCCGACCATCTACACCGAAGGCGGCCTTCGCTCGTTGGTAGAGGCCATCAATTCCCGGGGCGCCAATGGCGCGGCTCCGTTCGCAGTTCACGTCAAGGTCGACACCGGCATGCACCGTGTCGGGGCCAGCCCGGAGGGAGCCGTCGCCCTTGCCCGAGCGGTCGCCACTCATCCCCAGTTGACCCTGGAGGGACTGTTCACGCACTTCGCCGTGGCCGACGAACCGGGCCGCTCGTTTACCGGCGAGCAGTTGGCCCGCTTCGAGGCGGTGGTTGCTGCTCTGGCGGTCGAGGGGATCCGCCCACCGCTGCTGCACGCCGCCAACTCTGCCGGCGCCTTGGCCCACCCTCGCTCCCGTTACCAGATGGTGAGGCCGGGCATCGCCGTCTACGGGCTGGCGCCGGCTGCGCCGATGGCGCACGACCCCAGCGTTCGTGCCCTGACCCCCGTGTTGTCGCTTAAAGCCCGGGTTTCGTACGCCAAAAACGTCGCCGCGGGTGAAGCGCTCTCGTACGGCCTGCGTTACCGCTTGCCGGTGACGTCCGTGGTGGCGACCGTGCCCCTCGGGTACGCCGACGGCGTTCCCCGCCGCTTGTCGGAGGTCGGGGGGGAGGTCCTGATCCGAGGCCGGCGCCGTCCCCTGGCGGGAAGCGTGACCATGGACCAGGTCCTGGTCGATTGCGGGCCAGCGGCAGACGTGACCGCGGGGGACGAGGTGATATTTATCGGACGCCAAGGGGGCGAAGAAATAACGGCCTGGGAGTGGGCCGGCCGTCTCGGGACTATTGCCTACGAAGTCACGTGTGCGCTTTCTCCCCGCCTGCCCCGGATTTATACCTGACGCCTCTTGGCGGGAAGAGGGCGACGCGTCGCGTGCAGTTATGCCCGGAAAACAGCTAATAACTCCTACAGACGCGGGCGGCGGGTCGAAAGGTGTACGCGACGACGCCTCGGGGAGGGGGGCTAGTACATCCTTTTATACGGTTATAAGCCCGGTGACCCGCTCGGCCACGAGCCAACTGGTCCCACCCAGCCCCGCAATTACGCCAGGGCGCTGACCACATAGTCGATGCAGGCCGTCAAAGCCTTGACGTCGTCAGGGTCAATGCCCGGGAACATGGCTATGCGCAACTGGTTACGTCCCAGCTTCCGGTACGGCTCGGTGTCGACGATACCGTTCGCCCGTAACACCTTGGCTATTTGGGCGGCATTGACGGGCTCCTCGAAATCGATCGTGCCGACGACGTGGGAGCGTTCGTCGGGCTTAGCCACGAAAGGTGTCGCATAAGAGGTCGACTCGGCCCATCCATAGAGGATTTCAGCCGAGCGATCGCACCGGCCCGCCGAGAACTCCATCCCGCCATTTCCCAATATCCATTCGAGTTGCTCTACGGCGAGCAGCAGCGTGGCTATGGCCGGGGTGTTATAGGTCTGGTCCAGACGGCTGTTCTCTATGGCGATCGACAGGTCGAGGAAGGCGGGCACGAAGCGTCCCGATGCGTTTATGTGTTCGACCCTGGCCACCGCAGCAGGCGATAAGAAGGCGATCCACAAGCCCCCGTCCGAAGCGAAACCTTTCTGCGGGGCGAAGTAGTAGACGTCGAACTGCGACGGCTCCACCCGCAGGCCCGCCGCCGCCGACGTAGCGTCCACGGCCACGAGGGCGTCCGGGCCTGTGGCGTCCGGCCGTCGGATTTCCATCATCACGCCCGTGGAGGTCTCATTATGGGTGAGGGCATAAAGGTCCGTCCCCGCATGGCCCTCGGCCGAAGGGTGAGTCCCGACCGGGCTTTCGATCACCTCCGGGGCCGCGAGCCAGGGTGCCGCCTTGGCCGCCACCGCGAACTTCGACGAGAACTCGCCGAACGATAGGTGCTGGCTGCGCTGTTCGATGAGGCAGAACGTGGCCATATCCCAGAAAGCGGTCGTGCCGCCGTTGCCGAGGGCTACTTCGTAGCCGTCGGGGAGCTTGAACAATTCGCTCAGGCCTCGACGGAGCCTCGCGACAATCGATCTGACCGGAGCTTGGCGGTGGCTCGTCCCGAGAGGCCCCTTGGCCGCCGCTATGAGAGAGTCGACGGTACGCACCTTGGATGGGCCGCTCCCGAACCGGCCGTCGGCGGGCAGTATGCCGGTGGGGATAGTGATCTGGGGCTCGGTGTCAGGCATAAAGCCAGTTTGCCCCACGGGCCGCGGCCCCGCAGGCTGATAACCCCTCGGCCATGGCCAAGAGGGAGCTGGTCAACAGGCGCAAGTCACTGGACCACCCAGGCCTTTCGTGGGACCATGGCCGCCATGGCCCGCGTCCTGGTAACCGAAGAAATCGCCCAGCCCGGCCTCGACCTCCTGGCTGAAGCGGGCCACCATGTCGATGTCCGGCTCGGCCTGTCGCACGGGGACCTCCTCCAGGCTGTCCCGGGCGCCGCGGCCCTCATCGTCCGTTCGGCCACCAACGTCAACGACGAGGTGCTGGCCGCTGGTCGTCAGCTGCAGGTGGTGGGCCGGGCAGGAATCGGCCTCGACAATGTCGACATCGCCTCAGCCACGCGACGCGGGGTCATCGTGGTGAACGCGCCGCAGTCGAACATCCTCTCGGCCGCCGAGCACACCATCGCCCTGCTGTTGGCCCAGGCCCGTAACATCCCTCAGGCCCACGCCGCGCTGAAAGCGGGCCGCTGGGAACGCACTCGTTGGGAAGGCGTGGAATTGCACGGCAAGACCCTCGGGATCGTCGGTCTGGGCCGGGTCGGCGCCCTGGTGGCGCAGCGGGCATTGGCGTTCGGGATGCGCCTCGTGGCCTACGACCCTTATCTGGCGCCCGATCGTGCTCGGGCTATGGGCGCTGAGCTGGTCACCCTCGAGGACCTGGTGCGCCAGGCTGATTTCCTGACGGTCCATATCCCCAAGACGGCAGATACGACCGGGCTGATCGGGGAGGAACTTCTGGTCAACGCCAAACCCGGCCTGCGGCTCGTCAACGCCGCCCGGGGTGGGATAGTCGACGAGAGGGCCCTGGCCAAAGCCATCTCCCTCGGCTGGATTGCCGGGGCGGCCCTCGACGTGTTCGCCACCGAACCACCGGGGCGCCTGGACCTCCTGGAACTGGACCAGGTAGTGGTTACCCCTCACCTTGGCGCTAGCACTCGCGAGGCGCAGGACAAGGCCGGCGTGGCCATAGCCGAGCAGGTCGTGCTGGCCCTCGACGGCGAACTCGTACCGTTCGCCGTGAACCTGCCCGCAACGGAGGCAGACGAAGTCATCCGGCTCTTCGTGCCGCTCGCCGAACGCCTGGGCCGCCTCTTTGCCGCCCTCGCTCACGAACTTCCGGCCGCGCTGGAGGTCGGGTACCAGGGCACCCTGGCCGACCACGACACCCGCTTGCTCACATTGGCGGCTCAAAAGGGCCTCCTCACCGTGGCCACGGAAGAGCCCGTTTCCTATGTGAACGCGCCTCAGCTGGCTATCGAACGGGGCCTCGAAGTCCGCACCACCACGGCTAGTGCCTCGCACGAGTACGTCAACCTGGTCAGCATCAGGGGTGGCGGGCGGACCGTAGGAGGTACTTTGTTTGCCCACGACGAACCGAGGATCGTCCTGCTCGACGAGCACGAGATCGAGCTTCCGTTCGCCCGGTTCCTCTTGGTGGTCCGCAACGACAACCGGGTCGGCATGGTCGCCTTGGTCAGCTCCGCATTAGCCCGCGCCGGGCTCAATATCGTGGACTTACACCTCGGTCGCTCGGCTGACGGGCGCACCGCCATAATGGTCATCTCACTCGACGAGCCCGTCCCCTCGCAGGTGGTCAACGAGCTCGCAGGTGCGCCCGGGATACTCGACGCTGTAGCCCTGGCTGACGTGTGAGGATGCCCAACCTGTGAGCTAGCCTCGGCCTGTGGGCGAAGGCCAAGGGCCGGCCGCGGTCGCCGTGTTGGCCCCAGTCGCAGAGGAAGCATCAACGTGCACGCGCTGTCGCCTGGCGTCTACCAGGACGAACGTTGTGTTCGGCGTGGGCAACCCGAGCGCCGACCTCATGTTTGTCGGCGAAGGCCCGGGGGAACAGGAGGACCGCCAGGGCTTGCCCTTTGTGGGCCGTTCAGGCCAGCTCCTGGACCGCCTGGTCCTGGAGGAAATGGGGCTCACGCGGGCCGACCTGTACATAGCCAACACGATCAAGTGCCGCCCGCCCGGCAACCGCGACCCCCTGCCCGACGAGATCGAGTCGTGCTGGCCCTACCTGGACAAGCAGCTCGAAATAATCGACCCAAGGGTAGTGGTGACCCTGGGCAACTTCGCCACCAAGTTGCTGCTAGGTACGACAGAAGGCATCAGCCGCCTGCGGGGCCGCACTTACCCCTATAGGACGGGCTACCTCGTGCCGACGTTCCATCCCTCCGCCGCCCTTCGAGGAGGAGGCACGGTGGTGGCCCAGATGCGTGCTGACCTGGTCCGGGCCAAGGAAGCCCTGCAAACGTCCCGGCCAGTTCAAGCGCCTGCTTCCCCGCAGGCTCCGCCGGCAGAACGGGGCCAAACCGCATTTCGCGTCGAGCCCGCCGGCCGGGGCGCCCAGCCCCTCGCTTAGGCCGCGTTCACCTGACCGACGATGCACGACCGCGGGAACTCGAGCGACGCCGGCACCACGCCCGGCATCGGCCCACGGGACGGGTCGGAGCCTGCGGGCGCCTTCACCGTCCGCGCCGGGACTCCGGCAGAAATGAAGCGCATCGGCGCCCTGTTGGCCCGGTTTCTGCGCCCGGGAGACACGGTGCTGCTCGGGGGCGAGCTGGGGGCGGGCAAGACCACGCTCACGCAAGGCCTCGCATCGGAGTTGGGCGTGGGCGAGCCTGTGACGAGCCCCACGTTCGTCTTGGTCCACAGCTACAAGACGGTCGCCGGTTGGGATCTGTTGCACGCTGATGTCTGGCGCCTCGAACACCTTCACGAGGTCATCGACCTCGCCCTGCCCGAACTGCTGGAAGACGGCGCCGCCGCAGTTGTCGAATGGGGCGAGATCGCCGCTCCCGCCCTGGCCCCGGATTGGCTGCGCGTGACCATAACGTATGACCCCTGCCCCGCTGGCACCGGCTCCGTATTAACCGCCACTGACGCTCGCTCGGTCGTGTTCGAAGCCTTCGGGCCGAGCTGGCAAAGCCGGACGCCACAGTTGTCCGCAGCGTGGGCTGAAACACTGGCCGAAGCGCCGAAGGCCGAAACGCCGAAGGCCGAAACGCCGAAGGCCGAAACGCCGAAGGCCGGCATGCCGAAAGCCTCTCCCGGTTGAAGATCCTGGCCATCGAAACGGCCACGTCATGCGTGGCCTGTGCATTGTGGTCGGACGACGGGCCGGTGGCATCGCTCATGCTGGTGGCGCGCCAGCGCCACGCCGAGGTCCTGATGCCGTCCATCGACGAGCTGTGCGGGCGGGCGGGGTGGTCGGTCGGGGACCTGACAGGAGTGGCCGTCGACAGGGGGCCGGGCCTGTTCACAGGGCTCCGGGTCGGGCTGGCCACGGCCCGGGCTATGGCCGCGGCGCGCCACATCCCGGCCGTGGGGGTGACCAGCCTTGATGCCCTCGCCCACCCCGGTCGGCGCCGGACCGGTTTGATCGCCGCGGTAGTCGACGCCCGCAAAGGTGAGGTGTACTGGGCGTTGTACGGTGCTGACGGCACGACGGCCCGGGAACTGCAGCCTCCTGCCGTCGTCACACCGGAAGCGCTCGCCGGTCACCTGCACGGTTTGCCAGGACCGGTGCTGGCCCTCGGGGACGGGGCGTCACGCTACGCCGAGTTGCTCACGGCCGCCGGCGCCACACTGGGGGAGGGCGGCGAGATGTGGCCCTCGGCGATGGCGGTGGCTGAACTGGGGATGCGGCAACTGGCAAAGGGTGATACGAGCTACCAGAGCCTCCCCGAGCCGCTCTACTTGCGCCAGGCTGACGTCAGGATCGGCTGGGAGCAAGTGGGCGGCCGGGCCGGTCCCAATGGGACCGTTACTGACGCTGCCGCTTCGGCCTCGCCCGCGCCCAAGCTGGCTCCATGAAAGCAGGTATGCCGCAAGTGGGCAGCCGTCACGTATCGACCGAGCCGATGCGCCGGCGGCATTTGGCGGCGGTCATGCGGATAGAGCGTCGGGCTCACCCCAAGCCATGGTCGCTCGGCGTGTTCACTAGCGAGCTGGCCCAGGGCGATGCCCGCTTCTACCTCGTGCTCAAGGTGGACGGAAAAGTGGCGGGCTACGGCGGCCTCATGTTCGCCGCGGACGAGGCGCACGTCACCAACATTGCTATCGCACCGTCCCTGCGCCGCCAGGGCCTCGGGTCGCACCTTCTGGCCGAACTGGCCCGTGAGGGGGTGCGGCGGCGTTGCACAGCCATGACCCTCGAGGTCCGAATGGGGAACAGCGCGGCTCAGGACCTGTACCGGAAGTTCGGGTTTGTGGTGGCCGGAGTCCGCCGGAACTACTACCCGGAAACCGGTGAGGACGCCTACATAATGTGGCTCCACGAACTCCTCTCGCCGGAGGTGCAGGCGCACCTGAAAGCGCTCGACGAACCGCTGTGAGAGTGCTGGCCATAGAGACCTCCTGCGACGAAACGGCGGCCGCTGTGGTGGAGGGGGGTTATCGGGTTCTTTCGTCTGTGGTCAGTAGCCAGACCGATATCCACGCCACTTTTGGTGGGGTCGTCCCCGAAATTGCCAGCCGGGCGCACCTCGAGCTCGTCGGGCCGGTGGTAACAGAAGCGATGGCTCGGGCCAGCACAGGCCCTGACGAGCTCACGGCGGTGGCGGCGACCATAGGCCCGGGGTTGGCCGGTTCGTTGCTGGTCGGGGTGAGCGCGGCCAAGGCCTACGCCTGGTCGTGGGGCATCCCGTTCGTGGGTGTGAACCATATGGAGGGCCATCTCCACGCCGCTTTCCTGGAAGACCCAACGGTTTCGTTGCCGACCGTGGTGCTGCTGGTGTCGGGCGGCCATACCATGCTCATCTGCATGCAGTCGCCCGACGGTGCCGCCGGCGAAGCCACTGCCGGCGGAGCGACCGGCGTCGCCGTGGAATACCGGTTGCTTGGCCAGACACTGGACGATGCGGCGGGTGAGGCATTCGACAAAGTGGCTCGTTTTCTTGGCCTGGGGTACCCGGGTGGCCCGGTCATCGAACGGACCGCTCGAGAGGGCAACGCCACCGCCATTGCCTTTCCTCGTGGGCTCGCCAACGAAGGTTACGATTTCTCTTTCAGCGGCCTCAAGACTTCGGTTATCCGATATATGAGGGCCAACCCCGAGGCACCGTTGGCCGATGTGGCCGCCAGTTTCCAGGAGGCAGTCGTGGACGTACTGGTGGCCAAAACAAAAAGGGCGGCCGCCGAGGTCGGTGCAAAGGCCATCTGTATTGGCGGCGGGGTGGCGGCGAACACCGGCGCTCCGCGAACGGGTGGCGCTCCTGTGCGAGGAAAATGGTTACCTCGCCTTTATCCCATCGCGGGCGATGTGCACGGATAATGCGGCCATGATCGCCGCCGCCGCCTCCTACCGCCTGCGCATGACCGGTCCTACCCCGCTCGATGCCCCGGTGGACCCTAACCTTCGGCTCCCGCTCGTATGACATCGGCCATGAGCGGGCCCGCGAGCAGCCCCTCCACCTCTTTTCCCCGTCAGCAGGCTCGCACTCGACGGTTTTCTTTGGGGTCGCCGCGCAGTTTCACAGTCTCACCCGACGGTGAACGAGTTGTTTTCCTGCGCTCGCCGGCCGGCGACGACCCGGCCACGTCGCTCTGGGTCTACGACGTGACCACCGGGACCGAGCGGGAGGTGGCGGGCGCCCGCCGGACCCTCGGCGGTGCCCAGGAAGACCTCCCCGACGAAGAGCGCGCCCGCCGGGAGCGCAGCCGCGAACTGGCTGGTGGCATCACGGCGTACGCCTGCGACGAAGCCGTGCGGCACGCCGCCTTTGCCCTTAGCGGCAGGCTGTGGTGGGTGGGCCTCGAGCGCGGTGAGAGCCCCAACGCCCCCGTCGAGCTGTCCGCCCCGAGCGGCGTCGTCGACCCCCGTCCTGACCCGGCCGGCCAAAACGTGGCCTTTTTGTCTGGCCCTGCCCTGTACATGGTCGCCACTACGGGCGACGGCCCTCACATCGTCCTGGCCGAGGAGCCACGGGTTGACGACCCCGGCGCCGTGACATGGGGAGCGGCCGAGTTCATTGCGGCGGAAGAAATGCACAGGTCACGGGGCTTCTGGTGGGCGCCGGACGGCCGGTCACTGCTGGTGGAGCGAGTCGATAATGGTCCCGTCGGGATCTGGTGGACATCCGATCCTTCGCAGCCCGCAAGTTCGCCACGGCCGCACCGTTACCCGGCCGCCGGTAGCGATGACGCATCGGTCAGCCTCTGGCTCCTGGAGGCGTCGCCCCCCGGAGGCCGGCGCCGCCAGGTCTGCTGGGATGATGAAAGGTTCCCCTACCTGGTGGCCGTGCACTGGAGCCGCTGGGGCGCCCCCCTCCTCCTGGTCGAGCAGCGCGACCACAAGGCCGCCGCCGTCCTGGCCGTCGACCTGGTCGAGCAGGGTAAGGGTGAGACGGCCAGCACCTCGACAGTCCTCGAAACCAGCGATGCTGCCTGGGTGGACTGGCCAGTTGGGGTGCCGGCCTGGATGGACAACGGGGATCTTCTGTGGGCGATCGCCAGTTCCGAACCTGGCGGCAGCACTTGGCGGCTGAAGGCCGGCGATGAGCTCGTCACCCCGCCAGGCCTGCAGGTCCGGGAGGTGACGAGCACCGGGAGGTCCGTAGTTTTCGCGGCGTCGGACGACCCGGTGGTGGCGGAGGCCTGGTGCTGGTCGAGGGATGGTGGGCTCAGGAAGCTAACAGACGTCGGTGGCGTTTCGGCCGCCACGGGTGATGGCCCGGTCAAGGTCGTCCAGTCGCGGAGCATGTCTTGGCCAGGTCCGCGAGCCACGGTGGTCGCGGAGGGCGCGGCGGCACGACTCCTGGCCAGCAACGCCGAGGCACCTGTGGTGGATCCCGGTGTGAAGTTCTTGACGGTGGGCCGCAACGAGCTGCGCGTTGGCGTCGTCTTGCCCGGCGCTCACCCGGGAGGCAAATTGCCAGTGATCATGGCGCCCTATGGCGGGCCCGGGGCGCAGATGGTCATGGCGTCGCGCTCACTTTGGCTCGAGGCACAGTGGGTGGCCGACCAGGGCTTTGCCGTCGTGGTGGCCGACGGGCGGGGCACGCCAGGCCGGGGCCCGGAATTCGAACGCCAGGTCTATCGCAACCTGGCTTTGCCCGTGCTCGACGACCAGGTGGAAGCCCTGTACGGTGCGGCGGAGGCGTTCCCCGAGCTTGACCTATCCCGGGTGGGGATAAAGGGTTGGTCGTTCGGCGGTTACGTGGCTGCGCTCGCCGTCCTGGCCCGCCCGGACCTCTTCCACGCCGCCGTAGCCGGTGCGCCGGTTACCGACTGGCACTGGTACGACACGTACTACACGGAGCGCTTTCTTGGCCGTCCGCGGGACGACCCCGCTGTCTATGAACGCAACTCGTTGCTGCCCTTGGCGGCCAGGCTTTCGCGACCGCTCCTGCTGGTGCACGGGTTGGTGGACGACAATGTCTTCGCCGTGCACACGCTGTCGTTGTCAGGCGCGCTGCTGGCGGCGGGCCGGCCGCACTCGGTCTTGCCCCTGCCGGCCGTCACCCACGTCGCCGCCAGAGAGGACGTAGCTGAGAACCTCTTGGTCACCCAGGTCGATTTCTTTCGCCACGCCCTGGCCGAGCCGGCCTCGAACTAAGTCAGGTCCCGAGCACAAAAGTTCACGGGACCAGAGTTCAGGCCGACTCTTCCAGGCCCCCCGCCGCCAGCTCGTAGCGATGCCCGACGCGCCGGCGCACCTCTCGCCGCTCTTCTTCGGACGTACCTCCGAAGACGCCGTACTGCGCGTTGGCGGCCATGGCATACTCCAGGCACTGGGAGCGAACCGAACAAGCGTTGCAAACGGCTTTTGCCACGCTCGTTTGAGCTTGTGCCCGCGGCCCATGGCCGATGGGGAAGAACAATTCGGTCGGCAAGTACTTACACGCCGCGTCTACCCGCCATGCAAGGCGCCCGCTGTCATCAGAGAGATCGGTCTGCTCTGGGCCTTGCGACCAAACCTGCAGCTGGGCTCGGGGTGTGGTATGGGGCAACTGCCTACCTCGGAGATCTCGGACGGCCCCCTGGCCGCACATGCACTGCAGCAGCCCGAGCACCGACCGTCCCAGAGGCTGCATTAGGGACCATACCCGTTGCTCCCCGGCCCAAACGCCAAACGATGGCAGGGGGCGACGGGGCGGGAAGGCGACGGCCGCGTCGAAGCCGCGCTCGTCCCCGCTTGACCTGCGGTTTTTGTGTTAGCGCCCTGGGGCCTGTATCTTTAGCACTCGTCTAGTGAGAGTGCTAACCGAGCACCCGGTTTCGACATTGCCAACGGAGGCCACCACATCATGAAATTGCAGCCGCTCGACGATCGGATCGTTGTACGCCCTAACGAAGCGGAAGAAAGGACGGCGTCGGGCCTCGTTATCCCCGACACCGCCAAAGAGAAGCCCCAGCAGGGCGAAGTGCTGGCGGTCGGGCCTGGACGGCGGGCCGACAACACCGGCGACCTGGTCCCCCTCGACATCAAGGTGGGCGATACCGTCCTCTACTCCAAGTACGGCGGGACCGAGGTCACCATCGACGGCGAGGACCTGCTCGTGCTGTCCAGCCGGGATGTTCTGGCCAAGGTGAAGAAGTAGTGGCCAAGCAGCTCCACTTCGACGAGACTGCTCGCCGGGGTCTCGAGACCGGCGTCAACAAGTTGGCCGACGCCGTCAAAGTGACGCTGGGCCCCAAGGGCCGCAACGTCGTCATCGCCAAACGCTGGGGTGCCCCCACTATCACCAACGACGGGGTGACCATCGCCAAGGAGATTGAGCTCGAGGACCACTTCGAGAACATGGGAGCTCAGCTCGTGAAGGAGGTGGCCACCAAGACCAACGACGTCGCCGGCGACGGCACCACTACGGCCACGGTCCTGGCCCAAGCGCTGGTCCGCGAGGGCCTACGTAACGTCGCGGCCGGGGCCAACCCGGTCGCGCTCAAGCGAGGCATCGAGAAAGCGGTGTCGGCGGCCGTGGAATCTATCCACTCACTGGCTAAGGACGTCGATGACAAGGGCGAGATCGCTCAGGTGGCGTCCATATC
This sequence comes from uncultured Acidimicrobiaceae bacterium, assembly GCA_963845605.1. Lineage (GTDB taxonomy): Bacteria > Actinomycetota > Acidimicrobiia > Acidimicrobiales > Palsa-688 > Fen-671. Next base: position 369,012 of record CAWJSS010000009.1, read on the forward strand.
GGCGGCCGACTCGTCGATCGGCGAGGTCATTTCGGACGCTATCGACAAGGTCGGCAAAGACGGCGTGGTCACTGTCGAGGAATCGAACACCTTCGGCGTCGAGCTCGAGTTCACGGAAGGTATGCAGTTTGACAAGGGTTACGTCTCGCCCTATTTCGTGACAGACCCGGACCGCCAGGAGGCCGTGCTCGAGGACCCGTACATCCTGGTGGCCAACTCCAAGATCAGCTCAGCGCATGACCTCATCGCGGTGCTCGAGCGGGTTATACAGGTGGGTAAGCCCCTGTTGATCATCGCTGAGGACGTCGATGGGGAGGCGCTGGCCACTCTTATCGTCAACAAGCTCCGCGGCACGTTCACGAGCGTGGCGGTCAAGGCGCCAGGGTTCGGCGACCGCCGCAAGGCGATGTTGGCCGACATCGCCATACTTACCGGGGGCCAGGTCATCTCCGAAGAGGTGGGCCTCAAACTGGAGAACGTCGACCTGTCGCTCCTCGGCCGGGCCCGCAAGGTAGTAGTCGACAAGGACACGACGACGGTCGTCGAAGGGGCCGGTTCCGGGGCAGACGTCAAGGCTCGCATCGCTCAGATCAAGCGCGAGATCGACGATACGGACTCCGATTGGGACCGTGAGAAGTTGCAAGAGCGCCTGGCCAAACTGGCCGGCGGCGTAGCCGTTATCCGTGTCGGGGCGGCGACCGAGGTGGAGCTGAAAGAGAAGAAGCACCGCATCGAGGACGCTGTGTCGGCCACCAAAGCCGCCATCGAGGAAGGCATTGTGCCCGGTGGGGGCTTGGCCCTGCTGCGCAGTCGGCCCGCCGTCGACAAGCTGGCCAAGACGCTCGAGGGCGACGAGGCGACCGGGGCGGCGATCGTGAGCAAGGCCCTCGAGGAACCCATGCGCTGGATCGCTTCCAACGCCGGTCTTGAAGGCGCCGTGGTTGTCCAGCGCGCCGAGCGGGAAAAGGGCCGAGTCGGCCTCAATGCCATGACCGGCGAGTTCGAGGACCTGATAAAGGCGGGCGTTATCGACCCGGCCAAAGTCACGCGGTCGGCGCTGCAGAACGCGGCGTCGGTGGCGGCGCTCCTGCTGACTACCGAGGCGACAGTGGCCGACAAGCCGGAGAAAAAGGAAGCGCCCGTGGGCGCCGGTGCCGGCCACGGTGGCGGCATGGGTGGCATGGGCGGCATGGGGATGATGTAGTCCAGGCAGTGCCCCCTGGGCAGACCGATCCCTATCGCCTCACCCAAGAGCCGGAGTTGACCGGCTGGCCCAGATGGGCCCGGCGTAAGCCCGGGCCATCCAGTGGCCGATCGCATTGGCTCTGGCCGCGCCTTTGTGTCGTCGCCGCTGGCGGCGCATGTTTTCCTGAGGCGGGGCCTATGCTGTTGGGATTCATGTGAAGACGGTCCCTAAGCACCGCGTCCAACCTCCTGCCGACACCCCGGCTCCTTCAAAGGAGCCTTCCAAGGTTGTAGTTCGGCCGCGCCGCCGGTGGCCCCGGCGCATTCTCATCGCGGCCAACGGGGTGGTGCTCCTCCTCATAGTCGCGGTGGCTACCGCGTATGGCTACGTGCGTCACGAGATCGGGGACGTCAAGACAGCGTCCGGCGCCCACCTCACCCCGGAAAATGAAACAGTGGGGGGCAGCCAGGTCAAAAGTACGGTGGGGGCAGCCAATGGCCTCAAGCCTGAGAACGTCCTGCTGATTGGCAACGAAACCCGTCAGGGCCTGACCCCGGAAGAGCAGCTGCAGTACGGTTCGTCGATCGGCCACTCGGGCACGCTGGCGGACATCATGATGATCCTGCACCTGGACCCGGCGACGGGGAGCGCGTCGATTTTGTCGGTCCCTCGCGACCTTTTCTCCCCCATGCCCGCCAATAGCGACGTGGGCTCTTACCAGAAGATGGATGCCGCCTTGAACAACGGCGCCAATGGGCCGGACAACCTCGTCAACGCCATCCAGGAGGACCTCGGGATACCGATAAACCACTTCATCGAGCTCAATTTCAACGGGTTTATAAACAGCGTGAACGCACTCGGTGGCATACACGTTTATTTCCCGGATCCAGTGTTCGATGCCGAATCTCTCCTGTACATCGCCACGCCAGGTTGTCACCTTTTGAACGGGGTAGCTGCTTTAGCTCTCGTCCACGCTCGTCACCTTCAGTACGAGCCCCCCGGTACGAACGAGCCTGATTACGATTGGCCTTACGACCCCGAGTCGGACTTGGCCCGTATCCTCAGGACTCACACCTTCATGAAGATCGTCGCCGAGACGGCAAAATCCAAGGGCTTGACCGACCCCATATTGGCGGCAAACTTTATTTCGGCCATTCTCGGGCAAATAACAGTCGACCCGGGCCTGAAGGGCCAGATGCTAAACCTCGTCCTCCAGTTCAGGAACCTGGACGTTTCGGGGGTACCCGAATCGACCCTGCCTACCACGCCGGTCAACGACTATTACTACGGCGGTTACGGCATCGGAGATGTCCTGTTCCCGGTACAGCCGGCTGACAATAACGCCATAAGGGCGTGGGACAGTCAGGCGCTGCCCACTCCGGTAGCACCAAAAGCAGTGGGCGTGGTCAGCATCACGGGCAGTTATCAGGCCGCTCTGGATGCCGGACGTTCCCTGGCCAGCGATGGGCTGAAAGTTACGAGCGAGTCCAGCGGGAGCGTGCCCGCCGACACCTCGGAGACGCTGGTGCTGTACCACCCGGGGCAGGTCGCTCTGGCCCTCGACGTCATGAAGTACCTGTCTGGTGCCGTCATGATGCGGGTCGCTCCCTCCATAGTGCCCGGCACTATTCAGGTCAACCTCGGGTCGACCGTCAACGTGACCACTACTCATTCGCCCACGGCCACTTCGGCCCCCACCACCTCCACCCCAACCACCACCGCTCCCAAGCATTCGGTGGCCACGACAGTGCCGACGCCGGGCGGCCTGACGCCGAGCTCGGCCAACGACCAGCAGGAACCCTGGGATCCCCGGTCCTGCTGAGGCAACCCTGGGCGCTAGTGTGGCGCCGATGGAATTGCCGGCACCGGACCCGAGCAAGCTCTTGCAGTCCTGGATGGAGTGGGAGAGAGGCGAAGTGACGCCCGGTCGAGTCATGGCCACCCTGAAGACAGGTGGGTTGCGTCAACTGCTCGAGGGCCTGGTCGCCCAGAATGAAGAAACTGCTCCCAGCCCAGAGGCCGAAGGCCCCGGCGAGCGGCAGGGTACCGAGCCGACCTCCTGGTCCCCGGTCGTCTGAGCAGCAGGCCCAGGGGATGGCAGCCGGGGCGCGGGTACCGCGGCCGGCGGACAGTTTGCCTGGCGCTCCGGCGCCTTGGTCGCAGTTGCCAGAGGAGCAGCGTCGGGCCATCACTCTTGACGAAGTGCGCCGTGCGCTGGCCGCGGTTCCTGGGGGTCCCCAGGCGGGCTCGCCCGTGGCCGCCTGGAAACGGGTCACGCCGGCGGAACTTCCATCAGGAGCGGATGCCCGCCCGGCCGCGGTGCTTTGCCTGTTGTTTGAACACGACGGCGAGACGAACGTCGTGCTCACCCGGCGGGCCGTGCACCTGCGTTCTCACAGTGGGGAAGTCTCCTTTCCCGGGGGGCGGTTGCAGCCCGGTGAACTCCCTCTTCAGGCCGCACTACGGGAGGCGAACGAAGAGATCGGTGTGGATGCCGGTGCCATTGAGATCATCGGGCAGCTGACGCCGCTCACGACCGTCCGCAGCCCCGCCCTTGTGCACTGCTTCGTGGGTTGTTTTCGCCCCGCGGCGCCCGCCCGGCTGACATTCTCTTTCGACCCTGGCGAAGTCGAGAAAGTGTTCTGGGTCTCGCTGGCCGGCCTCGCCGTGGAAGGGATATACCACGAGGAGCTCTGGCCGGCCCTCGAGGACCAGGGACCGACTACCTACCAGCCCACTACGTATCGAGCGGTCCCCTTTTTTGGCCTCGACGACGATGTGGTCTGGGGCGCAACGGGGCGATTGCTCACCGAATTGATAGGTACGGTGCTGGCCAACAGGGTGGTTTCGAGACCTGAGGGACGCTCGGGGCTCTCTGGCAGGTACCCTGGCGCAACATGATCTGTCCCCGCTGCGGTGTGGTCAACGGTTCCGAACGCGAATCATGCACGCGCTGTTCGGGCTCGCTGGTTCCCCCACCCACCCGGGATAACCGGCCCCTGCCCCCGGTGGTGCCCGTCACCAAGCGGGCCGAACTCCAGACGGGACGAGTGGGGACACGGCCGCCGACGCCCGCCGGTGCTGGCGACAACCCGGGGCGACCGGTTGTAGCGGTGCCAGGCTCAGTGGCGGAGCCGCCGAGCGGGGATCTCTACTTGCTTTCGACTGAGCGTTCCACCGGCCAACCGGCCCCGCCGGACGGGCCGCTCAACCAGAGCGAGAGGTTGGCTGCCGATCGGCCGGGCCGCTTGACCGTAGGCCTGTCGCGCGCCTGAACAGCCGGCCCGCCGTCGTGTGTTACCACGACCCTGAGGCCTCGCCCAATAGACTGGTGGTCACCAAGATGGGCCGAAAGGGGCAATTTGCCCGGCCAACATCAGCATCAGGCGTACCAGTCCAAGTCGCAGCGGCGTACGAGAGGTAGGCATCGTGGAGATCGAGATCGGGAAAGGCAAATCAGGGCGGCGAGCATACGGGTTCGATGACATCGCCATCGTGCCCAGCCGGCGGACAAGGGACCCCGAGGACGTCGATATCTCGTGGGAAATAGACGCTTTTCGTTTCGAGCTGCCACTGATGGGGGCGGCCATGGACGGCGTTATCAGCCCGGCCACGGCCATCCAGATCGGGTTGCTCGGCGGGGTAGGGGTGCTCAACCTCGAGGGCCTGTGGACGCGCTACGACGACCCGGAGCCCTTTTTCGACGAGATCTCCCAGCTGGCCCCGGACAAGGCCACGGCGCGGATGCAACAGATTTACCTCGAACCCATCAAGCCCGAGCTGATCACCGCCCGCATTCGCGAGATCAAGGAGGCGGGGGTGGTGACCTGCGCGTCACTTACCCCACAGCGCACGGCGCAGTACGCCAAGGACCTGGTGGAGGCCGAGCTCGACCTGTTCGTCGTACAGGGCACCGTGGTGTCGGCGGAGCACGTCTCCAAAACGGTAGAGCCGCTCAACTTGAAGCGTTTTATCCGTGAGTTCGAAATCCCGGTGATAGTTGGAGGCTGTGCCTCCTACCAGGCCGCCCTCCACCTGATGCGCACCGGGGCGGTAGGTGTCCTGGTCGGTGTGGGCCCGGGCCACGCCTGCACGACTAGAGGCGTGCTTGGCATCGGCGTACCACAAGCCACGGCTATCGCCGATGCCAGAGCAGCCCGCGCTCAGCACCTGGACGAAACCGGCGTCTACGTCCACGTCATCGCAGACGGTGGGATGGGTACGGGCGGGGACATTGCCAAAGCCATCGTGTGCGGAGCCGACGCGGTGATGCTCGGGTCGCCACTGGCTGCGGCCGCCGAAGCGCCCGGGAACGGTTTCCACTGGGGAATGGCCACTTTCCACCCGACCCTGCCGCGCGGTGCGAGGGTGAAGACAGATGTCCGGGGCTCCTTGGCCGAGATCCTGGTGGGCCCGGCGCACGAAAATGACGGCCGTCACAATCTGTTCGGGGCGCTCAAGACGTCTATGGCCACTTGCGGCTACGGGAGCGTAAAAGAGTTCCAGAAAGCCGAAGTTATGGTGGCCCCGGCGTTGCTGACCGAAGGGAAGTCGCTCCAGCGCTCGCAGCACATCGGGATGGGCCACTGACCGACGCGCTGCCCTACGCAGTGGGCGCCTCGGCCACCGATCGCCCCGCCACCGATCGCCCCGCCACCGATCGCCCGGCCACCGATCGCCAGGCCACCGGTCCTTTAGCCACGGGTGCTCCCGCCAGCCAGGCCGGGGCCTATCGCGAAGGGCTTCTGGAAGGGCTCAACCCGGCGCAACTGGAAGCCGTCACTCATTCTGACGGCCCGCTACTCATCGTGGCCGGTGCCGGCTCCGGTAAAACCCGAGTACTGACCCACAGAATTGCGTGGCTGGTGCGGGAAAAAGGTCTGTCGCCCTTTTCTATCCTGGCCATAACGTTCACGAATAAAGCGGCGGACGAAATGCGCCACCGCGTGGGGCAACTCGTCGGGCGGGTGGCGCAGCGGATGTGGGTGTCGACCTTTCATTCGGCGTGTGTACGCATATTGCGCCGAGAGGCCCCGGTCCTCGGCTACCAGTCTTCGTTCTCGATTTACGACCAGGCTGATGCCGTGCGCCTCACTGGTTATGTCGTACGGGATATCGGCCTGGACACTAAGAAATTCCCAGCGCGAGCCGTACATGCAGCCATCTCGGGGGCCAAGAACGAGCTCCTGAGCGCCACGCAATACGCGGACCGTGCCCGCCGCAGCTCGATTTTCGAGCGGAAAATCGCGGACGTCTACCAGGAGTACCAGCGTCGTTTGGTCGCTGCCAACGCCATGGACTTCGACGACCTCCTGTTCTTGACGGTGCGTCTTTTCCGGGAAAACCCCGGGATCCTCGAGGCTTATCGGGACCGTTTTTTGCACATTTTGGTCGACGAGTACCAGGACACTAACCGGGCCCAAAACGAACTCGTCCTGCAGCTGGCCGGCGGTCACCACCAGGTGACCGTGGTGGGCGACTCCGACCAGTCGATTTACGGCTGGAGGGGGGCCGACGTAAGGAACATCCTGGAGTTCGAGCGCGCCTTCCCCGACGCCACCGTCGTTGTCCTTGACCAGAACTACCGCTCTACCCAGAGGATCCTCGACGCCGCCAATGCAGTGATCTCGAACAACTCGGCCCGCAAACCGAAGGATCTGTGGACGTCTCGAGATGGCGGTGAACAGCTGGTCCGTTACATCGCCGAGGACGAGCACGACGAGGGCTCGTGGCTGGCGGCTGAAGTAATGAGGCTGCGCCGGGACGAGGGCTACCGGTGGGGAGACGTGGCCGTTTTCTACCGGACCAATGCCCAGAGCCGGGCTATCGAAGAGGAGCTGGTGCGCCAGGGCGTTCCCTACAAGGTCGTCGGGGGGGCGCGCTTCTACGAGCGCAGAGAAATCAAGGACATGCTCGCTTATCTGCACGCCATCGCCAACCCGGACGATGAGGTGTCCCTGAAACGGGTCCTGAACGTGCCCCGGAGGGGTGTGGGTGACACCAGCCTGGGGCGGCTCGACGCCTGGGCGGCAGCCAAGGGGATGCCGTTTTCGGAAGCCCTGACGCACGCTCAGGAGGCAGGCGTAACCGGCAAGGCGCTGGCCGGTGTCGGTTCGTTCCTGGCCGTGATGAGTGACCTGAGAGCGATGCTGGCCGGCAGCACAGAGGTCGATGGCACAGAGGTCGATGGCGCCGGCGACGACGACGGCAGGGAAGCTCCTTCAGCCGCCATCGCCGGCCGGCCCGATCGGCCCCCGGCGGGGCCCGCAGCGCTGCTTCAGGCCGTGCTGGACAGGACGAACTACCTCGAAGAGCTGCGTTCCCAGGCGGGGACACCGCTGGAGATCGAGGGCCGGGTGGAAAACGTCGAGGAGCTGGTCGGGGCGGCCGCGGAGGTTGGCACCCTGGCCGACTTCTTGACCGAGGTGAGCCTGGTAGCCGACACCGACGAAGTGGACGAGGACGACTCCAACGTCACTCTCATGACCCTGCACACGGCCAAGGGGTTGGAGTACCCCGTCGTTTTCATAACTGGCATGGAGGAAGGCGTGTTCCCGCACCTGCGTTCTCTGGGCGAGCCTGAAGAGCTCGAGGAGGAGCGGCGCCTCTGCTATGTCGGGGTAACACGGGCCAGAGAGCGGCTGTACATCTCGTACGCGTGGTGCCGGAGCCTTTGGGGCCAGACGCAGTACAACCCCCCGAGCCGGTTCGTGAGCGAGATCCCGGACCACCTAGTCCGGACCAGCGGGGCGCAGTTCCGTACCCGTCGGAGCCGGGAGGAAACCCGCCACGAACTGGTGGAGGCGGCCATGCGCCGGGGCCGGCCGGGCATGCCTGTCCACGGCACGGGGGCAGAAGCGCTCGGCTTGCGGGCCGGCGACGCGGTCATGCACGTCCGCTACGGCGAGGGGGTCGTCATAGAGGTGAGCGGCGAGGGGGCGGATGCGGAAGCGACGATCAGGTTCCCAGGGGCAGGCGAGAAGCGTTTCAGCCTGCACATGACGCCATTGAAACGGGCCTGACGGGTGCCCTTAAAGCGGTGCCGCGACCTACCGGCGGTCGTCGTCGTCCAGCGGTACTTCGCGGTCCTGGTCAAGGGCGTCAGCCTCCGGCACCTCGAAGGCCGCGCGCTTCTTCGATGCTGGACCCGGAGCGGCATCGCCTGTCTCGGGCACGACCGGTTGGGCTTGTTCGAGAGCGTCAGCCTCTGGGACCTCGGGGTCGGCCGGCATAATAAGCGGAAATCTACACCCCGACGCCGTTCAAGTTCGCTGCTAACGAGAACAGCCGAGATCGGGCAGGTGGGCCGCGTCGGCATGCCAACAGGTGGTGACCAGAGCGGCCAGCGCAGGCGGCACAAACACCCACCGTACCGTTGGGCCCCGTAGGATTCCTGGACTATGGACAAGCGCCGAGTGGTCGTGACGGGTGTGGGGGCGGTCAGCCCTCTCGGCTTGGACGTCGAGCAAACATGGCAGTCGCTGATCGCCGGTCGCAGCGGGGTTGGCGCCATCACCGCGTTCGACGCCAAGGACTCCCCGGTCCGTATTGCCGCTCAGATCGACGGCTTTGATGGGGTGGCGTTGTTCGGCCGCCGCCGCGCCAGGCACCTGGACCGCGTCGTACAGCTGGCGTTGGTGGCCACCAAGGAAGCCATCGAAGCATCAAAACTTGACGTGGCCACGGCCCCGGAGCGCATCGGCGTCGTGTACGCCTCCGGTATCGGCGGCATCCGGACCCTGGAAGACGGCATCCGGACCCTGATCGACCGGGGGGCCGAGTGGGTCAACCCTTACGTCGTACCCATGATGATCCCCAACATGGCCGCCGGCGAAATAGCAATGGAATGGCAGCTGCTCGGTTACAACTGCTGCACGGTTACCGCCTGTTCGGCGTCGGCGCATGCCATCGGGACCGCTTTTGACGCCATCCGTCTGGGCCGGGCGGACGCTGTCGTTACCGGAGGTAGCGAGGCGGCCGTGACCCCGGTAGGAATAGCCGGGTTCGCCGCCATGAAGGCGCTCTCGACCCGCAACGACCAGCCGGAGCGGGCCTCACGGCCTTTCGATATCGACCGGGACGGCTTCGTCCTGGGCGAGGCGGCCGCCACTCTTGTCCTGGAGGAAAGAGAGTTCGCGCTGCGCCGGGGTGCGCCGGTCCTGGCTGAACTGGCCGGCTATGGGGCTACTGCTGACGCGTATCACATCACCCAGCCCCACCCGAATGGCGACGGCGCCATGCGGGCGATGCAGGCGGCCATCGCTGACGCCGGGCTGACGCCGGCAGACATCGACTACGTCAACGCGCACGGCACCTCGACCCCTCCCAACGACAGGGTGGAGACGCACGCGCTGAAGCGGGTCTTCGGGCCGAGCGTGCCGCTGGTGTCTTCGACGAAGTCGATGACCGGGCACACCCTGGGAGCGGCGGGGGCGCTCGAGTCCGTGTTCTGCATCCTGGCCATGCAGGCCTCCCTGCTGCCGCCCACGATCAACCTGGACAACCCGGACCCGGCCTGCGACCTCGATTACGTGGCCAACAAGGCGCGGCCGGCCGACGTCCGCTACGCCATGACCAACAGCCTTGGTTTCGGCGGTCATAACGCGTCGCTCGTGTTCGGGCAGGTAGCCGGGGAGCAGGAGCTTAAGGTGGGGCCGGCGGACTGACCCCGTCTCTTTTACGGGCTCCCGTAAAAGAGCCGCTCGGTTACCCGCCTGGCTCGCCTCGTCAGCCGGCGGTACTGCTCGCGAAGGTCGGACGCCGTTGTGCCCAGGCTCCTGGCCAGGCTGGTGAGGTGATAACCAGGAGCGGGGAGGGCGTCTCCCGGCCGTCCTCGCACGAGGTAGAGGCGGTTGCGCGTCGCTTCGCAGAACCGGTACGACTCGGCCAGCACCCGGGCGTCGCCGGCGTCCATAACCCCGGCGGCCGTAAGTGCGTCCAGGGCCTCCAGGGTGCCTTCTGCGCTGATGCCGTGGCGCAATTGCAGCAACTGGACCGTCCACTCGACGTCCGAAAGCCCCCCGGCCCCAGCTTCAAATGGAACTCAGGGTCCTCCCCGGCGGGGACGCGTTCGCGCTCGATGCGGGCCTTCATCCTGCGGATCTCGACGACATCGTCATCAGATAGCGGGCGGCCCCACAAGAAGACCCGGGCCAGTTCGCCGAAGCGCCGGCCCACCTCGGGGTCGCCGGCGACGAACCGGCCCCGGGTCAAGGCCTGGCGTTCCCATACCTGCGCCCAGCGCTCGTAGTAACCCTCGTACGCCTTCAGGCTCCGGGCCAGAGAGCCCTTGCGCCCCTCAGGGCGCAGAGACATGTCCAGCTCGTACAGGCCCTGCACCGGGGTCTCCCCGCTCAGGAGCCTGAGGAGAGCCTCGGCTATTTCCTCCGCCTCTTCTGCGTCGATCTGGTCGTCGTCGAAAACGACCAGGACGTCGAGGTCGCTGGCGTACGCCAGCTCGGCCCCGCCGAAGCGGCCCATGGCCATTACGGCCAACCCCTTCCGGATGGGTAGCGAGAGGCCGTCGGTGCCGTCCCCGCCGGCCACGGCGCCCAGGGCCACCTCGAGCACGGCCTCGGCCAAACGGGCCAGCGACCGGCCGGTCGCGGCCACGTCCTCTCGCCCGAGCACGTCCCGGGCCTGCGCCCTCAGCAACTCGCTCCTCTGCAAGCTGGTCAGCCCGCGCCACCATTCCGCGTGGTTCCGCCATGCCAGGCTCTCCAAGGCCCGGCGCTCCAGCTCCTCCCGGGACGCCAGCGCGGGCGGGCCGCTTTCGAGCAAGGCCAGCTGCTCCGGGTGGCGCTCGTAACCCCCGGCAAATAGTGGGCTCGTCCCGAGCAGGGTGCATAGGTGACGGGCGGCCTCGGGAGACTCCCGGAAGAGGGCGTTGAGGCGCGCCCGCCGGTGCGGGCCGGTGGCCAGCCGGCGCAGGCCGAGCAGCCCCAGGTCCGGGTCCGGTGACCCGGACAGCCAGTCGAGGACCAGGGGCACCATCGCCTGCATCAGGCGGGATGTCCGCGAGAAGCCCTGAGTCAGTTCGACGACGGCGTCCCTCGTGCGCCGGGCGTCGGAGAACCCGAACGCGCTCAGGCGCTCTCCGATGGCGCTCTCGCTGAGCAATAGAGGTGGGCCGTTGGTCTGGGTCAGGCTGTCGTGGCCGCCGCCCTCCCGGCGGTCGTGAGCGCCCTTCTCCTCATAGTCGGGCACTCCCTCGATCGCTGGCCGGTGGCGGCTCGTGAAGGCCTCCAGGAGCGGCCGGAAAAAGAGCCGCTCGTGGATGGAGCGGGCCGTCCTTTGGTGACTGGCCAGGTCGGCCTCGAAGCGGGCCAGGGCCGTGGCCGTGGGCCCGTCGCGGTACCCCATTACCCGGGCCAGATGGGCCCGTGACTCGGCGCCGGCGGGCAGGGCGTGCACTTGCCGGTCCCAGAAGAGCTGCAATCGGTGCTCGACAGACCGCAGGAACCTGTACGCGCCAACCAGGCCTTCGGCGTCCTGGCGGGCTACATACCCGCCCGCCGCCAGAGCGCCCAGGGCGGCCAAAGTGGACGGCTCCCGCACGCTGTCGTCCTGGCGGCCGTGCACCAGCTGGAGCAGCTGTACGGCGAACTCGATGTCCCGGATCCCGCCGCGTCCGAGCTTGATCTCCCGCTGGGAGAGACCCTGGCGGGCGACGGTTTGTTCGGCCCGTGCCTTCATAGCCCGCAGCGACCGCAGTTCGTCGGCGCCGAGGGGCCGGCCCCACACCCGCCTCGATGCCTCGTCAACGAACTCTTTCCCCAGCTCGGGGAGGCCGGCCACCGCCCTCGCTTTCAGCAGGGCCTGGAATTCCCATGTCTCTGCCCAGCGGTCCCAGTAGGCGGTATAGGACGCCAGGGTGCGGATAAGGGGCCCGGAACGGCCCTCTGGTCGCAGCCCAAGGTCTATGCGCCAGGCGGCCCGGGCCAGTGCTACCAGAGCTTGCGGGTCGCCCCGCCCCACCAGCACAACATCGATGTCGCTGCCGTAGTTGAGCTCGCGTGCGCCGAGCTTGCCCATGGCTATCACCGCCAGCTCGCCGGTCAGGCCGGCGGATCCCGTGGCCGAGACGAGCACCCCGTCGGCCAGGCCGGCCAGGAGCCGCCCCACGGTCTCGAGGGAGACTTGACCTCCAAGGTCGAGAGCGGCCACCCGCAGGACCTCCAGCGCCTTCCAACGCGATAGCGGCTCCAGAGGCTCGACCGGTTGGTCGGGCGCGGCCAGGACATCCAGGGCCTTTGGGTCCGTTACACACGTCCGGGTGAGGAAGGGGCTGGCGGCCATCACGGTCACTACGGTCCGCAGGAGCGGTCTCGACGCCCGAAGACGGTCCATAGCGTCGGGGACCGCCTCCGCCAGCCGGGCCAGTCCGAGCTCGGCCTGGGCCGGGTCAGCAGAACCAGCCACCTCCGGGATCATTGCTTGGCGATGCGCTGGCACTGGCCTACGCTCGGGACTCATGACGTGGTTGCGCGTCGCCCTCTGTCAACTGGACCCCATTGTCGGTGACCTCGGCGGCAACGTCGAGATGATCATCAACGCCCTCGGCCGCGCCGAAGAGGGCGGTGCTGACCTCGCGGTGTTCCCGGAGCTGGCCATCACTGGCTACCCACCTGAAGACCTGCTCCTCAAACCGGGCTTTGTGGCCGACAACCAGGTTGCGCTGGGCAAGGTGGCCCAGGCTACGGAGCGTTGCGTTGCCGTCGTGGGTTTTGTCGATGAACGCGTCGACCTCTACGACGCCGCCGCCGTGTGCGCAGGCGGGGAAGTGAGGGGCGTTTACCACAAGTGCAATCTGCCCAATTACTCGGTGTTCGACGAACAACGGTACTTCGCGCCCGGGCCGGGCGCAGCCAATCTGTTCGTCATCGGCGGTGCCCGCGTCGGCGTCTCGGTCTGCGAGGACGCCTGGGACCCGACCGGCCCGATCAGCGCTCAGGCCGCCGCCGGAGCCGAGCTGATGGTCAACATCAATGCCTCCCCGTATTACGCGCGGCGTCTCGGCGAGCGCCAAAGGATGCTGGCTACGAGGGCGGCGGATGCTTCGTGTGCTCTCGTGTACGTCAACCTGGTCGGCGGCCAGGACGAGCTCGTTTTCGACGGCGCCTCCATGGTCTTCGACGCGGAGGGCCGTCTCGTGGCGGCTATGCCGCAATTCGAGCAAGGGGTGTCGATCTTCGACCTCGAAGTACGGCCTACGTACCGCAAAAGGCTGCTCGACCCCAGAGGGAGGCACCGCGCTCCGGAGTTGCCCGCAGTGGTGGTGAGTACAAACCCCCGCCAGCCAGTTTCGGCCCCCCGCGTCTCACCCCCTATGGCGGGACCCCTCGGGCCGGAGGAAGAGGTTTACGCCGCCCTCGTCCTCGGGACGCGCGATTACGTCCGCAAAAACGGTTTCTCCGATGTCGTCGTGGGCCTTTCGGGTGGAATTGATTCTTCATTAGTGGCCGTCGTGGCGGCCGACGCCCTCGGGCCGGGGTCAGTACACGGTGTATCTATGCCATCGCGTTATACCAGTGATGAGTCGAACGACGACGCCGCCGACCTGTCATCGAGACTGGGTACTGATTATCTCAGCGTTCCTATAGAGCCGGCGCACAACGCGGTCTTGGAAATGTTGGCAGGAACTTTTGCGGGGACAAAGCCGGGGCTAGCTGAGGAGAATATCCAGAGCCGGCTGAGGGGGCTGGTGCTCATGGCCCTGTCCAACAAGTTCGGGTGGCTGGTGCTGACCACCGGTAACAAAAGTGAGCTCGCCGTGGGCTATTCAACGCTTTATGGTGATACAGCGGGTGGGTTCGCCGTAATAAAGGACGTGCCGAAAACCCTGGTTTATCGTCTTTGCGAATGGAGGAATTCCAAACGCGAGGTGATCCCGCCGGCCGTGCTGGTTAAACCTCCTTCAGCAGAGTTGCGCCCGGGCCAGCTCGACACCGACAGCCTGCCGCCGTACGAATCGCTGGACCCGGTGCTCGAGGCTTACGTGGAGGGCGACTTGACCGCGGGCGAGCTGGTCGAAGCGGGCTTCGACCCGGACCTCGTCGAGCGTATTGTCCGCCTCGTTGACTTGGCCGAGTACAAACGGCGCCAAAGCCCGCTGGGGGTAAGGGTTACACCCAAAGCCTTCGGGCGCGACCGCCGAATGCCAATAACCAACGGTTATCGCTGACCGATGACGGGCCCGCCGGCTCGTGCCGGCGCCTCCTCCTCTGCCCTCGACGAGGTGCTTCTGCCCGTCACGGAGCCGATCACGATCGAAGAATCGGCCCGGTTGATCGCCGCTTGGGAGTGGGCCGAGGCCCGGTTCTACGAGGTCATCGGAGGCTGGGTTACCTCGGCCTCACGCCCGGGGACCCAGAATCTACTTCGATTCGTGCAGCCAGCATCACGCTTGGCGGGCTCGGCTGTGGGAGGAACGGCGGCCCGGCGTGCCCGCCCACCTTGTACCCGATTACGGCGAGAGCGGGCCGGCTATCGCTGGTCTCGCCGCCCTGACAGGCGACGTAGAGCGCTTGAGCGCTTATTGCCGGGTCGTACTGCCCCGCGCTGTTGTCGGTTACCGGTCCTGGCAGAGACGCTGCTCAGCCACCGGAGACCAGCCCGTGGCGCGGGCCCTCGGTTTTGCCATGGCGGATGCGCTGGGGGACTGGGAGCGGGGTTGTGGCCTGCTCGAGGGCTATCTCGGGGACGAGGACCCAGGGCAGGCCGCAGTGGCGGCCGCTGGAGCCACAGCTGAATTAGACCAATTGGTGGCGGAACACGGTTGGTGGCCCTCCTCCGGCTAGTGGTCCTGATCAGCCAGGACCGCCCGCAGTCAAAGCCAGGACCGCTCAGCGGGCAAAGAGTAGCGATAGGCGCCGGGAGGAAGCTACGGTATCTTGCATGTTCAAGAAACTTCTGATAATCGCAGTGATCGTGGGCGTGGGTTTCCTCGCCGCCAAGAAGATGCGGGCGGCCTGAGCCGACACCGTAGTACCACCAAATAACGACCAAGTAACCAACCGACCGACGGCACTTGGGCCGCGGCCTCGTCGCTGCCCCTACGGGGCGCCGGGGGTCGCGGCCGAATGTCGTCTCACGAGCACCGCCACCCCGAGCGCGATGCCAGCCAGCAGGAACACACTTCCGGCCCCGAGCACGCCCCTGCGCAACGGGTGATGACCCGTTGGGGTCACCACTCTCAGTTGCTCGAACCGCAGTACTGGCCACCCTCTCATCTGCGCTATCCGTCGCAGGGCGCGGTCCGGGTTCACGGCCACGGGGTGCCCCACCACTTCCAGCATCGGCAGGTCTGTGGCCGAGTCGCTGTAAGCCCAGCTCTCCGTCAGGTCGAGGCGGTCGCGCTCTGCGATCTGGCGGATGATCGCCGCCTTCTCTGGCCCGTAGGTGTACCTGAGCAGCTGACCTGTGTAACGGCCAGCGCTGACCGCGGCCTGGGTGGCAATCGCCCCCTCGGCGCCGAGGTAGCGTGCCAATGGCTCCACGATCTCTTCAGGTGCGGCCGAGACGATGTATACCCGGCGGCCAGAAGCCCGGTGCTCTTCGATCAATTCGACGGCTTCTTGGTACGTAATCGGGGCGACGACCTGCTGAAGAGTGTCGGCGATGACCCGTTTGACCCGTTCCTGCTCCCACCCCGCCGTGAGGGCCAGCGTCCGCCGCCGGAGCCGCTCGATGGTCGGTGCGCCTGCGCCGAAGCGCATGAACAGCAGCTGGCCCCACAGCCCCCTAGCCAGTAGCCGCCTGGTGACCAGGCCCTCCCGGTAGAGAGGCCGCGAGAAGGCGATCAGGGAGGCTTTGGCGATGACCGTTTTGTCCAGGTCGAAGAAGGCGGCCGATTGAGCCGGGACGACGGCTGTGGGAGCCGCCCCGGCGGCTGGTTCCTGGGCACCTATGTGGCCAGCTTGCCACGGTATGGGTCACTGTCGTGCGTGCCGGTAGCCGCCGGGTGCGCCGCCTCGCCCGCGCCCGGTGCCGCGTGAAGAGCCGTATAGCCCGCCTTGGGCCGGTAGCTGCCGCCCGGTTCCACCCGCGCCGGTAGCATTCGACAATTGACTAATGAGAGTAGGGGCGGGGAGCTTCCCGATATCGAGCAGATCGATGGGAAGATGTTCCAGCTGTTCGCCCTGGTTGTGGAAGCTCTGGCCGCGGCCACGGACGCGCTGCTGTCCGGCGACAAGCAGGTGGCGGCCGTACTTTCAGGGCGCAACGAGCTGGTAGACAACGTGTACGGTGACGTCGAGCGCCTGGTCAACAGGGCCGTCGCGCTGGGCCAGCGGGATAAGAAAGACTTGCGCTTCTTGCTGGCCGCGCTACGGGTGCTCCCCGAGCTCGAGCGCAGCCATGAGCTGGCGGAGCACATCGCCCGGCGGGCCGCTTACGGTTTGGGCGCCGAGCTCACGCCTCGGGCGAGGGGCCTGATCGAGCGCATGGGCAAGGTGGGAATGACCATGTGGCGGACGGCCGCGGACTGCTGGTACGACAAAGAAGGCAAAGCGGCGGAGGAGCTGTTGCAGCGAGACGACGAAATGGACGACCTGCAGACCGTGCTCGTCACCGAAGTGGCGGCGTCGGGGGCACCTTCGTCGGTGGCCATGGAACTGGCCCTGGTGGCCCGCTTCTACGAGAGGCTGGGCGACCACGCCGTCAACGTGGCCAAGATGGTCTCCGCCCTCCACGTCGACACGGAACATTAGTCCGCGCCATCGGTACCGGCTATCGGGACCGGCCATCGCCGACCGGCCATCGGCACCGGCCATAGGGACTGGTGCGTGTCGGTAGCTCTCCGGCTCAGGGTTTCTCGATCATTCGGGAGGGGCACAATTCACCTGAACTGGTACGGTGGCGGGGCATCGGTTCTCCGGTGAGCATGCTTTAAGGAAGGATGTCGATCGATGGAACTCGGTCTGGAGGTGGACGAGAGCCGCCGCCCCTATACGGTGCTGGCGGTGAAAGGGGAAGTGGACGTGTACACGGCGCCGCGGCTCCGGGAAAAGCTGGTCGAACTGGTGAGCCAGGGCAAGCACCAGATCATCGTCGACCTCGAGGGAGTTGACTTCCTTGACTCGACCGGCCTTGGCGTCCTGGTGGGCGGGCTGAAGCGGCTCCGCAGCCACGATGGGGACCTCACGCTCGTCTGCACGCACCAGCGGATCCTGAAGGTTTTCGAGATCACTGGCCTGACGAAGGTCTTCGCCATTCACAGCACAGTCGACGAAGCCGTGGCCCAGTAGGCCGGCGGGCGGACGTCCCGATGCAAGGCGCCCTGGTGTTGGAACTGGACGTGCCGTCCAGCCCCGAGTACATCGCCATAGTTCGCCTGGTCGTCGCGTCGGTTGCATCGTCCCGGCGCGCCTTGGCCGACGAGCGCATAGACGACCTCAAGCTGGCCGTGTCAGAGGCGTGCACCAACGCCATCGAAGCCAACAGGTCCGTGAGCCCCAGCGCCCCCGTGCACGTCGAGGTGTGGGAAGCTCCCGACCGGCTCGAGGTGAACATCGAGGACTCCGGCCCGGGCTTCGACCCCGACACGCTGGAGTTCCCCCCGCCCATCACGGACCCTGAGCGGCTCAACTTCGAGCGTGGCCTCGGTATCCCCCTCATCAAGACGCTCGTCGACAAGGCGGCCTTCATTCGCAAGGACCAGGGCACGTCGGTCCGGGTCACGGTGTTCGGCGGGCCCGCTGACGGCGACGACACTGGAGCGATCTTTATGGACGTGTCCAGGCTGTCCAGCTTGATCCCACCGACCGACGGAGGGCTCTGACCCTCGTCGCGGTAAGTTAATAGCCGCCCCGTCCAGTCGTTGCCGGGCGTGGAGCGCGCACCTCCGGCGGGATGCGCCACTACAAGGCTCCGACCCAGGCCTGCAGCGCGTCCCGTCCCCGGGGAAGGAGCCGCGCAAAATTTCTTTCGGTCAACGGTTGACTTTCGGACCGCAAAAATCTACCTTTGACCGGAGCTAAACATGGATAACGAGCTCACTAAGTCTCAGCGGGCCGCTCTGAAGGAGATTTGGCGCCGAACTTCGGAGCCAGGCGACGGGGCCCGTAGCGGGGATCTCGCCAGCGTGCTCGGAGTGTCGCCGGCCACGGCCACGGCCATGGTCAAACGTTTAGCCGACCGCGGCCTGGTGAGCCACGAGCCTTACAGGGGCGTGTCGTTGACCGAATCGGGCCGGAAGACGGCCATAGCCGTGCTTCGCCGGCACCGCATCGTCGAGCGGTTTTTGGCCGACTACCTGGGCTATAGCTGGGCGGAGGCGGACAGGCTGGCGCCTCAGTTCGAGCACGACCTGCCTCAAGAGGTCGAGGACCGGCTCTTCGAAGCGCTGGGCCGACCGAGCACCTGTCCTCATGGCTTCCCGATCCCCGGTGTTGGTACCGATGGCATCCCCGCGCTGGCCCAGCTCTACGACCTGGAACCGGGTCAGAAGGCTGTCGTAGCGTTGTCGAGCTCGGTGAGCCAGGCTATGGTGACCTTCCTCGGCGATATGGGGCTCGTCCCCGGGGCTGAGGTGGAGGTCGTCGAAAAGCAGCCGTTTGGTGGTCCTCTGGTTTTGCAGGTGGCGGGGGCCGAGCGGACCTTGGGCGAGAGAGCCGGGCGCCAGGTCCGTGTTCGTATGCTGGCTTCCGGCCGCGAGAACTAGGGCGATGCTCTCGCAACGTCCTCATGCCGGCCCGGGCTGCCCGGGGGGCACCATAAAGGAGAAAGTCTGATGCCTCACTATCTCGCTGCCGGTACGGGCGGCTACCAGGTTTTCCACCTTCGAGGACAAGACTGGTGGTGGCTGGTCTTTGCCGTGGCGTGCGCGGTCGTTGGTATCGCGGCGGGCTTCATCTTCCGGCGCCAGGTGCTGGCCGCCGACCCGGGGACGCCGACGATGGTGGACATCGCCAAGGCCATCCAGGAGGGCGCCGCCGCCTACCTCAAGCGCCAGTTCAGGACCATCGCCATCGTCACCATCCCCCTGGCCATCCTGGTGTTCGTGACCGCCACCAAGGTGGTCAACCCGGTCACCGGTAAGACCGTGCTCAGCTTCGGGTTGTCCGGCCTTTACCGGATGCTTGCCTTCCTGGTTGGAGCGGCCCTCTCCGGGCTGGCCGGGCTCATCGGCATGACCACCGCCGTGCGGGCCAACGTCCGTACGGCCGCCGCCGCCCGTAAGAACTCGCTGTCGGAGGCGCTGCGGGTGGCCATCCGGGCCGGCGGCACCACCGGGGCGTTCGTGGTCGGCCTCGGCCTTCTCGGGGTAACTGCGATCGTGATGGTGGCCCAGAACAGCGCAACTGCCATCTTGGTCGGTTTCGCCTTCGGCTGCTCGCTGCTGTCGCTCTTCATGCGGGTAGGGGGAGGGGTGTACACCAAGGCGGCCGACGTGGGGGCCGACCTCGTGGGCAAGGTGGAGGCGGGGATCCCCGAAGACGACCCCCGCAACCCCGCCACCATCGCCGACAACGTGGGGGACAACGTGGGGGACTGCGCCGGGATGGGCGCCGACCTGTTCGAGTCTTACGCAGTGATCCTGGTGGCCGCCCTCATCCTCGGGACCGGCGCTTTCCTCGCTATCGGTCGCAACCCAGTCCTCGGCGTCACCTTCCCGATCATCGTTATGGGCGTCGGCGTACTGGCGTCCATCATCGGGATACTCGCCGTGCGGGCCACGCCACGCGACCGCTCGGCCATGGCCCCGATCAACCGGGGTTTCATTTTGGCTTCCGTCCTTACCCTGGTGGGCAGCTTCTTCGTGGCCCAGTTCTACGTCCACAACCTGGACGTCTGGTGGGCGGTGGTGGTCGGCGTGGTCCTGGGCCAGGGCGTCAGCAAGATCACGGAGTACTACACCTCGACAGAGACGTCGCCGGTGCGCGAGATCGCGGATTCCGCCCGCACCGGCCCGGCGACCACGATCCTGTCAGGGATCGCCACGGGGCTGGAATCGTCTGTCACCGCCCTGATCGCATTGGTCATCGCCATCGGCGTCGACATCGGCATTGGCGGAGGGAAGATCCAGTTCACTCTGTACCTCGTCGCTCTCAGCGGTATCGGGCTGCTGGCGACCACGGGGATCGTCGTGACGGAAGACACCTTTGGGCCGGTGTCGGACAACGCCGCCGGTATCGCCGAAATGAGCGGCGAGTTCTCAGGCGAACCGGAACGGATCATGACCAGCCTCGACGCCGTCGGCAATACGACCAAAGCGGTGACCAAGGGCTTCGCCATCGGCTCGGCTGTGATCGCCGCCCTGGCTCTGTTCGCCAGCTTCATCCAGACCATAGGTGAGCAGCTCAACTTGCACTTGGCCGGCAACGCCCTGTACCAGAACGTGGCCACCGCAATCAATATCGCCAACCCGAAGGTTTTCGTCGGGGCGTTGGTGGGCGGTTCGATCGCCTTCCTCTTTTCCTCGGCCGCCATCCGGGCGGTCGGTCGTACGGCTGGCATCATCGTCCAGGAGGTGCGCCGCCAGTTCAGGGAGCACCCGGGCATCATGAACAGGACCGAGCGCCCCGAGTACGGCCGCGTCATCGACATTTGCACCCAGGGCGCCCTACGTGAACTGGTCACTCCCGCGCTGCTGGCCGTGCTGGCCCCAGTGGTGATCGGTTTCGGCATCAACTACCTGGCTCTAGGCGGGTTCCTGGCCGCAGCCATAGTGACCAGCCAGTTGATGGCTGCGTTTATGAACAATGCCGGCGGGGCGTGGGACAACGCCAAGAAGTACATCGAGGACGGTCATATCGGGGGCAAGGGGTCGGAGGCCCACAAGGCGGCGGTGGTGGGTGACACCGTGGGGGACCCGTTCAAGGACACCGCTGGGCCGGCGTTCAACCCGCTGATCAAATGTATGAACCTGGTCAGCCTGCTGGTACTGCCAACGGTTATCACCCTGCGCAACAACGACGCTGCTCGCTACAGCATCGCGGCCGTGGCGCTGGTCATTATCCTCGCCGGTGTGGCCTACTCCAAGCGCCAAGTGGCCAGCCTGGCCGGTCCTGTGGGCGACCCGGCAGCGCCGGCCCCCGGGGCGCCGGCAGATGGCGGCCCCGTTTCACAGCCACCCACCTTGCCCGTCTCGGGCGCGCCTGGTCCCGCTGTTCCGACTGCTTCTGGGGCGACTTCCTCTGGGCCCACAGCGTCCGGCACCCCGCCGGAGGCGCCCGTCGCCCCCGGGGCGAGGTAGGAGCGGATGCCCAAGCCCCTGGTCATCGTCGAGTCCCCCGCCAAAGCCAAGACCATCGCCGGCTTTCTCGGGAGCGGGTACACGGTGGAGTCGTCCATAGGCCACATCCGCGACCTTCCCAGCGACGCCAGCGATATACCGGCCTCGATGAAGGGTGAGAGCTGGGCCCGTTTGGGCGTCGATGTAGACAACGGCTTCAAGCCTCTGTATGTCGTGGTCCCCGGGAAGAGAGACCGGGTTACCAAGCTGCGGGCCCTGTTGAAGGACGCCAGCGAGCTGTACCTGGCGACAGACGAGGACCGTGAGGGCGAGTCCATCGCGTGGCACTTGCTGGAAGTACTCAACCCGCGTGTGCCCGTGAAGCGCATGGTCTTCCACGAGATAACCGCCGAGGCGATCCATCAGGCGGTCGACAACTGGCGGGAGCTGGACCGGCGTCTGGTTGACGCCCAAGAGACGAGGCGCATCCTCGACAGGCTGTACGGCTACGAAGTTAGCCCGGTGCTTTGGCGCAAAGTCCTGCCCCGGCTGTCAGCCGGACGCGTGCAGTCCGTAGCCACGAGATTGCTGGTCGAACGGGAGCGGGCCAGGATGCGTTTCCGGGCCGCCTCTTTCTGGGACATAGACGGGCGGTTCCGGGCCGGGCCGGAGCGGGTTCGAACACCGGTTTTGGGGCCACCCTGGTGGCCCTCGATGGCACCCGTTTGGCCACGGGACGCGACTTCGGCGAGGACGGCCAGCTCACCCGGGAAGACGTCGTGCGCCTCGATGAGCCGGCGCATTTGGGCTCGTCGACCGGCTCGAGGGCGCCGATTTCGCGGTGCGCACCGTCGAGGAGAAACCGTGGAAGCGGTCGCCCTACCCACCGTTTTTGACCTCGACCCTCCAGCAAGAAGCCGGTCGTAAGTTGCGGTTTTCGGCCGCCCGTACCATGCGGGTGGCCCAGGACCTGTACGAGGCCGGCCACATCACCTACATGCGCACCGACAGCACGACGCTTTCGGACCAGGCGCTATCGGCGGCCCGCCGGGTAGTAACCGACTTGTACGGCGACGCCTACTTGCCGCCCCGGCCCCGCCGCTACGACAAGCGGGTAAAAAACGCCCAGGAGGCCCACGAGGCTATCCGTCCCGCAGGGGACCAATTCCGCCACCCGGAAAGAAGCGGGCTTCACGGCGATCAGTTGCGCCTTTACGAGCTCATCTGGCAGCGGACCGTCGCTTCGCAGATGTCCGATGCCCAGGGCCTGTCAGTGCAGGTGCGCCTGGGGGCGATTAGCTCAGCCGGCGAGGATGCCGAGTTTGCCGCCAACGGACGGGTTATTTCGTTCCCTGGTTTCTTGCGGGCTTACGTCGAGGGGTCTGATGACCCCGAGGCCGAGCTCGAGGACAGGGAGGTCCGTCTGCCCCGGTTGGCCGTCGGCGACTCGCTAGCCGCGGACGAGTTGCACCCGGAAGGCCACACAACTCAACCTCCGGCCCGGTACACCGAAGCTTCATTGGTGAAGGCTCTGGAAGAAATGGGTGTCGGGCGGCCGTCGACGTATGCCACCATTCTCGACACCATCCAGAGCCGCGGTTACGTGTGGAAAAAAGGGACCGCCCTGGTGCCGTCCTGGACCGCGTTTGCCGTAGTGGCGTTGCTCGAACAGCACTTTGCCAAGCTGGTCGACTATGGTTTCACTGCCGAAATGGAAGAGGACCTCGACGAGATCGCTCGCGGGGACGAGGAACCATTGCCGTGGCTCACCCGCTTTTATTTCGGTTCCCCGGGGGCGAAGGACGACGGCACCGGCCTCAAGCAAATGGTGGCCGAAAGGTTGGCGGAGATCGACGCCCGCGCCGTCAATTCGATACCCATCGGCGGGGTTGAGTCCGGCGTAGTCGTGCGGGTCGGTCGCTTCGGCCCTTATGTGCAGGAGGGCGAGAAGCGAGCGTCATTGCCGGACGACCTGGCGCCTGACGAGCTCACACCGGAGCGGGCGCGCGAGCTGCTGGACGCACCTCCGGCCGAACGTTCTGACCGTGTCGTCGGCGATGACCCTGACACTGGCCTGCCCGTACTGGTGCGAGCCGGCCGCTACGGCCCCTACGTGCAGCTCGGCCGGGCGGAGGAGCTGAGTACGAAACCCAAGACGGCTTCGCTGCTGTCCGGCATGTCCCCGGAGGACGTGAACCTCGACGACGCTCTCCGGCTGCTCACGTTGCCCCGCAACCTGGGCCGAGGCGAGGCCGGGGGCGAGGAGGTCGTAGCGGACAACGGGCGCTACGGCCCTTACGTGCGCCGGGGTACCGACTACCGCTCGCTGGAAAACGAAGACCAGCTTTTTACCGTGACTCTGGACGAGGCCCTCGACCTGTTCTCGAAGCCCAGGTCCCGCCGCGCCCGTCAGGCGGCCCAACCGCCGCTGGCCGAGCTGGGCCGGATCCCGTAAGCGGGGCGCCAGTAGTGGTGAAGGACGGTCGCTTCGGGCCTTATGTCACCGACGGGACCGTGAACGCCTCCTTGCGGCGGGGCGACAGCGTGGAGACGCTCACCATCGAACGGGCGGCGGAACTGTTGGCCGAACGGCGGGCGAGGGCGGAAGCGGAAGGGCCCGGAGGCGGACGGGGCCGGCGGCGTGGCACCGGCGCCTCACGAGCCGGCTCGGGGGCCAAGAAAACGGCCGCCAAAAAGGCGCCGGTTAAAAAGGCGACGGCTAATAAGACAGCCGCCAAAAAGGCGCCGGCTAAGAAGGTAGCAGCCAAAAAGGCGCCGGCCAAAAAGGCACCCGCCAAACAGACGGCAGCGAAGAAGGCGGCGGCGACAAAGTCGGACAGTTAGTTTCAGCCCCCCGCCTGAACGGGGGGCTGTGGGCACTTTTCGACGGCAGAGCCGAGCCTGTAGCGATCTTTAGCCGTATTCCGGCGATAAGTGCACCCGACGAGGGCACCCACGAGGGTCGCCCACCGGAGTGGCGAATTGCTCAGCCCTGGGAAATCTGAATGGAACCAATCCCGACGTGCGCATTGAGGTTCAGGCGGGGAGCGCTGCTCGTCGGCGTCCCGATGTAATACGTTTCCTGGACGTTCGACGCAGTTCGGCCGAAAACATCGACCTGTCCCAAGCCGCTGCGGGCCTGGAGGTTTATAACGGTGTTCTTCGGCACCTCCACCGTGAGCTTGCCGAGCCCGACGGTGACGTCAACGGTCTTACCTGCCGATGGGAACTTGACTGCGGCCAGGTTTAGGTCGAGGTTGCCGGCGCCCAGGCGATAATGAGACTGGACCGCTGAGACGTTGGCCGGGGCATAGGTGTTGTCGCCGGCGCCCCCTCGCAGCGAGGACCCGCTCCCGAGCGTGACCCCGAGCACCGTCAAAACGGCCAGCAGCACCAGGGCGACCATCAATGCCATCAGTACTCTGACCACCCGACGTACCACCCGCGCCGGGTACGCCCCCCGGGCCGAGTTGGTCATGGCCGGCGCCGAGCCCGAAGTGCCGTTGCCAGATTTCGACGGGACCCCGGCCAACGCCAGCTGCCCGGCCGCCCAATCAGCCGCGGCCGAGGCTGCTACCGCCCGGTCGGCATCGGACAGGTCGTTCGGGTCGATGAGGCCACTCGGTGCCGGTCGTGGCCAGGGGGGCAGCCTGCGGTACCGGCGCCAGCACCGGCGCCGCCGCTGCTACGGCCGCCGGCCCGGCCAGGCCGTTCCCTTCAGGCTCGTTCCATAGGGCCCCGTTCCCGTTGGGCCCCGTGCCGTTCGGCCCAATACCGTTCGGCCCAATACCGTTCGGGCCACCCACGGTTGCGGGGCCTGCAGGGTCGGTTGCGGGGCCTACTGGGTCGGCCCCGAGGCCCGGATCGGCAACGAACGGGACGGTCATGGTCGCTGCGGATGCTGCTGCCGCTGCTGGTCCCTCTGCTGAAGGAGTGTACGGCCCGTAGGCTGCCGGTCCCTCGCCTGGCGCCGGCGCCCCTGGGGCGCCCCCAGAAGCTGGCCCCGGTCCGGGCCCTGCACCCGGCCCCGGTCCGGCCTGGCCGCCCCATGCGGGAGGCGCAGCCGGCGGCGACGAGACCCAGTTACCGTCCCGGTGACGGGCCAGCAGCCACAGGACTACAGCCGCCCCTACCAGCCAGAACGGCAGCACCCGCCAATGCCACCAGGGCCACACGCCAAAGGACCAGATCAGGGCCAGTGCCAGCGCACCCAGGACGAGCGCCCAGGAGCGGGCGGAGCGGTCCCAATCATGCCACGGCCGGCCCGAGAACGCCGCCCTCGTAATCGGGGCGTCCTTGCCCTCCTCCGGGACGATGATCCAGGCGATGATGTACAGGATCGGGCCTCCGAAGCCGCCCAGGAACAGCAAAGAGGCGATGATGAAGCCGACGCGCAGCACCGTGGCATCAACGCCCAGGTACTGGCCCAAGCCTCCCGCCAAGCCGCCAATGGTGCGGTTGGTACGGCTACGCCGGAACTTGGGCCGTGGTCCGCCGGCCCTCGACGGAGGCGCTGAGTACGGCGGCGGGGTCGAGCGAGGGGGAGGAGGCGAGTACGGCGGAGGAGGTGGAGGCGGGGGCGGTTGCCACGCTTGGTCGTTCATAGTTCGATCTTGGTTCTATTGGCCGGTCTAGGCCATCGGGGGCGGCCCCAGGAAAACCCTGATATCGACCCTATCCACGCCAGGGGCGAGGAGGGGCTCACCGGGTAACGCGGGGGCTCCAGTACATGAGACTATGGGTGTTATCCGGTACGTACGCGACGAGATGGTGCAGAGCCCTTCCCAGGACCTGGCGCAGGGGTCTCAGCCCTTGCCGCCGAGCCGGCGGTCAGGCGCACCAGGGTCGCTACCCACCTCGTCCACCCCGCCGCCGCCTGCGCCAGCTTCCTCGCCTCCCAAGGCTGCCCCCGGGCCGCCCGGGCCCGCCAATGCGCCGCCCGGGGCCACCGCGCCGGCGGCCGGGAACGGCGCTTCTCGGCGCACCCCGCCGCCCTCGCAGCGCAGCGCTCCCCGGGTGACGCCGCCACCACCTAGCAACGGACAATCCCCATCAGCGCCTCTTTCTGGCGCGGCCGAGGCCACCGCTCAATGGCCCAGGGGGTCGACCCGCGGCTGGCGGTCTATGGTCGCCCGTGAGACTTGGACCGGCCTCCACCGCCCCGGGCGCGGCCGCGTCCTGGCCGGCGCAGCCGCGGCGCTGGCCGACATGATCGGGGTAAGCGTGCTGGCGGCGCGGTGGGCACTGGTAGCCCTGTCTTTCTTCGGCGGCGTCGGGATCGCCATCTACATAGCCGCCTGGCTGTTTATCCCGAACGAAGGTACCGATACCCCGATTGCCACTGCCGCCCTGGCCGACCGCCGGACCGTCCAGCTCGTGCTGGCCGGGGCCAGCGGCCTGATTGTCCTGATGGTATGTGCCACGTTGCTGGGTACGACGGCTCTCCTGGGCGCGGTTTCCCCCGGGTTGGTGAGCGTGGCCGGCCTGGTCGCCGTCTGGCGCCACGCCGGGCCCGACGACCGCGTGGCCGCTCACCGCTTGGCCGGCCTTATGGTCGGGGCCGGCCCCGCAACGGTCCCGACGAGGCGCCGGCTTCTCGCTGCTGTCCTCCGGTTCTTGGGTGGCGCGGCGCTCATCGCCATTTGCACCTCTACCTTGCTCAAGCCGAAACACCTGAACGAGACGGACCTCACGGTGGCCCTGGCCGCTCTTGGGGTCATTGCCGGTTTTGCCCTGATCCTGGCGCCATGGTGGCTGCGGTTGGGGCGGGAGCTCTCGGGTGAGCGCCGCGAACGGGCCCGGGCTGAAGAGCGGGCGGAGATGGCAGAACACTTGCACGATTCGGTGCTGCAAACATTGGCACTGATCCAAAGGTCGGCCAGCGACCCTCAGCAGGTGCAGCGATTGGCCAGGGCCCAGGAGCGCCAGCTGCGCACCTGGCTGTTCGACGGGGCCCCGCGCGGCCCCGTGGGCCTCCAGGACCCTGGTACCGTCTCCGAGGCGTTAGCCAGCCTGCAGCAGGACGTAGAGGGTGTTCACGGCGTGCGGGTCGAGGTCGTGACCGTGGGCGACGCCGAGCTGGACGAACGTTCGAGGGCTCTGGTGGCTGCGGCTCGGGAGGCGGCGGTGAACTCAGCCAAATGGTCGGGAGCCGACCTCGTATCGATCTTCGCGGAAGTCGAACCTGAGTCCATCTCGGTGTTTGTACGTGACCGGGGCGGCGGGTTCGACCCTGCGGCCGTAGCTCGCGACCGCAAAGGGATAAGCGAGTCGATCAAGGCTCGCGTGAGCCGCAACGGCGGGACGGCGACCGTGCGCAGCGCGCCAGGTCAGGGGACCGAGGTGGCGCTTGTACTGCCAAGGCGGCCGCCGAATTGAGCGTCTCGGCCTCCTCGGCGCTGCGCCTCTTCATCGTCGACGACCATCAGCTTTTTCGCGCCGGGGTGCGCCATGAGATCGATGGCCAACGCGGCGGCGGCCAGCAGGTCGAGATCATCGGTGAGGCCGGCGATGTCACCACCGCCGTGCAGGAGATTTGCGCCACGGCGCCCGATGTCGTGCTCGTGGACGTCCACATCCCCGACGGTGGCGGTCCCGAGGTCATCCGCAGAGTCCACGCCTCTCAGCCGGACATCCGTTTCCTGGCCCTGTCCGTGTCCGACGCCGCCGAAGACGTCATAGGGACGATCAGGGCGGGGGCGCGGGGCTATGTGACCAAGACCATATCCACCCCCGAACTTCTCGACGCCATAGCCATGGTGGCCGCTGGCGACGCCGTTTTCTCGCCCCGCCTGGCTGGTTTCGTACTCGACGCCTTCGCCCTGGCGCCCGAACCCGCCATAATCCACCTCGACCCCGAGCTCGACCAGCTGACGACGCGGGAACGGGAGGTGCTGCGCCTCATTGCCCGGGGGTACGCCTACAAGGAAATAGCACGGGAGCTATATATCTCGGTCAAAACGGTCGAGACACACGTTTCCGCCGTCTTGCGCAAGCTCCAACTGACGAACCGGTACCAGTTGACCCGGTGGGCGCTGGAACGGCGTCTCGTGCCACCCGAGGCCTAGAGCAGCACGCGCGGCATGCAGTAGCGTGCATCCGCCGCCGGCGGCACTACCTTGGGCGGGTGGGCCGGTTCATCGTGTTCGAGGGCGGCGAAGCCGTCGGCAAGTCGACGCAGGCCCGCTTGTTGGCCGAGCGGCTAGGGGCGTCGCTCACGCGCGAACCCGGTGGCTCTGCTGTGGGCGAAGCGTTGCGACGGCTCCTGCTCGACCTCCCGCTGTCACCGGTACCTAAGGCCGAGGCACTCCTCATGCTGGCCGCTCGGGCCCAGCACGTGGCCGAAGTGATTGAGCCGGCGCTGGCCCGCGGCGCTGACGTCGTGTGCGACCGCTACGCCGGGTCGACGTTGGCCTATCAGGGCTACGGGCGAGGCTTGGCCGTCGGCGAGCTTCAGGACCTCAACGATTGGGCCACCGGCCGTCTGGCGCCTGACCTGATCATTTTGCTGGACCTGCCGCTGGAGGTGGTCCGGCGCCGGCTGCGTTCGGCCAGCCTTGACCGGATCGAGGCGGGAGGCGACGAGTTCTTGGAGCGAGCGCAGGCGGGTTTCAGGCAGCTGGCGGCGGCGGACCCGGCCCGCTGGCGGGTTGTCGATGGGCGGGGCAGCGTAGACGAAGTGGCGTCGCGAGTTTGGACGGTCGTGGAGGAAACCCGACTCGACGAGCAAACCCGGGTGGTAAAGCCCGACCGAGCCGGCCAGCCGGCCCCCGACCATTTGATCGAGGGCACGATTTGACGGCTAAGGAGCTGAAATACGGGCGAAAAAGGCTGGCGCCGGCTGGTCGGCCAGGACCTCGCGGTGAGCACCCTTCGGGCCATGGCGTCCAAGCCGGTCCATGCCTACCTGTTCGTTGGCCCCCCGGGAGCGGGGAAATTGACGGCGGCGGTGGCCTTTGCGGCCATGCTGCTTTGCCCCGACGGGGGCGACGATGGCTGTGATACGTGCAGGCGAGTCCTCGACGGGCTCCACCCCGACGTGATAGTGGTCGAACGCGAAGGGGCCTCCCTTTCCATCGAGCAAGCCCGGGAGGTGAGCCGGATATCGGCTCGCAGCTCGCTCGAGGGTGGGCGTTCGATCGTCATCCTGCCCGACCTCCACCTTGCTCGCGAAACAGTGCCGGCGTTGTTGAAGACCATCGAGGAACCGCCAGGCAGCACGGTGTTCATAGGGCTGGCCGAGTTCGTGCCGCCTGAGCTGGAGACGGTGGCCAGTCGTTCGGCCCGGGTCGATTTCAGGCCCCTCGGTGACGACGAGATAGCCGGCATCCTGGTCGCCGAGGGGGTGCCTCCTGAGGACGCCCCGGTCCTGGCCCGGCTGGCCGGCGGCCGTTTGGACCGGGCCCGGTTGCTGGCATCGGACCCTGAAGCAGTGGCGCGGCGCCGTTCTTGGGAGGCCGTGCCGGCCCTCCTGGATGGGACGGGAGCCACAGCGGCGCAGTTAGCCGAGGAGCTGGTCGAGCTGTTGAAGCGAAGCGCGGCCCCGCTAGCGCGGCGCCAGGAGAGGGAGGTAGCCGAGCTGGCCGAGCGCCACGCTCGCGAGTCCGCCACCCTCCCAGGCCGGGCGGGCCAAAGCCTGGCCCGGGCCGGAGGGCGCGAGATGGAAGAACGTCACCGCCGGGAGCTGCGCCGCCAGCGCACTGACGAACTACGCACCGGGCTGGCGGCGCTGGCCGGCGCCTACCGCGACCGGGCGGTGGCAGGTACGTTGTCGCCGTCGCGAGCGGCCGAAGCCGTGGCCCTGATCGATGGTCTGGCCGCCGACCTCGAGTTCAACCCTGGCGAGCTCCTGGCGGTGCAGGCGCTTTTGGTACGCCTCGACCGGCTGGCCTCTGTTTGACGCCAGTACGGCGTTCAGGCGGAGCGGACCACGACCTCGCCGATGGCGGAGAGCGGGCCAACCACTATTTCGGGGTCACCGACCACGACTGAAACCAGGTGACCGGGAGCCAGGTAGCGCCTGGCGGCCTCGTCGACCTGGTCCTTGGTCGTAGCGATGATCGCCTTTGGGTACCGGGCCAGGTAGTCAACCCCGACCCCGTTAGCGGCCAGGCCGGCGAGGGTAGAGGCCAGCCCCGGCAGGGTGGCCGTCTCGAAGCTGAAGATTCCCACTGCGTGACGGCGGGCCAGCTCGAGCTCATCCGTTGTGATCCCGGTCGTCGCCAGGTGACCGAGCTCGTAGAGGACTTCGACCAGGCTGGCCCCCGTGACCGCCGGCGCAACGTCGGCGGCGAGCACGTACGTTGAGCCCGCTCGCACGTGCCGGAACCGTCCCCGAGGCGAGTAGGAGTAGCCGTTACGCTCCCGGAGGTTGGCCGTTATGCGAGAGGTGAACATCCCGGCCAGGACGCTGCCGGCCAGCGACGCCGCCGGCCAACTCGGGTCTGACAGCGACGGTCCTGCGCCACCCAACCGCAAGTTGCTCTGAGCGCTGCCCTCCCGGGCGACCAGCTCCAACGGTCCGCGCCGAGGAGCGGCCAGCGGAGGAAGTTGACCGTCACGTTTGACCCGGCGGCCGAGCCAGCCGCCCAGGATATCTTCGACCGTCCCTCGAGCCCTTGGGACCTGAAAGTCCCCTACCAGCACGAGGTGAGCGCCAGAAGGGGACAGCAGGGCGGCGTGGAGGTCCCGTAGTTCGGGCGCCCTGACCTTCTTCAGCGCCGTCGGCGTCGGGAGCAAAGTCGAGTAGGGATGGCCGGCGAACAGCCGGCGGCGCAGAGCCTGTTGAGCTACCACCTCGGGCTGGCTCATGGCGATGACCATCTCGTCCGCGGCTCGCTCCCTGTCGGCCCGCACCTCCGCGTCGGGGTAGGTGGCAGTGGTCAGCACCTCGGCCAGTAGCTCGAGGAGCGGCGCCAGGTGCTCCGCCAGCACGGACCCGACGATCACCAGGCGGTCCTCGTCAAGATGAGCCACGAGACGGCCGCCAAGGCTCTCGATCTTGCCGGCCAACGCCAGGCGGTCGTTCCGCTCGGTACCTGCGAACATCGCCTCTGACAGGACGCTGGTAAGAGCCGGCTTCTGGATCTCGGCGGCGGCCAGAGGGACCACCAGGCGCAGCTCGACCAGTGGTAGCGCCTGGTGCCTTACGAACACCGAGTGCAGCCCCCCCGTAGTTCGGCCTCCACCAGGGCCGGTACTTTGGTCACCCGCAACCGGCCGATCGGCGGCGGCGTGGTTGTCGTCGACATCTCGGTCAGCACCTCCCGCGTCTTCAACGCACTGCCGGCTGCAGCTCGAGGATGGCCGGGGGTTGCCCGGCCAGGTCGGCCGCCGCGGCGGCCACGTCGGCGGCAGAAACGGCACCGAGCCTGGGCGCCAACTCGTCGATCAGTTCGGCCGCCCCGTGGATCGTCTCTAAGGACCCGATCATGTGCGACCGGTTGACGATGGAATCGAGGCTCCTCCACAGGTCCGCGGACGAGCTGGCGACTACGCGGGCGAGCTCCTCTTTTGTAGGGCCGTCGGTGGCCAGCCGTTCGATCTCTTCATCGACCGCTTTGAGCAGGGCGTCGGTGGTGGCTGCCCCCGGGTGAAAAACTACGACCTGGAACAAGGACGGTTCCCGCACGAAGAAGTCGTCGTCCCCGAAGGTCCCGAGCATGCACCCGACGTCGGTCACCTTGTGGTCCTTGTGCACCAGCCGGGCGGTCAGCCTGCTGGCGTCACCCGACCCCAGCACGTCGGCCAGCAGGTGGTAGACGACGTACTGGTCGAGTTGGCCCACCGGGTCGACCGTGCGGTACCCGACGGCGAAGGCGGGCTGGGGGGCCAGCCGGTCAGTGACGGTCCGACGGCGCGCCTTGGCAAACCGGGGCTCGGGCCACGGCCCATGTGCCGGCACCGGACGATGAGGTATAGCGCCGAAGTAACGCTCCGCCAGGGAGAAGACCTGGTCCGGTTGGCAAGAACCGACGACGGTCAGTACCGCGTTCGACGGGGCGTAGTAAGTGGTGTAAAAGTCGTGGCTTTCCTCGACCGTCGCCTGCTCCAGGTGGCTGAAATCGCCGTACCCATTGTGTGCATTGGGGTAGGAGTCGAAGGCGAGGGCGGGGAGCAGGATCCAGGGGAACCCCCCATATGGGCGGTTCACGACGTTCCCCAGGATCTCTTCCTTGACCACATCAACCTGGTTGCTCAGGTTTTCCTCGGTGATGGCCAGAGATGCCATCCGGTCGGCTTCGAGGAAGAGAGCCAGCTCCAGGGCCGAGGGCGGCATGGCCTCGTAATACGCGGTGAGGTCGGCCCGGGTGTGACCGTTCATTACTCCCCCGGCCGACTCTATGAGGCGGATGTGCTCGACCTTGCCGACATGGGCCGAACCCTGGAACATCATGTGCTCGAAGAGGTGGGCGAACCCCGTCCTGCCCTCGGGTTCGGAGCGGAACCCGACGTTATAAATGACGGACACCCCGACCAGGTTGTCTGCAGGCCCAGGTACGACCAAGACCTTTAGCCCGTTGGCGAGAACGGTCCGTTCGAAATGGTGGCGCTGGTGCCGCGGCGGCATGGCGAGATGCTAGCCGCCGTCATGAGCCAGGCTGAATTACAGCACCCCTGGTAAACAAAGCGCGACAATTTCTAGCTATGAGGTGGCATGGCGCCCACCAGCGGTGGACGCCGGAACAGCGATGGCAGCGCGGTTCGCGCTCACGTCCGGGCCAAGCGCGGTGGCGGCTTTTCGCCCATCGCCTCCTCGTCGCGCTCGTTTTCACGGCCATAGTGGCCAGTTCCACCGCTACGGCAACGACCAGCTATGCCTCCGTAGCGCCGAGCCAAACGCGGTCTTACTACGAGGGTAACGCCAATCCCGCTGCGCTTTACGCCCAGGGAGAACGAGCCGGCCGGTCGGGCGCCGAAGGCATTGTGATCCTGGACTTTGGACGGCCCGCCGTCGGCAATTTCGTGTACGGCACGTTGGGCTACGGCAACGTCCTCATCCCGTTCGCCTCCATAGCCAGAGGCGTCGAGAGTTACGTACAGGGCTACTACCGCTTCGCCCCGTCGTACACCATGCTCAATGTGGCCGTTGGCACCAACAACAGTTGCGGGACAGGGCAGCCATGCGGCCCGAACGCCGTGATCTGCGGGTGCCCGGACGAACCGCCCAGCTTCAGCCTGTGGGGCCAGCACCTCGCCGTTGCGGT
Source organism: uncultured Acidimicrobiaceae bacterium (assembly GCA_963845605.1). Lineage (GTDB taxonomy): Bacteria > Actinomycetota > Acidimicrobiia > Acidimicrobiales > Palsa-688 > Fen-671. Next base: position 402,580 of record CAWJSS010000009.1, read on the forward strand.
CGAGCAGATAGGCGCCTGGACAAGCGCTTTCAGGGCCCGCGAAGGGTTCACCGACGATGTCCGGGTAGTGGCGGCTGATGATATCGAGCCCGCTTTCGACCCCGGCTACCTAAATACCTACGACCTCTTGAAGGGCTATGCGGACGCTGTCGGTGGCTATTTCCCCCCCATGGTTGACTACGGCTCTGCCGACGCCAATGTGTGGACGGACGACCAGCTCCTCCAGGTGGCCTACGGGTTCGCTCCCGACGTCCCCATGCCGGAGATTTATTATTTGCCCGACGCCGCTGAATGGGCCGCACTGCTGAGCTACGCCAAGGCCATCAGCGGCCGTACGAGGCAAATCTTCGGCATCATGACCGAAGGTCATGGGACCAGTTCGCCCGAAGAGGCCTATATCGAGATGATCGATGCGCTGGCGCCGATCACTAACCAGCGCAGCATTCCCTGGCTCTCGACCATAACTGTGTGTTGCCCCGCTTGACCAGGCTTTCTCCGCCGTACTTGGCCGTGTCGCGAACGGCAGAGCTCAGTCACCGGCCGGTACGGCCGTAGACGTTGTAACGGTTACAGTGTCGCCGACCCGGACCGCGCCCGCCCGGGTAACAGCGGCCCGGAAGCCCACCTGGTTGTCGTGCACGGCTATCACGTGGCGCAGGACGTCCAATTGGCGCTCGATACCGCCCGGCTGGGCGCGCGTCGTCATGACACAGCGTGTGCACCCCTTCGTTACCTCGAGCTCGATGCCACCGACCAGGATTTTCTGGCCCGGGACAGGCAGGGCCAAGGCCGGGTCAGGCGATTCGACGAGCATGTTGGGGCGGAACCGGCGGATGTCCCATTGCAGATCTGGCCGCTCCCCGGCCAGCTGAGCCAGGTCCGCCGTGGTGACGAGGTGTAACGGGCTCTCGTCGACGAACGACCCGCCCTGCCCGTCCCAGCGGTGCAGGCCCAGGTCCTCTCGTTCGAAGTCGTCAGGCCCCTCGAAGGTGGGCGTCCCGTACCCCGACGCGGGCACCACCTGTACGCTGCGGCCGAGCCACTCAGACAGACGTTCGTCCAGTAAGCGGCCCGGGCCCAGCTCGTCTCCCGTGGGCAGCGTGACCAACAACTCCTGTCCCGAGAACCGGGCCCCGGCCTGGAGCAACCGGCCGTCGCGCTTGGCCGACACGATGGTCTGTGAGGCGACGTCCAGTACGCCGAAGCTGCGGTCGCCCACCACACCGACGTCGGACAGCCGGACCTCAGTACAGGCCTCGCCCTGCATCGACTTGACGGGGTAGCGCCACAAGCCGCGAATGTGCACGGGGCCAAACCTAGACCCGAACACCCGGGCCTACGTCATGACGGTGGGGGCCAAAAGGCGTGGGAGCGCGTAAAGCACAGGACCGGAGTCAGCGCCGTGGATTTAGCTATCTAGCTATCTAGCTATTTTGCGGCGGCTCGAAGCTTTGGTGGCATAGCTTTCCAGGCCTGCTATCAGCAGGTCGAGGCCGAACTCGAACCGCTCCTCCGGGTTGAACGCGAAGAGGAGGTCGAGGGCCGCCAGCGTGCGGGGGAAGCGGTCGCGGGGCAGCGACAACATGTAGTCCCGCATCATCTGGACGATCTGCTCGGGTGGCAAGTCCTCACCGGTAGGGGAGGCATACCCGAGGCTCTCCTCGAAACAGAAAGCACCTACGTAAAGACCGGCGATGTCGCCTATGTAAGCGATGGCGCGGTCAGGGATGCCGACGGGCTGGAGCAGCGTGAACAGCCACTCCGACAGCAGAGCGGTCTGAGGGCCAGCCGGTATGCGGCCGAACGAGAGCCGGGCCACATCGCGGTACTTGCTGAGGACCTTTCGAATTTCGAGGCCGAGCTGTTTGAGCTGTTCCTTCCAGCGGGCGGGATCGGGCTCGGGCAGGACCACCTCGCGTGTGACCCGGTCGAAGATGAGCTGGAACAACTCCTCTTTGTTCCGGACGTGCCAGTACAAAGAGGCGGCCCCGGTACCCAGCTCCTCCGCCACCCGGCGCATCGAAAGCCCTTCGATCCCCTCCTTATCGAGGACGGCCAGCGCCGCCTCGACGATGGCCTCTCGCGTTATCGGGGCACGAGGTGGCGCCTGCGCCCGGCGCCATGGCGGCTCTGGCAACTCCGGCGCCACCACACGTTCGCCCAATCGGTCGCCCGGTCGCTCGTCCATTACCCACCAGCATAGCACTCGTAGAACAGCGTTCGATTTTCACGAACACCGTTTGACAGTCGAACCGAGGTCGCCTAGAATGACGTTCGATGATAGAGCTATGTTCCAGAACGATCACGGAGGAGAAGAAATGAGAAACCGACTATGACGACAGCCACGATCGAAGCCCGAGGGGCGTGCAAGCGCTTCGGCAAGACCACTGCCCTGGACGGCCTGGACCTGGTGGCCGAGCCAGGTCAGGTGGTCGCTCTCCTGGGGCCCAACGGGGCGGGCAAGACCACGTTTGTGAGGGCGGTCGCCACCTTGCTCCGCCTCGACGCTGGAGAGTTGCGGGTGGCGGGGCACGACGCTGGCCGCGAGCCGGCGGTGGTCAGGCAGCTGATCGGCCTGGCCGGCCAGTTTGCGGCGGTGGAGCCGGTAATGACCGGCCGCGAAAACCTGGAAATGGTGGCTCGCTTGTTCGGGAAAGGCCGGCGCGATGCCAAGAGGGCAGCGGCGACCGTGCTCGAACAGATGAGCCTCGACGAAACGGCGGACCGTCCCGTGCGGACGTACTCGGGTGGCATGCGCCGGCGCCTCGACCTGGGCGCCAGCCTTGTCGGCGAGCCCAGGTTGTTGCTTCTGGACGAACCCACTACGGGGCTCGACCCCCGCAGCCGCAACGAGTTGTGGGACGTCATCCGTGACCTGGTCAGCCGGGGCACCGATGTGCTGCTGACTACTCAGTACCTGGACGAGGCCGACCAGTTGGCCAGCCACATCGTCATCATCGACCACGGCAGGGCCGTGGCCGCGGGCTCGCCGGCAGAACTCAAGCGCCGTACCGGAGGCCGGGTCATCGAGGTGCACACCCGGTTTCGTGACGACCTGCCCGTTGTCGCCGGCGCGCTGGAGCGCCTCGACCAGGGGCCGGCCCAGGTCGACGAAGCGACCCGAAAAGTGAGCCTCGGGGTCGATGGGGCCGCCAACTGGCTGGCCGCCGCACTGCAGGCCATGGAGGCCAGCGGAGCCAACGTCGAGGACATCAGCCTGCGCCAACCGAGCCTTGACGAAGTGTTCCTGACCCTCACAGGCGCCACCAACTAAAGGAGAAAAGACACCGTGACTACCGTTGCCATCCCCACGCCCACACGTCCCTCGAGGCGCATCGCGAAATCGACCTCCATGAGCACAGGTACCCTTCAGGTGACCAAGCGGGGCCTGCTCCGTTACTTCCGCACTCCGCAGCTGGTCGTGCTCGGCACGATCCAGGGCGCCCTTTTCCTGCTTATTTTCCGGTACGTCTTCGGTGGTGCCATGAGCATCCCCGGCACCAGCTACGTCAACTTCCTCGTGCCCGGCTTCGTCACCACGGGCGTGCTGTTCACAGGCCAGGGCGCGGCCACGGCGGTCGCCGAAGACCTCCAGCAAGGCTTCGTAGACCGGCTCCGCTCGCTGCCCGTGCCAAGAGCGTGTTTCTTGGCCGGGCGGGCCATAGCTGACACCGTTTGGACGACCTGGGGCCTTTTGGTAGCCATCGCCGTCGGCCTTGGCGTCGGGTTCCGGCCCCACGGCTCGGCCGGCGCGTGACCTGGCTGCGCTGGGCCTGTGCGTCGTGTTCGGGTTCGCCTTCGAGTGGGTGTTCCTGGTGGTCGGCTTGCTGGCGGGGACACCCCAGGCCGCCCAGGGCTTGGCCTTCCTGATCTTCCCGCTGACCTTCGTTTCCAGTGCTTACGTACCGGTCGACAGCATGCCGGGATGGCTCCAAGCGTTTGCCCAACATCAACCGGTCACTTATATGGTCGATGCGGTGAGAGCCCTTACGCTCGGCCCCGCCAGCGCAGAGCAGCTTGGCCACAGTGCCGCCTATTTCACGGCCTGGGCGTTGGTTTGGGCGGCGGGGACGGTCCTGGTCTTCGCGCCACTAGCCGTGTACAAGTACCGGCGTAGCTGAACCCACTTTTCTGGGCTCATGGGGTCGTGTACGTCCCGAGCGGTGGCGTCAAGCCCCGCCGGGGCGGCCGCCAGTCGCATACGTAGAGCGGCGAGGGGGCGCGGTTGTGTTCCGCAACCATGTCGGCCCTCGAGGAGGCGGCAGTAACGTGTTCATTGCCATGACTGACACCGGTTTCAGCAAAGGTCTAAGCCGCTCATCCCGCCCGGGCGTCGAGGACCTGGATTGGTTCGAGGTGTACCGCCCTGCCCCGCCGATGACGCTTGACCTGGCTGGTCTCGCTACCGATTTGGGGGCGATAGCGAGGGACCGGGTCAAGCCGGGCCAGCGGGCCGGGGTGGCCGTTGGCAGCCGGGGGATTGCCCGGCTCCCTGACGTCGTCGCCGTAGTGGTGCGGGTACTGCGCGAGACCGGCGCTAGCCCTGTGCTCATCCCCGCCATGGGCTCCCATGGCGGTGCTTCCAGCCCAGGGCAAGTGGAGGTGCTGCACGAGCTCGGGGTTGTGGCCGAAGCTCTGGGAGTGCCGGTGGAGGCCTCGATGGAGGTTGAGCAAGTAGGGCAGCTCGGTAGCGGGCGGCCGGTCTACGTCGGCCAGGCTGCGCTGGGGTGCGACGTCGTTGTCCCCATCAACCGGGTGAAGCCTCACACCGACTTCCGTGCCCGGGTCGAGAGCGGCTTGACCAAGATGTTGACGATCGGCCTGGGCAAGGAACGCGGTGCCTCTAGCCTGCATGGTGCTGGTTTTGCGGCGTTCGCCGAAGTCCTGCCTGAGGCGCTCGAGCTCGTACTGGGCGTCGTTCGCGTCCCCTTCGGGGTGGCGCTTATCGAGGACGCGTGGCACCGCCTGTGCCGGGCCGAGGTCGTGCTTGGTGAGGAAATCCTCGACCGGGACGAGGCCCTTTTGAAGGAGGCGTGGGACCATTTCGGGCGGTTACCGTTCGAGGAGGTGGACGTCCTGGTCCTGAAGGAGATGGGCAAAACGGTGTCGGGCGCAGGGATGGACCCCAACGTCACGGGGCGCTTCCCGGGCGACCCCCTTCCGACCCCCACGGCCGTGTCCCGTCTAGCCGTCCTGGACCTGAGGGAGGACTCCGGTGGGAACGCGCAAGGCGTCGGGGCGGCAGACGTGGTCACCGAGCGGCTGCGGGCGAAGGTGAATTGGGGCGCCACTTACGCCAACGCTTTGGCGTCCAAGACATTGTCGGGCGCAAAACTACCGGTGGTGGCCCGCAGCGACGCGGACGCCCTCTCGCTCGTGGTCGAATCGCTGGTGGGGCGGGGACCGCAAGATACCCGCCTCGTGGCCATGGTCAACACGCTGGAAGTCTCGCGCCTGGCCGTCTCGTTGCCACTGGTCGAATTGGCTGAGGCGGCGGGTTATGAAACCTCAGTCGAACCTGTGCGGGCTGAGTTCACCGACGAGGGCCGCCTGGTGCGGATCGGGGACCTCGAGTTTTTCCCCTGATTAGCCCCGGGGCGAAGGTCCCCGGAGGCGGCATTACCCATAACCAAGCTCGGTCCGGATGTGTTTCAGCCGCAGGTATTCGTCGATCCCCTGGTGGGACAGTTCGACTCCTAGCCCGCTGTGTTTCCAACCCGAATACGGGAACGCCACTTGGCCTCCCCCCACGTTGTTTATGTTCACCGTGCCGAACTCGAGCCGCTCAGCTCCCAGCGTCGCCATGCGCAGGTCGCGTGTGTACAAATAAGCGACGAGCCCGTATTCCAGCGAATTCGAATAGGCGATGGCCTGCTCCGCGTCGTCGACTACAACGATGGGTACCACCGGCCCGAACGTTTCTTCCTGGGTCATCCGCAGCGTCATATCCCCCAGGACCACGGTAGGCATATAGAAAAACCCGCGCGATAGCCGCTCGTCGGCCGGGCGATCGCCTCCCGTCAATACTTCGGCGCCGGCCTGATGGGCTTGGGCCACGTGCAATTCCACCCGCTCCCGCATCCTTTCGGTGGTGAGGGGCCCACGTCGGGTTCGGGGTCGGCCGAGGCCCGGGCCTACCGAAAGCGCGGCAGTTTGTTTCGTGAAACGCTCGATGAACTCGGGTGCCACCGCCCGCTCGACGAAGAGCCGGTTGACGGAGTTGCATAGTTGTCCTGCGTTACGAAAGGCACGCTTTACACCGTCAGTCACCGCCAGTTCGAGCGGCGCGTCCGCCAGCACGATCATCGGTGAATGGCCCCCCAGCTCCAGCGTGACGCTCTTAATGTCGTCCGCCGCCAGGTGGAGGAGCCGCCGGCCTGTCTCGGTCCCACCGGTGAAGCTGATCTTCCTCACGGCCGGGTGGGACGCCAGCCAGGCGCCCACGGTCGGGCCTGGCCCGTTCACCGAATTGAGTACACCGGCCGGGGAGGCCGGCTTCTCGTGCTCCAGCTACGAGGCCGAGGACGGCCAAAGGGGTCTCCTCGGCCGGTTTAGCGACGACGGTGCACCCGGCGGCGAGGGCAGGCGCCAGTTTCCAGGCCATTATCCCGAGGGGGTAGTTCCAGGTCCCGATGGCCGCCACCACTCCCATGGGTTGCTTTATGACCACACTGCGCAAAGTGGGCGATGCCGTCGGCATGGTCTCGCCATAAACTCGCTCCGCCTGCGCCGCGTAATAGTCGAAAGCTTCAGCGGCTGCATTTACTTCGCTGGAAGCTTCGCTCGGCGGCTTCCCCTGTTCGAGGGTAAGTGCCCTCGAAAGCTGAGGCCCGTGCGCGCGGATCCAGTCGGCTATGGCGGCCAGGTGCCTGGAGCGCGTCGTCGCTGGCAGGTCAGCCCACGGGCCAAAGGCCTTGGCCGCGGCCGATACGGCCGCGGCCACTGTCGGCTCGTCGGCTACCGGCGCCCACCCTATGATCTCCTGCGTGGCAGGGTCGACTACCGGGGCCGCATCGAGGCCTCCGCCCCTGCTGATGGTCTGATCGCCGATCGTCAGTCCCGCGTATGCCAATTGGCCTATCCCCGGGTCACCGTCATAGGCACCGTCCGGTCCGCGGCCGTGCGTTACGTCGCTGTGCAACTTGCTCCTTCCTCCGGCACTGGCACGACCTCCGGCCCATTTGAGCGGGCCAGAACGCGGGCGGCGAACCCTTGCTCCTCGATCGAGCGATAGTCGTGGCCGGCGTCGCTGAAGTACACGGCCAAAAAGATCAGCTCCTGAGAGCCAGTGTTGACTGTGCGGTGCGCCCAACCCGGGGGCACGTACACGGTCTTGTTCTTGACGAGTTCCTCGACCTGGAACCGCCCGTCCCGAGCCTGCATGACCATGAGTCCGGTCCCGGCCATGCCCAGGTAGACCTCGGCCGAGTCCTTCCGGTGATAGTGGCCCCTGGTCATGTAGTACTCGTCCCCGACCACGCCCGGCAGGACGATCGTGGTCAGGTGGGCGAGGTGCCCGGCTTGCTCGGGCGCACCGTGACCAAAAGACCGGTAAATAACCGGGTCTTGGCCCTGTCCGAAGAAGGGAGGCGACGGCCTCGGCGTTGGCGAACGCCCGCCCCATCTCGCTCAGCCGGCGGGTGACGGCCCGCCCGAATGGCACCATGTCCCCGGTGGCAAAGTCAAGGGTGCTGGCGGACGGCGACGTCAGCTCCGCCGGGTTCATCGCGAGCGGACCTCCAGGTCGAAGCGAAAGCTGTCACCCCGGTAGTGAGCAATGAAGTGCTCGAACAGGACGTCGTCGCTCGAACGGGTAACGCTGTGCATGCGCAAGCCCGGGGTCCCCTTGGCCACGCCCAGGTAGGCGGCGTCCTCCTTCGAGAGCGCTACCGCCTCGATGGCCCGGTGCCCGCTGGCCGGGCGCACGCCGTAGGAGTCGCGCAGCACCTGGTACAGCGACCGGTCCGTCATGTCGACGTCGGCCAGGCCCGGGAACAGCTTGGCCGGCATGAACGCCCTTACCACCTGCACGGGGCGACCGTCGATGCTGCGGACCCGGTCGAAACCAATGACATCCTCGCCCACCCCGATCTCGAGCAGCCGGGCTACTTCCACGGGGCTCGGTTCGAGGGCCAGCTTGAGGACCTGGCTTTGGACGGCGTGCCCGGCCCGGGTCATGGACTCGTAAAACCCGAGCGTGTCCTGTATAAAGCTCGTATCGACCTTGCGCCCGGTGATAAAGGTCCCTTTTCCTTTGACTTTGAGTACGAGACCTTCGTTCTCCAGCTCGACCAGCGCTTGGCGTACGACGGTGCGGCTAACGGAGTACTGCGCGCAGAGCTCGGCCACAGAGGGCAACAGGCTGCCTTCGGCCCCATCGGCCTCGAGGTCCTTCAACAGGATGCGCTTCAACTGCGCGTAGTAAGGCTCGAATGACCGGAAGTCGATAGCTGGCCGCATCGTTTCAGTCATGGCAGCTCATTTGCTATGTCAGCGCCCATCGTAGTGTTCTTTCTAGCAATGTACGGGCCGCAGGGCCGGCCACTTGGCTGTGCCCCGCCAACCGGCCAGGCCAACCTGCCACATTGAGCCAGGCCGCCAAAGGGTGGTGCCACCCCACGCTCGACGCCACCTCTTCGTTTTTCAGCGGGGTCGAGCCACGGTTACTGACCGGATGAGGTGCCGCTGGAAAATCATGAAGAGCAACGCCAGAGGGGCCAGCGTTATGACCGAGCCAGCCAGAAGATAGTTCCACTGCGCGCTCATCGTCGTCTGGAACAGCGCCACACCGATGGTCAGGACGTAGTGGCTTTGTGAGTTGGTGACGATCAATGGCCAAAGGAAGTTGTTCCAGCTGAAGACTATGGCGATCAAGGTGGCGGTGATGATCACCGGTTTCGACATGGGCACAATGATGCGGAACAGCACACGGGCCTCAGAGGCGCCGTCCACTCGCGCCGCGTCGATCAGCGACTGAGGGATGTTCCTGAAGAACTGCCTCATCAGGAAGATCGTGTAAGGCGATCCCAGTACATAAGGTAAGAAAATGGCCCAGTAGGTATTGAGCAGGTGCGCTTCCTGCATGATGGTGTACAGCGATACGATTGTCACCGCGTTCGGCACCATCAAGGTGATGAGGAAAACCCAGAATATCGCGTCGCGCCCGGGAAACTGAGGCGGGCAAAAGCGTACGCCGCCAGTACCCCGAAAAAGACCTGGCCCGCTGTCAATGCCGCGGTTACGAGAAAGGTATTCAGCAAGTAGCGCCCGAACATTTGGGACGAGAAGTCGTAGGCGAAGTTGTGGAGGTAGAGCGTGCTGGGCGGGGCCCAGGGGGACTGGCCAAAGATCTGCTGGATAGGTTTGAACGCGGCGAAAAGCGTGAGGACGTAAGGGATGAGGAAAACGCCGCCCATCGCCGTCATGACGCCGTAGAAGGCAAGTAGTTTTGCCGTTCTGGCCGGGAACCGGCGGCGCCAGTTGGGCCGGCCAACCGCGGCCGCCAGGTAAGCCCGCCTGGTGGCGACGTCGGGGGTCGTCATATCTGGTACTCGTAGGTGGTGCGGCTCCTGAAAAACCAGAACTGGCCGACGCTGAAGACAAGGATCACCCCGAAGAGAAGTACCGACATCGCCGCCGCCTCTCCAAATCTGAAGTCGACAAAGCCGAGTTCGTAGATCTGGTAGTTGAGTACCTGGGTGGAATCGCCAGGGCCGCCCTGGGTCAGGACGAAGAGCGTGTCGAAGATCTGAAACGACCCGATGACGCCGGTCGTAAGCACGAACAGCATGGTCGGATGGAGGAGGGGAAGGCTGATCCTGAAGAACTGGCGGAGCTTGCCCGCCCCGTCGAGCTCCGATGCCTCGTACAGTTCTACTGGGATGGCATCCAGGCCGGCCAGGAAGAACAGCATGTTGTAGCCGACGTACTGCCAGATATTGACGAAGGCGACGACAGGCATAACCCATAGAGATGAAGACAGGTATTGCGGGCCTTGTATGCCGACGTGGTGCAGGACGGTGTTCACGAGGCCGAGGCGGGGGTCCAGCACCCAGTACCAGATGACGGCCATGGCCACCGGGGTGGACAGGTACGGGGCCACGAACACGGCCCTGAAAAAGCCAATTCCCCGTCCTCCGCGGTGCAGCATCACCGCCAGGGCGAGGGCGAGCGCCGTTTGCAAGGGGATGTTGAGCAACACGTAGTACGCCGTCACCCCGAGCGAGTGGGCGGCGTCGTCGACGGTGAAAATCCGCACATAGTTCTCGAACCCGGCCCAGGTGGCGGGGGACAGTTCGTTCCAGTTCAAGAAGCTGATAACGAACACCAAAACGACCGGGATGAGAAGGAACAAAACCACACCCAGCAAGCTCGGCGTGATAAAAGGCAGCGCCACGAGGAAGGACCGCAGACCGGAACGTCTAACGGGGGAACCGCTGGTCTCCCCTATGAGATGCCTATTGCCTCTCGCCGCCGGTGCGCTCGGCGCTGTAGCCACCTTCGATGTCGTCAACGGTTTTTGCCCCTCAGTGGTCTCAGACAGTCGGCTGCGTGGTCACCGGCAGAAAACCTCATCCCCGCCCGGCGCCCAGGGCGCCTGTGGTGAGCGGGCAGGTGTCCTGGGCATCCGGAGGGGAAGTGGGGGCCGGTCGGTTGGGCCGGGCCGGCTAGCTGGTCATCTGCAAATCCGTGTCACCGTCCTTGGCCGCTTTTGCTACTGCGGTTGACACTGCCTCCGACCCGAGGAACATCGGCCCGAGGTCGTCGCTGATCGTGGTAATGGAGGGGAAACCGCCGAACGACACGGGCAGGGTTTCGAGATGAGACGGGTCCTCGGCCTCCTTCAAAAAGGCGCCGACATCGACACCCCTTTTCGCCCACGCCTGCAGGAACAGGTGGTCGAGCGACGCGATGCCAGGCCAGATGTAGCCGCCAGAACCCATGATGGTCTCCGACGCCGGCGACCCGAGCCATTGCTCGAGCTCCCAGTCCGCCGCCTGGTTGGGGCTCTTCGAATTGATGGCGTCGATCAGGCCATTGGTGAAGCTGAAGCCCCCGTCTGGACCGTCGGGGATCGGGAGGACCCCGAACTTGAACTTCGCCGCAGGATAGAAGGTGCTGAGCGCCCAGTCACCCGTGAGGTCCATGGCCACTTTGCCCTGGGTGAACAAGCTCCAGTCCTGGTTGCTGGGCGCGGTACCGTTGGCACCGAACTCGCTGGCGGGTGCGGCTACATGCCACTTGTTCTCGAGGTTCACGAGGAACTGGAACGACCGGACCCCGGCGGGAGTATTGAAGGCTATGGATTTCGGGTAGCACGAGCACTTCCCACCGAAGGGGCCGCTCGACTGGGTCCACACATCGACGCCGTCACCGCCCAATAAACCCCCGTACCCGGTGTCCGGCTGGTTGATAATCGCTATACCGTACGTGGACACCGAGCCCGCATTGAATTTCGGCGACAATGCGTCATTACCGCTGCTGTCGGTGGTCGCCTCCTTCAATAAAGTGAGGAAATTGCCACCGTTCGTCGGGTTCCAGGACAAGCTCGAAGGGGCGCTGATGTGGTGGGCGGCAAAGTAGTTCTTGTTGTAGAAAATCCCTTCGGTGTCCCAGTCCTTGGGGAGACCATAAATCGCGCCGTTGTGGGAGTGGAGAGCGACGAGCGCGGGCCTATAAATGGACATGTCCACGTGGTACTTCTTGATCAGAGGGGCAAGGTTTTCCATTACTCCGTCTTGCTCCCACGTCGCTAGCCACGGGGTATTGACCCAGAACACGTCGGGCGCGTCCCCGGCGCGGAACTGCTCGTTGATTTTGGCCTCGTAGTCCTGGTAAGGGACCAGCTCGACCGAGACGCTGATATTGGGATGAGAATGCTCGAAAACGGCTATGGAATTCTTGTAGCCGACCTCCTGGACGGGGTCCCAGAGGGCATAGGTGAGGTGCACAGCCGGCGCGCTGGCCGACGCTACGTCGGCCGGGCCTGTGATAGCGGTGACGCTCATAGCCGCTGTCAGAGCAGCTATAGGGCCGCACACGTACTCCTCGGGCCGGGCCGGCGTCTAGATGATGGTCTAAAAGGTCGATCCATGTTCCCCTCCGTTTCCTTGGCCCCGGCGGGCACCAGGGACAAGCTGTGGCGGCAAACCCGCTCGGCGGGGACAGGGCTACCTCGCCGGGTCGTGGCTTTCGCGATCCGGCATCGTAATCATATAATGACAGGATGTCAACATGTAAGAATGATGGGATACTAAGTTGCCCGAACAGAGGCGGCCAGGACGGGGCCGGCCAGGACGGGGCCGGCCAGGACGGGGCCGGCCAGGATAGGGCCGGCCAGGATAGGGCATAGGGCCGGCCAGGATAGGGCCGGCCAGGAAGGGGCCGGCCCGCGAACGCGGGGCTCGTCCTAGAGGTCGACGGGAAAGCGAGCTTCTGCGGCTGCGACCGGCAGCGTCAAGCAGACACGCGCACGTGGACGTCAGGCCGGGCCAGGAACTCCGGCCGCAGCTCGGTCCCTATGCCTGGCGAAGACGGGGGCGAGATCTGGCCTCGCTCGATGGTTGGCAGGCCCGTGACGATTTCTCTGTACCAATCGGTGTAATAGGCGCGCACGGTTTCCTGGATGAGGGCGTTCTTGGTGGCGACGGAGAAGTGGGCGCCCACGGCCAGGGCCACGGGCCCGATGCAGTCATGGGGGGCGATCGGGAGCCCGTACGCTTCCGCCAAGGCCCCCACTCGTCGGCTCTCGGAGATACCGCCACCCCAGCAAAAGTCGTACATCACCACGTCCACGGCGCCGGAGTCAAACAGCCGCTTGTAGGCGTGCACGCCGGCGAGGGTCTCCCCGAACGCAAACGGGACGTCCGTAGCCTCCCGCAGGCGGGCCAAGGCATCCTGGCTGTCCAGCTTTATGGCGTCTTCGACCCAGTACGGTGCAAAGTCGACCAGCTGTTTGCAGATCTTGATGGCCGGGGTGGCCTCCCACAGCCCATGCAGCTCGACCATGACGTCGATCCGGTCACCCACCGCCGACCTGATTTTCTCGAGTGGTTCTATGCAGCGGCGAAGGTCGGCCGCCGAGATGTACTGCCCTCCATTGGCGCGCGCCACCTCGTCGAAGGGCCATATTTTCATGGCCGGCAGCCCCTCGCTCAGCAGGTCCAGAGCGAGCTCGTCGGCCCGGTGTAAAAAAGCGTCCAGATCCTCGTACGGCCCTCGTGGTACCGGGGCGACCGGGACGGGGCTGCCTGTGACCGGGCGGCTTGTCCCCCGGAAGCCAGCCTCGGCCTTCCCGTAGTGATAGCCGCCGCAGGTGTTGTAGATGGGCGCCCGTTCACGGACTTTGCCCCCGAGCAACTGGTACAGAGGCTGCTGGCACACTTGGCCGAAAAGGTCCCAGAGGGCGATGTCGATGGCCGAGTGCGCCCGGGTGGAGACACCGGTGCCGCCGTGGGTCACGTAGAAAGACGGCAGCTCCTTGGCGTGGCGTTCGATCGTCAGCGGATCCGTCCCTAACAGCCGCGGTGCCACCGACTCGTGGACGTAGGCCTCGACCGATTCAGGGCCGAAGCACGTCTCCCCCAAACCCACCAGGCCCTCGTCTGTTTTCAAGAGCACGGCCAAGAACTCGGCATACTCCTCCGCCCGGACGGTCTGGACCTCGATGATCTTCATTGGGTTGCTCCTGTGCTCTGTTCGTTTGTTGATTGTCCGTCAGAGGGGCGCGACCAAGCCGGCCGCGCCCCTCTCGGCCTTACGCCTCGGCGCCCGGCCACAGACCGCTGACGATGCGGTACACGAGTTCCGCCCTCGGGACTTGAACGCCGTGGGCGTGGGCACGGCGCACAAGGTCGCCAAACGTCTCTTCGATTTCTGTGCGGCGGCCGGCGGCCAGGTCCTGAACTATTGACGAGAAGCCGGGCGGCCTACCGGAGACCGGGCGGGCACGGCGCGTCATGCCGGCGACGGCCTCGTCGGGCGTGGGTTCCAGGTACGTACGCATGGGGAGGTCGGGAAAATCCGCCACTGGTACGCCCTCTGCGGCCGCCACTAACGCCGCTTCCTCCAGCAGCGAGCGGTAGGCGAAGGCGAGCTGAGGGCGGGCAAAAATCTCGATGGATGGGAGGCGGGTGAGGGCCGAGACGCCGAAAATGCCGATGGCATTGCAAAACTTGGCCCAAAGCAACGACCTGATTTCCGACACGAGGACGCTCGGCAGGCCGGCTCCTAGGAAAGCCGCTGTGATCAGCTCCGTCCTCGGTGAGGACGGAGCGTGGAACTCGCCGAAAAAGGTCGTCCCGAGGCCGGTTACGGTCGCCACGCCCGGGGAGCCTCGCTGGGCGCCGAGGACACTGGCACCACCGACTACCGCGTTGTCCCCGAACGCGGCGGCCAGGAGCTCATCTTTGACCACCCCGTTTTGGAACCCGGCGACGAATGAGCCCACGCGGCGCTCAACCGGCCAGGCATCAGCCACAGCCTCGATGGACTGCGGAAGGTCATGGCCCTTGGACGTGAACAAAACGGCGTCTGCGTCCGGCAGGTCCGCGGGGTGCTCGGTGACGGCCACGTGCCCGGCCGGGGCCGGTAGGCGGCCGACCGGTACCGTCAGTTCCAGCTGCCCGTTGACCTCAATTGAGCCGCGGTCATGTAGCGCTCGAGCGGACGCCGGCCGGGCCAGCAAAGTTACGCGGTGCCCAGCAACCGCGAGCGCCGCCGCCATGACCAGGCCAAGCGACCCGGCACCAACGAAGGTGACACGCGCCTCAGGAGCGCTGCCGGACGAAGGCACCGTCGCCTCCATGGGAAATTTCCTTCCTGTGAACGCCGCTAATCTCGAGCCTTCTAATACTGGCCTCTAGTACTGGGCTCTAATGTTGGGCTCTGGGGGCTCCGGGGAGATCTGGCCCTGCGCCGCGCCTTCTTCCTTGGTCCCTAGCTCGCCGAACAACGACCGCATGCGGGCACCCTGATCGCTGAACCAGTTGTGAAGGATGCCGACGTCGTGGCCGACGCAGAAATGGCGAACACCGAGGTTCAGGTAGTACTCGGCGGTGCGGGCATCGGCGATTTCGGCTCGCGGGACCACTCCGTGGCGTAGTGCCGTGGCGATGACATGCTCCTCAGCCTCTCGGATTTGCTCTGCGTCCTCGAGGCGGGACAGCCCCATGCTCATGGCATAGTCAGCCGGCCCGAACTGCACCATGTCGACGCCCGGAGTGCCCAGGATGGCATCGAGGTCTTCGAGCGCTTCGCGCTTTTCGACCATGAGGGCGACCACGGAGCCGGCCAGGGCGGCGATCCACTCCTTCGACCCGCCATAGAGCACGGTGCGGGCGTCGCGGCGTAGGCCCACACCATGCAGCCCCAAATGCTCCGGGTGCTCGGGCCGCACGGAACGGACGCAGTGTCGGGCGTCCTCGGCCGTCCTGACGTCGGCAAACAGTACATTCTGAATGCCCGAACCAATGGCCCGCATGGCCAGGTGACCGCGTGTGAACTGTTCGATCTTGATCATGCCGCTGAAGTCCGGGAAGAGCTCGATGGCCCGGCCGAGGTTGTCGAGGTCGTGCATGGTCCATGGGGCATACTCAGCCACGAACTCGATGTAGTCGAACTGGCCGGTCTGCCCGACCAGCTCGGTGACGGTGGGCCACGTTGACAGCAGGTGAGTGCCGAGGCTGGGCCAGCCGTGCTCGAGGCACTCGCGGAGGCGGTTCTTGCGTAGAGGGTAAAGGTCCACTGGTTCTCCTGTCGTGGCCCTAAAGCTACTCACACCACGATGGATCGTCAACAATTGACAGCATGGTCATGGCTGGGGGCACAATAGGTGTGGATGCCAGCCGAGCACGATTTGGGCCACTACGATTTCGCCGACGACTATTTGCCCAGTCGTGCGTCCTGGAGAGCCAAACTGGCTTGGCCCACCACGGGTGAAGACCTTGTCGTCCAAACGACGGCGCTTCGTATACGAGAAGCGCCGGGATGGGAGAAGTTCCAGTGCCAACTGAGATGACCTATTCGGCTGGTTTTGCGTCAGCCGTCGCCGAAGAAATGTCGACCAACCCGGACATATTCGTGATCGGCACGGACCTCGTCCACCGCGGTGGGCACTGGGCTCAGATCAAAGGCCTAGCTGACGTGGTCGGGCCGGGCCGGGTGTTCGACGCGCCAATATCCGAGGCGGCCATGGTGGCTACGGGCGTGGGCGCGGCGATGGCCGGGATGCACCCCATTGTCGACCTGAACTTCGTTGACTTTGCCTTCGGGGCCATGGACGAAATCGCCAACCAGGCGGCCAAAATCCCGTTCATGCTGGGCCGGCCGGTGCCTCTGGTGATCCGGGCCACCGCTGGTATCGCCCATGGCGGTCCCCAGCACAACAACAGCCTCGAGTCGTTCTTCATGAACCTGCCTGGTCTAAACGTATTGACCCCCGCTTTTCCCTATGACGTGAAGGGCCTGGCCAAGACGGCGTTGCGGACGCCCGAGCCCGTTATTTTTCTGATGCACAAACGGCTCACGGGTACGAGGGGCCCGGTGGGTGGCCCGGACGAGTTGGTGCCTTTCGGGCGGGCCAACGTCGTGAGAGATGGGACTGACTGCACGCTGATCACGTACGGCGGGGGGGTGGCCAAGTCGTTGGCGGCCGCCGATGTTCTGGCTGAGGAAGGTACCAGTGCCGAGGTTATCGACTTGAGGACGTTGGCCCCGTTGGATGTGGCCACCTGCGTAGCGTCGGCCAAGAAGACGGGACGGGTCGTGGTGGTCGACGAGGCGCCGAGGATCGGAGGCCCGGGGGCCGAGATCGCGGCATCGGTGCAGGAGCTGTCGTTTGAGTACCTGGATGCGCCGGTGGGGCGGCTGGGCGCGAAGCGGACGACCATGCCCGAAAGCCCGCCGTTGCTGGACGCTGTGCTGCCCAGCGTTGCCGATGTCGTTGACGCAGTGAAGCGGTCGTTCACCGCCTTCGAGGATGGAGACGGCTGATTTAGTCAGGAAAAGCTAGCTCAGCCCAGGTACTCGTGGCCGGGCATTCCCTGAACGCCAGGTTCGCACGTGAAAATGCAGCCAGCTCTTTCTGAACGCAGCGCTTGCTCGTCCAATCCGTGGGCGGAGACGGCGATGAACAACGTAGCGAGATCCGGGCCTCCGAAGGCACACGTGGTGACCAGGCTGCCGGGGAGCCGCACCACCCGGTCGAGCCTTCCGTCGGGTGTGAAGCGTTGGACCTCCCACCCACCGCACATGGCCACCCAGATGCAGCCGTCGGCGTCGACGGCCAGGCCGTCGGGCACGGACTCTACCTCCGCCAGGGGCCTGCGCTCGCTGAGGGCGCCGACGTCGGGGTCAAACGCGAAAGTATCGACGCGGCTGGTGGCAGTGTCGACGTAGTAGCAGCGCCGCCCATCGGGGCTCCACCCGATCCCGTTGGAAACGTTCACCCCGTGCAGCTCTTCGGACGCTTCGTGGCTTTCGGGGCGCAAACAGTACAACACGCCCGCGTCGGGGTACTCGTCCGGTGCCAGGCAGGTGGTGCCGGCCCAGAAGCGCCCTCGCTCATCGACGGCCCCGTCGTTCAGTTGCAGGTGCGGTTGCTCCCGCAACTGGTCCGTGACGAGCCCAAAGTCACCGTCTGGCGACAGCAGCCCGAAGCCTTCCCTAACCGCACAGACCAGCCCGCCTGCCCGTCGGGGTGCCACTGAGCCGACCGGACGGCCGAGGTCGGTGACGTCGGGACGGCCCGACCTGAGGTCATAGCTCACGACCAGGCCGGCGAAAATATCGACCCATAGCAGCCGGTCGCCCCGGGCATCCCACACGAGCCCTTCGGGGTGGTCGAACCGCTGGTCGAGGAGCAGCGATACTTCCGGGGGACTTCCCATCACGCGTACTCGTGGACGACGCGCCCGCCGACCAGGCTGAACTCCGTGTACCAATAAAAACCCTCGAGGTAGCCGAGGACGGGGAGGCGGTACAGCGGCGAGGTGGCGTTGGGCCGTACCTCCGCAGTGGAGGGGCCGGTCCAGCACCCGTTTATGTCAATGTCGGTCAGGTCTCGCGCCGTGAGCTGGCGGATCGCCGTCCGTCCGTCGATATGGTGCACGATCTTCAAGTTGATGTTGGTGACGATGTCGACCCTCTGGCGGAGCTCCTCGAACGAGCTTGGTGCGGCCTTGTAAGGAAGGGTCCCGGTAAAAATCTCTATACCGTTGTTGGCCACCGTCCCGACAACCAGGTCGCCTCGGTGCTCGAGTGTGACGGCGCCGATGCGTTTGGGCTGCCCGTGGAACTCCCGGCCACCGACCATAGCCCGGTCGCTCGTCACCCAGAAGTAGGGGGAGTAGCACCCGGTCAGTTCGCCCAGGCGAGCCCCCACCATCACGTTGGCTTCGTAGGTGTTGCGGCCCAGGCCAGCCACGTCTCCCCAGCGGGCCACCTGGACCATAACGGTGTCATTGGTCGGGACCAGCGGCTCGGGGAGCAGGCGCCGGATGGCTTGCGGGTCGCTCCGGTACTGCACGGTAAGCACCTCACCGTCGCGGAACCGGCCGGGCGGCGGGCCGCTCAGGGGGGCGTCGATCGGGGTCGAGTACGCGGTCTCCGGCGTCGGGACCGTCAATTCTTCGTCGATGGGGCCCTCGGCGACGGGGCTCACGGCGTTCCCAAGCCGGGCATTATTTTGTGGCTGGAGCGGCGGCGCGATGGGTCGGTGTCGTGTCGTCTCCTCCGGAGCGGCGGATTGAACCGGCCGCGCAGGCGGCCAGGTTTCCCCCGTCGACAGGCAGCAGCACTCCCGAGACCATGGAGGCGGCATCCGAGGCCAGGAACACCACCGGCCCGACCATGTCCTGCGTGGTGGCCAGTCGTCCCAGCGGGATGCCGTTCAAAACCCGCTCCCCGAACGTGACCCCGCTCGGGTCGTCCCAGTCCATCATGGAAAGGACGCCGGGGGTGTCCAGCTGACAGGGGGCGATGGCGTTAACCCGGATGCCGAAGTGGCCCCATTCGATAGCCAGCTCACGAGTCATCTGGATGACGCCTGCTTTGGCAATGCTAAAAGCGAAATTGCCCCGGCCCATGGCCCGCACCCCGCACGTCGAGGCGGTGTTTATGATGCTGCCGCGCACCTGGCCGTCGATCATGGCCCGCCCAAAGCCGCTGGCGATGAGGAACGAGGAGTGGAGGTTGACTCGCAAATTGTCAGCGAACTCGTCGAACTCCATCGCCTCCGGCAATGTGTGCGAGCCGGTCCCAACGTTGTTGAACAGGATCTCGACCTGCGGCACCGCCCGCAACGACTCCCTGACGATGGCCGCCGCCCCCTCGGGACGCGATGTATCGCCCACCACCACGACGGTTTCGCCGTACTGGCCAACCTCCTCGGCTGCCTCCCGCACCGCGTCTTCTCTGATGTCGGTCAGCACGACTGTGGCCCCCTTACGGGCTAGGCCCACAGACACGGCTCTACCGATGGCCCCACCCGCGCCGGTAACCACGGCGTGGCGCCCGGTCAGGTCGAAAATGTCGGCTTTCTCGTTGCTCAAAACGGCCTCCTCGGGCTGGCTGGCTCGTACCTGGTCCGGTCGGGCCAGCGGTCAACATAGATGGGACGAGCACTGGCACGACGAGCGGCGGGCCGGGGTCACGGGTGCCCGAGATCGTCGCGCTTAGTGTCGTCGATTGTCAACAACGGTTTGTGCTCCGGCGGTCCTGGTCGCCCTCTGCCTGCCGCGCTCGTGCTCGCGACGCAACGCCCACAAGTACTGGGGCATGTCTATCTGGATCGTGTGACGCTTGGAGGCGACGTAACGCCGCGCCGTGGCCTGCCGGTCTCTGGCCACAGCGTGACGCATTGCTGCTGTAGCGGGCAGCGCATACCGGCCGGTAAGCAGGTCGGCTACCAGCTTGGCTTGCGCTTCGGCTGCCGGCATGATCGACCCCCAGGGTTGGACGTAGCCCACAAGGGCCACGTCGGCCGGCGATAGGGGGAAAATACGGGCGTACAGAGGTAATTCGTTGTCGTCGGCGCTCAGCACTGACTCGTCGAAGAAGGGGAAGCGGATCCGGTAGCCGGTGCAGTAGACGATCACGTCCGCAGCGACCACGCTGCCGTCCGCGAACCGCACATCCTGGCCGCACAGCTCGGCGATGTTCGGTTTGGCCACGATGGCCCCGTGGGCCAGCCGGCTGAGCAAACCGTCCGATACGGTCGGGTGGGCCTGCAAGATGCGATGCGAGGGGCGCGGGCAAACCGAAGCGTTCGACGGGCCCTACGGCGACCCGGACCGCTTGTTGGAGCACAAGCTGGCGCACCTGCCAGGGGAACCACGGGGGGATGGGTAGGCCGGGCCGGCCGAAGAAGTACTTGGGGATCACGTAAGCGCCGCGCCTGGAAGCCAGGTAGGTGTGGCGCGCGACGTAGCTCGACTCAACGGCTATGTCCATCGCTGAGTTACCCATGCCCAGCACAATTACGTTTTTCGCCGGCTAAGTCCGACATGTCGCGGTAGTCGTGAGAATGCATTTGGAGGCCGTCGAAGTGGCCGGGGAACGCAGGCTCGGGCCAGCGCGGCGTGTGGTGGTGGCCCGTGGCCACGACCAGGAAGCCATAGTCGCGCTCTTCGCCCGTCGCCAGTTGCACCTTCCATCCACCCCCGGGCTTGGGGCGCGCCCGCTCTACAGGGGTGTCGAATGTGATGAACGGCCGCAGGCCAAAATGATCGACATAAGCGTTGAAATAAGCCGCGATCTCCTCGTGGTGAGGGTAATCGGAGGCGTTCGCCGGCATCGGGAAATCGGCGTACTCCATCTCACGGCAATAGCTGTTGATGTGGAGCGTGCGGTACGCCGCCGACCAGGCGCTGCCAAAGGCCCAGTTGCCCCCGACCACGCTGCAAAGCTCGAAACAGTCGAAGTCGACGGCGGCGTCTTTCAGCGCCTTCACCGCGGCGATGCCGGAGGAGCCGGCGCCCACGATACAAACTCGGCTCATGGATCGGCTCGGCTCATGTTTCGGCGCTGCCCATGAATAGGCCCTGCTCATGAATAGGCCCTGCTCATGAATAGGCCCTGCTCATGAATAGGCCCTGCTCATGAATAGGCCCTGCTCATGAATAGGCCCTGCTCATGGACAAGCCCGCCTCACCGCCACCCCTCGACCACAAGGGCACCGTGGACAACACGTCGCTCAGTGACCCATTTCAGGGCGTCCCCGATGCTCCAGGTCCCGAGCCGCCAGGCCGATCGCTCCGAGTACGAGGCGCAGTGCGGTGTCAAAATCGTGTTGGGGGTGGAGAGGAGCCGGGACGTGGCGGGCAACGGTTCGGTTTCAAAGACGTCGAGCCCGGCGCCGCCGATATGACCGCTTTCGAGCAGATCTGCGAGGGCCTCTTCGTCGAGCACACCACCTCGGGCCACGTTGACGACGACGGCGCCGGGGGACAGTTGCAGCAGCTCGGCCCGGCCGATGAGGCCCTGCGTCTGCGCCGTGAGAGGCAGGTGCAGGCAAAGGATATCGCTGCCCGCCAACAGGTCGCCGAGGGTGGCGCAGCGGGCCACCCCGTCCGGGACGTTCGCCGACACCGGGTCGTACACCCGCACCTCGCCCACCAGGTGCTGCAGTAGGCCAGCTGTGACTGTCCCTATCCGGCCACACCCGACGACGCCTGCACAGACCTCGTCCAGCGGCTTCACCGGCGACAGGGCGACGATGCCCTCCCATCCGGCGCGGACGTACTGGTCGGCCACCATGAACTTCCTCTGGAGAGCGAGGGCCAAGCCGACCGCGTGACTGGCTACCTCGGTGGCGCCATAAGCGGGCTGGTTGATGACAGAAATCCCAAGCGCCGCCGCGCCCTCGAGGTCGACCGTGTCCAATCCAACGCCGGTACGGGATATCACTTTTACCCGCTGGCCCAGGGCATCGATCCTGGACCGGTCGAGGATCTGGCTGGCGACGACCACGGCGTCAGCGTCGGCTGTGGCCTGACTGACCAGTTCTGGCGTGTTGAGATCCTCGAAACGGATGAGGGCTTCAGGCTCGAAATGGGCCTGCACGGCCTCGGCGTGATGGAGCGAACGGGACCCCACGACCACTATGGGTGTGATCTGCGTCACTTGGCGTTACCCCCTCGTGGCTTACCCTCGTGCCTTTGCCCGATGATTGTCAACAATTGACGCTACCAGACCTGCACCCGGACGGGCCGGCCGATTGGGCTCGGCCCCTGCGCGTCACAAGGGCCGTTTGGCCGGGGTTCTGCCGTGACGACGGCGGCGCTACAGAGTGGCCGCGCTGCGGGCTTAGGTCCGCTGTGGGGCTGGCCGCGCGCCATGCGGGAATGGCGTTCGTTATGTCCGCTGTAGGGCCGCTGATAGATCGCGGTGATATGATAATGCTGTGGAGGTCACCCCGAAGAGCTCGCGAGCTTCTTCGACACGGTGCTGCCACACCTGAACGAGCGCCAGCGCCACGGCTGGCCGGGGCAGCAGCCCGAATGGTCGGGACAGACAGCTGTAGCCGAAGCCGCCGGCATGAGCCGCAACACGGCATCAAGGCCGAGGCCGATGTCGCTGCGGGAATGGACCACGCCGCCAAGACCGCCAGGGGCGGGGCGGAAGCAAAACGAAGGAACGGGGATAGGAAGACTGGACCGCCGGTCCACCGAGACCGGGGCGACGAGCGTGCGCGCGGAGCTCCAAGACGACCTACAAGCTGGCCGAAGAGCTGTCGTCAGGGCACAAGATCGCGGCCGACAGCGGGGCGCCGCTAAGGCGGCGGCACCTGAGCTCCCTCCAAGCAAAAGAGGACCGTCACCCGGACCGGGCGACCGCGGTACCTGGGCAAAATGGCACAGAGTCGGGCGGGGCGAGCCCGCCAGAGAGCGACCGAAGAAGAAGGAGCTGGTGGGCGAGGCTCAACGGAGGGCGGGAATGGCAGCCCAAGGGCGAGACAGAAGAGCAACGTGCCGACGAGGACAAGGAGCTGGGCCGGGCGGCTAGGAACGAGGCAACGACGAGGGCGGGCCGGCGGCGGGAGCGAGACAGGAGACGGAGAGGGGGGGAGGAAAGGGCGAGAGCGCGGGGAGGAAAGGAGGGGGAACGGAGGAAAGAGGAAGACAACGGAAGGGCGACCGAGCCGGGGAGGCACGGCGCAACCGCCAGGGACGTCCAAATGGAACAAGATCGAGCACAGGAGTCAACACACCAGAACTGGCGAGGCAGGCCGCGGCGTTCGTTGCGTACGCTTAGGGCCGACTTTTAACAAAACAAGGCAGATGTATACTGTTGACGAGACCTTGCTGGATGCGCTGTCGAGCGACGTGGCAAGCGACGCGAGGAGGGTCGGGAGTTGCAAAGCAGAGACAGGCCAGCACCGACCAGCGTTTCGGCTGTCGGCACTACTGATCTTTCGCCAGCGAGTGAGACTACTGACGCCGGCGGCCAGTACGCCATGATCGCACCGGGCCAGACAGGAACCGGCGCCCTCGACGTCGAAGTCCTCCCCACTGAGCCGGATGTCAAGGGTTGGACGCTGTGGAGCCGGGCTCGCATCTGGGCAGACAAGCGTTTTTACGCCTTGGCCGCTATGCCCGCCCTCATCGTTATCACGGCCATAGTGGCGTTGCCGCTAGGCATCGGGATTTACCTGTCGTTCACGGACTACACGCCGATCCTGCCGACGTTCGCGTGGGCGGGCCTGGTCAATTACGTCAACATAATCCACAACGCCCAGCTCCACGTCGTGATCAACAACACGGTCATCTACGCCGGAGCGGGTATCGCCATCCAATTGTCCCTAGGCTTGGGGGTGGCCCTGTTGTTGGCCAGACCGCTGCGCCATATGGCGATATTCCGGGTCGTCTACATGATGCCGTTGATGGTCCCAGGTGTTGCAGTGGCCGTCACCTGGTCGGTCTTGTTCAACACCAGCAACGGCTGGGTCAACTATTTCTTCAGTCTGGTCGGCCTTCCCCAACTGAACTGGGCCGGCGGCTCCCACACGGCCATGCCGACGGTGCTCATAGCCAGCGCGTGGACCGGGATCCCGGTGATTTCCATTATTTTGCTGGCCGGGCTGCTGACACTACCCAAGGAACCAGTGGAGGCCGCTACGATCGATGGTGCATCCCCGGCGCGGGTCCTTTGGCATATCACGTTGCCGGGACTGCGCCCCGTGATCGCCTTCGCCGCTCTGTTCCAGTTGGTGAACTTGTTCCGCGAGTTCGCCCTGTTCCAGATCATTACCGGCGGAGGCCCGGGCCTTTCGACGAGCGTGCTCAACTACTATGTGTACCAAACGACATTTGTTTTCGGAGAGCTCGGCCTGGGTGCCGCCCTTGCCGTCGTACTCGTGTTCATAATGGCCATACCTTTGATAACGATTTATAAGCTGGCCGGGCGAGGTCGTTAGCGTGGCGACGGTACCCGTGCAGAACACCGTCCGAGCCAGGACGCGCTCGAAGAGCTTCCATGTCTCGAGGCGACGCCTGGCCAACGTCATGACCGTCGTTACCCTCCTCATCGGTGCGGCGTTCATCCTGCTGCCGATCTTCTGGATAGTCGATACGGCATTCAAGCCAGTGGGCGACGCTTTCGTCATACCACCGAAGTTCATATATAAGCCCACGTTGGGTAACTTCCAGAGCCTGATCGGGGGCCAGTACAACCAGTTCATAGCTGACATCGGCCACTCGCTGATCATCATGGCCGTAAGCGTGACCATCGCCATGGTCCTTGGCGTGCCCGCCGGTTACGGCCTGGCTCGTTCGCGTTTTCGGGGGAGTGGCGCCATTACCGGCTGGCTCATAGTCGCGTACATCGTGCCCGCACTGGTCTACAT
Source organism: uncultured Acidimicrobiaceae bacterium (assembly GCA_963845605.1). Taxonomy (GTDB): domain Bacteria; phylum Actinomycetota; class Acidimicrobiia; order Acidimicrobiales; family Palsa-688; genus Fen-671. The sequence continues at coordinate 427,424 of CAWJSS010000009.1, forward strand.
CGTGCCGCTATATGCCATTTACGTGAAGTTAGGGTGGAGCGGTACCTATCTGTCGATAGTTCTCTACTATTTGACCTTCGAGCTACCCTTCGTCGTGTTCATGATGAGGGGCTACTTCTCAGATATGCCCCGTGAGCTCGAGGACGCGGCCAGAGTCGACGGCTGTTCCCGGTTTCAGGCCTTCCGCAGGATCATGCTCCCGATGGTCCTCCCGGGCCTTTCGACCGTGACCATCCTGGTATGCATCATGTCCTGGGGAGAGTTCTTCGGGGCACTCATCTTCACCGGATCCTCGACGATTACGGCGCCCGTTGCCATCGAGCAGTACATCGGCCTCGGCACCTCCAACTGGAGCGTCCTGGCTGCCTCCGCCCTTTTCCTGGTCGTCCCCGTACTGGTGCTGACGGGCTTCGTACAGCGCGGTTACCTGCGCACATTCCAGTCAGCTTCGACGGGCTAAACGCCGTCGGGTGACAGGTCGCCGGCGTCTCTAACCGCCATGGGCCGGCGGTCGCCCTTTTCTCGGCTGCTGGAGCATGGGTTCTCAGCCGGCTACTCCACGGTTTCTCGGCTGCCGGCCCCTCCTCTCGACCGCCGGCCCCTCCTCTCGACCGCCGGCCCCTCCTCTCGACCGCCGGCCCCTCCTCTCGACCGCCGGCCCCTCCTCTCGACCGCCGGCCCCTCCTCTCGACCGCCGGCCCCTCCTCTCGACCGCCGGCCCCTCCTCTCGACCGCCGGCCCCTCCTCTCGGCGCGGTTTCTGTCTCTCGGCGTAAAAAATGCCGGATCCTGGCAGAAAACACGCCGAGAGCGCGGCATCGCGCCGAAAGGACGGCTGTGCGTGTGGACCTTCGGTAGCGACCGCAACCTCTCGTCTCGGCGCGGTTTCTGTCTCTCGGCGTAAAAAATGCCGGATCCGGGCGGAAAACACGCCGAGGAGGCTGTCGGGCAATGGTTGATTGGTCTCGTCTAGGCGACAGTAGACCTGAGCGGCAAAGTGGCATGGGGGACGAGGTATGGCGGACAAGGCTATTTAGGCTTGTGGCGGCCTAGAGAGCGGGCAACTGCGCCCTTTTATGCCAAGCGGGCGGCAGCGGGGTAGTAACGGAACAACTTGAGCAGGTTGGCGCCTGCGGTCACCAGGTGCCATTCGGCCCGGGCCGCCTCTCGGCCCCGGCGGGCGAAGCGGGAAAAACCCATGTTGTGCTTGAGGTTGCCGAAACAGGGTTCGACCGTCCAGGAACGTTGCTTGTAGAGGTGGCGTCCCTCGGGGGTCCTCATGGCGTGCTCCATAGCGGCCCGGCGGCTAAGGCCTTGGGGGGCGGGGCCCGAGGTGGTGGCCCGGTCTGCTCGGGTGCGGCGGTCTTTTTTGACGGCGATAAGGCGCACGGGCCCGGGGGCGGCCAGGTTGGCCTCCGAACAGTAGCCGGCGTCGGCCAGCACCACCCCCACTGGCCCGGTGGCCGGCCCCGCCTGGGCCAGGGCGGCCACCATGGGCCGGAACAGGGCCATGTCGTTGGGGTCGCAGGACACGTCGGCGGCCAGGATGATGCCGATGTAGTTGACCACGGCCTGGGCGTTGTAGGCCTGCGCCAGCCGCCCGGGATGGGCATGAGCCGGCTGTCGGGGTCGGTCCGGTTGACCTGGGCCCGGTTGGCCGCCGCCCGGCTGGCGGCCTCGGCCTTAGCCTGCGCCCGGGCCAACTTGGCCTCTATACGGGCCACTTGTTGGCCTTGTGGGTAGCGGGGCAACCTGCCTGTGGGGCACTTGGTGGCTTGGTGGGCCGCCCACGCCGCCCGGGCGGCGGGCAGGGCCTGCTCGTAGCGCCCGGCCCGGGCCGCCAGACCTGGGGCTTGCCCGGGCGTTGACGGGCTTCGTGCTCGGCCAGGGCGGCCAGGGCCTTGTCCAGGGCCGCTCGGCGGGCGGTGGCACCGGCCAGGCCGGCGGGCAGCTCGTCACCCCGCTTGGGCCCGAAGCGCTCGTCCTCGTCGTTGTCGGCCGCTTGGGCTTGGGCAAACATCTCCTGTATTCCTGCCTCTAATTTTGCTCTCTGGGCCTCGAGCTGGGCCCGGCCGTAGTTGGCCCCCTTGGAGGCGTTGGCGGCCACCTTGGTCCCGTCTAGGGCCACCACCCCCACCTGGGCCAGCCCGGCCAGGGCGCACAGCTCGAGCACCTGGGCAAAGAGCTTTTCGCACAGCGCCGCCTGGTCCTGGCGGAAGCGGGCGATGGTGCTGTGGTCAGGTGCGTTGCCGGCGCAAATGACCCGGAAGGCGACGTCGGTCTGGCACAGCCGCTCTATTTCGCGACTGGAACGAACTTTGTGCGTATAGGCGTAGAGCAATAACGCCAGCATCATGTCGGGGTCGTAGCCGGTGCGGCCCTGGGCGCCTCGCCGGCGCAGCTTATGGAGCTCCTTGGTGTCCAACCGGGCCACCACATCGAGCAACCACCACACGAAATGGTCCTTGCCTAACCACTCCCTCATGTCCGGCGGGAACAGGAACTGCTGGTCCCTATTTACGGGGATATAACCCTTGGCCATAGGCAATTATCTCATCTGAGCTGCCAAAACGCGAGGAACCCGAGCTCATCTAGCGACCCCAACGGCCCCCCCGTCGGGGGGCCTCGGGAGCGGGGGGTATGCCAGAGCCACAAGCGTCATTTTGCAACAGCCTCCGAGAGCGCGGTATCGCGCCGAAAGGGCGACTTTCCGTTCCGGGTGAACGACCCGAGCGACCCGTGCGACTCGAGCGACGGGTGGGTCGACGCCACGAAAGGCGAAAATAGGCCGTCCTGCGGCCGAGCCGTAGGCGCTAATCGAACGGCGGTGGCGACGCCCCTCACCAATCAGGCGTGGACCTAGGCCGCCGCCGGCGCCGCCGGCCGGTCTTTTCAGGCTGAACCGTTTGCCGTCGGGTACAAACGTTACGCGAGAAGGCCTTGCGGCTCACGCCAGAAGGCCTTGCGGCTCACGAAGGAGGGTCCCAGCGATAACGCGAGAAGGCCCCGCCGCCCGGTTGAGCCGGGAAGCAGGGCCTGCTAGCTAGATGCGGCCTCGTTACGAGGGTGGCAGGTGGAACGTCTTCAGCGTCGCGGTCATCTGCGTCTGCAGCTGCGAGAGCGCTTGCTGAGGCGTGATCTGTGCCGCGATCAGCTGCGACAGGGTCGTGAACAGGGTGTTCTGAATGACTGCGAAGGCGGCCGAGACGGGGATGGCATTCGGCTCGATGTGGGCCGATGCGTACTCGATGGCCGACAGGTACTGCTGGGGCACGCCATACTTCGCCGCGCCTTGCTTAATGGCGTAGGCGATAGTCGCGGGCCGGGATCCGACGGTCGGGTCCTTGCTCTGGTTGAGCATCTGGATCTGCACCTTCGGCGAGGTGAGGTACTCCATCAACTCGTAAGCCGCCAGTTGCCTGGGCTTGGACACGTTGGCGTTGATGAAGCTGCCCCAGGGAGCCGACAACAGGCAGCTCTGGTTCCAGGCCGGGCAGGGGATCTCGTCGATCCCGGTGTTTGCGTACTCCTTCGGGTCCATCGACTTCTCGAACATCGTGTTCGCTAGCGTCGAGTCGTCCCAGAACATCGCCGTTTGGCCGGAGTTGAAGGCCTGCGTGCACTGTGGGTAGCTATAAGACGACACGCCGGGCGGATTGTCCTTCTGCATCAACGTCGCGTACTCGTTGGCCCATGTCAGCGCCTGTGGCGTATCGAACAGCGGCTTCCAGTTGGCGTTGAGGTACTCACCCTTGTAGTTGGCGGCGTACGGGAGGAAGTAAGGGAGCATGAGCAGCACGGGGTAGCCGTTGGGGGCTGATACCGCGCCCCGGATGCAAATGCCTGACACGGACTTGGTGGTCAGCTTGTTGGCGTCCGTAAGTACCTGCGCCCAGGTCGTGGGGGGCGTCAGGCCGGCGGCCTTGAACATGCCGATGTTGTAGAACAGCTCAGGGCCCGGGTCGGTATCGACCGGCAAGCAGTACTGGGTCTTGCCCAGCGTGCACTGGGCGTAGCTGCCCGGCGGCAGGCCGGCGAAGTTATAAGCGGCGGGGGTCAGGGTTTTGTTCTTGACGTACACGTTGATCGGAGCCACGCCGTGCAGAGCGACATAGCCAGACGTGATGCTCTCGGGCTCCTGGTACATATCAAAGTCGGTCGACTTGACCTCTTGAGCAGCCTGGATCTTGTTCTGCATGACGCTTTCAGGGAAAGCGTCGTACGTGACCTTGATCCCGGTCGCCTTGGTGAAGGCAGCCAACTGTGGCTGCTGCGGAGCCTCGTCTGGCGCCGCCGCCGTCCACACGGTGATGGACGACGCCGGGGTGACCCCGTTTACGGGCTTCGGTCCGTTGCCTGACGCGCTGGCCACGCCGGCGTAGCCGAGCGTCATCCCACAGAGGACGACCGTCGCCGTGGAAACAGCGGCGGCCCGCCCGAAACTGCGTGGGCCTAGATGTCTCATACTTTCCCTTCCTTTTGGTTTGTATGTGTGAAGAGTTGGTAGTTCATGACCCGGCTTGTGGCCGTCTCCTCGAGGCGCTTTGCGTGTGGCCCTGTCGAGGTTCAAGTCGTGGCTACCGAGGTTTTCCCTTACCCGTGTCGATAATCGGATGATGTCACCGCACTCCACTGCACTGCGCCACCTCTAATAATTGTGGACGCGAGACGGGAAATGGTGTCGCCCCCCCGGGTTGACCGGCGGGACGGGTGCGATTGGCGCTACGTCAGCTTCGCCGCGCTCGTTGTATACTGTCAACAGCTGACCCGCAGACGGCTGACGACCTACTGCCTCCCTGTACGAATGAGGCTCATGGGCTGAGGCGACCCAATCCCCGAGGACTGTACTTTCCTCGTCCCCCTTTCAGCCGACCTGGCGCGGCCCGTTGGGCTATGTCGCATCGTGCCGGCTTCCATATCCTTCTGGGCCACGGCCCTTCCGGGTGCGTCTGACGAGGGTTGGCCGGAGCAAATGGTGCGCCGCTATGTCCTCGGCGTCTGCTCTTTCCCAGTCGCAAGCAGGAGCGCTAGTGGCTCCTGCCCGGTGACGGTAGCATACGCAGAATGTTAATTGTTCGCGACAGCGGGGTGTAGTCGAGTGGCCGATGGCACCGTCAAGGCCGTGGAGCGAGAAGTCCATCCGTGGGTGGCCGAAGGCCAGGTGCGGGCCAGGTTCGCCATCGTCCCCGCTTTCCTGTCGGAGTGGCCGGAGATCATCGCCTTTGCCCGCCATGCCGAGGAGTTCGGTTTCGACGCCTTCTGGGCCAACGACCACCCAAACCGGTCGATGGACACGTTTACGCTCCTCACAGGGGTGGCTATGGCCACCGAGCGGATCAGGTTGATGTCGCTGGTCAGCTGCATCTACTACCGGAGCCCCTTACTGATCGCTCGCCAGGCGGCAGATGTTGACCGGGTAAGTGGGGGACGGATGGTGCTCGGCGTAGGCATTGGCGACGACGTTCCCGAGTTCAACCAGATGGCTCTGCCTTTCCCACCCGTGGCTGAGCGTCAGGCGGCCCTCGAGGAGGCGCTGACGATTATCCAGGGGCTGTGGACCCAGGAGGCCTTCAGCTTCACGGGCAAGTACTACCAACTCCGCGACGCGCGGCTAGCCCCCAAGCCCGTCCAGCAACCTCACGTACCCATCTTGATCGGAGGCGGCGGCGAACGGGTCACCCTGAAACAAGTCGCCCGGTTCGCCGACGTTTCCAACTTTGCTCCCCATGAATGGTCAGGTTCGGCGTTCGAAATCGGTGATGTAAAGCGCAAGTACGCGGCGCTGAGGCCCACTGCGAGGCTCTCGGACGCCCTTACCACTCGGTGTTGCGCAGTCACTACACTCCGCTACTGACGTTGGCCGAAAACGAGCGGGATCTAGAGGTCAAACGGGAGAGTGCCCGCATCCCTGACCGTCAATTACGCACGGTCCCCGTCTTTGCCACCCCAGACCAGGCCATCGCGCATTACCAATCTTTGGCCGATGCCGGCGCTCAGTATTTCCTGGCCACCGTCAACGGCCACGACGACGAGACCGTGCGCCTGTTTGCCGAAGCCGTGGCGCCCGAGATCAAGGTGCTAGGTCAATGACTGCAACGAGTAAAGACAGTGTGCAAACCTTTGCGCCGGCGTACCTGCAGGACCTCACGGCCCGGGTCCTCGTCGGGCTGGGCGCCTCGAGCCCCGAGGCCGAGGTCGTGGCTGCTTCGCTTGTGCTCTCCAACCTGGTCGGACACGACTCTCACGGGGTAATCCGGCTCCTGCAGTATGCCGGCTTTATCGACCGGGGCCAGGTGAAGCCGGCGCAACCCGCCGAGGTGGCTCGGCGCCGTGGGGCGGTTGCCGCGGTGGACGGGCATTGGGGGTTCGGTCAGCCTGCTGCCCAACTGGCGACGAGGCTCGCGATTGACGTTGCCAATACCAGCGGGGTGGCCGCCGTGACCATCGACCGGTGTAACCATATTGGGCGGTTGGGCGAATACGTGGCCTCGATGGCGGCGGCGGGAAAGGTAGGCATGGCGTGGTGCAACTCAGGCCCCGTCGTCGCCCCTTACGGGGGTTCCGGCCGGGTCATGGGCACCAACCCGATCGCCTGGGCGGTGCCTCGCGCTGGTGGGCCCGAGATAGTGGTCGACTTCGCTACTTCTTCGGTAGCAGAAGGAAAACTGGTATTGGCTCGTGCGGCGGCCGAGCCCGTAGCACCGGGCTTGATTATCGACGCCCATGGGCAACCAACGACCGACCCTAGTGACTTTTACGCCGGCGGCGCCTTGTTACCTTTCGGGGGCCACAAAGGTTCTGGTCTTTCCATCATGGTGGAGTTGGCCGGTGGCGTGCTATCCGGTATGGGCGCCTCTCCGATGGAGGACTATGCCGGCGGCAACGGGACCGTGCTGGTAGCTCTGGACATCGAAGCCTTTATGCCGCTCGAAGAGTACCTGGCCAAGGCGGGGGCGTTCTGGGCCGAGGCTAAACGGATTGGAGCTGGGCCCTCGAACGCCGAGGTTTTTATGCCCGGAGAAGTCGAGGACCTCACCCGTACCCGGCGGCTGGCCGAGGGGATCCCGGTGACAGATCAGGTCCGGCGCCAGATTTCGGAGCTGGCGTCACGGGTAAAAATCGACCTGGGCAGTTTTGCCATTTCGTGATCGCAGTTAAACCCTGAGGGAAGGAGCACAATTGACATTGATGCGGGAACGGATCGAACGCGGGGACGCCCCCTTGTGGGGCGCCTTCCTGGGCTCGGGCAGCCCCCTGATGGCCGAAATGCTGAGCCGCGCCGGCTTCGACTGGCTCGTAATCGACATGCAGCATTCGCCTCTCAACTCCAGTTCCGAGTTGCTCTCGATGGTGCAGGCCATCTCGCTCGGTCAAAGCGCTCCGTTCTTGCGGGCGCCCTGGAAGACACAGTACGGGGCCATCATGGCCGCCCTCGACGCCGGCGTGGAAGGGGTCATAGTGCCAATGCTCGAAACGGCAGAGGAAGCAGAGGAAGTGGCCAAGTGCTTCCGCTACCCTCCACGAGGTTCCAGGAGCTGGGCCCCTGGCGGATGGCCATGGCCGATCCCGGGTACTCACCCGAAGTGGGAGACCGCCGAGCCATTTGCCTGGTGCAAATCGAGACCCGGCCGGCCATTGAAAACCTCGATGCCATCCTCGATGTGGCCGAAGTCGACGGGGCTTATATCGGCCCTCAGGATTTGTCTCTATCTCACGAGGGCGGCCTGAGCTGGCGGACGTCGAACGCCGTGCTCCATGGCCTATGCGAGCGAGTGCTCGAGGCATGTCGCCGCCACGGGAAGATCGCCGTGGCTCACACGGCGGACCCAGACGATGCTCTACATTGGGCGCGCACAGGCTTCCAGCTCGTCAATGTGACCTCTGACAACCACCTGGCCCAGCAAGCGGCCGCGTCCACATTGAAGATCCTTCATAAAGAGACACCCGGTGGGTAAGGGCCAGTAACTAAACGGTAAGCGGCCCCGTTCCCGGCAGCCAGCCTCCCCCGTTCCCGGCAGCCAGTCTCCGTTTCCTCGAAGACAGCCCATCTGGAAAACTGAGATTACCGGTGAAACGGGGACCGCTTCGCCGGCCGCACCAGCTGTACCGGAGAAACGGGGCCGGCATTACCGGTGAAACGGGGCCGGCCTGGCCGGTGAAACGGGGCCGGCATGACCGCTCGCACGGGGCCGGCCTTGCCGCTCGCACGGGGCCGGCCTTGCCGCTCGCACGGGGCCGGCCTTGCCGCTCGCACGGGGCTCGGCTTCGCCGCTCGCACGGGGCTCGGCTTCGCCGGTGAAAACGGCGGCGCTGAGCATTTACTATTCGGCCCTCACTCCTCGGGCCAGGGTGATCCCTCGGCAAACTGGACGGCGGACTCGACCGCCTGCTGCGCCTCCTCGTCCAGCGTCTCGAGGTCTCCCTCCTTGAGCACACCCAGCTCCAACAGGCGTCCAGCGCACCGAGCGATCGGGTCCCGGCTTTCTCGCCAGTCCGCTACTTCTTCGGCGCTTCGGTACGCACCCACGCCTTCTCCGGAACCGTGGCCCGAATATCTGTATGTGAGCGACTCGATGAAACTAGGTCCATCGCCGGCGACCGCTCGGCTACGAGCGCGCCGCGCCGCATCGTACACGGCAAAAACGTCTTGCCCGTCTACACTTTGGGCGTCAAGTCCAAAACTGGCTGCTCGCTGGGTCATCGAGCCGCCACCCGACACGGCCGCCGTCGGGGTCTCCACCGCGTACAGGTTGTTCTCGCAGATGGCGATCAGTGGGAGCCGCCACGCACCGGCCAGGTTCAGGAATTCCCACGTGCGGCCGGTGTTGATCCCGCCGTCACCGAAGAAGGCCACGGCTACTCTGGGTTCACCCCGGTAATGGGCGGCGAACGCATCACCCAGGGCGATACCTGCGGACGCGCCGACGATCCCATTCGAGCCGATAAACCCCACGTCGAACCCGGCCAAATGCATTGACCCGCCGCGACCGCCCGAAACGCCGGTGGCCTTGCCGTATAGCTCTGCCATTATCCCTGGAGCCGGTACGCCCTTGGCCAGGGCGTGATGATGGCCACGGTGCGAAGCAGACACGGTATCTCCGGCAGAGAGCGCTGCCGCCACCCCCACGGCAGTTGCTTCTTGGCCCACCGCCGGGTGAACTCCGCCGGGGATCTTCCCGCGTACCGTCAATTGCTCCGCCCGTTCCTCGAAGCGGCGGATCAGCAACATCGTACGAAGCCAGCCCAGCACCTGCTCGTCGCTGGGTGCGGCCAAAGTGGTAGCCGGGGCCGTGTTCATCGTCCGCCCCGATTGATGATCGCCTGGTCAATGACAGCCCGGAGGTTTTCTGCGAAGGCGCTTAGCAACCTGGCGGAGTCCACTCCGTCGTAACGCCGGTGGTCTGCGGTTACGACGGCGGTGATCATGGGCGCCACTACGAGGCCCCGTCCTTCGACCGCCGGGCGCAAGCTGACTTCGCCCACCGTCAACAGTGCAACCTGGTTGACAGGGACCACTCCGGTGAACCAGGTCACGCCGGCCGGTCCGAGGTTCGACAGAGTAGCGAAGACCGGAGCCGAGTCCCCGGAAGTCAACCGGCGGCTACGGGCTCTGGCTACGGCGGACTCGCGTTGTTTGGCCACATCCGCCAGGCGCTTACCGGCGACAGAAGGTAGGACGGGGATCAGGACGCCCCACTCCGTGGCCACCGCCAGCCCCAGGTCGGAGGCCTCGCCGACAGATTCGAGCGCGTCGGCCAGCGCCAGGATCAGGAAGTCAGTGGCGGTCAAGGCGACCCCAGCCGCCTTTCCGGCCGCGGCCGCTTCGAACAGGCCGTCTACCCGGATGTCGCGCCCCACAGAAAAGTGAGGCACGGTCCGCCATGACTCGCTCACAAGGGCGGCGGTCGCCCGGCGTCCGTCCGGGACCGCCCCGACCGGCGCCGTCTCGGCGCCCCTCTGCCCTTGGGGTACGGAGCTGGCAGTGGTCTCCGTGCGGCCCACCGGGACCGCCACGGGCGGCGGGGTCTTGGCGCTCCTGAGCCCCTGAGGGACGAACCTCCTCGGGGGACCATCGGCCTCGGGCGCCGTTTCAGCCTTCCCGGCCGCCATTTCGGCCATAGCTCGTCGTTGCCTCGGGCTCAGCCGGTGCCGGCCATCGGGCTCGCGTTCGGCCCGTTCGGTGGCCGCTCCCGCCGAGACCTGCCCGTGGCCGTTGCGCTCGGGCTCTGACTGGCCCGATCGGGCCGGAGCCGGCGCCCCAGGCTGCTCACCGGCTGTTCTGGCCGCTGTGGCCTCAGACGGGTCGGCGCCCGGGACGCTTTCCCCCTCGCCGAGCAGGTACGCCACGGTCGTCCCTCCCGGTACCCGCGCTCCCGCTTCGACGAGATGGCGCGAGAGCGTCCCTGCCGTCGTCCCGCTCAGTTCGACGGTTGACTTGTCCGTCTCCACCACCGCGACGGGCTCACCAGCCTCGACGGCGTCGCCAGGCTGTTTCAGCCATTCGGTGAAGAGCACATCTTCCATCGCCATGCCCGAAGCGGGGACAAAGATCTCTTCCATTCAGTTCCTCCGGTGCTATGGGGCCGGAGCCTCGTGAGTAGCTTCGCTCATCGGTCCCCGCGGACCACGACGTTACCGTGCTCGATGCGGTCCGACCGGACCCAGGATATGGTGTCGGAGATCGTCCAGCTAGCGAGCCGCCAGGACGCCCGGTCGGAGTACGCGGCCACGTGGGGCGATAGGACCGTGTTCTTCGCTTTCAGGATCGGGCTCGTCTGAGGCAGGGGCTCTGTCGGGAACACGTCAAGGGCAGCTCCAGCCAGCTGGCCGCTTTCGAGCGCCTCCACCAGGGCCGGCTCGTCGACCAGCCCGCCTCTCGACACGTTTATCAGCAAGGATCCGGGCGACATCGCCGCCAGGAACGTGGCGTCGACCATGCCCGCCGTCTCGGGAGTCAGTGGGAGGTGGAGGGAAACGACGTTCGAGCGGCTCAGGAGCTCCTTGAGCTCGGGCACCACTTCGACGCCCGGAGGCGCAGGTGGGTTAGCCGGGTCGAAAGTCAGGACGTCGCCGACGAGCCCCGTAAGCATCTCGGCTGTGGCCCGTCCTATACGCCCATTGCCGACAAGGCCGACCACGAGCTCGTCGAGCGGCTTCATCGGGGCCAATACGGGTGACCCGGACCACCCCTGGCGGACGAAGGCGTCCAGGTTACAAATGCGACGTTGCAGAGCGAGCAGCAAGGCTACAGCGTGAGAGGCAACTTCCCTTGTCCCGTAGGCCGGCTGGTTGACGACGGTGATGCCGGCGGTCTCTGCTGCCCCCAGGTCAATCGTGTCGACGCCGACCCCGGCCCGCCCGATGACCCGGACGCTTGGTGCCAGCGCCTCGATGTGGTGTTCCCGAAGTGGCTGCAAGGTTACGACCACGCCCGACGCGCCCGTCGTCAGTTCCGGCAACTGCCCGGGGTCTGATACGTCGCAGAACCGGAGCACGGCCCCGGCAAAATGCTCTATCAAACGGTCGCGGTCTGCGAACGCGCTGCTAGCCACGACAATGACCGGGCCGTCCGCAGCGGCGACCGCAGGGGTGGGCGCGAATGATTCTTCAGTTTTCACGGATCTTCCCCTGGCGTCTCAGCGCGAGTAAAGAGGCCGAACGAGGCCTTTTTGCCGCGATTGTGTAAGGTTGACAGTAGACGAGAGTGGCAAAGCTGGCAAGATCGGGGGCCATCAGAACATCTCCGGCACAGCGGCCCGGGCTATCGGCGCCAGCCGGGCTACCACTTCGTCCGGTACGGACGCGTACGGCCAGCGGACCCGCGTACCGACCTGCGCCCACCCCCCGATAGCTGCCAGCGTCTTGTCGAGGGCGGGGTTGGAATAACCCGCGGCCTTCAGCGGTGCGATATACCGGTCGAAAAAGGAAATTATCCTTTGACCTAAAGCGACGGCCCCATCCAGGTCCTTGGCCATCTGCTGCTCCCATGCCAGGGCGCCATTTGGCCCCATGCATGCGACATTGGAATACGACCCGCTGGCACCATGGCGCCACGCATCGGCCAGTTCGTGCCCGGGCACGAAAATGGCCAGCCTCGGAGCGGCAGCGTGAAGCTTGGCATAAAAGGCGTTATCGCTGGCCACCTTCACACCGATCAGACCCTGGAACTCGGTAGCCAAATTGGCCAGCTGTTCGGCCCCACAAACCGTCTTGGCATGAGGCGGGTTGTACAGGACAAGGGGTACGGGGTCGGCTTCCGCCACCATTCTGTCCACGGCGACGCGCACCTCGGCCGGCCCGAGGGGCAACCAGTCGGGTAGTACGACCTGAATTGCGGTGGGCGCAAGCTGACGAGCACGGCGGATGCGCGAGAGGCATATCTGACCACTCATATGACTAGCGCCGATTTGGAAAGGCGAGCCGGCACTCCTGCTCTTGGTGGCCACGAGTTCGCTCAAGGCGTCAAATTCCGCTTCTTCAAGCGCATGGAATTCCCCGGCAGTGCCGCATGTGTAAACACCGGCCAGGCCAACGTCGAAGAGCACGTCGAGCTCGGCCTCGAGCAGCCCGATGTCAATGGAGTCATCGGGACGCACGGGCAAGAGCACGGTCCCCCATGTCCCGCGCAGGAGTGGCTCCGGAGCAGTCGGCACTTGGTCAGGCCCAAGGCGTGAAGTTTGCAAATCCGCCCCCAGTCATCTCGATCGGCTCATTTCTACCGGTCCCTCTCAACCGGTCCCTCTCAACCGGTCCCTCTCAACCGGTCCCTCTCAACCGGCGTATCTCGACCGGCGTATCTCGACCGCGCTGGCCCGCCCCCGCCCCCCACGGTCGCGCTGCGTCTGTGGCATCCTCCGGCTCTACCTTCCTCCCCACTTCGGTATCGTCCCGCTGTGGCATTTCCCCCTTTGGGCTCCTACCTGCTCTGGCCGGTCTGGCCAGCACTGCTCATCGGGTACCGACTGAACCTTAGCCGATTGTTGACTGTTAGCGATGTCGGGGGTTGAGCTAGGGTGGCCAAGGCCGGTATACGTCAACGGCAAGGCCGGCATGCGTCGACGGAAGGGACAGATGACAAGCGAGGCGACAACACTGGGCAGCGTGGTCAGCACCGGAGGATCGGGCCCATGGCTGGCGGGGATAATCCCTCCGGTCTGCACCCCTCTCACGGCGGAAGGCGAAGTCGACACCCTGTCCCTCGAGCGCTTGGTCGGGTTCCTCCTTGACGCGGGCGTAAGCGGGCTCTTCATGCTGGGTTCCTCCGGAGAGGCCGCATTCCTGACCGACGCTCAACGTGACACCGTCCTGCAGGTCGCAGTCAAGACCAACGGGGGCCAGGTCCCGGTCCTGGCCGGGACCATCGACATGGCGACCAACCGCGTGCTCGACCACGCCGCTCGCGCCCGGGACCTCGGTGCTGATGCCATCGTCGTGACGGCTCCCTTCTACGTGCGCACCGGTCACCCATCCGAGGTCAAGCTCCATTTCAAGACGGTTCGTGATCGTGCCGGCCTTCCCGTGATTGCTTACGACATCCCGGTGGCCGTTCATCTCAAGCTCGAAGTCCCGGTGGTGGCGGAGTTGGCCGCCGAGGGAGTAATTGACGCGGTCAAAGACTCCAGCGGTGACATAAACAGCTTCCGCGCGTTGGCCGGGCGGACGCGCTCGTTAGAAAAGTTCTCCCTCCTCACAGGGTCTGAGCTGATCGTGGACTGCTCCGTTTTCGTCGGTGGCCATGGCGCAGTCCCCGGCCTCGCCAACGTGGACCCCCACGGCTTTGTCGCCCTTTACCAGAGCTGCCGGTCCGGCGACTGGGACAAGGCTCGCGAGCTCCAGGAGAGGCTCATGCGGCTCTTCGAGATCACGGCGTGCGCCGATCCCGCCACCAAGGGCCCGAGCTCGTCCGGGCTGGGTGGGTTCAAGACTGCGCTCATGCTGCGGGGCGTGATCGCTTCGAATGCCATGGCGCTGCCCCAAATAGCTCTGGCGCCGGGTGAAGTGGAGGCCGTCCGAGCGGTCCTCGAGGCGCAAGACCTTATCTAGCGGAACATCTGAGATTCTGGGGGCGCCTGAGATCTGGGGGCGCCTGAGATCTGGGGGCGCCTGAGATTCTGGGGGCGCCTGAGATCTGGGGGCGGCCGTCGCCCCCGCCGGAAATGCGAGAGCTAGGAGCGTCGCTTCGGTGCGGGCCGCGAGTTCGCGTCACGATTGGCCTGGAGCAGGCGCTGATAGGTGCCTTCAATGTGCGCCTCAACCGTCTTCATGACCTGAGTGCGCTGGCGGCGCATCAGCACCTCCAGGAAATCTTCGTGGTCTTTCAACCAGGTTTTGGCGAAGTCGGGCCGAAGTGCTCCCCGGTGGACGAGGTATAGAAAGATCTGAGAACGCAGCGCGAGCCACGCTTGGTATAGGCGTTCATGGTGCGCAGCCTGGAAAAGGGCATCATGGAAGGCGACGTCGAGCCCTGCCACTTGGGACCGGGTCGGGGGTTGCGGCAATTTGTCGAATTCGCGAAGTACCGCTGCCATCCGCTTGAAGTCCTCCTCGGTGGCGTTGCGGCAGAGCCACTCCGCGGCCAAGCGCTCCAGGGCGGTCCGTAGGCTGTAGATCTCATCGACAGCGTCAAAGCCGAGTTCGGCTACGGTGACGCCGCGGTGGCGCTCGATGTGCACCAACCCTTCTTGGGAGAGCCGGACAAGCGCCTCTCGCACTGGGCCCTGCTCACGTTGAGGTTGGTGGCCAGCTCCTCCTCGACCAATCGCTGGCCCAGGTCGATCCGGCCGGCGAAGATGGCATCCCTGATGGCGTCGGCCACCTCATCGGCCAGTACACGCCGGCGCGCCGGGCCCAGGACACTCCCGGCGGCGAGGAGATCGGTCATGGTCAGCCTCTCAACATCTGTAGCTGGGTAACAAGCAACCACAGCTTACAGTCGCGCACCCCGCCACAACTGGTTCAGCACAACCGGTTCGCCACGACCGGTCGGCGCGGTCGCCGGCCACCAGGCCCGGCAGGTGTTCACCAGCTCGCCGACGCCTTCAATCGATGATGTGACGGTCTGGCCCTGCAGGAGGAAGACGGGCGGCGCCATCGCCTGCCCTACGCCGCCGGGCGTCCCGGTGAAAACAAGATCTCCCGGCTCGAGGGTGATGATATGGCTCAGGTACGCGACCAGGTCGACCGGTTTGAACACCAGGTCAGAAGGCCGCGAATCCTGCCGGACCACTCCGTCGACGGCACACCGGATGGCCAGGTCCGGTTCGACGCCGGTTTCGTCTGTCGTGGTCATGGACGGGCCTACGGGCGAGGTGGCCTCACACGTCTTGCCCTGTAACCGTTGGGAGGTTCGGCCCTGCAGGTCACGCGCGGTTATGTCATTGCCCACCGTGAACCCGCCGATCGCCGCCGCCGCCTCTTCTTGGCTTGCGTCGCGAACTTGTTGTCCTATAACCATGACGAGTTCGACCTCCCAATCGACTTTGCTCGACAGGGACGGGAGCATTATTGGATCGCCGTCGCCTATCAGGGCGCGTGTGAACTTGGCGAACACTGTTGGGTACTGCGGGACGTTGGCACCTACTTCTTGAATGTGTTTCAGGTAGTTCTGCCCAAACGCACGGGACTGAGCTCCTGGTTTGTCCGCCGCAACGGGAGTTGTGTGACCCAAGGCGTTACCTCTCGAGCGGCCTCTATACGGTCACGTCGAGGCTTTGACCATAGCCGGTGCAAACGAACGGTGGCGAAGCTCGGCCGCTCGTTTCACCAAACCCGGCCTCGGTTTTGCGTGCAAGTCAGGCGGGGCTGAAGCTGGCCCGCACCTCGCCCAGTTTGTCGTTGACAGCAATTACTTCGGTGGCGCCAACAACCCAATGGGTCCGGACAACCGAGCCGAGAAGGACGATGTCGCCCGCCCGCAAGAAGGCCCCCCAGCGAAGGCAACCGTTGGCGAGCCAGGTCAAGGCGGTCAACGGGTCCCCCATGATCTCAGATCCTTGACCGCTACCTATCGGCTCGTTGTTCACGAGCATGGTGGCATTCGTGTTCGCCAGGTCGTGCGGGTCGAACTCCTCGACCTCGGGGCCGAGGACGCAACTGTGGTGGAAAAAGTCATCAGCTATAAGGGTCGGGGCGTCGAGCGCCCAGTAATCGACGTAGCGGTCCTCGACCACCTCGATGGCGGCCATAGACGCGGCCACGGACTGCGCCATTCGGCTTCGGTATACGCCGCCGACCTCGGCGGCAGGTCCACCGCCAGACGGACGGCCACCTCGCACTCGGCACCGAGCCGCCGCTCCCCGGCCGACGTGAAATGATGGTGACTGCGCCAACAGTTGGCCTGGAACATGCCACCGGCGCTGGGGTCTTCCATCCCCAGGTACTCTTGCATGGTGCGGGTCGTGCACCCGATCTTCCACCCAATCCGGCGGCCGAACCCGGCCCGTTCGAGGAGTGCGTGGGCACACTGCTGGATGCTGTAGCCGGCCAGTTCGTCTGCGGGACGCAAGTTCTCCGGGAGCCCCTCCAGGGCCGACCCGGACAAACGCGACACCACCACCAGGGCCGCCGCCGTCGCTTGGAGGGCGGCGTAACTTTGCTGGCTGCTCATTTTCTCACCGTACTCCGCCGGCATGGGAGCTCGGGCTTAGGACCTTTTAGGCGCCGCCGCATGAAAACAGGCGCGCTCGAAGATCAAAAGACGAGGACTCACAGGCGATTGAGGGCTCCGGGAGCGCAAGTTGTCCTTCGGCGATCCCTTAGGCGACATTTCCGCTCATCGCCCGCATACATAAGCCTGACCCCCGCGGGGGTCGGCGGCCCCGCGCAAGAGGCCGTCTGCGCCACGGCTCACAGCGCTGACGCGCCCGAGTGACCAGGCCCCACCTCCTCGACCTGGTGGCCGTGGGCGCGTAGAGCCTCGACCGTCCCGGGTTGTGCCCGTTGCTCGACGGCGAGGTACCGGGGCCGGGTGCGGCGGGGGTAGAACGAGCTCGGGAACGCTTCGGTGTGGTGGTTAGTCGAGTCGATCGCCATCTGGAGGTCCATCCCGAAGTTGGCATGGGCCAGGAAGGCGTGCAGGGACCACTGGTCCTGTTGGTCGCCGCCAGGGGTGCCAAGAGCGAGGTAAGGTTCTCCGTCGCGAGCGATCATCGTCGGAGAAAGCGTTGTCCGTGGCCGCTTTCCCGGCTCGAGCGAGCTGGCCAAGCCGTCCTCGAGCCAGAACATCTGGCCTCGGGTGCCAAGGCAGAAGCCGAGCTCGGGTACGACCGGTGCACCATGTAGCCACCCGCCGCTCGGCGTGGCGCTCACCATGTTGCCTTCACGGTCGACAACGTCGAGGTGGACAGTGTCGCCCCTGTAAGCGGCGGGCGGGTAACCGGCCGGCCTGCTAGTCGCGGGCGCGGAACCGGCCCCACCCAGGCTGGGCCCCTCGGGATTTCCCGTTGTCTCCCCGAACCTGGCGCCGATGTGCGGCTCGAGGTCCGGTAGGCGGGGCGGGCGGCCATCCGGAGCCCCCGGTCGCAGTGCCGGCGAGGACTCGTCTGAAATCAATTCGCGCCGGCGGTCCGCATAACCCTTTGATAAAAGTGCCGCCATAGGCACGTCAACAAAGTGGGGATCGCCGTACCACGCCTCACGATCTGCGAAAGAGAGCTTGGCGCACTCGGTTATGACGTGGACATATTCGGGGCGTCCATGGCCCATGGCCTTCAGGTCGAACCCTTCCAACAACTTCAGCTGCTGGAGGAACACGGGGCCCTGGCCCCAAGGGCCGGTTTTGAATACCGTGTAGCTGGCGTAGCCGGTGCTCACAGGGACCTCGTAGGTGGGCACCCACCCGGCCAGGTCCTCGGCGCTCAGCAGCCCGGTATGACGGTGGCCGGAAGTGTCCATCCACGCCTGGCGCTGAAATTTTACAATTGCTTCGGCCACCCAACCCCGGTACCAGATATCGAGCGCTGCCTCTATTTGGCCTTCACGGCCAGGCGAACTGGCCTCGGCCTCCCGTACCACACGCTCGTACATGGCGCCCAAGGCGAGGTTTCGGGCCAGCCCTCCCGGGCCCGGAGCCGGGAGGTAAACCTCGCCGCTGGTGGTCCATTCGTCCCGGAAAAACTGTTCCAAACCGCGGATAAATGAACTGGTCCTGGCCAACATGGGATAACCGGCGGCCGCGTAGCCAATGGCGAAACGAGCCACATCCCGTAGGTACATTGTGCCGAAATCGCGCAGTATTGCCATCCAGCCACCGAACGCGCCGGGCACGACCGCGGCGAGCGGGCCCGTGCCGGGGACAATGTCCAGGCCCAGGTCGTCGCGGTAGTACTTCACGGTCGCCCCCTGCGGCGCCGGTCCTTGAGCACAGACGACGACGGGCTCGCTCCGCCCTGCCGGCCACAGTATGGCGGGCAGGTCCCCGCCTGGCCCGTTCATATCCGGCTCGACCACCTGTAGAGTGAGCCCGGCGGCCACCGCGGCATCGAAGGCATTACCGCCGTGCTCGAGGACAGCCATCCCCGCCGCCGACGCCAACCAGTGCGTCGAGGCCACAAACCCGAAAGTCCCGGTTATCTCAGGGCGCGTGGTGAACGTTGCTCCCCCCGGTCGGCGTCAGTGGTTGTCGCGGGGGACGGCGTGACCTCGGGAACCTTGCAGGAAGTCGAAATCGGCGCCCGCATCGGCCTGCAAGACGTGCTCGGTGTACAGCCACGTATAGCCGGACCGCGCCTTGGGGGCGGGAGGGCTCCATGCCGCCCGCCGCCGCTCCAGCTCCTCGTCCGAGACGTCAAGGTGGAGGCTGCGGGCGGGCACGTCCAGCTCGATGGTGTCGCCCGTCTTCACCAGAGCGAGGGGCCCTCCGATGGCCGCCTCCGGGGAGACGTGTAGCACAACGGTCCCGAAACCCGTGCCGCTCATCCGCCCGTCACAAATACGGACCATATCCGTAATGCCTTGCTTCACCAATTTTGCCGGCAGGGGCACATTGGAAACCTCGGGCATCCCGGGATAACCCTTCGGGCCGGAATAGCGGACCACGATGATGTCGCTGGGCCCGGCGTCGAAGTCATCGGCGTCGCAGACGGAGTTGTAAGCCTCCGGCGAATCGAACACGAGCGCCCGGCCCCGGTGCTTCATAAGCTCCGGAGAGGCGGCGGACTGCTTGATCACGGCCCCGCCTGGGCAGAGGTTGCCACGGAGCACAGCGGTGCCGGTGCCCGGGGGCTGGAAAGGCTCGTTGACGGTTCGGATGACGTCCCGGTCCCAGCACTGCGCCCCGGCGACATTTTCCCCGACGCTCTTGCCCGTGACCGTTAGTTGCCCTGTATTTAGCAACCCGGCTTCGGCCAATTCGAGCATCACTACCGGGAGGCCTCCGGCGTAGCAGAAGTCTTCCATGAGGTGATGGCCTGAGGGCAAAAGGTCCACCAGGGTCGGCACCGGGCGGGCCAAGCTGTCGAAGTCGTCCAGAGAAAGTGGCACGCCCAAACGGCCCGCGATCGCCGTCAGGTGGATCACGGCGTTCGTCGAACCCCCAATAGCCGCGTTGACCCTTATGGCGTTTTCGAATGCAGCCCGGTTCATAATTCTTTGCGGCCGGAGATCCTCGTGCACCATCGAGACGGCCCGCGCCCCCGCCTCCTGCGCCACTTCGTAGCGGCGAGAGTCGACAGCCGGCCAGCTGGCAGAACCCGGGAGCTGCATCCCGAGCGCCTCGGCCATACAGGCCATGGTCGACGCCGTGCCCATAGTCATGCAGTGGCCGTTGGAGCGGGACATGCAACCCTCGGCCTCACGGAGCTGGTCGGCGGTGATGCGGCCCGCCTTCAAATCGCTCTCCAGCTTCCAGACGTGCGTCCCCGAGCCCAGGTCCTGTCCATGGAACTTCCCCGTGAGCATGGGCCCGCCCGTGACCATGACGGCCGGGAGGTCGACACTGGCCGCTGCCATCAGGAGCCCGGGCGTGGTCTTGTCGCAGCCCGACAACAGCACGAGCCCATCCAGCGGGTTGGCCCGCATCAGCTCTTCAGCCTCCATGGCCAACAGGTTGCGGTAGAGCATGGCCGTGGGCCGCATCAGGCTTTCGCCCGTCGCCAACGTGGGGAACTCGAGGGGGAAGCCACCCTGTTGCCACACGCCCCGCTTGACCGCCTCGGCCACGCGGTGGAGGTGGGCATTGCAGGGCGCCAGCTCGGACCATGTCGTCGCAATTCCTATTACCGGGCGGCCATCGAAGACCTTGGCCCGAAGCCCTGGTTGCGCATCCACGACCGATAGACCATCCCCATGCGGCCTTCGGCCCCGAACCAGGCCTGGCTGCGCCTGGGCCCGTCGGTCCCGGGCTCGTCGGTCCCGGGCTCGTCGGTCCCGGGCTCGTCGGTCCTGGGCTCGTCCGTCTGGGGCACGTTCGCCTGCTCGGTCATCAGAAACGCCATCTTTCTTCCGCCGCTGTCCACCTGGCCGTCAGCGATGAGCCAGGACAGCGCTTCGAAGACCGCTTCCAGGGAGCTATAGCGGGGCCGGTAACCAAGAACCGCTGACGCCTTTTCTATGCTCATCGATGGGCTGCGGGAGACGTGCTCCCACGTGGCCTGGGCGTCGGCCGCGTCCCACCCGGCCGCCCACGCGTCCCAGGGTTGGAAGGCCAAACGAGCGGGCTGCCCGAACCAGCCGGCCACTTTTTCAGCGAACCCTCGCAATGTGATCGCATTGGCCGAGACGACGTGGAACGCCTCTCCCGAGGCCCGGGAGGGGTGGGCCAGCGCCTTCTCGAACGCCTGGGCCACATCGTCGGCATGGACGTGGTGGACGGTCTCGAGACCGAAGTGGGGGAGAGCTATCTCTTCGCCCTTGGCCAGTCTCGAAAAGACGTTGACATTGAAGTTGCCGGCCGGGTTCACCGGAGCCCATCCCGGGCCGACGATGTGCCCCGGGTGGAGCACGGTGCACGGCAATACACCGCGGCGGGCCTCGCTCAAGAGCAGCTCTTCGATGGCTGACCTTCTGCGTCCCGTAATCGCCGAAGGGGCGGCGCACAGCCTCCTCGGTGACCGGTACCGTCGTGCCGGTCCCGTGCACCCAGACCGTGCCGCAGTGGAGCAGGTAACCACGAGTCGGGACCAACGCGTCGAGCACCTGACGAGCCGAGGCGACCGTGAAGCAGAGGAGGTCGATTACAGCGTCAGGGTGAGCGTCCGCCAACCGCTTGCTGAATACGCCTGATTCGTCTTCGGCTTCCCGGTCCGCTTGGACCTGAGCCACGTGGCGCCATGCGGGATGCTCGAAGTAGGGGCTTCTGTTGCCCCGGCTAATGGCCACGACCTCATGACCGGCACCGACCAGCCTCGGGACCAGGTAGCTACCGATGTGACCGGTGGCTCCGACGACGACAACCTTCATCGGGCGCAGGCTAGTCCGCTGCGCAGGTCTCATCTCAAGCCGGAGGAGCCGCGTCGGCGTCCGGGCCGTTCCGTGCCTGAGGCTCGGCCAGGTTGACCGTTCAGACGTTTGTCCATTTCCCTGCCTCCCCACTTTGCCATTCGTCGCTGTCGCGCCCGGCGCGGAACTCCTAGATTCCATGCCACACAACTAGGGAGGCTCGCGAAACCCGCTCTCTTGTCGGCGAGTGGTTTCGCGAGCCTCCGTAAGGGAGGGAACGTACATGCTTCGTAGGAAGCTGATCCCCGCCACGGCCCTTGCGGTCATGAGCTTCGGGCTCGTGAGCGTGGCCGGTCCTGGTGCCGCCAGCGCCGCCACTCCCGCGAGGGGCGGGACCCTGACCATCCTCGGTCAAAGCGATGTGTTCAACCTGGACACCGTTAGCGCGTACTACACCGTGAGCAGCTACCTGGAGCGCATGTTCACCCGTCAGCTCTTCGGCTACCCCGACGCCTCGACTTTCGCCGCCGAAGAGGTCATCACACCCGACGTAGCGACTGTCATCCCGAGCACCTCGAACGGCGGCATCAGCAACGGGGGCAAGACCTACACCATCCACATCAAGAAAGGCGTGATGTGGGACACGAGCCCAGCGCGCCAGGTCACCTCCGACGACTTCGTCCGTGAGTTCAAGATGCTGTGCAACCCGGCTTCCCCGGTCGGGGCGCCCGGGTATTTCGAGACCACGATCGTGGGCATGGCCGCCTACTGCACGAACTTCGCCAAGGTGAAGGACACGGTGGGCGGGATCGACGCCTACGAGACCAAGACCCCGTTGGCAGGGGTCAGCGCGCCCAACTCGTCGACGCTTGTCTTCAAGCTCATGGAACCGTCCACGGACTTCTTGAACATCCTCACCCTGGGCTTCGACTCGGCTCGGCCCGTCGAGTACATGAAGTACCTGCCCGACGGCGCCCAATTCCGCCAGAACACACTGTCCGACGGGCCCTACCAGATCACGTCGTACTCGCCCGGCAAGGGGTACACACTTGACCGCAACCAGGCCTGGAAGCAGTCAACCGATACTCTCCGCCATGCGTACGTCGACAAGGTCGTGATCACTGAGGGCCTTACCGCTGAGAACGTGCAGGAACAGCTGCAAGCCGGTACCGGCGACCTGGAATGGGACGTCACCCCGCCCACACAGGACCTGCCTGCGCTGGAGGGCAGCTCGAACCTCGTCATCGGCCCCCCGGGGAACTATTACGTCAGCCTCAACCTGTACCTGGCCCTCAACCAGTACGCCGGCCCGTTTACCAACAAGCTGGTGCGCGAGGCGGCGGCTTATGCCGTCGACAAGAACGCCATTATCCAGATCGCCGGGGGGCCAAAGATCGCCGCGGTGGCAAACCAGCCCATCCTCCCGGGCAACACCGGCTACATCCCCGGGTACAACCCCTACCCCGATAACAACGGGAACGGCAACGCCGCTAAAGCCAAAGCCCTGCTGAAACAGGCCGGGTACCCGAACGGCGTCAAGATCAAGCTGCTCTATTCGACCACCCCGCCTCAGCCCCGATGGGCCGTGTCCGTCCAGTCGAGCCTCGGCCTGGCCGGTTTCCACGTCACGTTGGTCCCCGAGACGCAGGCCGCCTTCTACGGGAGCTATTTGGAAAACCCGAGCACGTCGAAGCGCGACGTATGGGACCTGGCCACCCCGGGTTGGATCCCGGACTGGTTCGGCAACAACGGGCGCTCGACGCTGGAGCCCCTTTTCACCGTGCCTGCTAATGGCTCGAACGACTTCGGTGGCTACAACGACCCCAAAACCGATGCCCTAATCAACAAGGCACTTGCGGCACCGACCGTAGCTGCTGCCGGGACGTCGTGGTCGCAAGCCGAACGCCAGATCATGAGCGACGTCGCCGCTGTCCCCGTCGAGTACCAGAAGTGGCCCGTCTACCACTCCTCGGCCGTGCACGGGTGCACCTTCTGGTGGTTCGGCCTCAATTGCGACCCCACCAATGTCTGGCTGTCATCGTGACTGTCGCGGGTACTGGTTGAGCCCATCGCCAGGTGGGTGTGGTCTAAGCTGACGCGCCCGCCGTGAGCCTCCTCGAGGTCCGTGACCTCAACGTTAGCTTCCCTACGCCCGATGGCCTGGTGCGGGCGGTGCAGGGGGTGACATTCTCTGTCGACGCGGGCCAGACGCTTGGCATCGTGGGGGAGTCCGGGTCGGGCAAGAGCGTGGCGTGCATGACGGTGATGGGGCTTGTCCAGGGAGCGCGGACGTCAGGGAAAGTGCTTTTTGATGGGCAAGACATCGTCACCATGCATGATGATGAGCGCCGGCAGCTGCGCGGCGCCAAGATAGGGATAGTCTTCCAGGACCCGCTGTCCAGCCTGCATCCTCTCTACAAAGTGGGTTGGCAGATAGCCGAAGCCATCCGGGCCCATGAGCGCATCTCGTCCGGGGCCGCCCGCGCCCGGGCCGTGGACATGCTGGAGCTGGTGGGGATCCCGAGCCCTGCTCGCCGGGCCGACGAATTCCCCTATCAGTACTCCGGCGGCATGCGCCAACGGGCCATGATCGCTATGGCATTGGCGTTGCAGCCCAAGTTGCTCATCGCCGACGAGCCCACCACGGCCCTCGATGTGACCGTGCAAGCCCAGATAATCGAGCTCATAAAGGGCCTCCAGGCAGAATTGGGCATGGCCGTGATAATGGTCACTCACGACCTCGGAATCGTTGCGGGGCTGGCTGACCATGTCGCGGTCATGTACGCCGGCAAGGTGGTCGAGTACGCCGAACGGCGTCACCTCTATTACACCCCGGCCCATCCTTACACCAAGGGGCTGTTGGCGTCGTTGCCGACCCGCTCTCGAGGCCGGGCCCGGCTGGCCCAGATTGCCGGGCAGCCCCCCAGCCTCATCTCCCTTCCGTCGGGTTGCAGCTTCCACCCGCGCTGCCCGGTCGCGCTCGAACGCTGCCGCGACGAGGAACCTCCATTTGTGGACGTCGAGGCCCAGGGGCTCCAGAGGGCGGCCTGCTGGCTGGCCCACCCACGAGACCGGCCAGGAGCTTCAGCGGCCAGCCGGAGCCCCCGGCCGTGAGCCAGCTCGGCCCGCAGCCGCCCGCCGCCGACCCCATCCTGCGGCTCGACGGGCTGGTGAAGTGGTACCGGAGCCCTCACTCTTCGAACCGCCGCGGCCTTGTCCATGCGGTCGACGGTGTGTCCCTCGAGCTGGCCAGGGGCGAGACCCTCGGACTGGTAGGCGAGTCCGGTTGCGGTAAGTCCACGCTCGCTCGGTGCGCCACCCGTCTCGTGGATGTGACCGCCGGTACGGTCCAGTTCGAGGGCCGCGACATCACCACTCTCTCCCACCGGGACCTGCGCCCGGTCCGGCGCCATCTGCAAATGATCTTTCAGGACCCCTCGGGGTCGCTCAATTCGCGCCGCCGGGTGGGTTCAGTGATCGGGGATCCGTTGGCCATTCATCACATCGGGGACAAGCAGAGCCGCCGCCAACGGGTGCAGCAGCTGATGGAGCTGGTGGGCCTCAACCCCGAGCACTACAACCGGTTCCCGGCCGAGTTCTCGGGTGGTCAACGCCAGCGCGTCGGCGTGGCCCGAGCGTTGGCGACCGAGCCGTCCGTGCTCGTGTGCGACGAACCGGTCTCAGCTCTGGACGTGTCAGTCCAGGCCCAGATCATCAACTTGTTCAGGGATCTTCAAGACAGATTGGGGCTCACGTACCTGTTCATCGCCCACGACCTGGCTGTCGTCGAGCACGTGAGTGACCGTATTGCGGTTATGTACCTGGGCAAGATCGTCGAAATAGGGCCGAGCGAGGAAGTGACGGAGCGGCCGCGCCACCCGTACACCCAGGCCCTGTTGTCGGCGCTACCTATCGCCGACCCGGACCTTGAAGCCCGGCGTCAGCGCGTCGTGCTGCGAGGCGAACCACCCTCTCCCGTGGGGCCCCCACCAGGGTGCCGCTTCGCCGGCCGGTGCCCCATCGCCACCTCCCGCTGCGCCACCGAGGAACCGCTCCTGCAGAGTGCCTTCAGCGATGGCGCCGCCCACCAGGTGGCCTGCCACTTCCCCTTGTCTGACGGAGCCGAGGCGACGATCAGCGGGGAGGCCCCGACACTTCGGCCCCGGCAACGAGCGGCCGGTTAGAAAAAGTCGGTTAGGAAGGCCGGTTAGGAAAGGAGGTGGCGCGTGTCGATCGCTGAAGGGGTTCAGGGGCGCAGCCTGCCGGACGATCGTGAACTATCGGCAGCATCGAGGATCGAGGGCCGCAGCCCCTGGGCACTGGCCTGGCAGCGGCTTCGCCACGACCGGGTAGCCATCGGCTCGGCCGTGGTCATCTTCCTTATCTCTCTGATGGCCATCTGTGCTCCTCTGATTGCCAAGGCCGTGGGCCACGGCCCTAACCAGCAGTTCCCAACGACAGGGCTCACCATCGCCGGGCTGCCCCGCCCGCCGAGCCGCACGTTCTTTTTTGGGACCGATGACCTTGGCCGGGACTTAATGGTCCGCGTTGCCTACGGGGCCCGGATCTCACTCCTGGTCGGCGTGGCTGCGACCGGTCTGGCCGTGGTACTCGGGGTGGTAGTCGGCATCGTCGCGGGCGTATTTCGGCGGCCACACCGACTCTTTGCTGGCTCGGCTGATGGACGTCGTGCTGTCGTTCCCTTTGCTCCTGTTCGCCATAGCCCTGGTCGCCATCGTCGGACCGAGCCTCCCGGTTGCCATCCTCGTCATCGCATCGTTCTCCTGGGCGCCCGTGGGGCGGGTGGTCAGGGGCCAGACGTTGGCGCTCAAAGAACGCGAGTTTGTGGAAGCCGCTCGGTCTCTCGGGGCCAGCAGCATGCGCATCATGTTCGTGGACATCCTCCCGAACCTGGCCGCTCCGATCATCGTCTACGCCACGCTCCTGGTGCCCGCGGCTATCGCCTTCGAGGCGACGCTTTCCTTCCTCGGCCTGGGGATCCTCCCTCCTACCGCGGAATGGGGGAACATGCTGGCCGAAGCGGTCGGCTACTACCAGGTCGCATGGTGGTTCCTGGTGTTCCCGGGGGCCGCCCTTATCATCACCACCCTGGCCTTCAACCTGTTGGGTGACGCCGTTCGTGACGCGCTCGACCCCAGGGCGGGCGCTTTGTTCGGCGTGCGCAGCGAGGCTCCTCCCCTTACGGTCGGGATCGAGGACTGAACGTGGACATGCTGCGCTTCTTCGGCCGGCGGGCGGTGCAGGGCGGCCTGGTCTTGCTCGTGATCAGCGTCGTGGTCTTCTTCATGTACTTCATCGCGCCGCACAACGTGGCCCGCCTCCTGGCCGGCCGGCAGGCCACGGCTCAAACCGTCGCAGACGTGGCCAGGCGGCTCGGCCTCAATCGCCCTGTGGCCGACCAGTACTGGAGCTTCTTGTGGGGCCTGCTTGCACGGCAACCTGGGCTACTCCTTCTACAGCTCAGAGCCGGTGTCCTCGCTGATCGCGTCACGTGCTCCGGTAACCATCTCCGTGGCGGTCGGCGCCGCCGTCATCTGGCTCGTGGTCGGCATCGGCACGGGCGTCCTGGCCGCCCGCCGCCCCCGGTCCATGGCCGACCGCTCCGCCACGGCCGCGGCGCTGGTCTTCTATTCGATGCCGCCGTTCCTGCTCGGTCTGATCCTGGTCTTCTTCCTGTTTTTCCAGCTCCATTTGGCCGGGGTCGACCTGTTCCCCGGGAGCGGGTACGTCGGGATACTGGCCAACCCGGCCAGTTGGGCACAGCACATGGTCCTCCCGTGGGTGACGCTGGCGCTCGTAACCGCCACCACTTACGAGCGGCTGACCAGAGGAGCGTTGCTCGACGTGCTCGGTGAGGACTACATACGGACGGCTCGGGCCAAGGGGCTGAGCGAGCGCAGGGTCGTGTACCGTCACGGGCTGCGGTCGGCCCTGACGCCGGTGGTGACCCAGTTCGGTATCGACCTCGGCACTTTGCTGGGAGGCGCCATAGTGGTGGAGAACGTCTTCGGGCTGCCCGGGCTGGGCGCGCTGGCCGTCACTTCAGTGGACAACCAGGACCTGCCGGTGATCATCGGGCTGGTGATGGTGGCCTCGGCCTTTATCGTTGTGGCCAACATCGTGGTCGACCTGGTTTACGCCTTCCTGGACCCCCGGGTCCGGGCGCGGTGACCAGCTCAAAAGAAGGGTGATCATGTCCGGGCAATGGAGCACAGCTCGCGCTATGACACGGCTCCGCCGCGCCGTGCCCCAGTGGCCTTTTATCTCACCTGACGGGCGGGCCGGCGGTTTCGTGAGGAGCGCCAGCCGCAGCCCTGGGCAGGGTGGTGCAGTCCTGGGGAGCGAGGAAGGAGTCTTCGCCGGCCCCTTCAGTGGTCGGCCACAAAGGTTGGACTGCGGAGTCCCCAACGTCCCCCCGGTCCTCGACAGCACCGGGCGGGTACTGCTCCTCTGCCATGACAGCGGGCCAAATGGTCCCGGACCGGACTTGGGCGCAGCCTCCCGGCTTTCTCTGGCCCGCCTGGACCGGGGCGACGCCCCCGTGCCTCTGGCCGAGCTGCCGGGGACGGTCCAGCAGTTGCTCTGGGACGAGGCGGCCAACCGGGTGCTGGCCCTGGTGGCCGAGCCAGGGGCGGACACCGCCGCGCTCACCTCGGGGCGCCGCCCCTCGAGGCCCTGCCGCGAACCTGAGGTCGACGAAGGGCCGGCGGGCGGGCAGTCGGTGTGGTCGGTCAGCCTGGCCACCGGCCGGGCGGCCGAGCTTGGGCCGGCGGGCGCGTGCGTGTGGGAGATGGCCTTGGCGCCTGATGGGTCGGTGGCCTGCGTCTGCTCATCGGAGCCCGGCGAGGCGGGCTGGTACTCGGCCTTCATCGGCCGCTTCGACCCGGCCACGGGCACGGTGCGCCGGCTCTACTCACCCCGCTGGCAGGTCGCCAGCGTGACGGTGGACCCCGGGAGCGGCCGGCTCGCTTTTGCGGAGGCCTGGGCCAGCGACCGTGGCCTGGTCGCCGGCGTAGTCGTCGTGCTCGCTCCGGACGGGCAGGTCGAGCGGCGTATCGAGGACCTCCCGGCCGACGTCACCTGGCTTGCTTGGGATGGCTCGGGCCGATTGTTCTTCGCCGGGTGGCACGACCTCGGCGTGGCCTGGGGCTACCTTGAACCGGGCGGCGGGCACCGTGCCCACCAGGAGCGAGGAGCCCTCCTCGGTGCCCCTTGGCGCCCCTCGTTGGCCCTTTCGAGAGACGGTCAGCGTTGCTCTGTCCTGCCGCTCTGATGAAACGACCCCCACAGAGGTCGTGACCCTTGACCATGACGGAGGCCATGGGGTGTGGGTGGGCAGCGACGACACTGAAATGGTCCCGGATATGAGCGTTATTGAGGGAGCGTGGCCCGGCGCCGGCGGACAGGACGTGCACGGCATCTTGCTGGTCCCCTCCGAGCCGCTGGCCGCAGGTCGGCAATGGCGGTTCCCTTGTCGCGATAATCCACGGCGGTCCCACCATCGCCTACCACCACGCCTTCGACCCGGCCCACGCCAACCGGTTGCTGGCCGAGGGTTTCTCCGTCCTGCTCCCGAACCCGCGCGGGAGTGCGGGCCGGGGGGCGGCCTTCGCACAGGGGAACTTCGGCGACCCTGGCGGAGTGGAGCTGGAGGATGTGATGGCCGGGGCGCGCTGGGCGGCCAGCAGCGGGCTCGTGCCGGCGGGACGACCGGCGGTGATGGGGTCGAGCTGGGGCGGGCTACCTGTCAGCCGTAGCGGCTACAGCGTGCGCCGGGGAGATCTCGGCGGCGGTGGTAGGCGCGGGCATTTCGGATATCGCCAGTTGCCGGAACACGTGCAACAACCCACCCTTTTATGACATTTTCCTGGGCGGTCTACCGAGCGACGAGCGGGTCCGGGAACTCTGTGTCGAACGTTCAGCCATTTACCTGGCCGCCGGGACGGTGGCGCCCACCCTCATCCTCCACGGAGAGGAGGACCGCTGCGTCCCTGTGTCCCAGGCCCACGAGTTGTTCAATGCACTGCGGGCGGTGGGCGCCCAAGTTGAGCTGGCTATCTACCCCCGGGAAGGGCACCAGGTGAGCGAGCCCGACCACCTGGCCGACTACTGGGCGCGGGCAGTGCGATGGCTTTCGGCCCACCGGTCCTGAACCCCCGGCTGAGGGGCACCGGGTCAGCCGGCGCCGTAGCCGATAGCGGTTGTCGCCGGGGCTACTCGGCCGCGTTTGGCTGCCCACCGTTGCGGTGGGCGGAGTGATTGATGTCCCGGCCGGCGGCAAACCCGTTGATTGGCTTGTCGGTTTGGCCGCCGGGGGTGGCGCCGGCCAGCCGGGCCAGCTTGAGGCCGAGGTGCACAGCTAACCGGTCGTAGCCGTTGTGGACGTCGATACCCGCCAGGCGCTGGGCTTTGTCGAGGCGGTAGTAGAGCGTCCCCCGGTGCAGGTGCAGCTGCTCAGCTGTGGCCTTGGCGTCGCCGGCCAGGTCGAGGTACGTCTCGAGCGTCGACACCACGGCGTAGTCCCCGCTCTTCAGCAGTGCGGCTACCCGGGGGTCAAGAGCCGATTCGACGGCCTCGCGGTTAGGCAGTTGGGCGAGGGCCCGGAAGACTCCGAGGTCCCGCCAGTGCACCAGGTCGCCAATGGCCGGGATGGCACTGGCCACCTTCGTGGCCAAACGGGCCTGGCGGTACGAGGAGATGGCCCGCCTTGGTTCGCTCTGGGGGTCGCCGATCGTGGCGACGACCCGCGGCGCGGAGTCACTGCCGTCTGCTAGGCGCCGGCACAGGGCGTCGCGGCCCGCTCGCGCCATGGCGGCGGCGAAGGCGTCGTCATCGGCGCTGCGCAGACGGACGAGCATCACGCCATGGTCCGAGCAGGCCAATCTCAGCAACGCTCCCGTCGGTGCTTCCCAACCCACATCGAGAAGGGCCTCTTCGATGGTGGCGAGGTTTTGGTCGGACGCCGGCAAGGCTTGTAGTACGACGACCGCAGTCGGTTCTCCCTCCCGCAGCAATGATTGGTCGATGAGCTGGCTGGCGGCGGCGTCGCGGAGCTCTTCGGAAGGGGAGAACAAATGCGTCAACGCCTGCACCACGAGGCGCTGCGCCAGACGGTCCTCGTACAGCATCAGCGCGGCGTGGTCGGCCGCCTTCTCTATCTCGCCCAGCTGTGTGTCGCAGATGGCCTCCTCGTCGGCGATGAGCCATAGGAACCCGAGCAACCGGTCGCGGTACCACGCCGGCGCGCAGACACGAGCCAGGATGTCCAGCTCGGGATGAGCGGGGATGCGCAGAGCCCGGCGAGAGCCGAGGATCCCGAAGCTGCGGAACCAGCTCATCAGCTCGGGCGACGTCGAACGGTGAAGTATCGAGTCTCGTCTTACGTCGTCGATGGGGCCGAGCTGGCGGGAATAGACGACGGGGCGCTGCTCGTGGTCCTCGAGCAAAGCTGCTGCGCCGACGCGAGCTGACAGCTGGTCGACGAGCAACTGGAGATCTGAGGCCACTGGCTGCCTTCCTTAACCTTCTCCGGCCATCACCTGCCCGGCTAGTGGGTTAGTAGAATTTAGGCCAATTGGACTAGTGACGGGGACCGCCCAGCCGCCGGTCGGCGTGCAAGGACCGTCCCAATTTGGGCCTGTCCACTGGATTTGAGGCCCTCTCACACACGGCCCGAGGGCAGGCACTTGTGCCACTAGAGTTCCCATGTGCAACGGGGTTTGTTCATCCCACAGTTCGGCGAGCTCGCCCATCCTCGGCTGCTTGCGGACTTGGGCCAACGGGCGGAACGGGCTGGCTGGGACGGCCTGTTCGTCTGGGACCACATCCAGTACCGGGCCCCGCGGCCCTCGTCCTGGACCCATGGGTCACGCTGGCCGCCGTCGGCGCGGTAACGACGCGGCTGCGGCTGGGAGCCATGGTCACCCCGCTGGCTCGGCGCCGGCCGTGGGTCGTCGCCCGCCAGCTCGCCGCTCTGGACCTGTTGACAGACGGTCGAATGGTGTTGGGGGTAGGCCTCGGGCTCGACGACAGTGGCAAAGAGCTGTCTACCTTCGGTGAGGAGCTGGACGCCCGGACCAGGGCCGAGATGCTCGACGAGGGGCTGGAAATCGTCCGCGGGCTCCTATCTGGGCAAACCCTGCACCATCGGGGGCCTCATTACACCGCCGATGGCGCCACGTTCCTCCCTACGCCCGTACAGTCCCCGCTTCCCACATGGGTCGCCGCCCGCTGGCCCAACCGGGCGCCTCTCAGGAGGGCGGCACGTCACCAGGGCGTCTTCGCCATCAGCGTCGCCTCACCGGCCGACGCCGAGGAGCTAAGTGCTCAGATGGGTTTGCTGAGACCTGGTGGCGGGCCCTTCGACATCGTGGTGGCGCCCGAGCCCGGGTGGCCGGCGCAGGATTGGGCCAAGGCCGGGGTTACGTGGCTGCTGACGCCGTTCTCCCAGTTCGATGCCCGCGCCGCCGACGTTGGTCAGGTCGTGGACGCCGGGCCCGCGGAGTAGTCGAGGCCGAACAGCCCGACCAGACTGGCCACCTGGCCCAGGGGAACGGGTACGGCCACGGGCCGCTTCTGCAGGTCACCGACCTGATCGATGCGACGGCCGGTGAGGGCTGAAATTGCCATCTGTAGCGCCGGCCCACATGTACGACCCTGGCAGTAACCCATGCCGCAGCGAGTCAAGCTGCGCACTTCGCGAGCGCGGGCGGCGCCCCGGGTGACCACGGATTCGATGGTGCCCCAGGTCGTCTGCTCGCACCGGCAGAACACGGTCGAGGCGTCGAGCCACGACGTCCACTGCGCAGCCAGCGGGTACACGTCTTCGAGGCAGCTGGCGAACGCCCGGCTTTTTCGGAGCCGGCGAGACAAGGACTGCCGCTCGGTCGGCGACCGGTTGTCGGGTAGCCCGATGTAGGTGGCCGCCGCGTGCCCGGCCAGCTCGCCCTCGAGCTCGGCCACCTCGGCGCCCGCTACCCCGGCCAGCTCCC
The DNA here is from genome assembly GCA_963845605.1 of uncultured Acidimicrobiaceae bacterium. Taxonomy (GTDB): domain Bacteria; phylum Actinomycetota; class Acidimicrobiia; order Acidimicrobiales; family Palsa-688; genus Fen-671. The sequence goes on from CAWJSS010000009.1 coordinate 459,810, forward strand.
CGGCTACGAACAGCCCGGGCGTGGAGCTAGCCATGCTTTCGTTGCACGCCACGCCTCCCGCCGCCACATCTCTGGTCGCCACATCTCTGGTCGGCGGGGCCACATCGGCCCCCAGCTGGCGGGCCAGCTCCAGCCGGGGGACGAAACCATAAGACACGCAAACGGCGTCGACATCGATCGTGCGCTCCGAGCCTTTGACCGGTGTCCAGCCGGGAGCCAACTTGGCTACAACCACCCGCTCTGCCCGACCCGTCCCCTCGCAGCGTATTACCGCCCGTCCCGTCAGGAACCGTACCCGGTGGCCGGCCAGAGACCAGCCGTATCCCGCTGCCTCCACCAACTTCGCCGGGCGAGCGGCGAACCCGGGCAGCGCCCGCGGGACAGCTCTTGGCCTGGCCGCCTCGACGGCGGTAACCCGAGCCCCGGTTTTGGCCAAGGCTCGCCGCCACCGGCAGGAGAAAAGGGCCCGTACCTGCCACCACGACCCGGCTGCCGGCGGGGAGCTTCTGGGACTTGAGCAGTGCCTGGGCGGCGCCGGCCGTCATCACTCCCGGAAGTTCCCAGCCCGGGAAGGGAAGTGTGAGCTCGGAGGCCCCGGTGGCGAGGACGACGGCCCGGGAATGCAACAGCGGGGTTGGACCACCGTCGAGCAGGAGCGCGAAACCCGTGTCAGTCCGGGTGGCCGACCAGACGTTGCAGCCCAACCGGAGCTCCACTCGCGCGTTGGCCACCAGGCCGTGGAAGCGGGCCGGAAGGCCAGGGCCGGCCGGTGACGACCCCGCGCCGTCATCGACGAGCGGTTGGCGAAAGTACTGGCCGCCCAGGCGGGCGGACGAGTCGACGAGGGCGACTGAGGCGCCCCGGGCGGCGGCGCCGGCGGCCGCGGCCATACCCGCAGGCCCGCCACCCACGACGACGACGTCGACCGTTCCCGTTTTAGGCGGGCCCGTTTCAGCCATACCGACGCCCTCCGGCGTCAGTTGGCTGACGCCAGGAGGCCCGGCGTTACCAAGGGAGAGCGAAGAGGAAATATCGTCCCCCTCTGACAGGGGCCGAAGGCACGCTCGGACGGCCTGCTCGCCGTTCACGTCGACCAGGCAGTCGAAGCAGGTCCCGATCCCGCAGAACAGGCCACGGCGCTGGTCGCCCCGGCGTGTCGTCCGCCATGCTCGCTCCCCGTTGGCCAGCAGCGCGCCGGCCACCGTCATGCCGGCGGGTGCGGTCAGGTGCCGGCCGTCGAAGCGAAACTCGACGACGGGACGGGGATGAGGAGCCCATCCCTCCGCCGGCGGTCCCTCCATCAGGGCCCTCTCATTCGGGCCGGCCTCATTCTGGCTCGGCCTCATTCGGCTCGGCCTCATTCGGGTCCGCGCCGGCGCCCAGGGCTGGCCCGTTCACCGGGGGCACCGGAGGTGGGCTTGGTGCCCATCCTGGCACCGTTGGCTCAGGCTGGAACCGGCCAGGAGCAAAGGGATCCAGCGCCACTACGGGCGTCTCGCCGAGCACGATGTTCTGCACCAGTTCTGCCGTGACCAGGGCCAGGCCGACCCCGGCGCCCTCGTGACCGGTGGCGTGCAGCAGGCGACCTACCTTCGGGTCGGGGCCGATCACCGGCAGGCGGTCCGGCGTGGCCGGCCGAAAGCCGACGTAGGCCCGCATGAGACGGGCGGGCGCGAGCTGAGGGACGAGCACAACGGCACGTCGAGCAATCGTGGCAACGATCTCGGGGTTGACCCCCGAGGCGAAACCCACCGCCTCGCGGGACGACCCGAGCAGCATGGTGCCGCCGGCGGTGGCTTCGATGACCGAAGAGCAGGCCCACTGGGCGTCGCTCTGGTGGACCGACCCTACGTAGTCCGCCTCGAAAACCTTGCGCCGCACGAGCGGTGGTAGCGGTTCGGTGACCAGCACGTGTCCCCGCCTGGGGATGACCGGTATGTCGGCGCCCAGCCGTCGGGCCAGTTCGCCGGCCCAGGGGCCGGCAGCGTTGACGACCCACTCACCGACCTGAATCTTCCCTGCGCTCGTCACCAGGGCCGAGATCACTTCGTTGGTGTCCCGCTCGGCGCGGATGACATCTACATCTCGAATGACCCGGCCACCGTACTTGACCAGCTCTGAAACCTGAAATGCGACCGCCAGCATGGGCTGGACCTGGGCGTCCTGGCTGTACGCCACCCCGCCTTGCAGTTCCCGTGACAGTGCCGGTTCCAGGTCTTGAAGGGCATCGCCGCCCACCATGTCGACGGAGGCACCTTGGGCTCGCTGAGCCGTGGCGAGCGAGCAGAGCTCTCGCAGTGCCGCTTCGTCGTAGGCGACCACGAGACCCCCCTTTTTTTCGAACTCGATGCGAGCCCCAGCTTGTGCTCCCAACTCGTCCCACAGCTCCAGGCCGCGCAAGGCCAGCGCCAGCTCCGGGCCCGGCAATTTGTCGGACACCAGCAGGTTCCCTTCGCCCGAGGAACTCGTCCCGGCCGCCGGCCCGAAGCGGTCGAGCACGACGACGTCGAGCCCGAGCCACCGCCAGCCGGGCGGCGATGGCCGTCCCGACGATGCCGGCCCCGACCACTACCACCTCCGCCGCCTTTGGTAATTGCCCGGGTGGTGCCCCTCGGGTCCCGGTCGGGCAGGTCGTTCAGCTGTCGCGTCCCAGTAGGAACCCGGCGGGGAAGGGGTCGTCAGGGTCCAGCATGTAGCTGGCCAGGCCGGTGACCCAGGCTCGCCCCCGCACTGATGGCACCACGGCATCGAACCCACCCACCACGGTGGTGTCGAGCAGGCGGCCGGCGAAGGTCGTCCCCAGGACCGAGGCGTGCACGTACTCCTGGTCAAGGGCCAGCTCACCCCGGGCATAGAGCTGAGCCATGCGAGCAGAGGTCCCGGTACCGCAAGGCGACCGGTCCAGCCACCCCGGGTGAATGGCGACCGCGGCCCGTCCAGAGACGCTCTCGTCGCCCGGTTCGGTGAAAACGACGTGGTGGCAGCGGTCGATGGCCGGCTGCTCGGGGTGGGCAAAAACCAGCTGCTCGTTCACGGCACCCATGACCGCCAGGCCGGTCCTGACCAGTTCATCGTGCAGGGCAGGCCGGACTGCGAGGCCCACGGAAGCGGCGGGGAGCAGAGCGTAGAAATTGCCGCCCCAGGCCAGGTCGAGGACCACGTCCCCCACTTCGGGGACTCGCACGGTGGCGTCGCGCAAATGCAAGTAGGCGGGCACGTTGCGGATGGTGACGCTCTTGGCCCTTCCTGCCTCGACTTCGACGGCGGCCTCGACGACGCCGGCCGGCGTGTCCAGGCGGATGACCGTGACCGGCTCTTTGACGGGGACCATGCCCGTCTCCACCAGCACGGTGGCCGTGCCTATGGTCCCGTGGCCACACATCGGGAGGCACCCTGACACTTCGATGAACACCACTCCCACATCGGCATCAGGACGGGTCGATTGCTGCAGGACCGCCCCGGACATAGCGCTATGGCCCCGCGGCTCGTGCATAAGCAGGGTGCGGAGGTCGTCGCGCTCGTTCATCATGTAGAGCCGCCGTTCGGCCATGGTCTGGCCAGGTAGCTCGCCTACGCCCGATGTGACTACGCGAGTCGGCATCCCCTCCGTGTGGCTATCGACGGCGGTGATTACTAGGCGCGACCTCATCAGGAGACCCCCAGGTAGCGACGGACGGCGGAGCGCACCTCGTCGGCTTCAGACGCCGGCAGGGCCAGCCGCGGCAGCCGGACTGGGCCGCCGTAGGCGCCGGCCTCTTCCTGAGCCATCTTGATGGCCTGGACGAAGCGAGGGTCGGCGTCCCAGCGCAGAAGGGGCAAAAACTCGGTGTAGCGCTCGATAGCCTCGGGCCAGCGCTGCGCCACACAGAGGTCGAACAGTTCTACAGACAGGCGGGGGAAGGCGTTGGCGAAGCCGGCAATCCAGCCGGTGGCGCCCATGAACATCGCCTCCACGAAGGTGTCGTCGCACCCGCAAATGACCTCGAGGCGGGGCGCCGCTTGACGGATGGCGACCACCCTCCTGATGTCCTGGGAAAACTCCTTGACCGCCACCACCTGCTCGATCTCGGCCAGACGGGCTAGCAACGGGGGCGTGAGGTCAACGCGCGTCGAGTAAGGGTTGTTGTAGACGATCATGGGTAGGCCGACACGAGCTACTTCCCGGAAATGAGCCACGACCTCGTCGGAGGTGGGAGCGTGAGAGGTCGAAGGCAGGCACATGACGGCCCGGCACCCTGAATTTGCCGCATGCTCGGCCCACTTGCGCGCTTCGGCCGCCGATTTGCCAGAGACGCCCGGGACCACCTCGACGAGTTTGCCGGCACTGTCCATGGCTGCCTTGACCACCGCGCTGCGCTCGTCCTCGGTCAGCGCTTCGTACTCGCCGAGGGAACCGTTGGGGACCAGGCCGGCTACACCCGCCTCGGCCAGACGAGCGAAGTGGGCCTGGCAGGCGTCAAGGTCCAGTGCGCCGTCATTGCGGAACAGGGTGGTGGTGGCCACGTACACGCCGGGAAAACGCGGCTTTTCCGACTGGGTCATGGGTCCTCTTTGGTGTTGGGGTCTTTTGGGTCTGGGGGTCTTTGGGCGTTGGGGTCTCGGGGGGTCTGCTGGCCTGGGAGGCACCTCGGGCCGGGCACGTGTTCGAGGAGGTCACCCTAGGGCGAGCCGGCCCCGGAGGCTATTGACAGGATTCCAAGCGACGCTATAGCTGTTGCGACAAGTGTCAAGACGGCGGGTGAGCCCGGCGTCTTCGCAAGTCCCCGGCCCGCCTATGCCCTGTTGGAGATCGGAGGCTCTTTCGGGGCGCCGAGCCGCTCTCGGCGCGAAAAATGCCGATTCCAGCCCGCGAACACGCCGAGGACAGCGGAGCGCGCCGAAAGGAGGGTGGAGCTCGGGCATAGCCTCTGTGGTGGAACTACAAAGTCACCGTCGATTGCCGGCACACGAGCTCGGGGTCGATCACCACCCGCTCTGGCCTGCTTTTGCCCCCCGTGAGCTGACCCACCAGGAGCTGTACGGCGGCGCGGCCCACCCTTTGGAAGTCCTGTCGGACCGTCGTGAGCGGTGGGATGAAATAGGCAGACTCCGGGGTGTCGTCGAAGCCGACCACAGCCACCTCTTCGGGTACCCTGCGGCCGCGGTCGTGCAGCGCCCGGAGCAACCCCAGGGCCATGTGGTCGTTGGCCACGAAAATGGCCCTGGCGTCCGGTATCTGGGCCAGGACCTGGCCCGCTTGGTAGCCAGAGCGAGCACTCCAGTCCCCGGACAAGGGCGGAGTAACGTCAGCGCCGGCATCCTGGAGGGCGGCCCTCCAGCCGGCCGTGCGACCGCGCGCCTCCAACCACTCCGGCGGCCCGGCGACATGGAAAACGGTTTCGTAGCCGGCGGCCAAGAGGTGCTCTGTCGCCAGTCTGGCCCCCGCCACCTGGTCGACGGTCACGACGGACATGTCGGCCTCCGGGTCGCCTTCGACGGCCACCACTGGCGTGCCGGTGGGCAGGGTGGCGAGTGCGTCATGAGCGGACGTCAGCGGGGCGATCACGGCCAGGCCCTCCACTGATTGGCTGGTGAGCCAGTGCACGGCGTCACGGACCGATTGGCGGTCGATCGAGTGGACGGCCACTACGGAGACGAAGTAACCGTGCTGCTGGGCGGCCAGCTGGAAGCCGTTCAACGTGGACACGGGGCCGTAAAGGCTCGTGTCCATGGCTACGACGCCCAGCGTCTTGGACCGCCCGCTGGCCAAGGCTCGAGCGGCGATGTTGGGCCGGTAGCCAAGTTGGTCGATGGCGGCCAGCACCCGGGCCCGGGTGAGCTCCCCCACACTGGGGTTGTCGTTGAGGACCCGCGACACGGTCTGATGGGAGACCCTGGCGACGGTGGCGACGTCGGCAATCGAGGGCCGGCGCTCGGATTGCCCGTTTGGTTCGGCGGCCTCGTTTGCTTCGGTCGGCCGGGACCCGTTCGGGCCGCGGGAGCTAGCGGGCAAGGCGTTCCCATCCGGGTTGACTCAGGCGTGAGCGCGCGCCAGCGCAGTCCAAGGGCTCGGGCTGCCACCCAGGTGGGAACGCTCACATCTCTCCCTGCATGCCTTGCATCCTAAGTTACGTGATGTTAGCGTTCCCAAACAGTCAGATGGTGAGGACCTGAGGAGGAAGAGGGGAGTTCCGTCGCCGATCGGCTAGTCGGGGACGGGCTTGATCACGCCAGCCGCAGAAGGGGGACAATTTGCGTTTGTTGGCCCCAAACTGGTGGCAATACGAGGTAACCAGGGGAGGAACGTTGCCTTTGCAGCAAGCCTATGCCGGGCCCGCCAGACGGGCGCTGCCAGAGCTGTCCCGCGTCTTGTCTTTCGGTTGATGGGTGAACGTTCACATGTCATTGGTCAATGCAGGAAGCGGTAAGTGGACGAACGACAAAGCCAAGAGCCCGTCCGTGGTCGTCGACCCCGCGCAGCGTCTAGGGCAGCTCAACCGGTTTGTCTTCGGCGGTTTCGTTGAGCACCTCGGCCGCTGCATAGACGGCGGCTTGTTCGACGAGGGCTCTCCCTTGAGCGACAACCGTGGTTTCCGGCTCGATGTCCTGGACCTCTTGCGCCCGCTCAAGCTTTCGGTCCTGCGATGGCCCGGGGGCAATTTCGTTTCGAACTACCACTGGACCGACGGCGTCGGGCCCCGGTCAGCGCGACCGGCCCGCCCCAACCTGGCCTGGGGGAGCGTCGAAAGCAACCATTTCGGCACCGACGAGTTCATGGCCTATTGCGCCGAGCTCGGGGTGGAACCGTACATCTGTTTGAACATGGGCAGTGGCGACCTCGCTGAAGCTCTGGACTGGGTTGAGTACTGCAATTCCTCGGCGACGACGTATTGGGCGCAAGAACGCCGCCGCAATGGCCACCAGGAGCCTTACGGTGCCGTTTATTGGGGCCTAGGAAACGAAATGTACGGCGACTGGCAGGTCGGTCAGCTCGACGCGGCCGAGTACGTTGCCTTGGCATCGCGTTGGGCCAAGGCCATCCGCCGGGCCGACCCCAACGCAAAATTGGTCAGCTGTGGGCAAAACGGCTGGAGTGATTGGGACCGGGAGGTCATAGACGGCCTCGTCGGCCTCGTCGACCTGCATTCGATCCACATCTATTCGGGGTCGCCCGAGTATTGGACCGACGTGCTCAGCCCGCATCAGGCGGAGCGGGCGATCTCCTACACGGCCACCCTCCTGGCGCGCGCCGCGTACAACCGCGGCGTCGAGGTCGCGCCTCGCATCGCTTATGACGAGTGGAACGTGTGGTACCGCACCAGTGACGGCACCCTCGAGGAACGCTACGACTTCAACGACGCCCTCGCCGTAGCTACGTACTTGAACATCTTCATCCGGAACTGCGAGTGGGTAAAAATGGCCAACTTGGCCCAGATGGTAAACGCCATCGCGCCCATCGTCACCAGCCCCTCCGGTGCCGCCACCCAGCCGATTTACTACCCGTTCTTGCTGCACTCTGAAGCCGCCCTCGACGAAGCGGTGGCGCTCGACGGTGGCGGCGCCCCCCGTACCAGCGCCCGGCCAGCCCGAAATGGACCGTTGGCATTTGCGGGTGGACGACCTGGCCCCGTTCGCCAGCCTGGACGCGGCCGCCACCGCCGACGTTGGACGGGGCCGCCTGTCCGTCAGCATCGTCAACCGGGCCAAGGAAGGTCTTCCCGGTACCGAGCTGCGCCTTCGTGACGCTTCCTTCAACGGTGAGGCGCGTGTGAGGGTTTTGACCTCTGGCAGGGGAATAACTGAAGGGCCGGTACCCGGCCTGGCCCAGGTGCGCTTGGAGGACGGCACCGAACAGGTAAAGGGAGACCGCCTGACTTTGAACCTCCCACCTTGCTCCTTCACGGTGATCGAGGCGCCAATGGAGATGGGCCCATGACCACGTCAGGCGTCTTCACGGAAAAATGGCCTGTCGAGAAAGGGGGTGCTTACCACAGCTGCACAACGACAGCGCTTCACTGCCGAAAAGAATTCGGCCGTGTCCCAGAAGTACATGACAATAAAAGATTTCTGGTCCGATAACGAAAGTAACTTCCAGCAATATGTTCCACGAGGATAGGAGTTATTTGGATGGTTTATAACGAAGGGCATAGGCGCCACCGGCGTCATGTGTGGCAAAGGAAAGCGCTATGTGGGGTTTCGGCTGCGGCCGTTTCCGCGTCGCTGCTTGCCTTCGGCCCGGGCCTGGTGGCCGGCGCATCCGCCGCCAGCGGCGGCTTGAGTACCAACACCACGTCATACTGCAAAGCAGGGGCTACCCCGGTCACGTTCTGGGGTTGGGTGCCCGGTATCTATCGAGTGGTAGACGTCTTCAACCAAACACACCCCAACATCTGTGTCGATTTCGTGACCAAGGTTGGCGGTTCAGGTGAGTACATCCCGCTTCTGAACGCTTTGAAGGCGCACTCAGGGGCGCCCGACGTGGCGGAGATCGAGTTCGACGTCCTGCCGTCGTTCGAGGTCCTCCACTACACCACCAACCTGGTCCCCTACGGGGCCAACAAGTATGCGAAGGACTTCGTCAACTGGGCCTGGTCCGAGGTCAGCAATAACGGTGCGGTTTGGGCTATGCCTGACGACGGGGGGGCGATGGGGCTGCTGTTCGACGCCACCGCACTGGCGAAGTATGGCATCACCACCCCACCAAGCAACTGGTCGCAGTTCGCGGCCGACGCGCTGAAGGTGCACCAGGCCAACCCGAAGGTCTTCTTTGCCGACTTCGCCGCCGGAGACGGCCAGTGGATGCTGTCCCTTATGCAGCAAGCAGGCGCCTGGCCGTTCGTGTGGAACGGGGGCAGCAAAGTGACGATCAACTTCACCGGTAAGTCGCAGATGGCCTTCGCCAACTATTGGCAGAAGTTGATCAGCGAGGGTGCCATAGATCACGCCAATGACCCCTTTACGGGCACCAGCCCCTTCTTCAACGGACTGAACGACGGCCTGTACTTGACCTGGCCCACCTCGGCCTGGGGTCCCTCGTACTTTGCCAGCTTCGTCACCGGCAAGTCGGCCGGCCATTGGGTTCAGGCCCCTCTGCCCGGCAGCAAAACGGCGTCCGGCAACTGGGGCGGCTCGACCTATCCAGTGTTCAGCCAGAGCAAGCACCCAGCCCAGGCGGCTGAGTTCGCCGAGTGGCTGGCCGCCTCGCCCCAAGCCTGGAAGATCGAGGTTACCCCGCCGTCGCTTCTCTTCCCCAACTACAAGCCCGAACTGGCCGCTCCCGCGATGCAGAGCCTGACCATCCCCATGTTGCAGAAGGGGAGCCCTCTGTTCGCTAACCCGGCCAAAACGGCGCCGAAAATCCCGGCGGTTACTTGGCCACCGTTCATGACCTACTACCTGAACAGCACCACCGCTTGGGCGGCCAAGTTCTTCGCCGGTAAGCAGACGCTGCCCCAGTACCTGCAGCTGCTACAGACCAACATGGTCAATTACGCGAAGCAGCAGGGGTTTCAGGTCAGCACGTAGACGGGTTATACCGGCCACTTTGTTCGTTTGGGTGAACAGGCCGGCGGCCCATTGAAACCAGGGCGGTGGGGGCTAATCAGCCCCCACCGCCTATGGTGCACGTTACTGTTTTGTTGAGACCATAGCGAGGACGAGGGGCCATCCGGTGCTCACGGGCGGCGCTTCGTCCTCACGTTGAGCGTGGGAGGGCGAACTTGGCCCAGGTCGCAATAGGAGGGGTCGAGCAACCGCGAGAGGCGCCGTCGCCCCGGACAGACGCGGCAAGGACCGCCGCCTCGAAAGGGCATAGAGCTTTTCAGCGCCGCCGTGACCGGCGAGGCCTATGGTTCGTGCTCCCGTTTATCGTCGTCTTCTTCATGTTCCTCGTGGTGCCGCTCATCTACGCCGTCTACACGAGCTTTTTCACTTCCCGGCTGATCGGCGGGACGGTCTTCAGCGGCTTTGCCAATTACACGCAGGCTCTCGCCTCGGGTGCCTTCTGGACCGGCATGGGGCGAACTGTCCTTTTCGCCGCCATACAGGTTCCCATAATGATAATTATCGCCGCTTTTTTTGCCGCCATGTTCGACCTCGGCGTGGCGCGGTTCGGGACCTTCTTCCGCACCGTCTTTTTCCTCCCGTTTGCGGTCCCCGGCGTTGTCGCCACCTCCATGTGGGCTTCCATGTTGCAGACCAGGGTGGGCGCCTTCCCGAAGATCTTCGCCGATCTCGGGCTCCCGAACCCTAACTTCTTCGGGCCCGGTCACCTGCTCGGGGTCATTGTGCTCATTGCCATCTGGGAATGGACGGGCTTGACCATCATTATTCTCTACACAGCGCTCCGCTCCGTCCCCCGCGACGTGGTCGAGTCGGCCGTGGTAGACGGGGCCAAACTCAGCCGGATCGTGACCCGGATCAAGCTCCCGATAATACGGCCGGCGATCATCCTGGTCGTCATAATCAACGCCATCGGTGCGCTGCAGCTCTTCACCGAGCCTTACCTGTTGGCCCCCCTGGCGCCCAACGTCTCGTCGAACTACACACCTACGCTCTACATGTACAACGAGGCGTTCTCGGCGCAGTTCTACAATTTTGCCGCCGCCATCGCAGTGGTCCTGGCCTTCGTGATCATCGTCATTTCCGGGGTGTTCTTGGTGTCGCAACGCCGAAAGGGGGCTGTCGTATGACCACCGCGACCCTAACCAACACTGCCGCCGGCCGCCGGCGGGCTCGCCGAGAGGAGCACCGCAACGAAGCCGTCCCGTTGCGGTTGTACGGGGTCAAGCGCCGGACGGTGAACATAGTCACGCTATTGTGCGGCCTGTTCGCAGTGTTCACGCTCATACCCATCTGGTGGATTTTTGTCTCGTCGACCAAGACAGTGCCTAACTTGAACTCGACGTTCGCGTTTTGGTTTGCCCGTCCATTCGTGCTGTGGGACAACCTGAAGAATGTTTTCTCCAACAAAGAGGACGGCTCCTTCCTGCAGTGGATGGAGAACACCGCTATCTACGCTGGCATCGGGTCTATCGGGGCGACGTTCCTATCGGCCATGGCCGGGTACGGTTTCGCCAGGTTTAATTTCCGGGGCCGCAACGCCCTGTTCCTGTTCGTAATGTCCGCTCTCCTCATCCCGATCGCCGCCTTCGCCGTCCCCCTCTATCTCGTGTATGCGAAGGTACATCTGGACAGCACCATCCCCGGCATAGTCATCCCCTTCATGATCAGCCCCGTGAGCGTTTACCTCATGAGGGTCTATGCGGGCGGGTCCGTGCCCGCCGAGTTGGTGGACGCGGCCCGGCTCGATGGGGCCGGCGAGTCGAGGATCTTTGCCCGTGTGGCCTTACCCCTGATGGTCCCGGCCCTAGTAACGGTGTTCCTGCTCAATTTTGTCGCCGCCTGGAACAACTATTTCCTGCCGTTCATCATCAACAACAGCGCCAGGCTCAGCACCTTGACCCAGGGCCTGGCTCTCTGGATGAACCACACCAACATCGCCGGGGGCAACGAGGACTTCACCGCCCTTACCATCACGGCCGGGATGCTCACGATAACGCCGTTGATAATCCTGTTCCTGCTGCTCCAGCGCTACTGGCGCAGTGGCCTGCTTCTGGGCGGTATTACCGGTTAGCGTTTGAGCTGCCGATAGGTTGTCGGCCTCCGGCCGAAGATCTACGTGAGTACCACTATGTCGACGAGCGCACGACCAGCCGGCTCGGTACCGTCCGGGTGCCGTGCTCGGCGTGGCCGGCGATGGCCGACAGGAGCACCTCCGCAGCAATTCGTCCTACTTCGGGCAGGTCCATGTCGATGGTGGTAAGTGGGGGCTGGGCGGCTTCGGCCATAACGGTCCAATTATCAAAGCCAACGAGCGAAACATCGTCCGGTACGCGGTACCCGAGCTCGCGTAGTGCGTCAGATACGCCCCGTGCGATCTGGTCGCTCCCGCAGAAAACGGCGTCCGTGGCCGGCGTCTGCTCGGAGCAGTATCCGGGCCGCCTGGCGCCCCCAGACCTCGCTCCACTCGCCGTAGAGCGGCTTTTCACCCGCCAAAGCCAGACCGGCCCCGGCCAGCGCGCGTTCGGCCCCCGCGGCCCGAAGTCGTGCGGCCCGGAATGATGCTGGGCCTGTGATGTGACCAATTCGGCTCCGGCCGGTGGCGAGGAGGTGCTGTACCGCCAGCACGCCCCCACCTTCATCGTCGGGGATGACCGAAGGGTCGCTCGGGTCGGCCGACTCGCTCATGGCGTAGATAACCGGGACAGGGAGCTCCCGGCTGATCGGGGGCCTGGGGTCGCTCCTGCGCCCCGTGACAATTATCCCGTCGACTCTCCTGGCCAGCAGCGTTTTCACGTAGTGTTGTTCCCGAATGGAGTCGTCCCTGCCGTCGCAGAGCAAGACGGCCAGCTGCCCGGATTGCAACGTGTCCTCCACGCCGAGCAGCACGGGCATGGCAAAGCGCCCATAGCTGTCGTTCGTGATCAGGCCGACTGTATAGCTCCGTCCGGTCAGCAGGCTCCGCGCCAGCGCATTGGATTGGAACCCGAGCTTCTCGGCCGCCTCGAGGACCCTGGCGCGTGTGCTCGACTTTACTCCGGGCTTGCCATTCAGTGATTTCGAAACGGTGGCGATCGACACCTCGGCTAGGGCCGCAACGTCGGCGATGGTCGGGGTCGACCGCCGGCCTAAGGGAGCCTGCTCGAGGTTGTCGCCCCCTACATTGTTGCTGTTGCCATTTGGGGCCTTCTGGTGGACGTCCTGTGGCCTGGTTGGTCCAGGGACCGTCTCGGGACGGTTTGGGGGCGCCATCTGTCAGCCCTTCACCGCGCCGGATACTAGGCCACGCACATAGTAACGCTGAAGTGCCACGTAAATGATTATGCATGGGATCATGGCTATAACGGCGCCGGCGACGAGCACGCCGTAGTCGATACCGCCGTAGGTATCGCTCGCCTCGACGTTGACCAGGGCCACAGGCAGCGTATAGATGGCGTCGTTGGTCGTAAAGGTGAGCGCTCCGAGGAACTCGGTCCAGGAGAAAAGAAAGGCATAAAGGACGGTGGTGGCGACGCCCGGGATTATCAGTGGGCGCAATACCCGGGTGAGGGTCGTCATCACCGAGGCACCATCGACCTTGGCCGAGTCAGTGAGTTCGTTCGGGATTTCCCTGAAGGAGTTGCGCATCAGGTAGATGCCGAAGGGGAGATTGAACGCGGTGTAAAACAGCACCAGGCCAGGGAGCGTATTGAGGAGGTGAAAGGTCTTCAGTTCGAGGAACAGGGGGACGATGACGGCCTGGAAGGGCACCATGAACCCGAGTAACACAAGGCCGAAGATCGTCCCCGACCCCCGGAACCTGAACCTTCCGAAGCCATAACCGGCCAAAGTGGCCACTATGGCCGTGAGGGCCGCAGTGGCCACGGCCACGACGAGGCTGTTCTCGACATTCCGCAGGATATGGTCGGTCTTCAGCAGCTTGGTGTAGTTGGCCACCCCCATGTTCGAGAAGTTTTTTATAGATGGCGGGGACACGATGGCACCCGGAGCTTGGAACGAGCGCAAGATCTCCCATACGAGCGGCACCACGAAAATGGCGGCGAGCACAGTCCCGCACACGAGGTAGATCGGCGTGCTCGGTCGCATCTTCGATTTCCTGTGAGTTTCACCCTTGATGACGAGATCAGACATCGTTGCTCCGGAGGAACTTGAACTGCAGGAAGGTGATGAAGCCGACAACGGCGACGAGTACGACTGACATGGCGCTCGAGGAGCCGACATTGAACGAGGTGTTGAATGTCTCGTAAATCTGCATCACGACGCTCTGAGTGCTCGGACCCGGGGCCGCCGTCGGTAATGATGAAGAACTGGTTGAAGGCCAACAAGGAGCCGATGACGGAAATAATCAGGCTGAGGGCAATAGAACGCTTGAGAAGTGGGATCGTGATCATCCGCTCCTTCTCCCACCACGTTGCCCCGTCAACGGCTGCAGATTCATAGAGGTGCTCCGGGATGCCCTGCATCCCGGCCATGAGGATCATCATGGTGAACCCTGAGGCGAACCAGATGACGAGTACGCAGATGGCAGTCGTAGCTAGCGCCGTGTTCGCCGTCCACGCCGTGTTGATGCTGGCTAGATGCAGCTTGGAGAGGATGACGTTTATGGTCCCGAAGCCAGGCTGGAGTTCGACCTCCATGAGGAAGCTCAGCGTACTGATCCCGACGATGAAGGGAAGGAAGAAACAGGTACGGAACAACGTCGACCCGAACCGGTTGGAGCGGGTGAAGACGGCCAGCAGGTACCCGACCACGAGGATCGGTAAGGTCACGATGGCGGTGTACTCCAGGGTGAAATAGATGGAGTGGATGAAGGTGGAGTCGTGGACCAGGGCGTTGTAGTTGGCGCCCCCGACATAGTGGTACGGCCCGACAAGGGGGTAGTTGGTGAACGAGATGAAGGCACCGTACCCCAGTGGGTACAAGATGAAGATAGCTACAAAGGCCAGGGCCGGCGCCACCAGCAGATAACCGATACGGGCCTCGCGTCGAGACCGGGTGCGGTACCGACCGCGCCGTTGCGGTCCGGCCATGCTCGGCGCATCACTCTGAGAGGACGGAGCCCGTGCCGTCGAAGTAACTATCCCCATACCTCTCACCTCCGATCCGAGTCGTGCGTCTCCCTTGGGGCCGTGACGTCACTGATTAAAGTCACAGGTAGGACGCAACGCCGCGGGACCGGTGAGCCCGGCCCGCGGCGTTGTCGGCACAGCAATGAGCTTAAGCGTCCGCCGCGTCGAGGGTGGACTGGATACCGCTCTGGCCAACCTTAAGGCCCTGGTTGACGTTGTCGCTGTACACGGCTTCGTCGAACATCTTCAACCACGGGGCTCCCGGGTTGTTGAAGACGGCGTTGTAGGCCAGCGTGTACTCGACCGAGCCGTATTTGAGCGTGTTGAGCGCTACGGCGTCATAAGGGTACTTGGCCGTGAAGGCGGGAGTAACGATGTCGCTGCGTACCGGGGACTCGCCGTCCGGCGCGTACTGCAGCTGTTGCGCCTTGGCCAGGAACCATTGCACGACTTCCCATGCCCCCGATGCGTTCTTCGCCCCTTGGGGGATCACGAAGTCGTCGCCCCCGTCGAACGTGCTTCCGTGGCCGCCGTTCTCGCTCGGTAGCGGGACGTCAGCGAAGTCAGCGGTGGGCAGGCCTTCCTTCTCGAAGGTGTTGAAGAACCCGTAGTCGCCGGGGAGCAGCCCGACATTACCCTTGCCGAAGTCCTGACCCCAGGTGGTGCCGTCTTGAGTCTGATCGGCGGCCGGGGCCTCCTTGTTCTTCCAGATCTGGGCGTACGTGCTCAACAGAGACTTGAGCGGCGCATTACCGACAATGTTGGCTTTCTGGGTGCCCAGCGGGCCGGTGATCAGGTGCTGGCCACTGGCCCAGATGTCAGGGAGCATCACGAAGCCGAGGCATCCCTGGCAGTCACCGGCGAACGAGAGCCCGTAGACGGGATGGGACGCAGTACTGAGCTTGCTAACGGCAGCCGCGTCGGACGCGATCTGGGCGAACGTCGTGGGGGGGTTGGCTATGTGAGCCTGCTTGAACAGCGCTTTGTTGTACCAGAGGACTGAGAGGTCGGACAGGTAGGGTACGCCGAAATACTGGTTGCCGATGGCGGCTAAGGCGAGGTGGCCCGGGCTCAGCTCGCTTTTGTACGGCAGCGCGTTGACATATTGCGTGATGTTCATGAGCGCCCCCTGGTGGGAGAACTCGGGGACGTCGATGTCGTTGAGCCCGACTAGATCAGGCGGGTCGCCGGCACGGATGGCGGTGGCCAGCTGGCTCGTGTCATCGTTGGGCGACGTCACGTGCATCACGATCTTGAGGTTTTTATGAGTGGCGTTGAACTCTGGAATCAGCTTGAGCGCTGCCGCTTCGGTAGCGTCCCTGATCCAGAACGACACTGTCCCGGTTGCGTTGACGCCGAAAGTCGACGCGTGGACCTTTGTCGCGGCCGACGCGGCCGGGATCCCTGTCATGGACAGTGCCATACCTGTCCCTAACACCGGAATAAAGAGCTTCCGATAACTTCGCCTCATGGCGGACCACCCTCCCTTGCAGGTTTGACCACTTTCAGGTCTTCACATCCTATGAAAACCTTTTCGTGGATTTTTTGGTGATCGTAGCGGCGCTAAGTCGGGGCGTCCAGTCACCTAAATGTCGGCGGTGCCGGAAAAATTGTGCCTGCGAGGGGCACGAGCCGCTGGTTCAGCGGTGTTCGGGCACCCAGACGCGCATATCGGTGCCGCCGCGGTTGGCCCAGGCAAAGTACGGCACCGCGATTAGCTCGAGCTGGTTCGCGCTGGCGACGGCGATCCCCTCACTCTGAGGGTCGTCGCCCGTTCCCGACTGGTCTGCAACCGCGTCGGAGTAGGGCCACCTGGGCGACGACTGACCGACGGGGCCCGATCCTTCGAGCTTCAAGCCCACCATCGGTTGGCCGCCGATCTCGAACCCAGGCACCTCGGTCGGTACACGGCGGCTAACTACCGCCACCCGTTCCAGGCTCTCTCGACCAGCGACATCGCCGCCCTCGAAGCAATAGACCAGCGGCCCCCGTTCGTAGGCCACACAACCCCGAACGCTGTCCACGTCGGCGCTGGCCCGCACGAGGCGCGCCTGCATCGGGAACTCGATGACAAGCTCGTCTCCGACTTCCCACTCGCGCCGGGCGCGCAGGTAACCGTCAGGGCCGGGTTGGTCGGCTATGGCCCGGCCCTCGAGGCGGGCCGTCATCCCGTCCGCCCAGGAAGGGACGCGCACGGCCACCTCGCATGTCCCCCTCGGCACGCTGGCCGCCCGGATCGAAACCGTGCCGCCGAAGGGGTAGTCCGTCTCCATGGCCAGTTCGAGCGCCCCCAGCGCCCCCAGCTCGGCCCGCACCGATCCTGAGACGAACTGGTGGATCTGGACCCCCTGGCGGGTGGTGGTGGCCACGTAATGCTCCAGGCTGGCCAGCAGGCGCATGCCATTGGGCGGGCAGCAGGCGCAATAGTTCCAGGGCGAACGGGTCATGGGTTGGCGCGTTTGCAACGGGTTTACGTAGAAAAAGGTGGTGCCCTCCAACCCGATACCGGCCAGGAAACCGTTGTAAAGCGTGCGCTCGAGAAGCTCGGCGAAACGGGCCTCGCCGGTCAGCAGAAGTAGCCGCCAGTTCCACATAATCGAGGCGATAGCGGCGCAGCGTTCACAGTAGGCCCGGTCCGGCGGGAGCTCGAAGCGGTCCCCGAAGGCCTCGTCCTGGTGCCTCGAGCCCACCCCGCCGGTGAGGTACGTCTTGGCTGCGGTCATGTCCTCCCATTGCGACAGGAGGGAGGACCAGAGCTCTTTTTTCCCTGATTCCGTGTACAGATCCGTGGCGCCGGCGAGCAGGTACAGACAGCGCACGGCGTGGCCCCGCACCGAACGGGCCTGCTCGAAGGGGACGTCGTCCTGGAAGTAAGTGGGCCCGAAACCTCGCCAGCTGAGGGTCTTTCGGCCCCGCCGCCCGATCATGTCTTCCGCCAGATCCAGGTACCGCCGGTCGCCGCCGGTCCGGTACAGCTCCACCAGTGCCGTTTCGACCTCCGGATGGCCCTCCACCAACGTGGCCTGTGACGACCCGAGCACGTCCACCAGCATCGACGCAAACCGCTCTGCCACCGGGCCGAGGCCCGCAGGGCCGCTCGCCGTCCGGGCGTCGGCCACGGCGGCCTGGAACAAGTGCCCGGCGCAGTAAAGCTCGTGGCCCATGGCCGGGTCGGCGAAGCGCCGGCCCTTCTCCACCACTTGCACGTAGGAGTTGATGTAGCCGTCGGGCTCCTGCGCCGCCGAGATAAGGTCCACGCTCGAAGCGAAAAACCGCTCCTGATCACGGTCGGCGCCATGGGCGCGTTCCCATGCGACGGCTTCCAGGACTTTGTAAAGGTCGGAATCGCGGAACACGGGGAGGTGGTACTCGCCCTTCGAGGTCCCCGCCGCGATCCGAAGGTTCTCCATGGTGCCACTGCTCTCGAGCATCTGGATCCCATGGGGGATGGTGACCTCGCGGTTCTGCCGCTGGCGGTCTCCCCAGAACCCGGCGGTCAGTTTGACCGTGCCGGGGCTTATGGGTTGGACGGCCAGGTGTTGCTCGGACACCGGCATAACCGGGCCCGCGTTGGCCCTGTCGTCGTCCCCGGGACCGCCGGGAGGCCGGGATTGCTCTGGAAAACCTTTGCGAGAGATTTCGGCATGCTACAGGGGGCGGGGCGCTTTGGGCAACGTCGGTGCCACCACTACTTTTGGTAGCCTGCGCGGCGTGGACCTGACGAAAGTTGTTAACCGCATTTCGGCGTGGCGATTGGTGCCGGTGGTGGTCGTCCAGGACGCTAACGACGCACCCCCGTTGGCGGAGGCGCTTAAGGCCGGCGGGCTCGGGTGCGCGGAGATCACGTTCCGCAGCTCCGCCGCGGTCGACGCTATAAAGGCCATCGCCGGCGACCCCCAAATGGTGGTCGGGGCCGGCACTGTCTTGAGAGCCAGTCAGCTCCAAGAAGCGCTGGCCGCCGGGGCCAAGTTCGTTGTCACGCCCGGCTTCAGCAAGGACATCGTGACGCTGGCCAGGGAGGCGCAGGTCCCCGTGTTCCCGGGCGTGGCCACGCCAACGGAGGTCCAGATGGCCCTCGACGAAGGGGTAGAAGTTGTCAAGTTTTTTCCCGCCGAGGCGATGGGTGGCGTGGGCACCCTGAAGGCTTTGGCCGGGCCGTTCCCGATGATGCGTTTTATCCCGACCGGTGGCATAACCGCGGAAAACCTGAGCAGGTACCTCGAACTCAAATCCGTGCTGGCGGTAGGCGGCAGCTGGATGGTCGCCCCTGGCCTCCTGGCCGAGAAGCGTTTCGACGAAGTGCGCCGGCTGGCGGCCGAGGCGGTGTCTGTCGTGACGGGCATCCAAGACCGCGCTTCGGGGCCAGCCGTGACGGCGCTGAGCTAGACGGACATGGCTCTGCCCAACGTTCGGCCCAAACAAGAGTGCCGTTTCGACGAGGTCTCGCTCGGCGAGGTCATGTTGCGACTTGACCCGGGCGAGTGGCGCATCCGGACGGCCCGTTCGTTCGCGGCCTGGGAAGGCGGTGGCGAGTACAACGTGGCCCGGGGCCTGCGCCGCTGTTTCGGGCTACGGACGGCCGTGGTCACTGCGTTTGCGGACAACGAGGTGGGCCGGCTCATCGAGGACCTTATCTTGCAGGGCGGTGTCGACACTTCCCTTGTCCAATGGGCCAAATACGATGGGATCGGGCGAAGTGTGCGCAACGGGCTCAATTTCACCGAGCGCGGCTTTGGGGTGCGGGGCGCCGTAGGGATGTCCGACCGGGGCCATACTGCTGCCAGTCAACTCCGCCCTGGCAGTATTGACTGGGACCACCTCTTCGGCGGGCTGGGGGTGCGCTGGTTCCACACCGGAGGGATTTTCGCCGCCCTGTCTGACACTACTCCGGCCGTAATCGAAGAAGCGATGACCGCCGCTCGCAGTCACGGCACCATCGTCTCATACGACCTCAATTACCGGCCCAGCCTCTGGAAATCGTTCGGCGGCCAGGCCCGGGCGCAGGAGGTCAATAGGCGGCTGGCGGCCCAGGTTGACGTAATGCTCGGGAACGAAGAAGATTTCACCGCCTGCCTCGGGTTCGAGGTGCCGGGGACGGACCTCAACGCGTCGAGCCTGGACCCGGCCAATTTCAAAGCCATGATCGGGGAAGTTACGGCCCAGTTCCCCAACCTGGCCGTGGTGGCCACCACATTGCGAGCGGTGAAGTCCGCCACCCTCAACGACTGGGGGGCGGTGGCGTGGTCCAAAGACGGCTTCGTCGAGGCGAGGCACCGTCCGGACCTGGAAATTCTCGATCGCGTTGGCGGTGGGGACAGCTTTGCCTCAGGGCTAATTTACGGCCTGATGGAGAAAGCTGACCTGGCCGCGGCGGTCGAGTACGGCGCCGCCCACGGCGCTTTGGCCATGACCACCCCGGGTGACACGTCGATGGCCAGTCTCTCGGAAGTCGAGGGCCTGATGGCCGGAGGCAGCGCCCGGGTGCAACGCTGAGAAACGACTTAGTCCCGGCCTATACCTCGAGCAAGTAGCGCTGGGCCGGGCTGAGCCTTTCGTAAGTGGTGGGGTGAAGGTAGTCCCGAAATATGGTCTGCTGTTTCTTGTCTCGCCGGACATAGGCGGAATGAAGGGCGCGCCGAGGTTGGCCCGTCCGGTTCAGAGTGCCACCGTGCCAAAGGTGGCTGTTGAAAATTACCGCCGTGCCGGCCGAGCCGAGCACCAGGATCTCTTCTGGGTGCGGTTGGCGCGGGTCGGCCATGTCATCTTGGGGCAGGCGTCCCCATCGGTGGGAGCCGGGCACTATCCGTGTGGCCCCGTTGGCCTCGGTAAAGTCGTCGAGCATCCAGATGGAATTGCAGATCTGGTAATCACCGGCCGAGACGGCGGAACCCCAATCGACGTGGAGGCCCTGATGCCCTTGCCCCGGCAAGGCTGCCCGCCCATTTAGCGAGAAGACCTTGAAGTCCTGCCAGCCAAGCACGTGCGAAATAGCCGCCAGCTGGTGCGGGTTGTTCCAGCACAGGTCGAACATTGGGTCTTTGTCGACCAGGTTGGCCAAGCGGTCGGCCCCTTGCTCCTGGTGCGCCTCCAACCCGGCCTGGTCGCCCTCGTCAGTCACAAGTTGGTCGAACAGCCGCGCCAGAGCCGCTGCTTCCCCCGGGTCCAGGATGCCCGGCAGGGGCAGGTAACCCTGCTCGTCGAGCATGTCCCGCTCGTCCTGCGTCAACAGCGAAGGGCTCACGCCGAGGGCGGAGAGGGCCTCGTCAGAGATCCTGGCGAGTCGTCTTACCTCCTTTGGCTCCGGCCTCTTGTCATTGGAGCGATCATCCGCTCAAGAGGTCTTCTCACTGTAGGTCCATATGCTCCCTCGCCGCCGCGGCAACTCGAAGTGGAGGCCATCGTCCAACAACGAAGCACCCGCCACTTCGCGGCGCTCACCGGTCTCGGCTTCCTCCAGGGCGTAGACCTTGTTACGGTCGAGACCTTGCAGGCGGGCAGAGGACCGGTCTTCGTCTGAGCCAGCCAGCCGGATGGCTTGCACGAAGCCGTCGGCGCCGGTCCCTCGGCCGAGGTCGGCAGGGCGGTTGAACTGCCATACGACCCACTCCTTCCCGCTACGACCGGGGGGTGTCAATGGGTAGTAGTCCCCCTCTAGCAGGATTTCTGCTACTGAGCGCCAGATGGCCACCATCTGGCGAACGGTGCCGAAGTCATTATCGGGGCGTTTTATGTCCACGGCGGGCGCCAGCATTGGTGCCAACGCACAATGAAATGCAAACGCGTCCCCTTCTTTGGCGTCGAGGCCTTCCTGGGTGGCCTCAGGGATGTCCCACGACAGGCTCGTTTCTTTGAAGTATGGCAACCACTCGAACATGGTCCGGTGGAAGTCCAGTTTCGTCGGGTGCTGGCCGTAGCCCCAGTCGGTGTAGTGGAGGGGGACTGAGCGGCGCATGGTCTCGAGGTCGTTGCGCCGGCCGCCTGAGGCACACGAGTCGATGAGCAGGGACGGGTGCCGCTCCAGCAGTTCGTCCCAAAAGGCCAAATAGCCTTGCACGTGAAGGTTCTCGGTCGCACCCTGACGGTCTTCGGCGTCGTTCTCCCGCCAATAATCAAGAGGCGGGAAGTTGAAGTCCTGCCGGTAGATACCGATGCCGTAGGAAGTGATAAGCCCGCTGACGTAATCGGTCAACCAGGCTCTGCAGGTTGGGTTGGACAGGTCTAGCAATCCTGACCTCAGGTGGTTGGACACACGTGCCCGGTCAACGGCGGGCGGCGGCGCCAGGACCCAGTCGGGATGCTCCACAGCCAGCTCGGTCCCCGGGAACACGCGCTCCGGCTCGAACCAAAGCAGCAACTGAGCACCGTGCTCGGCCGCGCCCTGGCTGACCCGGGCCAGCCCGTCAGGAAAGCGGTCCGGGTCGGTGCGCCACGTACCCGTTATCGTCCAATCACGCCTTCCTTCCTTGTCTGTGCACGGGTACCACCCGGCGTCGATCCACCAGACGTCATAGTCAACTCCCTCTGCGGCGAAGCGGCGCTGGTACTCGACCTGGTTGGCCTCGGTAGCCGCGGTGAACTCGACTCCTTCGTCAGTTCCCGATAAAGACAACAACGGCCGGGCCGGCTGCCCGGAGGGGCGGGGCATCACGTGGGTGCGGTACCAGCGCCGCCAAAGGTTGACGGCATGGGCCTGGTCGCCGGACCAGCCCATGAGGGTGATACGCGGTGTGCGTATGGTTTCCCCGGGCAGCAGCTTCAGATCGGTGCGGTCCTGCCCGGCGCGGACGGATATGGAGCCGCCATCGTCGCTAAAACGGGCGTGCCACTGGGCCGGCCAACCGATCGCCATCGTCAGCCCGCAATCTTCGAACAGGAGACGGAAGTACGGAAAGGCGCCGTCGCACGGCCGGCCCCCGTTGGGGCCGACCTCGAGCGGGCCCCGCCCCTCCATCGCCGTTGTCCCCCAGGTGTAGCCATCGTTGCTATAGAAATCGCCGTTGCCGTGGTAGACGGCGCCGTTCCGCCCTCTAAATGTGGCATCGATGGCGGTAATGTCATGGGCCCGAGGGGTGGGCCGGTCCGAATGGTTCGTGAGCCAGGCCGTCCACTCCAGGACGGGGAAGTCCAGGTAGCGGACGACTTCGACCCGAAGCCCGAGACCGGTCTCGGGGTCTCGGCCCTCGTACGCCGTCTCGACGATAGTGGGCCCGAAGCGCCGAAAACTCCGGGCCGGCGACCATTCCGAAGGGATCCCCCGTACCAGCGACCCCCCGTAGACGAAGCTCAGGGGGAACGTCGTCGTCTGCTCGAACAGACTGTCAGCCCAGGTCCCGAAACACTCCCAGTCGGCCGGGGTGGGCCCCTCTCCGGGGGTTGTGGTGGTCATGGCTCTTTCCTTTGGTTGGCCCCGTTTGGGGGTTTGGCCGGCAAGCAGGCACATATGGGGTTCGCAACGCTACGACTGAGGTGAAGCAGGGGGACAGCCGGCTAGCGGTCCCCCTGCTGCAACGTTTGAGTAATGCGGTCCTGACTACCTCGGAGCTACTTGACCCCCAACGCCTTGTTCTCGTAGGCGGTGAGCTTGGCCACCGCCACGGCATGTTGGGAGTTGTAGGTCTTCATGATCGATGCGGCATCGGAATCGTATTGCGACACCAACTTCGACAAGGAGATGTACCCATCGACGTACTCGAGGTAGAGGCCGTCGATTGTCTCGAAAGAGGACGCGGTCAAGCTGTCGAACAGGGCGCCGGCGCCAAAAGTATCATTGGCCAGCGAGTCGTACTCGTTGAGCACCGACTGCAGTCCTGGCGGAGCCGTCGCCCCCTTGATGATAGGCAGGGCACCACCGTCGCTACCGTCGACGATCTTGGAGTCCCACTGCGGCGTCGAAATGAACTGCAGCCAAGTCAACGCAGCCTGGGTTTTCGCTGGAGTCATCGTCCGGTCCGATTTGGGGGCCGCAATCCCGAATTGAAATGCTACGGCCGGCCCCCCATTGTCCTGCCATGTCTGCAGAGAAGTGGCATAGGGCGAGGTCCCGTCGTAGCTCTTGATCTCAAAATATCCGACCGGGAACTGCTGCGACTTTGGCAGTTGGCTAATCTGGTGGGGGATCGAGTACCCCTGCGTGAACACGTACGCTACCTGCTGGCCCAGGAACAATTGCACACCGTCCGGTATCGTGGATGCCGTGTTCTCCGGGACGTCGATGTCCTTGGGCGCCCAGGTTTGTATGACGTCCTTTCCGGCCGCAAACCAAGCGGTCATGGCCGGGTTCTTGACCGGGTTGAGGAAGTCGCCGTCATGGTCATAGAAATACGAGGGCCAGGCCGAGGCTAGCGATACGGGAAGGTTGGCAATCGTGCGTTGCCGCGCCAACCCCAGGTAGTTGGTCTGGAACAGGTGGGCGAACCAGTTGTAGATGACCGGTGCGAACGATGCTCCCGCGTAGATACCTTTCGAGCTCAACTTGGCGTCTATCTGTTTCGAGTCAGCCTCGAGTTGGAGCCACGACGTCGGTGGGGCGGAGATGCCCGCCTCCTTGAACAGGTTCTTGTTGTAGTAAAACCCGATGCCGCTGGAGTCGCCGTTGACTACGAATATTCCCGTGCTGCCCTGGGTGTTCCCCGGCACGGTATCGATCCGAAGGGCGTAAGGGTCCATTGTGTCGATCCACTTTGTGTTCCCCGGGATAAAGGGATTGGGTTTCTCAAAAGCAGGGATCAGGTTTTGGTATAGGCCGTTCGGCAAAGTGACGTTAACGTAGTAACCCGGCACACTGGACACGTCGGGGAGCGAGCCGGCGGCCGCCTCCGAAATGTACCATTGCCCCGTCCCTATCTCGGCGCTGGCCGGCACGAACTTGATCGAGATCCCGGGGTACATTTTTTCGAACGCGGCGGCCGCATCAGACATCTCGGGGTCCGCCACCGTACCCGGCGCCACCTTGACCCCCGGGAGCGGTGGGTTATAGGTACCGGCGTACATGGTGAGCGTGCCCTTGTATGTCAGCTTGGGCGGGCTCGCCGTTGCTGCTCCCGCGGTGCTCGACATGGCCGCGGTCGTGCTTCCGACCAGAGCCGTGGCGCACATGGCATACGTCCACGACCTCCGGGCCCGGGTGGTGGTGCTGCTGGCTGTTGACTTGGCAATCATTGTTCCCTCCCCTGTATTTGGGCTCTCTATTTGCTATGTGTCCCCGTGTCAGCGGGCACCCGTTACCACTCCGGGTACCTTGGCTCGGGCCGGCAATTGCCGCTGCCGGTGGTTTCCGTCGGCCGTGGTCCGACAAGCACGAGAGCCGGGAGATAGGAGATCGCCGGTCGCCAGAATGTTCCTCGCCGCAATGTTCTACTTCCCCGTTGTCTCGCCCAACTCAGGGTTCGTCTTCGTACAGCCGCCAGAAGGATCGAGTTGCACTGCGCATCTACCGTCAATGAGGGGACGAGCCGAAAGACCCGTCCCCTCGATCACGTCAAACTAGTACTGCGTGGTCATGAATGAACTAGCGGCTATTTGATGCCGAGCTTCTTATTGAAGAACGCGGCTGTGTTCGCTACCAGTTCCTTGTGTGACGCGTTGAACTGCCCGATGATCTGGCCCGCATCTTTGTCGTACTCTTGCACGGCCTTCTGCAGGGAGATGTAGCCATCAACGTACTCGAGGTAGAGCCCGTCAATAGTATTGAACGACGAGGACGTCACGCTGTCGAACAACGCCATCGGGTAGTAGGCGTTCGACTCTGCCGCCAGTTCCTTGTCGATGGACTCGAGAGCCGGCGGAGCGGTGGCGCCTTTGATGATCGGGATGGCGTTTCCTTCTTCGTTCACGATGGCGGAGTCCCACTTGGGCGTCGAGATGAACTGGAGCCACGCCAGAGCAGCCTGGAACTTCTCGGGCGTCATCGACTTGTCCGACTTAGGGGAGGCGACGGCAAACTGGAAGGCCGTTTCTGGTCCGCCATTGTCCTGCCACACCGGCAGGTTGGTCGCGTATTGTGACGTGCCCATGAAAGCGTTGGGGCTGTCGAGCTCGAAGTACCCGACCGGGAACTGCTGGGATTTGGGCAGTTTGGCGACCAATTTGGGGATGACGTACCCGCTGCCAAATTCGTAGGCCACCTGCTGGCCGAGGAACAACGCTTGGCCGTTGGGGATGGTGGGCGCCGTGTTCTCGGGCACGTCCACGTCCTTGGGGGCCCACGTAGCCATCAGCTCTTTGCCGAGGGGCCACCATGCAGTCAGCTTCGGGTTCTTGGCCGGGTTGAGCCAGCTCCCGTCATTGGCATAGAAGTACGACTGATAGCCGGCGCTCAGGTCCGACGGTATGGAAAAGATGGTCTTCATCTTGTTCACACCGAGGTAGTTGGCCTGGAAGTAGTGGGCGAACCAGTTGTAGATGACCGGGGAGAACGAGGCTCCCGCGTAAACCCCTTTGGAGCCCAGGCGGTTGACGATTTGGGTGGAGTCGGCCTGCAACTGGTTCCACGTCTTGGGCGGAGCGGCAATGCCGGCCTCTTTGAACAGGTTCTTGTTGTAGTAGAACCCGATGCCACCCCAGTCCCCGTTTACCACGAAAATGCCGGTCGTGCCCGGCGTGTTCCCCGGCGCGCTATCAATGTGCAACGCCACGGGGTTCATGGTGGAGATCCAGCTCTTGTTGCCCGGGATGAACGGGTTGGGTTTCTGGAACGACGGCAGCAGGTCCTGGAATATCCCAAAGGGTAAGGTGACATTTACGTAGTAGCCAGGTACCTCATCGACATCGGGCAGCGCCCCGGCGGCCGACTCCGAGATGTAGTACTGGCCTGTCCCTATCTCGGCGCTTCCGGGCACGAACTGGATTTTGATATTGGGGTACATCTTTTCGAACGCAGCCGCGGCGGCGGCAGTCTCGGGGTCGGTCAACGAGCCCGGCGGCGGCGTCACGCCCTTGATCTGGGGGTTGTAGTTGGCGGCGTACATGGTGATTGTGCCCGAATAACTTAGCTTGGGTATGCCTTGGGCGCTGGCTGTGCTGGCGACCGAGGCGGTCAAGCCACCGGCCAAGGCCGCGGCGGACACCCCGCACGCCACGGACTTTCTTACCCATCTCTGGGGTTTGGGTGATGTCGTTTTAGCTCTCATAATTTGAGCTTGTTCCTCCCTCATTTTCTATTTTATGTTGGACCTTTACAGGAGTGGTCTGGGTTAGAGTTTCACGGCGCCGCTGGCCATGCCTGAGATGAAGTATTTCAGGAAAATGATAAACAGCAGGATCATCGGTATAGAAACGATCGTGTAGGCGGCAAACTGCAGGTTTACCAGATTGATGTCCGGCACCGCGGTGGGTTGCTGGAAATTGCCGATGGCCATAGCTGCCGTCGACTGCGGGACCCCGAGGACCAGACTGGGGAAAACGTAGTCACCCCAGAACACCGTCACGTTGAGCAGCGCAACGGCGATCATAATAGGGCGAGACAGGGGCGCCACAATTCGCAGCAGCATCCGCATGTGGCTGGCGCCGTCGACTCGAGCGGCCTCGAAAAGCTCTTCGGGGATCCCTCGAATGGACGATCGGAAGACGAAAATAGCAAAAGCTTGGCCGCCGGCAATGTAGGGCAGGATCAAAGCCAGTGGGTTGTTCAGCAGGCCCATGCTCTTTACTTCCAGGAACAGTGGGATGAGGGTAAGGAAGCTGGGTATCAGCAACAACCCGAAGATGGCGTAGAACAAGAAGGTGCTTCCGAAAAACTCCATGCGGGCGAAGGCGTAGGCACTCAGCATCCCGAGGACCACGATGCCGGCCACACTGGCCAACACGATCAGGGTAGTGCGCAGTAGGTCGTTTTTCAGGTACTCCCAGGCCTGAGCATAAAAGGTGCCGAACGGGTGAGCGATGGCGATGTTGAAGGGGTTCTCCTGCAGCTGGATCCCGTTCTTCAGTCCTGTCACCGCCGCGAAATATATCGGGAACAATGACAGTATCCCGATGGCGACGAGTATGAAATAGTGAGACGTCTTGACCACGAAGCGGCGGCGATGGTGCCGGACAATGTGGGCATCAGTAATAACGGTCATGCCACCCTCTTGCGTTTCTCGTCGTCGGAGCGAAGGAACCTCATGGCGATGAGGGCAAGCACCAACGATATTAGAAAGAGTAGAAAAGCGATCGCCAAGGCGTAGCCCATCTGAGCGTATTGGAACGCGTTTTCGTACATGTAGAGCACAGGCGTCCAGGTCGCGTTATTGGGGCCGCCCTGGGTGAGAAGCAGCGGAGGGAGCAGGTTTTGGGTGATCCCGATGATGGCCAGCACCAGGATCACCTTCATCTGTCCCTTTATGAGCGGTAGTTCGATGTTGAAGATCCGCCTCCACGAAGAGATGCCATCGACCTTGGCCGCGTCGAGGATCTCGTGCGGGATAGCCTGCAAGCCGGCGTAGAAGACCAGCATGGCAAAGGCGCCCACCCAGGGGAAATTCATGAAGATGAGCGCGCCTAGAGCCGTGTGCGGGTTGGCCAGCCAGGCCGTGGCAAATTGGCCAAGACCAATGTCTTTTAATACGACGTCGACTACGCTGCCGATGTCGTAAAAGTTCTGCCAGGTCAGGATGCCGACGATCCCAGGTAGACAGAGTGTAAGGCAGAAGGCGACCCGGAACCAGTACTGCGCTCTTGTACTGTCGAGACGGTATATGAGGACGGCCACCAGCAAGCTGGCGGCGATGCCAGTTGGTATGCCGATAATGGTCCACCAGAACAAATGCTCGAAAGCGCCCAAAAAGACGGTGTCGTGGAAGAGCTGTTCGAAGTTCTTGAAGCCGACCCAGATAGGTGCGGATACGCCATCCCAGGTCGTGAAGGCTCCCTGTAGTGCTCGCACCGCGGGCCAGTAGCAGAAGGCGCCGATAAAAATGAACGTGGGTAGCAGGAAGGCCCACGCCTTGAGGGTGCGAGATACTTTGCGCTTTCTCAGCTGTGAGCTAGGGGGGGCACTGAGATTTGTGTCGGCGAGGCGTTCGCCGGCCGCAACGGAAGGGCTGCTTACTATCACACTGTAGTTCCGTTCTCGCTATTGGCAGTTACGCTCGGAAGAATACAGCCGCGGCACGAAGGGGTGGCGTCGGGGAGTGGCCTTCCGCCACCCGAGATCCTCCGTCCGCAGTCGCCGGCAGGACCATCGACCAGCACCCCCTTGCTGATGTTTATTGTAGACGATGTCAGCATAACGCTAGTCCGGCCGCTAAGGCAATCGGGTTCATCCTGCGGCGTAGCGCAGAAGGTTGACGGTCAACTGGTCCGCGACGGCGAGCGACCCCACATGGGCAAGCAACTCAAACGTACTGACGATCACGCGACCGGCCCCGTGCCGAAAGGTGGCCGCGATCAGGCCGGACGCGTACCCCCCGGGGCAAGGGAAGCCGATGGTAACGGCGAAGGCGGCCACGTCTTCGGCCTCACCCTGCAATAAGTGACGGGGAAGGACCTGGTCGTAGAGGCGCCACTTCATCAAGCCGGGTTCCTGCAACCCGGTCACCAACGCAGCTTCTCTGGCGAAGCACTCTTTGTGGTAGAGCCAATCGTGGAACTTCGTGACCGAAATGGAGGCCCCGAACGGGAGCACGGCCGAGGTCTCCCCTGGGACAATGAGTTCCCATGGGTTGAACACGACGGCGGTGGCGCCCCGGTCGACCAGGGCGGCAACCTCTTGCCAGTCCGGCGCGGCCAGATCGCCGGCGTGCCCCACGAGCACGACGTCGACGTCATTCGATGGTCCCTGGCTGGTGGCCACCTCGATGCCATTGGCGGCCAACCACGCCAGTCCCGCTTCTCCAAAACACAAGGCGGCCACGGGCCGCCTCAGGGTTAGAGGTGCGGGTGGTGCGATGACCTCGGCGTCAAGGCGACCTGCGGCGGGCGCCGCGGAGGTGCCAAGAGAGGCGGCGCAGCGATAGCGACCGGGACCACCGCCGAGGGCCAAACGCTCACTTAGCACCGGGACTGCGAGCGGGCCGCGCTGGCCGTCGACCTCGATGTCGACTGACCGCTGCCAGCGCCAGCCGTCTGGCCCGACGATGGCGACTTTCGCCTCGTACCGGCCAGGTGCGAGCACGTCCTCATTGGCCAGGGCCACGTCGAGGTTGACTTCCCCGCCCGGGAAATTTACCGCCGGCGAGAGTTCTAGGCACCAACGCAGTGGCCACCAGCCCTCAGACGTCACTTCCATCGCCGATGGCTTCCAACGGCGCCAGTAGGTCCACGGGCCTTCGCCGGTCAGGGCATGGTCGAGCATGCCCGTCAGGTTGTAGCCGGCAATGTTGCCGTTGGCCCGGATGAGGTCGAACGTAGCGGCGCGGTGCACCGATTGGTGCAGCTGGCTTTCGACCAGAGCGTCTTCGGGGAAGCAGTACAGGCTGGACATCCCGAAGCGGTCCCAGTCGGACAGGAACCGTTCAGCCATGGACCGCACGTACGCGACGTCCGGTGGCTCGCTATCTGGCCTGGCACCGGGGTCGTCGCGGGCGAGGTAACAGGACGCCTCGGCCAAGGCGGTGACGGCATCGAACAAGCTGCCCACCCCGTACTCAGACAGGAATACGGGCTTGGCGCCCTCGCCCATTGTGCGCACGAGTTTTTTGGCCAGGGGCGACTCGGGGAGATGGGGGTAAAGATGCAGGTCGCCGGCGCCGGCCACGAAGGCCCCACGATCGGGGTCGTTGGCCCAGCCCACGCTGACCGGGGCGGCCCCGGCCTGTTCGGCGCCCCACTCGTGCTGCCAGGTTGACTCGCCCGGGTTGGAGACGAATCCGACCCCGAGGTCACCGTCCCAGCGTCCACTACTCAACAACACCAGCCTCGTGTCGTCGAGCTCCCTTAGCTTGGCCAGATAGCCAACGGCGTGCCTGAACACAGGGCCGTCGTAGGTTTCGTTCAGCAGTCCCCAGATGACCACGCTCGGGTGGTTGCGGTCGCGGCGGACCATCTCGTTGTTAGACCGGTCAAAATGTTCGCCCATCCGGGGTGAATCGCCCAATAACCAGGCCGCCCGCGTCTCTTCGTAAACCATGAGGCCGAGCTCGTCACAGAAGCTGAGCTGGTCCTCTCTGCCCACGCCGGCGATAAAACGGACCGTGTTGAACCCCGCCGCCTTGGCGTAGACGAGGTCCTGGCGGACCAGGGCCGGGTTTTGGGGCACCACCTGAGCGATCGGGTAATGGTTGCCCGTATGCGTGGAACGGAGGTATATGCGCCGCCCGTTCAGTTCGAACCAACCATCGCGGATGCGAAGCTCTCTGAAGCCGGTACGTACGTTCCTTTCGTCTGCCGCCGGGCCGCCCTCGGTCGGCTCGAGCCGAACGCGGACGAGGTACAGGAACGGGTCATCGACGTCCCAGGGCTTCAGGTCCTCCCGTGGCACCTGCAGCTCGACATGGACAAGCGGCCCGTCGCTGCTCGACCCGGCCCCGTTCACCTGTGCGCGGGCGTGGGCGACATGGAACCCGGTACTGTCTTCGCTCACCAGGACGTCCACGGTCATCGCTGCCGCCGTCGGCCCGCTCGGTACGGCGACGTCCACGCTGATCACGCCGGTTCCCAGGTGCGAGCGGACAAAGACGTCGAGCATGACGAGTGGCAGGCTCGACGCGTACGACCACTTCGCCAATAATCCCGCCGGTGTTGTAGCCGGCCCCCGGGCCGGAACTCGCCGGCCACGGCCTTGTTGCTATGTGGCACCTCGGCCAGGACCAGGCCGTCAATGGGCTCACGGGCCGGGTTGATCACGCGGACGGCCAACAAGTTTGGCCGGCCCGCGTTGAGGAACTCGGTTGCGTCCAGCTCGAAGGGCACTCCATCGCCCTCATGCGCGCCGATCTGCTGGCCGTTGACCCACACTCTCGCCGCATAGTCGACCGACTCGAAGCGGATGAGGGCTCGATGACCGGCCGGGACGGGCCATTCGCCCAGCTCACACCAGTACCAGGCGATCCCATGGTAATCAGGGAAGATCTGCTGGATTATCCCGGGAACGGGGGCCTTGGTGGCCTCTAGCGGGATGTCGTTTGGCCAGCCGGCCCCGAGACCGGCATTGGCCGGGTCAGCGCAAATCTTCCAATTAACTGCGCGCCGAACCTTCATTCCCCCCTCGCCTGGTCCCCTGTCCTAGGTAGTCAGCTATGATGTCCAGTCGACTGCTGCGAGTACTTCGGTGTACTGCTAGCAGTCAACTGTTAACGGTAACCTTAGCCGGGGTCAACAGTGGACGCAAGCCGGGGCCAGCCAGGCTTTGGGAAACCCCCCCTAGCACTGGCGGCTTACAATGCAGCGCTCGGTCTAGAGGGGTGCAAGTTGCTCCGAATTCCCTTGACTGAACTCAGCGTAACCCTCGGCTCGCGCCGCGTCGAACTCGAGGGCCGGTTCGAAGCGGTGCAGCCGGCTCGGTGGCGCATCCTCGGTAACACTTCTCGCTGAAGAAATAGGACATCCCGCGGCTCCCGTACATTCGGAAAAGCCGCGCCGTCAACTCCTTCTGCCGGCTGGTATGGCAAGGCTCGAACAGGTTCATGGCGAACATCCGCCGCGCCTCGCTCCCGCCGAAGGAGGCGTGCATGATCCTGTGGTCGAAGATCATGATGTCGCCGGGCGTCACCGGGAGTGCCACCGAAGGGACGTCTTCGGGGGCGACGCCAAGCTCAGTGCTGCCCTGGCGGGCGTAGGCGCGCAGTTCTTGGGCGAATTTGTCGCCGAGATGATGGCTGCCGGGAATAACTCGCAGGGCGCCCGTCGTGGCCGTGAGAGGGTCGAGATAAAAAGCGATCTTGATATGCCGGACGATTGACTTGGCCTCGTCGCCATCCTGGATATCGAAAACGTCTCGATGCCACGCCGTGTCGCCCGAGTAGTAATTGCCGTCGCCGCCGTAATAGACGATGTCTGGGCCGACGACCTCGTCGCATACGGCGTTGAGCAAGGGGTGCTCGATAAGCCGAGCTAATATGGGGCTGGCGTTCAGGAAGGCGTCGGGGTAGATCGTGCGCTGAGAACCGTCGTGATGGATATCGGTCCGACGAGCCCAAACCGCATCGAATTCGTCGCTTATCCAGCCGATATCGTCGGCTAATAAGCCAGGCAACTTCAGGTACCCGAACGTTTCGAAGAACTTCCTACGTGGTGTCATCGCCTCTCCCTCGTCGGATGCCGCCAATCACGCTCGGCGCCGTCCTACTTGCTGTCCCGCGGGTCCGAGAGGATCAGAAAAGAAGGCCGAGAAACCCCCGTTCCCGCACAGATTATCCCAGCGGCTAAATGCCTTAAACGCTACTCGGTAAACTGTTGACGATTAGTCTAGCCGGGCGCCCCAGGCCGTGCAAACCCCGAGCGTGGCTCTCGGCGGGCCGAAATCGGGGGCAAGAGGGCGACTTGGTTGCCGGCAGTGTCGTCAAGGAGCACTTCCGGCCACCGACTACCGGTTTTCGCCCTCAGGTCGGCCGACGGCCGGGGGCGAATGAGCCGCTATAGCCCTTTCAGGGAGCGCGCCAACTGCTCTACCGGTTGGGCTGCCGGTCGAACACCACCGACTCGTCCGGGGGGAAGGCGCAGTTCCAGGCCGAAATCCCGTTGTCGACGGCCAACACATGGCCGTTGATGGCGTGGGTTGGGCCTTCTATCAGGAAGGCCACCACTTCGGCTATCTCTTGGGGCTCGCTGACCCGGCGCATCGGTGATAGATCGGAAGCCTGGAGTACCGGCCGTCGCCGGCTGCGGCCCGTCGGATGGCGGCGGGCTAGGCACGATACTCGTGTTCACCGCCCCCGGTGCCACCGCGTTGCACCGGATCCCAAGGTGGCCGTACTCCACGCAGACGTAGCGGGTCAAAGCCTCGACCCCACCTTTGGCGGCGTCGTAAGGACCGTACCCGGGAAAGCCTCCTCGGGCGTGGACCGAAGACACGTTTACGATCACCCCGCGTACACCATTGGCCAGGAACGACGACAACGCTTCCCGGGTACCGAAGACCACCGCCCGCAGGTCGATGTCGAGAGTTTCGTTTATCACCTCGGGCGCCATCATGTGCAGGGGGCCAAGACGGACGACGCCGGCATTGTTCACCCAGGCCCGGAGCTCGCCGGCCGCTTCGGCCGCCCGCCTGGCTTCGGCCAGGACCTGGTTGTCGCGGATGTCCCCGGCCACAGCCACCCCGGCGATGGTGCCGATTGCGTCTTCGAGAGCAGCAACGTCCCTGTCGACGCCTACGACAGCCCAGCCCGTGGCGGCCAGCCGAGCGGCGGTCGACCTCCCGATACCGTTGGCCGCCCCTGTCACCACGACTGAGGCCTTCGGCGGCTGGTCGGCTAACACCGCGGCCTCCTGGCGTCCATTTCTGCCATCGCTGCTTCCTCCTTCGCCAAGCAGTTTGCCCGGCCAGGCATGCGCGGTGCCGAAGGCAAAGCTTCACCCGCGCCCCACGGAACAAGCCGACTTCTTGTCGTAACACTACGGTAAAGAATTTGGCCTTCCTGGGGGGCGTCTGTCGGGCTACCATAACCCGGGAGGGGAGGCGCCTGTAGATTGTCGCCACTGCGTAGTAGCTGGACTGGTCAGGAACACAGGCTGCAGTGGGCGCGCCGGTGACTTCTCCGGCGATAGGCCCCGCCCGTCGGCGCGTGCTCGCCGACGAGGTGACTGACGCCATCAGGGACGCCATTTTTGCCGGCGGCATTGACCTTGGCCAGCGACTGGTCGAGGAGGACCTGGCGTCGGACCTCAACGTCAGCCGCGGACCGGTCCGCGAGGCGCTCGTCAAGCTGTCGCAGGAGGGCCTCGTGCACATGGAGCGCCACCGGGGAGCGACAGTGGCGCAACTGGGTCTTGACGCCGTCTACGAGATTTATAGTTTGCGCACTGCGCTGGAGCGGCTGGCCGCGGAATGGCTGTGCCGTAACGCCACCGCGGGCGACTTCAAGCGCATGGCCGAGGTGCTCAGCCAGTTCGACAAACTGGCCCGCCCACTTACCCGATCAGCCGTGGCCGGTCTCGACGTCGCGTTCCACGACGCTATCTACCAAGCGGCCCACCACGAGCGCCTCTACCAGGCGTGGCTGGGGCTGCGCTCCCAGATTTTCTTGTACCTTGTGCACCGGGGGGCGCTGAGGGCCGACTTTGCTGAGTCGTGGCTAAAGGACCACGAAGACCTGCTCGAGGTGCTCACCCGCCGCAAGCGGGTGCTGGCCGTGAAGATCGTGGATGGCCACATCGAAGGCACCTATCAGCGCGTATTGGCGGCCAACCGGGACGCCGCCGCGGCGACCTCCGATGGCGTTCCCGGGTCGCGCCGGGTGTAGAGGGCCCCCGGTAGCTAGACACACTCCGTCAGACCGTCACCAGCCCGTCAGACTGTCACAGGCAGCGTCAAAAGCAGCCTCGAGTTGGGCTTTGACGTGTCCCATTGGAGGTCGGGGTCGGTGAGGGTCAGTGTCGGGAAGCGCCGTACTAGCGCCGTAAATGCGATCTCGCCCTCGACCCGAGCCAGCGGCGCACCGATACAAAAGTGCGTCCCGAATCCGAACCCCACATGTTTATTGGGATCCCTGTCGATTCGAAACACGTCTGGCTGGTCGAAATGGGACGCATCACGGTTGGCTGCATTGAGCATCTGGAACAGCACGTCGCCCTCCCGCAGGTCCATTTCCCCGAGCACGGTGTCGTGCTTCAAAAGCCGGGGTTGGCGGGCCACGGGGCTCTCGAAGCGGACTATCTCTTCGATGGCCGAGCGGACCAGGGATGGCTCACGTACCAAGCGCTCCCACTGGGCTCGCTCACCGAGGAGCAGGCCGAGGCCATTGCCTATGAGCGACCTGGTCGTCTCGTGCCCCGCCACCAGCAATGTCTGGCAGGTATTGATGATCTCCGCCTCGGTTAGACCGCCGGGCTCGGCCTCAGTGGTAACGAACGCGCCAAGCAAGTCGTCACGTTGGCGGCGCCGGCGCTCGCCCAAGGCCTCGCGAAGGTAGGCGCGGATCTCGACGATGGCCGTCTGCGCCGCCAGCAGAAGCTCCAAAGAAGGCTTGTTCACGCCCTGAAAACCCAACAGCTGGTCGGCCCAGCGCCGCAGCAGGGGCTGATCGCTTTGCGGAACCCCCATCAGGTCGCAGAGCACCTGCACCGGCAGTGCAGACGCAAGGTCGCCTATCACTTCCATCCCGCCGTCCCGGTCACATTTGTCCAATAAGGACTCGGTGATCTGGCTGATAAGGGGCCTCAAGGCCTCTATCCGGCTGGGCGTAAAAGCCTTCACCGTAAACTTGCGCAGGCGGGTGTGGTCGGGCGGGTCGGAGTGGAGAAGCCCTTTTGTCCGGTAGTGCTCCTCGAAAACCTGCAGGCTTTGCCGCTCCGTCGGCGGTACGTGCACCGCCGCCCGCCCGAGGCGTCCCTCGTTGGAGTAATCCTTAGTGTGCTTGAACGTCGTCATGACGTCGTCGTACCGGGTTATTATCCACCCGCCTACCGAGTCGCTCCAGTAAACCGGTATCTCCTCGCGCATTTGGCGCAACGTCGTGTACGGGTGGGCGACGAACTCTGGTGACACGAGGTAATTTTCGAGTTCGTCACGACAGAGGGGGACCACTGTGCTCACAAGGACCTCATTTGGGATTAGCTGTGGTGGCAGCATCTGTTAGCGCCGTAGGGCGTGGCCTCCAGGACGGACGCGGCAGAGGGGTGACAAATGAACTCTCCCTGCTCACACCCCCGCCCCCCGGCATGCCTGATCACCGCGTCCAGCGCGGCAGCCCACGGTCCGTCCGGAAGCGGTTCCGGCCCGGTTGATTAGGCCTGGTCGGCTGGGCACCCTGGAGGGCTGTGGGCGCAGCGCGCTGGCACTGCGGGACAAGTGCGCGCTAGGCGGTTGTCAGCATGCGGACGGCTCAGCTGAGCGGGCGGGCAATGGTCTGGTGCCTGAGGTAGTCCATAAACGTCTCCGGGCTGTTAACGCCCCCGCCGTAACCACTCAAGTTAACGCCACCGTATGGGAGGCCATAGGCGAAAACGTTGTGCGCGTTCACCCAGCTGTTGCCGGCGACGAGGCGCTCTGCGACCCTCTCAGCCCGATTGAGGTCGGCACTCCAGACGCTGTTGGCGAGACCGTACCGCGAGCTGTTTACGGTTTGTCACCACTTCGTTTTCGTCGCGGAACGGGACCACGTAGGCGACAGGGCCGAAGATCTCCTCTCGAGCACAAATGTTGTCGGGGGCTCCGGTGAGTAGAGCTGGTGAAACGAAATAGCCATTTTCGTGCCCGGCCGGCCTGAACTCACCCCCTTCGAGGAGGGCGGTGGCCCCTGTGGCCACGCCTTTGTCTATGTAGCCCAGCACACGGCGACGCTGACCCTCGCTCACCAAGGGCCCCATGGTGGTGTCCGGGTCGGAGCCGGCGCCAATGTTGACTTCGGCCAGCACTTCCTTGGCTTGTGCCACCAGTTGGTCGACGACGTCCTCATGGACCATCCAGCGGGTGGCGGTGCAGCACACCTGGCCGGAGTTCCCGGTTATGGCCCCGGCCAGCTTCCGGGCCGTGTCAGCGACGTCGACGTCATCAAAAACGACCGCCGCGCCCTTGCCGCCCAGTTCCAATTTGCACGGGATTAGGTTGCGGGCCGCTTCGACCGCCACTTCTTTGCCCACTTCAGGGGAACCGGTAAACGACATCCTCCGGACCCCGGTGTGGCGGGCGAGAGCGGCGCCGGCAGTGTGGCCGAGACCCGGCACCACGTTGATCACCCCGGCCGGGATCCCGACTTGTTCAGCCAGATGACAGGCGTAGAGCGTAGTGAGAGGCGTCAGCTCGGCCGGCTTGACCACGACGGTGTTCCCGGCCGCTAGCGCCGGGGCAACGCCCCACGCAAACAGAAGGAACGGGAAGTTCCAGGGGAAGATGAACCCGCAAGGGCCGTAAGGCAACTGGACCTGCCGTGCGTCCATGTGGGCCACCGGGAGCGGGTCGGAGCGGCGAATGTGCACGGAAAGGTCGGCGAAGTACCGGAACGCCTGGACGGCGAACGGGATATCGAAGTCGATCGCCCCCGCCACCGGCTTACCTACGTCGAGAGATTCGAGGCGGCCCAGTAGCTCCACGTTGTCCTCGATGGCGTCGGCGTAGCGGTGAAGAAGGGTGGCCCGGTCGGCGGCCGAAAGGTCGGCCCACCCGGGGAAGGCTCGGTCCGCCGCGCTTACGGCGTCGTCGATATCGGCGTCTTCGCCCGCAGTGACCTCGGCCAGGAAAGTACCGTTGGCCGGGTCTTTAACCTCGATGACTTCGCCGCCATGCGCAGCTCTCCAGGCGCCCCCAATATAAAGAGGTACCGTACCCTGCCCCAGGAATTTCTCCAGTTCCGTCTGAACAATGCCAGTGGCCACCGCATTTCTCCTTTTCTGCCCTGTTGGTTTGCTTTATCGTTTTACATTTTTGGGCGCCGGCCCGGCCGGACGGGCGACGGCGGGCTCACGAGCGGGCCCTTGGCGCCAGTTTCTCACGTGTCCAACCACGAGACCCTGAGTTCCTCGAGCTCTCGGGCGTCGGCTTGCCCGAGGCGCCACCTCGGCGGTCCGTCCAATTCCCAGCGATCGAGTACTTTCTCGTGCGCCAACCCGTCCAGGACGGCTGTGGCTTGCAGGCGCGCCAAAGGGGCGCCGAGGCAAAGATGTTTGCCCCACCCGAAGGCGACGTGCCGGTTGGGAGACCGCGCCACGTCGAAATAGCCCGGGTTATCGAAGGACCGTGGGTCACGGTCGGCCGCGCCGAGGTGGAGGATCACGGCCTCTCCTTCAGTGATGAGCCGGCCGCCGAGCCGGACATCGGCAGCCGCCAGGCGCGACGCGGTGGCGATGGGCCCTTCGTAACGCAGGATCTCTTCCACCGCCGTGGCCGCCAACTCGGGCGCACGCTGGAGCTGTTCTGTGGCCGCTCTGTGCGTGAGCAAGACAAGGATGCCATTGCTGATCAATGCGGTGGTGGTGCCGTGCCCGGCAGCCAACAAGAACACGCAAAGGCCAAGGGCTTCATCGGTTGTCAGCTGGCCAGCTTTCCGAGCTTCGGCCAGCGTGCTTATCCCGTCTTGGCGAGGGGCCTTGGCGCGCGCCGACAGCAGCGCCGTGAAATATTCTTCCGCCTCTCCCCAAGCTTCATTGGCCCGCTGGACGACGAGGCCCATCACCGGGTCACCCGGGACCGGGTTCATGATGCCAGCGAAACCAGCGATCTCGGTCGACCACCGATGGAACCTGGCCATATCTTCCGATGGCACCCCCAGAATGTCGGAGATGATCGTCAGCGGAAGAGGTAACGCGAGCCCACTGAGCAGGTCGAAGGAGCGCTCGTCCTGGAGTTCATCGACGCCGCGCTGGACGAGGCTCCTGATTTTCGGCAGTTGCTGCTTTACGACTGCCGGTGACAGGATGCTGCGGCCGATTTCCCTCATCCGAGCGTGTTTAGGCGGGTCAGTAAACCCGAGCCAGTTCGAAACGTGAAGCTCGAGCGAGCGATAGTCAGGCCACAGCGCCTCGGGGATGGCCCGCATGTTGATGGCGGTACGGTCGTTGCTAAGCGCCGGAGCCCGAAGTCCCTCCTGCACGAGGTCGAACCTGGTCACCAACCACGACTCGAGCTCGGGGCTCCAGTGGACCGGGTCGTCCTCTCGAAGCAGGTCGAGGATGGGGTACGGGTCCTCGACCTGGAACCGGCACAGGTCTTTGTAGGCCGAGGAACCTAAAAGCTCACCGAGGGCGCGGGACCCGGCCAGGTCGGTCATTTACCGACTTCCGGTAGGCGAGGGCCGCTCTGCTTCGCCCGCGGCGCAGAAAGCCGGGTGGCCGCGCGCCTGAGAGGCTGCTCACCGGGGCCACACCCCTCTCCGAGTTTCATTGCTTTTGTCGGCATATGCTGCGGCGGGACCCCTTAGCTGGGGTTAACAGTTGACCCTACTCGATCGAATGGCCCATGCTGGCCGGGTGCAGCTGAAAGGAGCTAACAGTGCCGAGCCGTTTCCGTAGCAGCGAGTGGTTCGGGAAGCGGGATCGCGACGGGATCATCCACCGATCCGGGCTTTTGATGGAGGGCCTACCTCGAGACGTCGCCGACGGGCGTCCTGTGATCGGCATCGCCAACAGTTGGTCAGAGCTCACGCCGTGCAATTCCCACTTGCGGGGCATCGCCGAGTCGGTGAAGCGCGGGGTGTGGGAATCCGGCGGGCTTCCGCTCGAGTTCCCGACCATCTCGCTCGGTGAGCAAATTGTGCGGCCGACGGCCATGTTCTTGCGCAACCTGATGTCGATGGACGTGGAGGAGACGCTCCGGGCCAACCCGGTCGACGGTGTCGTGCTCCTTTCGGGCTGCGACAAGACGACGCCCGCCCAATTGATGGGCGCGGCCAGCGTCGACTTGCCGACGATCATGCTCACAGGCGGCCCGCAACTCAGCGCCCACTGCGGGGCCGAGCAGCTCGGGTCGGGGACCGACCTCTGGCGCAAGAGCGAGCTCGCACGCGCCGGAGAGATCTCGAGCGACGACCTGCTTGACCTCGAGGGTTGTGCCGCCCGCAGTGTCGGGCACTGCATGTCGATGGGCACCGCGTCAACGATGGCGTGCATGGCCGAGGCGCTGGGGTTGCAGCTCGCCGGGGGAGCGGCCTTCCCGGCGGTCGACGCCCGCCGGCACGCCCTGGCCCAACGGACCGGCCGCCGAGCCGTGGAGCTGGTGCGAGAGGGCGTGACGATGTCAACGGTCCTCACCCGCCAGGCGTTCGAGAACGCGGTCAGGGTACTGGCGGCCATCGGCGGCTCCACTAATGCGGTCATCCATCTCATTGCCATAGCGGGGCGGGCCGGTATCCCGCTCGAGCTCGCCGATCTTGACACGATCGCCCGAGACGTCCCCACCATCGTCAACCTGAAACCCTCGGGCGAGTTCTTGATGGAGGATTTCGCTTACGCCGGCGGCGTCCCGGCCGTCCTGTTCGAGCTGCTGCCGCTTCTTCACCAGGGCTGCCTGACTGTGTCGGGCCGGGCGATCGGAGAGCATGCCCAGGAAACGTCCGACCGCAAGGTCGTCATGCCGCTGGCCGCGCCCCTCTTGCCCCCGGGGTCGGGCACCGCGGTACTCACTGGGAACATTTGCCCCGATGGGGCGGTCATTAAGCAGAGCGCGGCCACGTCGTCGCTCCTTGTCCATCGCGGGCGGGCGCTCGTGTTCGACTCCATCGACGAGTACAACGCTTTGCGTGACGACCCCGGCCTGGACGTAGATGCTGACTCCGTCCTGGTCGTGCGCAACGCCGGCCCTCGAGGCTACCCGGGCATGCCCGAGGTCGGGAACCTACAGTTGCCCCGAGCCCTGCTCGAACAGGGGATCTATGACGTAGTGCGCATTTCTGACGCCCGCATGAGCGGGACGGCGTACGGGACGGTGGTCCTGCACGTCGCCCCCGAGGCTGCCGTCGGGGGGCCTCTCTCGTTCGTCCGCTCGGGTGATTGGGTTGTCCTCGATGTGCCCCGGCGAGCTTTGAACGTCGAGCTCAGCGACGAAGAACTGGAACGGCGACGGGGAGAGGGCGGGCCGGGCGTTCCGCGGCCCGACCGTGGGTACGCCAAACTCTTCGTTGAGCACGTCCTCCAAGCCGACCGAGGGGTCGACTTTGATTTTCTGGTCGGTTCCAGCGGGCACGGGGTGCCGCGGGAGTCGCACTGACCAGAGGGTGGGCGAGGACCTTTTTATCGCGGTGCGAGCTCGGTGTAGGAATTTTCCTTCAGTCGCAAACGGGAAATGGCCGGCCTTGGAGGCCTCACGGTACAGGTATACCGAGTCCCTTGGCCCCGGGCGCCGACTGGACGAGCCCTGGCGTCATGCGCTCGAGCCATTCGAGGGCTATGGCGGCGCGTCGCACTTTCTCGCGCGCGATGGCGACGACGTCGTTGCGGATGTGAAGCCCGCTCGGGTACAGGCCCCGGGAATTACGCAGCCCTAACTTGGCGTACAGCGGTGCCGCCACCGTGATGAGATCTCCGACCTCGTGGCCCCTCACTATCCCGCCCGTACCATCGGGGGACTCGACATAAAGGTCAATTGGCAACTCGGACACAGATCTCATCTCGCCCAGTTGGCCCAAAGTCATATCGGAGGGCACGTTTATGGTCGATGCACCCAAGCGCTCGAGCTGGGCGAAAGTGGCCGGGTTGGTCGGCGCCATAAGCGCTGAGACCTTCCACACTGTCTCAGAGGGGATCTCTCCGCGCCGTTGCGAGTCCGCCAGCAGTTCGAGCAGCCCGCTGTCCGCCACGAGAAAACCCCGGATGCCCTGCTCGGTGGCCCTCTGGACATCTTCAAAGGCATAACGCAGCTGGCGCGCGCCCCTGACCCGGCCGGCGAACCCGGGGCCGTCAGCGGACCTGGACGACGCCCCCAGGTCCCACTCCTCGCGGGGCCCGACAAACAAGGACACCTCTATGCCACGGTCGGCACCGGCCCGCGCCATTTCGCGCAGTTCGGCCTCGGAGAGCAACATGGCGCCGCTGCCCTGGGAGACGCGGTTGATGACGATCCCGTAGGAATCAGCGGCGTCGAACACGGCGCCCAAAGCTTCTGGGCCCTCGACGCTAGGGATCTCGATGCGGAAGTGAGCGCCGTCGGGGAAGCGGTGGGGGCTCGGGCGGGGCGACGGTTCCGGTTGGGCCCCCATCCGTAGCACCACCTCGGTGCTCTTGCGGTTGATGGCCGGCGTTCCTTCGGTCATGGCCTCCTCCTGAGCCCGGCGCGCACCCTTATCGCCGCCAGCGGCCGTCTGATCCTACCCGGAGGGACGGGGAACCAGTGGAGTGAGCCGCCGGCGCGACCGACCCGGGTGCCACCAGCGCCGGCGCTTCTCAGGCCGCCGTCACTCCTTCCTCCTCGACCAGCCGGCGGAGATGCTGAAGGCAGCGGGCGCGCGTGGGGCCGATGCTCCCGACCGGCATTTGCAGAAGGCTGGAGAGATCCTTGTAACCGACGGGTTCATCGGCCACGAGGCGGGAGAGGATCTCCTGGCACCGAGGCTGCAGTTTTTCCCAGGCCGATCGGAGGACGATTTCGCGCTCCCCGGCGATCGGACGGGCGTCGGGTTCGGGAAGTTGGGTGTCGGGCATGTTGGCCAGCATTTGGTCAGCGCCGGAACAGTACCTGGATGACCGGCGGAGGAGGTGCAGGCTCTCACGGCGGGCCGTGGTAGCCAGCCAGCCGCCGAGCCGTTCGGGCTGCTCCACGCGGTGAATGTTCTCCACCAACCTGAGCCAGGTCGTCTGCTGAAGTTCAGCCACATCTGCCGGGGTGAGCCGGTAACGACGGCCCGTTGCCGCGATCATCATGCCGAACCGGGAAACCAGCTCAGTCCAGGCCTCCGGGTTGGCGCCTTTTGCTTCCTCGACCAGGTCCGGTATAGAGGCCGACTGCAGGGATGCGCCGGTCCAGCTAGTACCACTGCCTGGGCGTTCCTTTTCGGTCCCTCGGCCCGACCTGCGGGCTCGGTTCCGGAGC
This sequence comes from uncultured Acidimicrobiaceae bacterium, assembly GCA_963845605.1. Lineage (GTDB taxonomy): Bacteria > Actinomycetota > Acidimicrobiia > Acidimicrobiales > Palsa-688 > Fen-671. The sequence goes on from CAWJSS010000009.1 coordinate 502,953, forward strand.
CATTTCCTGAAATTGTCACAGTCTTTCTTCCTTGAGAGCACTGGCGGGCAATTGTGGGGGGCCCGAGCAGGTTAGGCGGAGTTTGCATGTTCAAGTGGGTAATCGGGCGGTTGCGAGCCCCTCAACTACGACGGGCGTTCGCGGTTTCGGTTACGGGTGGTGGGGCTTGTGAGACGGAGTTTGGGCGAAGTCTTCTTGTTCTTCGAGCTACTTCACGATGAAGGACCGTTCTTGGTTCAATGTTGACGTGGTGGCCACCACCCAGCCCCGCCCGGAAGGATGGTGCAAGCAGTCAGTCGGCTACATGAAGAGGCACCTTGAGCAAGTTGTCGGCGATGACAGGCCGCTCGTAAGCCGGCCACGGTGAGGTTAGTCGGCCGGCAGTACTGCCCGGACGCGCGCAATACGGGCATCCACATCGGTGAGGAAGACCTCGAGCGCGCTTCGCTTGGTCTCTACGGTGCCCCGAAGTTGCTCTAGCAGTACAAGGCACTCGCGCGCCAAGCCGCTCCGCTCATCAGCGCCAGTGTGCTCGTCGTGGTAGACCGCCTTGATTTCGGCGAGCCGGTCGTCGTTGCGCAACACGACGGCGATCTCGTCCAGGTTGAGGCCGAGAAGCGTTTGCAGCTCCCGGATCCGGGCCACCCGCGCCAGATCCTCCTCCGAGTACCGGCGCAAACCGCCGGGGGTGCGGCCGCAGGGAGTGATGAGCCCGAGCTCCTGGTAGTAGCGCAGAGCTCGCTCCGAGACGCCCGCCAGCGCGGCGGCGGCGCCGATGCTGAGGAGCTCGACGCCTCCTCCCGTGGCCAACGTCTCGGCGGCGGTGCTCAACGGGTCACCGCCGGCAACGACGCTGGCCCCGGCGCGTCGGTGCCGTTGCCCGTCGCCGCGCCAACGTCTTCGGGGTCCTCGGGCAACCCTGTCACCACTGCGCTCTCGGCTGCGCCTTCGGCCAGTTCTTCGGTTACGGGTTGCGCTTTATGAACGTAGCGCCCGCCACGGAGGGCACTTGCCACCACCGCGATAACAGTAGCGCCGGCGGCAAAGTCGAAGGCGAGGTGCAAACCCTGCGAGAACGGTTCCTCGATGAGCTTGGGGAAAAAGGACCGGCCCGTCACGTAAGCCGCTTGGCTGGCGCTGAGATGATTGAGCGCACCGGTGGGCGCGAGCAGCTCTTTCACCGGGTTGTACCCCAGGAAGGCGGAGAAAAGGCTCCCGATCGGTGGTTCGTTGGCCACCAGCCGGGCGGGTCCCGCGGCGACCCCGGCACTGGTCAGGCCCTGGAACAGGTGGGTCGGCAAGTCGGCCGCCAGTCCCAACGTGACGATAGTGAAGAACAGGCCCATCGACAACACCTGGGCCGAGTTCTGGAAGGTATTGAGCATGCCGGCGCCGGCGCCCCTTTGGTCTGGCGGCAGGCTGTTCATGACCGATGCTTGGTTGGGGGAGAAGAAGAGGCCCATACCCACGGCGAACACGAAGATGAGCAGCGCGAACCAGAGGTAGTTGAAGTTCATCGGCAGCAGTTCGAGCAGTAGGAACGCGGCTCCGCTCAGGGCCAGTCCCGCCGTCGCCAGGCCCCGCGCTCCCATGCGGTCAGACAGGATGCCCGATATCGGGCCGATGATCAGGAACCCCAGCGTAAGAGGGATCATGGCCAGGCCGGCCCACAGTGGCGTCTGGCTGAAGCTGTAGCCGTGCTGGGGCAACCAGATGCCTTGCAGCCAAATGATCAGCATGAACTGGAGGCCGCCGCGGCCGAGGGCGCCCAGGAGGCCAGCCACGTTGCCCGCCGTGAAAGCCCTGATCCGGAACAAATTGAGGCGGAACATCGGCTGCGGTTGCTTGGTCTCGATGTACACGAACAGGCCCAGGATGGCCAGGCCGCCGAAGATGGCCACCAGTACCCACGGGTTGGTCCAGCCCGTCGGGTGGCCGCCGTAGGGGAGCAGCGAGTAGATAATGCCCGTCAACAGGCTGACCAGGCCGACCGCAAAGGCGGCGTTGCCTCGCCAGTCGATCTTGGCCGGCACCCTGACGCCGTTGTCTTTGAGCATCAGGTAGGCCCACGCCGTCCCGAACAGCCCGAACGGTACGGATACCAGGAACACTAGGCGCCACTCGACCGGTGCCAGCACGCCTCCCAGGACCAGCCCCAGGAAGGCACCGCTTACCGCGGCTACGCCGTTGATGCCCATGGCCTTGCCCCGCTCGTCAGGGGGAAAGGCGTCCGTGAGGATGGCACTCGAGTTGGCGAACAGAAATGCGCCCCCGACTCCCTGGAAGACCCTCATGATGATGATCCAAAGGGCTCCGGCGGCACCGGTCAACCACGTCACCGACAGGAGTATCGAGAAGAGCGTGAACACGGCGAACCCTAAGTTGTACATCCGCACCCGCCCGAACATGTCTCCCACCCGGCCCAGGCTCACGACCAGCACCGCCGTCACCAGCAAAAAGCCCATGAACACCCACAGGAAGTACGAGGTGTTGGACGGCGTGAGCGGGTTGAGAGAGATACCCCGGAAAATGTCGGGCAGCGATATGAGCAGGATGGACTGGTTGATCGTCACCATCAACACGCCCAGCGTCGTGTTGGAGAGAGCGATCCACTTGTAATGGACACCCCGCTTGTCCGTCGTCGTCGGCGTCCCTGACTGCCTTTGCGCAACCACCGCGTTCGTGCTCATTTGTTCTCCTGTGCATCCCGTCACCCGCAATCTTACTCGCCCTTGACGTTAACGTCAGATTGGGGGCAACGGACAGGCTGCGGCAGGTGCACCGAATTTGTCCTGCCCGGGAACGCCTCCTCTGCGCGCCTGGCTAGGCCGGGAGGACTGCCTCGATCGCGGAAACCACCTCGTCTGAGTCCGGCGTCACCGTAGGCCTGAACCTGGCCACGACCTGCCCTTCGGGCGAGACGAGGAACTTTTCGAAGTTCCACTGAATGTCCCCCGCCTCCCCCGCCGCGTCGGCAGTGGTGGTGAGCTGCTGGTACAGGGGGTGCCGGTGCTCCCCGTTGACCTCGACCTTCTCCGTCATCGGGAACGTCACGCCGTACGTCATGGAGCAGAAGGTGGCGATCTCCTCGGGGGAGCCAGGCTCTTGTTGACCGAACTGGTTGCACGGCACACCGAGCACGGTGAACCCGCGGTCCTTGTAACGCTCGTGGATGGCTTCCAGGGTTGTGTATTGAGGAGTCAAGCCACAGCGAGAGGCGACGTTAACGATCAGAGTGGCCTTGCCCTTGATCTCGTCGATTTCGAGCGGGCTGCCGTCGAGAGATGCCGGTACTGCGTCGTAAAGAGCCATGCTTAGCCCAACAGCAGCCCGGGCCCGATATTCCGCCCACCCTGCGCCGGCGATTCGCCTCTTAGGGTGATCGCCACCCTTGCCGGTTCGCCATGCCGGCCCCACCGGGTCCCTGGCCGTCCCTCGCGTACGAGCGCCGGTCCACCAGCGGTGGCGACGATGGCAGATTTAGCCGGAATCCGTATACAAACCACTACAGGCGCGGCACCGTGGGATAAAAGTGCACCTGACGCCACCTTCGACGGGGCGGCTTGTAGCGACTTTTATACGGTTAGCCGGTCCGCAGCTGGCCGGGGGTCCTCGAACCGCCCGCGGGCTCGCTTCAGGCCGGGACGAAAGCGATGGTCTCGGGACCGGCCGGCAGTGCACAACACGTGCCGCCGCCGTCCAGCTGCGCCAGTTCGTCGTGCACCGTGGCGCTGATGTCATCGGCCGGCGACAGGAAGGCACTCTCGAGGTCCTCGGCGTCGAGGCCGTCGGTGTGAACTGCCACGCGCGCCCCGCTCAGGACGCGGGCCAGGATCTGGGCCTCCCATTGGTCGGGGACGGTGTGGCTGCGTTGCGAGAGGGAGGCGAGCAGTTCTCGAGGTGACGAGGCCGACGCCAGCAACTGGCGGAACTCGCCGTGGTCCGGGAACCCGTCGCGGCATTCGGCGGCGACGACGATCAGGCCACCCTCCCGGACGACCTTGGCCGCGGCCGACATGCCCTTCACGGCCTGGTACAGGTTTTGGTCCAGCGGGAACCCGGCGTTAGAGGTGACCACGACGTCGAAGAGGTGAGGCACCTCCTGCATCGCTACCTCTCGCGCTACCGCCGTGGCGGCGCGGTGCATGGCGAACAGCTCGCCGCCGAAGGCAGCCACCACCTCGTGGCGGCGATTGAGCACCACGTCGCAGGCGAAGTGGACCCCGGTCGCTTTGGCGATGGCCCGTACGTCGTCGTGGACCGGGTTGCCTTCGAGGACGCCCCAGGTGGCAGCAGGGCTGGCGATGCGCCTGGCGTCGTGCAGCGCCAGCGTCGTCTCGAGGCCCGCCAAGCCGGGAGCGACCAGCTTCGGCCCGCCTGAGAACCCGGCAAAAAAGTGAGGTTCGACGAACCCGGTGGTGACCCGTACATCAGCGTCGACCCATTCCCGGTTGAGCTGGACCGGCACCCCGTCACCCATCGTGCCCAGGTCCACCAGGGAGGCCGGGTCGCGAGCATCGTGGTTCACTATGCGAACCGACTCCAGGAGCTGCGGTCCGAACATGTCGTGCAGCTCGACCGGCGTGTTGCCCCTGTGGGTGCCCGTGGCTACGAGCACCACGACATTGCTGAGGTCCGTCCGGGCCGCAACTACCTCGAGGATGGCAGAAAGCATCGGGCGGCGCGGCTGAGGCCTCGTGCCGTCGCACACGGCAATGGCGACCGTGGCACCACGCGGCACCACATCTACTAACGGGGGCCCGCTGACGGGCGAGCTGAGGCTGACCCTTATCGCCTCCAGCTCGTTGGCCGCCGCAGGACGGTCTTCGGGAGCCACCACGAGGGTGGCCGCCGGCAACTCAACGGTCAGTTGCGAGCTGCCGTAGGGCAGGTCCACGGGCACCGACGCCCCGGTCGACTGGTTAATAGAGCTTCTCATAGGCAGGCAATGTAAGGAATTCTACGAAGTCGTCGGCCAACGCCACGGTGTCGAACAGCTCGGCCGCTTCCTTGGCCCGCCCTTCCCCCAGGCCCGCTTCACCGAGCTCCTTGGTCAGTAGCTCCAGCTCGTCGTTTTCGATCCGGCGCACGAGCTCGGGCCCCACCGTAACCCCGTCGCCGAGCGGTACTCGATGATGGCACCACTGCCATATCTGAGCCCGGGCGATCTCGGCCGTAGCGACGTCCTCCATCAAATTGAACACAGCCACGGCCCCCGTACCTCGCAGCCACGACTCTAGATAGCGCAGGCTAACAGCCACATTGTTGCGTACGCCCGCCTCGGTGACCGCACCACCCGGGATAGTTACGTCGAGGAGCTGGGCTGCCTCCACGTTGACGTCTTCCCTCGTCCGGGACACCTGGTTAGCTTGCCCGTTGAGCGCCCCGTCGAAGACCTCAGTGGCCACAGGCACCAGGTCCGGGTGGGCCACCCAGGTACCGTCGAAGCCGGCGCCCGCCTCCCGCCGCTTGTCGTCTCGCACGGCGTTCATCGCCCGCTCGTTTACTTCGGGATCCCGGCGTGATGGCACGAAGGCGGCCATGCCACCGATGGCGTGGGCACCTCGCCGGTGACAGGTCCGGACGAGCAGCTCGGTGTAGGCGCGCATGAACGGGACCGCCATAGTGACTTGCGCTCGGTCTGGTAGCACGAAGGCGGGGTCGTCTCGGAACTTCTTGATGACACTGAACGTGTAGTCCCAACGGCCGGCGTTGAGCCCGGTGGCGTACGGCCCGAGCGCGTGCAGTACCTCCTCCATCTCGAACGCGGCCAGGATGGTTTCGATAAGGACAGTCGCTCGTATACTCCCCGGCGGTAGCCGGAGACGGTCCTCGGCCATCTCGAACGCCGAACGCCACAGAGCCGCTTCCTCGGCGTTCTCCAGCTTCGCCAGGTAGAAATATGGCCCCGATCCTCGCTCCAGAAGCTCCTGGCCGTTGTTGGCCACGAAGACGCCGAAGTCGAAGAGGCTGGCCGAGACGGGCTTCCCGTTCACGACTGCATTGCGCTCGACCAGGTGCCACCCACGGGGCCGGACGACGAGGGTGGCCAGGTCTGAGCCGAGCCGATAGCCGCGGCCGTCAGGCGACTCGTATGTCAGCTGCCTGCGGACGGCGTCGTAGACATTGGCTTGACCGTCCGCCATGTTTGCCCACGTTGGCGTGTTGGCGTCCTCGAAATCGGCCATGAACACCCGAGCCCCGGAGTTGAGGGCGTTGATCATCATTTTGGCGTCAGTAGGACCGGTGATCTCGACTCGCCTGTCGGCCAGGTCGGCCGGGGCGGGCGGGACCCGCCAGTTCCCGGTGCGGATATCTAGCGACGCGGGTCGAAATCCCGGCCGGCTCCCGTGCGCGATATCAGACTGTAATTGGTGGCGGCGGGCGAGCAACTCTTCGCGTCTAAGGCCGAGCTCGCTTTGCAGCTCGGCCACCAGGGCAGCGGCGGCGCCGTTTAGGACCGCGCTCCGGCGACCGTTTTGGTCCCCTCTTATGTCCATTTCAGCGTTCACTACCCACCTCAATCTAACTGTCACACCGTTAGGGTGATAAACAAAAATATATTACCGGCACCGTTTCGTTAACAAATTCTATGAAGAATTCATTTTTAGAGCGCGCTGCCGCCAAGAGCAAAGGCGTCAGGAGGAAAAGGCGTCAGGGAGGAAAAGCGAGTTTGCCCCGACAGCCCCACCTCCTATACAGTAAAATGCAAGGAATATTGACTCTAACATACGGAGATCAGGAGCAAAACGGTGAGGGCCCGTCCAACTGCTTACGCGGCATGCGGGGCGACGGTCTGAGAGCAGCCAATGGGCAAACCTGAGGCACCGACCGGGTCCGCGGCCCAGGCCGCAGTCCAGCAATTGGGCCCGTACGTAGCTCCTGATGCGCTTATCTGTGACCAGTCTGAGCTGGGAACGTACGAGTGTGATGGGCTCACCCAGTTCAGGGCGCGTCCAGCGTTCGCCTTGCTGGTCAACTCTACGGAGGACGTGCGTCGGCTCATAGGCGTATGCGCCGAGCTAAAGCTGCCCTTCGTAGCCCGGGGTTCGGGCACCGGGCTCTCCGGCGGGTCGGTCCCTGATGCTGACGGTGCCCTCCTGGTGACCTCACGCATGCGCACCGTCCTGGCCGTCCGCCCCGAGGACCGGCGTGCGGTGCTGGAACCGGGCGTGACGAACCTCGAGGTGAGCCGGGCGGCCCAACCTTACGGCCTCTTCTACGCTCCGGACCCTTCGAGCCAACAGGTGTGCTCCGTCGGTGGCAACGTGGCGGAAAACTCGGGAGGCGCTCACTGCCTGAAGTACGGCTTCACCACCAACCACGTGACCAATCTCGAAGTGGTGACCCCTGACGGCTCGCTCGTCGAGCTCGGGAGCATCGCGGGCGAGGCTCCTGGCTACGACCTGGTGGGCGTGTTTGTCGGTTCGGAGGGCACTCTCGGGGTGGCGACGAAGATAGGCGTACGTCTCCTGCGCCTACCGGAAGCAGTGCAAACGCTCTTGGCTGCTTTCGCGGATATCGATGGCGCCGGCCGGGCCGTCTCGGCCATCATTGCCGCCGGCCTTATCCCGGCTGCCATCGAGATGATGGACGCCCTGGCCATATCCGCAGCCGAGATGGCCGTACGGTGCGAGTACCCCCCGGGGGCTGGGGCCGTATTGATCGTCGAGCTCGACGGCCCGGCTTCCGAGGTAGAGGAGGGCCTGGCGGATGTGGAGCGCTATTGCGTGGCGCAGGGGGCGTTCGAAATCCGAGTGGCCGCCGACGACGCGGAACGGGCACGGATTTGGCGCGGCCGGAAGTCAGCGTTCGCCGCCATGGGCCGGCTGAGCCCTTCCTACATAGTCCAGGACGGGGTCGTGCCCAGGAGCGACTTGCCCGAGGTTTTGCGCGACATCGCCCGTCTGTCCGCCGAGGCGGGCATAAGGGTAGCCAACGTGTTCCATGCCGGTGATGGCAACTTGCACCCGCTGGTGCTCTTCGACGACCGCGTCGATGGCGAAGAAGAAAGAGCCGAAGATTTGTCGACAGAAATCCTCGACCTTTGCATCGCCCACGGGGGCTCGATCACCGGCGAGCACGGGGTCGGCCTGCACAAGCTGACGGCCATGGCCAAGATGTTCACAGACGATGACCTCGAGACGATGCTATGGGTGCGCAAGGCATTCGACCCGGAAGGCATATGCAACCCGGGAAAAGCCGTTCCTACTCCCAGGCTGTGCGGGGAGCCGCCGCGTCCCCGTAGCGGGGCCCACCCGCTTCAAGAGCAAGGTTTAGCGGAGTTGTTTTGACGGGTTTTCTGGCCGAGTTGCAGCGAGCCTGCCCCGCCGGCGCCCGCCGCGGTGAACCGAGCGATTCCGTCGACGGCGTGGTACCCGACGTGGTGGCCTATCCGCGGTGTACCGACGAGGTGGCGGGGGCCATGCGGGTGGCCGCCGCCGGAGGGCTTCGCGTCGTCGCCAGGGGCGCGGGCACCAAGCTCGACTGGGGTAACCCACCAGAATCAGTTGAGCTGGTCATCGACCTTTCGCATGCGGACGGGATAATCGAGCATGTAAGTGACGACCTGGTGGCGCGCGTCCAGGCGGGTACGACGCTGAGCCATTTCTCGGCCGAAACTTCGAAGGCGGGCCAACGTTTTCCCGTCGACGAGATGGTGACGGGTTCGACCATCGGGGGGGTCGTCGCCACTGGCCTTTCCGGGCCGAGTCGCTATCTGCACGGCGCCGTTCGCGACCTGGTGCTCGGCGCCACCATCGTGCGGGCCGACGGCGTTGTGGTCCACGCCGGCAGCAAGGTTGTGAAAAACGTGGCCGGTTATGACCTGGCCAAGCTCTTCACCGGGTCGTACGGGACGCTCGGCGTCCTCACCGAACTAACCGTGAAGCTCAAGCCCATACCAATTACGCAGCGTTTCGTCGTCACCTCGTACGCCGCTCCGGGTGACCTGGGCGCCGCGCTGTCTACCCTCCTGGCCTCGCAATCGGCGCCTGCGGCTATCGAAATCGACCGGCCCCGGCCATCCGGCCCAATTGAGCTTTCAGTCCTTATCGAAGGTCGCCCGGGGCCCGTCGAAAAGCGGAGCAAGGACGTCGCCGACATCCTCAGCTCGAGCGACGTTCGTCAGGTCGCCCCGCCAGGGTGGGGAGATCTGCCCGGCCCGCTGACCCTGAAGCTCACGTCGGTGCTTTCGGGAATCCCCGCGCTGGTTTCACGAGCCGGCTCCGTGGCCGCAGACCGGGGATTGGCCGCCCGGACCGCCGGCTCGGCCGGCTCGGGAGTGCTCTTTATGGGCCTCCCCGCCCAGCTGCCGGCCCCGGTCCTGCTCCCTTTGCTCGAAGATCTGAGGCACTTCTGCGCCACGGTCGGCGGCCACTGCACGGTGCTGCGGGCGCCCGCCACTGTCAAGTCAGGGGTTGACGTGTGGGGCCCAGTGCCGGGCATCGAATTGATGCGCAAGATAAAAGACAACTTCGACCCGGCTCGCCGGCTCGCCCCCGGTCGCTACGTCGGGGGGATCTGAGCGATGACGGGACCGGTCTGATGGCAGGGGACGGCCGTCGCCGCGTTATCGACGTGGCCCCCGAGAGCTCAGCTGCGCACGTACAAGCACTCCTCGACGATTGCGTCCACTGCGGGTTCTGCCTGCCCGCCTGCCCGACTTACTCGCTGTGGGGACAGGAGATGGACTCGCCGAGGGGTCGGATCCAACTGATGGACCAGGTGCTCTCGGGGTGCCCGATCGAGGGTGCGCCCCTCACGCATTTCGACCGTTGCCTTTCGTGCATGGCTTGTGTGAGCGCGTGTCCGTCAGGCGTACGTTATGGCGAGATAATCGAAGCCGCTCGGGTCGAAATTGAGCGCACAGGGCAGCGCCCGTTTATGGAGCGATTATCGCGGGCGGCCATTTTCGGCCTCTTTCCCTACCCCCGGCGGCTCAGGGCCGCTCGCGTGGCTCTGGCCGCGGCGGAAAAGATGGGGCTGCGGGCCATGCTGCAGCGGCCCACCGTGGAGTCGCGCCTCCCGCCGTTATTGCGGGCCATGGAGTCAGTGGCGCCACCCATTTCGCGTATCGAGGTCCTGGCCGAGAGGATCCCTGCCACTGGGGCGCGGCGAGGCGTCGTCGGCCTGCTTACCGGTTGTGTGCAGAGCGTTTTTTTCTCGCCGGTAAATTCGGCCACCGTAAGGGTACTGGCGGCCGAGGGGTTTGATGTCGTGGTACCGAAGGGACAGGGTTGCTGCGGGGCGCTCTCGTCGCACTCCGGCCGCCGGTCCGAGGCGGTACGCCTGGCCAAGCGGACAATTGACGCGTTCAAGTCGGCCGGTACTGACCAAGTCGTGGTGAACGCGGCCGGGTGCGGGTCGGCCATGAAAGAATACGGCACACTTTTGGCCGCCGACCCTCAGCTTAAAGGCGCCGGGGACTGGTTGGCCAGCCGCACGCTTGACTTTTCGGAGCTCCTGGCGTCGGTTGAGCCCCGGGCCGAACGGCACCCGGTCAACATGAGGGTGGCCTACCACGACGCCTGTCATCTAGCCCACGCCCAAGGGGTGCGCGCTCAGCCCCGGGCGCTGCTGACCGGGATCCCCGGCTTGCAACTGTGCGAGATCCAAGACGAGTTCTGTTGCGGCTCGGCCGGTATCTATAACCTCGTGCAACCCGACGCAGCCAGAGAGTTGGGGGACCGTAAGGCGTCCGCCGTCTTGGCCACCAACGCAGAGCTTGTCGTCAGCACCAATCCAGGGTGCCTGATGCAGGTGAAGAGCGCACTACGCCGCGGTGGTGCTGACATCGAGACGGCCCATTTGGCCGAGGTGCTCGACGCTTCGATAACCGGGCGGACCGCCCTCCAGCGCTAAACCGCTACGCTCAGCCGTGGTCGAGTTTGGCCAGCCAGCGCAGTTGCTCGGCTTGATGGAACACCTGGCCCCCTTCATGGTCGTTGAAGGGGTACTCCACGATTTCCTTGGTCCCGCCGTACGAATTGTACGCCGCGTAGACCGTTGACGGTGGGCATATCAGGTCCATGAGGGCCACGGAGAACAGCGCCGGTGCCGTGGCCCGCCGAGCCAGCATGGCGGCGTCGAAGTAAGCCAGGGTGGCGAAGACCCGTTCGACGTGGTCACGATGAATGCTCAAATAATGGACCACCTCTCGGTAAGGGTCCTTTTCGACGATCTCCGTGGCCCGGGGAAAATCGCACAGGAAGGGTACGTCGGGCATGACGGCCCACAGGTCGGGCACTAGCGCAGAGACCGCCAGGGTGAGGCCGCCACCCTGGCTGACCCCTGTGACGGCCACTCTGTCCGGGTCCGCCAGTGGGTGTTCCCGGATCATCTCAACCGCTAGTACGGCGTCGGTAAAGACACGGCGATAGTAGTAATCGTGGGGGTCGAGTACCCCCTTTGTCATGAACCCTGAAACAGACGGTGTCGTCCCGACCGGGTCGGGCGTGTCCCCTGGGCTCCAACCGGAGCCCTGGCCGCGAGTATCTACCGTGAGGCAGCCGTACCCGGCCAGGGTCCACGGGCTCACTTCATGGGGTAGGCCACGTCCGCCTCCGTAGCCGAGGTAGCGCACGACGATAGGCAGCCGGTCCGAGGTGGCCGCGGGCAAGTGCAGCCAGGCCCGGACCGGGTTGCCACCGAAGCCGGAGAATGTCACGTCGAAACAATCAACCAGGGTCAACCCACACTGGACCGGCTCGAACACGGGCGGCTTGGCACTGGCACGCGCCTCGTCGAGGGTAGCGGTCCAGAAGCTGTCAAGGTCTTTCGGCACTACCAAATCCGGGGTGTATTTAACCAACTGGTCCCGGGGCAGGTCGTACTGCGCCATGCGTGTTCTCCTTGTCCTCGTCGTCGCTTTCCTAAATAAGGTAGACGACCGGTCGCTACGGCTCCGGCTGCTCCGGTCTACGAGACCGGGCGCATCGGGTAGGTACCCGGCGAGAGAACGCCAGGGGTGCTCGGTTGGAACGTCGCTTCCCCGACGAGCACCCGGTCGACACGGAGGCGACCGTCCAATACTTCTAATGTCAGGAGCTTCTGCCCATCGGCGGCTGGTCGCTGCTCGATCGTCCCCCACCCCGAACCGCTCGACCAGAACCACCTGGCTCCTTCGGCGGCGGGGGCAAAAGCGACGGTACCCGTGCGGCCGTCATAGCGGAACCCGGTCAGAGCCGGGATAAGTCCCCAGCTCGCCAGGGCGCGGGCGTAATGGTGCCCGCACTCGGTTTCGTCAAAGGGGTTGCGCCTCGCCCCCGAGTACCGCTGCCGGGCGGCGGCCACTACATCTTCCGCCAGTTCGGTCAGTCCTTCCAGGGCCAGGCCGATGGCGTAAACGTACTCGACGCCGGTCCACACTTCGCACCAATAGGGCATGGGGTGTTCCGGCAGGCCGTCCGGGTACGACAATACGATGTGGCCTCGTTCGCCTTTCACCGCGTACGTGCGCATGTAGTTGGTCCAGTCCCCGAAATCGGGGACATAGTTGAGGTTATGGATGCTGGAGAGAGCCGATTTGACATGGTCGGGGTCGAGTACGGGCGATAACCCTACGAGCTGACCGTAGGTGTCGCCCACCAACTGGTCTATGACACAGCCGTCACCCACCTGGAACTCGGGATCTGTGGGGTTTGTTGCTCCCATGTTGGTGTGCCTCAGACGGGACGGGATCTCAGCGAACTCAGCCGGCGGGTCGACCCGTTGCTGATAATAACGACCGTTGAACAGGACGGTCTCCGTAGCGGCCCTGCCACTGCCGAGCACTTCTTTACAGGTTTGGGCAAATTCCTCGTCCCCCGCCGCCGCGGCCATTTCCACCGCCGCCGCCAGTGCCGCCAGGTACCAGGACTGTACCTCCGGGTTCGGCCCGTAGTACTCGATGTCCATCGTGTTGTGCTGGGTGCCTTCGGCCAAGCCGTCGCGGTCCGCGTCCCAGCCTCCTTTGACCCAGGCGAATTCGAGCGACCGCCGGCAGGCGGGCCAGATTTGCTTCAGCCATTCGTCGTCGCCACTCAGCCGCCACTCCCGGAAGAGCTTCAAGACCGACCCGAACTGACCGTCGGCCGCGGCCAACGGGTACTCCTGAGCCTTCTCGAGAGGCAACAGTATGCGGAAACTCATGGCCCCGTCGTCTGCGGTGGCATGGAGGTACTCGAGCTCACGCATTTGCCGCGCCAGCGAACCGAAAAGAAATGGTGTGGCCAGGTCATAGTTCCACACGTGCGTGCACGAACCAAGGCAGCTGCCGGCATCGTCCAAGCAGCCTTCCCAACCGAGCGGGTGGCCGTCGCCGTCACGGAAGAACGTCTGGCTTCGCAAGGTGCTCAGGTTGAACAGGGCTGCCTCTTTCACGGCCGGGCTCAGGTCGCTTTCCCAGAAGGCGGACGTAAACCGCTCCGTAACATCGCGGAACGCAGGGACACGGCCTGCCTGAGTCCTCACCACGTCCCAGGCGTCACCAAAGTCCTTGGCGTAGAAGTTGCCCACCGTTTCCGGCCCAGATATGCCCCCGGCGCCTCAGGCCCCAGATCCAGGCATGGCGGTTCGGAAAATGCCAGCCCAAAACGAAGACGGCCTCGGTTGTCCCGTGGGGTGCTACCGTCCGCCTTACACCGAGCGTCCCGGCAATGGCCGAACCGAAGGTTGGTGCCGGTCCGTCATCGCCCACTCCGAACGTGCCGGCCAACGGCTGCCCGTTGTCTATGAAGCCTCGCCACATGCTGAGAAGCCCCTGGTTCCACTTCCCCAATCCCCATGTCGGGCCCACCCACGCGCCCTCACCGAGCACGGCTGCGGCGAGGGTGCCTGAGTCCTCACTGGCCGCGTCTACTGCTCGATCGGACAACAGGTACCCCTGCATGTCTCCTTCCGAACGGGCTATCGCCGTCGGGCTGCTGGCCAAGCCCGCGGCTCTCTGGGCGTGGCCAATGAGCGCTTCGAGCGAGAACATCAGGCTGCAGTCAAGTGTTTCATCGCTCACTGATTGGATGGCCACGCTTATGACGGCCATGGGCAGACCGCTCAGTGCGTCGTCACCAGGCGAGAACGGGTTGAACACCTCCACAGTGGCCTGTACCGGGAAGGAGGGGTCGGAAAGCCTTACCCGACCAAACGGGTACGTCGTCTCGAACTCGCAGTCTGCGAACCGCGGCAGACCGGCCAGCGGGGCGGGAGAGCCGAGCGCGCCTTGTACCTCGTCATCGAAGAGCGCACCTTCCAGTATTCGGGCCGCGGGTGCGGTGCTGCTCCCGTTCACATGACAGGCGAGGAACGTCAGCTCAGACAGGGCCCCTTTCGAGGGGTGGTTCTCCAGCTCCCAATCACGGAACTGACCCCGGCCCCCGAAACCAACTGAGCCCGTGCCTATCCCTCCAACCGGCAACGAGATCCGCACCCGGTCTTCACCTCGGTACGTCCGGGCGACAGGCCAACTCGGGTTGAGAGTTCGGACTTCTTCAAGCTGTACCACTCAAGGCTCCTTTGCTCGACAATGACAAGTCTGCTCGGTTTTGCTCTGCTTCGGTGTTGGTCTGGCCGGTGTTGGTCTGGCCGGTGCTGGTCTACGCACCAGTACAAGACCCTTTTCACAGGGCTATCTTTTGGCGTTCGAAATAGGCGGCGGTGGCCAGGGCGCTGCCGGAGCCCCAATCAAAACCGCTCACCCCGTTTAGCTGGTCCACCCCGGCATGGCCGTGGTTCTCGGCCGCCATGCCTTGGGGGCCCCGCCACCACCCCGAATAGCGCGTCGCTGATGCCGGCAGGAAGACGGTGGTAAAGGCGGCACGAGCGGCCGCGATCGCTCGCTGGATGTGTTCCGGCTCTTCGGTCACACGGCCGAAATCGAGGTGCGTCTCTGCGATTTGGGCCTGGCGGGCATCGTTCCATTCACCATCAGTGTTCATAACGCCATATCCCCCGAACCCGTCGAGGCCGAGCCAGGGAGGGTCCCAGACTTGCTGGTACAGGCTCAGGCGGTCCATCACCCGCCCCGCCAGCTGCAGGTATTGCCTCTCGGCGGTCGCTTCGTAGAGGCCCAGCAATCCGGCTGCCGCGTGGTGCATGCACAGTGTATTTTGAGGCCATTGCCCGGAGCGGTGGTCGTAGAAGTCCAACCTCTTGGGGCTGCACGAGAAATAGACCTCAAAATCGGTCCATTTCGCGTTGGGGACGACCCTCTCGGCCAAATAGCCGGCAATTCCCCGCGCCGTGGCGAGGACTCCAGGCAGGGCATCATCGCTAGATGGGAGCAGACCCGCCAGCGTGGACAGGAACAGGAGGGAGGCGGAATCCTCTGCGCTCTCGACGTACCTGGCTTCGTCCCACTTCGAAGTCGTCATTTCCAGCACGTAGGGGTCACCGTTGCCGCCTTCGAGGTCCTTTATGAGGGCCTGTCGGTCCACGGCCGTTACCGGCGTGCCTTGAGTATCCACGTAGGCAGGCAACCCGCCGTCAGGGCGTTGGAGGCCAGCCAAAGCCTTGGCGTATTCCCTCGCACGCGTAAGGGTCTCTTCATTGGCTTCGAGGTCGCGGTGCCACCGCAAGAGCTGGTACATCGTCCAGGACATGTCCATCAGGTGAAAGATCCCGGGGCCGCCACCTTGGTGGTGGCTCTCGACCCACCGGTCGTCGCCGAACACAAAAAGCGTCGGGAAAAGGCCCCCGGTGCTGGGGGCTTCAAGGGCCAAGCTCCGGGTGGACCGGGCCATTTCCACCCAGTCCCGGTTCCCCAGGACCGATCCGTAGTGGTACAGGCCGTACGAGCTACGCAGGGGGTTGAACCACGAAGAAAACCATACGTCTCCGCGGTACGAGCGGTTGGCGGTGATGGCACCCACTCGCCGGCCGTTGATCGCCGTTTGCCTCCACAGGAGGTCTATCGCGCCAGGGAAGATCTGGCGGGCGTATTCCGCGCTCGACTGAGGCAGCTGGCGACCGAGCCGGCCGAGCTGCCCGAGTGCCCAGGTCTTCCGCCTCGCCCCATTCAGTGAACTGCCCTTCTCGGAGCTGGGGAACACGCCGACGTGGTAGCCGTGCCAGACGGTGCCCGTCCCCAGAGGCGTGATCGCCGGGCCGGCCGTGTGGAACACGTGCCCCCGCACCTTTTGGGCGCGGAGGCCGACGACCAGGTCGGCGTCGTCGTGGCTTCCTCTCAGCAGCGCCAGCGCGGCCGGGACGGCGCGGGACTTCTCCAGCACGTCGATGTCGACCACCAGGGCCACCCCGGATCGGGCGCCTTCGACGACCAGGGCCGGTGAGCGGAACACGTGCTGGCCGACAAGGTCTCCCTCTTCCGGGACCAGGCTCGGGGTGAATACCTCACCAATGCTCCCTGCGCCGTCGAACCGCCATCGGCTCTCGAACGCCTCCATTGGTGGAAGCGTGCCGTTCTCCGCCGACAGCGCCTCGGTGACGTCAAACCATTTGCCGGCCCGATGAACGGTTAGGCACAGCGCGTGTACCAGCCCTGGCGCCCGGCCGACGGCGGCTAAGTGGCACTCCTCGCCGGCCTCCTCAGTCTTCAAGGCCCATTTGAAGGTGGTTTCAGTCCGCCGAAGGGACCACTTGCTCTCCTCGGCCCCAGCCTCAATTTGCAAATTATGACCGGCGACGCTGACCCGGACCGATATCTCATCCGAGCTGACGACGACGGTCGTCAGCTCGCCCGCCTCGGGGCCCTCGGTTTCGATCTTCATCCTTTGGCCCTACCTCGAAATCCCTCTGTAGCCGATGCCCTCCATAAGCCGACGTTGGAAAATAATGAAGAGAATCACGACTGGGACACAGAGGATCGACAACCCGGCAAACACCGCCCCGATAGGGCCTCCGCCCTGCTGTGCCTGCAGGCTCACGAGCCCGAGAGGTGCTGTCATCCTGTCCGGCGAGGTGATGAACAGGTTCGGCCAAAAGAAGTCGTTCCATATGTACTGGCCGGTAATGATCATGACGGCCGAGATGGCGGGCCACGACAACGGGATCATCACGTGCCAGATAATCCGGAGGTGGCCGGCGCCGTCAACCCGGGCCGAGTCGTCGAGATCGCGGGGTATCGTCCGGAAGTGTTGCCGGAGCAAAAAGATGCCCAGCACCTGTATCAATGCGGGGACAATGAGGCTGGCCTGGTTGTTGAGGAGGTGCATGTAGCGGATTTCGATGAACTCCGGGACCGCCGATACTTGAGTCGGCAGGGTAAGGCCGACCAGGAACAAGGTGAACAGCACTTCACGACCCCGGAACTCGATCCGGGCGAACGCGTACGCCGCTAAGACGCTAACCGCCGCCGCTCCGACGATCACAGACACGCTGACCAACAGCGAGTTGAGTATGTTGAGCAGGAACGGCGCCGCCGAGAAGAGAGTCCGGTAGCTGTCCAACGTGACCTGGGTGGGGAACCAGACTGGCGGCAGCAGGAACTGCTCGCTGGCGGGCTCGATGGACTCGAGGACCACCCAGGCCACCGGCACCAACATCAGGATCCCGGTAAGTACGAGTACGGTCGATAAGACGATCCTCCAGACGCGAGAGGAGGCGACGAGGGCGTATTGGCCTTCGTTGCCTCTGGCGGCCCGCGGCTTGCCCCGCGCCGTTCGGGCTATCGTCCTGCCCGCCTCGTCGATCCATGCACTGGTAGTAGTCACGACCTGCTGTTCCTAAACTCGCTCATAGTGCACCCATCGCTTGGCAATTAGGGCCATGGCGACTGCGAAGCTGATCAATAGGGCTATATTGACCAGCGATATTACGGCGCTATACCCAAACTGATAATTCTGAAATGCACTGCGGTATATGTAAAGGACAATGGTTTGTGTGGCGATCCCTGGGCCGCCGTTGGTGTCGATCAGCGGCCAGGTGAAGATTTCGAATGCGCCAATAAATGCTGTCAGTGATGCTATGAACGTTGCCGGCGACAGCATCGGGAACGTGATGTGCCGGAACTTCCGGAACCCCGCCGCGCCATCGACCGCAGCGGCCTCGTACATTTCCGCCGGGATCGTCTGCAAGCCAACCAGGAATATGATGAAGGTGAAGCCGAGTGTGGCCCACACGTCGATTATTACGAGCCCGGGGATCCCCCAGGTCGCTGAGGCCAGCCAGTCGGGCGGGTTCAACCCGATCAGCCTGAGGTAATAGTTGAACGGCCCGGTATCCCCGGCCAATATGTACGACCACATAAGCGCCACCACGCCGGCGGACATGAGGAAGGGCGTAACGATGGCGGTACGGGCCAGTAGCGGACCGCTCGAGAACGCACGCTGGTCACCGCCAGCGCCAGTCCCATGCCGAGGATCACGTGTAGGGCCGTCGTCAGAATGTCCAGCAAAAGCGTGTTGGTCAGGGTTTGGCCCAGTTGTGGGTCGTGGACGAGCTGACGGTAGTTTTGCAGGCCCGCCAGATGCGGCGGCGATATGAGGTTCCATTGCAGGAAAGAGACGATCACGATGCCGAGCAAAGGCAGGCCGATGAAGACGAGGTACAAGGTCAAGGCGGGGCCGAGTAGCGCGTAGGCGGCCCCGGGATGCCTGGTCCCAATTTTGCCGCGGCTTCGAAAGCGGCGCCGCGGCCGAGCTCTTGTGTCGTCCTCTGCCGGCGCCGTCGCCCCCGCCCGAGAAGACCGGGGGCCTTGCGGGGCCCCGAGTCCTTCCCTCGTCGGGTCGGGGTAGCTCACATGGGCCACGCCCGGCCGGCTCCTAACTGACCTTTTGAGCCATCAGCGTATTGCACTGGCTCTGCATGCTCTTCATACCGGCGGCGGGGCTCACGGACCCGGTCAGGATGGACTCCCAGGCGTTGGAGATCTCGCTTTCGACCGCCGTGGCGTTGGGCACGCCCACGATCATGGTGGAGTAGGCCAGCTCGTCGGTGAAGTAGTGGGTACCCTGTGGCCACTGCTTGAGGAACGCCGGGTCCGCGCCAACCGAGTGCCTGATGGGCATGTCCCCTCCAAATGGGACCACCGGCCCCCGCTGGAACTCATCCGACACGCTGAACTTGATGAACTCCCACATGGCTTCCTTGTTTTGGCACGATTCGAACATCGGGAAGCCTCCCACGCCCACGGGCGTACCACTGGTCGTCGATTTGGGCCACGGGACAATGGCGAACGTCTCGTTGACGCTGCTCTGGGGGGCACCGAACCCTAGGTTGGGCCACATACCGCCCCCGAACATGCCCAGACGTCCCGCGTAAGCCTGGGTGAAGGCGGCGTAGGACCCGCCCGGCGCGTTCACCACTTTTTTGCTTACCAAGCTGCGCACGAACGAAGCCGCTTCGATCGAGGCCGCGCTGCCGGCGACGCACTTGCCCTGAGTCGGGTTCAAGATGTACCCACCGTTCGTAAGCACCCAGGGGTACACATCCGTAAAGGGCCCGGGTACGGGAGTGCCAATGGCGAAGCCGTAGCGGTTTGGTGGCTTTGCGATCTTGGAGGCCGCCGATGCGAAATCGTCCCAGGTCCAGTCGGGTGTCGGTTCCTTGACGTTGAGCTGCTTGAAGAGCTTGCGGTTGTACCACATCGACATGACGTTGTAGCCGATCGGGAGAAAGTAGGTATTCCCCTTAATATTGTCCAGGTTCTGGAAATCGCTGAGCAGGTGGGGGTTGACGTCCTTGTAAAAGCTGTTCATTGCCGCTTGCTCTTTGGCGACATAGCTGTTCAGCGGCGTCAGGAGTTTCTCGTTCTTCGAACAAGAGCATGCCCTCTGTGGCGATGTAGGCACTATCCAGAGGCTGGCCGCCGGCGATACGCGTAGAAAGCAGCTGGAATATGGCTGACCCAGCTACCGCTAGGCGTATTTTGGGAAATGGGGTTGATCTTGATCCCGGTGGACTTGGTAAACCCGGCCAGCAGGGCCAGTGTCGCTTTGAACTGCTGTTGTGTGCCAGGGAAGGCGATCGTCAGAGCAGCCGAGCTGCTGTCGGCTTTCTTCGAGGCGGGGCGGCGGGCTTGACCTTTTAACAACCCGCTGGGGATGGCTACTGCGGCGGCGGCGGCCGCACTTCCTTTCAGGAATGTCCTGCGTGAGAGTATTGGTTGCTCACTCATCGATTTGTTTACCCTCTCCTTGTATTGATTCTTGGTCGGTCTGCTTTGGTGCTCTGGTTGCTTGGTGGTTCTGGGGTCGTGCGTGGGGACGGTGTGGTGTGTCGCTCCTAGACAGCTGTTGGTGAGTCCAGCCGCTCTAGCCGTACATCTAGAAAGCGGCAGATGGCGGCCAATTCGCTCGTGACGTCACCGGGTACGGCGTGGATATGGTTAGCCCCGAAGCGCGAAAGGAACACTTCTGCTGGAGCTTTCATGCGGGTGAAGGCGTGCGGCCAGACGTAGGTGCTCTGACGCATAAGCGCCTCGTTTGTCTCGTCGTCGAAGGTCTCGAACGCGCCCAGTGTGACCTGCATGCGATAGGACCCGTCCAAGCGGCTCAGTCGCGCCAAGGTTATGTCGCCCGGCGCGGCCAGGTGGTGGACGGCCGCTCCCCCGGCCGGGAAGTAAAACTCTTCGGGATAGAGGTGTACCTTGGCCAGGTTTTCGGCGGGGTCATCGGACCGGGCCGCGAACCAGGTGGCGTGTTGGCCCGAGTTCTCGAGGTCCCAGATATCTCTGTCGGCGAAATAGTGCCGGACGTCTGCGAACAAGACGGGGGTACCCGTCAGCTTGTGCATGAGCTGCATAGTGAGGGCGCCGTCCATGTCGTCTTCGGTGGCGCAGATGACGGGTGCCTTGGCGCGTCCCAGTCGTAGGGGTCGTTTAGGAACGCTTCTGCGATGTCGGCGGTGGCGAAGTTGTTGGTCAGCTCAGGCTGGCCTTTGATGCCACAGAAGTCGATATGCCCTTCGGCGATGATCTCTTTCAGGGCGTAATAGGAACGGACCTGGCGCTCGAGGATCTCCGGCGTCAGGCGTTGGCCGTCGTAGTGGACACCGGCCGAGTACTTCTCGAGCCATTCTCTCCCTCCGGCGGCCGCCGATGCCGGCACCGATTCGGAACGGCGGACCACCTCCCACTGGTCCACTTCTTCGACGTCGATGCCAAACCGGCGCATCCATTCGTCCGTTCGCCCGACGGCGGTGTACATGCCCATCGAGCGGCCCCCGATGCGGGCAAATGTGGCGCCCTCCAGGGCGCGGACGGCGTAGGCGGCCGCCACCAGCTGGCGGAACCGCGAGGCTACGGCGGGGTCCAATACGTCACCCCAAAGCCGCTCGTGCTGCCGGCCTAGCTGGTCGAGGCTCCCCCCGGCGGCCAGCATGGAAACCATGCCGGGGTAAGTGGGGTCGATATTCGAGAAAAGCAAAAGCGGTCCGGCCGTGGCTCGAGCCGCATGGACGGAGAAGTGAGGGAAGGCCCATACCGGGTAGTTGAACACGGTCAAGTCGGGCCGCTGGGCGGCGAGCGCCCTAGCCTCCGCCACCGCCACCTCGTTGGAGGTGACCGGCACGGTCCCGCGCACGACGTCGTAACCGGCGCCCTCGCACATGGCCACGATGCGAGCCTCCACGTCGTCCTCGAACCCGATCAGGCCCTGGTGGACGAAGTCGCGGCCGTCACTAAAGGTCAGGATCCCACACGGACTACCACGGTCCCTGGGGCACCGTAGACTAATAGGGTCGGCCGCCAGGCGGGCTCGGGCCCGACGAGGCGTCGCCGCTCATTAGGGGAAGCCGGCGCCACATCGAATTGTCGAGTACTTTCATTCGCACCTCTTTATGAGTTGAATTGAAGGTCGAGATTCGTGCTCAATTTCCCTGCCCTCTGTCACCCCCTTTGTAGCTGACCCAAAGTACCGCTTATGCCCGCTTCGTTCTAGCCACCGCCGCCATTAGAGGTGGCGAGAGAACGGAGCCGTTCAATCAGAGTTCCTTCTCGCAACACGATCCGCGATGGTGCAATTCGAACGGGAAGACCTGGTGCTTGCGCCGCTTACGGCTACCTTCGAGTCGTCCAAATAGGAGCTCGACGGCGGCATCGGCCATGGTCCGAACGGGCTGAGCCAGCGTGGTCAACGGCGGGTCCGTAAGCTCCGCCCACGGCGGGTCGTCTATGGAGACAAGGGCAACATCGGACGCGACCTGCAGACCGGCACCCTTGATAGCGTGTAGAGCGCCCACCGCCATAAGGTTGTTGGCCACAAGCAGTGCGGTGGCCTTTTGAGCCAGAAGTTCCTCGGTGGCCCTGACACCGCCCTCGAACCGGAAGTCACCGAACGCGACCAGTGACCGCAGCCGGGCCGTGGCCATCGTCTGCTTGTACCCTGATAGGCGCTCGGCGGCTGTTTCTATCTTAGATGGCCCACTGATGAAGCCGATCTTCTTGTGCCCGCACGCGATTAAGTGGTGGGTACCCATCCGGGCGCCATCCGCGTTGGCGGACAGGACGGCGTCAGCACGGCGGTCGCTGACCGCCCGGTCGTAAGCGACCACGCACGTACCGTGGTCGATCAGCTCACTGATCTCCGGGGCGTCTGCTTCCGTGGGCGAGATGATGGCACCGGCCACGCGCTCTGCTGCCAGTACACCTAGATAATCTCGTTGCTTCGCCGGGTCCTCGTCGGTATTGCACAGCACGACCCGGTAACCCCGCCGGTAAGCGGCATCCTCGACGGCCCGCACCATCTGCGTGAAATGGGGGTTTTCAATGTCAGAGATCACTACCCCGATCATTTGGGCCTGCTGGCGGCGGAGGTTGCTGGCCGTGCGGTTCGGGCGGTAGCCGAGGTCGCTCACGGCGGCCAGCACCTTCTTGCGTTTAGCGACGCCTACGTTGGCACTGCCGTTCAGGACCCGCGATACCGTAGCCGGCGACACTCCGGCTTGCTTGGCCACCTCTCTGATACGCAACCTTGGCCGCGCTGGAGGCGACATACCCGGGTTGCTGGTTTTGGCTGCTGAGGCTACGTCTGGCCTAGGGCCGTTTTGAACCCGTTTCACGGCCGGCAGCCCGGCCCAAGCCGAGGGGGGACGCCCTGAGCTGCACTATGTGCCGTGCTGACCCGGTCCCGACGGCGCTCCCTCGTCATGTGGAATCGGTTTCAGGAATCCATCTCAGAAATCGGTTTCAAGAACCGTCAACATAGGTCAGATCAAAGCGCGTGTCAACTGGTCCGGTGAAGGTTTTGATGTTGATTGCGTGGAGATTTGACCCCGGAGCGCCACGCCCCTCCATAGGCGCAGGAGGGGCGACACCCCCGGCTTGGTGCTTGGCGCGGCCGGAAGCCAACCCACGCCTCTAACCATGCCAGCGCGCCGCCCGTGGCGCTCCTCAGCTATCGACAACTTCGAGCCGGACCCGCTTGTTGCCTTTCCCCTTGGACTCGGTTTTTAGCACCCGTACCCGGCCCACTTCGTCGGTCGAGCGCACGTGGGTGCCCCCGTCGGCTTGCTTGTCCAGCCCCACAATGTCGATGACTCGGATTTCCGTCACCGACTCGGGGATCATGTTCACCTTGGTCCGGATGAGGTCTTCGTCCGCTACCGCGGAGCCTCGCGGCAAGAAGCTCACCTCGACCGGTCTCGCGGCCGCCAGTTCGATGTTCACTAACTGCTCCACCCTGGCCCCGAAGCCTTCGGGGAGAGGGTCGAACTCGAAGTCCATACGGGCACTGAGCGGTTCCATGTTGCCACCGGTAACGGCCTTGCCCCATTCGTTCCAGATCACACCGCACAAGACATGAAGCGCAGTGTGCGTTCGCATGAGCGCGTGTCGTCGTTCCCAGTCGAGCTCCCCGTGGACGTCGTCGCCGGGCGCCGGCAGGGGACCGTCATCGCCCAGTGTGTGCCAAACACGTCCGCCCTCTTTCTGCACGTCCACCACCGCGTGACCGCCGAGGCGACCCGCGTCGTGTGGCTGGCCTCCTCCAGTGGCGTAGAACGCGCTGCGGTCGAGTTCGACGCGGCGGCCCTCGGTGTCCACGGCCGTGACGGTCGCATCGAATTCTCGCAAGTAGGCGTCGGTAAGGTACAGCAGCTCGGTGCTCACCGTTCCATTCTGCCTCCCCGGCCCAGCCAGCCCCAGGCTGCGAAAGCGCCCCAGCCCCGGTGCGCCCTTGCACCTGGGCTGGAGCCTGTGGGGGTTTGGCCGGCGGTGCCTCAGCCTCGCCTGTGAATGGGCTACTAATCGGTGGCGTTCTTTGGCAGTGACCAGGAAGCCCGGGTCTCTGGTGAACCCGGACACCTCTGGGGCCGTGTTGTAATGCAAGAGCGTCCCCCAGACGTTCCATCCCATGAGCGTGACTACTGATCTAGAAGTCTGGCGCCAGACGGTCGCTCATCGCGACCGGTTGTTGGCGCCCCGCGCCGATGTGACCAGCGGAGGCGCCGCACTCGCAGATCTGGTACGCAGAGGAGGAGACAGATCACCCAGGCACGGGAGGGAGCGTTCGAGCTTACGGGCCCGCCGGGCAACACGCGGGGACCCTGGAGGCCCCGAGGCTCTCATTACTGCGCTCTACAACGAGCACGGCGCTGCTCACCGTGGCCCGTACCATCGTTGTCGACCGTACTCGCGCCCGCTCCGCCCGTCCGGCAGAGGTACGCGAGCACCCCACCAACCTGACCGTGGCGCCCGACCGGCCAGAGGACGTGGTCGACAGTATTGCCGTACTCGGCGCCATCGACCAGCTATCACCCGAGCACCGCAACGTCCTGGTCGAGCTGTATTGGCGGGGGAGCAGTGTCGCCGAGGCTGCCCAGCGCTGGTCTCGCCAAGCGACGTCGCCGCTGTGCAGGTGGTGACCTTCGGAGGCCAGGTCCTCGACACGGCCCGAGTCTGAGAGAGCTGCGGACAGCGAACCGCGAACCGCACCAAATCCGCCTCAAATATTGGCTGTTTCGGAGCGCTAGGCGACTCTCGGCGCCATAAATGCCGGATCTCGACAAAAAACGCGCCGAAAGGCACGAAGCGCGCCGAGAGCCGGGAGATCGGTCAACACAGTGGGGGGTCAGCCGTGCCGGCGCCGGGCCGCGGCCTGCAGCTCGAGGCGCAAAGCCTCCGGTTCCAGGTCGTCTGCGAGCGCCTGGCGCACAATGTCGGCCGTCGACGGCGGGGCGAGGCCGTCCAGCGGTGCGTCCAAATCCAGGTTGGTCGGGAACGCGTAGCCCTCAGCACAGCCGGCGACTGCTCGTGCGATCCACTCGTCGTCGGCGCCGGCTCGTTTGTGTCGCAAGAGCGCCGGGTAAATGGCGTTGACCAGCGGCTCTCGGTCGATGCTTTCCATGGCCCGCCCGAAGGCCGAGGAAATCTGGAGTAGGTTCGCCATCCGGCGGATGTCCGAGGAGCGGTTGTCCCCGGCTGCGTGGAAAAGGGCGGGGTTGAAAAAGGCCGCATCTCCTTTGGTCAGCGGCGGTTGGACGTGGTGTTTCTCCCCGTACTCGCGAAACTTCGGCAATCGCCACGCCAGGTACCCGGGAAGGTATTTCTGCGAATAGGGCACATAAAGTGTGGGCCCGCTTTCCACCGGCATATCGGAATGGGCCACCGCCCCTTGCAGCGTCAGGACCGGCGACAACTGGTGCACGTGCACGGGGAAACGGGCGGCCTGTTCGTTGGACATGAACCCCAGGTGGTAGTCGCGGTGAACGGACTGGGCGGCCCCGCCCGGGTTGACCAGGTTGACCTGCGATGTGACCTGGTAGCCAGGGCCGAGCCAGGCGACCGCCATCAAGGCCAAAATATCGTTGGCGAAGTACTCGACGAATACGTCCGGGTCACGGACGGCGAGCTTGCCGAGCGAATTCCAAAGGCGGGCGTTCGTCCCCGGCTTGGCGAAGTGGTCGCCGCGGCTCTTCCCGCCGGCGATTTCCTCGTCGATCAGGGTCGTAAAGATGGCTGTGGCCCGGTCGACCACCGACGGGTCGAAGGCGCCCTCGATGAGGACCACGCCCGGCCCCTCGAGCAGAGCGCGCGCTAGTTCGGCCTGCAGCGACAGCCGCGTATCGCAGGTCTTGCTGCTCGCCCGAACCTGCTCGGCGTCGTAAATGAGTACGTTGCGCTCGACCGTGCGGGCGTTGGGAAAGTCGCTAACGTCCGTGGTCCTCTCGACCAGAGCCCTGAAAGCCTCGAAATCGCAGTCGAGCTCGCTCAGCCAGGTGTGGGGTCCCGGCCCCGGCCCCGGGCTCTTTCCCGCGGCGGGCGCCGCCGCCGTGGGCGCGGCGATGGGTGGCATACCGCTTCTCCTCCCGCTACTTGCTCAGCAATGCGTCCGGGTCGGGCGTCATGACGTCGCGGACCAGGCTGGCCAGGTCGGCGCAGGCGCGAATGAACTGGCGCAACGTGCGCAGGGTCGGCCCGTAAGAGGCCAGCTCGGCCTGAGACAAGCCATCTTCTTCGTAGGCCTTGCGGAACTCCGGAAAGCGCCTGAGCAAGTCGTCGACGATGACCGGGTCCACCGGCCGGTCGATCCGGGCCTCGACGGGGATGTCACTGGCGTTGATCCGTACCTGCCACGAGTGGGGCGGTGAAATGACCACATCGCCGCCAATTAGCTCGCTCCAATGGAAGTGGTTTCGGAACGCCGCCGACAGCAAACGGGTGCGGTAGCCACGTTCGGTGAAGATCTGGTACGCCTTTTTGAACACGGCTACCCCCGCCCACTCGAGGTGGCCAGGGTCGGTCAGCACCCCCTCCTTTTCGGCCACCACCTTGAGCCAGTCGTCGAGCCGCCCAACCATGAGGGTGCACACCGGGCCCATCGACAGGGTGTTTTTCCCCTCGGCTTCTCGCCGGCGCAGGCCTCGCTCGACCGCTTCGGCCACGAGCAGCGCCTGAGAAAGCGTGAAACTTACCGTGGCGTTAATACTGATGCCCGCGTACGTGGCCTCTTCAATGGCCGGGATACCTGCGCCGGTGGCCGGGATCTTTACGATCATGTTGTCGGCTAGCTCGTTGAAATGGACGGCCTGAGCCAGGATCGCCTCGGTATCGCGGTAATAACGAGGGTCTGTCTGGATGGACAGGCGCCCATTCCTGCCTTTGGCCTGCTCGAAAATGGGGACGAGCAGCCTGGCCGCGCTCTTTGAGACTTCTTCGATCAGAAGCCACCCGACTTCGTCTTCGGTGGCGCTCGGGTGCTCGCTGACGAGCTGGCGGAGGGGGGGTAGCCACCGGGAGATCTCCTCGCGCACCACCGCCAACGCGATGACCGGGTTACAAGTCGCGCCCACGGCCCCGTTGTCGATGGCGTACGCCAGCTCTGATTCCGACGCGGAGTCGTTCCACAAGCAGGTCGGCGTCGTCTGCGTCATCTGGTACAGAGGGCTTTTGAATTCTCTTTGCCCCGTGGCTAAAGCCATTGTCGTCTCCTCTCCAGCGGTGCCCTAAGGGGCCAGCTGTGGCCGGCGTCGTTCATGGTTGGTACCCCATCTTCCGGGATATTTCGGCTGCTCCTTCGGTGACCAGCTCGACGGCCCGCTCACCGCCGCCATCGCCGAGTACGGCGGCGCGAAGGCCGCCGACCGATATCGCAGCGTGGATGTGACCTTTGTGGTCGAAGATCGGTGCACCTACAGAAGTGATCCCGACCGTCACGTCCTCGTCGCTTATGGCGTAGCCATGGTGCCTGGCTTCTTCCAAGAGGGCGACGTTACTGGCCTTGGTCGTCGGCGTGCGCGGCGTCAGCGGCTCGAGCTTCACCTCACCGAAGTAGTCGTCCCAATAGTGGCGGGGCTGGTACGCGAGCAGTACCCGTGGCCCGGCGCCCAGGTGCAGCGGCAACGAACCTCCCAGTTGCAGGGCCATAGAACGGATACGCAGCCCCTCTACCCGTTCGATGCATACCGCTTCATGCCCGCGCCGTATGACCAGGTAGACCGTTTCTTCAAGGGCTTTGTGGATCTCGTTCATCACCGGGGCGGCTGCCTCCCGGGCGTCAAAGCGCAAGGCGACCAGTGAACCGAGCCGGAACAGCTCTAGCCCCAGACGATACGTTCCCGGCCGCGGCCCCTCCTCGACGTAGTCGAGCGTGGCGAGGTCCTGTATGAGCCGGTACACCGTGGGCCGCGGTTCGCCGAGGAGCACGGCGAGTGAGGGCACGGCCGCATCCGGGTTGTCCGCCAGGAGCTTCAGCAGCCTGGCTGCCTTGCCCAGGACCTTCACGCGCGGGTACTCCATCCATCCTGGATCCTAACGCCAAGCCCCGAGCACTGTCCACATGATAGACATGCCGTCCACAATGTAATAAGACGGCTTGCTCAACATCAGCGGAGATGATCGGTGTGCCTCCGGGCCGCGGCGTTCCTTTACCCATCGGGAGGTGGCCAGGAGCGAACCCATGGGGCTATAAAGCGCCCATTGTTATGGCCAGATTCCTCGTGCCGCCGAACGAGCGCCCCCTTTAGGCCGGGGGATAGGGTGGCCAAGCCGAGACCCAGTAACTACCGGCAGGAGGGACCGATGACAGAAACCGCAAGTCCGGACAGCCGGCTCGGTGCCGCCGCCAGCTAATCAGGCCAACCCATCGGCCCAACCAATTAGCCCAACCAATTAGCCCATCCAATTAGCCCATCCAATTAGCAAGGAAAGAATGTCGTGGACCTTAACATCGGGGTTATCGGTACCGGTGACATTGGCGCCGACCACGTCCGCCGTTTGTCGGCGCACGTCGCCGGCGCTCGAGTGCAAGCCGTGTTCGATGTGGATACTGCGAGGGCGGCCGCCCTCGCGGCCGAGGTTGGAGCGGTCGCCCACCAAAACGCACGGGACCTGATCGACGACCCGGGGGTCGACGCCGTCCTGATCGCTGCCCCGAGCCCGGTTCATACCGAGCTCACCATCGAATGCATCAACGCCAGAAAGCAAGTTTTCTGCGAAAAGCCGTTGGCGCCCTCCTCGGAGGAGTGCTTGCGGGTGATGGAGGCCGAAAGCGCAGCTGGTGCCCGGTTTGTCCAGGTCGGGTTCATGCGCCGCTACGACGAGGGTTACCTGCGCGTCAAGCAAGCCATCGACGACGGGAGCCTGGGTGATGTCCTTCTCGCCCATTGCGTCCATCGCAATGCTCAATCCCCGCCAGGGTTCCGCAGCGAGATGCTGCTTACGGATTCGGTGATCCACGAGATCGACGCCGCTCGTTGGCTCCTCTCTGCCGAGCTGGTGGCGGCGCGCGTCGTCACCGGGAGAAGGAGCCCCCTCGCCCCCGGCGACCTGCGGGACCCACAGCTCGTGATGCTCGAGGCCGCCTCCGGCGCAGTGTTCGACATCGAAATTTTCGTAAACTGTCAATACGGTTACGACGTCCGTTGCGAGGTCGTCGGGTCCCTTGGGACGGCTTCGCTCGAGCTGCCCACAACCGGCTCGCTCACAATCGCCGGTACCCGCGGGCAGTCGGTGCCACCTGGCTGGAAAGGACGCTTTGGGCAGGCTTACCGGGACGAGCTCCAGCAATGGGTGAACGGCGCCCGTGACGGGGTGGTTTCAGGTCCCACAGCTTTCGACGGCTACGCGGCAACGGCAGTGGCCGAAGCTTGCGTCCGCTCCCTGCAGAGCGGGGAAATGGCGGCGGTGCCGCTGTCGACCGTTGCCCGGGTGTGAACCGTTGCCACGGGTGGTGATAACGGGGCCGGCAAGCGTGAGCACACGTCTCTGGCCAATGTCAGCCGGCTTTCGAAGCAGAAATGAGGCGGTTGGCGCGCCAGTACCTCGACGAGATCAAGCTGAACGTCCCCAATATTGACGCCGAGGTCGAAAGGCTTTCGGGGGGCCAGGGCCAGGCCATCGCACGTCGAGTGGAACGAACATGGACCTCTTTGGCTACTGTTCGAGGAGGCCAGATGGTGACCGCCAGCGATGAGGAGGAGGTGCAGATGGTTGCGAGCGGGAGCGCTGAACCTCAACCCATCCTTTCTTCGCTGACGGAGGCGGCTATATTCCTGGTGCTGACCGTCCGCGCGGGACATGAGGACGAGGTCCGTGACCTGCTGGCGGATGTATCAGGGCTGGTCCGCTCCGTTGGTTTTCGCAGCCCAAATGGAGGCCTCTGCTGCATCGTCGGCCTCGGCTCGCAGCTCTGGGACCGGCTTTTCGGTTCTGCCCGGCCCGCCGGCTTGCACCCGTTCGTGGAGCTGAACGGCCCACGGCATACCGCGGTGGCAACACCTGGCGACCTGCTGCTCCACCTCCGGGCGCACCGCTTCGACCTTTGCTTCGAGCTGGCCGAACGCCTTATGGACCGGCTGAGAGCTTTCGCTCAGGTAGTCGACGAGGTCCATGGGTTCAAGTTTTTTGACGAGCGCGACCTTCTCGGCTTCGTTGACGGCACCGAAAATCCCGTAGGCATACCCGCAGCCGCGGCGGCACTGATAGGCGAAGAGGACCCCGCCTTCGTGAACGGTAGCTATGTCATCATGCAAAAGTACGTTCACGACCTCGAAAGCTGGGACGCGCTGAGCGTCGAGGAACAGGAGCGGGCCATCGGGCGTTCGAAGCTCGAGGACATAGAAATGGCCGATGACGCAAAGCCGGCTAACTCGCACGTCGCCCTCAACACGATCATCGACGAAAGTGGCGAGCAGCATCAGATCCTCCGCTTCAATATGCCCTTTGGCCGCGTGGGGACAGCAGAGTTCGGGACTTACTACATCGCCTATGCCCACACCCCCGATGTCATCGAGCAAATGTTGGCCAACATGTTCATTGGCAACCCGCCTGGAAATACCGACAGGATCCTCGACTTCTCGACGCCCCTGACGGGCAACCTGTTCTTCGTGCCAAGCGCAGACTTTCTGGACGATCCCCCGGCACCGGGCGAGGGGTCGTCCACCACGGCCGCCCCGCCACCAGCCCCAGCTCACGAAGACGGGTCGCTCGGGATCGGCAGCTTGAAAGGAGTTATGCAGTGAACCATCTCCTCCGTACGCATGCGCCTATTACCGAGGCGACATGGAAACTCCTCGACGATGAAGCCCGGCAGCGTTCACTGCCCGCACTGGCGGCGCGTAAGCTCGTCGACTTCTCTGGCCCACACGGCTGGGAGTACTCGGCCACGAACCTCGGTCATGTAAAGGCACTCGGCTTCGGGCCGGGGGATGGGGTACTGGGGTTCCAGCGCCAGGTGCTCCCTATCGTCGAGGTCAGGGCTGATTTCGAACTGTCCCGGGACCAACTCCGGGACGCTGACCGAGGCGCCGACGACACTGACCTGGGGCCGCTCGACCATGCCGCGCACCAAATCGCGATAGCAGAGAACGTGGCTGTCTTCCATGGCTGGCAGGGCGCGGTCACCGGGATCGACGAGGCCTCCCCTTATGAGCAGGCGAGGCTGGGCGAAGCTACGAGCGGTTACCCGCGCCAGGTGGCGAACGCGGTCGATTCGCTCCTCGGTAACGGCATTAGCGGGCCTTATGGCCTGGCCCTCGGACGGGACCAGTACCGCCGGGTGATCGAAACGGCCGAGCACGGGGGCTATCCCTTGCTCGAGCACCTGCGCAAGATCCTCGATGGGCCGATCGTGTGGGCGCCGGGGGTGGACGGCGCCGTCGTCGTCAGCCTGCGCGGTGGCGACTTTATCCTCGACTCGGGCGAGGACCTGTCGATTGGCTATGACTCCCATGACAGCGAAGTGGTGCGCTTGTACCTCGAGGAGAGCTTCAGTTTCCACGTGGCTACTCCCGAGGCGGCGGTGGTCTTGAAACCATAGGTTCGTACGTCCCGCATAAAGGTCGAGTAACGTTCGACGACGGGCATCATCGTGGCCACGACCTTTAGCCCCATAGAGCGTCCCGGCGCATGGCGATGCCCTCGCCCCCCGGCGGCAGGAGAGACGAGGGCGCCGGCCTTGGCTGCGCAATCTCATTGGCCCGCCGCCTTTGCCGGTTATTCGCCAAGCGCAGGCACGCCAAATGTGGCTCATCGGCTAGATGCAGTGCGGGTACCCCGGGCAGGGAATTGGCGGCAGGTGGAACGAGTACTGGCTGTAGAAGGCAACGGCGTAGGGCGACTCGCCGGCCGGCACCTGCAGGTCACCGCCGCTACTCGTAGAGCCGCCTCCCCCGAACACGAACCACGAACTGAACTCCGTCCCGAAGAACTTGCCGTGGGCACCGAGGAAGGGCAGGGCATTTATTTTTACTGCCGTCGCCGTTGACACCGATGTGCCCGGCGAGGTCCATGCCGAAGACGGGCTCACTGAGCTGATAGGCGTGCCCGGCAGTACTTTGTCGTCCGTGAGGGAAAAGGCCCATGTCGTGACCGACGAGGGCCCGCTGCCGGAGCAGGAGGACGACACCACGCACACAGGCACGTACCATGCCGCCGCGCTGAACGAAGTGCTGTTCCTGGGGGCGCCAAAGTCAGCGGTGGCCGTGTTGATCAGCGCCGAGTTCACGTCCCAAAACATGAACTCGTAAACCGTGCCGAGCGTGCCCGGTGGGTTCGACGGTTGGTACACGTACTGAGGCGCCGATAGGGCGACGGACGTTCCGCCTGTGACCGCTACCGTGCCCGACAAGCCTCCAGGCAGCGACGCGCCAGTGGGGAACACATCGGAGCTGATCGTCATCGTTGCCGGCGCTGGGCTGGCTTGCGCCAAAGCCGGTGCTCCTGTGAGAAAGGCGGCGCCTATCAGAGCACCGACAGCCAATTGCCGGGTCAAGTCCTTGATCATCGAATTTCTCCTTTCGAGCTTGGTTCGTTGCCGTAATTGACGTACAAACCCGAAAAGAGTTACGCGACCGTGCTACCGGTTACTGCTTTGCCCGCGATAAGAGGGCCACGAACGGGCTCCCGAGTCGGCACTGAAGCCGACGTGTAACCAAAAGGGCGACGGGACGTCCGTTTAAGAGCAAGTGGCTACCACTGACGGCGGCCACCGGCTGAACGCGCCGGGGCGTTGTTAGGACGGCGCGCGGCCCGGTCAGGACGTCGGTGAAATCAGCGTCTTCAGGAAGGCATTTCCGCCTTCGACCACCGCCTTCCCGAGCCGACGGCCGACCTCACCACCTAAGACGCCACCTAAGACGGCACCAACGACCGGCCCCACGAAGGGGATCGGCACAAAGGACCCAAACAAACGCGCTCCGGACATGGCCCCGGCAAACGTGCCAGCGGTGCCGGCGGCTTGCTTGGCCCTGTCCTCGAAATCGTTGTCCATGTCCAACCTCCTGATCTGCGGATTTGAGTCTAACGCCGAGGTAGGTGAACGCGTTCGGGAGAGGGCTGAAGATGCCCATAGCTGCCTCTGCCGTCTACGCTGCCCTCCCGTGGCCGGCGCTGATCAACTTTCAATTGTGGAGGCCCGACGCCTGGCCATCGCCGCCCAGGGTTTAGGCCATCCGAGGCCCAAACCCCGTGGCGGGCAAGCGGCGAGCCAACAATTCCGCAGCCTGATGAGCCAGGTGGGCACCATCCAGCTGGACGCCGTGAACGTACTGGAACGCACCCAATTCCTGGTCCCGTTCAGCCGTTTGGGCCGCTACGACCAGGCGGGCCTCCGCGGCTCTGAGCGGCCCGGGCGGGCCCTGGTTCGAGTACTGGGGGCATGCGGCCTCGATACTGCCGGTGCAGTTGCAGCCGCTGTTGCGTTGGCGCATGGAACGCTCGCGCCACGACATGGTCGACAACGTGGGTGCCCGGGAGCGTCGCCGCACATGGCGGGCCGCGCACGCCGACTATGTGGCGGCAGTACTGGCCGAGGTTACGGACCGCGGCCCGCTGGCCGCTTCTCAGTTATCGGAACCTCGCCGGCGGACAGGAGAGTGGTGGGACCGGCGCAGCCTGGGGCGGGTGGCCCTCGAACTCCTCTTTAGTGACGGCGTCCTGGCCGCGTGGCGGGCCGCCAATTTCGAGCGCATATATGACCTGACCGACCGCGTTATCCCCGCAGAGGTGCTCGCCCTACCGACCCCCGGCCCGGAAGACGCCCAGCGAGAACTGATAGCGCTCGCGGCGCGCTGCATGGGGGTAGCGACAGTGGCCGACCTGGCCGACTACTTCTGGATGCGAGTGGCGGCGGCCCGGCGTCGTGTCGTCGAACTGGTGGACGATGGGCGGCTTACGCCAATCTCCGTGGAAGGCTGGGCTCAGCCCGCCTATCTGCCTGCCGGCGTACGCCCGACAGCAGTGCGCCGGCGGACGCAACTCTAATTTCCCCTTTCGATTCCCTCATCTGGGCCCGGCCCCGTACAGAGCGGCTTTTCCATTTCCATTACCGAATTGAGATTTACGTCCCCGGTCCAGACCGTACTCACGGTTATTACGTCATGCCCCTGTTGTGGCGTGACAAATTAGTGGCTCGTTTCGACCTGAAGGCCGACCGCAAAGCCGAGGTCCTCAGCGTGGTGGCTGCCTTTGCCGAACCGGGCCAAGATAACGTCACAGTGGGCGAGGCCGCTCTGGCCGAGCTGCACCGGTTGCGCGAGTGGCTCGGCCTCGAGCACTTGTCGATCGGCGAGAAGGGAGACCTTGTGCATCACCTCCGCGCCGTGGCAGGACCGCTTCCGCTTTAATTCAGGACCCGTACCCGCTATGGCTGAATAATTTCAGCGGGAGGGCCGCTACGGCCGCGGGACCGGCGATCGCCACCACCGCTGCACAGGTAGCCACGGCAGTGCCCATACAAGGAGGGCCACCCGGTTCGAGGTCACGCTCCATAGTCAAATGCACTACTCGCGCCGGACGGCCAGGTAATGTCATGCCAAGTGACCCGCGGCGCGGTGCTGGACCTGGGCAGTAGCTCTTTCCAATTGTTGGTGTGCGAAAAGGGCCTTTATGGAAGCCTGACCCCGGTTCTGAAGAGGCAATCACAGCTCAACCTGGGCCTCGAGGTGGGATCTTCCGGCCGGATCAGTTCAGGAAAGGTAAAGGCGTCCGTGGTGGTGGTCAAGCGCTTGCGTCGGGCGCTCGAACGGGCCCACCCCGACGTAGTCTTGGCGCTCGGTACCGCCGCCCTCCGGGACGCGGCCAACGGGGCCGCAGTGGTGAGTTCACTCGAGCACGCCCTCGGTGCGCCCATCCGCATGCTCGACGGGGCCGAGGAGGCGCGCCTTTGCTTTCTTGGGCAGCGGGCCGGTGCCTATGTCGGCGAAGGCCCAACCCTCGGCATCGACCTCGGGGGTGGGAGCTTCGAGTTGGC
This sequence comes from uncultured Acidimicrobiaceae bacterium, assembly GCA_963845605.1. Classification (GTDB taxonomy): domain Bacteria; phylum Actinomycetota; class Acidimicrobiia; order Acidimicrobiales; family Palsa-688; genus Fen-671. The sequence continues at coordinate 538,013 of CAWJSS010000009.1, forward strand.
GGTAGGTAATTGCTACGACATTTACCTGGCTACCAGCGCACCGGTAGGGGCCACCCGGCTCAAAGGCGCGCTCGGCGTGCGAGAGCGCCTCGACCGGGAGGTGCGCAAAGAGATCCGCGAACGCGTTCGTGAAGCACTGCAAAGTGTGGGCCGGGATTTGGCGAAGTACCCCAGAGTGGCTAGCAGGACGGTAGTAAGTGGCGGGACGGCGCGGGCGCTGGCCCGGCTAGCCATAGCCAAGACGCACAGGTACACGGGGGCGGTGGGCTGGGGTGTGAACCAGGTCGAGCTCGCTTCCAGCCAGGTGGCCGAACTGGCAGACGTTTTGGCGCAGCTCGACCTCCGCCAGCGGCTGAAGCTTCCCGGTATGCCGGTCCGTCGGGCCCCTGTGTTGCCGCTCGGGGCGTGCATTCTCCAGGCCATTGCCGAAGAGCTTAACGTCCAGCATTTTGTCGTTAGCGAGTGGGGGCTTCGTGAAGGTGCTCTGCTCGAAGCCCTCTCTGGCTATAGCGCAACGACCTGGTCTGACGAGGAGACCGGCTAGTCCCTTCGCCGCTGGTTCACACGCGCACCACCATCTCGGCAGCACTCTTCCATCCGCGTGCCATTGCGCGGGTACCGAACACGGTGGCGAAGCGCCCGGACCGCATCAGCGCAATAGCCCCGCCACTGCCGTGGTGAAGTGAAACCTCACCAAGCGCGATGGCGAGCGCGTCGTTCAGGTCGGTCCCTGACCGGGTCAACCAGTGGACGAGGTGAGCGAAGCCGGCCAGGATGAACGCTTCTCCGACGCCTGTGGCGGACACCGCCGCCGTCTCGTCGTCAGCCCACGTGCCCGCGCCGATTATGGCGCTGTCGCCCACGCGGCCCGGCGGTTTACCCTCCAGCCCGCCAGTCGATGTGGCCGCAGCCAAATGGCCGCTACTGTCGAGGGCCACGGCCCCTACCGTGCCCGGGCTGCAGTGCTCGTCAACTGGTGTGGCGCCACTCGCCGGCGGCTCGCCGTTCCCTCTCCCGATCGTCGTCATTGGTGTGAGACGGGCCTCCTCGGCCAACCTGTCGGCCCCGGCGCCGGCGAAGAACAAGGGGTACCAAGCGCTCGTCCCTGTCCCCACTTGCCCCCATGCGGGTGCAGGTGTGCCCGGGGCAGTGCGCTGGTCCGGCGGCCGGGTGGGTACGCCGTCGAGCGCCTGACTGGCCACCAGGAGGGCGGCTCTGACCGGGTTCGCCGGCCAAGTGGCTGCGCCGACGGCGCCGGCCGCCTTCGTGGCCCCGTCCATAACGCTGGCGTCGGTCTCGACCCGGCCGTCGCTGGTCCTTGACGCGCCCCGTCCGGCATTGAACAGGCCGCTGTCTTCGAGCGAGGCGACGGCTTCGACGGCTGCCGCCAGGGCGCCCGCTCCGCCGTCGAGGACGGTCCACCCGGCTGCCAGTGCGGACGCCAGACCCGCTTCGAGCCGCGCTCCGGCTCCTGCCTGGCGAAGGCGCTCGAATGTACCGGCGCCGCCGTGGACGAGTAAGGCCGGCGGAGCGAGGCTCCCTGACTCCTGCACAAACGGCGGCGGTGACGTGATCGGAACAGTCTGCCCTCAACAGACCGCGGGCGGAAATGCCGAAATGGGACGCGGGGCGGGGAAGACGCGCGTTAGCTTCGAAATTGTTTACGCGCTCGGCCACTGTCAGTCAGTCATTAGGCACTTGCAGGTCCTGGAAAAGGTTTTCTGAACAAATGCCTGGTAATCAGTCGATGTGAGCGCTCACGTAGAACCGGCGCCTCCGCAGCCCGTCCTGTCCCCACCTTGCCACCCAAAGTCGTGGGCTTACCGCGGATAGGACCGACGAGGCCAAAAAGTAACTCGGGCATGACGGCCCCGGCACCCGACCGTCGCCGCTGGGCAGAGACCGTCCTATCCGGGATCGAGTCCCGAGGGGGCGGGCCGATAAATGGGGGGGAGCGGTGCCCGGGACCGGCCCGTTCCGGGCTCGAAAGTTTCGCCCCGTACCGCCTCGCGCCCACGCACGGAGCTCTTTGGCGCTCTAAGGTTCCTTGAAAAAGCTATTTCTTGGTGGCATTTCCCTTGCTCCTGGTCGATGTGAGCGCTAACGTCGGCCTATGCCGCGGCCTCTAACTCGCTCTCCGGGCGGGTAAGTTCACCCGGTTTACCGGCGCGGGACACATAGGCCAGAGCAAAATCCACCGAAAATGCCGGGGCCGCTCACCCAAGGCTTGCCGGTCAAGACCGGCCCGTACCCAAAAAGAGAACCCACGAGGGGCAAGGTTGGGGGAGCGGCATCACTCGGGACTAAGACAAGGAGTATTTGCAGATGTCCAAGAACAGCCAAGAGGACGGGCCAAGCCCGCAAAAATGGGAGATTTCACGTCGGCGCATGCTCCGCAACCTGGGGGCGGCGGCCGCTGCGGTACCTTTCGCAGGGTTCCTCACAGAGGCCCTCACTGATATGCCCGCCAACGCCAGTCCCCGGGAGCGGGCCTGGCCGGCAAGCGGGTGGCTGCCAACGCCGTTTTCGAGGCCCCCTTCGCTTCGCACCCGGCCTATAAGTTCACGTTCGTCAACCACGTCACCACTAACACCTTCTTTACGTCCACGATCTACGGCCTCGAGGATGCGGCGATGGCGCTCGGTATCCCCAAGCCTCAGTGGACGGGTTCGCAAAACTCCATCGTCTCCGAGATGGTCGGGGCCATGAACACGGCCGTCGCCGCCAACGTCAACGGCATCGCCGTGGCGCTGATCGACCCGGTCGCCTTCAACACGCCGACCAACAACGCGTTGGGCAAGGGCATACCGGTCCTCTCCTACAACGCCGACGAGTCTGGCAACAAGCGGATGGCGTACATTGGCCAGAACAACCTCACCGCCGGTCAAGCGGCCGCCAACCGGATCGTCTACTCTGGCCTGGTCAACAAGGGTGACCTGGTCGGCATGATCATCGCCACTCCGGGCACTGGCAACATTCAGCCTCGCATCGACGGCGCCAAGCCCGTCTTCCAGAAGGCCGGGTACCAGACCGTGGAGGTGGCCGGTGGGGCCGCGCAGACCGCCGAACTGGCGGCCGTCGAGTCCTGGTACCTTGGCCACAAGAACGTCAAGTTCATGTACGCGGTCGACTCGGGGGATTCCATCGCCGTGGCCACGACTATCGCCAAACACAGCCTGAAGGGCAAGGTGGGCGGCTCCGGCTGGGACGTGGGCGTCCCGGTGCTCCAGCAGGTCCAGACAGGGAGCGCTCCTCTTCTCGATCGACCAGCAGGCGTACCTGCAGGGCTTCGTGCCGACGATGCAGTTGTTCCTCTACAACCTCTCCGGCGGCTTGATGAAGCCCGCCAACACCGACACCGGCCTCGGCTACGTGACTCCGTCCACTGCCGGCGCCTACCTGCAGCACGCAACGCGCTTCGAGGGCAGCGGCGCCGCCGACACCGCGTTCCCGCCTCCCAAGAAGATCAGCTAGCCAATGGCGCAGGCGGCAGTCTCCACAGGCGACCGCTCGCCGATCCTGCCCGCCCCGCCTACCCAGGCGGGGCGGGGAATTACGCCGCTGTCGCTGTTGAAGTTGGCCGCCCAGCGCCGCGAGGCGACGGTGATAGTCGTCACGATCGGCGCCATCATCTACTTTTCGCTGCGATCTTCGTCGTTCTATTCGGTCGCCAACATCATCGTCATGGTGCAGTACATCGCGCCGATCATGGTGATCGGTGCCGGCGAGACCCTCATGCTGGTACTGGCCGAGATCGACCTCTCGGCCGGCCAGGTGTACCTGACCTCGCCGTGGTTCACTTTTTGGTTCTGGTCGGATGGCGTGCCACTTGGCTTTGCCATCGCCATCGCTTTGGTCCTCTCGACCGCCATCGGGCTTATAAACGGCCTGTTCACCGTCCGCTTGCGGGTGCCCTCCCTCATCGTGACGCTGGGTACCCTGTACACCTTTTTTGGACTGGTGTTGGTCAAGTCGAACTACACCCAGGAACAGATGCCGGGCACTACGGGCACCTTCGGGAAGATATTCGGCATCGGGAGCTGGTCGACCATTCTTTGGGGCCTGCTCCTCACGGGGGTGATCTGGGTGCTGCTCAAAGGGACCCGTTTCGGCCTCCATACCACGGCCTCCGGTGGCAACCCACTAGGCGCCGCGGAGGCGGGCATCCGCGTTTCGCGAGTGAAGGTCTGGTGTTTCATGATCATCGCCTTGGCCGCCGGCTTCATGGGGATCCTGGACGCCATCCGGATCGGGAGCATGAACCCGGGCAACAGCGGCCTCGACATCGTACTGGCGCCCATCGTGGCCGCCGTTATCGGTGGTACCGCCCTGACCGGGGGCCGGGCCACCGTCCTGGGGACCATAATCGGGGCCATCTTCCTCGGGATCCTGGAGGACGGGCTCAACATCATCGGCGTTTCCAGCCTCGTGGTTCTATTTCTTCGAAGGGATCATTATCCTGGTCGCCATGGCTGCCAATGTTCAGTTGGGCCAACTGGCAGCGAAATTACGACGATGAGCACGGCCGCTTTACCCGATACCCCTGCCGGCCGGCGATGCGGCCCCCGACGTTATTTTGCGGGTCGAGAACATCAACAAGCGCTTTGGTGCTGTCGTGGCCCTCCGCGGCGTCAACATGCACCTGAACCGGGGAGAGGTGCTCGGGCTCGTTGGTGACAACGGCGCCGGCAAAAGCACGCTGGTCAAGATCCTGTGCGGGTTCCAGCGGCCCGACACCGGCCGGATCTTCGTGGAAGGCCATGAGGTCACACTTCCACTCGGTGAAGGATGCCCGTGCCCACGGGATCGAGACCGTTTACCAAGACCTGGCGCTCATACCCCAGCTGACCGTTTACGAGAACCTGTTCCTCAACCGCGAAGTCACGCTCCTGGGCAGGCTCGGCTTCCTCTCCCGCCGGCGCATGCGGGCGCTCGCTCGCAAATACCTGGACGACATCAAGGTGAGCGTCCCCGACCTCGAAAGCGAGGTCGAGATGCTTTCCGGGGGCCAGCGCCAGGCCATCGCCGTCGCCCGCGCCACCCGGCAGAACGCGAAGATCCTGCTGCTCGACGAGCCCCTGGCGGCTATGGGGGCCAAGGAGTCGGCCTTGATCATGGAGCTGGTCAGGGACCTTTCCGCCCGCGGGGTGTCGATGATCGTCATCGACCACAACTACGCCCACCTTTTCGCCCTCTGCGACCGGATCAATGTGATCCAGCAAGGCAGTGATCACGGTCGACACGCGGGTGGCCGACACCTCCATCGAGGAGCTGACCGAGCTCATGGTCAACGCCTTCCGCCGCCAGCTGCAGGCTGGCCAGGAAGCTCTGGGGGAGATCACAGCCTGAAAGCTGGTGAAAGGGGGCCGCGGTAGGTGATCGCGTCGAAGAGGGCCGCCAGCCTCTGGTGAGGTCTGGCCGAGACTGCTGGTACCGTTCGCTTACTGTACACTCGAGATCCGGTGGCCAGACGGTGCGGCGGTTGCTCTTTGACAGGGCCTTTCGCCCGTCTCGGCCGGGATGCCAGAAGCCAGTTGCGGGCGACGCCTCCGCCCGAGTGGGTGGCACCGATGCTGGCCACTCTTACGGGTCACTATTTCTCGGACCCGGAATGGATCTTCGAGCGCAAACTGGATGGCGAGCGGTGCCTGGCGTTCCGACGAGGGGGCGAAGTGCGCCTCCTGTCCCGGAGCCAGCAGCACCTGAACAACACCTATCCCGAGATCGTCGACGGTTTGTCGAGGCCGGGTGCGCCTGATGTTGTTGTCGACGGCGAGGTGGTGGCGTTTGAGGGGAACCGGACGAGCTTTGAGCGGCTGCAGCAGCGATTGGGCATCACCAATGCGGCGGAGGCCCGGCGAAGCCCGGTGGCGGTCTTTTACTACATATTTGACTTGCTGTACCTGGACGGTTACGACACCACTGCCCTGAGCCTGCGCGACCGCAAGACCTTGCTGAAGGGAGCGCTGCAGTACACGGACGCCCTGCGTTTCACCCCTCATCGAAATGAAACCGGGGAGGCGTACTTCCAGTTCGCCTGCGCTCATGGCTGGGAAGGGCTGGTGGCCAAGCGCGCCAGCTCGACGTACGTATCGCGTCGGTCGCCGGACTGGTTAAAGTTCAAGTGCTCCCTCGGCCAGGAGTTTGTAGTGGGTGGGTTTACCGACCCGGCCGGCAGCCGGGTTGGGCTCGGCGCCCTCCTGGTCGGCTATTACGACCAGGGCGAGCTCGTCTACGCCGGCAAGGTTGGCACCGGTTTTTCCACCGCCACCTTGATGGCTCTGCGCCAGCAACTAGATGCTCTCGGCACCGACAAGCAACCCTTTACCCGGGGCCGTATCGCGGAGCGGGGTGCTCACTGGGTGCGCCCTCAACTGGTGGCCCAGGTGGTGTTTTCCGAGTGGACCGCCGACGGCAAGCTGCGGCACCCTCGCTATGAAGGGCTCCGGACCGACAAAGCGGCCGGCGAGGTACAACGGGAACGTCCGGTCGACGCTTAGGCGCCGGCCACCCCGGCCCCGTCCCCAGGGTTGGGCCAAATGGTTGGGCCAAATGGTTGGGCCAAATGGTTGGGCCGGGTGGTTCTGGTCCCGGCTGATGCCAGTGGTAGTTGGACAGCGGGTTCTCGGATCGGATCGCGGCCCCTGGAGGGCCGCGATCCGACCGAGATGTTATCGGCGATGCATCGGACGGGGCGCCATGGCGTGATCGGCCTGCCAGCCAGTGGCCGGCGGGCGGGGCGCCGTCAAGTGCTCTAGGCCAGGCCGCCTCCCTGGCCGTGGAACAGACGGTACCCGTACACTGTTTAACCCTCGTAAAACCGTTAGACGAGTTAGGAGTGGGCCTGTTTGCAGTGTAGGAACTGCGGTGACGTCGTAGACCCGCGGCGGGTGGAACTGGGTTACGACTACTGCCTGAAAGAGGAATGCCAGCAACGCTGCCTGGAGCGCGTTCAGTTGGCCGCCGTTGGCGTAAACAAAGCGGCCGACTACTACATGAAGGCCGACGAGGTACTGCCGCCCAGGCCCCCGGCCGCCGCCGCTTCCGCCCCTCAGGAGGTGGGGCCGGACGAGCCAGATGAGGCGGGGCGTACCCGGCCGGCCCCGGCCAGCCGGGCGAAGAAACGGGCCAAGACGACCCTGGAGCGGTTGCGCGAGCTGGAAGGCGCGCTGGACGAGGCTCTGGACCGCAGTTACGAGCGGTTCCGTCGTGGCGAGATCACGGCCACCGAGATGCACCGTGAACGCGACCAGCTGGTAGGGGCGTTCAACCGGGTGGTGATGGGGCAGAACATCCGTTATCGCTCGATGCTTCGTGGCCCGGCCCACCGGGCGGGGTGAACGATGTGGTCGTAGGGCAGAACTGGCAGCAGGGCTAGGGCGGCGGGAAGCACGTCGACGGGTTGGCCTGGTAGACGTGATCGACATGAAGCGGTGGCCGGCACGCCTGTACGAGGTCGTTTATGGCGCCGTCGGCTGGCTACTGATGGGCCTGGTGGGAGTCCCGTGCTGGTTGCTGGTCTTGGCCCTGCCGAAGCTTGTCCTGGCGGTGGCGGGTCACGTGCGTGACCGTCCACGCCCTCTGCGCCGGCCTCCGTATACCGGTGACAACGGTGGGAGAACCGCCGCCGCCCGGCCGGCCCTGCGTGATCGTGGCAAACCACGGGAGCATCCTCGACTCGTTCGCTTTCTTCAGGGTGTTCCCTGAACCTGTCGTGTTCGTCGCCGGCGGCGACCTAGCCGCCCATCCGATTGCTGGGCCATTTCTGCGGGGTTTGGGCGCCGCTTTCGTACGCGTGGACGACCGTACCGATCGGTCGGCGGTCGAGGCGGTACTTGGGGACCTGGTGGGGCGGGCCCGGGCCGGGGAGCGGCTGGTGTTTTTCCCAGAGGGCGGGCTCAACCCGGACCCCGGCCTGCGCCGGTTCCAGCTGGGGGCGTTCATCGTTGCCGGCGAAGTCGGAAGCCCAGTAGCGCCAGTGGCTATCGCCGGCACCCGGGGCGTTCTTCCCCCTGGGGCCCGCTTGCCCCGGCGCGGCGACGTGGAGCTGCGCTTCGGCGAGCCACTGGGGCCGCCGCAGTCAGGATGGCGGGCGGCTCGCGAGAGCGCCCGTCAGGCCAGGGCGGAGATCGAGGCGCTACTGGGGGAGGACGCTGACTGAGAAGCGCCCCGGTTCGTGGGATCGCCGGCGGGACGGCGGCCTCTCGAGCGGCCCCGGCGAGATCACCGTGCCGCTGGCAATTGCCGGCGAGGGCTGGGACGGCGCCTAACCGAGAGCGCGCACCACCCGGGTTAGCCCGTCGAAATCGATCGTCCGGTGTTCACCCAGCGGCTGGACGTTGACGTGGTCGGCGCCGGCGTCGAGATGAGCCTGGACACGCGTGGCCACTGTCCCGGGGTCTCCCCACGCCACCGTGGCGTCGACCAACCGGTCGCTGCCGCCATCGGTGAAGTCATTTTCTTCGAAGCCCAGGCGCCGGAAGCTCGAAAGGTAGTTCGAAAGGGTGAGGTAGGTGGACAGGTAGTCCCGGGCTATGCGTCTCGCCGCCACCGGGTCGCGGTGCACCACCACCGCCTGTTCGGGGGCCAGGACGGGGACGCGCCCAAGGATCTGGCGAGCCTGCGAGGTGTGCTCGGGGGTGACAAGGTAGGGGTGGGCGCCGGCCGACCGGTCACGGGCCAGCGCCAGCATCAATGGCCCAAGGGCGGCGAGGACACGGGTTGGCGGCGGAGTCTCGCCCGCGGCGTCATCGAGGCCGTCGAGGAACGCCCGCATCGTGGCCAATGGGTGGAGGTACTCGCGTCCCAAAGCCTGGACAGAGGGGGCATGAGCTACCCCCAGACCAAGCACGAACCGCCCCGGGTGGGCGCCCTCGACCTCGGCCGTCCGGGTGGCCAGCTCGGCCGGGCTCCAGGCCCAGATGCTGGCGATGGCGGTGGCCACCACAAGGTGTTCTGTGGCCTCGAGCATCGCCACTCGCTCAGCCAGCGCTTTGGCATCCGAGTTGCCGCCCCCCACCCACAGCGCGCTGACGCCGAGTTGCTTCGGCCCGACTGGCTAACTCCCCGGCGCCGCCGACGCCGCCTGTGGCGAAGCCTGGTACCCAAAGGCCAACCCGCCCCAGACGGGCGCGCAGGGCCTTCGCTTGCTCATCCCAATTCACCATGATGTGGTCAACGCCGTAGCGGCCTTCATCTTCCCGGCCCGGGCTCTGCTGTGGTGGAGCCTCCCGGCACTGGTGACGGCCGCCCGCCCGCCCGGCCGGACAACCTCTCACTAGCCGGCGATGTCCTCCGGCCGCACCGGGACCCGGTTCAGAGCCCGGCCAGTCGCGGCCCTGACGGCGGCCACTATGGCCGGCGTCGAGGAAATGGTGGGCGCTTCGCCCACCCCCCTCAGCCCATAGGGTGCACGAGGATCGGCCAGCTCCAGGATGTCCACGTGCATGGGCGGCATGTCCAGGATGGTCGGGATCAGGTAGTCGGTAAAAGACGGGTTGCGGACCCGGCCCCCGGCGACCTGGATCTCCTCCATAAGCGCCAGGCCTAGGCCCTGGGCAGTGCCCCCGTGGACCTGCCCGAGAACGGCACGGGGGTTAATGGCCTTTCCCACGTCCTGCGCAGTGACGATCTCGACCACTTTGACCAGCCCGAGCTCCGTGTCCACGTCCACCACCGCACGGTGGGCAGCGAAGGAGTACTGCACGTGAGCGTTGCCTCTGCCTGTGGCCGGGTCGAGCGGCTCGGTGGGGCGGTGGCGCCATTCGACGCTGCGCTCTATGGGCTCCTCGGCCAGTAAGTCGGCCAGCTCGACCGACCGGTCCGATTGCGGCAGGGGCGATTGCGGCAGGCCCGATTGCGGCAGGCCCGATTGCGGCAGGCCCGATTGCGGCAGGCCCGATTGCGGCAGGCCCGATTGCGGCAGGCCCGATTGCGGCAGGTCCGCTTGCGCTCGGCCCACCACAGCCTCCCCGGCCAGCTCGAGATCTTCCGCCGGCACGCCCAGCAGTTCGGCGGCCCGCCGCAAGACCTCCTCCCGGACTTCCTGGCAGGCGGCCCGCACTGCCCCGCCGGTCATGTACGTCTGGCGGGAGGCCGACGACGACCCGGCGCTGCCCACCCGGGTGTCGGCCGTCTCCACCACTACCTGTTCGATGCCCAGCTCGGTGCGGGCGATTTGCGCCTGGATCCCGACGACCCCCTGCCCGACCTCGCATGCGGCGGTGTGGACCGAGGCGATGGGGCGGCCGCCGGCACAGCTCAGGGTCACCCGGGCGGTCGAATAGTCGTCGAAGCCCTCGGAGTACCCGACGTTCTTGAACCCGACGGCATACCCGATGCCCCGCACCACCCCTTCGCCGTGGGTCGTGTTGGCCACCCCGCCGGGCCATACACAGGCGGGGCCTGCACCTTCGCCGGGCAGCGGGGCCTCTTTAACCCGTCGCAGCAGCTCGGCCACCGGGGCGGGCTGGTCCACGACCTGGCCAGTGGGCATGACCGAGCCCTCGGCCATGGCGTTGCGGGCCCGGACCTCGACAGGGTGGAGCCCCAGCGCCTCGGCCAGCTTGTCCATCTGGGACTCGTAGGCGAAGCAGGCCTGCACGGCCCCGAACCCACGCATGGCCCCGCACGGCGGGTTGTTGGTGTAGACGCCCCAGGCGTCGACGCACACGTTGGGCACGTCGTACGGGCCCACCCCCAGCGTCCCTGCGTTAGCGACCACGGCGCGCGAGCTGGACATATAGGCCCCACCGTCCAGCACGATCTCAGCCTTCACAAACACGAGCCGGCCCCGGCGGTCGGCCCCGTGGGAGTAGCGCAATCGGGCCGGATGCCGGTGCACGTGACCGAAAAACGACTCCTCCCTCGAGTACACCATCTTCACCGGCCGTCCCGTCCGCAGCGCCAGCAGGCAGAGGTGGATCTGCAACGACAGGTCCTCCCGGGCACCAAAGGCCCCGCCGACCCCGGACAGCGTCAGCCGCACCTTCTCGGGCGGCAGGTTGAGCGAAGTGGCCACCTGGTCCTGGTCGACGTGGAGCCACTGGGTGGCGATATAGAGGTCGACCCCCCCATCCTCGGCGGGGATGGCCAGGCCAGACTCGGCCCCAAAAAAGCCTGGTCTTGCATGCCGACTTCGTACTCCCCGCTGACCACCACGTCGGCCGTGGCGAAGGGGTCGCCCCGGCGCACCTTCAGATGGCGCACGACGTTGCCGTCCGGGTGGACCCGGTCGCATTCGGGCCTCAGGGCCAGTGCCGCGTCGAGGACCGGGGCCAACGGCGTGTACTCGACCCGGATGGCAGCCGCGCCCCGCCGAGCGGTCTCGGGGTCATCGGCCGCCACGATGGCCACCGGTTCCCCCTGGTAGCGCACCTGGTCGATGGCCAGGACGGGCTGGTCGGCCACCTCCAGGCCGTAGGTCTTCCGCCCCGGGACGTCCTCGTGGGTCAGTACGCAACGGACACCGGGGATGCGCAGGGCGGCCGAGGCGTCGACGGCGCCGATCAGGGCGCGCGGGTGCGGGCTCCGTACGGTGGCGCCCCAGATCATGTCCTCGGCCCACAGGTCTGACGAGAACGCGAAGCGGCCGGTGACCTTCAGCGTTCCGTCGGGCCGGCGTACGTCCGCCCCGACCCCGCCGGTCGGCTCCCGGTGAGCGCGCCGAGCCTCGACGGCTGTGCTCACCCGGCCCCTCCGCCGAAGGCAGCCACGCGCACGGCGTCGAGGATCTGCTCATACCCGGTGCAGCGGCACAAGTTGCCGGCCAGGGCCTCCCGGATCTCGGCGTCGGTAGGGGAGGCGTTGGCCCGCAGCAGCTCGTGAGTGGCCAGCAGCAGGCCCGGCGTACAGAACCCGCACTGCACGGCGCCGGCCTGCAGGTAAGCCTCCTGGACCGCGTCGAGCCCGTTGGCATCGCTTAGGCCCTCGACGGTCTGGACCACGCTGCCATCGGCCTGACCCGCTCCGACCAAGCAGGCACACACGAGATCCCCATCGAGCACCACACTGCAAGAGCCGCACTCGCCCTGCTCGCACGCGTTCTTCGAGCCCCACAACCCGAGCTGCTCGCGCAGGACGAACAGCAGGCTCTCTCCCTCCCAGACGTCGTCGGCTTCACAAAGGCGCCCGTTGACCGTGAACGTGAGCCGCATGTCAGCTCCCCTGGTATTCGGTCCAGGCCCAGCTCAAGGCCCGGCGAGCCATCACGGCCAGTGCCCGCTTCCTGTAGTCAGCGGAGCCTCGGACATCGTCGATCGGCGCCGCCGCCGAGGCCACCAGCCCGGAGAAATGAGCCACGAGGTGCGGGGGGAGCGGGCGGGGTGACTCCCAGAAGGCGCCCGCGGCCAGCTCGCCTTCCAGGAACTCCTCGGCGGCGCCGGCGCGGACCGGGGTCGGGGCCGCCGAACCGATGCCGGTGCCGACCCGGCGCCTCTCACGGTCCAGTACGACGGCGAACGACGCCACCGCGATGACCATGGCGTTGCGCGTCCCCACCTTCGAGAACTGTTGCGGGCCGTTCGCCGGCCTGACGAGGAAGGCGTAAATTAGCTCGTCCTGCTGGAGGACGTGTTGCTTAGGCCCCCTGAAGAACTCCTCCACCGGTACCACCCGCCGCCCCCGGACAGACGCCACCTCGACCGAAGCTCGGCTTGCCAGCAGGGGCGGGTGGGCGTCGCCGGCGGGCGAGGCCGAGCCCAGGTTGCCCCCCACCGTCCCCCGGTTGCGGATCTGAGGAGAGCCGACCGTCCGCGAAGCAATGGCTAGCCCCGGGAGCAGGTGGCCCAGTTCTTTGATGACCCGGGCGTAACTGACGCCGGATCCCACCCTCAGCACGCCGTTGTCTTGGCCCCAGTCCCGCAGCTCTCCGACCTTAGAGAGGTCGAGAAGGGCGGGGGGACGGAGACGGTTGAAGTTGAGCTCGACCATGACGTCGGTGCCACCGGCGATCGGGACCGCTTCGGGGTGCTCCGCCTTGGCCGCCAGCGCGTCAGCCCACGAACGCGGGGCGAGGAATTCCACCTGGCGCGCCCGGTCCTCAGATGAGCTCGATGCCCAGGGTCCGGCGCCACTCCACCGGGTCCGTCGGGCCTTCGGTGCAGACGACCAGGACCTTCGCGTTATGGGGCAAGGCGGCGTCTTGCGATTGAAGGGCGGTCAAACCGGCGAGGGCGGCGGCGCCGGTTTCGCCCGCTTCGACGCCGATAGCGGCCAGTTCCCGGACGGCCTGGCGTGCCATTTCGTCCTCCACAGCCACGAAAGTGCTGATGCCGGCGGAGACGAGCGGCCACGCCACCGGCGATGGCCGGCCGCAGTTGAGGCCGGCCATGATCGAACGGTGGGGACCAGGGACGGTCACCAGGTGCCCGGCCAGAGCGGACGCCATAACGCAGTTGGCGTCCACCGGCTCGACGCCGATGATGGTGGGGGCGTCCTCACGGCGGCACCAGTGGTTCACAGTGGCCGCGGCCAGGGCGCCGACGCCGACGGGGACCACGACCACGTCGGGGCCCGGGCGACCGGTGGCATCGAGACGGTCGTCCACCTCCCAGAACATCGTCGAGTAGCCCTCGATGACCCAGCGCGGCACCCGTTCGTAGCCCGGCCAGCTCGTATCCGAGACGACGAGGCAGCGGGGCCCGGCTTCCTCCGCGGAACGCCCCACCGCGTCGTCGTAGGCCCCCGCCACCACTGTCACCGACGCACCCTCTGCGGAAATATCCTCGATACGGGACGGCGCCGTGCCTTCTGGCACGAAGATGCGGGCCTCGAAGCCCAAAAGCCGGGCGAAGTGGGCAATCGCCATCCCGTGGTTCCCATCTGTCGCTGCCGCCAGGGCGAAGGGCTGCAGCCGCTCGAAGCGCGCCGCCAATTCCTCGACGGTCGACCACGGTTCCGGCCCCTGGCCCAAGTGCTCCACGATGGCTTGGTACGAGGCCCACGACGCCCCCAAGATCTTGAACGACATGAGGCCCATCCGAGCCATTTCACATTTGATGAGTAGCTCGCCGACGCCGAGCCGCTCTGCCAGCCGGGGCGCGCTCAGCAGCCTCGTGGCCTCGTAGTGGGGGAGGCGACGGTGCAGCTCCATCGGCGCCCGCGTATAGCGGGACCACAACTCTGGGGGGCGGGCCAGGGGGTTGGCTATCACTGTCGTCCCGGGGGGCGCGGCCAGGCTCACGGCGCCCACCCCGCAAAGGCGTCCACCGTGGCGCGTACGTCGCCCAGAGGGTAAAGGACGGGGCACGTCGCCCCGTGCGAAAGGTAATCGGCGACGCGAGCTCGCGCCTGGTCGGGCGTCCCCGAGGCGGTGAGCATCCGAACGACTTCGTCAGGGACGAGCTTCGCCGCCGCCTCCACCTGTTCGTGGGTGGCGGGCCAGGTGAGGACTTGGCCCACAGAGTCGAGCAGAGACTGAGGGACACCGGACGCGGCCATGATGTGCGGTTGCTGGCCCAGGTATTGCGTCACCATCAGGCGAGCGGCGTCCAGGGCGGCGGCTTCGTCCTCGTGGACCGAGCACACTACGAGCTGGGGCCGGTCGAAGTCGCTCAGCTGACGCCCCGAACGCTCGAGGCCAACCTGGACTCGCTCCATGGCACGGTCGTTGTAACCGGGCGAGACGAGGTAGTTAAGCACCACGCCATCAGCGATTTCTCCCGCCAGCTCGAGCATCTGCATACCCGTCGCCCCGATGTAGATGGGCACGTCCTTCGGCCGGCGGTCCTGATAGACGTAGTCCAGCTCAACTCCGTCGAAATGAACGTGGTACCCGTCGAAGCTCACCGTCTCGTTGTGCAGCAGCGCCCTCACCACCGTCACAACTTCGCGCATCACGGTGAGGGGGCGGGCGCGGTCGATGCCCACCTTGGCGGCCAGGGGATCCCACCACGCGCCAAGGCCGAGAAGGACACGGCCGGGTGCCAGGTCGTCGAGCGTGGAAAAGGTAGCGGCCAGGCGGGCGGGGTTACGCGACCAGCAATCCGCCACCCCGGACCCCAGCCGGATACGGTCCGTTACCGAGGCGTAGGCGGCCAGTGGCACAGTCGACTCGCGCACGAGCCGGCTCTCGGCCTGCCATACGGCGTCGAAACCCCGTTGCTCGGCGTACGCGGCGTAGCCCATGCCGGCCCGGATGCTATGAGCGTCCTGAAGGTAGAGAGCTACGGGCAAAACGTCGTTTTTCCGGTAGTCAGTCTTCAGTCGCCGGCCCGGCTGCCTGCATGGGTAACGTGGCCCGCCACTGGCCATCGACTTCGTGGAGAGCGGTGGCCACGGCGCCCGCCGTCGGTACGAGGCCGATCTCGCCGACACCCTTGATCCCGTACGGGGACCGGGGTTGGGGCACCTCGACCAGGATGACCTCGATCGGGGGGACGTCTTTCGGCCGAAGGATGCCGAGGGAGCGCAGCGTGGTCTTGGTCGGGAACCCTCGCTCGTCCGAGGGGAACTCTTCAGTAAGGGCGTAGCCGAGGCCCATATGGACCGAACCCTCGACCTGGCCCTCGCACAGCGTCGGGTTCACCGCTTTGCCGACGTCGTGCGCCGCCACCACATGCTCGATGGCTCCGGTTTTGGGGTCGGCGATAACCAGCTGGGCGGCGTACCCGAAGGCGGAGTGGATGACCGGTTTGTCGACTTCGCCGATGTGGTGCGTCCAGTCGACGCGGTGCTCGCCGAGGTAGTCGACCTCGGGTTGGCAACCGCCGGCAACGGCGGCCCGGCACGCGTTGCGCACCGCGCCGGCGCCCATGAGGGTCCCCCGGCTCCCGGTCGTCTGGCCCTGCCCGAGCTCGCGGCTGGTGTCAACTATCACTACGACCGTGTCAGGGTCCACCCCCAGTTCTTGTACTGCTACCTGCAAAGCCACGGTGTGGATGCCCTGGCCCATTTCGGTCCACCCGTGGCGCACCTCGACCTGACCGTCGCGGTGAAAGCGGACGACCGCTTTGGTGACTTCCTTGAAGCCGTTGCCCAGGCCGGAGTTCTTGAGCCCCAGCCCGATGCCAACCGCCTTGCCGTCGTGGCGAGCTTGTTGGTACCGAGAGGAGAGCGCGTCCAGACAGGCCTCCGCCCCGGCGCAGCCGTCGTCCATCACCTGGCCCGGGCCCCACGTGTCCCCGGGGTGCAGGACGTTGCGCTTACGCATCTCCCACCCGGTGATCCCCACCTTCTCGGCCAAGCGGTCCATGACACCCTCCATGGCGAACTGGGCCTGGTTGGCCCCGAACCCGCGGAACGCACCACAGATCGGGTTGTTCGTCCGCACTGCCACGGACTCGACGTCCACCGCCGGTACCCGGTACGGCCCGGTGGCATGGCCCGCCGCCCGCTCCAGCACTTTCATGCCGACGCTGGCGTAGGCCCCGGAGTCGCCGACCATGCGGGCTTTGACCGCCGTCAGCCGTCCCTCTTTGTCGCACCCGGCCGAGTACTCCATCCGGATGGGATGGCGTTTGGGGTGCATGAGGAAGCTTTCCTCCCGCGACAAGGTGCATTTCACGGGCCGGCCGAGTAGCCACGCGGCCAAGGCGGTGTGCGCCTGGTTTGACATGTCCTCCTTGCCGCCGAAGGCCCCGCCATTCGAAACCAGCTCCACGCTGATGCGGTCCGGCCCCACCCCCAGCACCGCGGCGATCTGGTCGCGGTCGTCCCAGACACCCTGGCCGCCCGAGTACACGTGCAGCCCCCCGTCGGGGCGGGGTAGGGCGAGGGTGGACTCGGGCTCCAGGAAAGCGTGCTCCACTCTCTGCGTAACAAAGGTCTCCGTGACCACGTGGGCGCTGTCGCGGAGGGCCGCGTCCACGTCACCCCGGGCGTAAGCCGAGCGGGACAGGACGTTGCCGTCAGTGCCCCAAACGGCCAACTCTGTAGAGGCCATGGCCTCCGACGGGCCCGTGATCGGCGCCAATGGCCGGTACGTCACGTCGACCAGCTCCGTCGCCGCCCTGGCCGACTGGCGCGTCTCGGCTACCACCACCGCCAGGACGTCGCCGGCGTAGGAAGTGCGGCCTCCTTCGGGGATCATGATGGGCCAGTCCCGGTGGATGATCCCGACCCGGAGATCTCCCGGGATGTCGGCGGCGGTGAGGACGGCGACGACACCCGGTGCGGCCCGCGCTCGGGTGGTGTCGATGCTGGTGACATCGGCCCGTGCGTAGTCCGTGAGGCGGAGGGCGGCGTGCAGAAGGCCCGGAGGCCGCAAGTCGTCGATGTAGCCGCGGTCGCCCAGAGCGAGAGCCTCGGCCTGGTACCTCGTCCCCCGGCTCCCGACTCCGCCCGGCCGAGGGGGTTCCGCATCTTCCCCGGCGGCCACCTTCTCGATGGCGTCGAGGATCTTCACGTACCCCGTACAGCGGCAGAGGTGAGCTCCGAGGTGGCGGGCCATGTCCTGCCTGGTCAGGGCGGCGCCCTTTTTGTCGACCTGGGCCTTGGCCCTTATGACGATGCCGGGGATGCAAAAGCCGCACTGGAGCCCGCCGCACGCAGCGAAAGCTCTGGCGTAGCGCCGGCGCTCAGCTTCACCTACGCCTTCCAGGGTCGTGACGCTACGGCCTTCGGCTTTAGCCAGCGGGATCTGGCAGGCGACCTGGGCCTTGTCGTCGAGCATGACCGTGCAACACCCGCATTGCCCACTGGGCGAGCAGCCGTCCTTGGGGGAGGTGACGTCGAGTTCCTCACGGAGGGCAGCCAGAAGGTGAGGGTGATCGGCCCGGACGCTCACTTCGCCGCCGTTGAGCGTAAAAGTAACCCTGCCCGGGCTGGTCTCCGGCACGGTGGGCGCGGTTGTCGCCTGCGCCGTGATGGCCCGGGCGCTCACCTGCTGCCGTACCTGGGCGGAGCCGGGTCCGGGCCCCGCTGCGCCGTGATCCGCGTGTACACCTCGGGCCGGCGGTAGCGCTCGAAATCGAAGATGGTCGTGGTGTACCGCTGGCACCAGTCGAGGTCGCAGGTGGCCACCACGACCTCGTCGCCGGCGGTTAAGGCCTGCGCCACTACCTGGCCCGACGGGGCGATTATGCAGCTCTGGGCGATGGCGTCGACCCCCTCCTCGACACCGCCCTTGGCCGCCGCTACCACCCACGTCCCGTTTTGATAGGCGCCGGCCTGCATGACCAGCTGGTTGTGGAAGGCACCGAGGATGTCCTGCGACGGGTCGGGGGCGTAGTGGACCGGGGTGTTGTAGCCGCAGCAGATGACCTCCACGCCCTGCAGCCCCATCACCCGGTAGGTCTCGGGCCAACGCCTGTCATTGCAGATCATCATCCCGGCCCGAGTGCCGAAGGCGGCCCAGACCCCGAACGGGTCGGGACCGGGTTCGAAATAACGCCGCTCGAGGTGCTGGAACCGGCGCCACGGCTCGTTTTCGTCATGGCCGGGGATGTGCACTTTCCGAAAGACGGCTACCTTCGTGCCGTCCCGTTCGACCATGATCTGGCTGTTGTAGTGGTGGCCGTCAGGGGTCAGCTCGGCGTAGCCGAGACAGAACCCCACCCCCAGATGAGCCGCTTCGTCGAACAGGGGCTTGGTGGCCGGCCCCGGCATCTCGGTTTCGAACCAGGCGTCTATGACGGCGGGGTCCTCCTCCCAGTACCGGGGGAAGAAGGTGGTAAGCGCCAGCTCCGGGAAAACCACCAGCTCGGCTCGGCGGTAGTGGGCCTTGTGGAGCAGGGAGATGAGCCGCTCGACGACTTCAGCGCGGGTCTCGTCCCGGCCGACCGGGCCGAGTTGGGCGGCGGCTACCGTCAGTTCTCTGGTCATCGCAGTTGTCTCGTCATGGGGCGATCATGGGGCGTGCGGGGATGTCGTCCTCTTCAGCGAGGCGTACGAGCATCTGCAGCAGGATGTCGGCCCCGGCTGCCAGGTGTTCTGGCCGTGTGTACTCGCCCGGGTTGTGGCTGATGCCGCCCACGCTCGGGACGAAGATCATGCCGGCGGGGCACACCCGGGCCAGCATTTGAGCGTCGTGGCCGGCGCCAGCCGGGAGCCGGCGGGCCGTGTAACCGAACGACCTGGCCGTCTCCTCGACGAGCGAGATCATGCGGGGGTCGAACTCGACCGGCTCGAAGCGAGCCAGTACGCGGCTGGTGGCCTGCACGCCCTCCGCCGCGGCGATGTCGGAGAGGTAGCTGGCGAGCTGATGTTCGGCGCTCCGGAGCTGTTTCTCGTCGGTATTGCGGAGGTCGACCGTGAACGCCGCTCTGTCTGCTACCACATTGACCAGGTCAGGGTGGAGGTTGAGGCGGCCCACGGTCCCCACTTGAGGCGGGCCGATCTCGTTTACCATCCGGCGCACGAACGTTGCCACGCTGGCCGCCACAAAACCGGCGTCGTGGCGGTAAGCCATTGGGGTGGTACCCGCGTGATTGGCCTGTCCCGAGACGACCAGCTCCTGCCACGAGATGCCCTGGATACCGGTAACGGCGCCGATGACTTCGCCGGCCGCATCCAGTACCGGGCCCTGCTCGATGTGCAGCTCGACATAGGCATGAGGCACCAAGCCCGGGCAGGGCGTGGGCCCGAGGTAGCCGATGCGTTCGAGCTCATCGCCCAGTCTGGCCCCGTCGATGGCGACGATGTCGTGCGCGGCCTCGACCGCCAGGCCGCCGGCGTACACCAGGCTCCCCAGCATGTCGGGGGCGAAGCGCGACCCTTCCTCGTCCGTGAAGAAGGCCAGGGCGATGGGCCGGCGGGTGGTGGCGCCGGCATCGTTCAGCGTCTCGATGACTTCAAGGCCCCCGAGAACGCCAAGGTTGCCGTCGTAAATACCCCCGGTGGCCACCGTGTCGACGTGCGAGCCGCACATAACCGGCCGGCCGTCCTCCCGTCCGGGGCGGGTCCCGATCACATTTCCGATGGAATCGATAGCCACGTCCAGGCCGGCATCGCGCATCCACATGGTGACCAGGTCGCGGCCGTGCCGGTCGGCGTCCGTCAGCGCCAGGCGCGAACAGCCACCGCCTTCGAGGGCGCCGATTTGGCCGAGCTCCTGAAGCCGACGCACGAGCCGGTTGGCGTTGACTCGCAGGGTGGCGACCTCGGCCATCGTGGGCACAACTCCACGATGACCCCTGGCGGTGGGGGCTGTCAATAGACGTTCACGCTGTTCACGGGCGTGAAATGAAGCTCTGTTTGCGGCGCCACCGGCGGCGGGGGCGATCCTCGTGCCAGTCCAAGTCCGAACGCAGTGGCTCTTTCGGTGCGTTTTGCCACTTTCGGCGTGATCGATGCTCGATTCCGACAAGAGCCACGCCGAGAGCCGGATAACGCGCCGAGAGCCGGTACTTGCGGCTCCTCTCAGGCTCGCTCCTGTGTGGACGCGCCCGGCCGGCACCGGCCCTGCCGGATGCTACAAACGGGCGAAGAGGCGGGCCGCCTGCTCGGCTGCTTTCCGGCGGACTTCGTCGGCGTCCACTCTGGTCGGCCGGCCAGAGTCGAGGACCTTCTCCCCGTCGACCCACACATCGAGGGCGCGTACACCCGGGGTGAAGGCCAGCCGCCACGGGTCGTCGACCCCGTCGTACGACCAGCGGACCCGGTCCGCCCGGGCTTCAGGGACGAGTTGCCAGCCGGTCGCCACCCATTCCCACGATTCGGGCGGGTCGGCGGTGACGTCGGCCTCCCGCGACCGGGCGTACGCCAGCCGGAACTCCTCCAGCATGTCTGCCCCTATGCCGTCGCTGCCGAGTGCCACCGGGCCGGGCCAGGCCGCCGGGCGGGCGTAGCCCACGGAGTTGTTCATGTTCGAGCGTGGGTTGTGGGCCAGAGTTCCCGGCAACGGCCGGTCCAGGTGCACACCGTGGGCCAGCAGCCAATTTTGCCTGGCGAGCCCGGAGAGCCGGGTCCCGGCGCCGGCGTCGATCGGGTCCTCAGCCACGTGGATATGGGCTCCGACGTGGAGGTCTTCGGCCAGTCCGGCGGCGGCGGCCAGAGTGTCGTCGGTGCACGTGAAGGCGGCGTGGACGCCGACCATCCCCCGCCCGCCGGCCCTGATGAAGCGTTCGTTTTCCTCCAGGCCACGTCTGGCCCCGTCCGGCCCGTGCCGGTCGGTCACGCCGTAGGCGCAGACCACCCGCACCCCGATTTCGCCGCACGCGTCAGCAATGGCGTCCAGGCTGCCCTCGATGGCCGAGGGGCTTTCGTGGTGGTCCACGATGGCCGTCGTGCCACATTCCAGCGCTTCGAGGGCGCCGAGCCGGGCCGAGGCCCTGATCATTTCGAGGTCCAGGGCGACGTCGAGGCGCCACCACACTTGCTCCAGGATCTGAAGGAAATTGGCCGGCCGCAGTGGCGGTGCCGGCATGCCGCGCGCCAGCGAGGAGTAAAGGTGGTGGTGGCCGCACACCATGCCCGGCGTCGTGTCGCCCATGCCAAAACGTCCTTGCTACCGGTCGAGACCCTGGACCCGAGCGGCCGAGGCCCGGTGGCGGGCCAGGCGGTCCTCGATGGCGGGGCTCACGATCGCTCCCTCTTCGACTACCGGGTGGCCGGCCACGATGGTGTGGTAGGCGCGGGCGGGCCCGCAGCGCAGGAGGGCCTCGACTGGGTCGGTGAGGGCGCCGGCGAAGAGGGGGCCATCGAGCCGCCAGCACACCAGGTCGCCAACTGCCCCCGCCCGCAGCACTCCCAGCTCGCCCTGCCGGCCGAGGCACGCCGCCCCACCGAGCGTGGCCATCTCCAGGGCCTGGCGAGCCCCCGTCGAGGCCGCCCCGGTCCGGTAGCGGGCCAGGAGCATCGCGGTGCGGGCCTCCAGCCAGAGGGAGGCGGAGTCAGCCGACGATGACCCGTCGCAGCCGAGCCCAACGGGTACTCCCGCGGCGCCCAGTTCGGTTACTGGGGCCAGGCCCGTGCCCAGAAGGAGGTTGGAGCTCGGGCAGTGAGCCACACCGACCCCGGCGTGCCCCAGGCGCTCGATCTCTGAGGGGTTGGGATGGACGCAGTGGGCCACCCATGAACGGTCCGAAAGCCACCCCACGTCCTCGAAGAACTGCACGGGACGACACCCGTACTTTTCGAGGCAATAAGCGTCCTCGTCGACGTCTTCGGCCAGGTGGGTGTGCAGCCTGACGTCGAGGCGCTCGGCCAGTTCCGCGGTGGTGGCCATGAGCTGGGCGCTGACGGTGAACGGCGAACACGGTGCCAACGCCACCCGCACCATCGCTCCCGCCGAGCGGTCGTGGTGAGCTGCGACGGCGGCCTCGGACGCCGCCAGGATGGTGTCTTCGTCCTCGCAGACAGAGTCTGGCGGCAGGCCGCCGTCTTTTTCGGAGACGCTCATCGAACCCCGGGTCGGGTGAAAACGCAGGCCTATCTCTCGCGCCGCCGCGATCTCGGCTGCCAGCAGGTCGCCCGCACCGGCGGGGTGGACGTACAGGTGGTCCGTGGTAGTCGTGCACCCGCCCAGCGCCAGCTCGGCCAGGCCAACGAAGGCGGAGACGTACACGGCCTCCTCGTCGAGGCGTGCCCAGTGCGGGTACAGGACGCGAAGCCAATCGAACAGGCCAGAGCGGGTGGCGGGAGCAAAAGCGCGCGTGAGGTTTTGGAAGATGTGGTGGTGGGTGTTGACCAAACCCGGCGTGACCAGGCAGCCGTCGGCTCTGAGGGTACGGCGGGCCGGTGGTTCGCTCCCCGATGGCCCAATTCCGACCACGAAGCCGTTATCGATCGCCACCCAACCGCCTCGCACTTCCTGGCCCATGTCCATCGTGGCCACGAGCTCGGCCCCCTGACGACCAGGTCCACGGTCCCGACAGCGCCGGGAGCGGCCTCGGGCACTTCGGCGAGAGTAGCTGTGCGGGCAACCGTAAGTCGGATTCCGCCGGTTGACCCTGGACGGTTCGTCGATGGGTGGGTAACATCCGCGGATGGGAGGCGAAAGGGAAGAGGCGTCTCCGGCGACAAAAGTAGGTCGCGTCGACCTCAGCGCCGCGACGCCGCTCTGAGCACGCGCCAGGCGCAGGACGCTGGCGCCAAGGGGCTCGGGCCCGTTGAGGTGGCCGCCGCAAAACCCGTCGCCGCACCATTGAGGGCCCCGCTCACTGCGGCCAGCCTCCGCGCCATCCAGCGTGCCGCGGGCAACCGGGCGGCCTGTGAGGTCATCAAGGTACAAAGGCTTCAGCACCCGGACTTTCCCAAAGACGTAGGCGAAATGAGCGACCTGGAATTGCTCAAAGCCAACCGCTTTGCCCACGAGCGTCACTTCTTCGGGAAAAGCTTCAGCCCCGAAGACAGGAAGGCGGTCTTTTCCGAGGTGCGGGCGCGCGACCTGGACGAGAACTCTTTTAGCGATGAACGCAACAACCCGATGGCCCGTCACCGGGAGTTCATGCCGACCCGGAAGGACGTGGGCGTAGAGGTGGCGAAGCCGACATTTGCCGTGGGTAGCGCCGGCGGTGGGTACCTCGCCGCCAAGGACCAGCCCACGGCGCAGGGTGCCGTCGGCGGTTCCGCCTACCATGCATCGACCGGGGGCGCCGTGGGATCGGAGGTTCTCGGGGGCCTGCTGCTGGCCGACTCCGCCCTCGGCGTGTGGAATGGGTTGAGCTCTCGCCAGGAAGCGGAGGAGCGGGGTGACACGGCTGGCGTCAGGCTCGGCACCAGGAAGGCGAAGTCGCAGGGCTGGGGGGTGGCGGGGGGCGCCACCGGTGTGGCGGGAGGCGGGATCAAGCTGGGTGCGGCGCTTGGCAGCACCGCCGTCGGGCTTGCTTCGGCCGCCGGGGGTTTGGGCGTCGCCGGTGGTGCCCTGACCGTGGCGCAGGGCTCATGGAAGATTTATCTGGCGGGCAAGAAACTGTCCGGTCTCAGCCAGGTCAGCCCCATGACGGCAAAGGGCAAGGAGTGGAAGACCTACGCCGAGGGACGGGAAAAACGCAAGGTGGGGATCAACGCTCTCAAAATCGCAGCAGGTGCTCTCGGCATCGCTGCCGGAGCACTGCTCATTGTCTCCAACCCGGCCGGTTGGGCGGTCGGCATAGCCGCGTTGGCTGTCGGGGGGGCGTTCGCCGTCGGGAAGCTGAGCAACAAGATCGGCGATGTCTGGAACCGCCGGAACGCAAAGAAGAAGATGGAAAAGAGCGGCGAACTCGACTCGCTCGCCAAAGAGCAGACCCCCGAGCAGGAGGAGGCCGACCCGGCCCGCCGCAAGGAGGTCCACCAGCTGGCCAACAAGATCGCCCAGGAGAACAGCCAGAACGCAAGGTACGCGGCGGCCATGATCGCCGCGGCTTCAGAAAGGCAAGGAGCCCAGTCTCGACTGGCTCGTCTCGTTCCGGGACCGGTACTTCCCGGATGACAGAGACTTCACCCAGACGCGCGCCGCGCTCGCGTCGATTAAGGGCCGGCGGCGGGAGCAAATGCAGTTGCTCAGCTTGTCCGATGACGACTTCGAGCGCCACGACGCTCAGCTGATCCTTGAAGTCCTCAACGTCGATCGCGAAGCAGCGTTGTCGGAGTCCGGCCAGGACCTGATCCAAAAGAAGTTGTCCGTGGCCGAAGCCAGCTGAAGGTAGCGGACGAGACAGTGGTCGTAAAGGTGGCTGACATGGCCGACGTCCTCTCGTCGCTCGGCCAGGAGGTGACCTTTGTCGCCGGTCAGGGGCACCAGCCTGACCACCTCCTCGTGGCTTTGAGGGGTGCTGGGCAGCGCGGCTTGCACGCCCAGCTGATGTTCCTGCCGGAGATGGACGACCCTCAAGTCCTGCAGATGTACGTTGGGTTGCCGGCTCCGGTCGAGCCTTCCGGCTACGACCGGCTGTGCCGTTTCCTTGCCGCCGTCAATGGGCCGCTCCCCATCGGCTCCTTTGGGCTGCTCGAGGCGGAGCGGATCGTCTACTACCGCCTGAACGAGCCGATCGGCGACGACGGTCTGGAGCCGAGCCTTCTCTCATGGGAGCTGTCGCTGATCGATCTCATCGTAAGCCGGGTGGGCCCGCTGGTTGAGGATGTCGCCCTCGGTATGGAGCTGGAAGAGGGCCGCGCCCGCCTCCTGGCCATGCTCGACCAACTGGTCGGGGAGCGTAGCCGGGGCCCAACCCCGCCGCCGGCTCTGTCATTCCCGCCTGGGCCAGCCCAGGCTCCTCCGGCGAGCGGGGCCCCAACCCCGCCGCCGGCCGTCACCACTGTGGGTGAGGTCTCCGCTTCGCCGGCCAGTGGGGCAACCGGCCTGACCTTTTTGGGGCCAGCTGATCTAGTACCCTCAGTCGGAAGTCATCCGGCGCCGGGTCCCGGACGCGGGTGAAATGACGACGCTGCCGGGCAGCGCCGCCCGAAGGTCGATCGCCAGCTCGGGCTGCCAAAAGGCAGCTAGCGCAGCCCGGCGACGGCGCGTTCACGTGAGCAACAAGAGGACAAAAGAAAGGGAAGGCAATACATCGTGAGAGATGACTCTGACCTGACCGGGAAGCCGCGCTGCGCGCGGCTGGCTTCGGCCTACTGCGACACTGTCGGCGGTCGTCCTGGCCACCAGCATGGCGCTCGTAAGCGGCGCCACGCCCAGCTTCGCGGCGACCCATGGCCGTACCGCCAGCGCAAAGAGCCCGTTCCTGGCCTGCGAGGTTACGGACACCGGCGGGATCAACGACCGCTCGTTCAACGCCTCTGCCTTCCAGGGCTTGAAGGTGGCGGCAGCGGCAGTCCCGGGGCTTACTTACAAGTTCCTCTCGTCCAGCTCCACCAGCGACTACACCCCGAACATCAACACCTTCCTCAGTGAGAAGTGCGGCATCATCGTGACTGTTGGCTTCGACATGGCCACAGCCACGCAGACGGCGGCGCAGAAGAACCCGACCGACAAGTTCTCGATCGTCGACTTCACATATTCGCCGGCCATCAAAAACGTGCTTGGCCTCCACTACGACACCAACCAGGACGGTTTCCTCGGCGGCTACCTGGCCGCGGCGATGAGCAAGACGGGCGTCGTGGGCACCTTCGGTGGCCAGGACATCCCGACGGTCACCATCTACATGGACGGATGGGTAGCCGGTGTCCGCTACTACGACAAGATCAACCACGCTCACGTCAAAGCCCTCGGCTGGACCCCGGCCAAGAAGCGCAGCTTCGCGGCCCAGGGTTTCCAGGGCAGCGGCTTGTTCACCAACGACTTCACTAACCAGGCCCTGGGCAAGACCGATGCCCAGACGCTGATGGCCCAGGGTGCTGACGTCATCTTCCCCGTAGCCGGTTCGGTTGGCCTCGGTGCTGCGGCGGCCGTGCAGCAGGCCGGATCCGGCCACTACATGGAATGGGTCGACACCGACGGCTGCGTGTCGGCGCCGCAATACTGCAAGCTGTTCCTCACCAGCGTGACCAAGGGCATCGTCTCCTCGGTGGCTACGGCCGTCGAAGAAGCGGCCAAAGGCACGTTCAAGGGTGGCAACTACAACGGCACCCTCGCCAACGCCGGGGTCGGCCTATCGCCGTTCCACGACTTCAGCAGCGCCGTACCAGCCAAGGTGAAGTCCACGCTCGCCACCATCAAGACGGGCATCATCGCCGGCAAGATCTCGCTCGACCCGAACTCGTACCCGGCCAGCTAACAAACACGATCTCACTCTGGCCCGGTGCCCGCAGCAGATAACGACCGGGCCAGAGGAGCGTGTACGTGACAAACCGTTCGCCGAACGGGCGGGCGTCTCGTGATCAGGAACGCCCGTTATTGCTGGGCTTCTGATGAGGATGACCTGAGCAGAGGCAGTTCCGTCGCCGCTCGTCGGAAGACCTAAGGCGGGGCGTAGGCCAGGGTTACCGGACCTGGGTCACGCCCCAGATAAAAATAAGGGGTCATGAGGCTCGAGCTGGTGGGCATCACCAAGTCGTTTGGGCCGCTCCTGGCGAACGACCATGTGGATCTCACTCTGGAGGAGGGTGAGATCCACTGCCTTCTCGGGGAGAACGGCGCAGGCAAGAGCACCCTCATGAACATCCTGTTCGGGTTGCTGCACGCCGACTCCGGCGAGATCCGCATAGATGGCGAGGCGGTACGGTTCGGTGACCCCGGCGATGCGGTCCGGCGGGGCATCGGCATGGTCCACCAGCACTTCATGCTGGTCCCTGTTTTCACCGTGGCCGAAAACATTGTGCTCGGGTTTGAGCCGGTCAAACGGTTCGGCTTACTTGACCGCCGGCAGGCTCGCGCCGACATCCGGCGGATATCCCGGGAGTTCGGGCTCGACGTGCCCCCCGATGCCCTGGTCGAGAACCTGCCGGTCGGCGCCCAGCAAAAAGTCGAGATCCTGAAGGCGCTGATGCGCGACGCTCAGGTGCTCATCCTGGACGAACCGACGGCGGTACTCACGCCGCAGGAGACCGAGGGCCTGTTCAAGGTCATGCGGTCACTGGCCGAATCGGGCCGCTCCGTCCTGTTCATCACCCACAAATTGAAAGAAGTCCTGGCCGTCGCCGACCGCATCACGGTGATGCGCCTGGGCCAGGTTGTTGGCCACACGACGGCCCAGGAAACCAACGAGGCCGAGCTGGCCGCCATGATGGTGGGCCGTTCCGTGGAATTGGTGGTCAGCAAGGCGGCGCCCAAGCCGGGTCCGCCGGTGCTGGAACTGAAGGAAATCACCGTTCAAGACGAACGCGGCCTGACCGTGGTTGACCACGTCTCGCTCACTGTTCACTCAGGGGAGATCGTCGCCCTCGCCGGGGTCCAGGGCAACGGGCAGACCGAATTGGCCGAGGCCGTTACGGGTTTACGTACCGTTTCCAGCGGCTCGATCCATCTCTGCGGGCGTGACCTTACGAACGCCAGTCCCCGGCGGGCACTGCGGGCGGGGGTGGCAAACATCCCCGAAGACCGCCAGGTCGACGGGCTCGTCTTGGCTATGCCGATCTCGGACAACCTCGTGCTCGACGTCTACGACCAGGCCCCCTACGCCCACCTCGGCGCCAGGAGGTTGGGCGTCGTCAAACGGGAAGGGCAACACAAGCTCACCGAGTTCGATATCCGGGCCAACTCGGTCGACACGCCAGTGGGGACTTTGTCGGGCGGCAACCAGCAGAAGGTGGTCGTGGCCCGCGAGCTGTCGCACGGCGTCACTCAGCTTGTCGCGTCGCAGCCCACCCGGGGGCTCGATGTCGGTTCGATCGAGTACGTCCACCGCCGGATCATCGACGAGCGCGACCGGGGCGCCGGCGTTTTGCTGGTTTCCTCTGAACTAGACGAGGTTCTAGCGCTCGGCGACCGGATCGCCGTCATGTACCGGGGCCGGGTGATCGGTATCGTCCCACCGAGTACTTCACGTGACCAGATCGGCCTGATGATGGCAGGCGTGGAAGACGGGGCCGCAACCGCCCTGGGATCCTCGGAAAACAATGACGTGCCCGCTGAGGGGAGCGACCCCGATGGGGCGGAAAAGCCCGCAGGGGACGAAGCCTTTTAGTTGCTTTCGAGCGGTTTTCGAGCGGTCACAAATGGAGTTACCGAGCCACGTGCCAAAGGCCAGGGGGTGCCAGCCATGAGCTGCAGCAGGCAATGACCGAACCGGTCACCAGCCGCTTCTCCTTTTATGTCCTGCTGGCCCTCGTCGGTACTGGCGCCGGGAGGGAGTACTCGTGACTACGGCTGAGGTTTCTCCAGGCGACGAAGCGGTTCCGGCGCAAGGCAGTCAAGAGCCGAGCGCCCGCTCGGACCAGCAGGGCACCCCGGCGCCATGGTGGTCGCGCGCCCTGCGCTGGATGACAGAGGCCAACGTGTTCGTGGTCACGTTTTGTGCCGTGATCTTCGGCCTTTTTGTCGGCGCCATCCTGATCATTGTCACCACTCCCACCACTCTGCACGCACTGAGCAATCTTTTCTCGGCTCCTGGGGAGTCCTTGAGCGTCATTTTCTCTACGCTCGGGAACGCCTACGGCGCCCTCTTCACGGGTTCGATAGTCAGCCCGTCGGCCATCCAGAACGCTATTTCGACTGGGACCGGCTGGAACGCAGTGTTCACGCCGATCTCGGAGACCCTCGTCTCGGCCACCCCGCTGATTCTGGCCGGAACGGGAGTGGCCATCGGCTTTGCCACCGGCGTTTTCAATATCGGAGGTCAGGGACAGCTGATCGCCGGCGCGCTGGCTGCCACCTACGTCGGCTTCGGTGTGCACTTGCCCATCGGGCTTCACCTGCCCCTGGTCATCCTGGCCGGGGCCGCAGGTGGGGCCGTGGCCGGTTTCATCCCCGGCTTCTTGAAGGCGAGGACGGGGGCGCACGAGGTCATCGTCACCATCATGCTCAACTACATCTTCCTCGACCTGCTCGAGTACCTGCTCAGCACGCCACCACTGCAACAGCCGGGCCAGAGCAACGCCATCTCGCAGACGGTCCCGACGACGGCCCAACTGCCCCACCTGTTTGACGCCGGACTAAGGGTCAACTTCGGGCTGATCATTGCCCTCGCCGTGGCCGCCGGCGCCTCCTGGTTCATGCGCAAAAGCACCCTCGGCTTCGAGTTCAAGGTCATTGGCGCCAATCCGTCCGCAGGCAAGACGGCGGGCATGAACGCAGGCCGGGCGACGATACTCGTCCTCACTCTTTCCGGTGCTCTCGTCGGCCTGGCCGGAATGTCGACGCTCTCGGGCACGGACTTCTTCCTCTCGACCGGGTACGGCGGGAACACCGGGTTTTACGCCATAACCGTGGCCCTGGTGGGCCGAAACCGCCCGATGGGAGTGGTACTGGCCTCACTGCTGTTCGCCGCCCTCAGCACGGGCGGCCGCTACATGCAGGCCACGACCAACATCCCGCTCGACCTCACATCCGTGATCCAGGCCGTGATCGTCTTCCTGGTGGCAACGCCGGCCCTCGTCCGGGAGATCTTCCATCTGCGTGAAGCCGGGGCCGGCAAGATACTGCTCTTCACAAAGGGCTGGGGCGGGTGAGCGTGGTCGCACTGGCGACCACGCCAGACGAACTGGTGGCCGCCCCGGAGGGGAGGATCGTCTCGGTCGGCCGCGTGCGGGGGATGGGGGTCTTCCTCATCCTGCTGGCGCTGGTTATGGCCGGGCCCCTGGCCCTTTCCGTGCCCGCCGGCTCCAAGGCCACCTTCCTCCTCAGCGCCCCTCCCGCCCTGGGCGTGGCCCCGCTGACCATGCCCGTACGCTCGGTCAACCTGGTCTTGGCCATTGTCTGCTTGGCCCTCGGCTGCATACTCCTCGTCCGGACGCGCGGCCGGGGCAGCTACCTGATCTTCGGGCTCGGCGTGGTCCTGTTCATCTGGGCGCTCCTCACCTGGGCCGCCCGAGGGGGGACGCTCAATTTCGTCAGCCTCTTGGCTGAGACGCTGGTGTCGACCACTCCGCTCGTTTACGGGGCCTTGTCTGGCGTGATGTGCGAGCGCTCCGGTGTCGTGAACATCGCCATCGAAGGCCAGTTCCTAGCCGGCGCGTTCTTGGGGGCGATGATCGGCAGCGCCACGGGGAACCTGTGGCTCGGTGTGGTGGCCGGCGGCGTGGCCGGCGCCATTTTCGGGGGCTTGCTCGCTTTCTTGGCCCTTCGTTATGGGGCCGACCAGATCATCGTGGGCGTGGTGATCGTGGCCTTCTGTACCGGGCTGACGAATTTCCTGACAGAAACGGTGCTGACGCCGTACCAGACCACGCTCAACAGCCCGTCCACTTTCCCTCCAGTGGGGGTCCCCTTGCTCGACAAGATCCCCATAATCGGGCCGGTGCTCTTCTACCAAAACGTCTTCGTTTACGGTGCGGCCGGGTTGCTGGTCATCATCCAGGTGGCGCTGTTCAGTACGCGCTGGGGTTTGCGGGTCCGGGCCGTTGGGGAGCACCCGCGGGCGGCCGAAACGGTGGGCATCCACGTCCTGTCCGTCCGCTACCGCAACGTAATCCTCGGCGGTGTGATCGCCGGCATCGGGGGAGCCTCCTTCACCATCGGCTCGATCGGCGAGTTCTCGGCCGATATGACAGCGGGGCTCGGTTATGTGGCGCTGGCGGCCATGATCTTCGGGCGCTGGCGGCCGTTCGGTGCCCTCGGTGCGGCGCTACTGTTCGGGTTCGCCGTCTCGCTCCAGAGCTTCCTGGCGGTGCTGAACGTGGGCATACCGTCCCCGATCCTGTCGATGGCGCCGTACTTGATCACGATCGCCGTCGTGTCGGGGCTCGTAGGGCGGGTCCGGCCGCCGGCGGCCGACGGAGTGCCGTACAGCCGGGAGTAGGCCGCCTGCTCATTGCTCATCGGAGGCACGGCGCCCACTGCTGCGTTAGGCGCCAGATCGGCGCTGGGTGGCTTCGTAGTGGCTTCGTGGTGGCCTCGTAGTGGCCTCGGCCGGCTCTTCCTGGCGTCCATCTGGCGACAAGATGGTCACCTGGTTGCGAAAAGTGGCGTCCAACAGCATTTTTGGCAACCAGCTCGCTCTTTTGTCGCCAGTTGTGGCCCTGCCATTGGGCCCTTCCAGCTCTGTCGCTTTCACGGGGCCGTGCCATCCGAGCGCCGGGTACTTTCAGGCCC
This sequence comes from uncultured Acidimicrobiaceae bacterium, assembly GCA_963845605.1. Classification (GTDB taxonomy): domain Bacteria; phylum Actinomycetota; class Acidimicrobiia; order Acidimicrobiales; family Palsa-688; genus Fen-671. Next base: position 569,460 of record CAWJSS010000009.1, read on the forward strand.
ACCTGCGGGCGCCGGCCGCACCCACCACGCGTGCGGCCGCCGCCAGCCCCGCCCGCAGCGCCGGCTCCGGCGGGTCGCCCCTCAGGCGTCGAGCCAAGAACGTCCCGGAGAAGGCGTCGCCGGCGCCGGTGGTGTCCTCGACGCTCACCCGTTCGGCCGGGCACTGGAGCACCTCGGTCCCCGGCCCCGAAAAAATGACGCCATCTGCCCCGAGCGTCAACAACCACCTCCCGGTAGTACTGGCGCAAACTGGCCAGAACGTCGGCCGGCCGCTGCTCACCCGTCAACACGCGCCCTTCCTCTAGGTTGGCGCAGCACCAGTCAAGGCCATCGGTCCAACTGAGGAAGGCGGCGGCGCCCACCGACGCCAATGGCCCGGCCGAGGAGGGGTCAATCGACCGGGTCATGCCGGCAGCGGCGGCGAGCTCGAGCGCCTCCAGGGCGGCGCCGCGAGTCCGCTCGTCGAGCAGTTCATAACCCGACACGTGAAGGTGGCGCCCGGGCCGAGCAACCCCGAGTCCAACGCCCTGGTGCCGAGCAGAAGGTTGGCGCCGCGATCGGTGAACATTGAGCGCTCTCCTGCGGCATCGATCAGGGCGACGACCGTGCCGGTGCGTTCTCCCGGGATCACCTCGACGTGCGCTCGTACCCCCGTCGCCGCCAAGGTTCGGACTGCCGCCCGCCCTAGTTCGTCGTCGCCGACGAGGGCGACCAGGTGGACTTCGGCCCCGGCGCTGGCGAAGGCGACCGCCTGGTTGGTGGCCGATCCGCCAGGGGCGGCCACGATCAGGGAGGTGGTATCGCTCCCCCTGTTGAACGGGCCGGTGGGCCGGACGACAACATCGACCATGACGTCGCCGATGACGATGACCACAGGGGGCTGGGCCGGCGGCGCCACGGCATGGGCAGTGTAGTGTCCAGGAGGTGCCCGCTGGAGGAACCCCCGTTCCGGCGGAAAAACCGGGCGAGCGCCCCAATGCGCCGGGACCGGACTGGGCTCTCCTGCGCCAAGCCGCCGATGAGGTGGCCGCCCACGCCCACGCGCCGTATTCCGGCCTCAAGGTGGGAGCCGCCGGGCTGTGCTCGGACGGGACGGTTGTCAGCGGTTGCAACGTCGAAAACGCGTCATACGGGCTGACTCTTTGCGCCGAGTGCGGGCTCGTGTCGGCTCTGCGGGCCAGTGGTCGCACCAGGTTGGTGGCGCTCAGCGTTACCGCCGGTGACGGCCGTCCACTCTCGCCGTGCGGGCGGTGCCGCCAGTTGCTGATGGAACACGGTGGACCGGACCTGCTCGTGGACGGCGGCCCAGGGTCGCCGCCACAACGCCTGGGCCAGTTGCTACCTGGCGCCTTCGACGACGCCGAACTGGTCAGGCGTCGCGGCCCGGTCCCTGATGGAAATTCGAGCGAGCCGGAGGGTGACCGGTAGTGTCGGCCGGCGGGGCCGCCCCCCGTTTCGACGCCGTCGACCTGATCCGGGCCAAGCGCGACGGAGGTGAACTTTCCGCCGACGAGATCAGCTGGCTGATCGACGCCTATGTCGCCGGGACCGTCCCCGACGAACAGGTGGCCTCCTGGTTGATGGCCGTGTACCAGAAAGGCATGTCTGCTGCCGAAACCTCCAGCCTGACGGGCGCCATGGTCGCCTCCGGGGATGTCATCGACCTCTCGGGACTGGCTCGGCCCACCGTTGACAAGCACTCGACCGGCGGCGTAGGCGACAAGGTTTCTCTCGTGCTCGTCCCGCTGCTGGCTGCGCTGGGCGCTGCCGTGCCGCAGTTGTCTGGCCGGGGGCTCGGGCACACCGGGGGGACGCTGGACAAGCTCGAAGCGATCCCCGGTTGGCGCTCCAACTTGTCCGTTCCTGAGGTGCTGACGCAGCTCGGGTCGGTGGGATGCGTCATCTGTGCTGCGGGCGCCTCATTGGCCCCGGCGGACCGCAAGCTCTACGCCTTGCGCGACGTGACCGCCACCGTGGAATCGGTGCCCCTCATCGCCTCTTCGATCATGTCGAAAAAAATCGCCGAGGGCACTTCCGCCCTCGTCCTCGACGTAAAGGTGGGCTCGGGAGCCTTCATGGACAAACGTGAGCGGGCGGCGGAACTGGCCACGGCCATGGTCGAAATCGGCCGGGACCGGGGGATGAAAGTGGCCGCCTTGCTTACTTCCATGGACGTCCCCATCGGCCGGGCGGTCGGCAACGCCCTCGAGGTGGCGGAGGCCGTCGACACCCTGGAGGGAAACGGACCTGGCGGACCTTGTCGAGGTCACGGTGGCGCTGGCCCAGGTCATGCTCGAGCTGGCCGCCCTCAGATGGCAACCCGGGCGAAGCCCTTCACGACGGCTCGGCTTTGGCCGTGTGGAGGGCAATGGTCCGCGCTCAGGGCGGCGACCCGGATGCGCCGCTCCCGGACGCACGCGTGCTCGAGCCTGTTGTGGCCGAGCGCAGTGGCTTCCTCAGCCACCTGGAAGCCCGGGCCGTCGGTGTGGCGGCCTGGCGGCTCGGGGCGGGCCGCGCCCGGAAAGAGGACCCGGTCAGTGCCGGCGCCGGCGTGCGCTGCCTCGTCAAACCGGGTGAGCCAGTGGAAAAAGGCCAGCCTCTCCTGGAGCTGCATACAGACGATGCCAGCCGGCTGGAGCGCGCCCGGGAGTCGCTCAGCGGCGCCCTGGAGGTCGTCGAGGAGCCGCCGGTCGCCGGACCGGGTTCACTGGTACTCGAGCGCATCGGCTGATCCCGGGATAATCGCAGTGGGTGCCGTTTGGCGCCAGCGTGTTGTTCTTGAGCAGGCCGGACACGGCGTGACTTCGGAGGCCGGCGCCAGCGAAGCCGGTGGCGCTCCAGGTGATGCGGTAGGCGCCGAGAGCGGTGTTGTTGTCGAGGCCGGCGGCAATAGAGGTGACCCTGGCCTCACGGAACGGCTCTTTCGGGGCGCTTGGCGGCTCTCGGCGCATTTCAAGCCGGAAATGAGCAGGAAACGCACCGAGACAGGCAAACTGCCCCGAAAGCGGCCACGACAGATCGAAAAAGGGCAGGGCTGGACGTGGAAAGCGCCGTCCCTGGCGCGGAGAGTGGCAATTCCGGTCACCCTTCACGTGAACGAGGGCGCACCCCTCTCGACGGGTGTCTCGCCGCTCTAGAGCCACGCACAGGAGCACGGCACCAGGAGCCTGAGCGTGCGGATGGGGCGGACCGACGACGAGCCGTACCATATTGTGGTAGCAAGACCGCCGTGACCTGCTGCGTTGCCAGCCTTCTGGCGCTGCCGTCTGCTCCCTTTAGACCATAAGGAGGTGGCGTTGACGCCGCCAGCGAGTGCCGTCTCCGGCTTGCACGATGCGTGCCCGAGCCTGGAACAGATACGCCGAGCCCCGAAAGTGCTCCTCCATGACCATCTTGACGGCGGCCTGCGGCCCACGACGGTGGTAGAGCTGGCGGACTCTATCGGTTACCAGGGGCTGCCGACCACCGACCCGGGTGAGCTGGCCCGGTGGTTCGCCAGCGAGACGCCGAGCCGGAACCTCGTCCGCTACCTCGAAGGCTTTACGCACACGGTGGCGGTGATGCAGACCAGAGAGGCCCTCGAACGAGTGGCTCGTGAATGTGTGGAGGACCTGGCTGAAGACGGCGTGATTTACGCCGAGGTCCGCTTCGCTCCTGAGCTGCACACCGAGGCCGGGCTCCATCTGGAACCGGTAGTCGAGGCCGTGCTGGCCGGGTTCGGAGACGGAATGGACCAGGCCCGGGCCGCCGGCCGCCCGATAGTGGCGCGGGCGTTGCTGACCGCCATGCGGACCGCTGCTCGCTCGCTGGAGATCGCCGAACTGGCGGTCCGGTACCGCGACGTCGGCGTGGCCGGCTTTGACGTGGCCGGACCGGAAGCGGGGTACCCCCCGACCCTTCACCTGGAGGCCTTTACCCTCGTGCAGCGGGAGAACTTCCACGCCACCGTGCACGCCGGCGAGGCCTTCGGGTTGCCATCCATATGGCAGGCGCTCCAGTGGTGCGGGGCTGAGCGGCTCGGTCACGGGGTGCGCATCGTCGATGACATAACCGTGAAGGAGGAAGGCGGCGTGGCCCTGGGGCGGCTGGCCAGTTATGTCCGCGACCTCCGTGTCCCCCTGGAGCTGTGCCCGACGTCAAACGTGCATACCGGTGCCGCGGCCAGCCTGGCGGAGCACCCCATCGGCCTCCTGCGGCGGCTCGGGTTCCGGGTCACCATAAACACCGACAACCGGCTCATGAGCGGGGTCAGCCTTTCTTCGGAAATGACGCGCTGCGCCGAGGTCTTCGGGTGGGGCTGGGCCGACCTGCGCTGGCTCTCGATCAACGCCATGAAGAGCTCGTTCTTCGAGTTCGACGAGCGGTTGGCGCTGATCAACGGGGTTATCAAGCCCGGTTACGACGCCCTGGCGGCCGAAGCCGCCTTCCGGGTGTCGAGCCCCGGGCGACCCGTTCTCTAGCCCGCCCACGCCGGGGCCAGGGCGCCTGGCCAGGGCGCCTGGGCCAGGGCGGCCGGGGCCTGGCCAGGACCCGTCGCCCCTTGGCCCTCGGCGAGCCCAGGCAATGCGGAACTAGCATGGGTTGGCCGTGAGCCATCCCGAGTTGCTCGAGCGCCACCGCAAGGTCCTGCCCTCCTGGATCTCCCTTTACTACGACGAACCGATCGAGCTGGTCTCCGGCAAGGGCTGCGTGGTGACCGACGCGGAAGGCCGCGATTACCTCGACTTCTTCGGCGGCATCCTGACCACGATGACCGGGCACGCGGTGCCCGAAGTAGTCGAAGCGATCAGAGAACAGGCTGGCCGGCTGCTCCATACTTCAACCCTCTACCTCATCCGTCCCATGGTGGAGCTGGCAGAGAAGATCTCCGAACTGTCGACCATCCCCAACGCCAAGGCGTTCTTCGTCGGCTCGGGCACGGAGGCGATCGAGGCGGCGCTGTTGTTCTGCTGCGGGGCGCGGCGCTCCAACCAGGTGTTGGCGCTACGCAACAGCTACCACGGACGGTCCTTCGCCGCCATGGCGGTTACGGGCAACCGTTCTTGGTTGGCATCGAGTTTGAGCCCCCTGCGGGTCAGCTACCTCCACAACGGGGACCGCCTGCGCGGCCCCTTCGCGCACCTGCCTGACGACGAGTTCAACGCCACTTGTGCGGCGGACCTGCGCCAGGTCATCGAGACGACCACGGCGGGCGATGTGGCCTGCCTCATCGCCGAGCCCATCCAGGGAGTGGGTGGCTTCGTGGTCCCTCCCGACGGCTTCTTCGCCTCGCTGAAGGAGGTGCTCGACGATTACGGGATCCTGTTCGTCTCAGATGAGGTGCAGACGGGATGGGGGCGCACCGGGGACCACTTCTGGGGCTTCCAGGCTCATGGGGTCACCCCCGACCTGATCGTTTTTGCCAAGGGGCTCGGCAACGGGGTGGCCATCGCCGGCGTGGCCGGCCGGCCCGAACTGATCGATTCGGTACAGACGAACTCGATCTCCACCTTCGGCGGCAACCCCCTGGCTACGGCGGCGGCGCTGGCCAACCTGGAATACCTTCTCTCCCACGACCTGCAGGCCAACGCCCGGTCTGTCGGTTCGTTCCTGCTGGACGGCTTGCATCAGCTAGAGGGGCGCTTCGGGGTCATCGGCCAAGTCCGGGGCAAAGGCCTGATGATCGGCGTCGAGTTGGTGGAACCCGGCACGACTACGCCTGCGCCCGCAACGGCAGGGCGGGTGCTCGAAGAGACCCGGGCGCGCGGTCTTCTGGTGGGCAAGGGCGGCCTCTACGGGAACGTGCTGCGCATCGCCCCGCCGTTGTCGGTGACCCGCCAGCAGGCCGAAGAGGCGCTGGCAGTGCTGACCGACGCCTTCGGGGCCGTCGACGCCTCCGGGGCTGCTGCGGCGCGGCCGGGGGCCTCTTGAATTGGCGGCTTCTGGAAACGGCGAGGCTTTGGTTCTAGACAAGTAGACACTTAGCTCTTTAGTTATTTAGCTAAGGAGATCGACTTCGGAGGAGGAGCAGGACCCGATGCCCGAGATCGTGCGAGCGGCTCTGGTACAGAGCCGTTGGACCGGCGACAAGGAGTCAATGATCAAGGCCAACGTCGAGCTGGCCCGGGAAGCGGCGGCTCAGGGGGCGCAGGTCACCTGTTTCCAGGAGCTTTTCTACGGCCCCTACTTCTGCCAGGTCCAGGAATCGGAGTACTTCTCGTACGCGGAGCCCGTTCCCGGAGGGCCTGTTACGGAGCAGATGAGCGTGCTGGCCCGCGAACTGGGCACCGTGCTTGTCGTCCCCATTTTCGAGGAGGAGCAACCGGGCGTTTACTACAACACGGCCTTCGTGGTCGATGCGGACGGCACCTACCTCGGCAAGTACCGGAAGACTCATATCCCGCAGGTCCACGGCTTTTGGGAGAAGTACTACTTCCGGCCCGGCAACCTCGGCTACCCGGTGTTCGAGACCGCCGTGGGGACCATCGGCGTTTACATCTGCTACGACCGGCACTTCCCCGAAGGCTGGCGAGCTCTCGGCCTGGCCGGCGCCCGCATCGTCTTCAACCCCTCGGCCACCAGTCGCAGCCTGTCTCAGTACCTCTGGCGCCTCGAGCAGCCGGCGGCGGCGGTGGCCAACGAGTACTTCATCGGTGCTATCAACCGGGTTGGGGTCGAGCCGCTGGGCGACGACGATTTCTACGGGAGCTCATACTTCGTCGACCCGCGCGGCCAACTGCTGGGTGACGCCGCCCCGGACAATGACAGCGCCGTGATCGTGCGTGACCTCGACATGGACATGCTCGTCGAAGTGCGCCAAACCTGGGCCTTTTACCGTGACCGCAACACGGCTGCATACGCTTCACTCGTGGCCCCCTGAGCCGACAGACCCAGCCCGGAAGCCTGTACCCCGGTAGGCCGCTCGAAAGGAGCAGTTTCATGCGCACGCTTATTTCAGGGGGGACGGTGGTCACCCCGACGGGGGTGGAGGCCGCGGATGTCCTGGTGGAGGGGGAGCGCATCGTGGCGCTGGCGCAACCGGGGTCGGCGCCGGTGACTGCTTTCGCAGAGGGGGCGCAGCGTATCGATGCCGCCGGCCTGCTCGTCGTGCCAGGGGCGGTCGACGTGCATACGCACATGGAGATGCCGTTTGGTGGCACCAGCTCGGCCGACACCTTCGAGACGGGCACACGGGCCGCAGCCTGGGGGGGCACCACCACGATCGTCGACTTCGCCATCCAGCGAAAGGGAGAGCCGCTACGCGCCGGGCTCGACGCCTGGCTCGCCAAAGCCGAGGGGAACTGCGCCATCGACTACGGCTTCCACATGATCGTTTCGGACGTCAACGAGCAGTCCTGCAAAGAGATGGACGTGCTCGTCGGCGAGGGGATTACGAGCTTCAAGCTGTTCATGGCTTATCCCGGAGTGTTCTATTCAACCGACGGCGACATCCTGCGGGCAATGCAACAAGCGCGAGCGAGCGGCGCCACCGTGATGATGCACGCCGAAAACGGCATCGCAATTGACGTCCTCGTCTCCCAGGCCCTCGCCCGGGGCGAGACGGCGCCCCGCTTTCACGGCGGCACTCGCCCGGACCTCCTGGAAGCGGAGGCGACGAGGCGGGCCATTGCCCTGGCCAAGGTGGCCGGATGTCCCGTATATATCGTGCACCTTTCGACCACGGGTGCCTTGGAGGCCGTGGCCGAGGCTCGCTCCGAGGGCCAGAACGCCTTTGCCGAGACCTGCCCCCAGTACCTTTTCCTGTCGTCCGACGACCTGGCCCGAGAAGGCTTCGAGGGGGCGAAGTACGTGTGCTCGCCGCCCTTGCGCGGGGCGGAGCACCACGCCAACCTGTGGCGAGGCCTGCGTACCGACGACCTGTCCGTCGTTTCGACGGACCACTGCCCGTTCTGTTTCAAGGAACAAAAGGAGCTCGGGCTGGGCGATTTCTCCAAGATCCCCAATGGGATCCCGGGCGTCGAGCACAGGGTCGACCTGACTTACCAGGGCGTCGTAGCCGGCGAGATCAGCCTGTCCCGGTGGGTCGAGGTCAACGCGGCCACGCCCGCTCGCATGTTCGGGCTCTACCCGAGGAAAGGGGCGCTGGCGCCGGGTTCGGATGCCGACATAGTCCTGTACGACCCGGCGGCCACCCACACGATCTCGGCCGCCACCCACCACATGAGCGTCGACTACTCCGCTTACGAGGGCAAGGCCATCAGGGGCGGCGTCGACACGGTCCTGTCCCGGGGCCGGGTCATTATCGACGGAGGCCAGTACGTAGGGGAAAAAGGGCACGGGACGTTCCTGCCCCGGAAGACCAACGAGTACCTGGTCTGACCGGGCGGCTTTTCGGCTCCGGCCCAGTCCACTACAACACAGTCCACTCTCGACGCGGCCCGTGCATGACAAAGACCATGCCGCTCAGTCGACGGACAGGAGGGAAGGAGAAACCTATGAACTTTGGCGTAGTGCTGCAGACCGACCCGCCGGCCCGCCGGGTCATCGAGCTGGCCAAGCTGTCAGAGTCGCTCGGCTTTGAGTACGTCTGGACGTTCGATTCGCCGGTCCTCTGGCAGGAGCCGTTCGTGATCTACTCAGGGATCCTGGCCGAAACGAACTCGGTGACCGTCGGCCCGATGGTCACCAACCCGCTCTCGCGCAGCTGGGCCGTGACCGCTTCGATGTTCGCCACCCTCAACGACATGTACGGCAACCGGACCGTGTGCGGCATCGGCCGGGGCGACTCGGCCGTCCGGGTCACCGGGGGCAAACCGGCCAGCCTGGCCACTCTGGACGCGGCCATGGCGGTGATCAAGGATCTGGCGGAGGGCCGGCCCGCTCAGCTCGGCCCCTCCAGTGTCACCATCCCCTGGGTGCGAAATGGTCGCCTGGAAGTGCTCATGGCCGCCTACGGCCCCCGCGCTCTCGAACTGGCCGGCCAGCGGGCCGACGGATTGATCCTCCAGTTGGCCGATCCGTTCATAATCCGTTGGGCGGCCGGTGTGGCCCGCGCTGCGGCTGAAGCCGTCGGGCGCGACCCCGCCACGTTCAAGATATGCGTCGCCGCCCCGGCGTTCGTCGGGGACGACCTCGATAGCCAGCGGGAGCAACTGCGCTGGTTCGGGGGCATGGTGGGCAACCACGTTGCTGACATAGTCGAGCGCTATGGGGCGGAGGCGGGCGGCGTGCCGGAGGCATTGACCGCCTACATCGCGGGCCGAAAAGGGTACGACTACAGCCACCATGGCAAGTCCGGGAACCCCACCACCGACTTTGTGCCCGACGAGGTGGTCGACCGGTTCTGCGTCCTCGGCCCGGTCCCCGTCCACCTGGAACGTATGAAAGAGCTGGCCGCCATCGGCGTCGACCAGTTCGCCATTTACCTCATGCACGACCAGAAAGAGGAAACCCTGCGGGCGTACTCGAGCGAGCTGCTGCCGGCGTTCGCCGCGTAGCGCACACGATGCCCAACCATCCGAGCAGCGTCGAAGCTTTTGCCGTGGCCGAAAAGGCGGCCGAGGAACTGACACGGCTAACCGGGGGCGCCCCCGAAGTGGCCGTGGTCCTCGGCTCGGGCTGGCGGTCCGCCGCGGACGCGCTGGGCGACGCAGAGGTGGAGTTGCCCATGACGGATCTGCCCGGGTTCCCGGTGCCGAGTGTGCCCGGCCACGAAGGGACAGTCCGCTCGCTCCGGGTCGGTGGGCGCCGGGTGCTGGTGCTGCTGGGGCGGTCTCATCTGTACGAAGGCCGCTCGCCGGCCGAGATAGTGCACGGCGTCCGCACTGCAGTCATGGCCGGAACGAGCGTCGTGGTGCTGACCAACGCCGCCGGCGGTCTTGACCCCGGCTTCAGCCCGGGGCAGGTCGTGCTGGTAAGGGACCACATCAACCTCACGGGGGCATCACCGTTGTCTGGGGGCGAGCCGCCGCCTGGCTACCGGTCTCGTTTCGTGGACCTGACCGACCTGTACTCGACTCGCCTGCGGGGAGTGGCCCGGACGATAGACGCGGGCCTGGCCGAGGGCGTCTACGCCGCCCTTCGGGGCCCGCATTACGAGACTCCGGCGGAGGTCGCCATGCTCCGCTTGGCCGGCGCCGACCTGGTCGGCATGTCGACGGCGCTCGAGGCCATAGCGGTGCGTCACCTCGGGGCTTCGGTGCTGGGCCTCTCGCTGGTCACCAACCTGGCGGCCGGGGTTTCACCGGAGCCGCTCGACCATGCCGAGGTCCTGGCTGCGGGCGCGGCGGCGGCGCCCCGGATGGGCCAGTTGCTGACCCCTCTCCTGCCCCTTCTCACTGGCGGGGGAGTGGCATGACTGCGCCGGCGTCCAGGGTGCTGCCCGGCGACCTGATGGCCCGGGTCGAAGCCTGGATGGCGGAGGACCCCGACCCCGGGACCCGCTCCGAATTGTTGGCGCTGCTCAATGCGGGCGACGAAGACGGGCTCCGGGACCGCTTCGACCACCCCCTCAGCTTCGGGACGGCCGGCCTGCGAGGCCCGCTCGGGGCCGGCGCGGCCGCATGAACCGTCTGCTCGTGCGTAAGACGACCGCCGGCCTGGTCGGGTACCTGAGGGAACACGACGGTGGCACCACCTCCGCCCTGGTGGTGGGGCACGACGCCCGCCATGGCTCCGCCGAGTTTGCGGACGACGTGGCCAGGGTGGCGGCGGCCGGCGGGGTGCGAGCCCGGCGGTTCGCAATGGCTCTGCCCACCCCGGTGACGGCATTTGCTGTTCGCCACCTGAGCACTGCCGCGGGCGTCATGGTCACGGCCAGCCACAACCCGGCCCCGGACAACGGCTACAAGGTGTACGCCGCTGACGGGGCGCAGGTCATCGCGCCACAAGATGCCGAGATCGCTCTCCGCGCCGCCAGCGCCATCGTGCCTGAGGAGGCCGCTCTCGCTGGTCCCTTCGGGGACCTGCTGGAAGAAATTGATGACGCCGAGCTGTTGGCGGCTTACCGCCGCGCTGTGCTGAAGGTCGTCGACCCCACCGGGCCTCGCCGGGTACGTACCATTTACAGCCCTCTACACGGGGTGGGCGGCGCCGTGTTGCCGGCGTTGCTGGAAGAGGCGGGGTTCGAGCCGCCGGCCCTCGTGGCCGTGCAGGCCACCCCTGACCCCGACTTCCCCACGGCGCCGTTCCCCAACCCCGAGGAACCCGGCGTGCTCGACCTGGCGCTGGCCGAGGCCGAAAGCAGACGAGCCGATCTCGTGCTCGTCAACGACCCCGACGCGGACCGGCTGGCCGTAGCTGTCCCGGCGCGGTCGGGACCAGGTTTTCGTGTGCTGTCCGGCGACGAGCTCGGAGTCCTCATCGCCGACCACCTCATCGCCACCACGACCGGTGCCAACCGGCTGGTGGCGACCACGGTGGTCTCATCATCCATGCTCTCGGCCCTGGCCCAATGGGCCGGCGTCAGCTACGTCGAGACGTTGACGGGGTTCAAATGGATTGCCCGGGCGGCTCAGCTCCGGCCGCATCACAACCTGCTGTTCGGTTACGAAGAGGCTCTCGGCTACGCCGTCAGCGACGCCGTGGCCGACAAAGACGGGCTGTCGGCGGCCGTCGTAGTGGCCGACATGGTTGCCCGGGCCAAACATGAGGGGCGCTCGTTGCTGGACCGCCTGGATGAACTGGCGGCCATCCTCGGCGTGCACGCCACCGCCCAATGGTCATGGCGGTTGGCGGGAAGTGACGCCCCTCAACAGATGGCCGCCTTGATGGGCCGTTGGCGGGCCGCACCGCCGGAGCGCCTGGCCGGCCTGGCGGTGACGGAGGTGCGAGATCTGGTGCAGGGACAGGACGGTTTGCCGCCGTCGGACGTCTTGGTGCTGAGCCTCGGCGGCGCCGGCCGGGTGGTACTGCGGCCGAGCGGGACCGAGCCCAAGCTCAAGGTCTACTTCGAGGCCACGACGGGCCCGGTGGCCCTGGACGGGCTGGGCCTGGCTCGCGAAGACGCCAAGGCCCGTCTGGAAGAACTGCGGCGCGATATCGTCAGTCGCTTGACCGCTAATGACCGGCACACCTGAGCCGTGAGCGCGGTCCGGCCCGACGACGGGTCTCTTCGTCTGAGCCCGGACGTCCAGGCCGCCCGGGCCGCAGGCGGTGCCGGTAGTCGCCCTCGAGTCGACCATCATCGCCCACGGGCTGCCCCGGCCCCGAAACCTCGAGGTAGCCCACCAGCTCGAGACCATCGTGCGCAACCAGGGCGCGTGCCCGGCCACCATCGCCGTGCTCGACGGCGTGCCCTGTATCGGCCTCGAGCCCGACCAGCTGGCCCGAGTGGCCGAGGACCCGGACCTGCGCAAGCTGGGCCAGCGCGACCTGCCGGTGGCACAGGCGCTGGGGGCGAGCGGGGCCACCACGGTTTCGGCCACCGCCTGGCTGGCGGCCGCCGCCGGTATCCGGGTGTTCGCCACCGGCGGGCTGGGGGGCGTTCACCGTGGTTTTGCCGAGTCGTTGGACGAGTCGGCGGACCTCGCCGTCCTGAGCCGTACCCGGATCACCGTGGTATCAGCTGGAGTTAAGTCCATCCTCGATGTCCCTGCCACCCTCGAACGGCTCGAGACACTGAGCGTTACGGTGGTTGGTTTCTGTACGTCGTCCTTCCCCGGCTTCTACCTCCACAGCTCCGGCCGGCCGCTCGATTGGACCGTCAGCACGCCGGCGGAAGTGGCCGGCATCATGCGCCGCCAGGACGCGCTGGGGTTCGCCTCGGCCCTGCTGGTGGCCAACCCGGTCCCGGAGGCTGAGCAGCTCGATCCCCAACTCCACGACCGGGCGTTGGCTGACGCCCTCGCTGCGGCTGAGCGCGACCAAGTCCAGGGCCAGCGACTGACGCCCTACCTGTTGGCGTCATTGGTCCAGGCGACCGAAGGGGCGGCCCTGGAGGCCAACCTGGCCGCCGTCAGGGGCAACGTGCGCCTCGGCGCCGACATTGCCATCGCCTACGGCGGCCAAGCCGTCTCGAAAACGGCTAACGAGGCCGGCGGTGCTTGAACCTCGGTACGATCACGGCCCCCAGAGGGCCGCGATCCTCCCCAGGTCGCGCTACAGCGTTCCGAAGAGGCGGTCTCCGAAGTCCCCCAACCCCGGGACGATGTAGGCGAGCTGGTTGAGGCCGTCGTCGATGGAAGCGGTGACGACGTCGACGCTGGGGTGGAGGCGCTGCAGGCGCTCTATGCCCTCGGGCGCAGACACCACAGAAAGGAGGGTGATCTGCTCGGCGCCCGCCTTCTCGAGCGCATCGCAGGCGGCGGAGGCGGACGCGCCTGTGGCCAGCATCGGGTCGAGGAGCAGGGCGGCCCGCCCCTCCAGTGGGGGCAGCTTGGAGTAGTAGAGAGAGGGCTCAAAGGTGGCGTGGTCTCGCTCCAGGCCCACGTACCCGACGGTGACTTCGGGGAAGAGCTCGGTAACTGCTTCGAGCATCCCGAGCCCGGCTCGCAATACGGGGACTGCGACCAGCGGCTGGTCCAGCCGGGCACCCTTCGTAGAGGCGAGTGGTGTCTCGACCTCCATCTCCGCGGTCGGGATGCTCCGGGTCGCTTCCAGGCACAGCACGAGGGCTAACCGCTTGGCCAGCAGCCGGAACAGGGGTGGCGGGGTGCCCCGGTCACGGAGCGCCGTGAGCATCGATTGGGCCAGGGGGTGGTCCACGACCTGAACGCTCAACTATGCACCCTCCCTAGTCAGGTCGGCCCCCATCCGGTCGGCTCATGCTAATACGGCCAAGACGTCGCCGTCCCTTGACCGAGGGCCGGGCTCAGCTCGCGAGCCCAGGTCGCCGGCTCACACGCCGACCGGGTGCCAGACCGTCTTGATCTCGACGAAGGAAACCATCCGGGCCGGGCTTGGCTCGACCGACCAGTCCGGCTCAGGATGCTGGCGGCGCAGTACCCGTTTGACGTTGTCGGCCGCCGCCACCTCGAGGTCAGCCTCGAGGTCCGGGGGAGCGCCAGCGAGGTCAAGGGCATCGACGTCGCGATGAGCGGCAAGTACAGGGGCCAGCTCGGAAGCGCGGCCCGTCAGGATGTTGACGACGCCGGCCGGGAGGTCTGAAGTGGCCAGGACCTCGGCGAAGTCGAGCGCGGGCAACGGGCGTTCCTCGCTGGCCAGCACCACTGTGCAGTTGCCAGTAGTGATCACCGGGGCGATCACGCTGACGAGCCCGAGGAGCGAGGAAGCCTGCGGAGCGAGCACCCCCACGACACCTGTCGGCTCCGGGATGGAGAAGTCGAAGTACGGCCCCGCCACGGGGTTGGCGGACCCCGCTACCTGCGAGAACTTGTCGGCCCAGCCGGCGTACCAAACCAGGCGGTCGATTGATTGGTCGACCGCCCCGGCGGCCGCCGTATGCGTCGACCCCTCGCCCGCCACCAGGGTGTCCACAAACTGGGCGCGACGGCCCTCGAGCATCTCGGCCACCCGGTAGAGGACCTGGCCCCGCAGGTAGGCGGTGGCCGCTGCCCAAGCCGGCTGCGCCTTGCGGGCCGCTACGACTGCATCACGCAGATCTTTCCGGGAGGCCAGCGCCGCGTTGGCCAGGAGTTTCCCGTCATGGCCGGCAACTGCGTACGAACGCCCCGACTCCGACCGGGGGAACGCCCCTCCCACGTAGAGCTTGTAAGTCTTCTGAACGCTCAACCTGTTGCCACGCGCCGCCTCATCAGGCATCGGTGTAGCCCTCGAGGTAGGCGGCCAGGCCCTGGCGACCGCCTTCCCGCCCGAAACCCGATTCGCGGTAACCACCGAACGGGCTCGACGGGTCGAAGCGGTTGAAGGTGTTGGCCCAAACGACACCGGCCCTGAGGCGGGCGGCCATATGGAGGATGCGGCTGCCTTTTTCGGTCCACACGCCGGCGGACAACCCGTAGGTGGTGTTGTTCGCCTTCTCGATCGCCTCCTCGGGCGTCCGGAAAGTGAGCACCGAAAGCACCGGCCCGAAGATCTCCTCCCGCGCGATCCGTTGAGCTGGGACTACCCCCGTGAACAGAGTGGGTGGGAACCAGTACCCCCGTGCCGGCAACGGGCACGAGGGTGACCAGCGCTGCGCACCTTCGGCCTCGCCGGAGGCGGCCAGCTCGCGGATCTTTTCCAGTTGCTGGGGGGAGTTGATGGCGCCGATGTCGGTGTTCTTGTCGAGCGGGTCGCCCAGGCGCAGGGTCTCGAGCCGGCGCTGCAAGGCCTCCACCAGCCCCTCAGCGATGGGCTCCTGGACAAGCAGGCGGGAGCCGGCACAACAGACGTGGCCCTGGTTAAAGAAGATGCCGTTCACGATGCCCTCGACCGCCTGGGAGAGGGGGGCGTCGTCGAAGACCACGTTGGCGGCTTTGCCCCCGAGCTCCAGCGTCAGGCGTTTGCCTGTACCGGCCAGAGTGCGCTGGATCTGTTTGCCCACTTCGGTGGACCCGGTGAAGGCTACTTTGTCGACCCCGGGGTGGGCGACCAGCGCCGCGCCTGTCTCGCCTGCCCCGGTGA
Organism: uncultured Acidimicrobiaceae bacterium; assembly: GCA_963845605.1. Lineage (GTDB taxonomy): Bacteria > Actinomycetota > Acidimicrobiia > Acidimicrobiales > Palsa-688 > Fen-671. Next base: position 584,925 of record CAWJSS010000009.1, read on the forward strand.
GGATGTTGACCACTCCCGGCGGCAGGTCAGCCTGCTGGAAGATCTCGGCCAGGAGGAGGGCGGAGAGCGGTGTGGTTTCGGCTGGTTTCAGCACGCAGGTGTTGCCGGTGGCTAACGCGGGCGCCAGTTTCCAGGCTGCCATGAGGAGGGGGAAGTTCCAGGGGATGACCTGCCCGGCCACCCCGAGCGGCTTCGGCCGGGGGCCAAGCCCGGCGTAAGCCAGTTTGTCGGCCCAGCCGGCGTGGTAGAAGAAATGGGCCGCCGCCAGAGGTATATCGACGTCGCGCGACTCCTTGATGGGTTTGCCGTTGTCGAGGCTCTCCAGTACGGCCAGCTCGCGGGCTCGTTCCTGGATGATGCGGGCCACCCGGAAGATGTACTTGGCCCGTTCCTTGCCTGGCATGGGCCCCAGACCTCGTCGTAAGCACGCCGTGCCGCCTGCACGGCCCGGTCTACATCGGCTGGCCCGGCCAGGCTGACCTCGGCCAGCACCTCCTGCGAAGAGGGGCTCTCGGTCTTGAAGTGGTCGCCGTCTATGGGGTCGACGAACTCGCCGTTTATGAACAGCCCATAGGAGGGCTTCAGGTTAACTATGGCCCGGGACTCGGGGGCCGGAGCGTAGGCGAAAAGGGGAGAGGCCATGGCGACTGAGGGCGTCGGGCTACTCTACGCTGAAGTCCTGCGAGCCGGCGTAGGCGCCATAGCGCTGCTTGGAACGCTGCATCAACAGGTCGTTCAACAGGCTCGAGGCACCGATCCGGAAGCGGTCCGGTCCCAGCCACGCCTCGCCGGCAACTTCGTTGACGATAACGAGGTAACGGATGGCGTCTTTCGTGGTGCGTATCCCGCCTGCCACCTTGACCCCGACCACGGTGCCCGAGATGTCGGCAAAATCTCGGACGGCCTCCAGCATTACGAGCGCCACCGGGAGGGTGGCGGCCGGGCTGACCTTGCCGGTAGACGTTTTAATGAAGTCAGCCCCTCCGATCATGGCGATCCAGCTGGCCCGGCGGACGTTGTCGTAGGTGGCCAGCTCGCCCGTCTCCAGGATGACCTTCAGGTGCGCTCGGCCGCAGGCCTCCTTCACCGCTCGGACCTCTTCGAGGACCAGCCCGTACTGCCCGGACAGAAAACCGCCGCGGTCGATGACCATGTCAACCTCGTCCGCTCCCGACAGCACGGCGTCGGCGACGTCGGCCAGCTTTACGGTGAGCGAAGCGCGTCCCGACGGGAAGGCGGTAGCCACTGACGCCACCTTCACGGGGCTGTGGCCAAGTGCGGTCCTGGCCACGGCGACCAGGTCGGGGTAGACGCAAACAGCCGCGACAGAGGGGACGGTGGGGTCGGCCGGGTCCGGCCGGACCGCCTTGCCGCACAGCGACCGCACTTTGCCGGGGGTGTCAGCACCCTCGAGGGTAGTGAGGTCGATCATTGAGATAGCGGCGTCGATCGCCCACAACTTGGCGTCTGTTTTGATCGAGCGCGTCGCCAGGCTCGCCGCCCTGGCCTCCGCCCCCACCTGGTCCACCCCGGGCAGGCCCTGAAGGAACCGGCGCAGTGACATCTCCGAACGGGCCAGGTCGGCCAACTCGGTCCCGGCGGTCCGGGCCTGCACCCACTTACCCTCTTCTGGCTGACCCGCTTCTGGCTGACCCACTTCCGGCCCTCCCAGTGTTGGGCGGCGTCCACTTTCGACTACGTCTACCTGGTCGCTGGTCCGAGCCCTCATCTGCACCGGCCCCAATGTATGTCGTCCACCCCTGTTTGATGACGCCGGCCTCGAAGCACCGGTTCAAAGTTCAGGGGCGGGTGGCCGCCGTTCCTGCTTACGGGCCGAACGCAGTTGCTTGGCCCGCAGGCGGCGTTCCTTGGACCCGCGGGTAGGTGCGGTGGGCCGCCGAGGCCGTTCTACCCGCAAAGCTTCGTCCACCCGCTGGGCCAGGCGTTCCATGGCCAGCTGGCGGTTGCGGGCCTGGGAGCGCTCGTCGCTGGCCACGACTCGCACCGATGGGCCGAGGCGTTCCAGCAGCAAAGCCCGCTGGTGAGGAGATAGGGCGGCGGAGGTGGTCACGTCGAACACCACTTCGGCCCTGGTGTTAGCCGTGTTGGCGTGTTGCCCGCCGGGGCCGCCACTGGCGCTGAAGCGCCATTCCAGCTCGGTCAGAGGGATCACCAGGCGCCGGCGCCCAATTCTCAGACCTTCCTCGATGTTCGCCAAGCCCTACGATATGGACCGACCACCGGCCATCGATCGTTCAGGAGCGCCCGTGCGGTTTGCCATTTTCACCGGTTCGGCCTCCGGCCCGAGCAAGCACATCGAGGCGGTCACCACTTTCGCGGCCGAACTGGTGGCCGGCGGGGCCGGCATCGTCTATGGCGGCGGCCGTGTCGGCCTCATGGGCGCGATAGCCGACGCTGCTCTGGCTGCCGGGGGTGAAGTGATCGGCGTCATCCCGGATTTCCTGGTCGACCGGGAGGTGGCTCATATGGGGCTCACCCGGCTCGAAGTGGTGGCCAACATGCACGAACGCAAGGCGCGTATGGCTGAGCTGGCGGACGGTTTCGTAGCCCTCCCGGGCGGCGCGGGAACGTTGGACGAGCTGTTCGAAGCCTGGACCTGGGGACAGCTCGGTTTGCACGACAAACCAGTGGCACTGCTCGATGTCGACGGTTTCTACGGCCCGCTGGTTCAACAGCTCGACGCCATGGCAGCGGCCGGTTACCTCGACCCCGCCTACCTCTCCTCTGTCGGCCGAGTTAGCAGTGCCGGGGACTTTCTCCGGTTCGTGGCCGGCTACCAGCGCCCGGCGCCCAAATGGGTTAGCGCCCCGGGGGCAGGCGATGGCAGGGCTGGCGATGGCTGATAGGGCTGGCGATGGTAGGGCTGGCGATGGTAGGGCTGGCGACCTGGCCGACGCCTGACTCTTCCCTGTCGCCACCGTGACATCGTCGACGTCCCTTTGGCCAGCGCCGGCCAGGCCCCGACCAGGATCCTTCTCCGGCGGGGGCCCGAGTGCTATAACTGCCATGCTCGCAGTCCTGCCGTCATACGGGCCAACCGGCGGAGCAGACGCTGGGCTACGTGATGCGCAACCGGTTTAAGTAACCCGAACGAGAGGAAAGAGCGATGCTCGCCTACAGCTACCCGTTGCTGGGAGCTTTTTTGACGATCCTGTGGTTTTCCCTGTTCTTCATCTGGATTTGGCTCCTCGTCATCGTCTTCATCGACATCTTCCGCAGCCACGACATGGGCGGCTTTGCCAAGGCACTGTGGGTCCTGTTTGTCATCTTCTTGCCCTGGCTGGGCGTCCTGGTCTACTTGATCGCCCGGGGTGGGAAAATGCATGACCGGGCCGTCCAGCAGGCGCAGCAGCAACAGCAAGCATTTACCGGGTACGTTCAGAGCGTCGTGCCGCAGGAAAGTAAGGCCGACCAGCTGAGCAAGCTGGCCGACCTGAAGGACCGCGGGGTGATCAGCGACGCCGAGTTCCAGACCCAGAAATCCAGGGTCCTGGCCTCGTAGCCGGCCGCGTCAGCGCCGGCAGGGTCGCCGCGGGCCGGCAGCGCCAGCCATGCTTGCGTAGGCTGAGGGGCGATGAGGAAAGAAGCCCTACCCGACCTGGAGGAAGCGCACAGGCTATTGCAACCCGTCTATTCCTGCCTCCGGCGGGCGGCCCGGGTGGCGGACGAAGAAGTCCCCGGCGCTGAAGGCTCCGCCGGAGCGGACGGCATCCGCACCGTAATGGACCACCTTGACTGCGCCAAAGGAGAGCTCGAAACGCTCTTGCGTTAGCCGGCAGATCGGTGAGGCGACCGCCGCGGGTGAAGTCCATCGGCAAGGGACTAGCGCCGGCCGCGGCACTAGCATGACCGCGGTGCATTACGAAGACGAGCAAGCCGAGATCCATCGGGTAGTGGTGGGGCCGATGGACAACAATGTTTACGTATTGCGGTGCCGGCAGACAGGCGAGGCGGTATTGATCGACGCCGCGAACGAACACGACAAGTTGCTCGAGCTGTGCCGGCGTCTCGGCGTAACAAAGGTCATCGAAACACACGGCCATTGGGACCACATTCAAGCCGTGCCTGAGGTCCGCGATGCCGGTTATGAGGTCGGCGTGACGGAGGCGGACGCTTCCATGCTCCCTTCCTACGACTTTGTCCTGGAAGACGACGACGCCATCCACGTTGGGCGTCTGCAGCTGCAAACAGTGGCTACGCCAGGGCACACGCCTGGCTCGATGTGTTTCTACGTCCAGGGGTCGCCGGTCCTGTTCAGCGGCGACACATTGTTTCCCGGCGGGCCTGGGGCCACGAAGTTCCCCGGCGGTGACTTCCCCACCATCATCGACTCGATCGACAACAGGATATTTCGCCGCTTCGCCGCTGACACCCTGGTCATGCCTGGCCACGGGGCCGACACGACCGTGGGGGCCGAGTCCCCCCACCTCCAGGAGTGGGCTGACCGCGGTTGGTAACTGGACCCGCTCGGAAATTAGCAGTTGGTGACGCAGCTCAGCAGCCCTCCTGGCTGAGGAGAACCGACGGGTCGGGCCAGGCGTAGCGCAACACCGGTGCCCTGCCGCCGCCCGGGAACGGCCCACCGAGCTTGTCCCCGACGAGCACGCCGCCCATTGCGGAGTAGAAGGCCTGGGCGGCCGTGTTTTGTTTCAGCACCCACAAATAAAGGCCGCTGGACGGCCGTCGCTGCTCCAGGCCGTGGGCCGTCGCAGCCATGAGGGCGCGGCCGACTCCCTGGCGTTTCAACGGAAATCCGACGTGGAGGTTATCGAGCAGCGCTCCCCACTCCGGGTCGATATCAAGGCGGGTGTGGGCGAAGCCGATGACATCGCCGTCACGGTCGGCGACGATGGTGAAACTGCCTTCCTCGGGGGTGCGGAAGCGCTCGGCCCAAAGCTCACCGCGGTCGGTCCAGACATCTTTGTCGAGATAGGTACCCGAATACGCGCCCCGGTAATGCCGGCTCCAGCTGTCGGCGTGCAGGCGAGCAATCTGGTCCACGTCCGCCGCGCTAGCCGCTCGGTAATTGACCAAAGCCATAGTGCCCACGAGTTCTAACACGACGGTCAGTACTTTCGCCCGCTTTTTTCGCCCGAACTACGATCGGCCCGGTGTACAGATCTGGGACGAGGTCCTGGCTTGGCGCCAAGCCCTGAACCATTAACCCCGGAAGACGCCCTCGCCATGCTGGGTGTGGCGATCGAGGAGGCGCGCCTCGGCCTCGAAGAGGGCGGGATACCAATCGGAGCGGCCCTGTTCGACAGGTCCGGTTACCTGCTCGGCCGGGGCCACAACCGCCGGGTCCAGGACGGCGACGCTTCCACTCACGCCGAGACCAGCGCCTTCCGCAATGCGGGCCGGCGCCGCCATTACGGCGAGACGGTCATGGTGACGACGCTCTCTCCGTGCTGGTACTGCAGCGGCCTTGTCCGTCAGTTCGGGATCGGGGCTTTAGTGATAGGCGAATCGACCAATTTCACCGGCGGCCATCATTGGCTGGCCGAGCTGGGCGTCGAGGTCGTGCTGTTGGACAATCGCGAATGCTTGGAGCTGCTCGGCATTTTCATTGCTGAGCACCCCGAGCTGTGGCACGAGGACATCGGGCTCTAGCCCGCTAAGGCCGGATCGAGCGACAAGGAGGGCACTTGGGACCCGAATTCCGCCAGGATGCATTCAGTGGCCAGCGGGTGGTGGTAACCGGTGGCATGAGCGGGATCGGGGCCGCCGTGGCCACCGGCTTTGCAGAGCTGGGGGCGCACGTCACGGTGGCTGGCCTGCCTCGTGCGGACGCCCCCGGCAATGACGCACGGGGCGCCGAAGTAGTTGAGATCGACGTGACATCTGAGCTTGGCATACATGGGTTCTTCGGGTCGATCGAACGGCTTGACGTCCTGGTGAATTGCGCCGGGATGATCCGTAGGGCGGACGAGTACCGGACCGAGGTTTTCCGCGATGTGCTCGAGGTGAACCTCCTGGCGACGATGAACACGTGCGTTGCCGCCTGCGAACTACTTGGCGCGGCGCGGGGGTCGATCGTAAATGTGGCGTCGATGTTCAGTTTCTTCGGGTCGCCCCACGCCCCCGCCTACGGCGCCAGCAAGGCTGCCATCGTGCAATTAACCAAGTCTTTGGCAGCATCTTTTGCTCCCCACGTTAGAGTGAACGCCATCGCTCCCGGTTGGATCCGCACGGCCATGACTGCGCCGCTGCGGCAGGACCCGGAGGCCGAGCAGCGGATCCTCAGCCGAACCCCCGCCGGGCGATGGGGCGAGCCCGCCGACGTAGTCGGGCCAGTGGTTTGGTTGGCGTCGAAAGCAGCGGCCTTCGTGACGGGCGTGGTCCTGCCGGTGGACGGAGGTTATTCGTCCGCGTAGCGAGGACGGCGCATCATGGAAGGCTTGGCCACGACCACCGTACGCAGACCGAGCCCCGCCGAGCTGACAGCGGCGGCAGGCCGCACCGTGCCGGACGTCATCGGCCCCGGGCTGCGGGTGCTGTTCTGCGGGATCAACCCGGGTTTGTGGTCAGGCGCAGTCCGCCACCATTTCGCCCGGCCAGGCAACCGGTTTTGGAAAGCGTTGGCTGCATCCGGGTTTACCGAAACGGTGCTATCCCCTTATGACGGCCGCCAGTTGCTTGATGTCGGGGTCGGTATCACCAACCTTGTCCGGACTGCAACCAGGTCGGCGGCTGAGGTTACTTCGGCTGACCTCCGTCGGGGCGTCGTCAACCTGGAGCGGAAGGTGAGACGGTGGCACCCGCGCGCCGTGGCCATTCTCGGCCTCGACGCCTACCGGACCGGCTTTGGGCGCAGGAGCGTCACCATTGGTTGCCAACCCGACAGGATCGGCGGGGCGCAGCTATGGGTTATCCCGAACCCGAGCGGTATTCAGGCCCACTACCCATTTGAACGGCTGGTGTCCGAGCTTCGAGCCCTTCGTGCCGCAGTCGACTAGTGAGGCGAAGTTGGCCGACGATTAATTCCCGTTGGCGCCGGCGGTGTCATCCCAGGTAACCACGGTTTTGCCCGGGCCTCCCTGGTCGAAGCCGCGCCAGGCTTCAGCAGCATCATCAATGTTGTAGTTGCCTGTTATCAGCGGCTTTATGGAAATGCCCCTCAGGCTTATGTCGAACAGCATTTCCTGCAGGTCAGGGAGCGGGAACATCCAGGCACCGAAGACATCGAGTTGCTTCTGGATGACAGTGGCTTGAAGGTCGACCGTATTGTCGGTGTCACCAAACCCAACCAGCACCACCCGCCCTCCGATGGCCGCCGCACCGAGGGCCACCAGCCGCCCAGCCGCCGAACCCGATGCTTCCACGACCACGGAAGCCCCTCTCCCGCCCGTGGCTGCTCTGACCCGTTCAAGCGCGGCGTCGTCGACGGGATCGAAGACGTAGGAAAGGCCAGTGTTACGAGCGAACGTGCGTCGCGATCCCACTGGGTCAAGGGCGACCACCCCCGCTCCCGAACGTAAAGCGAAGTAGGCGGCCGCCATTCCTACGGGGCCGAGGCCGACAACGGCGACAGTGTCCCTCAGGCCAAACGATGCCCGCCGAAGAGACATATAACCAGTCCCGGCGCCACAGGTATAGTAAGCGGCCTCGTCGAAATCGATGTTGGCCGGTACCTCAACGCAGTCCCGGCTCCGCACCACCATGTAATCTTGCAGTGCACCCGGCCGGTCTAGACCATAGATCCCCCATTTATGTTGGCATTTCATGTCGAAACCGCGGCGGCAATCGACGCAGTCGCCACAACCGCCAATATGGTGCACAGCGACGCGGCCCCCGGGTTTGAACGCAGTCACGGACGCCCCTACCTTTACCACCACTCCTGCGGCCTCGTGGCCCGGGGCGATGTCGGGGTCAGTGGCCAGGCCGAATATGGGTCCTCGCCTCTTCTCCGGAGGGGGACGGTAGTGCATATGCAGGTCGCTCCCGCACAGCCCGGCCGCCTTCAACGCCACCAGGACCTCACCTGGGCCTGGCTCCGGGACGTCAACCGTCCTGATCTCGACTTGCCTGCCACCGGGAAGGAACACCGCCCGCATATCGTTGCGCCTTTCGTATCTTCGACGATGGCCTGTGCTGAGGTCGAACGGAGTGAAAATTTTATCCAAGTACAACTTGGACTTTGACCTCGCCGGGAGGAACAGGTTGCGTAAGCACGGCCTTGACGTCACCTAGGTCGACGGTCCTTGTGATCAGCGGGCCCAGGTCGAGCAGACCCGAAGTTGCCATCTCCACTGCTCGGCCATGTGTAAGCGGGTTTAGGTGCGAACCGATAACTTGCAGTTCTCGCGCAAACAGGTCGAAAGGACTTATGGGGACGGTCAGCGAGGTTGGAGCGGCGCCGACAACCACGACCTTGCCGGCGTGCCTGGCCACTCCCAGAGCCTGGCGGAACGTGTCTGCCACGCCGGCGGCTTCGAAGGCAACATCGACGCCTCCTGGTGCAAACCCGCCCGGTCCGGCGATGGCCTCGACGGCGTCACTGTCAAGGGGGTCGACGGTGGCGACTGCGCCCAGCGATTCGGCCAGTTGACGACGTTGGCGCTGGCGAGTGACGAGGACCACGCGACCGCCGGCGACCCGGGCCAGCTGAGCCAAGAGCTGTCCAATCACGCCGCCACCCAATACGGCCACTTTGTCGCCGGGCTGGACCATGGCGTGGTCCATCGCTCGCAGGCAGCAGGCCAGTGGTTCGCACAGCGCGCCAAAACCGGTGGGCAATCCAGACGGCAGTTCATACGCCTGGCGCTGGGGGACAGTGACCAACTCGGCCAGGCCGCCATCCCTGTCTACGCCGACTGCGTGCAGGTTTTCGCAGTGAGCGACGAGGCCCATGCGACAGTAGCGGCAGTTGAGACAAGCAATGTTGGGGTCGATGGCAACGCGTGTCCCAACCGCTACCGTCGTACCCGGCGCCGTCCCTTCTACAATGCCTTCGACCTCGTGACCGAGCGTTACGGGAGGGGACGCCGGGTACTCGCCACTAATGAGGTGGCGGTCGCTCCCACAGATGCCGGCCGCCGTCACCCGGACGATGAGCTCTTCGTCTGCTGCGAGTGGTTCCGGCACCGATCGCAGGTCGATCGAACCTAATTTCTCCAGCCTCAGCGCACGCATCGTTGTTCCCTTTTTCGACCCAGGAGTTGACCCGACATCGCCAGCCGTCTCCCGTCCCTGGTCCCTCGATTGCCAGCCATGCTATCGATAGCAGGGGCGGACGCTCATGTTGGCATGGCCGACTATCCTCTTTCTCCGCGGGATTTCCTGCGGTTGTTCAACTCGGGCTGGGAACGGCGAGGAGGTTAGGCCATCATCCAGCGGAGGTAGACCGGACCAGCCCGTCGACTCGTGACGGTGAATACGAGCCGAGCGGGGTAGGAAATGACCATGGGCCACGATCCCGAGACTGACGTTGCCTTACCGTCCCCCTTTCCTCTTGGCGCCCTGCCCGTAATGGCCATCTTGAGGCGCCTCGAGCCCAGCAGCGCCATTGCGGTGGCGCGGCGCGCTTCACGAAGGAGGCGTCTCGGTGGTCGAAGTAACGATCGACAGCCCCTCTTCGTTTGACCTCATCTCGTCGTTGCGGAGCGATCTCCCTGACGTGGTGACTGGCGTCGGCACTGTGCTGGAGGCAGGCCAAGTTGGTCGTGCGGTTGACGCCGGGGCTCGCTTCGTCGTCAGCCCCAACGTCGATGAAGAGGTTATTGCGTCATGCGTCGAAACCGGGGTGCCCGCCTTTCCTGGAGCTGCCACCGCTTCTGAGGTAGTCCGGGCCTGGAAGGCGGGGGCAACGGCGGTAAAGCTCTTCCCGGCGGGGGCGTTGGGGACGGCCACAGTCAAGGCGCTGCGGGAACCCTTGCCGTTCGTGCCGCTCGTGGCCGTCGGTGGAGTCGACGGTTCAAACGCTCGAAGTTTCCTCGATGCTGGCGCGGTGGCGGTAGGGCTCGGTGCTTGGCTGAGCTGTCGAGGGGACCCCGCCGCCGCTCTCAGCCGTGCTCGCCTCCTGGTGTCCGCTCTCTCCTGATTGCAGCCGGCTGACAATGAGCGACCTGGAGGTCATTACCGTAGGAGAGCCTCTTGTCGCGCTGATTGCAGGTCCCCATGGGACATCTCTCATGGATGCGGAGAGTTTCAGTGCGCATGTGGTTGGCGCAGAGTTGAACGCGGCAGTAGGGCTCGCCCGTCTGGGTCACCGAGTAGGTTACGTAGGTCGAGTAGGCCGCGACCCATTTGGAGCGCTGATACGCCGCCGACTGGTTATGGAGGGCGTCGACGTCGAATTCGTTTTGGACGACGACCGCCCCACCGGGCTGATCTTCAGGAACCTCCGGGCTTTCCCACCCTCTGAAGTCGTTTACCGACGCCAGGGTTCGGCCGGGTCATCTTTACAGGCGGGGGACGTTGCTCCGGCCCTGACCCGGCTCCACCCCGGGGGTCTCGTGCTGCTGTCGGGGGTAACGGCTGCCGTATGCCCGGAAGTGACAGCGGGAAGTGCACTGGCGGCCGCCGCCAACGGCCACCGGGTCGTGCTGGACCTCAACTACCGGGCTCGACTGTGGCCTGCGGAGGCGGCCGCCGCCGGCCTTTCCCAGCTGCTGGAGTACGCCTTTCTCGTCGTAGGGACGGTAGAGGAAGCCCGGCTCCTCACTTCGTCGTCCGATCTCGGGGTAGCGGTCGCTTCTATCAGTGGCGTCGGACCGGAGATGGTCGTGCTACGGGATCAGAAGGTTCGCGCCCGTCTTTACCGGCGAGGTGATGAACCCGTGACGGTCACCGGTCGCGAGGCGTTCGTCGTCGACGCCGTGGGCGCCGGAGACGCCTTCTTGGCCGGGCTTCTCTCAGGCCTTCTCGACTCCGGCTTTTCCGACCTCGAGGGAGCGGTGGCACGGGGCCACCTGTGCGGTGCCGCCGTCGTGGGTGCGGTCGGGGATATCGAGGGTGCCCTTCGACGAGAAGAGCTCGGGAATGTTGCCAACGACGAACCGGTGCGCTGAGCGGGACCGGAAGCGCCTACATCACTATGCGTCGGCCGCCATCTACTGCTCCATCTACTGCGCCGGCTTTACGGCGGCGCTAGCTGGTCCGCGCCCGGGCCGACATCAGCGTGAGGACTGAGGCGTCAGAAGGGCAATCGGTGGACCCTCTGATCACCAAGGTGCCCTCATGGTGGCGGGTACCACCGCCCACCCTGGCGCCGCCGATCATGGCGAACAGGTCGCTCACTGCGGCGGCCCCCAGGTCCTCGAGGTCCATGTCGACAGTTGTCAGGGCCGGGTCGGTTTCCTGAGCGAAAACGGCCCAATTGTCGTAACCCGTGATGCCGACGTCGTCGGGGACCTTGCGGCCCAACGCCACCGCCGTCTCCAGGACAGCTGCCGCGATCTGGTCCGAACCGCAGGCTATGGCGTCAATGTCCGGGAACTCGGACAAGACTTCCCGTGCTACCTGGCGCGCCCACCGCTGCGACCACAGTCCGTATTTCACCTCTCCTACGAGTTGTAGCCCATGCCGGCGCAGGGAATGAACAACACCACGTACGCGCTGCTGGACCGCCGGCGATTGTTTTGGCCCGGTGATATGGGCGACTCGGCCCGCCCCGTACCGATCAAGTGGTCTGTGACGGCAATGGCACCGGCATAGTCGTCTATAACATGGACCACATCTCGAGAATTAGTCGTTGGCCCGTGGACATAAACGCACGGGATTTCCGCAGATGCACTGATCGACGGCACCTTGCCCTGGTTGTCGCTGACGATCAGCAGGCCGTCGACGTTGCGCTGGCGGAGCATGACCGCCAAGCTCAACGAGACGGTCGACGTCGCCCCGAGCATCAGCGATTATGGCCGAGAACTCTCGCTGCTCGAGGACAGATTGGGCGCCGATGACTATAGGCATTGCGAATCGCTGGACCATTGGGTCCTTCAGAATGACGCCGATGATGCTGCTGCGCCCACTCGCCAAGCTCTTGGCAATCAGGTTGGGCGAGTAGGAGAGCTCCCGGGCGGCCCGGAGCACGCGTTTGCGGGTGGAATCAGCGATTCGGTCCCGCCCGTTGATGGCCTTCGACGCGGTGGTGACAGATACGCCGGCCAGCGAAGCCACCTCAGTGAGGGTGGCTGGGCGGGCTGAGTGCACGAGCAAAAGCTTATGCGACTCACGCCTGCCAGTCCTGGCGGCTGGGGAACCGCTTCCGCGTCCGGGAGGTCTAGATCAGTTCTTACTTACATCGGGAAGTAGGACATCCGCGCGTTGACTGGAGGAGCGCATTGAGGTAGCGTTTCCTCGGACTAGGAACCCGACGAGGCCCTTCGTCATCCGACGGGGCGCTGTTTGTTGTCGTCGCTCAAAAGGGGACGGGTAAGAATGGAAGGACGCACCGACTTGTCGTCGCGGGAGCCAGCCTTGACTCCCGTGCCCGCCGTTGGCGGCGACGGCCCGGTCCATCCCACGAGCACGGCGATCTCGACGCTGCGCCCTCTCGGGCTGAGCGAAGTGGCGCTGTCAGGGGACTGTGACCTTGGTGCCTGGCAGCAGCGCAATAGCGCCAAGACGTTGCCTCATTGCGTCGAGCAAGTCCTGGCGTCAGGAGCCCTGCGCAATTTGCAACGGGTGGCGGAGGGTGATGGCGGCGTTGCCCGGCACGAAGGTCTCCATTTCTCCGACTCCGACCTCTATAAGACCCTCGAAGCGTCCGCTTGGGACGGCGTGAGGGGGCCCTCAGACGGTGTGGAACAGTTCATCGAAGAGGTCAGCGCCACACTGGCGCGCGCTCAGCGCGACGACGGCTACCTCAATTCCTGGTTCCAAGGCGAGTACCCCGAGCTGATCTGGAAGGACTTGCGCTGGGGGCACGAGCTTTACTGCGCTGGTCATCTGTTGCAGGCGGTGGTCGCGTTCGAGCGCACCGGCAGCCGACCCGAGCTGCGTACGGTGGCGAACAGGCTCGTCGAGCACCTACTGAGGACCTTTTCCCTGAAGGACGGGGACGGGCGACTCGTCGGCCTGTGCGGCCACCCAGAGGTCGAAACCGCCCTGGTCGAGTTTTTCCGGGTGACCGGCGATACGCGGGCAATGGCCCTGGCCAAGAGGTATATAGACCTCCGGGGACGGCCCGACGTGGCGTTGCCTTCTACTGGGCTGCTCGGCGGCCGGCCTTTCCCGCTGTCGTACTTCCTGCACCATATGCCGGTCCGAGACCGGACATCGGCTACGGGCCACGCTGTGCGAGAGTTGTACTTGCAGGCCGGCGTCGTGGACGTGGCGGTCGAGACCCAGGACGAGCAGTTGTTGGCGGCGTCCGAGGCGATCTGGGACGATTTGTTTGGCTCGAAGACCTACATCACGGGCGGGCACGGCTCCCGTCACCGCGACGAAGCGATTGGCGATGCGTACGAGCTACCGAGTGACCGTGCTTATGCCGAGACTTGTGCCGCCATTGCCAGCCTGCACTGGAACTGGCGGCTCCTCTTGGCTACGGGCCGGGCGCGCTACGCGGACGCCATGGAACAAGCGTTTTGGAACACCATCGCGGGGGCCGTATCTCGCCACGGTACTGAGTTTTTCTATTCCAATACCCTGCACTTGAGGACCGGTCACGATGGCGCGGACGAGGACTCACCGCGCCGCCGGTTGTCGTGGTACCAGTGCGCTTGTTGCCCGCCCAACCTGGCTCGCCTACTCGCCAGCGTGCAGGCGTACTTGTTGACCCGCGACCCGTCGGGGCTCCAAATGCATATGCCCTTTACTGGCACAATCTCGACTTCAGTACCGGGCGGTGCCGTCGAACTCGCCGTGCGCACTAGCCATCCCTGGACGGGGTCCACGGGCATAGAGGTGACGCGATCTGACTCGCCACAGTCCTGGGGCCTTTCCCTGCGGCTCCCTCATTGGGGCGACAAACAGAGCACTCGCGTGACTATCAATGACGAGCAGGTGGAGCCCTCATGGAACGGTTCTTATCTACGGGCCACAAGGAACTGGAGGGCCGGTGACCGCCTGGAGATATACAACGAGTTCTCCATCCGCGTGGTCCGGCCGCACTGGCGAACCGACGCGGTACGTGGCTCCGTTGCCGTCGCGCGCGGCCCTCTGGTGTACTGTGTCGATGCAGAAGACCTGGAAGAGGGCGTAGACGTAGAGGACGTTGTGGTTGCCGGGACGGCCCCGATGCAAGCGGCGGACGAAGTCCCGGAAGGTCTCGGTGGCTATGTAAAGGTAGCCATCAACGCGGAGGGGCGTCGTGTGGTTGACCGCGTACGCCCGATCTACGAGGACAGCCCCTCGGCAGCTCTCGGCACCGAGCCCCTCCGGCTTAGCCTTGTCCCATACTTCGCCCGAGGCAACAGGCATTCCGCCGCCATGCGCGTGTGGGTACCAGAGTTTCACGGGGACGAAGACGTCCAAACAAATGGCCATCAAGGCAGCGGGTAGCAACATCGTCGGAGGAACCTCGCTCGAACACCGGAGCTTGCACAAAGACGGTAACCAACAGGAGACCATGGGGGTGCCTTGAAATCCTTATCCTCCGGGACTAGATAGCTATGAGGGAGCGCCTGACGGACGTCGACGCCGTGGCAAGAGAGGGGCTTACTTGGCTCAGGCCAACGTGAAGGCAGAGACGGGCGCCCCGCTGCAGATGCAGTCCGTGGGACAAGCCGGCCAGGGCGGGGCCGCCGGCAGCACCAAGCGGGCGCATCAGCTATCCGGCTCACGCCGCAGACAGCTGGCCGGCTGGCTGTTCCTGACCCCCGCCATTTTGTACCTGCTGTTCGCATTTTTATTGCCCATTATCTACAACGTGATGCTCAGCTTCGAGCAGACCTCGGTGGCGACGATCGGCGAGCTCACGGCCCCTTATGCCGGGTTGGCAAATTACCGCTTCGTGTTCAATGACCCCACCAGCCGCCACGCCATCCTCAACACTTTCGAGTTCACGTTCGGGTCGCTGGTCGGCCAGTTCATAATCGGCTTTGCCCTCGCCTTGCTGTTTACGCTCCGGTTCCCGGGAAGGACGCTGGGACGCTCTCTCGTAATCGTCCCCTGGCTGTTGCCGCTACTTGTGACCGGGGTCATCTTCAGGTTCCTCTTTCAACTCGAAGGTGGAGCGGTCAACCAACTTCTGCTCGACATTGGGCTGGTCCACCACCCAATTGATTGGTTGGACGACCCCCACTTGGCCCTATGGACAGTCCTCATAGCCAATATCTGGCTCGGGGTCCCCTTCTTCACGCTCTTGCTTTACAGCGCGCTTCAGGACGTCCCGATAGAGGTCAAGGAAGCGGCCCTCATGGACGGGGCCGGCCCCTGGCAGAGGCTCCGGCTCATCATCGTGCCCATCATCCTGCCCGTTATCGAGGTCACCCTGCTCCTCGGTTTCGTGTTCACCGTGAAGGTGTTCGACCTCGTCATCGGGCTTACTGGCGGAGGACCGGCCAACGCCACGCAACTCATCACGACATGGTCGTACAACTTGTCGTTCCAACAGTTCAACTTCGGCCAAGGTGCAGCGCTCAACAACGTGCTCCTCTTATTGGCATTGATATGCGCGCCGTTGTACCTGTTGCTGAGCCGGGGAAGCCTGAGCAGTAGCTCTGGAGGTCAGAAATGAACCGCTTACAGAAGTCGAGGGCGCTGCGGTGGCTTTGCACGCTGGGGGCGGCCGGAGCCCTTTTGATAGTGCTGTTCCCGGTGTACGCGATCATCGTCGCCTCGTTCGAGTCGACCGAAACGCTGTTCAGCGGCACGTACTACTGGCTGCCCCACGCCGCCACTCTCGACAATTACCGGACCGTCATTTCGGCCCAATCAGGCAATGTACTGACGAGCCTCCTCGTCGGCCTCGGTACAGCGGTGCTGGCCCTCGTCGTAGCCGTGCCCGCGGCGTACGCACTCTCGAAGTACCGGCTGCGGGTCACTGTTTTCTTGGTCAGCGCACTTCTCGTATGTCAGATAGTCCCCTCCATAGTGTTAGCTACCTCCCTGTTCATCGTCTTCCACTGGATCCACTTGGTCAACACGTACCCCGGCCTCATTCTCGCCGACGGTACGTACGCCATCCCCTTTGCCATCCTCGTGCTGCGGGCCTTTTTCTTCAGCCTGCCCAACGAGGTGATGCACGCAGCCAGGGTTGACGGTGCCTCTGAGTGGCAAACGTTCCGCCGCATCGTGGTCCCACTGGCGCGCTCTGCAGTAATAACCGTGGCCGTGTTCGCCTTCTTGAACGGTTGGGGAGACTTCATATTCGCCTTGACCGTACTCAACGGCGCCGGCATAGTCCCTATCACATTGGGTATTTACTCGTACCTCGGGAACTTCACATCTGATTGGGGCGCTGTGATGGCCGCGGCTGTGTTCGCCATGGTGCCGGCGGCGGTAATGCTGGTAGTGGCCCAGCGTTATATAGCCAGTGGTCTCACGGCGGGGTCGGTGGTGGGGTAGCGATGAGGCCGACCAAGCCGGTCGGACGGGGCGGGTGCGGGCCGCACAGAGCCCGCCACCCGAACAAACTCAGGGGGTGATATGAAGTAGAGGTGGCAAAGTTGCCTGTTTTCTTCTCGTGACCCTCGGTGGGGTCCTTTGCCCATTATCAAAATAAGTCTTTGTCAACAATAAAGGAGAGAACCGCCATGAACCTATCGAAGAGAAGGCGGCACCGGGGGATCGCAGCCCTGGCCGCCGCCACGTTTGCCATGGTCGGCGTGTCGCAGGTGAGCGCGTCCGCCGCCACCAAGATCACGTTGACGGAAGAGGACTATTTCAACACACCTGGTCAAGTCTCAGCATTGGCCCTGTACAACAAGCAGTTCGAAGCCGCCCACCCGGGAGTGACGGTAAAGAGGCAATACGTACCGTTCCAGAACCTCGACACCAAACTGCTGACGCAAGCCGCCGGCCACGACCTGCCTAACCTCTTGGCCGTAGACAACCCGTTCGTGTCAACCATGGTCACAACAGGCCAAGTAGTGCCCCTTAGCGGTTTCAAGGGTTTCACTACCAAGGGGTATTTCCCGGCCATCATCGACGAAGGACTGGCGAACGGTAAGTACTACAGCTTGCCAGTAGCCGGCGCCAACTCGATCGCCCTGATGTACAACATCGCCATGCTAAAGGCGGCCAACATCACCCCGCCCAAGACGTGGGCCCAGCTGGTGACCGACGCCAAAGCCCTGACGACCTCGCAACATTACGGGATCGCGTTGACGTGCGACCCGTCAGAGGACACCACATGGCAGTGGGAGCCGTTCTTCTGGAGCAACGGGGGCTCGTTCAACTTCTCCAACATCGCGTCGGCGCCAGGGGTTCAAGCCTTGAACCTGTGGAGCCAACTCGTGACGGACGGTTCGGCGTCCAAGGCCTGCCTCAACTGGACCCAAACCCCAGGGGCGTCGGGCCAGTTCGAAGCGGGCAAGGCGGCCATGATGGTCAACGGCCCCTGGAACTTCTCGGGCCTTGCCCAGGCGCACATGTTCTATGGAAAGCAGTTCGGCATCGTGCCCGTCCCGACGCGCGTGGCCGGGCAACACGTCATAGTGCCGCTCGGCGGTGAAGACTGGATGATAGGTAACAGCGGTGGCAGCGCTGCGCAGCAGATGGCCTTCCAGTGGATCCAGGGCATGCAGACGCCATCGCAGGAGCTGGCGCTGGCGAAGTTGTTCGGCTACCTACCGCCGAAGCCCGCCGTGGCCAAAACGTACGTGCAGCAGGAGGGCGGTCAGTGGAGCGTCTACGCCAACCAAACCCTCTTCGCCCATCCGCGCACGTTGGGCCTGGGCACCAAGTACCCGAAGGTCTCTGAAGATGTGTGGACCGCCATCCAGGCTGCCATCTCGGGGTCAAGCACCGTTCAGGGCGCACTTTCCACGGCGCAGTCCGGGATCAAGGGCATCCTGGGCAGCTAGTTGCACAATGGAGAGCAGCGAGAGCCGGTCGTAACCGGGACGCTGCTTCCCGGCCTTCGAAGTAGAAAGCTATAGCCGTAGTCCGGTACCGCCGGCCCGAGGTGTTGGGCCGGCGGTACCGGCGCGTTGGCGGCCGTGCCGGCGGACGTGAGGCGGCCCTCTCGGGGCTCCTTCCGGCTCTCGGGGCGCATTCCGGCTCTCGGCGCGTTTCACGTCGGGAACGGGCAAAAAACGCGCCGAGACAGGCACACTGTACCGAGAGCGGCCGAAATAGGTCGAACAACGACATCTCGACCGGACCTTCTCAGGCTGCCTCCACGGCGACCTTCGGGGGACGGTAACCTTTTTCGCCGTGAGCGACCTTCAGGGGTGTGGGCCGCCCAGGCACACCGCGCGGTGGCCCGGGCGAAGACAAAGCGGTCTCGCGGCTTTGCCGCTCACGGTCCCTTGATCGGCGACACGCACCTGAGCCGGCGCGCACTGGTCGGGCGTTTGGGCCGAGGGGTAACGGGCACGGCCGCAGCGCTGCTTTTGGGCGGGATATCCAGCCGCGCCGAGGCGGAAACCTCCGTCCCGCGACAAGCAGCGGGGGGTAGTGCGGGCCAGTTGCCTCAGTTGGTGGCTGTCCCGAACGTCACCAGCACCGCCGGCGTCCAGGTCTTCCGGTCTCGCCCCGACTTGAAGCCCCCGGTGATAACCGTGCGCACCCGCCTCGACGGGTCAGCCCCTGGCATGGTGTTCACGGAGTCTCACGGTGGCCCGGCCCACCAAGGGCCCATGATCATCGACGGCAACGGCAACCTCGTGTGGTTCCTGGACCTCTCTCCCGGCGCGGACTCGGCGTTGCGGGCCTTCAATTTCAATGCCCAGATCCTAAGCGGCGAGCCGGTCCTTACTTGGTTCCAGGGCGCGGTGACCGACGGGCATGGAAAAGGGCATTACGAAATATGGGGACCGAATTATACAAAGGTGGCCGAGGTCCATGGCCAGGACGGCTACTGGGGGGACCTGCACGAGTTCGTCCTGACGGACAGAGGCACGGCTCTGTTTACCTGCTACGGGCAGGCGACTGCGGACCTCTCCCGGTTTGGTGGCCAGAGCGCCGGTGAATATCTGTACGGAGTCGTGCAAGAAGTAGACGTGACCACGGGGGAGCTGCTGTTCGAATGGAGAAGCGACGAGCACGTCGCTCTCGACGAGTCCATAGGGGGTATCAAGACCTCGGTCATCCCCTGGGACTATTTCCACATCAACTCCATCTGCGTCGACCCCACCGACGACAACTTGATAATTTCGGGGCGCAATACCTGGGGTGTTTACAAGGTGGACCGGACCACCGGTGCGGTCATATGGCGCCTGGGCGGCAGGGCAACGGACTTTGAGATCGGCCCTGGGGCGCACTTCGCCTTCCAGCACTACGTCAGACGCCATCTAGACGGGACCCTGAGCCTATTTGACAACGAGGGCGGGCCACCGGACGAGGCCGCTCAATCTCGCGGCCTGATCTTGACCGTGGACGAGCAATCACGCCGCGTTGAACTGCTGCGCCAGTACCGCCGTACGCCGGCGGTGCTCTCCGACGCCCTCGGCAGTATCCAGGAACTGGGTGACGACCATGTGTTCATAGGTTGGGGACAGTCCAGCTGCTTCACCGAGTACGACGGCGGAGGGACGGTGGTTTTTGACGGGCGCATGGTCCCGGGCACCGAGTCCTACCGCGCCTTCAAGCAACCGTGGGCCGGCCAACCGGCCACTGAGCTGCCTGCCATAGCGGTGGCCAGCGGCGCCGTAGCCCAGGTCTATGCCAGCTACAACGGCTGCACGAGCGTGGCCAGCTGGGTGGTACTGGGCGGCCCGACCCCGGCGGGCCTGACCAGGCTTGGCCAGGCACCTCGGCTTGGGTTCGAAACCGCCATCTTTGTCCCCGCGCCTCCACCATATCTGGCCGTCGAAGCCGTCGCGAGCTACCGGTCGGGTGCTCGCTCGGTCGGAAGCGAAGCGCTCCGCCTGAGCCACCGCCTAAACCGAGCTTGTATTCTCGGCCTGCCCGCCCCGCCCGGTCACCCAGAGGGATCCCGGCCAGTGTAAGCCAGGAGCTTGTCTTGGGCGGAGGCGGTAGGCACGAGACGAGAAAGCGCCGTTGCGCCTCTACTGTCCAAGACGCCATCTTTTACTCTGTCTCACATGGCCCCTAATTCGCGGGGATGCTTGGGTCTACACGGAAGATGACTTGGATTGACTCGCTGACATCATCAACGGTCAACTTCAACGTACAGACACCCTCGACCCGATGACTGATACGAAAGGTAATAGGGATAAATGTGCGCGCCTCCCAGCCCGATGGCAACCCTGGGTGGGGTCGGTACGTAAACTCCCCTGTCGTCACCGTCAATGGAGCCATGTCAGGCCCGTGCAATTCCATACGAGCGTGATGTGGCTTGGCATCCGGGAGGAACGCCACCCGGCCCACGAACTGGACCTCGATGGGCAATTGATGAACCATAACCGTGTCCCCACCAGCGCCATAGATGTTTGCGAGACCGCTTGGCGGCATTTCCAGCTTCTCGCACATCATCAACCACTCAATTCGCACAGCTAATACCTCCTAAATGAGCACCCTTTGACGAATTCAGCGCCCGACATTCGTGCGCAGGACCTTGCGAGCATGCGTCCGGTCAACGATTCCGCAGTTGCGATCGGAGCCGGCTTCAACCTCGCGGAAGGTCGCCGGGGTTAAGGGTCGACCGGTTCACGAAGAATTTATAACCGGAAAGCCAGTCGGTCAATCCCGCGTGCATCTGCACACTAGCCAGGGCGCCGGGCCGTGGACGTGAGTTTAGATGTGCTGTCCGGGCTGGTTGTCCATCACCAGCGTGGGAGCCCTATCAAGTAGCGGGCCTGTTGATGCGCGCTAACCAGGCTTCGGCGCCGCGTAGCTGCAGGTTGGTGAGGAACTGCACCGTCCGAGGTCAGTAGTCGGTCTTGAACGCGAAGTAGGAACCGCGAATGGTCCCCGCCAGCCTGGACTTCTGCCTGGCGAACTTGAACCGCGTGGCCAGCTCTGCCGGGACTTCCATGCCATCGGAGAGCTTGAACCCGACCGCCCGCTTATCGGGGTCGTCGACGGTGTACATCACGTTGATCGACAGGCCGCTCTCGTAGAACACGTAGGCCATCCGGATGTTGTCCACCTGGAAGGCCGTCGCCTCGAGAGGAGGAGACGAGATGACGATGTCTCGTTCTTCCTTGAGTACCCGCTGCACCCATTCGATGGTCGATTTGGCGCTGCTTGCAGGCTCCACCGTGAAGACGTGGTCGTACTTGTTCTTGAAGTAGCGGGCCTCGTTCGCCCGCAGGCCAGCGAGTGCGGCCGCCACTGGCGACCGCTCCAGACCGACGGTCGAGACGGTGTTGAAATCCACGGTGTAGGGCGTCATGGCAGGTCCTTTCTCGTGTGGGCGTGTCGGGCCGCGAAAGCTAGACGGTGACACGTCGGTCGTCCGGTGCTCGGTGTCGTCGACGGCGCCGAGGGCGAAAAACCGAGCTCAACGCTCATGGGTCCTGGAGCACGCCGAGGACGTTGCCGTCTGGGTCGGTGAAGGTGGCCACCAGGCGGCCGCCACCCACGTCGCGCACCGGATCCTTCAGGCTGGCGCCCGCCGCGGTGACCTCGGCCAGCTTCGCCTCGATGTCCTGCACATGCCAGAAGGCGACCGGCGAGGTCATGTGCTGGGGGCCACCGCCGGGCACGAGCCCGATGTGCTGGCCGGCGACGTCGAAGCCGACGTAGTAGTCGGCGTCCGCAGAAGGCTCCACGCCGAGCAGGGCGGCGTAGACGGGCTTGGCCCTCGCCAGGTCGGTCACAGGATGGAGCACGGTCTTGATGCCTTGGTTGGAAGTGTCGGTCATGGTTGCCTCCGTGAACGTCCGGGGGATCGTCCGGTAATGACCCGAGTTGGGCCGGTTCACCGTATCCTCGCCGATACGGCCAGGTCCGACCAAGACGCCGCTTCGCTGCTCGCCGAGATCGCTCGCCAACGTCACGAGGGGCAGCGCCGGGTGGCCCGCTCCCTCGCTCGTTCAGGCGCTCTGCGGCCCGGGACCCGGGAGCGGGATGCCGTCGATATCATCCCACGCCGTCTTTGACAACTGAGGGCCCGGTCAGCGAGAGGCCAGGGTGGTGACGCCTTCGCCGGCCAGGTCGGGGCATGCCTGCCGGCGGCCGCTCATAGCCAGGATGATGGAGAGGAGGGGACCCGTCACTTCTTGGCCCGTCCCGGTTGACCAGTCGGCGTCGGTGGCGATGAGGCGGAGGCCGGCGATGCGCTTCTTGGCGTGGATGAGCAGGTTGGTGCGGCTGTAGTTGTCGGCGACGGCAACCAGAGCTGCATCGTCCGGGCGGTGCTTCAGTCCGAGCGGCATCCTGATGTCGCCGCCGTGGGTCACGATCTCGCCGAGCATGGCGATAGCGGGGGCCGGCGGGCGGTTGGTGGTCAGGGTTCGGGCACGTAGCCGGGTGACCAGGTCTAATGGTGCCAGGGCGCTGAGTGCCTGTGCGGTTCGTTCGGCATAGGTGTCGAAGCGCATTCCCGCCTGCAGTAGCTGGAGATAGAACCGCCCCGGGGTCTGCTCAGCGGCGACGAGGATATGGGCGGCTGTCATGCGCACGGTCCACTGGCCGCACCAGGAAGGTGCGGCCCACTGCTCAGTGCTGAGCTCTGAGAGCGTGTCGGCCATGGTGGCCCGTTCAGCGTGGATGTACTTCCAGGTTTCTGCTGCGTTCATGGCGTGATGCCTCGCATGCGGTTGTTGCGGGCGTCGTGAGTGACCTCGGCCAGCCCGAGCCGCTCGAGGAGTGGTGGCAGGTACATGCCGAAGCGGCCTCGGTACCCTTTGCGCAACCCGTACCAGCCTCCGACCGGGTTATCGGGGGACCGTCCCCACGCTTCGACGGTCCCGGCGGCCGCTTCTTTGTTCTCGTCGGCCGCACCGAGGGGGACCCAGTCGCCTTGTTCGAGCAACCACGCGTGGAGCTCCTCGATAGCTTGTAAGCGGTAGCTCAGGGTGGTGGAGCCGACCTGGCACACCAGCGCCGGCGGGTCGGCCGCTTCGTCGCGGAACATGGTGTAAGTCGAGGTGCCTGGTGGCGTGGTCAGCGACCACGGGTCATCCTTAGCGCCCGTTCCCTGGGTCATGTCGGCGTGCCCCTTTCAGCGTTCAGGCGGGAGGCCGACAATGCGGCTTCGGCCAGGTACGGCAGCAGCGACTCCCAACCGGCCCGATTGCGGTCCTTCCACGCGTCGGCCCGTTCACCGAGCCGCTCCCATCCTCGGTGTTCGATCATTACGACTGTGGTGTCGTCCTCGCCGCTCACGAACCCGATCTCAACGTCGGTGGCGTCGTCGGGGCCGCCGCCCAAGTGCCAGGTGTAACCAAGCCGGTACGGAGGTTCCCACACTGTGACGCGTCCCCAGTCGTGCTCGGTCCCATCCAGGTCCCGCTCGAAGACTCGGCCACCCCGATGTCCTTCCAAAACGACCGCCGCGGGGTCCCCGCTAACTGTGTGGTCAGCCGGCCACCACGTCCCGAGAGCCTCCGTCCACAGCCGGAACGCCGTGTCGGGCCGACACGCCACCACAAAGTCCAAACGGAGGGCCGAGGTCACGGACGGTCCTTCGAGTTGTCGGCCAGAAGCCGGAAACGGGTGGCCGCCTCACCCCACAGGCCAACCAGGTACTCCTGTACGACCGCGACCCCTTCACCCTTGAGCTCATACACACGCCGAGTGCCCTCAGAGTGCTCGGAAACCAACCGTGCATCCTTGAGTAGCCGGAGATGACGGGACACAGCCGGACGGCTGATCGGCAGCTCGGCAGCAATCTCGCCCACCGACCTGCCCCCAGCGCCGAGCAAAGTCAGGATGCGCCGTCGGTGCTCGTCCCCCAACGCATCAAACGGATCACCGGCTGGTGACGGCGCCTCGGCCAACTCCCACTCCTTTCGTAACCTCACAGTTACCGTAACTGTTCGGTTACCGGGCGTCAAGCCCGTTCGCTTTGGAAACGTCGAAATAGGGAGCGAGCCATTCGACGCACCCCCGAGCGCCATACGAGAATGTTCGGTGTGAGCAGCATGGCCAACGACGCTCAACACGAGTGCGGCCACTAGCAACGCCACGCGTTAAGCTGGCCCGCAGCGTTCGGCGGCGTTCAGACGGGTGGCGGCGCGGGCCAGCCCCGGCGAGGGTGCCAGCCGAGGAGCTTGGTCGCCGCCGGCCGTGTCGAACGCTCCTGGACCGCAAAGAGTTAGACGGGAATGGCGCGGCAAGTCGACCTCCAAGGCAAGGGCAGTAGCTTCGGCAACGTCGTCGACGTGAACAAACGCCCCGAACTCGGCTTCACTCTTCGAGACTCGGCTCAGCCCGAGGTCATCCAGGATCAGCACAGGCCGAAGCACGACACTGGGAATGCCGGTGCGACTGCTCCAGGCGTCGCACATCTCTTCGGCCAGGCGCTTCGACATCCCGTAGGGCCGCGCCGCCCGAACCGGGTGGTCGTCGTCGATCGGAAGGTAAACGGGGCTCCCCTCGCCCTCGGCGCAGCCAAAGACCTGAGCGGAGGAGAAGTAGACGACGCGGGCCACGCCCGCCGACTCGGCGGCTAGTAGGACATGCCACGTGCCCAACACGTTCGTGCCCACGATGTCAGAGGGCGGGCCGGCGCTGTCGTGGGCGAGTGCTCCGGCATGGACCACGGCGTCGCACCCTCGCATCGCGGCTCGGACGGCAGCTTCGTCTCTCAGGTCGCAGCCGTCGACGGAGTCGAACGGCCGTGCCGTCCAGCCGCGAGCGGCGAGGACGGGCTGGGTGGCGCGGCCGACGCCCCCCGACGACCCCGTCAACAACACCACCGGCACCGGGCCATCCTTGTTCAAGAAGGGTCATAGCGTGCCACATCAGGCCTAGGGACGGCTTCTGCCCGCACTGCTTTATCTAGTTGACGCTTGATCAAGAAACTGCTTGAATAATTCTGGTGACGACCGTCCTCCCTGACGAGCAGCTCGACGCTATGTTCGCGGCGCTCGCTGACCGCACCCGGCGCGACATTGTGGCCCGGCTAAGCAAGGCCGACGCAACGGTCAACGAGCTCGCTGCGCCCTATTCCATGAGCCTGCAGGCTGTGTCCCAGCACATCGGGGTGCTCGAGCGCTGCGGATTGGTTAGCCGCGGCCGGCACCGCCAGACCCGGCCCTGTCGGCTGGAACCACAGGCGCTGGAAGCTGCGGTGTCCTGGATAGAGGAGAGCCGTCGAGCTTGGGCGGAGCGCATGGACCGCCTCGAGGTGCACCTGGCCCACCTACAAGGAGGTTCACGGCCGTGAACGCCGACGAGCTGGTGTACCGTCATATTTTCCGCGCGCCACGTGAACTGGTGTGGCGGTGCCTGACCGAGCCAGCAGAGCTTACGCAGTTCTGGGGACCGCGCGGCATGACCACCCCGCTCGACGGGATCGTCGTCGAACTCCGCGCCGGGGGGCGGTTCGAGACCCTCATGGTCGGCGAGCATGGCAGGTACCAGATGAGGGCTACGTTCACCGAAGTCCTCCCACCCGAACGGCTTTCCTGGGTCGAGCCCGCCAGCGGCATGCACACTACGGGCACGCTCACGGACCTCGCCGACGGGAGCACCGAAGTCGTTATCCACCAGCGCCACGTCCCCGAGCCGATGCGATCACCCGAGGCCCGCGCTGGCTTCGCTACCTCCCTGGACAAGCTCGACGACCACCTCACCCGCCTCATCAAAAAGGAGTCTCAACCATGACCGACCTGCAGTCCTTAGTTGGCCAGACCTACGACGGTCTCGCCGACCTGCTCGCCTCTGCACCTGCCGAGACCTGGGACGCCCCGTCGTTGTGCGATAACTGGCAGGTGCGCCACGTTGTCGCGCACGTGACGATGCCCGTCCGGCTCACGCCCGAGCAGTTTGGCGCTGAGATGGCGGCGGCGGGCGGGGACTTCGCCATACTCTCCAACACCATTGCTGAGCGCGACGCCTCCTTGCCGCTCGCCGCGCATCTCAACGCGTTGCATTCCCCGGCCCTGCACGAGTGGCAGCCGCCGGGCGGTGGCGTAGCTGGCGCCCTCAGCCACGCCGTCATCCACTCCCTCGATATCACCATCGCTCTTGACCGGGCCGCAGTGGCGCCCAAAGAAGCGGTGACCGCAGTTCTCGACCAGCTCACCGAGGCTAACGGCGCGTTCTTCGGCGTCGACCTGACCGGTACCCGCCTCGAGGCCACGGACGCCGACTGGAGCTGGGGCAGTGGGGATGGGGTGCGCACAGACACCGGTCATCTCGTGGCGCTCTTAAGTGGCCGTACTCTGCCCGACGGTCGTGCCCTTCAACATGCAGAGTGACCAGAAAACCCGCATAGAATAAGGACGGTTAAACAAGCGACGGAGCGCCGATCTTGCCATCTCGAGCGAAGCCGAGATTCTTATATCGAAGGCGCGGGACTCCAGCCCCATGATCCTCCCCAAAGACCGTGATCCCCGCTTCATCACGGTCCGCCGCGGGGGGACGCTTACGGACCGTGACCACAGGCTCCTGGCTCTGTGGGCTGCCGCCTGCGCGGGGCACGTTCTGCCCTTCTACGAGTCGGTGCAGCCCGCGGACCCGCGGCCCCGCCAGGCGATCGAGCAGGTTCGGGCGTGGGCGCGCGGCGAGGTCAGGATGTCTCAGTCCCGCACGGCGGGCGGCCATGCCATGGCGGCGGCCAGAGAACTAAGCGGGGCGGCTCGGTTCGCCGCGTACGCTGCCGGCCAAGCGGCCGTTGTGGCGCATGTTGCCGCACACGAGCTTGGTGCGGCGGCCTACGCCATCAAGGCCGTGCGTGCGGCGGCCTCCGGAGGGGAGGGCGAGAGCGCCGGCAGGCTGGAGTGTCGTTGGCAGCGCGAGCAGCTTCCGGATGTGGTTCGCGAACTCGTTTTAGACGACCAACGGTTGCGAAACGAGAATCTGCTGGTCAGTCTTTGACTGCTGACGAAACTGTCGAGGTACCGCCTCATTGATCTTGCCGACGCCGCTGGGTACCTCGAAGGTTACGGTCTATCTGGCGTGCGCCCCCTGGGATTCGAACCCAGAACCTGCGGATTAAGAGTCCGTTGCTCTGCCATTGAGCTAGAGGCGCGAAAGTTGGTGTCTACCTGCGCTGTTGTCTCATGAGCTTCATACGATACCACCCCTTTTAGGTAACTTTTGAGTACATCGATCCTGCCTGTCAACCGAAGGGCACTGCCTGTGACCGGGGTCGTCGAGAAGGGAGGCGTCGGCAAGGGTGCGCATCGGTAGGCTGTGAAGAGGCGATAGACGGGCTCGGGATCGATTGTGACCGGTGCGCCCGTTCTGAAGTGCGATAGAGCGATGTCGCGCTACCTACTCATCGAGCACAGGAGTAGCCGAATCACCAACCAGAGTGCCCTCCAGTTCGGGATTTATCCACTCAGTGTCGCCGGGACCCCCAAGGGCCTGGCGGTGGGCCCGCCCGACAAATATGACCAGATCCGGGCCGTCTTGGATGACCTAGGGGACTGTGTCTTACCGCGCACGTACCTCGTCGAGGTGGAGCCAGGAGGGGAACAGGCAGTCGTCGACGTTGCCGATCGCTACCGTGATGCAGGCCTGCTGCAGCACGCCGTTCTGGGCTGCCTGCGGAATACCGGCTTCGAGCTTGATCGCTGGCTCGACCTGGTCCGCACGGTCGTTCGCCGCTATGGCGACGTACTGAGTTCGCTGCAGATCACAAATGAACCGAACCTCTCCTTCATGGACGGCTCGAAGCCCTACGTCCTCGATGCCCTGGTCCACGGGGTCATCGCCGCCAAGGACGAGGTAAGCCGCCAAGGTTTAGCAGTTGAGGTGGGGTTCGGTTCGGTCCCCCAAAGTCCCGTCGCGGTGCAGGCCTTTTGGGACAACACCGCGGCCAAAGGAGGACCTGCATTTGTTGATGCGGTCGATTTCGTGGGTCACAACTTCTACGTCGACGTGTTCGAAAGCCCCGTCGATCTTGGTGAAATCTCGTCCCGCGTCGAGGCGGTGCTGCGCGATCTGCGTTTCCGTGACCTCGTCAGCGCCGGCATTCCCACCTCTGTCCCGATAAGGGTGGCGGAAAACGGATGGCCAACCGGCATCAACCCTTTCACCAATGTGACCCGCACCCACGAACGCCAAGCCGAGGTCATCGACAGCGTCGTGCAGGCCGTTCACCGGCTGCGCACCGAGCTGAACATCTCGCACTACATGCTGTTTGACCTACGGGACGCGGACAGCTCCAACCCGGACATGTTCCATCAGTTCGGCATTATGCGTGACGACTATTCAGCCAAGCCGGCCTACGACACCTTCAAGGGGCTAGTCCGCCAACTCAGCCAATAAGCGTTCAAATGCTTGGGACGTCTATTGCTTCGCTGAGCACCGAGAGGCAACGCTCAGGGTTGAGGCGGGGGGCCGTGGCTGGCTCGGGGGCGGTGTCGTGCATCCCAGTTGGGCATACAGCCATGCGGAAAATGTTGGCGCATATGTCACTGGCGCCGGCAGGGCCAAAGGGCCCGAAAGCGCCGTCTGATGGCCTTAGGTGGGCCTGGGCCCGGGCCCGGCGACGGCGGCGCGGACCACGTGTTCCGGGACTTTTGGCGTCCGGTCCGCCCGGACCAGGCCGTTGTGCTCCTGGAAGGTGTCCGTTAGCTGCGTGTAGCAAAACCCGGCCAGGTCGGGTGAGGCCAGGACGGCCCCTACCAGTTCAGCGAAGCGCTCGGCGTAGGCGTCGGCGGACGGCAACTCGGTGTAGGCATGCCACCCGTCGTCGGTACCCGACGCAATTCCGATGCCGCCGAATTCGGTGAGCATGATCGGCCGGCCTGCTCTGGCGCTGCGGGCCAATAGGACGGGATGTCGCCCGGGCCAATTGCTGGACAGGGTCTTTTCAAGGGCGTCGCTCGAACCGTAGCGCGCCAATAGCGTTCCGGCGTCGGGGGTGTAGTCGTGAACCGTCCAAATGTCGCTATCGACGTGTTCCCATCCATCGTTGGACACCACTGGCCGTGAACCATCGAGGGCACGGGCCAAATTGACGAGCGCCAAGGCCAGGCTCTGTTGGTCGGCGCGCGACCGTATGTCTGGGACGCCCCAACTTTCATTGAGCGGGACCCAGGCCACTATGCTCGGGTGGCTTCGGTCCCTGACGACCACGTCGGCCCACTCCCGGCTAAGACGCAATACCGAGGTCGCGTTGAAGCTGTAGCAACTCGGCATTTCTTCCCAAACGAGTAGACCAAGCCGGTCGCAAAACGAAAGAAACCGGGGATCTTCGATCTTTTGGTGAAGCCTGGCGCCGTTAAACCCCAGTCGCTTGACGAGCTCCACCTCATCGCTCAGCGCCGCCTCGCTGGGGGCGGCCAGATGGCTCTCGGGCCACAGGCCTTGTTCCAGTACCAGGCGAAGAAAATAGGGTTGCCCGTTCAACAGGAAATGGCCATCTTTGGTGCCGACCGTGCGGATACCAAAATAGGAACCCACCTGATCAAGAACGTCACCGGCGCAGAGCAGTTCCAGCTTCGCATTGACCAGGTTCGGCTTTTCAGGTGACCAGAACAGGCGGTCACGGTCGACGCCGTTGGCGAGGCGGTCGAGCGGTATGGCAAAACGGGCCCGGTCCGACCGAACGGCGACCTCTTGCTCGGCGAGAACCTCGTCTTCAAGCGTCAGATGAACAGCTATCTGTTCAGTCGTCCGGGATTTCCCTGCCAGGATCACTTCGCAGCCAATTAGGCCGCTTTCCGGGTCCGGCCGCCAGGTTACGGCCGCAATATACCGGGAGGGCAGTACTTCCAGCCAGACCGGTTGCCACAGGCCAGTAGTACGGGGGTACCAGACTCCGTGGGGCTCCACCGCCCAGTCCTGTTTGCCGCGAGGTTGGCTGATGTCGTCAGGGTCGTCCTCAGCCCTGACAACGATCTCCAGACCATCGGACGCTCCATCAGAGCTGAGCTCACAGCTAAAAGGTGTATGGCCGCCCTCGTGCCGACCTACGAGTTGGCCGTTGCACCATACCGAAGCCGCATAGTCGCAGGCGCCGATGTGCAGGACCAACCGTTCCCCGGGCGACAGTGGTGGAGGGACAACGCGACGGCGGTACCAAACAACCCGATGAGGGCTCGTGTCACCGATGCCCGAGGCCGGGGCTTCGGGGGGAAAGGGGACAATGATCTTAAGGGGTTCGGACGGGAACCGCCGCCACCAACCATCACCCAGTCCCATGTCTTGCTCGTCGAAGAGGAAGTCCCATTCTCCCTGCAGGTCAACCCACTCACTCCGCGTGAGTTGCGGTCGCGGGTGCATACCGGACACTCGGCCAACTCCCTTTCGGATCTTTCGCCGATCGCTCTCCGCTGCTACCGACGGTCCCAGCCATGCCTGTTGTAACGCTGGGAACCTTACAGTAGGTCGGCCTCATCTGCCAGCGGGAGGCCCCACCCCGCCGAAAGGGCGCGCCGAGGGCGGGGTGGGCTGTGCGCTAGGGCATTGTCCGACGCCCGGGCGGGCGCGCCTCGATAAATGGCGCCGGCTCGACGGCGCACCCGGGGGTTGCAGTGGCTTGGCCTCGGCGCTGCCGAGGCTGTGTGAGCACCGGTAGGGGAGGGCCTATATCGGCCGGGGTGGGGGCTGGGGGTACTGGTTTTGGTGGGGGACAGCTCTGGCTGGCGCCGGGGAAGGTGGGAAGCGGCAGCGTCGAAGTGTACGCCGCCAAGGTCGCTGGCCCGCTCGTGTCGGGTAGCACCGGGGGCACCTGGTGGCGCGGCCCGAACTGGAAGGCGGCTGTGAGGTCGCCCAGGGTCCGGCGACGGTACTGGCTTATGTTGGTGGCTTCGACGCTCGTCAGCACCTCGAGGAAGCGCAAGATCGACGTGTGGTCAAAAGCTTCATGTACGACGCGCCCGCCCGTCGTCCACGGCGAGATGATCAGGCACGGTACCCGGAACCCGGGGCCGACAGGAAGCCCGTTCCCTGGCGTGCCACCCGGCGACGTGGCCGTCACGAACTCGTCGGGCGTGCCGGCAGGCGGCGTGGGCGGGGGGACATGGTCGAAGAGCCCGTCGTTCTCGTCGTAGCTCAAGATGAAGACCGTTTTGGCCCACACGTCGGGGTTGGCCGCAATGGCGTCGATCTTGCTGGCGACGTAGGCAGCTCCGTTAGCGGGGAGGTAGGCGGGGTGCTCACTTTGGACGCTGGTTGGGAAGATCCAGCTGACGGTCGGCAGCTGGTCGTTGATGGCGTCGTACTCAAACTTTCCTTCGGGGTACACGACCATGGCGTTTTGATAGAGCGGCGAACTTGTAGGTGCCTGCTGGTACTGCTTGAAGTACTCGAGCACGTTCGTGCCGTAATTGTCGGACTGCTGGTAGCAGCGCCAGCTAATCCCGGCCGCGGTCAAGGCTTCGGGGTAGGTCGACCAAGTGTAACTGCCGTTGGTAACGTTGTTATCGAGGGCAGGGCCGCCATTTTCTGCGTTCGGATCTATCGTCCCTGTGATCCACATATAACGGTTGGGGTGCGTGGGCCCAAGTACGGAGCAGAAATAATTGTCGCACAGTGTGAACGCATCAGCCAATGCCCACTGGAAAGGTATGTCGGAACGGACGTAATAGCCCATTGTGAACGGGCCGACGCTGGTCCCGTCGGCGGCCAGGTGGGCCGGCAGCCAGTTGTCCATTTTCCCGTTGTCCCACGCTGAATGCTGCACAAGCCACGCGTGGCTGGTCGAAGGGATGGCTTGGGCGCCGGTGGTCATGGTGTCAAGATGGTAAGGCAATAGGTAGCCGTCGGGGTTTTGTGGGTCGGGTTGATAAAATACGTTCCGGCCCGTGCTCAGTGTCAAGGCCCTGGGGTCATCAAACCCCCGAACACCCGCTCGGGTCCCGAAGTAATGGTCGAACGAGCGGTTCTCTTGCATAAGGATAACCACGTGTTCGATATCCTGGACTCGCCCATTGCGTGGAGGCGGCTGTGCCAGCGCCTTTGTTATATTAGGTGGCAGGATATTCGATGCCCACGCTGCCCCGCCTAGGGCGGCGGCGGATCCCAGGAAACGCCTCCGGCTGAATCGCGGCCCGCTCGGAATACTCGAGTCGTTGTGCCCCATGACCTATCCTCCTCAAGTTGTCGCGTGCCCGTGATATTGCCCGACCAAGCTGAAGCGTTTTCAACCGATAGGTGACTTGGACGTGTACTGCCGGCAAACAATTGGTGGGCCAGGGGGCAAGTCGGCCAAGAATGCGTCGCTGGGCGAGGTGTCCCGGAGACTTCGAGCCACCGGGTCTCCCGGCCCGAGTCTGATTTGTTAGAGCTTCTCGGGCCCGGGCGTGCCGCCAGCATCGAAGTTGCCGCTACGCGATCGGGGGCAGGTATGTCCGCCACTGCCTTGTCGGAGCCCCGTGAGCCGTAGCCGGCGTTCGGCACCCTTCGAGCCGGTCGAGAATGGACAGTTCTTCCGTCCAAGCGCCCGCTAGGGACGCCGAGCACCCTCTACGCCTCCTGCTTCCGACCGTATCTAGACAGGCGCTGCGGTATCTGGATTGGGCAGTGGACTACTCGAACCCGTTGCGTGAGGGCCGGCCGGTGGCGCCTGGGCCAGCCGGTTGGGCCCATAGCGCTCGGTCAACCGTAGGATTTTTGACAGAAATTTGTAGCCGACATGCGACGTTGGCAGAACTTGGGTGACCGAGGGGACTCGAACCCCCGACCTCCAGGGCCACAACCTGGCGCTCTAACCAACTGAGCTACGGCCACCAAGGACTTCTCAGTTTGACACAACCCCAGGCCAGCAGGACAAGAAACTAAGCGGAGCGCTCCCATCAGACGATGGGAAGGGCATGGCCCGGAAGGAAGAAATGGCCGTTCAAGTGCGGAGCCACCCAGCTGACGAGGATCTCGTCCGCCTCTACCTGGACAACATCGGCAAGTACCCTCTGCTCACTCAGGATGAGGAGTGCCGGCTATCAAAGGCCATCCAGGAAGGGCAAGAGGCCAGAGACGAACTAGCGCGAGGTGCGGTGACGGACGCACGCGGGCAAGTTCTGCTGGCCGCGGCCCGGCACGGGGACGTCGCCACCGAGCAGTTCATCAGCGGCAACCTGCGGTTGGTCGTATCCATCGCTAAGAGGTACCAATCCACCGACCTGCCCCTACTCGACCTCATCCAGGAGGGGAACCTCGGCTTGATGCACGCCGTGACCAAGTTCGACTGGCGCCGGGGCTTCAAGTTCTCGACCTATGCCACCTGGTGGATCAAGCAGGCCATAAGTCGAGGTATCGACAACACCTCCCGTACGATCCGCCTCCCTATCCATGCTGGTGACCAGGTGCGCCGCATGATGCGGACCAAGCATCAGCTCGAGGGGCAAACGGGTCGCACTCCCAGCCCAGGGGAACTGGCAGAGGCTCTCGGGATCAACGAGCGCCAGGTGGCTGAGCTCATACGGCACGGGACCGAGACGGTCAGCCTCGACGCCAGGGTGGGACCTGACGGCGAGAGCGAGCTGGGGGAAATGGTGACCGACGAGACGGCTCCATCGCCGTTTGACGTGGTTACCCAGGCCATGCTGGGCGGAGAAGTGGACAAGCTCCTGGCCATGCTCGATGAGCGGGAGCGGGAAATCTTGCGCCTCCGCTATGGGCTCGACTGCGGAGAGCCTCGCACCCTGGAAGAAGTTGGCGTCACCCTCCAGTTGACGCGTGAGCGGATCCGCCAGATCGAGCGATCGGCCCTGTCGAAGCTCCGCCATCCGTCCAACAACAACGACAGCCGGGACCTGCTGGCCAGCTGAAACACGGGGCGGCCGAGGTGTAGCGCTCGACCTCGGTAGCACGGCGAGCCCGGCGGCAGAGGCGGGCACCCCCGGCCCAGTGCCTACCAGCTGGTTAAGAAGCCAGCCCGGTCGCCGGCTCCACTACCGTCGGGGGAAAGCCCCCGTAGCTCAGTGGATTAGAGCGGCCGCCTTCTAAGCGGCGGGTCGCAGGTTCGAACCCTGCCGGGGGCGCCTCCTGACCAGGGCTTTTGCCCTAACTTGGCGAGGGCAGAGCCAGTCTGGTAGCAGTTTTGGTAGCAGTACTAAGCCGTAGATAGGTAGCATAGACAGTGAAAGGGATAGCTGTCTCGTTCGATGGGGTCCCATCGCTGGTGCGGTTGGCGGATGCTGAGTCTGGCTGCCCATGTGCCACGATGACACTTCTTGGACCACCTCCTGCCTAGGGGTTGGTGCGCCTAGAGCGAAAGAGAGCCTGGTCGATCCGCTGAGCCGCCACGGATTTGCGGTCCGCAAGTACATGGGTATACCGGCCCGTGTGCGCGAGTTGCGAGTGACCGAGTAGTTGGCCAACTGTCTTCACGTCGAGGTCGCTGTCGAGCATCATCGTCGCCGCCGAATGTCGGAGGTCGTGGAGCCGCCGAGGCGGGATCTTTGCCACCTCGCACAGCTTTTTGAAGTCACGGTTGTCGGCTCGAGGATCGGTGGGGCCGCCGGTTTCGGAAGCGAACACCCACCCGCCATTAGGGCCTTGTGCCCATATCTCGCTGGCCAATCGCTCAGCGGTTTGGGTCTTGCGATGAGTCCGGAGCTCAACGGTCAACATGGCCGGTATCGCCAGCGTACGGCGACCGGCTTCCGACTTTGGGGCCGAGATCTTGAGACCTCCCCCCCAACGTTGCAAGCAGTCAGCGCCGCGCTTGGCGGGCTTTCCGGCGCCGTTGACGCACTTCAGGGGATCAGCGCAACCATGCTGCCAAGTCACCCTCTGCAGTTGACGGCGGATGACCATCGTGCCCTCCGCGCCGGGTTCCGTAGGTAGTTCAAGGTCATCCCACGCCAGCCCAAGCACCTCACCTTGACGCAGCCCGAGCGCCATCGCGACTGACCAGCGAGGCGCGTTACGCACTCCGGCAGCAACTGCCAGCAGAGCCTCCATCTGCTCGATTGTGTATGGGTCCACTTCCGTTTCCGCGTCGCGGGGCGTATCCGCCGCCTTGACCGGGTTACGGGCAATTAATCCACGTTTGACCGCGTCGTTGAGCGCCGCATTGAGTGTTCGCCGTGTGTGCCCAACGGTCCGGTCCCGGTCGATGAGGTACGACCACAAATGCTCGATGTTCCCTGGGCCAAGTCGGTCGAGGGTCGCCTTTGGGAGGGCAGCCTTGACGTGGGCAAGGTCGTTGCGGTACCCGTCAACAGTGTTTGGCCGAACCGCACGTAGGCGCTCTTTACGGTCGATCCACTCCGCGAGGTACGCGACGAGTGGGGTACGGCCCGTTGCCGTGATGCTGCCCTCGTCGCGTGCCCTTTCCAGTGCCCTGACCTTCGCCGCTGCGCCAGATTGGGCCTTGGCCGAGACATGCCGGCGGTCCGGCTTGCCCGAGGGCAGGAACCCCATGGAGACCCAGCCGTGCCACCTTCCGTCTGGGCGTCGGATGATCGTGCTTCGTCCGTTAGCCGCTCGTTTCCCCACGCCAACGTTCTTAGCCGACCGCTCGGTCACCCGGCTGGTCCAGGAACTCTTCCAGCGCCTTTATCGGCACTAGGCGGCGGCCACCGACCCTGACAGAGCGCACTCTCCCAGAGCGCTGAGGAGCGCGAGCATGGTTGACCGGCCAACTCCTAAGCGACGAGCGGCCTCCTCTACGGCGAGAGCCAGAGGACTAGAGCAGGGACGCTCGACAAGTTCGGTCACCTCTCTGGACAGGCTCGCCACCTCCCTGCCCAGTTCGACGCACATCTGCTCCACCGCGCCCGCCTTGCGCCGTATGTGTGCCAGGTCGTCGTAGCCAAGCTTTGCGCTTACGTCGTGGGTCACGGCGCCACAGTTTCATTGGTGGGCCCGTGCAGGACCAGCTCATCAAGGCGCCCGTAGACCCTGAACAGGTCCGGAGGGTTAGCCATGATTAGCTCCTCTCGATCAGTGCCTCGTGCTGATGAGACTAGCGCATTGCACAGCACCATTTCAAGAGTTAGCTCTGGTTAGTTTTGTTGCACGATCTAGCGGGACACATGGGGCGGCAAGGCAGGGCTGTCGGCCTGAACTGCCCACGGTATCCCCGGGGGTCAGGGATCAGCGCCCGGGGCCCGGGGCCGCTCGGCGCTCGGTAGCCGGCGCCCGGAGAGCTGCGTGTCCTGAGAAGGCGACCTGCTGGGCCGGTCGTAGTGCAACCATCGCCGTGCACGACGAGGGCGTCCCAGACGTGACCGGGTACAGCATGACGGTTTACTAGCAAGACGATCACTAGGACCTAGCCATGCAAGGCACCAAGCGATATTGCCCCCGACGGTCTCGGTCGGTTATGCCGTCACCGGTGGCGCCACCGGGTTGTAGGCCCAGACTGGCACCGGCACGTCCGAGTTCACGCCGAACTGCCCGTTCCCGAGCTCGCCCTAGTAGCCGTAGCCCCAACAGTAGACCTGGCCTGTTCTTTCGCACAGCACAATATGTGGGTTTAAGGTCACCGACAACGGCGGTGACGTCGGTTAGCTTCGCAACGGGTACCGGCACGTCCGAGCCCCTGGTGCTGCCGTTGCCCAGCTCGCCGTATCCGTTGTCGCCCCAGCAGCTCACTCTGCCCGTGGTAAGGATCGCGCAGTAGCCGAGCCCCCCAGCGACCATAACCTTTGCGTTGGTTATGCCTCTGACGGGAACCGGGAGGCTCGAGCCGGTAGACCCGTCACCTAGCTCACCCTCGTCGCCGTAGCCCCAACAGTCCACCCTCCCAGTGGAGAGCTGCGCGCAGAAATTGTCGGTATCCCCGCCGAGAATGAAAACGGCGTTCGTGACCCCCCCAACTTGGTTGGTGCGGAGTGGGGGATGGTGGCCCCGTTACCGAGCTGGCCGCTTCCGTCGGCCCCCCCCGCAATAAATTCGGTGTGTTGCCAGCAGCGCGCAGTAGCTACCCCCGTTGGCGCCTGTCACGGCCACGGCGTTCGTGACGTTCTCGACTTGGATGGGGACAGATGAGTCGTTTGTCAGCCCGTCGCCCAGCTCGCTGGACGCATTCGCACCCCAGCAGTAGACACGGCCGGTCGGCTCGAGCGCGCAGAAGCTGCCTGAGGTCTCCGCCAACTGTGTGGCGGTGGTGATCCCTCTCACCGTTACCGGCACCGCAAAGTAGCCGCTGCCGACGGGTACACCGTTCCCCAGCTCTCCGTAGTAGTCGTCGCCCCAGCATCGGACCTGGCCGGTCGACAGGAGGGCGCAGAAAGCGCCATTGTTGTCGCTAGTCAGGCTCTTGGCATTGGTTAGCCCGGTGACGGGGGCTGGCACGTCAATCGTGTGCCCCCGCCCGTTGTCGTACTGGGCACCCCAGCAGCTGACCGTGCCCCCCGACACGAGGGCGCAGTACACCCCGACGCCATCAGCTGTCAGCGAGACTACGCGGGTCAGGTTTTTTACTTTCTCTAGCACCGCCGAGTTGCTGTAGGTGCCGGCCCCGAGAGCGCCTAAATATTCGCCCTCCCCCCAGCATTCTACCCGTGTAGTCCTAAGCAGGGCGCAGTACCCCGTGCCATCAGAGGCAAGCGCCTTTACGCCCGAGAGTGGCGGTGGGCTCTAGGCGCTTGCCCCCAACCCGATCGTTATCGTGGCAGTCACAGCGACCATCACAACAAACAGGCCGCCGGTTCGGAACTTCATTTGCTGTTCTCCCTTACTTGACAAGCGCCACTGGCGCCCGCCGCCCAACTAAACGACTGGCCCTATCTGTCGCAAGTCACAACTCGCGAAGTACCTTTGCGGCACACCTGACTAACTTAACCCCCTGTACCTCGTCCCACGACAGGCCTGCCAGAGGTTACCAATCCTCTCGTCCGGCAGCACCGGGAGCGGGCGGTGACCGCAACTGAACGGTCTCTCGGCGGGCACTCGCCCACTCGTAGCGACTCTCTAGTTTCCTCAGGTGCCCGCTTGGCCGTCCACTAAATGCCAAACTCGGGTGTCTCATCGCCCAAGTAAGCGGGATTAAAATACAAACACATCCAGATCGCGTTCGCTCGCTTTTCCGCGCACGGCTGTGTGCGGCTTCGGTTCGACATTTAGCTTCGAATTTCATTTGTCATAATGGATTTCCCTCGTGATTCGCGCGTACTTCGCGATCTGAGCGGCTGTAGGGTTCAAATTGGGCGACAGCAGGGCGCAACGTATCTAAGGCTGTGGGGCTCCGCATGCGCGACCGCCTCTCTTCACTCTCGGTGGCGAACTGGCCGTCCGCGGGCAATCGCTACTGGCCGTCTTCGGGCGATCCTGCTGGCCGCCAACACCCGTCAGACTGACGGGACGTCAGCGGCCGACACGCGATTCATCGTTATGTACTTGGTACTGGTTCGTCTAACCGACAGGAGGTGCCATCCCAGGGCACCGGACTATCTTGGAGAACACGGTGTAGCAAGGCCGAGCGGTAGCCGGAATGTTAGGGCGGCCAAGGTCAGTTCGATACGTACCCCTCAGTCGAGGCCCCAAGCGACCCATGTCGAGGGAGGGCCATCCGGGACGATGGCCAACAGGACCCGACCCTCATCTGTGAGCGACCGAAGGTCTTCAGTTTCGTTGGGCAGGGCTAACCCGTATTTCTGTCTGATGGCACGGAAGCGAGGAAGTTCGGCGGCGACGTCTTCCCGGATCTCTACTGTCGCCGATAACAAAACGGCGCGTAAGCCAATGGGGTCGTCGATGGCTATCTCGGCTCGGGAGTCACGACGGAAGATGGCGTACTTGGCACGGCTCCGGGTGGTCGAGACGTAGAACCGCTGCCCGTCCCAGAGGAACCAGTTCGGAGTCAGGTGCGGTCGACCATCTCTGCGGATGCCCGCGAGGACGACGTTATGGCTCTCGGAGAGAAATGCCTCGATCTTGTCGGCGGACGCCATTCCCCTACGCTTCGGAGGTTCCAACGTCGGACTGTCCGGCTTCTACGTTGGAGCATCGGTATGTCAGAACGACCCGACCCGACCGACCGGCTCTGGACTGGAGTAGTTCAAGCTTTTGCGGTTTGACGCCCGCAAGCGGGGCCTTGCCGCCGCCGAGGATGATCGGGTGAACTATGAGGTGCAACTCGTCGATGAAGCCCACGTCCAGAAGGTTGGACACGAGCGATGCGCCTCCGATGACGTAGATTGCCCCTCCCGGCCGGTCCTTGACCTTCCGAAGCTCGCTGACGTCACGAATGAGGTGAGCTGTCTCCCAGTTGACATCATCGAGCGTGGTGGACAGGACGTAGTGCGGCGTTCGCTGCGTCCAGCGCCGCGTACTCCACCTCGCCCGCTGATGGCTCACGACCTAACATCGCGGTGCCGCTTTGTGGGTCGGCTGCGATCGACCCCCAGAGCTGTTCATAGCCCGGGTACGTGCCGGCTCCGATGAAAGCCGCGTCTACGTCTGAGAGCAGTTCGAGCCCGTCGTTCCACCCATCGACCCAGTCGACCTCTCCGTTAGCTCCCTGCATATAGCCGTCCAGCGATATCTGAAGCGCCGCCATCACTGGGCGAGACTGCTCGTTCACCGTTCTCTGTCCTCCAGCGGCGTCGATCGTTGTCATAACAACCTCCTTTTTGCTTCCGACGACCCGATGTCTGCCGGGGCGGGCCACGTGCTCGCCACCCGTTGCAACTGCGGCCAGGCGGAAAAGTCGTCGCGCCTTTCAGGCCAGTCATGGCCGCATGTCGCTCTCAACCAGTAACAGATGCGACGCTGTGAAGCGCTTATTCGCTGATCAGACCGGGAGCCGCTGGGAGGCCGAAGACCCTGAACAGAGTTGGGTCGAGGAAGGCGTAGATGGCGACGATGCGACCGGCGACCACCTCGAGCACGTGGATGGCGAAGGGCTCGAGCACCCCCGGTCGGGCGGGCAGGTCGGTACACGGCCAGCGCTGGACACCCGTTGGCTGTGACCTCGACCGCCCGATCGCGGCCACCTTCCAACTCCATCGCCGACCAGGAAGCGCCGGATGTCGGCGGTGCCCCGCAGCCATAGCTCGAAGGGCGGCATGCTGAGCGTGGCGTCCTCGTGCAGCAGGGCCACCAGCGAGTCGACGTCGTACCGCTCGAATGCCTCGATGTAGCGGTACAGCAATGCACGGTCGGTCTCCGGTCGGCTCGATGGGCGGGCCATCGAGATTGGCCGCCGTCCAGGGCACTGCCGAGCACGGCGAAGGGTGCTGTTCACGGCGTCTTCGCTGGTCTCGAGCAGCTCCGCCACCTCATGCGCCCGCCAACCCAAGCACGTCGCGGAGGACCAGCACCGCTCGCTGGCGGGGCACCAGGTGTTGGAGCGAGGCGATGAACGCCAGCCGGATCGACTCCCGGGACACAGCCACCGCGGCCGGGTCGTCATCCGGGGACGAGACCAGGTGGTCGGGAACCGGCTGCACCCACGTCGCTTC
Source organism: uncultured Acidimicrobiaceae bacterium (assembly GCA_963845605.1). Lineage (GTDB taxonomy): Bacteria > Actinomycetota > Acidimicrobiia > Acidimicrobiales > Palsa-688 > Fen-671. Next base: position 625,325 of record CAWJSS010000009.1, read on the forward strand.
CGCTCGAGGAGCGCCGAGGGCAAGCTCGTGGGAGTGGTGCCAGCTGCGGCCGTTAGCAGCCGGCGCGAGGTCCATGGGCAGAGCGCGTCGGCCTCGACCCTTCAGCATGTCCAGGCAGACGTTCGTAGCGATCCGGTACAGCCACGGGCGCAACCCGGCCCTGTCCTCGAACCGGCCGAGGCCCCGCCAAGCCCGCAAGAGGGTGTCCTGCGCCGCGTCCTCGGCGTCCTGTGGGGATCCGAGCATCCGATAGCAATAGGCGGTCAGCTGGCGGCGGTAGGGCTCGAGGTCGCTCAGCTCGTGGTCAACGACGGCAGTCACAACAGTGGGCAGACTACGTCTCGTTGCGTATTTCGCTGAATCCGTACACTCAGTTCGGCGTTCTCGTACACCCTGTCGCCGAATAGCCACGTAACGGCTGGCGCTAGTTGACTTATTCCCCTCGGGTCACCTTACGTTTGCCAAACGCTGGTTCATTGGTCACTGCCTGCAACGGGGGTCGGGGGCGCTGGCGACGTCGACGCGCCTCACCGCCATCACGCGTCCCGGCGGTCCAGCAACATCCAGGCGACGGCGTACACGATGGCGACGAACAGACACATGACGCCGAAGCCGGGCCAGGGCTGGAGGGTGTGCGCCGAGTGGTAGACGTTGGTGAGCTGGCTCCCCGCCTGGGTGGGCCAGAACTCGGTGACCGGGTGGCGCCACGAGTCCGGCAGGGCCTGAGCGATGCCGGGAAGGACGAACATCACCGCCACCATGCAGGTGATGGCGGCGGCGGAGTGGCGCAGCAAGGTCCCCGCGGCGACGCTGAGCACCGCCAGGACGGTCAGGTACAACCCGGCCCCCACCACCGCCCGGGTCACGCCGGGATCGCCCAGCGCGGCGTGGGGGGCGTGGCCGCTGATCAGCGCCTGCCCGAGGAAGAAGGCCACGAAGCTGAGGACCTCACCCACGACGAAGGTCACCACGGCGTAGACGAGCGACTTGGCCGCCAGTACCCGGCCTCGCTTGGGGACGGCGATCAGGCTGGTGCGGATCATCCCGGACGAGTACTCCGAGCTGATGTAGAGCACACCGAGCACGGCGATGGCCAGGCTGCCGATGGCCAGCCCGGAGGTGCTGATACCGGTCGGGTCCCAGCTCAGCTTGTCGGAGACGCTGCTCTTGGCGTAGCCGTGGGCGGCGGCGGCGCTGATGGCTGCCCCGAGACCGATGGCGAGCACCACGGCGACGGTCAGCGCCCAAAAGGTCGACCGGACGGAGCGCAGCTTGGTCCACTCCGAGCGCAGCACGTCCCCGAAGGTGGCGGGGCGAAAAGTCGTCCGAGTGCCCTGGTCGGCGGTAGCGACAGCGGTGACGGTCATCGGTTCGCCTCGGTCGCGTGGTACTCGACGCTCTCTCGAGTCAGTTCCATGAATGCCTCCTCCAGTGACGCCCGGATGGGGGTGAGCTCGAACAGGACGATGCCATGGGCGGCGGCCAGCGTTCCCACCGCGTCGCTGTCCATCCCGGTGATCTCGATGACGTCAGGGTCGGTCCCGGCGTCCGTGCCGGCCACGGGTCGGTCGCGACACGGGAGGTGTTTCCATTTCGGACGTCGGCACCGGCCTCCCGGCATCGGGCGGCTAACTCGGCCGCCTGGGGGGTGCGGACGTGCACCGACTGCTGGGAGCTGGACCGCACGAACTCGTCCACGCTGGCATCGGCGATCAGCTGGCCCTTGCCGATCACCAGCAGGTGGTCGGCGGTAAGGGCCATCTCGCTCATCAGGTGGCTGGAGACCAGCACGGTGCGGCCCTCGGCGGCGAGCGTCCGCATGAGGGTCCGGACCCAGTGGATGCCATCGGGGTCGAGACCGTTCACCGGTTCGTCGAAGATGAGCACCGCCGGGTCCCCGAGGAGCGCCGAGGCGATACCGAGCCGCTGACCCATGCCCAGCGAGAAGCCTTTCGCCCGACGCTTGGCCACGTCCTCGAGACCGACAGTGCGGAGCACCTCGTCCACCCGGCTGCGGGGGATGCCATTGCTCTGGGCCAGGCACAGCAGGTGGTCGTAGGCCCGGCGGCCACCGTGCAGCCCCTTGGCGTCGAGGAGAGCGCCCACCTCGCGCATGGGTGCCGGCAGGTCGCGGTAGCTACGGCCGTCGACGGTCACCGAGCCCTGCGTCGGCGCGTCGAGGCCGAGGATCATCCGCATGGTGGTGGTCTTGCCGGCGCCGTTTGGGCCGAGGAAGCCGGTGACCATGCCGGGCCGGATGGAGAACGAGAGGTCGTTGACGGCCACCGTGGAGCCGTAGCGCTTGACCAGGTTCTGAGCTTCGATCATCGCTCGATGCCAAACGGCACGGCGAAGTCGCAGTCGGGGACGCTTGTCTCAGTGACCGGAGGCGTGACGAGGTAGGTGATCCGCGGACCGCCGAGGTCTTCGAACTCGTGCCAAAGGCTCTCGGCATCGATGCCGCTCTCCGCTGCCCAGTTACGCAGCGACTCCGACGCGAGCTGCCAGTGGACGCTCGGGTTCCCACCCGGGCTGGTCGGACCGGGTCGTTCGGTATCGCGACGTACGCCTCGCGGTGTGCGGGTTCGGTCCGCAAGCTCAACTCCGGGTAGTGCGACGCAAGCGCCTGCGCGTCCGACTCCGGGACCGGCTTGCACCATTCAACGGGGCCGTCGCTGTCGGCGCTCACCTCACCCCAGAAGATGGAGAACATCGCGCCTTCTCGCCCCTCCATCTTCGGCAGCGGTCGCTCGCGCAGGATCGCGATGAACTCCTTGCCGAGCGCCCACGCGCCCTTTTCGTCGACATTGCGCTTCAGGCAGAGCACGCTCCGCTCGGGTATCTCTCGTGTGGCGACTTCGTACATGACGTAGCTCTTTCCACTCAGTCGGTTGACGAGGTAGTCGGCGAGCTCGCGGCGCGCGTCGTGTACGGACTCGACCTTCCGCCAGTGCGCCGCTATCTGTTCTGCGGCATCAGCCGGATCGCACGCGACCAGTTTCCGGATCGCGGCAAGCGACAAGTCGAGCTGGCGCAGCATCGCGACGAGGCGCGCGTCTTCGAGCTGCGCGACGTCGTAGTAGCGGTAGCCAGAGACTTCATCGACGCGCGCGGGCACCAGCACACGGCGTTTGTCGTAGAGACGGAGCGCCTTGATCGACAGACGCGACCGCCGTGCGAACTCGCCGATGCTGACTTCTTCCACGGCTCATACTCCCTCGTTGTCGAGCCGGAAAGCCCGACACATCGAGTGTGCGGCCTCCCCAAGGGGGAGAGTCAAGCCCGGCCGTCCAAGTCCAAGTGGACTCACCACCCCTGGTCTTCGCCTTCATTCGTATCGGCCACCCGAAGTGGAGCGCGCGCCGCCCAGGTCACAGTTCTTTGACTTGCACCTACGTCCGATACGGCCACCTCGTCCGAATCCGAAGGCGTTGCGGGCGACGAATACACCCCGTTACCCAGCTTCCGCCTGGAGCACTTCGGAGACCGGGCGACGGGCACCAAACGGAGACGGGATCGCGGTGAGGATCGATACCGAGACACCCACGCTCTCGACCAAGCTTCGACGAACCTGGTGCTGCGCATCGCCGAGAACAACGCCGCCACCACCACGCCGATCAGCGTCAGCAAGGGCGGGATCGTCACGACCCCACCCTTGCTGACCGCCGTGTAGAGCCCGATGCCGGCCGGGACGCCGAGGACCGCGCCGGGAAGCGCCGGCAGCAGTTGGGCAGCCGACGTCCCGAGGCTGACCTGCCGCGGCGTCGCTCCGAGCGCTCGTGCGAGCGCGGATGCCCGCCGTGCGTCGAGCACCGTCGCGATGGCGATGAAGGTCGCGTTGACCGCTGCCAACGTAAGGAGGGCAACCGAGAGTACGGACATGATCTGGCCGACCGGGTCGGCAGCGGGAGCATTCAGTCCGGGCAGCGCGGACCGTCACGGTGATCGAGGACGCCGACCGCTGCGGCGGCCAAGTCCTGGTGCTACATGCTCAGCGAGGCCCCGACGCCCGAAGGGGAAGAGCGTTTGGCCGCTCTCGAACGGACCAACGACGGCTTAGCTCTGGCCGAAGTCGACCTCGATCTCCAGGGCGAGGGCACGATCCTCGAACCCCGGCAAAAGGGCGTCAACGACCTGAAGCTCGCCGCCCTCCGCAAGCACCTGAAGTACGTACCCTTGGCCCGGGCGGTCGCGTTCGACATCGTCGGCCGCGACCCTGCGCTTGGGTCCGGCACCCCGCCCTCGCCCGAGAGTTGCGGCCCTGGTGGACGACGATGAAGGTGAGTACCTGTTCAACCTGAAAAGGAACGGCCAGAACGGGCCGCAGGTTCCGGTGGCGCGCCAATTACAAAAGCAGCGAATACGGCCCATGCGTATCAAGGTTTGTTTGTACCGTCAGCGGATCTTCGACTGCAGCAACCGTTCGCGCATCTCTATGGCGTTTTTTAGCTCGAAGATCGGCGTTGGGTCGTCGGCGGCCACGAGCACACCTCTGGTCTTACCCCGGCGAAGACGCTGCATCTCGGTCGCTGTGCTGAGCGTTGGTTTCATCTTCTGGTCGAGGGCTCCTATGAGTTCGGGGCTACCTTTGCCGCTGGCCCACTGCTCGACCGCCCAGTCGTAGGCGGCGAGGAGTTCGAGCCCGAGTTCCTTGAGGTCGGGGCCAGTGCCTCCAGAGCGTCCCGTTGTGGCTGCATGTGCCGCTTTTCATCAATGCTCAGCCTGCGTGTGCGAGCTCGGGCGGCGTCGTCGGGCAGCTTGTTCTCTTGCCCCGTTTGCTTTTCGATCTTCTCGACTTCAGGTTCGGCGTTGGCCTCTTTGTACCCGGGCTTGTGGACCAGCCATCCGAGTTGGCCCCCGGTCAGGAGTTCAACCACCTTGAACAGCGCCAGCCGGGTCATGTCGGGGAGCTTGAGGTAGGTGGCGTCGGGCTGGATGAGCTCTACCTTTTTGACTTTCCCTGCGACGTAGTCGACCTTGTTGTCCTGGAAATAACGTTCAGTGAGGATATGCACCAAGTGGGTGCCGTAGGGGACGTCGAGCGCCCCCAGTTCCCCTCGACCGAAGCGGCTGGCACCGGTCTTTTGCTGGATCTCGGCCGAGGTATCGATTACCTGTTTGTCACGGATCCAGACGACGTAAAGATGAGCTTCGTCCTTCCCTCCGGAGACCGTCGAGCCGTCCGACTTCTTCGAGCCCGGGAGAGGGAACTTGACGGCGTCCCGGGGGTCGACGGCCAGGCTTACGACCGTCTGGAGGTCGTTATCGACCATGCCGAGACGCAGCCAGAACTGCTTCAACCTGGCGGGGGCGCTGAACGGGTTCCAGTTCTGGTCGAGACCCACCTCCGCCAGCTTGTCGGCCGACAGGTGGCTGCGCGCCTTGCTCCCACCGTGGCTGCGGATTGTGTCCGGAGCCCGCGAGTCGGACCGGTACACAAGGCCCGTCTGGGCAAGAGCGGGTAGCTCGACCTTGAAGTATTCGCTCTTTTCCCCCTGTTCTCCCTCGCTCAGGTCGGCCACCTTCTTCGTATCGGCAGTCGACAGGCCGAGGAACCCCAGGCTCAGCAATACCTCCAGGATGGCCTTGTCATCATGCCCCTCAAACCGCTTCGCGATCTCCTCGAGCTGGGGGTCGCCGCCCGCCTTGGTAACCGGGTCCCGGCCCTGCCTCTTTTCCGCCCAGCAAAGAACCGCGGCTCTCGAGGCCATATCTGCTACCCGGGCCTCGCTCCACATGTAGTTGAACCACCAGGCGAAGTCGTAGTCTTTGACCGGCGGTAGTAGCGGTGCCGGCGTGATAGGGCCAAAAGCATCGCCGATCCGGGTGTCGAATGCCTTCTGTTCCGTCTGCTCTTCCTGTTTTGCTTTTTCCTTGGCCTGGAGATCAGCCGCATGGGCACGCGCCGCCTCGGCCTCTCGTCGCGAAGTGAAGTAGTTCGGGTCGTCGGATAGGACCCACAACTCCTGCCTCTGTTTCATGCGTTCTTCGTCAACCTTGCCTGCCGCGGCCATTTGTTCAGCGCGCCCGGCCTCGCGCTTCTTTCGCTCTTCTGCGCTCAAGCCCTGGCCAGTGGATACGAACCCAGGCGGTCTGGTTGACGTGACCGGTGCCTTCCGCTCGTACTTCGGTAGCGGCTTCAGGTTCCCCGAAGGGGGAGGGGGTGCCCCCTTCGGCAGGGGCGGTGCGTCACCGCCCTGAGGCGGCAGGGCGGGCGTCGCCGCCTTGACCTCGGGTTCGGCCTCGGCCACCTCTTCGAGCAGGAAGCGTTTCTTGCCTTCCTCCCTGACCTCGACGATCTTGTAGTGCTTGCCTTGGGCGTGCCAGAGGTCGCCCCCTTTCGCGAGGTTCTCGTCCCCACGTAGGCGCTGCACCTTCCGGCTGGCCGCAGCGGCCAGCAACCCGGTGACGGCTCTGTTGCCAGCCTTTCGCTGGAGAGCGAGCAGGTCCGCCGCCGGCTTTCTCGGGTCAGTCTTACGATCGGACCTCTTGACCTGCCTGGGTGAGCTTGGTTTGGCTGCCTCCGCTCGAGAATGCACAGTCCCGACCTCCCTCGCCCTGGTAGACATCCCGTCTCCCGGACACCATCGTCTGCTGGGCCCGACCATTAGCAAGCGCCGCGCTGGCGGTTATCGACTCTAACTGGTTGGCCTTGGCAACGACGATACCTGACACAGGGCTCGGTGACATCACCGGGGCCGCTGTCTTGGCCCAGGGCCGTCGTGACCATGGTCGACCTCGACTTCGACGTCATCCGCACGTTCGCCGGAGAGACCAGGTTGTTGGACGAGGACGAGTTCGAGCTCCATCGAGTCGAGCTCGACTACCCAGCTCGCTGATTGCTCTGGCCCGTGAGACGGCCGCGCAGCTCATGGACCGTGTCGCCCTTGGCGGAGCGCCGCTTGACGGGTCTCATCGCCCATGGTTGGAACTCTGGAAAAGGACCGGCTCTTGAGGATCCTCCTCGGGTTACCCACCGCCGTTCCTGCGGGCAGAGGTTCCAATGAGATTCCGCGACGGGTTCGTCGATCACGAAAACCAAGGCGGACATGCATTTTCTTGGACTGCGCGGGACATTCCGCTGCGTTTGCATAATGTGTGCGGACGGTTGGCGTTCCAGCGCAGGCCAGATTTTCTTCTGGGGAAGCGCCAGGAACCGTCTGATTGAGTATCCACCAAGGCGTTGCGGTTAGAACCGTATCGTCGAGAGCTTCGATGGGCTGGCTCACGAAACCGTCTGCCGGCTGTAGCAGCCTGGCTTATTAACGAGCTGCCAACCGATCGGGCTTCGCAATGGTGTGGCTGAAAAGAGGCGCGAGCGCCGCTGTCGCTGTAATCAGAGGTGCCCACCGCTGGTTTTGGCAAGTCCTACAAAGGAGATTCGGTGGCGCCAGTAATGATCGGCATCGACCCCCACAAGGCCTCGCACACCGCCGTGGTCCTGGACGGCCAGGAACTAGCCCTGGGCCAGCTACGCGTGCGCTCAGGCCCAGACCAGCTCCGGCTGTTGCTCGAGACCCCGTGGGCCCGGGCCACCTCAGCGACCGGGCGGTGCTCCAGTACGACGGCGTTGACCAAGTAACCAGCGAGCTCCATGCGCACACCCCTCTATGGTCGTGTCCGCGATGTCTCGCGACAGGTGTCCGATATGTGTTGATATCAGACACCACCCATTGGTGGACCGTCGTGGCCGGTGCATGGGGTGAAGCTGTTCGCCTTCTTTCGGCGAGGTGGGACCGAAGTGTGTGGTGTCACGATGGACCTGCCTGGGACCCACCGGGTGGTTGACGAATACCGCTGCTGTCACGCTCTAAGCACGGGTGCTGGCATGCCCGCTGGCACAGGCTGCTCAGGCAAACCCAATACCTGGCGCAGCTACTCAACTGCCCTCGGACGCCCGATGGAGGCCGATCAGGTTCCGATGATGTGTGCAGATCTGTGTGCAGTTTGCCCCGGTCCTATTGGTCCATGGCGCGGTGAAAGTCCTGGTCGAGGTGGCTGGGACGATAGCGATGAACGTGTGCGGACTCGGTGCCGACATCTTCTAAGCGGCGGGTCGCAGGTTCGAACCCTGCCGGGGGCGCCGCTCTGAGCAGGGCTTTTGCGGGTCGAAGACAGTCGACCGGTCGGAAACGTGTGCAATTTGTGTGCGCAGGCGCGGACGCCACGGACTCGTACGGACTCACACGAGTGTGCGGGTACCGGGACTTGACCGCCAACGCGTCCGAGCTCAGGGCTTCCTGGGTTCGTGCCCGAACGGGGTACCCGGCCGGGCAGCCCGCAGCCTCTGCGTGCCCAACACCCACTCGGCCGGGTAAGCAGCGAAGGTGGCCCGTCCTGTCTCTGTGACGGCCCAGGCGTCACGGCCCTTCTCAAGCCGTTTGACCTTGGCTGGCACCCAAGGGCGGGCATCACGTCCACCAAAGGGGGACCATGAGGATCACGTCGCGTACCCTGGGCCCCGGACGACGTCGGCTCGGTCGACGCCACCGTCGATGGGCACGGCTGGGTCGAGGGCCTGGGCGCGCCATGTCCTGGCCAACGCCACGACGCGCTCCAACTGGCCCCCACGGCCTCGTTATCTGTCGTCACAGAAGGAACGCAAAGCTTGTTCTGAGCGTGACGCTGTCACCGACTGACCCCGTGCCAGGCCTCCACCTTCATCCTGAGCACCGTCGACGTCTGCGGCAGCCTCCCGTGAGCGGGGACGAAGGTGTCTAGCCAATACCGCCGCTGTGTACAGCCTTATAGGCCGCAGCAGGCTTGCATATGTGGACAATAAACGGTTGTTAGTGGCGAGTCAAGGCCAGGTCTCCCCTGAGCGGCAGACAATGCTGGACATAGACTGGCCAGCAGAGTATGGTCTGGCTCAGTGAGTACCCAAAGCAGGACGCGGTCGCTCGAAGAGGCCGGGCTAGTTCACCCAGACGTCGGTGCTATTACCGCGGTGCTGTTCAACCACGGGAGCGGGTTCTTCCTACCGGCAGACAAGGTCCAGGTCAAGTACGAGATGCTGCGGGCGCACGTAGTCGACGGGTCGCCAGTATCGACAGCTGCCGCCGACCACGGCTACTCGCGGGCCTCGTTCTACCTTGTCGCTGCCTCTTTCGAGGCGACGGGGATGCTCGGCCTGCTGGACGACCGCCGTGGCCGCCGGGGGCCGCTGCGGCTCACCCCCGAGATCGTTGCCTTTTTACGCACGGCGGAAGGTTCGGGGGCGGCGCTGGCCCAAGAAGTCGAGGAGCGTTTTGGGGTGCGGCTGCACCGCCGGACCGTAGAACGCGCCCGCTCTTGAACAGCTTTTGGCCCCCACCAGGCGCTGGTGCCCAGGCTGACTACGAAGCCTTGCGCGATATAGTCCTAGCCACGGGGGCCACGCCGGCCACGCCTGCAGCTGGCCGGTTCCTGTGCCGGGGCCTGGCCGGCCTGGTTACCTGGCCGGACCGGGAGCCAGCTTTTGTGGCCGAGCTGCATGGTGTGGGCGAGGAGATGGCCGACCCGCACCGGGCTCGGGTAGCTGGGCAGCTCCCGGATGTGGCGGCGGATGTCGTCTTCGAGGCCAAGGGCGCCGTCCAAGGCGAGCAGGCCGACGCTGGCGGCAGTGAACTGCTTGGCGATCGACGCCACATAGATGACCGATTGCGGGGCCAAAGGTGCGCCGAACGGCTCGGCGGCCCCGAACGACCGCCACTCCTGGACGTGGCCGCCGGACACGACGCTGACCACAGTGCCCGGCCGGCGGGGGTCGAGGTCAGCTGAGGCGGACCAGTCCAGCTCTCGTTCCCCGAGCGGCCCGATGTCCATGAGCACAGCGTAGAAAGTGTGAGCCACGAACACGGCCAACCGGCAAGCCCTCCGGCGCCACCGAACGTCCTGGCCGTTTGGCAAAGCGAATCCGTCTGGAGGCAGAGCCTAGGCAGGGTCAAGGACTCGGCTAGCTCGGCCGTTCCCTCGACGTCGCCGGCCGTGGGGACCGGGTCGGGGAGCCACGGCCCGACGTAGACCTCTCGCCGGCGGCGCTGTGCCCGCAGGCGGTCAAGGGCGAGCCGGGAGGTGACGGTCGTGAGCCAACCGCCCGGGTTGCCCACCGCGGCGGCGTCTTCGGCGGCCCAACGTACCCACGCCTCCTGTACCACGTCTTCGGCATCGGCCAACGAGCCCGTGATCCTGTAGGCCAAGCCGTTCAGGCGCGCTCGCTCAGCCTCGAAGGCGCCCAGGCCGCCCGGTGCCAGGCTCACGCCGCCCACGGGCACGTGGGGTCTGCCGCCGGCGCCCCGGCCGCGAGCATGCCGGCGCGCTGGCCGCTGGCCATAGCCGCGTCCGACAGCCACCCTGACGGCCCCACCCAGTCGCCCGCCAGGTACAGCCCCGGGGGCCCGGGCACCGCCACGCCGGGCCGGCCGGCCAAGCCGTGCTTGGGACCGGGGAGCACGTGGGTGACGACGTGGAGCGCCAAGAACCTCTGCTCAACGACCTGGTCCTCGGTGACCCCCGCCAGGGTGGCGAAGCGGTGGAGTTCGGCACGGTCCAGCGCTTCCTCGCGCGCGCCGTAGCGCATGACGTGCACCACCGAGCCCCCCGGGGGCGCCAGGTCCCCAGGCGGGCAGTGGCATGCCAGGTACAGGGGCTGGTCCAGGCCCATAACCACCGAAGGGTGAGGGCCGCGCAGTCCCAGGTCCAAGCAGGCGGCGGTGACCGGGGTGCCGAGCTCGGGCCAACCGGGGTCGACCGGCAGAAGTGCGCGTGCCTCGGCCGGGCCGCCGGCGGCCACCACCACGGCGGAAGCAGGCAGCACCTCGCCGTCGGCCAGGGCGACCTCCCACCCGCCCGGGACGGCGCCCATACCGGCGGCGGCGTGGTGGGCCCGTATGCTGGCGCCGGCCGCCGACGCGGCCGCCGAGAGGCCCTGCACCAGGCTGGCAAATCCCCCGTTGAGGTAGGAGACGCCCCGGCGGGCGCCCTTCAGCCGGGAGATGGCGAAGTCGGCTGGCATGGCCCGGAGGTCGGTCACGTAAGTGGTCACCCGTACCAACATGCGGGCTAGGTCGGACAGGTCACGACTTGCCGCTAAAGACTCGGCCCATTCTTCCGCGCTGCGGCCCGCCCATCTCTCAGCAGAGGTCGTCGCCAGCTTGGCGGCGAGCGAGCCCAACCGGCCTACTGGTGGCCGCACCAGCTGACCGTCGCGCACAACCCGGGCGCCCCGCAGCGGCGGGCGGTGACCGGGATGGTTCACCCCCAGGTCGCGCAGCACCCGCCAGGCCTCGCCGCCCCTAACAAGGGCGTGCGGCCCCTGGTTGAACCGGTAGCCGCCCTGCTCGTCGGTGCCGGCCCGGCCTCCCGCGGCGTCTGCCTCCACCACGACCACCGCCTTGCCGGCCCGAGCGGCGGTGGCAGCAGCCGTCAAGCCGGCCAGCCCTGCCCCGATCACCACCACCGCTCCCTTGTCGTGTTGTTGCATGGTCATATGACGCCGCCGCCAGAGTTCCTGTGACATCGCCCTCACAAAAGCCGGCCGCCTGGCGGACGGTGGCGAACCGGTGCCCATGTGCTGCCAAGAGGGGAGTGGCCTGGTTTGCGCGGCTGGCCACGGAGACCCCGTATACCTGTCGGGCAGTGGCTTCGCCTGATCGACGGTGACAGGACTCATCCAACCTGACCCCAGGGACAACGCCTGGCGGGATGCGCCTCCGGCGAGTGCCCGTCGCAAGCAGTGTTCCGGCCAAAGAGGGGGCCGTGCGTGTCAGCAGCAGGCGTCAACCTCAGCCAGGCACCCCGACGGTGCTACCGCTTCCGACGAAATACTCCTCAACCGAGTTTAAGGCCTTGACGGGTGGGCGAATATACTCTACGATCGAGTTTATGGAGGGCCTTACAAAGTCACCGGTCCCTACCCGAGATGCTCGCTGGCAAGGCGGGCTGGACCTAATCGCGGAGATGCGCCGCCAACCGGGCATCACCCGGGCCGAGGCCGCCCGGCGACGAGGACTGAGCAGCGGCTCCGCGACCGGCATCGTCTCGCGTCTGCGGCGCCTCGCTCTTGTCGACGAGGTACCGGCGCCGAGCGGGACGCCGGGGCGGCCGACGAGCGTGCTTATGCCCCACCCGGGTGGCCCGGTCGTGCTCGCCATCGACCTTCGCCAGAACGGGTGGCAGAGCGCGTACGCGGCCATCGACGGTAAGCCCGAGCCGCTGAAGTACGGGACGGTCATCAACCAAGAGCCTGGAGACGTGGTGGCCCGTCTGGGCAGAGCGGTGGAAAGGGCGCGGCGGCGCTTCGGGGCGCGGCTTCGTGCGGTGTCGGTGGCTGCGGCTGCCACCGTCCAGGGCAGCCGCGTCGTCCAGTTCGATAAGTTCGCGTGGGACGAGGTCGACCTCGCCGGCATTGTCACGGGTGGCCTGCCCCTCCTGGTCGGCAACGACGCCACGCTCGCGGGCGTCGCCGAAGCCCGCCACGGGGCGGCGAGCACTACGAGGACGTCTCTCCACCTCACCGTCCTAGTGGGGGTCGGCGGCATCCTCGTCGTTGACGGGGTACCGGTTGTCGGGGCGACAGGTGCGGCCGGGGAGTTCGGGCACCTCCCCTTCAGCGACCCGTCACTGCAATGCCCCTCCTGCGGGGCCAGGGGCTGCTGGGACCTCGAAGTCGACGGGCGCGCCCTCGCCCGCCTGATCGGCGGACCGGCCCCCCCCGACCCCTACCGCTACACCATCGACATGATCGCAGCCGCTCCGGGCAATGCCGAAGCTCGAGCTGCGGTCGCCCGAGTGGTGAGTGCCCTGGGCCGCGGGGTCGCCGGCCTCGTCAACGCCTACGACCCCGAGATGGTAACGCTCGGGGGGCTAGGCCCGGCGCTCGCCGCCGCCGCCGAGGAGGCCTTCGAAAGCTCGTACCAACAAGGCCTCATGCGCTTCCGTCGTCAGTCACCACCACCCGTCGTGGCCGCTGTCTACCGGGACGACGGCCCGCTCCGCGGTGCCATCGAGCTGGCGCTCGACCTAGTGCTCTGCGAGACAGGGCTCAACTCGTGGTCCGCCCAGCAGGGACAGGCCTCGCGCCCAGAGGTCGCCCGGGTGCGCGAGCCGGTTACACGCCGCGCACCCGCCGGCGTTGCGGACGTGGCCGGACCTGCAGTGCACGCCGCCGTCGACTAGGGGGCCGCCCAGCTTTCGGCCGCCGCCGACGCTTCTCCGAGGCGGCGTTCTCTGAAGTTGCCGCTTGACCTCAGGCAATTAAAGTGATATCAGTTTGATATGGCGAGGATAGCCGACATACAACGGACAAAGAGCATGGAGGTTCCCATGAGAGACGAACACCAAGCAAGGGACACGACGGTACCGAGGCTGCCAACGCGGCTCACAGACGAGGAGGTACACAGATGATCGAAGTGCGCAACCTTACAAAGCGCTTCGGCCCGACCGTGGCCGTGGACGACCTGTCGTTCGACGTGAGCCCGGGGATGGTCACAGGGTTCTTAGGGCCAACGGCGCCGGCAAGAGCACCACGATGCGCGCCATCATCGGCCTCGACCGGCCCAGTGCGGGACATATACGGGTGAATGGGCGGGCCTACGTGGACCTACCGGCACCGCTGCGCGAAGTCGGGGCCCTGCTCGACGCCGGAGCGCTGCATGGCGGCCGGCGGGCCTATTTCCACCTCCTCTGCTTGGCCCAAAGCAACGGCATCCCCGGCCAGCGAGTCGACGAAGTCCTCGACATGGTGGGGCTCACCGACGTGGCCCGCAAGCAGGCCGCCGGGTTCTCGCTCGGCATGAGCCAGCGGCTCGGCATCGCGGCGGCCTTGCTGGGAGACCCCCCGGTACTTATGTTCGACGAACCGGTGAACGGCCTCGACCCCGAGGGGATCCGCTGGATCAGGACCCTCATGCGGTCCCTTGCCGCCCAGGGCCGCACCGTGCTCGTGTCCAGCCACCTCATGAGCGAGATGGCCCTTACCGCTGACCATCTGATCGTGATCGGAAAAGGGCGCCTCATCGCTGACTCCAGCGTGGACGACGTCATCAAGGCCAGTTCCGGGCGCGCCGTGCTGGTCCGAGCCCCCGATGGCGCCGCCCTGCGGGCCCGGTTGGAAAGCGCGGGCGCCTCGGTGCAGGCCCGCCCCGACGGGTCGATGATGGTCCAGGGCCTGGAGGCCCCGTCCATTGGCAAGCTCGCCGCCGAGGGGGGTGTCGTGCTGTACGAGCTGACCCCCCAGGAGGTCTCGCTTGAAGAGGCCTTCATGGAACTGACCCACGACAGCGTCGAGTTCCATGCTCCTGCCACCGCCGCCGACCTGGTGCCGTCCGGCGTAGGGGGGAGGTAGGGCCATGGCCGTGACCACGCTGCAAGCACCTGCTACCGCCAGCGCCCCCCCGTCGGTGGGCGCCTACCGGCCCGCCAGTTTCTCCAATGCCCTGCTGTCGGAGTGGACCAAGATCAGGACGTTACGCTCCACATTTTTCACTCTGGCCGCCACCGTGACCTTTGTGGTGGGCTTGGGCGCCCTCATCTCCTACGAGGCCGCGGCCCATTATTCGCCCCAGAACGGGGCGTGGGACCCGACCACCATCAGCCTGGCGGGTCTCGTGATCGGCCAGCTCACCATCGCCGTGCTCGGGGCTTTGGCTATAACTGGCGAGTACAGCACGGGCCTGGTCCGCACGAGTCTTGCCGCCGTGCCCCGCCGGGGCCGGTTGTTGGCGGCCAAAGCGGCCGTCTTCGGCGCAGTGGCCGTGGTCAGCGGTGAGCTGGTGAGCTGGGTGGCGTTCTTCGTCGGCCAGCTCCTGATCAGCGGCCACCAGCCCACGGCCTCTCTAAGCCAACCCGACGTGGCCCGGGCTGTGGCCGGTGGTGGGCTGTACATCGCTCTCATAGGGCTTATGGCCATCGCCGCCGGCACCATCCTGCGCCACACCGCGGCAGCCATCACCGCCGTGATCGCCGTGCTGTTCGTGCTCCCCGGGGTGCTCGAGGCCCTGCCTAATTCCTGGCGGTTGCCGGTCGAGAAGTACTGGCCCACGCGGGCGGGCGCACAAATCTTCGTCGTCAGCCGGGACCAGAACACGCTGCCCGCCTGGCTCGGGTTCGGCGAACTGGCGCTGTTCGTAGCCGTGTTGCTCGCATTGGGCTACTTCCTGTTTCAACGCCGGGATGCCGGGGGGAAATGAGATAGGCGATGACCTGGGGGCGCCCAGGGCCCGGGCACCTCAGCATCGGGCCGGGGTGGGGTCTTGCTGGCAGGGTGCCGCTCCAGTAGGGCGACGAGGACCGAAGCCTGAAAAGGCACCCTTGGCTCTCTCGGCCGTTGTCTTCGAGGACAAGGAGCCAAGCCAGGAACGGCAAACGAGCCCTCTTCGACGGAGGGCACCTTCACGGACAAGGAGGATTGTGCCATGAGTGGCCAAAGGCTTGGAAAGATCGGGTGCTGGACCGGCCCGGGCAGGGCGCGGCTACGACACCGGCTCCTAGGAGGAGCTCTTCGAAGCGCCGTTGTCCTGGGTCTCGTTTCCGGGGGTTGGTCCTCGATTGCCCCTCCGGCGGGGGCGTCGAGCAAGGTCGGGCAACAAGCCGCCAGCCAGGCGGCGGGGCCCGTCTGGCTGTGCCAGCCCGGCCAAGCCAGCGACCCCTGCACCTCGAGCCCCGCCGTCACAGCCGTCGGGGCGGCCGGCACCCTGAAGCTCGCAACCTGGCCGCGCTCGGCGCTGGCGTCGAAGTTCGACTGCTTCTACGTCTACCCGACGGAAAGCGTGACCGGCACGGGCAACACCGCCCTGGCAGTGACCAAGGTCGAAACAGTCACGGCAGACGAACAGGCCGCTCCATTGTCCCGGGTCTGCGACGTGTGGGCGCCGGCATACCGCTCCCAGACCTTCCCAAGCGTGCTGAAAGGCCTCGCCGGCGACCAGGCGGTCATGGCCTCGACCTTTACTGTCGCTTATAACAGCGTGCTGCCCGCCTGGCAGTGGTTCCTTGCCCATACCCAGGGCCATCCGGTGGTCTTGGTCGGCGACTCGCAGGGCTCGGCGGTGCTCATCCACCTCATCTCCTCCGAGCTCGACCACGAACCGTCGGTGCTGAGCCGCCTCCTCGTCGCGGTCCTGGTCGGCGGCAACCTCCAGGTCCCTTCCGGGAAGACGGTCGGCGCCACCTTCACCAAGGTCCCGCTGTGCACGTCCGGCACCGAGACGGGGTGCGCCGTCGCTTTCTCCTCGTACCCTTCCCAGCCGCCCGCCGATTCGGTGTTCGGCCGGCCGGGCCAAGGGGTGAGCCTCCAGTCCGGCCAGACCGCCAAGGCTGGCCAGCAGGTCGCCTGCACCAACCCGGCCGCTCTTGGTGGTGGCACGGCCGACCTGAACCCCTACTACCTCACGCTCACCCAGGTCGCACAGCTGCCAAACGTGGAGTTCCCATTGAAGGAGCACGTGGCCACCCCCTGGGTAACCTACCCCGGCCTCTATGCGGCAAGCTGCGAACACGCGGGCGACGCCACCTGGCTCCAGGTCACGACCCACACCGGGGGTAGCCGCGCCCGGCCTGTCCTCACCGACCACAAGATAGCGGGGTACGGGGGTGACATCGGGCCGGCATGGGGCTACCACGGCTACGAGTACGGCCTCACCCTGGGCAACCTGCTCCAAGACATAGTCGGCGAGGAGGCGGCGTGGGAGTCGCGCCACTGATGCGCCTGGCCGGGCACACGACAGGGCCGGCCGCGTCCCAGGCCCAGAGTGCTGGCGTACCCGAGGCCACTTCACAGACACGGAGGATCGCGCTATGAATGGGCAGAAGCTTGGAAAAAACAGGTACGGCACTGGCCCGAGCAGGGCACCATCGCGCTGCCGGCTACTAGGAAGGGCTTTTCGCAGCGCCGTCGTCGTGTTGGCTCTCGTTTCGGTCGGTTGGTCACCTGCGGCCCCGCCCGCGGGGGCGAGCGAGGTACCGGGAAAGGCGGCCGGCCCGGGCCAGGGCCCGTCTGGGTATGCCGGCCAGGCCAAGCGGCTGACCCCTGTGCGTCTAACCTCGCCGTCACCGCCGTCACGGCGGCCGGCACCGTGGAGCCGGCAACCTGGCCGCGCTCGGCGCTGGCGTCGAAGTTCGACTGCTTCTATCTCTACCCGACGAACAGCCTGGCCGACACGGCCAACACCGCCATGGCGGTGACCAAAAACGAAACAATCGTGGCGCTCGAACAGGCTTCTCCGCTATCTCAGGTCTGCGACGTCTGGGCACCCGCCTACCGCTCCCAGACCTGGACAAGCGTGAGGGAAGGCCTCTCCGGCAACGAGAAGGTCATGGCCTCGACCTCTAAAGTCGCCTACGACAGCGTGCTGCCCGCCTGGCAGTGGTTCCTGGCCCACACCCAGGGCCAGCCGGTCGTCCTAGTCGGGGACTCGCAGGGCTCGGCCGTGCTCATCCACCTCATCTCCGCTCAATTGGACCACGAGCCGTCGGTGCTGAGCCGCCTCCTCGTGGCGGTCCTGGTCGGCGGCAACCTCCAGGTCCCTTCGGGCAAAACGGTCGGCGCCACCTTTACCAAGGTCCCCTTGTGCACCTCGGGCACCGAGACGGGGTGCGCCATCGCCTTTTCGTCTTACCCTTCGGAGCCGCCGCCGGACGCGGTGTTCGGCCGGCCCGGCCAGGGCACGAGCCTCCAGTCCGGCCAGACCGCCAAGGCCGGCCAGCAGGTCGCCTGCACCAACCCGGCGGCCCTCGCCGGTGGCCCGGCCGACCTGGGCCCTTACATGCTCACGGCCAGCCAGCGCGGGAGCTCGCCCCTGTTGGACGGTTTGCGCGGCCGGCTCACCGAGCATGTCACCACCCCCTGGGTCACCTACCCCGGGCTCTATTCGGCCAGGTGTGAACAAGGGGACGGGGCCACGTGGCTCCAGGTCACAAGCCTCGCGGGGACGAGCCGCACCCGGCCGGTCGTGACCGACAGGGTGGTGGGGAACTTCGGCGGTGGTTCAGGCCCGGCGTGGGGCTACCACGGCTACGAGTACGGCCTCACCTTTGGCAACCTGCTCCAAGACATTGCCGGCGCGGAGGCGGCGTGGGCATCGCGGCACTGATGCCCTCCTCATGGGCCCGGCGTGCAGTCCGTCCCGATGCCTCTAGGGTACCTAGCTGCGGCCTGCTGAGCACCGTCCGCCCTCGGCGCCTTGACTATAGGCCCCCCGGTCACTTTCAAACCGGCGGACACCAAGTCGACCCCAAGCCGTTCGTCTGGCACAAGACGGCCGAGCAAATCCTCGAAAGGCTCGCTGGTTACTGCGCGGCAATCAACCAAGGAAACTAAGCGCTTCAATCCGACAGGACACTAGCTGGTAAGTGAGGAACCCAAGCGTTGGGTGGTGAATACCGGTGAGCCCAGAGACCTGTCGCTCGCGTTGTACACGCCATGCTGAGAGCCGTGGGACCATCCACAACGGCTTTCACATTGCGGTCTGCCTCAAGCGGACGCGAGAGTAACCACGGGCCGCCGGTCCGAACAAGCTTTGGGAAACCGTCTGCGAACACCTGGCAGTTAGGGGAGGTCAACTAACTACGGGCGGAACGCGGACCTGACCTACAGAACCAGCCTACCGCGGCCCCTCAGGCCAGAGGCCCAACCACTCGGCGGCACCGGCCGTGAACTGAATGCCACTTCCGTATCTAGAAACCGGCTGAATTGTTGGTTCGACGCCCTTGCCCGAGGTCTTCGGGCCTGGGCGTCGGCATGAGCACCACTACCGGCCATTGGCGTCGACGGGTGCGCTACCTCTTGACGAAGGTAAGCCTCATGTGTCTCACCGGCAGGTCCTTGCCAGCCACTGCCGGGCGTGTCGACCTCGTCCCGGTCTTCCAGGTCGTAGCCTAACTTCCCCCAGTAGAGAATAGTCGGATCTACCTGGGTGGGGTGGACAGATACCACCTGCCGGGAACCCGTAGGAGCTTTTCTCAACCGGGCGCGCTTCCCTAGTGTGAACACGCCGGGGACCGCCAAAAGTGAGCCACTACAATAAGGATAGCTGCGATAACCGGCGACTCTCCGGTTCCGCTGTGAAGCCTTTAATTACGGGTTGCCAGGTCGACAGCGATCTGGTCGATTTCGGGTCGCAGCGTTCGCCGGGTTGGCCCCAGCCGTGCCTAGTGTCGTGGGGCGAGGTAAGCGCGTCTGCCTCGCAGGTGCAAATCTTGGGAGTATGAGCCAACGACGCGCCGCCATGCTGCTGATCGTGACCGACGACGGCCGCCTTCTCCTTCACCATCGTGACGATAAGCCCGGCATCGCCCACCCCGGGTGCTGGGCCGGTTTCGGAGGCGCGGTCGAAGAAGGTGAAACTGTTGAAGAAGCCCTTCGACGTGAGGTCCTGGAGGAGACGGGGTTGGTGATCGAGGACCCTCGCTTGTTGACAGAGGCAGTCGACGTCGAGGGAGGCGGTCGCCTGGTATCGCTCTTCTACATCAGGGGTAGTTTCAGCCCTGAGCAGATCGAGCTACACGAAGGAGCTGGGGTAGGCGTGCACTCCCTGGACGAGCTCGACGACCTTAATGTCCCTCCGTTCGTACGCCGAGCTATCAGCTCACACCTCGCGCCCCTGATCGGCGGCTGAGCGCCGGCCGGCGTGCCGCGGCGCCTATTGCGATCACTATCGTGGTTGAAGCGAGGTGCTCGCTCGGAGGTCGTCGTGGAGGCTGTCATTTTTGTTGTCGTTGTTGGCACGATCTTGGGTCTCCCTGCGGCGTCTACCATGCGACGGCGGTCCCGCTTGAAGAATGCCCCCACCGGTTCCCGGCAGACAGTAACGGCCCGGGTTGCCGAAGCCGGCACAACCATACAGCGATGGGGAAAGCTGGGCTATGACTTGGAAGAGCAAAGCGATTACGAAGGCCACGCCAGAATGGGCGTACCAGAGGCACGAGCCACGCTGACATTCGTCAAGAGGTAGACGGTTTACCTGGGACGCCGCAGAGATGCGCTCGGCGGTTTACCTCTCGTGACGACAAGCCGAGCATTGCCCGGTGGGCTCACAGCACCCTTACGCGTACACGCTTCCTGATGCAGCACGGGGTGGCAGCGCTGATGAAGCGCCTCCAATACCCAATCTCGGCGCCACAATCCCGACCACCGCTGACTTCAAATGAATGCCTATCGATGGCTAGCAGTTCTACGACGTTGGGCCAACTTCGCTTGATCTACCACGCAGATCCCGCGAGCAGGTTGCTCCGAAACGCCGGGCACCCTCCACCGCCTCCATCAGCGTTGATTTCCGAGACCGCCGATTACGCCCCTACCGGTGGTAGTGGGCCCATCGACTGCTCCGGGCCAGGGTCATTCCTTCGGGGTACGAACGGCTGGCGACTAGGCGTGCGGTGGTATTCTCCACGCGCTCGGGCGCCCACTCCGGTTGTGGCGTGGCGCAATGGGGCCAGGCCCATCGTTTCCTCCCTGGTTTGCAGGCGTCAACGTAAAGTCATCACTGCGGATGTCTACTTTCGCCCCGCGCTCACGGCCGCCGAAACGAACTGAGGGAAATCTGCCGACCCCCATCCCGCGGCGTCGTTGTAACCGGGCTTGGCCGTGCAGCAAGCGAGGTCGTAGACATCGGTGTTGCCTGTAGTGATGTTGACTAGGGCCTTGGAGTGAGCCTCCCCGAGCTGGTACAGGAGCGGGTTGACCAGGCCGCCAGTGGCTCGACACGAGCAGGTAATCCACATGGTGGCGGTCGAGCGCTTCAACAATACGACCGACGTCGAGTGGTCTGGGCCGCTCACCCCTCAGGCGTGTGCGCAGCCCGCTCGCGAGCTAGCTCCTCGAGGAACGCCAGCACCTTCTCCTTGGAGTCGAGCCGCGTGCCGTCCGAGGAGATCGACACGTCATCGGCGCTGCGCGGCCGGGCGTACTTGTCGACCCGTTCTTGCAGCTCCTCGATGGACTTGACGGGCATAGCCACGCTCTCAGCGTACTGGGCGGGGACGCATCGCTTGTCTACGGGTCCCCGGTTTGTCCACCTACTCAGCGTCGGATCGTGCGGGGATCGCCAACAGGGTTCACCCCGCACGACAACCCAAGGCGTTCCCCGCCGCCCGCCGTCGCTTTACCGGGGTTTGACAAAGCCCGTGTGTACGAAGCTCCCGCCAGAAACGGCCGTTTGGGGCGCACCATTGGCGAGCCCTCTCCCGCGGGAGGAGAGGCTGGCCGGACAGACGGGTTCAGGCCGGTACCACTAGAGCCGTCCGCCCTGGGACTAGCGGCCCTCTCGCAGCTGAAGCCGGTTGCCGTCTGGGTCCAGGAACTGCGCGACGTAGCCCCAGGGGAACTCGAGCACGTCGGTGACGAACTCGACGCCGCGCGACTTCAGCTCCTCGACCGTCTTGCGGCAATCGTCGGTAACGAACGTGACCGACGGCGGCGGGCTACCCAGCGCCGGCTGAGCCTCCCCCGCTGTCCCGGGCCAGAGCACGAGTTGAAACTCGTCGCCCTTGACGCCGACGGTCAGAAACCGCGGCCCGTCGGGAGTCGGGTTCTCTACCCGCTTCTCCAGGCCAAGGACGTTCGTGTAAAACTCCAGCGCCCTGTCCTGGTCTCTGACGAGCACGCTCATGTAGAAGACTTTCTCGAGCACTACTGCCTCCGTTTGTCGTGGTCACTTACCCCCTATGACAAGAGACGAGCCGTGAATGTGACAGCCGGCGACCGTGCAATCGACGAGTTCGAGCGCCGCCCCGCCAAACCACCCGTGCACGCGCCGCGCTCCGTGACGAGGTCCGTGCGTGATTGCGAGCGAGGTGGAAACCACCGGGCTCAACGAGTCGTCGCAACCGGGCTCAGTGATAGGTCTGGGGTGGTAAGGCTGGCCGTGCTTGTAGGTGACCCCCAGAGCCAACAGCAGCGTCTTGATGGCACAGCGGCCGCCCCGGTTCTCGGCCGTGAATATGGCCACGTTGTCGGTCAACAGCGACGCCGGCAGCCAACTTCTGTAGCTGCGGCCTCGAAAGTTGCCACCACGTCGGCGGCCTTGGTGGTGAGGGAAGCCCGCGAGGCGACCACCAGCCGGGAGCGGTCGTCGATGATGTTGAGGACCCCGACGTCGGTGCCGTCGGAGAGCGGCCAGTGGGTGGTGTCTGCCTGCCGGCACTCGTTGGACAGCTCGGCACGCAGGAGCACTTGGGCCGCTTGTGCGGCTGGGGCACGATAAAGCCTCGATGCTTCAGCATCCTCCAGATCGAAGACGCAGACGGGACCACGGCTTTTCGGAGCCGGTGGCGTCGCTGCAAGTGGTACTGGATTGTGTGAACGCAACCATGTTGCCAAGTCACCCTCTGCAGTTGAGGGCGGATGACCATCGTGCCCTCCGCGCCGGGTTCCGTAGGTAGTTCAAGGTCATCCCACGCCAAGCCGAGCACCTCACCTTGACGCAGCCCGAGCGCCTAATGGCCGACGAGCGTCGCGACCGACCAGCGAGGCGCCGTCGAGGAGCACACCGCGATTGCAGTTCTTCCGCAACCCCAGCTTCTTGCTCCAACCATTCTGGGAGCCCGTCGATGACGGCGCTCCTAACGAGGTCGGCAGCCTCGGGATTGGAATCCCGGAGCTGAAACCCGCACCGGATGCTCCGAGTTCGAAGTCACGACAAGGTCAACTCCAGGATATTAGGGCGCTCGGAGTCGGCGATCGCGGATGCCGCTACCTGCTGGTCGCGTAAGTGAGTCGCGGGCGCAGGTCGTCACGGCTTAGACGGTGACGATGTCGAGAAGGTGCTCAAGGCCTCGGAAGTCGTCGGGATTGCGGGTGTATAGAGGTAGTGACGAAGCGTGGGCAGTTGCCGCGATCAGTAGGTCTACTGCTCGGGGGTCCCGAGCCTTGCGGCCAGCAGCCGTGATAGCGGCGTAGATCCGACCGTACGACCGTGCAGCCTCGGCGTCGAATGGCAGTGGGTCGAACGCTGCTTCCGTGCGCTGTAGCCGGTCCTGTCGACGAGCGCGCTCTTCGGGTTCCTCGGTGGCATGTGGCCCGGCCGCCAACTCCGCCAGAGTTAGGCAACTGATGGCCACCTCGACGGGCAGTTCCCCCGAGTCGAGCTGTTCCAGATCGATCACCACCGAGGTGTCGATGAGCCCCCGGTGAGGGCGGGTGGTCTTCTCAACCACGCGGGCTTGTCTCCTGAGAGGCCACCCCGTCGAGGTCCTCGTGAAGCTTTCCCAGATCGATCGCGGGGGCGCGGCGGAACAGGGCCACGGCGCTATCCGAGCGGGCGAAGCGGTGCCGGCGAAGTGGAGACAGTTCCCCCACTGGGATGCCATTGCGGGTCACGATGAACGACTCGCCGTTGTCGAGTTGCCGCATAATCTCGCCGCTATCGTTGCGGAGTTCACGTTGGGTGATCTCTCTGGCCACACAGCCATTGTAGCACGACGTGCTACGGTCGGAACGCCACGTCGAAATCATCCCAAAACACGACTTACCCATCCAGACGCCATACGGAAGGCACAAACCGAACCTGCAACGGCCCGGTAGGCGATCACGTTCGCGAAAACCGGCCGCGCTGCGCGGCCGGTATTCGCGGTGTTCGGCGGGCCTTTCAGTTTGCGTGGACGGCACCTTCTTTCTCCAGGGTCTGGTACACGGCTCCGGCCAGGTCGGCCCCCACGTCATCGCTGTCGGTCGCGGTCGCGCTGTTGACGGCGAGCGGCGCCATGGCCGCGCGGGCGGACCGGTCCCGGAAGACGCTCACGGCGATCAGGGCGAGGTTGCCTCCTGCGGCAGCTCCGATCGTGGTGGTGACGAGCGCGAACAGCCCGGATGTCGCGGTGAACCCGAGCCACCCTCCGAGCAACGCGCCGGCGGTGGCGGCCAGGAGCCCGCGTGATTTGGTGGCACGGTCCCAGTCGCGGTGAGCCCAGGCCAGGTAGAGGCCCAGCGCGATCAGCCCGCTGGGGGCGAGGATCCGGAGCAGTTCGCTGCTCAGGGACAGCGCGGGCCAAAGCGTCAGGACGACTAGGGCTGCTCCGAAGAAGCCGCCGAGCCCGAGCACGACCGGGACGATGGTGCGGGCCACGACGCTGGTCTTGCGCCCTGCGGAACCGTGCTTGCGTACCCGGAGCGCTACCCAGAGCAGCGACAGGGCCGCCAGGACGACGAGGCCGATCACTGTCCCAAGGATGTCCTTGGCAACCGCTGTCTGCCTGGACGATGTGGTGAAGCTGACCTTGTTCGGGGTGTAGCGGGACGTGTCGACCTGGCCGGTGGCGTAGAACGTGGTCAGCAGCTGCGTGCTGGCGCTCGGCTCGTAGGACCAGAAGTCTTCCGCGTGCCCGAGCCCGGACAGGATGACCTGGTGCCCGTTGGGGAGGTGCGGCAGCAGCTCCTTGGTGGCGTTCTGGGCCGGCGTTTGGAAGTCGAGCGTGCCGCCGATGAGCAGCGTCGGGACGTTCGAGTTCTGCACGGTGGTGTACTGGTCCTCGCCCGGGTTGGCCGGCCAGGCGTGCACCAGGCCTCCTGCCCCCCACAAGAACTCCGCCAGGGGATTGCCGATGATCGAGCCCCGGTCCGCGCCGGAGCTGAAATAGCGCTCGACGGGCTGCGCGTCGGCCATCCCGATGCTGGCAAACTCGCCCCAGACGAACGACGTGGGGAGGATGAGCCCAGCCATCTCCGATAGCAGCCAAAAGCCGCTCGGGTCGCCATGCGCGGCGGAGATCCACGAGTCGAGGGTGTTCGGCCCGGCCAGTACGCCACCGCCTCCCGAGGTCTCGTCGACGAGCCCGAGGAACGTCCCGACCAGCACGTTGCCCGGCTTGATGGGCAGGACGTACCACCGGCTCGGCATGTTTGCCGCCGTGTGCTGCATGCTGGCGGCGAGGTTGGCGGTGCGGGCCCGGCAGGCCGGGTCCTGCGCGCACAGCGCCGAGTATCGCTCGATCCCGTGATCGGTCTCGGCTCCGCTGTAGAGGAAGTTCCCGGGCGGGTTCACCCCGATCATCGCCGAGCTGTCGACAGTCTTGGGGTACCGCCACGCGTAGGTCATCGCGAGACGTGTCCCCTCGCTCTCGCTGACCAGGTCGATGCGCTGGTAGCCGAGGGCGACGCGAGCGGCGTCGATGTCGTCGGCCTGCTCCGCCAGCGTGTAGCCAGCGAGGTCTACGCCGCTTCGCTCAAGCCGCTTCGCGCACGAGGCGAAGGCCTGGGAGTACGCGCTCAGCGACGCTTTGCCGAGGAGGTAATCTCCGGAGTTCTCCAGCGCCGCCGTCACCTCTGGACAGTTCAGCACCGAAGAGCCGTCGACGCCGCGGTAGCCGACCATGACGACATCGTGCTGGGCGGCCAGGCGGCTCGCTTGGGGGAACGTCATGTTGGTCACGCCCGGGCCGCCGTTGAGCCGGAAGATCGGCGCCAGCGGGTGGGATGAGCGAGCCAGGACCCGGGTCACCGGCAGCGCGATCAGGCGCGACCGGGGGTCTGCCCGGTCCTCGGGCACGACGAGCGTCCCGCAGTCGGCGCGGTAGGCGCCGTTCTCGGTGGGATAGGTGCACGGGTGCATCGTCAGCTGGCCGGCGTGCGCCCCCTGCGGGACCGAGGCCGTTCCCGGGCTGGACGAGGCGCCCAGGTAGGTAAGTCCCGTCAGTAGGACGATGGTCACCACCAGGCCAGCGATCCGTGCCCAGGTGAATGCCCGTGGTCTTTGGGCCAGCGGTACTGGTTGGTCGGCCGCCACGGTCTTGCCGTAGCGCTTAGTGAGATGCTCTTGCCTCGAACATTGGTCTTCCTTTCGTCGGTGCTTCGGTGGTGCGAACAGCGTGCGCCCAGGGCCTGAGGTGCCACTGCCGTGGCGCTGAGGCCGGCACCTCAGCGCCGACCGGCTGATCGACATGCTGTGGAGCGAGGAGCAAATCGCCAACACGGCCAACGCCTTGCAGGCCCAGATCGGCCAGCTTCGGCGCACCCTCGGCGCGGCCGCGATCGTCACCTCTAAGGCCGGCTATGCCCTCGACATCGGTCCAGGGCATCAGCCCGCCAGCGTCCACGGCCGCCTACATCGAGGGCGCTTGGGCCAATCCCGAGATCGTCGGACCGTTCAGCTAATGCGGTCACGACTGCTGCGGTTACGACATCGCCCCGGGAGTGCTCTTCAGCGAGGCCTACGACGGCTACCTGCTCGGCTCTAAATCCCTCGGCCAAAAAGTGCCCCACTCGGAGGCCCTCTCCCGCCAGGGTGCCGCGTACCTTGTCCAGAACGACGGCTGGAGCGGACAATCCCAGGCGTCGTCAATACCTAGCTCGCGGAAGCCAAATTCGGAGTCGGGTGAGCGCTCGATCAGGGTGGGCGACGGGCAGCACACCCGGCCCGCAGCAGTGTCGCCCTGCTTCCCTTCGGTTCCACTCCGGTAGCCGTATCAGTGGACTATGGAACGACGGGACGTGCGTCCTTCCTGCTCAAGGCGAGCGAGCAGAACGCGTGGTTGACCGGGATGCTAATGGCGCCGGCCATGCCTTCAGTTGGTGTCGCGCCGGAGCGGCATGCATAATATCATTATGGGGGTTCGGATTTTGGGCAACGCTGAATCGTTGCCGAGCCATATCGGACGGCAATCGCAACCGGGAGCCTAGCGACTTTTCCTTATTTCAGAATACATAATCGGCACACGCATCCTTCAAGCCAATACCGCTGGTCTGTGCACACGTTGGGCGGAAGGCCATTACTGCTGGGATTTCCCCAGTCGGCGCGTACGAGTGCTGCCCCGCCCTCAACGCGACGAGCCCGGGTCAGACCATCCCAAACTGTCGACCCCGGTCAAGGGCCATCGGGACATCTCCTTTGTGCGTTTTGTCAGGAACTCATTGAGGATCACGCCGACGGCCTCACCTGGTGATGGACCCTGTCGGTCACCCCACAATCCGACCATGTAGGACGGACGCTCACTCCCACGTGTCGATCCTTTCGTGTTAGCGAGGGTCCTCGAATGCCCCACACCTAGCGG